>NZ_JPOS01000039.1 GCF_000759025.1 Phaeodactylibacter xiamenensis | reverse complement strand
AAGCAGCTATTTAAATTGCCGGCAGCATCCTCTGCGGTCAGTATGACCTGATTTTGCCCGATGTCCGCGCTGGAAAATTGGGTTATATCAAGGGTCAGGCCAGCCACTCCACAATTATCGGTGGAACCACCGTCTACATCCTGTGGAGAGACACTGGCCATACCCGAACCATCCAGGTCTATGCTTAAATCCTGACAAACTGCCGAGGGTAGCAAGTCATCAATGAGCGTTACAGCAGCCATACAGGTTCCTGATCCCGTTGCGGGGTTTCCATCTCCTACTTCCAGCTGCACCATCACCTCAGGTGCATCGCTACAAGTGAACTGGGATTGGTCAAGAGCGTAGTTTAGCACGGTTGCACAATCGTCTGTGGAGCCACCGTCTACATCCTGTGGGTTGATGGATGCCTGACCGGATGCATCAAAAAATACAGTGGTATTCGCACACAATGCATCGGGAGGGCTAGTGTCGGCTGTGTAGATCAACTCAGATGCAGTTACCGCATTCAGGCAGGCTACTTCTTCAACGCTTAAATCACATGGGCCCGCATCGGCTAATGCAATATTGACTTGATGTGTCATACCGGCCGGCGTACCTTCCAAATCAATAAATGTAACCGTCGCACCGGCAGGGACATTAAAGAAAGTCGTTGCCCCAACACTGATATTGTAGAATGCTCCGCAGTCGTCTGTTACGGTTACGTCGAAACCTCCAGCATCATTGCCCAGGCAGTCCGGCTGAACCACATTGCTTATAATGATCTCCGGTAATGGATCTCTGATCTCTGTGCCGTCAATAACGCCTGTAGTGTTGGCCCCGCAGCTACTTGTAATGGTGTACTCATAATCTGTCCCTGGCTGAAGGGTGCCAGCAGGGATCGTTAATTCAGATGTAGTCAGGCCGGTATAACTGGTGAACTCCTGACCATTGGTATCCAGCACCACGGTATAGGATTGGACCAGCGTATCCGGGTCGGTAATGTCCCAATGCAGGACAACCTCTCCGCCACAATCGTAAGTTATCGTTATGTTTTCTGGTGTGGGGCAGGTTCCTACACAGTCATTTTCATACCACGCTATCTTATTATCATCATTAGAGGCCGATAATACATCCGCATCGCCATCACCGTCCAAATCCATGGCGTATACGGACCTGGCACAATCCGCTGATGTCGTTATGACCTGCTGCGCACCAAAATTGCCGCTGCCGTCATTCTCGTACCACGCTATCTTATCATCATACGAAGAGGCCGATAATACATCCGCGTCGCCATCACCGTCCAAATCCATGGCGTATACGGACCTGGCACCATCCGCTGATGTCGTTATGACCTGCTGCGCACCAAAATTGCCGCTGCCGTCATTCTCGTACCACGCTATATTATCATCAACCGAAGAGGCTGATAATACATCCGCGTCGCCATCACCGTCCAAATCCATGGCGTATACGGACCTGGCACCATTCGCTGATGTCGTTATGACCTGCTGCGCACCAAAATTGCCGCTGCCGTCATTCTCGTACCACGCTATCTTATCATCAACCGAAGAGGCCGATAATACATCCGCGTCGCCATCACCGTCCAAATCCATGGCGTATACGGACCAAGCACCATCCGCTGATGTCGTTATGACCTGCTGCGCACCAAAATTGCCGCTGCCGTCATTCTCGTACCACGCTATCTTATCATCCCACGAAGAGGCCGATAATACATCCGCGTCGCCATCACCGTCCAAATCCATGGCGTATACGGACCAAGCACCTTCCGCTGATGTCGTTATGACCTGCTGCGCACCAAAATTGCCGCTGCCATCATTCTCGTACCACGCTATCTTATAATCATTAAAAGAGGCCGATAATACATCCGCGTCGCCATCACCGTCCAAATCCATGGCGTATACGGACCTGGCACTATTCGCTGATGTCGTTATGACCTGCTGCGCACCAAAATTGCCGCTGCCGTCATTCTCGTACCACGCTATCTTATCATCACTATATGAGGCCGATAATACATCCGCGTCGCCATCACCGTCCAAATCCATGGCGTATACGGACCAAGCACCATCCGCTGATGTCGTTATGGTATTGGACGTAAAGCCCGGATCGGCACAAGGCACAGCACAGGGTGGGCAATGGCTTCCGCCGCAGTCTACGCCGGTCTCATCGCCGTTTTGGATGCCGTCATTGCAGGTAGGCGTTACGGGGGTGCCGCAGGCGGTAGAGTTCAGCAGGCTGGCACGGGCGCCACCGGGCTCAAACAAAGCCCGCATACGGGCAGTCTGGCCTTGCGTGAAGAGGTTCATACAGCCATCATCGGAGTAGTCCATGTAGTTTTGGAACATGTCAGGAAGATCACCGGTACCTCCATTACAGGAGTTGCTACCGGGGAAATTACAAGGTGAACCCGTGTAGTTTGGCCCGCCAGCCCGTGGCGTATCACTGACGAAGTCGTCGGCGTTGCAGTTGCCATCCCCCCAGATGTGGCGAAGATTGAGGTAGTGCCCCACCTCGTGCGTACCGGTCCGGCCCTTATCGAAAGGAGCGGTAGCGGTGCCAATATCCCCAAAGTATTGGTAATCAACAACCACTCCATCGGTACTGGCAGGGCCACCGGGGAACTGTGCGTAACCCAGAATGCCGCCGCTGATATCACAAACCCAAAAGTTCATGTAGTCACTTGCCGGCCAGGCGTCTTTCCCACCACTGGAGTTAAACTTCACCTCGTCATTAGTGCCGAAAGCAGTGACACTGGTTGGGGTGCGCGTAATGCCATCGGTTGGGTTTCCCTGCGGGTCAACGGTAGCCAGGCAAAACTCAATTTCTACATCGGCTGCTACGCCCTGAAATACAGAAGGCGTGTTGACCGCATCCGCATTCAGGCGGCGGAAGTCTTCATTCAGAATATCAATCTGGCTTTGCACCTGAGCCGCGCTGATATTCTCCGTGGCGTTATTGTACACCACATGCACCACCACGGGGATGGTAATGGTGCCTGTCACCGAGCGTGAAGCACTTTCCAGGACGCGGGCAGTGTGCCTCTCGATTTCTTTTAGCCGTTGTTCGCGTTCCGGGTGCATTTCATGCTGATGCTCCAGGTAGTCCATGCTACCACAATTGCGCTGCGCCCATAGGTTACCCGTCAGGCCTAACAGCAAGAGTATCAAAAGGGTGTTCAAGTTTTTTTTCATACTATTGCTTTTTTAAGAGGTCTTATTTTGTGCAACGGAATTAAGCCGGGCAGGCATTTTCACGCCAATGGAGCAGTTGACTCCGCTTTCGACAACTAAGGTAAGCGGCCGGGCAGGCGAAAAAAATACTTACTTCTAAGTAATTTCACCTGTAAGGTTGGCTTCTGACCTTGGATACAAGTACGAAAGAAAAGCCTGCCACTGAACCGGCAAACCGCCCCTCCTCCAGCAAAAAAGAACGGTTGAGGCTTTTTGGATCATTGCCCGGTATGTACTTCCCGACTCAAGATTCTGCAGATATGCCCTTTTCACGGTGTTTCGGCTTTGTTACTTTTTGTTTATCTTTGACAATGAAGACCGAAAATGTAGCAAAACCATCCAGTTTTACCTTTCGTGTATATCCACTAAACCCTGGAACCTTCACTTATCGTGCCACCGATCAACATCCTTATTGCCGACGATCACCATCTCCTGGTCAAGGGGCTTAAAGACATCCTCCAGCAGCAGGAAGGGTGGATCGTTACCGGTACGGCTAACAACTCCCGTCAGGCTTTATCCCTGATGCGCAAAAAAGTTCCTGATCTGTTAATTACCGATCTCAATATGCCCGGGCAGGATGGTTTCGAGCTCATTCTGAAAGTCAAAAAACAATTCCCCAAGGTCAAAATCCTTGTGCTGACGATCTACCGATCGCCGGGTATCCTCCGAAAAGTCAATAAAGCGGGCGTGCATGGAATCGTACTCAAGGAGCAAAAAAGTGAAGCGGTCATAGAGGCAGTGAGTACAGTACTAAACGGCAAAACCTACAGCCCGCCCGAAACCGCGGAAAACGAACAGCCAGGTACCTTCTATCAGGATGCTTTTACTAAAAAAGCCACCCTGACCCGACGCGAATTGGAAGTACTCGTGCTCATCGTCAAGGCCCTCAACAATAAACAGATCGGCGAACAGCTGTTCATCAGCGAATACACTGTGCAAACCCACCGCCGCAATCTGAAACGAAAACTTGAAGTCGACAATACCGCAGAACTTGTCCGCTTTGCCATCGAAAACAAAATCGTATAACCCATGCCGACCCTGAAACTTCAACACCTCCTTCTCTCCTTGCTGCTGACCGGCATTTTGACCGGTATGCCCCCACTGACCGCACAATCCCCATTACCCCCACCCACTTCCAGAGCAGACCTGAAACAACAACAGGAAACCCTACAGGCGCAATTAGAGCGCGCCACCTCGATTGAAGAAAAAATCAGTTGCCAGGTGCGGCTCGCTGGCTTAAAGGCCCGGGAAGACTATGCCTCAGGCATCAACCTGGCCCGGGAGGCACTCGAAAAAGCCAAAGCCAGCCAACAGGACGAGCTGATCGCCCGGGCTTACTTCGGCTGCGGCAACATCCACTTCCGCAATAACCGTACCGACGAGGCCTTAGCTGACTTCAAAGCTGGTATGGCGTTTGCAGAAAAAAACGGCGACCCAGAGCTCCTGATCAACTTCAATAACATGCTCGGCAGGATATACAGGCAATGGGGGATCTATGAAAAAGGGCTGGAACATCTGCAGCAAGCGCTTAGCCTGCTGAAGCCCGAAACCGGCATTTTCAGCTACAATACCCGCATGTCAAGCCTTCACAACAACATCGCCAATCTATTTTACTGTACTCAAAACCTGCAGGCAGCGGCTGACCACTCCCTTGAAGCCATCCGTTACGCTCGTCTCGGGGAACGGTGGGACATGGTGAGCGGTAACTTTCACTCCCTGGCCCAAACCTACGAGCGCCTGGGAGAGCAGGAACGCGCAGCGGCGGCCTATCAGCAGGCAGCGGATTACAGCAAGCGGATCAAAAAAAAAGTTATCTCCCCAACCGGGAAGAGGTCTCACGGCAACTAAATCAGCTCAGCCATCTGGGAATGCACGCCAGCCGGTTGCCTACAGTCCTAAACTATGCTCAAATGCTCATCCGGGATGGAGCACATCAGGAGGGCATCCGGCAGTTGCAGATGGTACTCCGCGTGAGCCATGAACAGGACCTCAATATCTACACCGCAAAAGCGTACGCAAAGCTCTCCGAAGCCCATCTCCTGTCGGGTGCACCAGAACAGGCGCTGATGTACCAGGAAAGGGCAAACCGGCTCAGCAATCACATCATGAATGCCGACCGGCTCCGGAAGATCGATGAAATGGCAATCCGTTACCGCACTGCTGAAAAAGAGAAACAGTTAGCGCTGGCGGAAAACAAAAGCCTGATTCAGTTACAGCGCCTCACCCAACAAAAATGGATCATCACCTTACTGACGATGGGCATATTGAGCACACTGCTGACTGCCAGAACGATCCTCCGAAAACGCAGGGTAGCCCGACTCAAGCTGGAAATAAAACATCAGCAGGAACTTGAACAAGCCCAGAAAGCAAAAGAGCTCGCCGCTATGCAGGCCCTCTTTTCCGGGCAGGAGCAGGAGCGAAAAAGAATTGCAACAGACCTTCACGATAGTCTGGGCGGCACCCTGTACGCCCTGCAATTACAACTGGCCAAGAGTAAAGCACCTGAGGAACAACACCATATACTGCAGCGTGCCCTTGCCGAAAACCGGCGCATCAGCGAAAACCTGCTGCCCCCAACCCTTACGCAGATAGGCCTGGGCGCCGCGCTGCAGGAGTGGGCCGACGAGTTCCGCAGCACCTGGCCTGTCTCAGTTGACCTTCATTTGGAAGAAACCTCTTACGAACTGCCGGAGGGGGCCCGCATCTCCCTTTTCCGCATTGCGCAGGAGCTTATGAATAACGTGGCCCGGCACGCCGCCGCCAACCGGGTCTGGGTTCAACTTTACAAGACTGCGCATTCGGTACAGCTAACGGTAGAGGACGATGGCCAGGGGTTTGATACCTCTTCCACCAACGAACTGTTCCTCAAAACAGTGTCCTCCCGTACCCGGTTGCTTCATGGAACGCTGCATGTGGACAGCAGTCCGGGACGAGGCACTACGGTTATTGTTGAAATTCCTGTGCAGTCGGTAAGCCCAGTCGTATCGTAATGTAGAATTGAGCCGTTTAATCTCCGTCTTATTCTTCACCGCAACGCCCCCAGCGCCGCTTCCACCGCCCCCAAGAGCGCTTTTTCCTGCCCGGGGATCTTGCCCACCACTTTCACACCATTGTATAAGGTGAAGAAGAGGTTGGCTGTAGCTTCCAAATCCTGATCTGCTGACAACTCGCCGGAAGCTACGCCTTGCTGCAAAAACTGATGGAATACCGCCGTGAAGCCTTCCTTATTCGCCCGGATCACCCCTTCCATAGACCGGTCTTCGGGCAGAAGCTCCGTCGTCACATTGACCACGAAGCAGCCTTTTTGGCCCGCTTCGGATTGCGTTTCTGCTATGGCCATGGCGAATAACTGCCGGAAACCATCGCGTACGCTGTCTTGCTGCTCCAGAAAACGCTGCAGGCCCTGGGCATTGGTCTTTCGATAGAGCTCAAAGGCCTGATCAAACAAGTCCTTTTTGCCCCCAAAGGCGTCGTACAGGCTCGCGCGGTTGATCCCCATCGCGTCTACCAGGTCCTGCGGGTAGTTGGCGTGGATAAAGAAGGAATAGTACTTTGGAACAGGGTGGGCACGAGTGGGAAAGGCTGCTTTTGATAATAGACTTTTTTTCAGTCATCCAGCTCAGGCTAGGTGAGTGAAAAAGCCTGCGCGTGATTGAAAATAGCTCATTTTTCCCACTACACTGACCCGACACATCAAGTCTAATGAAGCGGAAGTTGGCAATGCAGTGAGAAACGATCTAACAACTTCAAAATTTCAAACCCAACTCAACAGCAACAGCGCCCTCAAACTCCAGATAATGGTGCGTATCCAGTTGGTTCGGACCAGGCGGGCGTGGTTTTTCGGATCAAATGCCTGGCTTAGCGCATTGTGCAAGGGCACCTGAATGAAAAAGGTGGAGCCCCAAAGCCCTAACAGCCCTGCTGCATTTACCCACCAAAGCCAGCTATCGGTATGCTGAAACAGCAGGAACAGCCCACTCCCCAGCTCGATCAGCATAGGCGGCGCAGTAACCCAGGAGGTGAAGCGGGTGTGCGCCCGTTCGTAGTCAATAAAACTGGAAGCGCCTACTTTACCCATGAGCGGGTAATGCACAACCTGCACGAACCAGATCAGCCCCAGCATATACAGCGTGAATAAGAGGTGAGTTTTATATGCCCAGTCCATGGGTTAGAATTTGGGCGGCTGAAGGTTCTTAAAATGCCCGTTCATCCGCGCCCGCTCCTGCAGGTTATTCATTTCCCGGACTACCGGCAGCATCTTTTCCAGATGGGCGCGCATGTACTCCTGCCGGGCCAGCTCATTTGGGATGCAGAGGAACTGATACTCCTGCTCAATGGAAAAACCAACGTGGTGGGCCACATCAAACGTTTGCAGCGTTGCCGGGTCTTCCGGGACCGGCTTGTCGATGCTCAGCAGGGCAAACAGTTCGCCAATGAGCTCAATCAGCTGCATGCTTATGGTAATATCGCCCTCTGTACTTGTATACTCCAGCCAGTCTACCTGTGCCCCGGCGTACAGCTTCCCCGGTGCCTGCCTGAAAAACTGTTCGATCCGGAACGGGCGAATGCCTTCGGTCCTGATGTCCAGTTCGCCATTGGGATACCGCTTTTCGACCGCGACCAGCCGCATCTCCGTACCGACCTCCATGACTTTGCCGTTGATATAGGCTGGAATGCCAAATGTGGCCCCACCTTCTTCGCACGCTTTGGCCAGCTGACGGTAGCGGGGCTCAAAAATGTGGAGGTTGAGGGACTCGCCCGGGAAGGCAACCAGTTGCAGCGGAAATAAAGGCAGCATTTCGTTCATGGAATCCGGTCGTTTAGATTTTCCCGTAATAACGCCATTTACCGGCAGGTGTTGAAGGGATTGAATATTTTTTCTTTGGAACGAAAAGCAAAACCTGCTATCTTACGTGAGTTCAATTCAAACCCAAAAACCAGCCACCATGTCCAGGTCTTTTCTTCTCCCATTGGTCGTTTTCATGCATACGCTTGCTATTGTAGCGGTATTATCCTCCTGCGGTTCTAAAGAGCAACGCGCCGCCCCCATGCCGGAGAGCGCCAATGCCTACCTTTACAGCTACACGTCCGGTGTGATTTCCCGGACCAGCCCGGTGCGGGTAAGATTCGCCAGTGCAGTGGCGGCCGAAGAGCAGATCGGGCAGCCGGTCGAAGGGCTCCTGCAGCTTCAGCCCGCTACCAAGGGACAGGCGATTTGGGAAGATGCCCAAACCCTGGTTTTCCAGCCGGAACAGCACCTGGCTTCCGGGACCGCCTACGTGGCTACCGTGCAGCTTGGCGAGTTGTTTTCCAATGTGCCCAGGGACGCCCGGGCCTTCGAATTCGACTTCCGCACCTACGACCTACAGCTTTCCGCAAATATCGGCGGGCTGCGCACACCGGACATCCGTGACCTTTCCAAACAGGAACTTTCCGGCACCGCCCATACAACTGACTTCGGCAGCAGTGAGCTCGTCGAGCAGGCCATCTCCGCCACGCAGAATGGCGAATCCCTGCCGATCCGTTGGGAACACGGCGGGCGTGGAACCGAGCACTACTTCTACGTTGAAAAGATTACCCGCACAGACCAACCGAGTACCGTTGCCGTGGCGCTGGACTATGACGGCTTTGACCAGTCAGGCAGCCAAACCCTGGAATTTGTTGTCCCCGCTCTGGGCGACTTTACCCTGACCAACGTACAGGTCAATCAGGGACAGGAGCTATTCCTGGAATTATTCTTTTCTGACCCCCTCGATGCTTCACAGGACTTCAATGGCCTGGTAACTATTGAAAACTACAGCGGCACCCTCCGCTTCCTGGCGGACGGTAACCGGCTGCGAGTTTATCCTGCCTCTGGTATCACCGGTACCCGCAAGGTCACCGTGAGCAAGGGGCTAAAGAACAGCATGGGGTCGCCCATGAAAAAAGCCGGGCTCTGGGAGGTGGATATTCAGGACGCCAAGCCGCAGGTCCGACTGGCTGGCAATGGCGTGATTTTGCCCAATACGGAAGGCCTGGCTTTCCCGTTTGAAGCCATCAACTTGCATTCGGTGGTGGTCGAGGTCTTCAAGATCTACCACAACAACATCTTACAGTTTTTACAGGACAACACCATTGACGGAGGCTACAATCTCCGGCAGGTAGGCCGTCTGGTCAAACAGGTGGATGTCCCGCTACAGGCCCTCAACGCAGAAGCCAACCTCAATACCTGGTCCCGCTATGCCATCAGCCTGGACGAGCTCGTTCAGTCCGATCCACAGGCCATCTACCAGATCCGTATCGGGTTCCGCCCGGAGCATACCGCCTACACCTGCACGGAAGAGCTGAGCAGCAAGGACGATAATGCTGATCCTAATGACAGCGAATTAGAAAGCATCATGGAAAACTGGTACGGCTTTGCCGGCTATTACGATGGCTTTAGCTGGTCGGACCGGGATGACCCCTGCAAGCCTGCCTATTACAATTCCGACCGGTTTGTGCAGCGCAACGTCATCGCCTCCAATATCGGCCTGCTGGCCAAATCAGCTGATGCGCGCAACTGCATGGTCTACGCCACCGACCTCCGCACCGCAAAGCCATTAAGCAGTGTCAACCTCGAGTTTTACGACTTCCAGCAGCAGCTCATCGGCTCCGGCACTACCGATGGGGACGGGCGTTTTCAGGCAGACCTGCCCCGCGAGCCTTTTGTGGTGGTCGCTAAACAGGGATCAGAGCGCGGCTACCTCCGCCTGCAGGACGGCGATGCCCTATCGCTCAGCAAGTTTGACGTAGAAGGCGCTGTAGCGCAAAAAGGCCTGAAGGGTTTCCTCTACGCCGACCGTGGTGTTTGGCGCCCGGGCGATTCGGTTTACCTTAATTTCGTGCTCGAAGATGCGCTGGGAAAACTTCCGGCAAACTATCCCGTCACCTTCGAACTGCGCGACCCACGCGGGCAAATCCGGGAAACCCGGACGGTCACTAACCGGGTGCCTAAAGTCTACCCCCTGCATTTTGCCACCGCCACAGATGCCTTCACGGGTATCTGGAGGGCTACGGTGAAAGCCGGGGGCGCCACCTTTACGAAAAACCTCCGCATTGAAACGGTCAAGCCCAACCGGATCAAGATCAATTTCGATTTTGGTACGGAACAGCTCAGCGTAGCCAATGCGCCCTTCTCTCCTACTCTTCAGGCCAATTGGCTGCACGGGGCGCCGGCCTCCAATCTGGAAGCACGCATAGAAGCGCAGCTGCAATCCACGAATACCTCCTTTTCCAGCCGGCCGGATTATGAATTTGACGACCCTGCCCGCTCCTTCAGTATGGAGCCGCGTATGGTTTGGGAAGGCAAGCTCAATGAGGAAGGCACGGGTTCGCCCGCTTTCGATTTGGGAGACCAACAGGAACTCCCCGGCCGGCTAACCGCCAACTTCCAAACCCGGGTATTCGAACGCGGTGGCGGGTTCAGCACCGACAATTTCAGCCTGCCCTATGACCCCTACAGCGCCTACGCCGGACTGTCCATCCCCAAAAACAAGTACGGCAGCAAGCGTATCAATAGGAACGAGCGCACCGATATCCCTATGACGGTGGTGGACACCAAAGGCAAACCGGTGGCCAACCGCAAAATCAGCGTGGGGCTCTATCGCGTAGACTGGCGCTGGTGGTGGGACCGCAGCAATGGCAACATCTCCCGTTACAATACGGCTACCCACTATGGTGCCGAAGAAAAAACCACCCTCACCACCGGCTCCGATGGCAAAGTATCCTGGCCCGTGACGGTCAGAGACTGGGGGCGCTATATGGTCCGGGTTTGCGATACGGAAACCGGGCACTGTTCCGGTGACTTTTTCTACGCTGGCAGCCCCTGGTACGGCGATCAGGAAGGTAACCGGGAAGCTGCCGCTATGCTCCCCTTCACGGCCGACAAGGAGCGGTATGATGTTGGAGAGCAAGTGACGCTGCGCCTGCCCGAAGCCCGTGCCGGAAGAATCCTGGTCAGCCTGGAAACCGGCAGTGAAGTGTTGCGGTCTTTCTGGGTAGACGCCAAACCGGGCGAAAACACCATCACTTTCGAAGCTACGCCCGACATGGCCCCTACCGCCTACGCCCACATGACGCTGCTGCAGCCTCATGGCAAAGTGGAAAACGACTTGCCCATCCGGCTTTACGGGGTCATTCCGGTCAATGTGGAAGACCCGGCCACCCATCTTAAACCGGAAATAATAGTCGCCGAAGAGCTCCGCCCGAAACAGGACTTTACGGTGAAGGTCAGCGAAAAATCCGGCCGCCCCATGGCCTACACCCTGGCGGTGGTAGACGAAGGGCTGCTCGGGCTGACCCGCTTCGAAACCCCAGACCCGTGGAAGCATTTCTACGCGAGGGAAGCGCTCGGTGTGCGCACTTGGGACCTTTACGACGAAGTATTGGGCGCTCAAAGCGGGCAACTGGACCGGATGTTGAGCATTGGCGGGGACGCTGCCGCAAAAGTACAGGCGGCGAAGAAGGCCAATCGCTTTGAACCCGTGGCCATGCACCTCGGGCCTTTCTACCTCGAAAAAGGGAAAACCGTATCCCATACCCTGCAGATGCCCAACTATGTGGGAGCAGTGCGGGTCATGGTCGTTGCTGCCGAACAGCAAGCCTACGGACACGCTGACAAATCTGTCCCCGTCCGACAGCCGCTGATGGTCCTCGGCACCCTGCCCAGGGTACTCGGCCCGGGCGAATCCCTGCAACTCCCGGTCAATGTATTTGCCATGAAGGACGGTATACGGGATGTCAAAGTCACGGTGAAGTCGCCCGGCAATCTGATTGAACTGCCGGAGCCTTCCCAGCGCATCCAATTCCAGCGGACGGGCGATCAGCTGGTTAATTTCCCGGTACGGGTCGCCGAGCGCATCGGTATAGCGAAGTTTACGATCACAGCGGAAGGCGGCGGCCACAAAGCCACCCAGGAAATCGAAATCGAGGTCCGAAACCCTAATCCGGTGGTAACGGATGTGGATGAAAAATCCCTTGACCCCGGACGAACGCATACCTATAATTTTGAAAGCCCGGGCATGCCTGGCACCAATGAGGTGGTACTGGAAGTCAGCAATCTCCCGCCAATCGATCTGGAGCGGCGGCTCAATTACCTGATCCGCTACCCCTACGGCTGCCTGGAACAAACCCTCTCCGGCGGCTTCCCTCAGCTCTATGTCAATGACCTGCTCAACGTGGAGGAGGACCAACGCCAGCAAACCACCAAAAACATCAAAGCCACCATCAACCGGCTGGGCTTATTCCAGCTGGGCAATGGGGGCATGGCCTACTGGCCTGGCGGCAGCACCGCCAGCACCTGGTCCACTACCTACGCCGGGCATTTTCTGCTCGAAGCCAAAGCGCAGGGGTACTTTGTGCCGCCCACTATGCTTGACCAATGGATACGCTATCAGCAGGAGACCGCACGGCTGTGGTCCGGTGATGCAGCCGCGTACGGGATGTATTACGCTGGCAATCAGGCACTGGACCAGGCTTACCGGCTCTATACCCTGGCTTTAGCCAAGGCGCCTGACCTGGCCGCCATGAACCGCCTGCGCTCCAATGACAACCTGAATACCGCTGCGAAATGGCGCCTCGCTGCCGCCTATGCGCTTACCGGCAAAATGGATATGGCCCGGCAGATGGTGCGCAGCACAGACCGCAATATTGGAGCCTACCAGGAGATGGGTTCGACTTTCGGATCAAGGCTGAGAGACCAGGCCATGATCCTGGAAACCCTTGTGCTGATGGAACAAACAGATGAGGCGGCTGAAATCCTGCGGGATATCGCCAGCGAACTCAGCAGCCTGGACTGGCTCAACACCCAGGAAACTGCCTACAGCCTCCTGGCTATCGGCAAATTCGTCAAAGCCAATGGCACCGAAGCACAACAGCCCATCGCCTTCGAGTACACCACCGATGGACAGACCACGGCTGCCGGGTCAGACCACCCGGTAATGCTTATCCAACTATCGGAGGACAGCAAACAGGTTACGGTCAGGAATACCGGCAAGGGCCTCCTTTTCACCCGGGTGATCCGGAGCGGGCAGCCCCTGACCGGCGAGGAGACCGCCCTGAACAGCAAGCTGCAAATGGATATTGCTTATAAAAATATGGCAGGCGAGCCCATCAGCCCGGCGAATCTGCCGCAGGGCGCCGATTTCATTGCCGAAGTCACCCTTACGCACCCCGCCAACCAGAAATACCGGATCTACGAAGAGCTGGCCCTGGAACAGATTTTCCCTTCAGGGTGGGAAATCAGGAACACCCGCATGTCCGGTTTCTCCGGTGAGGCGGATACGCCGGAATACCAGGATATCCGGGATGACCGGGTACACAGCTTTTTTGACCTGGGCTGGAAGAAAACCAAGACCTTCCGGGTACAGCTGAATGCAGCCTATCAGGGGCGGTTTTACCTGCCGGCCACCCGGTGTGCGGCCATGTATAAAGCGGATATTGAAGCCCGGACAGCGGGCCAATGGGTGGAAGTGGGACTGCCGGGCGCGATTTAGATTTCGGAGAATCATTTTAAGCCGGATCAAAAAAAGTTCAGGTGGCAGGAAACGTTTTGGGGGGGCGGTATCGTTATGGTGTTTTAACACTTTTTAACAACTACTGCCATCGAAAGCCTCAACCGCCGCCTGACCTTTATCGACCTATTGCGGGCCTATGCCATCCTAATGATGCTGCAGGGGCATTTTACGGATACGTTACTGGGGGATGCCTTCCGCGACCCTGACAATCTGCTGTTTTCCACCTGGAAGTACCTGAGGGGCATGACGGCTCCATTGTTCTTTTTTGCCAGCGGCTTGATTTTCACGTTTTTGCTGCTCCGGGACGGGCGCCCGCTGTCTGCCAACAAGCGCGTTCACAAAGGCCTGCGCCGCGGATTGCAGCTCATTGTTATTGGCTATGCACTCCGGCTTTGCTTTCCACAACTGCTGAGTGGCTATATTTCGCCCAACCTGTTCCGGGTGGATGTACTGCATTGTATAGGGCTGGCACTAATTGGTCTTGTGGCAATATACGCGGTAAGCCGTTGGAGCCGTCTACCTTACGCCCTACTGCTGGCAGCTGCCGGCGGAATGGCTTTTTTCTTCTACTTTGAAGTGCGGGACGGACAATACGCCTCCTTTCCGGTTGTCCTCCAAAACTACCTCATCAGGGACCATGGGTCTGTTTTTACGCCGGTACCCTGGATAGGCTACACTTTTTTGGGTGGCACCCTGGGCACGCTGTTGCACTACAGGCCGGGCTGGGCCTTTAGCCATGTTCTCCCTGCTGTCCTGATTGCCCTGGGTGTGCTGATGGACCAGTATTCCTCAAACTGGCTAATGAGCCTTTATCATGGGACCGGGGTACAGACCTTTAAAGACCATGCTTATTTCAACTTCCTATTGATAAGACTGGGGCATGTCCTCGTTGTTGTCTCGCTGTTCATGTGGCTTGCTCAGGCCTGGCGGAATATACCCCCACTCCTGCTGAAAATCGGAAGCGAGACCTTAGCTATTTACGAGGTGCACTACATCCTCTTGTACAGTACCTGGTTTGGCATTGGGCTCTCCGCGCTGTGGGCGCATTCCCTCACGCCTGTGCAGACGTTTATTGGTGCGCTAACCTTTTTGGCTTTTTTCGTTGTCCTCATCGCCTACATCGACCGCATCCGGGCCATTTGGCGCTCCAAGTCCCGCTGGGCCATGCGCCTTTCACGGGTAGCGATCCGGCGGCGCTACCACCGCTGGGCTTACCGTTGAGCCTGCACCACTGCCCACCGGTACATATCGTGGTAAAGCAGCGGCAGGGCCTCAGCTACCGGCAACCATAATAAGGTGTGGTCCGCTTCTGTCTTTTGGGTCGGATCCTGTCCGGTGATCACCACATGATAAAAATGCCCAATTTTCTCATAATACCGGGATTCAATCTCATCCAGGAAAAACTCCCTGGCTAACCCAATTGGTGCCTTTACTGAAGCCTGTAATCCTGTTTCCTCCAGCACTTCCCGAATAAGGGCTTCTTCTTTTTTCTCTCCGGCTTCAATGCCGCCCCCCGCCAGGAAGTAACGGCCATCATCTGTGCGCACCAGGCCCAGTTCCTGCATTTCGTTAAAAAATACCGCGTAGGCACCCGGACGGGTAATATAAGCCGCATCCACAGGCGGCGTTCCGAAAGTCAGTAAAGCAGACATTGATTACAGATTGTTGGAAGAGGGTAATCCTGAAAGGGGCAAAAAGGTTCCTGATCGTATATTTTTTTTGGGTATTTAATTTTTGGCATACCTTTTGCAGAGAAGTAAGTGTAACACAAAATCGTCCCCCCGATGATAAGAGCCTGCTGAACCGCTCCCTTTGCTGTAACCCGGTGAAGGTCAACTATTCAGGCTCGTAGTTTTCATGAAACGCTTAAAGAAAAGAACAAATGTTTGCCAAAATCAACTTCATCACACTTGTACTAACCTTGATGACTACGCTGGGGGCCACTCAAGACGCTGAGTTCGCGCTCGATGTAGAATTCCGGAACCACCTTATTTACACCCAGATCCCATCGGCAGGCGGGACGCTTAGCTTCCTGGTCAACACTACAGGCGGCGCTTTCGTCGCAGAGTCTGCTATGCAGGAACACGCTTTACCAGGAATAGTAGACGATAGCGGCAACGCCTTCGTCGCCATCAATGAAGTCCTCGAACTGGGTGCCCTTCCAACATTAAACCGAAATTCAGCTCTGGTCCTGCCGGATGCGCAAACCAACCTGGGCAAAGATGTGCACGGCTCACTGGGGCAGTCCTGGTTCGGGCAATACTGCTGGACCTTCGACTTCCGGTCAGAAGAACTCCTTTGCCATTCGCCGGCCTTATCGCCCCTCGAACCTAATATCGTACCGGTCACTTTCAAGGAAAGTGCAAGTGGCAACCGGATTTCCAGCCTGCCCCGTATCTTCATTGAGGTAGATGGAGAGCAGATTCCCGTATTGATTGACTCGGGCGCAAAAATGCTGCCCTCAAAAGCTGCTGCGAGCGCGTTGGGAGAAACCGGTGCAGAGCCTGTCGCTACCTCCTTTATCGTGGAATCGCTCTTTGAGCAATGGCACCAACTGCATCCAGACTGGAAGATGGTGGAACAGGCCGATGCAGAACTGGGCAACGTACGGATGATTGAGGTACCTCAGATCGTTATTGCAGGACAGAAAGCGGGGCCGGTTTGGTTCTGCTCCCGCCCGGATGCCAACTACACCCAATACTATTCGCGTTTAGCGGGTGGCCAGGTGGAAGGTGCTATTGGCGGTAACGCCCTGCAGTTTTTCCGGATGACCATCGACTATCCCAATAAACTGGCCCGGTTCGATCAGTAAGGGCAAGCAAAAAATCTTTGAAACACTATACCTTTTTGGTGCTGCCACAGCACTGACTATCTACCTGCCAAACCTACAACTACATCAAAATCACACTTTTTATCCTGCCCGGATTGCTCCATCGGAGTGGTCCGGGCAGGATTTTCCAGGCAGTAGCGGGCATTCAATTTTAGAGCGGATGCAACCCAAAGTGCAAAATCCAATCATAGTCTTACAGCAAGGCAACAAGCAGAAACTGCAAGACCATCATACCATCCACCAACCCGGTAAAAAAGTAGTCGTGCCGGTTGCGGTCAGAAAGGAAAATCAGCAAACCGGACAGACAAGCGGAAACCACGATAGCGACTAAATCATTGAGGGTATATACATCCCAATAGTAATTGAGAGCTGCCAGCAGCAGCATTAGTCCCAGGCTCAACCCGCCCAGCCGCTGACTACTGCGCACGCCGAGGGCAGCCGGTAGGGTTTTGACCTTATTAAAGGCATCAATGTCCAGATCCCTGATGTCGAAGGGGATAGTAATAGCGAATACAAAAAATGCCCGCTCCAGCAGCATCACATACATCGGGGTGCTCCAGGCCATACCGAGCTCCAGGGCAACCAGAAAAACAGTAATCCAGCTCCAGGTAATCGCAATGAGGAAAATCTTTACATAATGCAGGTCGCGCAGCCGGTAGCCTTTCCAAACTGGCAATACATAAAGCAGGGCCAGAAAACAGGGAGCCGTTAGCCCGGCAATCAACGCCCGGGGCATTTGCAACAGGAACAACCCGGCACAAAGCCCCGCCATCCCGGCATAAAATACGATGTGGTTTCTAAACCGGGCAATGACCGCATAACGCCCGGAATCGGTAAAGGGCTTTGACTTTCGCAACCCGATAATCCGGTGGACCGCATACAGGAAAAGAGTGGCAAAAAAGATAAAACCAAGCAATGCCGTAGGCTCACCCGTACCCAGAAGCAGGAGTTGTGACTGCGCAGCCATGCCTACAGCAGCCAGCGCAATCCAGAAGTTGCTGTACAGAAGAAGATCCAGCAGGGCAATGAGCAGGGCTCGCAATCTTTAGAAGTACTTGAAGTTATGATTCTTTTCGATGCGTTGCAGTACCTCGTAAATGAGGCGGATCACCGCGTCCACATCGTCCTTATGCGACATCTCCACCGTGGTATGCATGTAGCGCAGAGGCAGTGAGATCAAAGCACTGGGCACGCCGCCGTTGGAGTAGGCAAATGCATCGGTATCTGTTCCGGTACGCCGGGAGGCCGCCTCTCGCTGTATCGGTATTTCTTTGGCTTCAGCCGTCTCAATGATGAGGTTGAGCAGCTTATTGTGAACCGCCGGTGCGTAAGTAACGGAAGGCCCTTTCCCTGACTTCACATCCCCGAGCTTTTTACTGCTCACAAGTGGGGTATGCGTATCGTGGGTCACATCCGTAACGATGGCAACATCCGGCTTAATGGTTTGCGTAATCATTTCTGCCCCACGCAGACCGACTTCTTCCTGTACGGAATTGACAACATACAGGCTGTACGGCAGTTTCACGTTGTTTTCCTTAATCAGGCGCGCCACTTCAGCGATACAAAAGCCGCCCATACGATTGTCCAGTGCCCGGCCCACATAGTACCGGTCGTTGAGGATTTCCATTTCATCCTCGTAGGTAATGACGCAGCCTACGTGTATGCCCATTTCCAGCACTTCCTCCTTATTCTCCGCACCGACATCAATGAAAATATTACTGATTTTCGGTGCCAGTTTGGCGTCTTCACCATGACGGGTATGAATGGCCGGCCAGCCGAAAACACCTCGTACGATACCTTTTTTGGTATGGATATTGACCCGTTTGGAGGGGGCGATCATATGGTCAGACCCACCGTTGCGAATCACATTGATAAAGCCATCGTCCGAAATATGGTGAACGAACCAGGAAATCTCATCGGCATGCCCTTCGATCACGACTTTGTAGTCCTGTCCGGGGTTAATAACGCCATAGACGGTACCGTAGTTATCTAACTGCCATTCGTCAATGAAAGGCTTAATATATTCCAGCCACAGCTGCTGCCCCGGGGCTTCAAAACCGGTAGGCGAAGCATTATTGAGGTAAGCTTTCAGGAATGCTTCGGATTTGGATGTAATTACGGACATGTGAAGTATTTATTGATGAGCGGTTTTTGGATAACGCTTGACCAGCTAATATAGAGATTGCCCCCAAAATAATGATAGCTAAGGCATAAATAATTAGCATTGTTAGCGGACCTTTAACCATTGACGAGAGCAAAAGCCTGAAAAGCAAGCTCGGTCAATGACGGTACAGCCTATTATTTCCCCCAGGTTTCCGGGGATTTTCGCCAGTCTTCGAGGGTGTCCATCTCTTCCGGTGCAATGTACTCTGCCTCAGCCGCAGCTTTTAGTAAGGCATCATAGGTGGAAAGCGTTGCAAAGGAGGTCCCGGCAGCTTCAAAAGCAGTGCGGGCTTTGTCAAAGCCATAGCTAAAAATGGCCATTACGCCAACAACATCAGCATTCGCCTCCCGCAACGCCTCAACGGCCTTAAGCGCGCTTCCTCCGGTGCTGATCAGGTCTTCAATAACCAGGACCCGCGCACCTTCCGGCAAAACACCTTCAATTTGATTCTGTCGGCCATGGGATTTAGCCTTTGACCGCACATAAACAAAAGGCAGCCCCAGTTCTTCGGCCAGCAGCGCCCCGTGCGGAATACCTGCGGTAGCTACGCCGGCTACTACATTGAATGGCTGAAAAATCGCCGATGCCTGCGCAAACCCTTTGATGATAAATCGCCGTACCTCAGGAAAGGAGAGCGCTGTGCGGTTGTCGCAGTAAATCGGTGACTGCATGCCGCTGGCCCAGGTAAAAGGCTTTTGCGGACTCAACTTAATTGCATTTATTTGCAAAAGCCTGTGGGCTACTTCAGCTGCTAAATCCATATCGCGAATTAATTTTCGGCAAATGTACAAAATCTATGTTAACGGCAGGCCCATGGTCCTCGCCACTCTTCCCGAACAAGGTTTTCAGCCTTCCAGCAATCCGGATGACTTCATCACCATTTACACCGGCAACCCTAAAGGCCTGCTGGGCTATGTGGACATGCTGGAAAAAAACAGTGATTTCAGGCAAGTCACTATTTACGGTAAGGACGGAGAACGCCTGTTCCGGGAGTTCTGTACCCAGTTTAAAATCCTGGAAGCAGCAGGCGGCCTGGTGTTCAACACAGAAGGGCAGGCGCTGTTCATCTACCGTCTTGATACCTGGGATTTACCGAAGGGGAAAATTGATCCCGGCGAAACCCCGGAAATGGCTGCGGTAAGGGAAGTACAGGAGGAAACCGGGCTGACAGAGGTACAACTGGGAGCGTTTCTCCAAATGACTTATCATACCTACCGGCATTTGAAAAAAGGGCGTATCCTGAAGCCTACTTACTGGTACCGGATGACTACCCCGGAAACACAGTTAACACCTCAGGCTGAAGAAAGCATCGAAAAGGCCGAGTGGAAGTCCGTCCCTGATTTTCTCGAAAGCGATTTGCCGGTCTACCCAAATATCCGGCTGGTGCTTGAACAGGCCGTTAAATAAGGGCACTCACAAAGTCTTAACATTTCCTTAACGGAAAATTTATCCAAAGTCACGCAACAAAAACCGGGCTGCAGCGCTACAAATGAAGGCGAAAAGCCCGATCCAGTCCAGAAAATTTCAGATATCCCTAATACCCGACACTTTTTAACCGTGTGGTCCAAGAATTAGACTTCTTTGTACCGCAGGCTTTTTATATTTTTGTCCAGCCTTTGATCCCCATGGCGTACCTAATTAAAAAACACACTATGCTTAAAAAGCTAAGTTTCCTGCTCGCACTGTTCCTAACAGGCAGCTTGTCTGTAGTGGTTGCTCAAACCGCTAACCTCCAGACTTCAACCCTTCCCGAACCGGAAAATATGACCGTCAGCAGCAGCCTCCTGAATATGGATACGGAAAGCTGGTCGCTCTATTCCGATGAGGAGAACAACCTCTACTATGTGGATTTCGCTACCCTTAGCGTAAACTTGAACGATATCGTCGTGACCCGGGATGACGGCGAGGTGGTACTGCGGGAGCAGGTCTTCGACTTGCCGGTAGATACCATATACGAGATTGACTTCAACCAATACGGTGGAGGCAATTATACCATAGAGCTGCGCTCTTTTACCGATGTTATCCGGCGGAAGGTGTCGATTTAGCACCTTCTTTCCATTCTTTTACTGCGCTGCGTAATGCCCTGAGGATGTCCTCGACCGGATAATCCTCTTCAGATAGTGCATGGGTTTTGCCATCTTTCTCGATGATCGCAAGGATACGGGTGCTTTTCTGGCTAAGGTTTGAGAAAGGGCTGTTCTGCTGATCCAGCATGATCTTAGCATTGCCCAAATCTTCAAAAGCCACCTTACCGTAGGAGGTTACCACGGCATTTGAATAAATCAGCACGGGCTGCAGCCGGTTGGTCCGCATCCAGGTAAAGAAAGCGGTACTTGCACCGATCAGAAACATAAAGAACAAAAGCATCGCGATTAGCATACGCTGATTGTGCTGCCCGCGGGGAGCGGGCTTTCTCAGCAACAAGACGGTCCCCGCAAGCCCTGCGAATGTTGCGAGCAAAGCCAGTATAAGGGTAACATTTGAGGCGGCGCCTGCCGCCTCAAATGTTTTCAGTAAAGTAGTCTCCATTATTTATTCGGATTAGCGTCCTCTTGCTCCCGCATTTCGATGATGCGGTCCATCACTTCCTCCAACTGCTCTGCCCCAATCCGCTTGGAAAGGATTTCCTTGTTACGGTCCAGTACGTAGAGCTGCGGGGTCGACTTAATGTTATAGACTTTCATATAGCGGCTACGGTGATAAGGGTCTACCAGGTGCATCCAATCCCCGATTTCATTCTCATCAATATAGTCCCAGCAACCTTCGATCTCATCGGTAAACTTGGTACAAACGGATACCAGCTTTACGCCTTTGTCTTTATACTTTTCGTAAAATTCTTTCATGTGCGGAGTCGACTTCTTACAGTGCCCGCAGTCATAACGCCAGAAGTACAGAATGGTATACTCCGATTCAATTTCATGCAACGACCTGGGCTCCCCCTCTTTGGTCTGCAGCTGAATATCAGGCGCAATTTTGCCAATCAGCAGTGGTTTGAGGGTTTTAGCGTTGTCGATGATTTTCTCGAGTTGTTCTTCATCGGTCCAGGAGGCCTGCCCGGTTGCATAGTACTTGTCGACCAGGTAAACGTAGGCGGCATCCATGCCCACCATTTTGGACTTGGCAGCTTCATTGAGGAAGTGGATGAGGTAGTATTTGAAGCTCTCCTCAGCCGGGCGCATTTGCTCCAGCACATACTCAACGGCTCGGGCGACGGTATCCGGATGCTGTACCTGTAGCTTATTCACATAGTGGTCCACCCGCTGAAACAGAAATGGCGTACGCAGCATACGGGGATCGGCCAGGTCAATATTGTCGAAATAGTGCTTTTGGGAATAGCGCCACCGCTTGCGTTGTACTTCCTCCTCTGTACCTTCAAATTCGGGCATTTCCAGGGGCAGGTTAGC
The DNA here is from genome assembly GCF_000759025.1 of Phaeodactylibacter xiamenensis. Taxonomy (GTDB): domain Bacteria; phylum Bacteroidota; class Bacteroidia; order Chitinophagales; family Saprospiraceae; genus Phaeodactylibacter; species Phaeodactylibacter xiamenensis. The sequence continues at coordinate 399,824 of NZ_JPOS01000039.1, read as the reverse complement.
ATTGATGATTGCTGCGGTCAGGGTATTCGGATGTTTGGCAATCAGAGTCTCCTGATAATTTTTCACCTTTTCGTCCAGTTTTGCACGTTTGGCTTCCAGGCGTTCCTTTTCCTTATCTGAAGAGGCGGCTTCCATTGCTTTCCCGATTTCTTCCGCAGCCGGTTTTTGCTCGTCCAGGAAGTTCATATAGGAATAGAAAAGCTGATTGTCTGGTGCCTGCTCCAGTTTCATATCCTCAGATGGTGCATCTTTGCTTGTCCGGAAAGCAAACTGTTGCTCGTCTTCGGTAATCAGGATTTGAAAGAAGTTGTTGTCGGGTGCCATGACCACCAGATAAACACCAGGCTCCAGCGGCTCATCATCTTCAAAGAGGAACTTACCGCCTTTCATCTGCGCAGTATCCACGAGGTACTGCTTGTTGCCATAGTAATAACCGAGGTAGAGCTCTTCTTCCTCATAACCATCAATTTCAGCCTTGATAGCATAGCCGCTCTGGGCATTTAATGAACAAACCGCCACAAGGGCAAGAGAAAAGACCAATAGCAATGATCGCATATCGAAAGATTGATTTATTATACAGGTTCAAAAAGAAACACCCCAAATATCACGATTTGCGGGGTGTTCTCTTTAAAAATACAGCACCTTAACGAATTGTTTAATTTTCACCCTCCGCTTTTAGTGCTTTCAGACGGGCTTCGGCCGCTTTGATTTCTGCCCGGAGGTCTTCCAGCTGCTTTTCTGCCGCTTTGCGCTCCTGCTGCGCAGCCATTGCCCGCTCGCGTTCTGCCTGAACTTTGGCTTCGATTTCCGCTTTGGTGGCGGCAAAATCCTGCTGTAGGTCCCGGATTTTCTCTGCATTCGCCGCTTTGACGGCCGTCACCTGCTCCACGGCATTCTGCTTGGCGGTGTAGATGGCATCAGAAGCTTCCTTTTTCGCCTGATTGATTTCAGCCAGCGACTGTTCGCGGGCAGCTTCAGTATTGGCCAGATACTCCGCCCGTTTAGCAGCAGATTCTTCCCGGGCTTTGGCAACCGCCGCTTGTTCTTCTTCCCGTACTGTTGCAATCCGCTGCCGGGCAGCTTGCTCCGATTCAGCTACCTGAGCCCGAAGCTCTTCCTGCCGGCTTTGAGTTTCAGCACGTGCCTGAGCGATGGCTTCAGAGGCTTCCCGCTGCGCGGTAGCGACTTCGCTGGCAGCTTTTTCACGGGCTTCGGCAATGGCATCTGCGGACTCTTCCCGTGCCTTGAGGACTTGCAAGGTCAGACGCTCCTGCTCGGCACTGGCGCGTTCGCGGGCAGCCTTGATGGCTTCAGCGGCCTCCTTATTGGCGGTGGACTGTTCGGCAGCCGCGCGCTCTTTGGCTGCAGCCACTTCAGCAGCAAGGCGCTCCCGTTCGGCTGCGCTGCGCTCCCGGGCTTCCCGCACCGCCGTAGCTTCTTCTTTTTGGATCACCGCCAGCTGCTCGGCTGACTTTCGCTTAGCTTCTGCAATCTGATTAGCAGCCTCCTGTTGGGCAAGTTCAGCTTTTTCTTTAGCGGTGCCAATCTCCTGAGCCGTGCGTTCCTGAAGGGCGAGCAGTTCGGCCTCGGCTTTTTGCCGGGCGGAGACGATTTCTTCAGCCGACATATTCTTTACTTCCTCCTCTCTGGAGCGGGCAGCAGCAACCGCTGCAGCAGCCTCTTCCTGAATCTTTTGGATGCGGGTTTCGGCAGCTTTTTGTGCAGCAGCCACCTCCTCTGCATACGTTGTTGAAGCCTGATCGGCATTGGCTGTAGCCTCTGCTACCTTCTGAGCGGCTGTTTCGCGGGCTTTTTGAATTTCAGCTTCCGCTCTTTCCTTGGCGGCTTTCACATCGGCAGCGGCGGCTTCCTGTACCTCTTTTTTACGGGCTTCAGCGGCAGCGATAGCCTCTTTAAGCGCTTCCTGTATGCGTGTCTTTTCGGCAGCAGCCCGCTCCCGTGCACCGGTCACCTCCTCTGCAATTGCCGACTTCTCGGCAGCAGCTTTCTGTTGGGCTTCTGCGACCTTTGCCGCTTCCTGTTCTGATATCTCCTTAATAGTCATGGCAGCTTTCTCCCGGGAAGCCGCTACCTCTGCTGCAGATGCTGCCTTAGCCGATTCCACTTCCTGGCCTGCCTTTTGCTTCTCCATGACAACCTGTTCCTGGATCGAACTCAGCTCTTCCGATGCCCGGCGCCGCGCTTCAGCCACCTCCCGTGCGGTCGCTTCCTTCTCGCGGGCGGCATTTTCCTTAATATCAGCCAGTTCAGAAGCTGCATTCTCCTGCACCAGGGCTTTTTCTTCGGCGGCCCGGCGGCGGGACTCGGCCAGCTCAAAAGCCAGCTTTTCCTTTTCCAAAACCGCATTTTCCCGGATCTGGGCGATTTCCTCTGCCTTCTCTTCCTGAATTTTCAGGATTTGCTGAGCGGCTGTTTCTTTGGTGCCCACTACTTCCTCAAGAGTGCGGCCCCTTTCCTCCTTCGCTTCTTCCCGGGCTTTGGTGATCATGGCAGCTGTTTCTTCCCGGATGCGCTTTAATTCGGCAGCGGAGTTTTCCCTTGCCACAGATATTTCATCCGCATACTCCAATTTGGCCAGTTCCAGCTTGTCCTGCACCTTCTTGATCTCAGCTGCCGCTTTGTCCCGGATGGCAGCTACCTCCCTGGCCGATTCCAGCTCAGCCTGCTGAATCGCTTCACTGGCTTTGCGGCGGGCTTCCTGTACATCGAGAGCTATTTTTTCCAATTCTGTGCCTGCTTTATCCCGGGCAGCCTTCACTTCATCGGCAATCTGAGTACGAGAGGCTTCTATCTCCTTATTGGCAGCTTCGCGGGCAGCCACCACCTCATCGGCATACTTTTTCTTTTGCTCGGCAGCCTGCTCACGGGCCAGGTTCACTTCTTCCTGTAAACGGGACTTGATGCCTTCTGCTCTTTCTTTCTCGGCCTGAATTTCGGCTTTGAGGCGGGCTTTCGTATCGGCCAGCTCTTTTCTCAGGTCCGCTATCTCCTGATTGTCAGCAGCCGGGGCCTGTGGCTTACCCGTAGTTGAAGCTGAGGCAGGCGGAGGTGTTCCGATGGAGGTCGTCGCAGCAGTAGGTTGGGATGCAGAAGGGTTAACGACGATCACATTATCCAGTGTATTATCATTGACTTTGTCTACTTTAAGGCGTTCCTTAAAGCAGGCCAGCATCGTCTTGAACTCCGTTTGCCGGCTGCCGTTGATGGTAAATTTCCGAATCTGGTTGCTTACATTATTTTTAGTGTACATGACTTCCACGTCTGTCTCCAGCATCCAGTCAATGGCCGCGAGGTCCATCTGCAGTACATTTTGGTAAACCGGCGTACCTGACTCACGGACCATTTCCCCCATTTCGATGAACCGGTAAAATCGTCGCTCCCCACTCTTGTTGAGGAAGATGATTTCATCATCCTGATTGAATTCCACCCCTGCTTTAGAATACATTTTGGCCGTAATGCCCTGCCGCCCGCTGTGCAGCTCCAGGCTATAGGTATAGTTACCACGGACCACCAGAGTCTGATTGGTCGTTTTCAGCACATGGATATCGTTAAGGATACGATCATCCGTGATCAGGCTTTCGCACTGTGCCTGCAAAGTGGATGGGGCAAAAAGAGATAAGATAAGGAAGGCAAGAAGAGCATACCTCATAGCAATTCAGAGTTTTGTCCTGTGTAAGATAACCTTTTTCGATACACCTTAAAAAATAAACCAGTGATTACCTGACGGTATAGCCAAATATTTTTTGGGAGTTGCCAGTGCGTGGTTTATCAAAAGGAATACGTTGGTTTAAAGATCAGAGTACCAACGTCTCTGCCGGAATAATAATTGTTTAGCTATTCCTGCTGAGAGAAACAGGCTACCGCCCAGCCGCTAGCAGATAGAGCACTGCCATCCGGACGGCCACGCCATTTTCTACCTGTTGGAGGATGATGGAGTGGTCGGAGTCAGCCACATCGCTGGAAATCTCCACGCCCCGGTTGATAGGACCGGGGTGCATGATGACGATTGGCTTGTCGAGGCTGTCCAAAAGCGTTTTATTGATCCCAAAGTACTGACTGTACTCGCGCAGGGAAGGGAAGTATTTGATGTCCTGCCGCTCCAGCTGTATGCGGAGCACGTTGGCGATATCGCACCACTTCAGGGAATCCCAAACGTCATGCGATACCTCGACCCCGAGGCTTTGAATATGCTTGGGGATAAGCGTGGGCGGGCCGCACACCCTTACTTTTGCGCCCAGCTTGGTCAGGCAGTAGATATTGCTCAGCGCAACGCGGGAATGGAGGATATCTCCGAAAATCACCACCCGCTTGCCGGCCAGGTCCCCCACCTGCTCCTGCATGGAAAAGGCATCGAGCAGTGCCTGTGTGGGATGCTCGTGGGTGCCGTCTCCGGCGTTGATGATATTGGCATCAATGTGCTGAGCGAGGAAGTGGTGTGCTCCGGGAGCCGGATGGCGCATCACGACCATATCGACCTTCATGGCCAGGATGTTATTCACCGTATCCAGCAGGGTCTCCCCTTTCTTCACAGAAGAGGAAGAGGCGGAGAAGTTGACCACATCGGCTGACAGGCGCTTTTCAGCCAGTTCGAAAGAAATGCGGGTGCGGGTGGAGTTCTCAAAGAAAAGATTCGCAACGGTAACATCTCGCAGGGAAGGTACCTTCTTAATCGGCCGGTTAATGACTTCCTTGAAACTTTCAGCAGTTTCGAAAATCAGCCGGATATCCTCTGCTGTGAGGTATTTGATCCCCAACACATGCTTGGTGCTCAGTTGCTGTACCGTAGCCATTCGATATAATTAAGTGCCGTTTGGCAATTTGTCTGTTGACCTATTCTTCTGCCTCGCTCTTATCAGCAAAAATCAAAACGCGATCTTCGTTGCTCTGCTCTTTCCATTCCACACGGACGAACGCCTTGTCCACAGCATCTACCGTCATGCCAATATAGTCTCCCTGAATAGGCAAATGCCGGTTGAAGCGGCGGTCGACGAGAGCCAGCAATTCCACCTTCTTTGGCCGGCCGTAGTGGTTGAGCGCCGTCAGTGCGGCCTGTACGGTCCGCCCGGTATAGAGCACATCATCCACCAAAATAACTTTTTTGCCTTCCACGAGGAAATCCAGCTCAGTGGGGCTGGCAGAAAGCGGCTTAGCCCGGGTACGGAAATCATCCCGGTAGAACGTGATATCCAGCTTGCCATACTCCACTGCAGGTCCACCGAGCAGATCTTCCAGCCTTTGGTGCAAGCGGTCCCCCAGAAATACGCCACGGGGCTGAATCCCAATGAGGCAGGTATCCTCAAAGGCACCATGCTGCTCAATCAGTTGCTGACAGAGCCGCTCAATGGTCAGCGCAAAGCGCTTTTGACCTGCTATGACGCGTCCTTTTTCCATGCAAAAGCAAATATAGCGGTTCCCGGCCGGATTGCAACAATCTCATTTACGGAATACCTTAGCAGTGGGGCAAAACCTTTTTAAAGGTTGTGTATTTCATTTTCCAAGAAGCCCTTATGCAGCCAGGAATTTAATGAGGAACACCAATAAAATGCTGACCACAAGACCAAAGAAGACTTTGCCAAGGTCAGAAAGAATCATCCTAAAGACCTCCCGGGAGAACTTCTTGTCCAACTGATAGCGGATGGCGATTTCCCGGCCGGCCAGCAAACCGATAAACACCCAGGTCGTACTCATGGGGATGTTGCTCAGCTCCTTGAAGAAATACAATACCACGCCGTAAGTCGCATCAATGATGGTGGCCGAACGGATGTCTACGGTATTGGTCTTGGCTTTTACGATTTTCTGGATGGCACCGCCTTTACTGTAAAAAATGTAGGCCAGCAGCACCAGCAGTATGGTTAAGGAAATCGCCAGCGTCGTAGCGCTCGTAGACCGGGGCAGGTATACATATATATTGGCAAAATCCTGAATCAGCCACTGCGACCAGAGAAAGCCGGTCGAAAGCCATTGCAGGGGCACCCAGATGCGGCGGTCGGCATCTGTGGGCCGGGTTTCGATAAAGCGGCGCTCTATCGTTTTGGTAATCAGCAGGTAGATGATAATGGCTACCGTGAAGGCAACAACATAACCCAGTAGCGACTTCACCGTCATATCCACCAGGTTCTTCTCATTGAAGAAAGTGAGGATAAGGAAAGAGGTACTCACCGGAATACCCGTTCGGGTTAGCGACATCAGCACCAAAGGCGGCAGCAGGTAGTACCAGGCAAAAGGTTGCGGCAAAGGGTACTTTTCCAGTCGGCCGTAGGAAACGTCGCCACCATAATTCATCCAGCCGTATATCAAGGTGGCGGACAGAATGCTCCCGGCAAAAAGCCAGAGGACGAACCAGGAGCGCTCCTCATTGGAAGAAAGGAAGGTACCGAGCGTTTGAATACTGTCGTTGCCTACCACAGAATAACCAGCGAGGATAAAACCCGCCCACATAAAAATCAGGGATGGATCCATGTGTTGTTTGCTTATAATATAGTGAGCGACAAAATTAGCGACTACACCTGCGGGCAGTGTTAAGCTAAGGTTAAGTTTAAATTTTATCCGCCCCTTATTAGGCATTGCTGAAATGTCCTGACTAAAAACAGCCTATCCTGCTGGCTACGCACCCAAAAACAAGTTAATCATTAATTAACACCCTTTTAATCTTCGGTTATCAACTGGCCCCGACATTTGCGGCAGATTACACTTACACAAAAAAACTTTTGTTTATGAACTTTCGACTGTTAGCCATGCTTTTCGCTGTGTCCGCGCTGGTTTTCACTGCCTGCGACGATGATGGCGACTCCATGTTTTCTTCTGTAAACGTAACTGCGCCTTCTGGCGTTCAGGCTGTGAACAACGGCGAGACTGGTCTTTCTATGACTTTTGATGTCTCTTTCGATTCTGAGCTTACTGCAAGCTACGAAGCTGTTGGTTCTGGTGTTACTGTTACAAACCCAAACGGTGATGTAACTGGTTCCTCAATAACCATCAACTACGACGCGGGTACCACTGGTGGTGCTGCTTCAATTACTGTAACGGTTACAGACTCTGAAGGAGACTCTGACGAGGCTACAGCGGTTATTAACATCGCTGAGGATCCAAACACCATTATCCTTCGTGAAAACATCACCGAAGACGCAACCTGGACTTCTGACAAGACCTGGGTTCTTGGCGGCCGTATTACAGTTGAGGCTGGTGCCACACTGACGATTCAGCCTGGTACTGTCATTAAGGGTGAAGCGGGTACTGGTGCTAACGCAACTGCACTCCTGATTGCTCGTAATGCAACCCTGTTAGCTGAAGGTACTGCTAACGCTCCAATTATCTTCACTTCTGTAGCTGACGAGATTACTCCGGAAAGAGTAGCTTCAGGCGACTTTACCAGCCCTAACCTCGATCCTGATATCAATGGTCTGTGGGGTGGTGTTATCGTACTGGGTAACGCTACTATCTCTGCTTCGAATGATAATGACGACGATGTAAGCGAAGTACAGATCGAGGGTATTCCTGCAACGGACACTAACGGTCTGTACGGCGGTACTGACGACAGCGACAATTCCGGCGTTATTTCTCACATCTCTATCCGCCACGGTGGTTCAAACATCGGTGCAGGTAACGAAATTAATGGTCTGACCCTAGGCGGTGTTGGTTCAAGCACCATAATCAACAACGTTGAGGTAGTAGCTAATCAGGACGATGGCATCGAGTGGTTCGGTGGTACCGTTAGCGTTGATGATGTAGTTGTTTGGAACGCCGGTGACGATGCCATCGATACAGATCAGTCCTGGGGTGGTACACTTGACAACTTCTTCGTTGTAACTCCTGTTGGTAGCTGCTTCGAGTTGGATGGTCCTGAAGGTTCTTACGTAGCTCGTCAGACTATTCAGAATGGTACTATTGTACCAGGCCTCTTCGAGACTAACGATGACGGTGAACTCGAGCTGGTAGCCGGAGCGACTGGCCTACTGATCGACACGGACACCAACACACCACTTGACATGTCAAACGTCCACTTTGTAGGCCCATTCGTTGATGGACAGGACGTAACTGACGATGAGTTGGATAACACTACTTTCAACAACATCACATTCGATGTTGACCCTGCTAATCTGGTAGACCTGATGGAAGCAGGTATGGTACCTGCAGGTATCTCCGCAGGTGGTTCTCCGGTTGCTGACAAATCTAACCTGGGTTGGACTTGGGCAGCACAAGTGGGTGGACTGGACGGTCTCTAAACCACAGTTGACAAACCACATTGTATTGACTTAATTGATCTCCATCATTTTTGATAAGTGATACCTGAAAAGATTCATGGCCTCCCCGGCTGTGAATCTTTTCACTTTACAATGCCCTAAATAATAATAAGCACATGAGGCAGATTTTAACTATCCTATTCGTACTGACTGTTTATCTTGTGACCGCCCAAACAGGCACCATTCGCGGCACCGTAATTGAAGATGAGAGCGGCTTCACCGTGATCGGAGCAAACGTATTGGTTAAAGATACTGACCGGGGTACCGTTACCGATCTGGACGGTGAGTTTTCCATCTCAATTGCACCTGGCACTTATTCCGTGCAGATTTCCTACATCGGTTTTCAGACCCTGACAATTGCTGACGTCGAAGTAGTGGCTGGTGAGGTTAACGCCCTGGGTGAGATCCGCCTGGGCGATGACACCCAACAACTACAGGAGGTCGTCGTCACTGGCAAAGCCATCCGAACAACGGAGGCGGCTCTGATGACCATCAAAAAGAAAGCCCCTGCCATGCTGGACGGTATCTCCTCGGCACGCATGCAGCTAACGGGCGATGCGACAGCAGTAGAAGCAGCCAAGCGCGTGACCGGAGTTTCCATTGAAGGTGGCAAGTACGTTTACGTCCGTGGCCTGGGTGACCGCTATTCCAAGACAACACTCAACGGTGTGGACATCCCGGGACTGGACCCCGACCGGAATACCATTCAAATGGATATCTTCCCCACCAACCTGATTGACAACCTGGTTGTCAGCAAAAACTTCACGGCTGATATGCCGGCCGACTTTACGGGAGGTTTGCTCAACATCGAAACCAAAGACTTCCCGGAAGAGCGGATTCTCTCTGCCTCTGTAAGCCTCGGGTATAATCCACAGATGAACCTCACTAACGATTTTCTGACCTACGATGGTGGAGATACTGATTTCCTTGGTTTCGACGATGGAGCCCGGGCGTTGCCTGTCGGTGCAGATGCGGAACGGATCCCAACCCCAATTAGTGGAAATACCGATAGAGAAGTAGGGGATTTTATTCGCAGTTTTAACCCGGAGTTGGGCGCCAATCGCGAAACCAGCTTACTTGACTATAGTGCAAGCTTTTCAATTGGCAATCAATTTGATTTAAACAACCAACGAGAGGGTAAGCTGGGCTATATCTTTTCACTCTCCTATCGCAACGACTATACCTATTACGATGATGTATTCTACGGAGAATATCAGCGGGTGGCAGACCCGGCAGATTATGAGTTGATATACGCCAATGATCAGTTCGGACAGCTTGGAGAACAGAACATTCTTATCGGGGGGCTTGCTGGTTTAGCTTACAAAACAAAGTTATCGAAATACCGATTTACAGCTATGCGCCTTCAAAACGGTGAAAATCGCGCCGGTAAGTTCACAATTGACAACAATGGTGATGCTGTAGGCCAGTCTGGTTATATTGCCCTGTCAGACAACCTGGAATATAATCAGCGCTCCCTGAGCAACTTCTTGCTCAATGGAACACACGTCCTTGGCGAGAGTGGCTGGGAAATTGACTGGCGGGGCTCTATGACCATTTCCTCTTCAGATGACCCCGATATCCGCAAAACAGCATTTACCGTTTCTCCTGTAGATACTAACTTTGTAGCAGGTGCCGGTGGAAACCCATCCCGAATCTGGCGTTATCTTGATGAAACTAATACCGTTGGGAGGCTGGACATTACAAAGAATTACACCTTCCGAGGCGAAAATGCAAAGCTAAAGTTCGGTGGTAGTCATACCTTCAAAGAGCGGGACTACGAAATCCTCTTCTACGATATTCAGTTCTTTGGCGGCAGCACCTCTTTTGATCCAATCCCCAATGACGTGCTTGTTGACGAGAACATATTCCCTACTGGTAATATCTACTATCAGTCGGGTAATAATACCCCCAACCCCAACGAGTACAACTCGACCGTTAACAATACTGCATTTTACGTCTCCAACGAAGCCGATCTGCTCCCTAACCTCAAAACTATATTTGGAGTTCGGGCAGAGAACTTCGTACAGCGCCATACTGGCCGCGACCAGCGTTTCGCAAGTGGAGACCCCGGAGGAAACAACCTTGAGAATGAGGCCGTACTGGACGACTTAGACTTTTTCCCCTCTGTCAATCTGATCTACAGTTTGCAGAAGGAACAAAACCTGCGTGCCGCTTACTCCCGTACCATTGCCCGTCCTTCATTTAAGGAGCTATCTTTTGCGCAAATCATTGACCCGGTAACTAACCGTATCTTTAACGGAAGTTTATTTAGCATCCAGGACTGGGATGGCAATCTGGTAGCGACCCGCATTGATAACATCGACCTGCGCTGGGAGCTGTTTATGGAGGGTGGACAAATCTTCTCCATCAGTGGTTTCTACAAGCGATTCGATCAGCCCATCGAACTGGTGCGGCTGCCTCAAGCCGCTACCAGTGCAGAATTTCAGCCCCGTAACGTGGGTAACGGGCAGCTCTTCGGATTGGAATTTGAAGTGCGCAAAAAGCTGAACTTCATCTCTCCTGCGCTGGAGAACTTCTCATTCAGCGGTAATGTCACCGTGGTGGAATCTCAGATTGACATGACCAATGCAGAGTTTAACAACCGTCAGTTGTTTGAGCGCGAAGGGCAAACCATCGAGAACACCCGTCAAATGGCCGGGCAGGCTCCTTATGTAATTAACGCTGGAATCACTTATGGCAACCTTGAGAAAGGAATCGATGCAGGCCTGTTTTACAATGTAAAAGGCGAGACCCTCGAAATTGTAGGAACTGGTCTTTATCCGGATGTTTTCTTCCAGCCTTTCCACAGCCTGAACTTCAGCTTTAACAAAAAGCTGGGCGCAGAGCAGAATACGACCCTCGACTTTGGCATCAACAATATTCTGAATGACAAGGTGGAGAGCTTCTATCAGTCCTTCGAGGCGACACCGCAGGTGTTCAACCGGGTGAATCCGGGCGTTTCCGTAAGCGTAGGTATCAGCCACAACTTCTAATTGTAACTATTTACCTAACAGTCTCCCATACTTTTTTAGTTAAATGCCGAGCGGCATGTTCCCACACCGGGAGCATGCCGCTTCTCTTTCTTGGTGTCAGGCGTTTTCGTATTTGGGCCTGAGGTTGTTGTACAGTTCCATCACCTGTGCCCGCCGTTGCAGCAGAGCTTCCAGTTGTTTTTCCGGAACGATTTTCAGGCGTTGGTGCTGCCGGTACTCGTCCCGGTATTCGAGATAGTATAATGCGAAATGGCCGGACAACAGAAGCCCTGCATACACGAGGGGCAGCCATTGCCACTGCGTGGCCAGAGTTGCTACCACCACGGCTATCGTCGTAACCAGGTATACCCCAAGGCTCACAGCCCAGCGTACCGGCATGATAAATTCATGGGTTTTCACCCGTGTCTCCGAAATGTGTTTGCCCGGCAGGGTCAGGGGCTTGTTGAAAGCATAACCCAGTAAGAAAATGGGGAAGCCCAGCCACAGCGGCCAGGCGGAGGGAGGTTGCTTGCGCTGCATTAGTGTACGGTCTTCCAAACCAAATTGCCCCAGGTGTTCCATATAGTCCGCTACTGCTTCCCGCAATTCAGGCAGGGCAGCCGGGTCTGATGCATTGACTTTTTCAGCGACACCCTTTTCCATCTCAAAACGGGCAGGATCTATAGAAAAAATGGGAAAGCGGGGTTCCACAAAAGTACTCCGGTGCATTTGCAGCAGGCCTTCCACCAGCTCATCATGCTCAGGGTTTTCCACATGAACCAGGCAGTCCTCCAGGGCAGGGCGGACGGCATTGGTGAGGTCCATGATGGCTTTATTGGCATTATGTACGTAATCCTCCAGGTAGTCCTTAGCCTTTACAGGCTCGCCGATTTCAATCATTACCTCCGACCGCGGCCGCTCTGCATAGGTAAAGTTCACGCCACCCGGCACGATGTACACCTCCTCCAGATCATAAGCCTCAATCGCCCCGAAAGCCATGCGGGCAGTCCCTTTCTTGAGCGGTCGCAGCCGCTTGACCTGAATGGTGCTCCCTTCGATGAGGATCATGACAGTACGGTTATCGTGCAGGGCGCCGAAAACGGACTGGAACGTCTCATAGTTGTTCTTCAATTTGCTGTAACCTCCGTCCTTACGGCGGTAAATAGGCAGCATATTGAGGCTGCGCAGCAGGGTGTCGAAAATCTTTTTCTGAAACAGGTTGCCGCGTACCAGAAAAAAGAGCGGGCGGTCCAGAAAACAAGCCATCAGACAGGGCTCAATAAAAGCAGTAGGATGATTGGAAGCCAGGAAAACCGGCTTATCCCGGGGCATACGCTCCGCGTTGGAGACATAAATTTTTCGATAAAAGGCTTTTAGCCCCAAACGGGCAATCGGCCGCACGAACGAGTACAACATGTAAGCTCTCCATTGGTGAATGAGGGGTAAAGTTAACGATATTTCAAAAGCCTGCAGTAGGTATTGGCCAACCGCTCCTGAGAAAAGCCCATCCGGTACATATTGAATACGATTAAATTGGCGAGCTGCACCCGCATGTAGTTGTTTTCTTCGTACTTGCGCGCAGAGATCAGCGTAGCCTTGGGCATAATTTTGAACGGATGCTTTTCGCGTACCCGTTGCATGAAATCGTACTCCTCCATGATTTGATAATCCTCCCGGTAACCGCCAAAGGCTTCAAAGACAGAGCGGTCCACATAGATCGACTGATCGCCGCCCCGGCACCACATAAAATCAAAGCGCGTGAAGTAGGCATTGATTTTTAAAAGCCGGTGATCCGTATCGTAAACCGATTGGTAAGACCCAATAGGGTAGCCTTCTGATCTGGCCGCCGCAATATCATCCAGGTAAGTAGCCGGGGGCAGGGTGTCCGCATGTACAAAATAGAGGACCTCTCCCCTACTCTGCCCCGCCCCGTAGTTCATTTGCCGGGACCGCCCTTTCTCAGGAGCGGCTAGTACAGTTGCACCGGCTGCAGCGGCAATAGCTGCGGTACCGTCTGTGCTGCCGGCATCAACGACCAGCAAGTCTGCCAGGCGTTGGTCGGCATTTTCACACAGATGAGTGACTACCTTTACGATTTCCTCCGCTTCATTCAGTACGGGAATAATGATGCTTACCGTCATAGTCTCTTTTTAAAAGGCTTCCCCCACCGTGAGGTAAAAGCCACTGCTGCCTGCTGCAAAACCATAGTCGAGGCGCACGTGTACCTGCTCCGCTTCCAGCAGCAAAAACCGCAGCCCCAGCCCGGCTGTCCATCGGGTATTTTGCAGCTAAAAACCAGACACTTCACCAGCCACGTTACCCAGTCCTCCAAAAACGGCACCCTTAAGCCGCCAGAATAGCGGAAAGCGGTAACCGCCCTGCAATATTGCCATTTGCCGGTCGCGGTAACGCCCTTCGTAGTAGCCCCTCATACGCCGGGTGCCGCCCATGAGGGCTAAATGGGTAAAGGGAGGCGCTCCGGTATTGAACTCCAGATAGGCATTAAGCGCAAAGACGGCATCCTCACCTGTAGCCCAGTACTTTCGGGCATCCAAAGCAAATTTGGTAAAATCAAACCGGCTCCCGGTGCGGGAACCGCTGTTGATGGCACCAAGTTCAAAATAATGCCCGGCTGTGGGGTAAAAAACGTTATTCCGCTGGTCCAGCAGCACAAAACCACCCGCAGCGGAAAGCAATCCGCCCGATTGGCCTACGGTTGACGCTCCGGCCAGCAAGCCTCCCGGCTCCAGCCCGCCTACCTGCATATCATCCAGCCAGTAGCGAAAGCCAGCGTACCAGTCGCCCCAAAATTTACGCGCCGCATTGAGGCGTACTCTTGGGAAACTCAGGTCAAATAGCTCGCCCTCGTAATCTTCAAACCCGTTGCCAATACCATAATAGAAATAGGTGTACCGGTAATAGCCCAGTTCCCCATAGATATTATAGGTCTCGTCTTTGGCGAAGATTTGAAACGGCAGGTACGATAAGATCTGATTTTCCAGCGTATACGCTCCGCCCAGTTGCAGTTGCGAAGGCCGGCTGTCCGGCGCCTCTCCCGGTAGCCTAAAGGTATAAATCCCGGCTGCCCCAAAGCCCCAGCTCGTTTCCGGGGTGAGGAAGACAATGGGCAGGGCCACCAAACGGGAATCGGATTGCTGCGTAGTGTCCTCCTGAGCTTGCGCAGGCAGCAGGTATGCCCCCAGGCAAAGCATTGTGAATACGGCTGTCTTCATACGGACAAGATACGAAGTTTGGTAGGGGTGTGGATGTGCCTGGCTAAGAGACCTTGTCAGAATGTATTTGTTACTTCATCAAAATCAGCGCTTCATCCCCCAACAACAGCCTGAACAGGCAGCGTCTGACCCTGTGAAATTTACGTTAAGCCAACCACAACAACTTTCCGGGCTGTCCCGTGCCCGTACACAAGCGTATTATTCCATATGCTCCGTGCCCATACGGGCAGGTTATTCCGTGGTGCCCACCCCAGCCTGAGTGTGTTGCGGATAGAGGACCACTGAACACACAGAATACACGGACGATGTTTCCTGCCCCCCAATGCGCCACAATAATGCCGCCTTCCGTGTCTTCCGTGCCCATACGGGCGGGTATTCCGTGGTGCCATGGTTGGAAAGGCAGGTTATACCGTGGTCTATAAAATAAAACTCAAAGCTTCACCCCCAACTGATAAGCCCCAACAAACAAATCCTCCAGGTATGCTTCGCCCTGATTGGTCAGAATAATGACGCCGGTTTTTGCAGAACGGTTAAAGCCCATGATGGTGGCCACACCCTGTTCGCCTCCGTCGTGCCCCCAAAGGGCATCAGGTTTGTACAATTCAAAGAGGTGCAGCCCGACCTCATCGTCTATCTCGGCGATCTGAGGGGTCATCATAGCTTGTGCAGTGGCGGGCTTCAGCAGGCTGACGCCCGCGAGCTGCCCATCGCTGGCAATCGCAGCGGCGATCTTGTGAAGATCTCTTGCGGTAGTCCGGAGCCCGCCGTTGGGGTAATCGGCATTGGTGTAATGAGCGATAGGTTCGTTCTGCCCACCGATATCATCGTAGGGAGTGACAATCCGCCCTAAGATTTCGTCCAGCCGCCAGGAAGTGTGCGACAGCTGCAAAGGGCTGAAAATTGCTGCCTTGCAATAGTCGTTGAAATCGAGCCCCGAAATTTCTTCCACCAATACACCGATCAGGGCGCTACCAATATTGCTGTATTCATAATCGGTGCCCGGTTCGAAGTCATAAAAGTTTTCATCGGCATCGTAAAACTGCCCACCCTGCGACAGGTAATTTTCGATAAAGAAAGACAAAGATACTGGCGGGTCCTCACCATAATAATACTGCTCGTCCATAACAGAGTCGTTATCGGCTATGCCGGAGGTATGCGTAAGCAGCATCCGGAATGTGATGGATTGAGTATAACCCGGCACATTGACTTCGAAAGGGAGGTAGTCGTTGACCGGGTCGTCGAGTTCAAAAGCGTCTTCATCATACAGCTGCAGGAGGGCGGTTGCTGTAACGACCTTGGAAATGGAAGCCGTCAGGAACAGATGGTCCGGTTGTAAAGCAACCTCTTGTTCGAGGTTCGAAAAACCAGCATACTTCTCATATAGAACCTCTTCTCCCCTGAAAATCAGCACCGCAGCTGCCGGGATGTTCTGCTCGTCCATTTCCGCTTCCAGGAAGGCTTCGAAATCCTCGATGCTGTTGATTTCTATGGCTTCTTCACGGCAGCCTACCGTGAGAAGCAGGAGTAAAAGAGCGGGAATTATGCCTAATTTTTTCATTAAACAGGGTTTGATTGAATAGCAGAACGAAAAAAATAATAGCTATGGTGCCTATTGCGCTCCATCAAAGCCATAAAATTCCCAGCCCCCTGTAACCAATCCCCACTCCTGCATTATGAAGGCAACGAACCAAAATTTAGGGACAGGTTTTTCCGATGTTCCTAATTTATTGGATGCCCCGGGGCTCTTTAAAACCCAATTGGACCATTAGCCTGACTGTAAGCGCCAGGCTTTCGGAAAAAATGTATGATAGATGCTATCGAATTTGCAATTAAGCCGTTCTTTTGCAAAAACCATTCCTATGAGTGCGCCCAAGCGGACGGTCTCAGAAGCAGACATGCAGGAAGAGTGGCTTGAAGTGCAGGCTGCTCAAAAGGATCCCGCTATGTTCAGGCCCCTCTATGAGCGCTACCACGAGCCCATCTATATCTACATTTTTCGCCGGACTACGGATGAGATGCTGACGGCAGACCTTTGCTCACAGGTGTTCCTCAAAGCTATGCAGAAAATCCACCGCTACGAATATCAGGGTGTACCTTTCTCGGCATGGCTGTACCGGATTGCCAGCAATGAAATCGCCCAGCATTTTCGCAAAGCAAACAAAACAAGGGTAGTCACTATCGAGGATGCACCCCTTTCGCACCTGTCCGAAGAAATTGGCAGGGAAATACCGGAAGACTTTACGCCCCTGCTTGTTCAGGCACTGGACTCGCTGAAGGAAGAGGATCTCCAAATTATTGAATTGCGTTTCTTCGAGGAGCGCCCATATAAGGAAGTTGGCGAAATATTGGGAATTACGGAAAACTACGCCAAAGTGAAGACTTTCCGGATTCTGAACCGTATAAAGAAAAATCTGGGCGAATGATGTATCCCCTGACTACAAAACCGAGCAGAAATGCAGTGCCTGGACATTATGCCTGTTGGACGCCCCTGACCGGGCTGCAAAACCAGCAACTATGAGTAAAAATTACAATTTCAAATTCAACCCGGATCTGCCTTCCAAATCAGACATCGACAAGCACCGCGACTTCGATGCGCTGTTGGGGCAGTACCACGCTGCAGAACGGGCACAACGAACGGCAAAAGTCCGAAAGCTTGTCATTCGGAGCCTGAGTGCCGCTGCCGCTGTAGCTTTGCTTGCGATCGGGGTCCGGGCAGTCTTTTTCTCTGGTGAAACAGCACCTCCAATAAGCAATACAGCTTTCCTGGCGGAGCAGCCGTTCATCGATCAGCCCATAGAATCTCTTGCCGCACCGGCTTTCGCCAATTTCCGTGTGAATACCGCCAAAGGTGGCGTTTATGAGTACCCCAGCGGGTCAAAATTGGTTGTCCCGGCCGCAGCCTTCGCTAATGATTACGGACAGCTCATTGGGGGAGAGGTGGACGTGTTCTACCGCGAGATGCATGACTATGTGGACTTTTTTACTTCGGGCATCCCCATGCGCTACGATTCTGCCGGCAATGCCTATCAGCTGGAATCTTCCGGCATGATTGAACTTTACGCCGAGCAGGATGGGCAACGGGTTCAGCTGGCGGTAGGTAAGAAAATTGATATCGAACTCGCTTCTGAAATCCTGATCCGGGCAGATCAGCTCAACGCCCCGCCCCGCTACAACGTATATTTCCTGGACACCCTGATCAATCAATGGCGCTATCAGGATGTCAATCAGCTGCAATTAATGGCTAACGGGCAGACGATGACGAACGATCCTTATCAAAAGGAAAAAAATACCCTGCTTAGCGAATTACAGGCCATCGAAGCCCGTAAGGAGAAGCGGTTGTCTGCACTCGAAGGCAGTATTCCCTCTCTGGTGAAGCCCCTGCGCCCTGTACAGGCAAGCGGCGACCGGCCTACCTTGGAGCTCAACTTCCTGGATGGCTCCGTACAGGTGGAAGATTCCCGGAACGGACAGGTACAAAGTGAGCTGGCGCAATTACAACAAATGTATCAAAATGTCATCTGGCAAATTTCGGATGACAGCCCGGCTTATGATTCCAGAGCCTTTGCTGTGGAATGGGAGTCCGTTAGCATTCGCCCCATCAACAACCTGGACTACGAGCTGACACTGATTCATCCGAAAAACCAGGTTACCCTGATCGTCAGCCCGGTCCTCATGGGTGAGGATTACCAAAATGCCCTTAACCGGTACAGTCAGGAGCTAACCACCTACCAAAAAACAATGACAGAACGCGAAGCCCGGCTAAGCGAAGAAAGGGAAGCTATCATTGAAACGGCTGAGCAGGAAAAGCAAGCCGCCATTGCCAGCTATGATGAAACGATTGCCGGGGAAGAAAGTGCCCGGGACCTGCAACATTTGGTACGCAGCAAGGTGATGAATCGTTTCAAGGCAGACAAGCTAGGCGTTTGGAACTGCGCCCGCCCTGTGCCGGTCTCCATTCAGCCCCTTAAAGCAAAGTACAAGGACCAATACGGCAATACTTACCAAAAGGAAAAAATGTACCTGGTAGATAAAAGCAAAAACACTATTTACCAGTTCTACTCGGGCAGTGAGGTGGTGGAAGGCCTCAACCAGAACGCCGATAACCTGATTTGGGTGGTTACGCCCGATAATGAAATAGCGGTACTCCGGTCCGCTCAGCTCCGCCGCATCAATCAGAAGCCAGGAAAGCCTGCAACCCTTGAGATGGAAGTACTTGGGCAGCCTGCTGATGCACACGAAGCACGGGAGATGTTACAGTTTTAGTGCAAATTTCAAAGCGTTTGCCAAGATCATTTACTCCGCCATTTCGCCAAACAAGCCCACTTCACGCTCGCCCGGGCGGGCATACCCACGATACATGCCGGGGGTGTTAAATGGCATCGTAATGTTGCCGTTTTTGTCGATGGCAATAAGCCCCCCGGCACCGCCCGCCTCCTTGAGTTTTTCATGGATGATATGCTGTCCTGCCGCTTCCAGGCTCATGCCCTTGTAGGCCATTAGTGCCGTCATATCGTGCCCAACGGCGTACCGGATGAAATACTCTCCGTGCCCGGTACAGGACACCCCACAGGTTGCATTATCCGCGTAAGTGCCGGCACCGATCACCGGGACATCCCCGAAACGGCCGTAGCGTTTATTGGTCATCCCTCCGGTGGAGGTGCCCGCCGTGATGTTGCCATCTTTATCCAGTGCCACACAGCCCACCGTACCGTATTTGTAATCCACATGCAGCAAAGCGCCACTTTTTTGATCCTCCTTTGCCCGGGCGCGCTCAAGGGCTTCCCACCGGCTTTCGGTATAGAAATAATCCGCAGCGACCGTATCCAGCCCCTGCTCAATGGCAAAGGTTTCTGCGCCCGCCCCCGTCAGGAGTACGTGCCTGGAATGCTCCAGTACCGCGCGCGCTGCCCGGATGGGGTTGCGCACGTGGTGTAATCCACCCACGGCACCTGCGTTCCGGGTAGCCCCATCCATGATGGAAGCGTCAAGTTCGTTTTGCCCATCGCTGGTGAAAACCGCTCCTTTTCCGGCATTGAACAGGGGAGAATCTTCCAGATAGATGATGGTTTGCTCCACCGCGTCCCGGCTGCTGCCTCCGGCGTTGAGGATATCTTCCCCAATCGTCAGGGCGGTATTCAGGGCTTCCCGGTAAGCAGCTTCCTGTTCTCCGGTGATGTTTTCCGGCAGGATTGTCCCTGCCCCACCGTGGATGACGATGGCGTAAGCTGGCTTTTCAGTAACAGCGGCCGTCTCTGAATCCGATGTGGGGTTCTTAGAGCAAAAAGCGGCGCTCAGGGCCATTAGGATGATTAGAATGCGGTTCATAACTCACTTTTTTAACGAATAAGGGTCGTATGCCCCTTGAAGACTTCCGTAAGCCCATCTGCATATTCCACTTCCACCACCCACAGGTAGACGCCCGGCTGTGCCAGCGCCCCACGGTAATCGCCATCCCAGCCTTCCGCCGGCTGATTGGGCTGTATATCCTTTCGCTCAAAGATCAACTCGCCCCAGCGGTCGAAAATGCGGAACGTCAGAATGTCTACTTCGATATCTTCGCGCGCCAGCACGCTGAGTATGTCGTTATTGCCATCGCCATTGGGCGTAAAGCCGGTTGGCAGCTCAACGGGGCGGAACTTTTTGGCGTATAGCGTCATAATATCTTCTCCGGCACACCCGGCAATATCGGTGACAATTACTTGTATGCTCCGCTGAAACTCGACGGTAGCCAGAGGCGCACTGCAGCGGAAGCAGCTCAGTACAGAGGAATCCTTAGGGAACCACTCAAAGCCAAAGGGCGACAACCCTCCGGTAATCTCCGGATTGATCCGAACGGTATCCCCGTAGTTGATAGATTGGGTACCTCCAAGGTCTACGATGATTTCATCCGGCTCACCTACAACGGCATCTTCTGCAAAGAAGCGGCAGCCATTAGCATCAGTGACCTGCACATCATAAGTACCGGGGTCCAGCCCAATGAAAGTGGAATTCCCGGAGAAAAAGGCACCGCCATCAATAGAATAGCGGTAAGTAGGCGTTCCACCAGCGGCCGCAATTTCAATACGACCGTCCCTGTCGCCAAAACAACTCACATCCAGCCCTTCTACTGTGGCGGTTAATGCCGTATCGGGCTGTTCAATGACTATGGTCTCCGTTTGGGTGCAGTTGGCGGCATCTGTGATGGATACCGTATATGCACCCGCAGCCACACCGGTGATCAGAGAGTCCGTCCCTCCGTTTGACCAGAGATAGGTATAAGGGGGTAGTCCACCGGATACATTAATGGAGGCACCACCGCTACGCTCGCCGAAACACTCCACTTCCGTCATCCCGCTAGACAGGCTGATTGGGCTGGATTCTGCTACGGCTACATCTAAAGTAGCGACACAGTTATTGGCATCCCGAACGGTTGCGGTGTAGGTACCCAAGCCAAGATTGTCAATATTCAGGCCCGTTGCGCCGTTGCTCCAGGTAGTGGTGTAAGGTGGGGTGCCGCCGGTAACGGTCAGGGCAATTTGCCCGTCTTCGCCACCTGAGCAGGTTACCCGGTCAACATCAGCAGTAATGACAATCGCCGAAGGTTGGGCGACAGTGATAGAAGCCGTCACTTCACAACCCAAGCCGTCCGTAAGCGTCAGGCCGTAAACCCCGCTTTCCAGCCCCGTTTGGTCAGGCTGTGCGGGCAGCCCGTTGCTCCAGCTGTACGTGTAGTTGCCATCGCCCCCACTTGGGGTAATGGTGATCGAACCATCTGCAGCGCCATTGCAGGAAGTCTGAGCCGTTGTAAAATCCAGGCCCAACTCTGGAATACCATCCACATAAGCCGTATCGACGATCGTACAATCATTGGCATCGGAAACGGTGACCATGTACATGCCTTCATCCAATCCCTGAGCCACCGGTACAGTCTGACCATTGCTCCATTCATACTCATAGCCAGGGGTTCCTCCCCCTACGACTACCGTGGCAGAACCATCGGGTTCCGGCAAACAGGTAGCCATTGTCGAATTGGTGGAAGAACTTAGTGCCTCAGGGTCTTGCAGAGTCACGGAGTCTGTTAAGGTACACCCATTGGCATCCGTGAGGGTGAGGGTGTAGGTTCCCGCCAACAAGTTTGAAGCCGTAGCCGTGCTTTGCTGATCGCTCCAGGCAAAGGTGTAGCCCCCTGCTCCTCCTTCCGGAGTTACAGTGATGCTACCTGTAGGCGTACCCTGACAAAGCGGGTCATTGGGCGCAAAGGATAAGGCCAGTTCAGTGGCTTCGGCAACAACGACTGTATCCAATGCCGTACACCCGTTCGCATCTGTCACCGTCACCTCAATGGGTCCCGACAGCAGCCCCGTGGCAATGGAATCCTGTTGCCCATCTGCCCAAAGGTAAGTATAGGGCCCGGTGCCTCCTGCCGGCGTCACCGTTGCCGTGCCTGAAGCATCGCCGTTGCACTGCGTGGGGGTCGTCTCCGTAACGTTAAGCAATTCTTCAGGCTGGGTAACCGAAATACTATCCGCTACCGTGCAGTTATTGTCATCGCTAATAGTCAGGAAATAGGTACCGCTGCTCAGGCCAGAGCGGTCTTCCGGGCCAGCCCCAATATCACTCCAGTTGTATACCAGCGTACCCGTACCACCGGAAGCCGTTACCTCCACGCCGCCGTCCGACAAGCCAGCGCAACTGGCTGGAAAAGGCAGCAGTTCATAAGCAATGCTGTCGGGCTCACCAATACTTATAGAATCGGTAACAAGGCAGCCGTTAGCATCGGTTAGCTCCAGGGTGTAAGTGCCGGCCGGCACCTCTGCGATGATGGAATCCGTACCGATAAGCGCCCCATCGTTTCGCCACAGGTAGCTGTATCCGGCTGTGCCCCCGGTGGGAGCTACAACAGCACGCCCGCTGAGGCTGTCCGCACATAACGCATCTGTACCTGATAATTGCAGGTTTAGCGGTGTGGGTTCCTCTATTTCAAAGGGTACCGAAAGCGTACATCCATTGGCATCCTGAATATTCGCAGCATAGCTACCGGCAGGGATCTCAGTCACCACTGAGCTATCCGAAACCGCCACCAACCCACCGTCGTAGGCAACTTGATACGGCAGGGTGCCGCCGGTAAGCTCAAGGCTGACCACACCCGAGGAATCGCCGGCACAACTGATATCTGTAACCATTGCGGTGGCCAGAAGGCTGTCTGGCTCCGGGACCGCAAGGGTGTCCAAAGCCACACAACCCGTCACATCTGTAATGGCCACCGGGTAATCGCCGGCAGATAAGCCCGTTTGCAGGGAGTCCGTGCCCAGCCCTTCCCAGTCGAAACTGTAGGGGCCATTGGGCGCTGGAAGTTCCAGTGCAATAGCGCCATCAGCAGCATCTTTGCAGCTAACCGGCGTGATTTGCCCGATGATTTCCAGCGGTGCAGGTTCGGTGACCGTTATACTTAGAGTGGTACCGCAATTAGCGCCATCCACTACTGCTACCTGATAGGTCCCGGCAGCTAAGCCATTGAAGATACCGGTCGTGTTTTCCACCCCATTCAGTGCAAACTGATACGGGCCGACGGTGCCGGAAGCGCTCACTTCAACGCCTCCGTCGCTGCCCCCGTTACAGGTGATGGGCGTAGTATCCAAAAGCGTGACATTTGGAGGCACACAATCCAACGTCTGACAGGTGATGGTCCTTGAAAAACCGGGGCATTCGCCCACTCCGCGCACCTCAATAGTTACATTGGTCAAAAAGCCCAGGTTGCTGACCGTATGATCGGTAGTGCCATTGGAAGGCATCCAGGGCCCGCCATTCACATTGACTTCGTATCCGCCGGTAGCACCGGCCACTTCTTCCCAGTCTACTGTGACACTGCTGCCTGTAACATTCGCACAGTTCAATGCCGGCGCCTCAGGCCCTTCAATAACTTCAACCGTAATCGTATCTGATGTGGTACAGCCGTAGGAATCGGTGGCATTCAGAATGTAGGTGGTGGTCGTATCCGGTGTGGCGATCGGATTGGGGCAGTCCGCACAACTCAGCCCGGCGGCAGGCTGCCATTCGTAGGCAATCTCGTAGACCGGATTGAAAGTGATGGTCCAGCTGTGCAGCGTACCACCCGCACTTGGTGTATCGTCAATCATCAGTAGCTGCCAGGTGCCATTGGAATTCTTATCGTCCCCGTAGAGGTCAGACCAAACGCCCTCCGGCGCCCAGCTGCCGGTGAATGGCAAATCGCTGACCGGCAGGGTATTGATGTTGGTGGTAGCCTCCGGCGTAAAGCACATATCAATGAAAAAGTCCTGCCCCAGGGCATTCCCACCATCTGCGCCCACATCTGTCGCCAGCTCCATAAACTGATCGTTGGGCCCAATAAGGAAAAAGTCCATATCATCAATCCAGCGGTGGTTGAAGCTATCAATACAAACCGATTGGATGACCCCCGGGCCAAGCGTGGGCGGGATGACCCCGATGGCCGTCACCGGAGAGAACAACTGCACATTTGGCGGATTGGCCGGAATACTAACGGGGGAGGTACTGGTAAAGGAAGGCGGAGGCGGCAAAGGCACTGGCAGCTCGCCCATCAGTTCCAGGCTATCGCCCAGGCACAACTGCACATCCGGGCCTAAATCAGCAGGTATCAGCGGGTTTTCGCGTATGAGAATAGGTATGGTATCGCGGTTGCAGGGGTCCCGCTGCACGTCGATCAGGATGGTCTCTTCCCCCTCATCGATGCCATCTTCAAAGGCAATAATCGGGATACTGATAGCACTGTCGCCGGCAGGAATGAACAGATCGGAAGGGATAAAGGCATAGTCCACGCCATTCTCAGCCGTGCCCAGAATCTGGTAGTCGATCGGATAATCCGATTCCACCGGGCCAGGGAGGCTAAAGGTCAGCAAACCTTCCGCACAACCCTCCGCCACCGATCCGTCCAGGCTAACGGTCGCGGCTTCAACATTCAGGGAGCCCGTACCGAAGCTCTTGGCCTCAAGGAAAACGCCAGAGTCGAACGCTCCGTCGCTCACATCCGCAATCACCAGCTTGATGGTATAGGTGCTGCATGGCTGTACCACCGCTTCAGCCGTAAAAACATTGGAGAAACCATCGAAGACCGGTTGGTTATTGGAGTTGTCGTTGTCGTTGTAAAATTCGGAATAGTCCAGGCTGCCCTCCGGAGGCGTACAGTTGCCAATGCTACCATTCGACCCTACTGTACCGGAATTGAGGTTGTTAATCGTCACCGGCAGGTCAGTACCGGGCAGGAGGGCAATATTTTCTGCATTATTGGTAAAAGGGCCGTTGATGCCTGGCCCGCTGATGAAAAACCCGAAGACATCATTGAAGTTAGAGCAGGCATACTCCGGGTATTCCTCGGAGCCAAAGATGTAGTTGAAGCGCAGCGTATCCGATATCGGAATAAAAGTGATGATGTAGCGCACCAGGTCATTCACCTCTACCCCACCGGTGATGGCCAGCAGATCAGGGTCCGCAAGATTCGTGCCCATATTGGAATTGGAGAAGTCATCTCCCACCTGATCCACCCCCGTCCCTGCATTAGAAGCCGCAAAACCAGTAGACATAACGATGCCCCGGTCGATACCGATTTCGTCCTGTGCCTGATTGAAAAAGCCCACGGACTGAGGGTTGCCGTTGAATTGTATATCCAGCACTTCCACACCTTCGCCCAGGAAGACATTCGAGATGAGATTTTGAGGCGTAAAGGGGGCGCCGGTAGCGACGCTCATATCCTGTCCAAAAGCGGTAAGGCAAAAAATCAGGAAAGCCGATGCGCTCAGTAGTTTTCTGGTAATGGTGCTCATAGTATGCGGTATAACACTTTTAAAAGCCTGCCGGGCCGGGTGATTCATAAGTTGTAGTCTCAGTCAAAATAAAGCAAAAATGGCAGCGTGGGCATTCCTAAGAATGAGTTTCCCCTTTTCCGCCACTCATCAAAACAGAAATGCACTGCAATGATCTTTGGCAATATTTTTCAAAAATAAGGTGTTTGCGCCAAAATGAAGTGTTCCGCCCTCATCAATTCGCCGGAGGGTTCTGAATTTGACATTTTACTCTATATTTTGACGCTGTTAATCTAAAAAGTACGGCATTCTTTCCAAATGCCAGGTATTTTCGGACGTTGTTAAGAACACTCACCCGTAAAACGACTGTTATACCTCCTGTAAAACCGGGCTGTTCTGTTGAGTACGGAACGGCTTTTGGCAAGCTTTGGGAAAGACCAAAATGCCAGATCGCTTCGCATAATTCAGCCAAACGCACCGGAAAGCCACAACGACAAACGATTATAATCATACCATTCTATGGGACAATTTCTGAAATTCTTATTAGCCTCCTGCCTTGGACTGTTCATTGGTTTCTTCCTGCTCATGGGCATTGGTGCCCTTGTGATCGGGCAGGCAATCAGCGCATCCGAAAAAGTAAAGGATGTAGAGGCCAACTCGGTGCTCCACCTAACCCTCGACCGCCCCATCCCGGAGCAAACCAACAACCTGGAAATCGACCCCTTCGCTTTCGAAACGGAGAGTACCCTTGGCCTGACCGCAATCGTAGATGCCATTGACCGGGCAGCTGAGGACGACGACATCAAAGGTATATTTCTGGAGCCGGAGCAGCTAAGCGCTATCGGGCTCGCCTCCTCAGGAGTGATCCGCGATGCGCTGGTGGATTTCAAGAAAAAAGGCAAATTCATCATTGCCTACGGCGACTACTACACGCAGGCCGGCTACTACCTGGCGGCTACTGCTGATGAGGTCTTACTCAATCCACTGGGTATCGTGGACTTACGTGGCTTCTCCACGCAAATCCCGTTCTTCAAGGACATGCTGGACCGCATTGGCGTCAACATGCAGGTATACTACGCCGGCAAATTCAAAGGCGCTACCGAGCCCTACCGCCTTAATGAACTGAGCGATGCCAACCGGCAGCAAATCCGCACTTACCTGGATGATGTGTACCACCACTTTCTGATGGGGCTGAGCGACGCCCGCGGACTAAGTGTACCGGAGCTCCGGCAGATTGCCAACGACTACGAAGGTATTGACCCCAACAGCGCGCTGAGCAGCGGCCTTGTCGATGTAATCGACCACCGGGACGCTGCCCTCGACCGCCTCCGCGAGCGCCTTGGGCTTGAAGAAGACGAAGACATCAAGCGGGTGGGACTGAGCACCTATGCCAAAGCCAGCAAAGCAGACAAAGATTACTCCGTCAAAGACAAGATCGCCATTATTTATGCAGAAGGCGCTATTGTGGATGGCAATGGGACACCGGGCACAATAGGTGACGAGCAGTACGTAAAATACATCAAAGAGGCCCGCAAAAGCGACCGCATCAAAGCCGTTGTACTCCGGGTCAACTCACCGGGCGGCAGTGCCATGGCTTCCGAAAACATCTGGAAGGAAATCCGCCTGACACAGGAAGCCGGCAAACCGGTGGTCGTGTCAATGGGCGACTACGCAGCTTCCGGAGGTTACTATATCTCCGCAGCCGCCGATTCGATTTTTGCCGAGCCCAATACCCTGACCGGCTCCATCGGCGTCTTTTCCCTGATCCCGGATGCCAGCGAGTTGATGAACGAGAAGCTGGGCATCCACTTCGATACGGTGAAGACCGGCGATTTCTCCCTTGGCATTACGCCATTCTTCCCGATGTCCCCTCAGGGCGCGCGCCTGATGCAAATCCGCACCGATAGTATGTATGAGACTTTCCTGCAGCGGGTAAGCGAAGGCCGCGGGCTACCCAGAGATTCCGTCCACGCGATTGCACAGGGACGGGTCTGGACCGGTAATGCAGGCCTCAAAATCGGGCTGGTGGACGCCCTCGGCGGGCTGGACCGCGCCATTGATGCCGCCGCTACGCTGGCAGAACTGGATGAATACCGAACTACCGATTACCCAAAGGTCAAGGATCCTTTTCAGCAACTAATGGAACAGTGGCTGGGCGAAGAAAACGTCCGTGCACAGGCGATGCTGAAGTATCAGCTGGGTGACCAATACAACCATTACCGGCTGGTGAAAGACTTGGCGGAAAGTAAGGGTGTGCAGGCCCGTATGCCTTATTTGCTGTCGTATTAAGCGAGGCGGGGGCTGAGCGAGGTTAAGGTTAAGGCTAAGGTTAAGGTTGAGGGCGCTCTGATGGCTCCCCTGAGGCGACAGTTTACTGTCGCTCCCTGCAGAGGGCCCCGGTTGGTCTCAACCTCATCCTCCCATAGGACTGGCACAGGACCAACCTCAACCTGAGCCTGAGCCAAGACAAAACCATAACACCACAACCCTAATACCCCACAAACTCCCGGGCATGCGCCTCCATCACCTTCAGGGTGTCCGCATCAGCGATCTCGCCGTTGCCGTTTTTTAGTTTAAAAATGCTGGAAATGGGCAGTTTGTTGGGCATTACCGTCATACCCAGGTAGTTGAGGACGCCGGTCAGATGGTCCATCCCGCGCAGGTTGCCTGCCCTGCCCGAAGCGATACCCACCAAAGCGGCTTTTTTATTCTGGAAGTTGCGGCTGTACTCCCGCACCGAGCAGGCATCAATGAAGAGCTTCACTGAGCCCGGGTAGCTACCGTTGTACTCTGGCATTACGAACACCATTTTATCAGCCGGCAACACGTACTCGTCCTGCAGGGCGGCAACAGAAGGCGACTGTTCGGAATACATCGCCGCATGGAACCAGTCGTGCGGGATTTGCTCGAGCGCCAGTAGCTTCACTTCTTCTTCCGTATGCTTTTGCAGCAAGTCGGCGTACAATTTCGCAAAATTCAGGCATTCGCTGCCCTTTCGGTTGGTACCGGATATAACGGTTATCATAATTTTGTTTAGCGGCTCGTTTGAAATACAGACATAGTTTACGCAATATGAAGTGGTTTGCAACATTGATCCGTGACGAAGCGTAGCTTATCAGGACAAACGCGAGCCACTTCCCAGCGTAAATGCTGACCTGTCTGCCGAAGTACCGACACGCAGGCAGACATTGAGTAGGTTTGCTGTAGCAAACCACTTAATCGTCAGTATACACAGTTGGAGCCCTAAAAATGTTTAACACTTTCTGATTCTAACCAATTTTCCTATATTCAAGCACAGATAAAATCAAATCATCACCAAAAGCAAAAAATAGTGAAACTAACGTACTACGGCCACTCCGCCTTCGGGCTGGAAACCATGGGCAAGCACATCCTCTTCGACCCCTTTATTTCACCCAACGAATTAGCAGCTGAGGTGGAGGTGGACAAGATAAAAGCCGACTACATCCTCGTTTCTCACGGGCATCAGGACCATGTGGTGGATGTCGAGTCTATTGCCAAGCGTACCGGCGCCAAAATCATTTCCAACTTTGAGATCGTCAGCTGGTACGGAGAAAAGGGGCTGGAAGGCCACCCTATGAACCACGGTGGCAAGGTCAAATTCGACTTTGGTATCGTCAAGTATGTCAATGCTGTCCATTCCAGTGTATTGCCTGATGGCACCTACGGCGGCAACCCCGGCGGCTTCGTTATCTGGAATGAGGAAGGCTGCCTTTACTTTGCCGGCGACACCGCCCTGACCATGGACATGAAGCTTATTCCTATGACCTGCCCGGCCCTTGACGTGGCTATTTTGCCTGTAGGTGATAACTTCACCATGGGGTATGAAGATGCCCTGATGGCCTGCGATTTCATCGACTGTGACCGGGTCGTCGGCTGTCACTACGACACCTTTGGGTATATTAAAATAGACCATAAGGCCGCGCAAAAAGCTTTTGATGCTAAAGGAAAAGCGTTAATTTTGCCAGCAATCGGCGAAAGCCTTGAACTATGATGCGGTATTAACCTGTATCATTCACAGCAGGGTGAAGTACGT
Organism: Phaeodactylibacter xiamenensis; assembly: GCF_000759025.1. Taxonomy (GTDB): domain Bacteria; phylum Bacteroidota; class Bacteroidia; order Chitinophagales; family Saprospiraceae; genus Phaeodactylibacter; species Phaeodactylibacter xiamenensis. The sequence goes on along the minus strand of NZ_JPOS01000039.1, from coordinate 370,529 downwards.
TTTTGTTCTTCCGGCCAGGTAACCAATATTTTCGCAGCATACCAGTAACGGTACTGTGAGGTTACTAAGGTGTTACAACCACCAAGCAGCCGAAGCACACTACTTCACCCTTCATTTTTTAGCGGGCCGGACAGTATTGCCGGGCCATCAACATGGATTCAGATTATGGGAAAAGTCGTAGCTATAGCCAACCAAAAAGGTGGCGTAGGCAAAACCACCACCGCCATCAACCTGGCCGCCAGCCTGGCCATCCTGGAAAAAAAGGTCCTGCTCATTGATGCCGACCCGCAGGGCAACGCCACCTCCGGCGTAGGAGTGATGCCGGAAGACATTGAAACGACAATCTACGATTGCCTCGTGGGCGGACTGGAAACGGAGGAGGCCATCTACGAGACGGACACCCCCAACCTGCACATCATCCCTTCCACCATCGACCTGGTCGGGGCCGAAATCGAACTGGTCAGCCAGATGAAACGAGAGTTCCTGATGCAAGACGTGGTGAATCAGGTACGGGACGACTACGACTACATCTTCATCGATTGCCTGCCTTCCCTCGGGCTTATCACCGTTAATGCACTGACCGCCGCCGACTCCATTCTCATACCGGTGCAGTGCGAGTTTTTTGCGCTGGAAGGCCTGTCTAAGCTCCGGGAGACCATCGACCTGGTGCAAAAGAAAATCAACCCCAACCTGGAAATCGAAGGCATTCTGTTGTCCATGTACGACACCCGGCTTAGGCTGGCCAATATTGTGGTGGAAGAAGTACAGAAGATGTTTGAAGATGAGGTATTTGACACCATTATCCACCGCAACTCCAAAATTGGCGAAGCGCCCAACCTGCACATGCCGGTAGTCATGCTCAACGCCGGCAGCCGGGGCAGCATCAACTTCCTCAATTTGGCCCGGGAGTTTCTGACCAACAATAACGATCAAATGGAAGGTGTGCCCACTCTGCAGGCAGATTAGTCACGTTCCCAAAACCAAATAACCTATGGCCAAACGCATCAGCAAGAAGAAAAAGCCCAGTGCAGATGATTTGCGAAGCTCCCTGCGTACCGTTGCCGGTAAAGGCACAGGCAGCGGCGGGCGGCTGTCGTACTTCAACATCACCGAAGAAGATATCCAAAATGACCCGGCAGGCGTCAGCAAAGAGCTCGCCAACACCGTAGCGATGATCCCCGTGGTGCAAATCGCCCCCAACCCAGACCAGCCGCGTAAGGAGTTCGAGCCGGAAGCCCTGCAGGAACTGGCCGATTCCCTAAAGACCTACGGGCTCATTCAGCCCATCACCGTGCGCCGCTTCAACGACCACGAATACCAGATCATCTCCGGAGAACGCCGCTGGCGCGCCGCCCAACTCGCCAAACTGGAGGAGATTCCCACCTACATCCGCATCGCCAGCGACCAGGAAATGACCGAGATGGCCCTGGTGGAAAATATTCAGCGTGAAAACCTCAACCCCATGGAGGTTGCCTTCTCCTACCACCGCCTGATTGAGGAATTCAACCTCTCCCACGAGATGCTGGCCGAGCGTGTTGGCAAAAAGCGGGCTACCATCACCAACTACCTCCGCCTCCTCGACGTCCACCTCGAAGTCATGCAAGCCCTGAAGTCGGGCGGCATCAGCATGGGCCACGGCCGCGCACTGGCCGGCATTGCAGACAAGCTGCTGCAAAAGAAAGTCCTCGACAAAGTCCTGGAAAGCCGCCTGAGCGTCCGGGACACCGAGCGTCTAGTCCGCGAGTACAGCAAGCAGACCAAAAAGAAAAAGGCCCTGCCCGACAACTATCAGCGCATCCTCAATGAGCTCCGCGCCAAGCTGGGCTCCAAACGCATTGACCTCAAGCTGAAGGACGAGGCGGCCGGAAAGGGGCAGATTGTGGTGCCGTTTGGCTCTGTGGAGGAGCTGAATGCGCTGTTGGAGGAGTTGGAGGTGGATATTTGAGCCCCCCTGTGGAAGCTGGAAAAATCATCTCCTGTTGAAAAATATCTGGTGCTTTGGGCATAGCTGCCCCCTTTGTACAATACACCATCCGCCGTAGGCAGAGCTCAAAAAGGGGCTCTCCCCGAATAGTACTGATGGATTTAAAAGATCATTCTTTTCAGGCAAATGTTTCCGCCATTCTCCAGGCGCCACATCCCGGCAACTTTCGGAATCTTGGAAGCGGGCAGAACGGCGACAGGCATGCATAGTCCCAAAAACTATTGCAATACCCCGTAAATTTCTATAATTTCCCGCCTGAATTAAAAGACCAGAAAATCATTAGATCCAATGTTCAAAAGAGGAGACTTTGTACGCGTGAAACCGGGAACAGTACTGGATACCGGAGAAATCGCCGAAAATTGGGGCGGGGAGATATTCCATGTGAATGAGAAAGATGGGCTTTATGGTATGGGGCTCGACGCGCCTACCATCGACTCCCTTTCTGACGAATACTTAACCCATGTCCGTGAAAGAGGTGAAGAGGTGGTGGAATATTATTTCAAGGCAGAAGACCTGGAACATGCGCCTAGCCGAAGCACAGAGCAGGAAATTATGGCCGCAATTGAACGGCTGGTCGACCGGGAGAGAAAACTGGAACTGACGGAGGAAAGCCTTTGGGTGGCAAAGCAGGAGGCCTGGAAAACTGCTTTCCGCGAAAGCCCGTTCTTTGAGCCGATAGCGGAGTTCGAAACCAGCAACGTCAGTATGGCAGTGGACTCCTTCCTGAACTACCTGTACAATTACGAGTGCGTGCTACCGGAGGAATGGGCACCGGAGCATGTAAGGGCCGTTTGCCTGGAATGGGCGCCGGGGAAAGTCACCGCACGTCCCGAAGAATTTAGACCTTATGGGAAGGTCGTCATTGCATTCCTGCGCTTTTTGGGCGATGCCGGGCATATTAAAAATGCAGCTGAATTGATCGAAACCGTTGAAGAGATCAAAGACCGCATACCAGTGGAGGCCGCTAAGGAAAGCAATTGGGGCCCCGCCAAAGCGATGATGATGGAGGCCATGCAGCAGGGAGTCGATTTGTCAAGCAAAGAGTCTATCGAAGCCTATCTCATGCAACGGCAGATGGCGGCATTTGCTGAGCAGCCCCGGAACACCACGCCTCCCGAAGACCCTTTCAAAGGTATCGGTCGCAACCAGAAGATTACTGTCCGCTACGCGGATGGGGAAGTACGGTCGGATATCAAATTCAAGAAGGTGGAGAAAGACCTGAGGGCCGGAAAGTGTGAAATCACTTCGAACTAAGCTGTTCATCTGAGCTTATATAGTCAGAGGCCGACTATAAATTGTTACCCGGCATCCATCAACCTGAACTTAAAAACTACACTTTGAAACGATCGTTGAACAAGTATCTGTCAACCCTTTCAAGAAAGGATTTAGAGCAGGAGGTCAAAAAGCTCTACGATATCTTCAAACCCGTAAGAGAATATTACCAGCTCGAACTCGATGAAAGTACGGCTGAAATTCTACAGCAGTACAAAGATAAAATCAAAGCAGAATATTTCCCGAAACGCGGCTTCGGCAGGGCTGGGAACGGGGCATCCAGAAAAGTGATTACCGAGTTTAAAAAAATCTCTACCCATCCCAAAGATGTGGTAGAGCTGTGGCTCTATCGCACAGAAGTGATGATAGATTTCACTTTGGAGTTTGGTGATATAGACGAACCCTTCTACAATTCTCTGGCAAGCGGCTTCGAACAGGCTTGCAAAATCATGCAAAAGGAACAACTGTCCACTGAGTTTCGATCTTACGCTCAGTTGATGTTGAGTAAAACTTTTGGGCTGGGCTGGGGCATTCATGATGAATTGAAATATATCTACGATAAATACGTAGAATTATAATGGCTCCTCTCACGTCTCCAAAGCCGTCACCCCCTACCCCCAAACGTTAACCCTTTCCCAATACCCACCCTTTTTTCAATGCCGGAGCGTTTTTTGCGTTACTTTTGTAGTTTCAAACCTGGAAAAAGCGCAGCTTAAGATATGGCTCCGATAAAAATATCAGAAAAGTATGACTTACTGAAGGGCAAGCTTGACATCTTCCGCCTGTTTCTTGCACCGGCTCTCTTCTTTTGGGCAACAACCCTCACCGGGCAGGTCCCGCCTTCCAGCCTGGAGTACCCAGACACCGCTATCGTTGCCGCAGATGCAACCGCTACGGATACGGTGCAACGGCCCAAACGGAAAAACTGGTTCACCCAGGACTACCCTTCTCCGCGCAAAGCCGCCATCCTCTCCCTGGCTATCCCCGGTGGCGGGCAGATTTACAACAAGCGCTGGTGGAAACTGCCCCTCGTCTACGGCGCGGTGGTGGGCATGGGGCTCACCATCGACTACAATCAGTCTAACTACCGGCGGCTGCGGGATGCTTTGGAGCTGAAGCGGGATACCATGGAGCATGAATTTTCAGGCACTTCAATAGACAATGAACGGGCCTTGCGGTCCCTGCGCGACGAGTTTGACAAAAACACACAGATGGCTTATGTGGGCATGTTCCTCGTCTACACCCTGCAGGCACTGGAAGCTTTCGTGGACGCTCACCTCAAAAGCTTTGATATAGACGACGACATCGGAATGGAAATCAAGCCTACCCTGGACTTTAATGGCTTCAATACACCTACCATCGGGCTGGGGGTCACGATTCCGCTCAACCGAAAAGCCCCTCCTCCCCTGCCCGTTGCCCGGTAACAAAAATCAGTACGCCGATAGCGATGATCCACTAATATTGCGGCAGACTAACCGACACACAAGATGACGCAGTATATCCCCAATGGCCGCCCTGGCCTGCCCCCTGGCACCTGGAAAAAATGGGTACTCGCCTGTGGCACGGGAGAATTTCTGGGCATTACCGCAGCCGCTGCTATTGCTATTGCCCACCGTTTATTATTGGGGGAACCGGCAAGTAATTCCGACCGTATGCTCAACCTGTTCTTCATGCTGATGGCGGGTGCCCTGGAAGGCAGCATCCTCGCTTACTTCCAGTATCGCCTTATCGGCAAAATTTTCCCGGAAATTGCCTGGAAGCAGTGGCTGGCGTATACAATTGCAGCAGCTGTCACCGCGTGGATGCTGGGTATGCTGCCCTCCCTTTTCCTTACAGGAAATGGCGCTACCGATCCCGGCATGGAACCGTCTCCCCTCGTTTACTACAGCATGGCAGCTTTGATGGGGCTATTGCTCGGTGCTTTATTCGGCTACTTTCAGTGGCTGCCACTGAAGGGGCTGCGCAAAGAGGCTATGCTTTGGATCCCCGCCAATGCCCTCGGCTGGGCATTGGGCATGGTGTTCATCTTCCTGGGCGCAAGCTGGTCGGATGCCAACACAGGCTGGCCGCTTATCCTGCTGGCGGGTGCGCTGGGTGGCATTGCCGGAGGACTTAGCGTGGGCGTCATCACGGGATTTTTCCTGCTTCGGATCGCCCGTTCTGCACCCGAGGGGAACGGATGAAAACACTTCGCTGCTCAAAAAGAAGGCGGTAGGATCACGTCCTTATGATATCTCGTTGGCGTATAAAACTACGTCGGACAGCGAGTGCGCCGGGTGAGGCTGCCACACCGACCGGCAACGCTCGCAACATAGGACCCACCCCAACAAGCACGCCCGGTGAAAGGAGAGCACCGGGCGAGCCTGCCTACCGGCCGGCAAACCTCGCCCCGTCAGCCCAAGCCTCAAGCGAAGGCTGGTGTTGCCCGCTATACACCAATAACCTCCGTACGGACAAAACTATTTCCATCCTGGCGGGGGTCGGGGGTAGACATCCAACCTTCTCCATTACCTAAAAACAGCGCCACACCGACCGGCAACGCTCGCCCCAGGAAGGAAACCGCCAACGGTCGGACCAGGAAGCCACAGCCCAGGTTGAGGTTGGTCCAGTGCAAGGTCTAACCGAGGTTAAGGTTGAGCGCTCTGCCCGGTCTTCCCTGAGACGACAATTAATTGTCGCGCCCCAGGCTAACCAGCCATCGCCCCCGGAAACAGCCAACGGTCTGCCCCGGAAGCCCCTGCCAAGGTCAAGGTTGGCCCTGGGCAAGGCCCAGCCCAGCCCACTGACCCGTGAAGGGCAAAATGTAGGTAACCTCATAGACCAACCAACGCCCAGTGCCGTAGGCCTGCCTGGCTGGCCATGGCAGACAGGTACGAAATGTGAAAGCCCGAGCCACCCTGGCTAGGTACTGCTTACACAACGCCGGAGAAAGGGAGAGCCCCCGGCGTTGTAATTCCCCAAGCCACAGGGACCGGCAACGCTCGCCACTTTTACATTTCTCAGTTTTACATTTTCCATTTTTACCCGCCACCGCCCCGGCAGACCTAACACATCAATGCCCCATAGGGGCAAAATGTCGGTAACCTCCAAGACCAACCATCGCCTCGTGCCGTAGGTACGAAATGTAAGCGTCCAGCCACACCCACCGGCAACGCTCGAATCTCATGACCTGCTCCAACAAGCACGCCCGGCGAAGGGAGAGCGCCGGGCGAGCCTGCCCACTGACCGGCAACGCTCCCCACTCTAAACCTTAAACCCTAACCTCTAAACTTTTAACCTTCCCACCAGCACCGCTCGAATCCCAAACCCTTACCTACAAGCACCATTACACTTCTGGCAAGGTACCGGAAGCAGCAAGATCAACCGCCTTTATGGGCAGTGTAACCCTGAAAGTAGTACCCTTGCCCACTTCGCTTTCCACTTCTATCTGCCCGCCCAGGCCTTCAATCTGATTTTTAGTCATGTACAACCCTAAACCCTGCCCCTCGGCACTCGCAACATGCAGCCTGGAGCCCAGCTGAAAGAGTTTATCGCGGAAACGGTCCAGATCAATACCCAAACCAAAATCTTTTACAGAAACCGTAACGGTATCGTTATGCAAGTGAGCTTCGATTATAATGTTTTTGGAGGTCTTTGTCGTACCATATTTGATCGCATTTGTAAGGAGGTTGTGAAAGATGCTGTCTAAATGAGCGGGTATCGCGCTCACCGTTATTTTTCCCGGTACATTGACAGACACCTTTACGTTATGCTTTTTGATAATTTGGTTGTTCAGATCAATCACACGCCCAATAGTTTCCGCCAGGTTGCAGTCTTCCTTATCTTTTTGGTTGATTTCCTTTTCGAAATTCAGCAGGTGATTGATGTTCGAGATGGTCGTATCCAGCTTTTTAGTCGTCAAATCGAGCATTTCGAGGTATTCCCGGTTATCAGGCTCTGCTTTGATCATTTCGTTTAGCGCGAGCAGGTTGGCGACGGAAGCCCGGATGTTGTGTGAGGTCATGAAGGAAAATTCCCGAAGGCGCTCGTTCTGATCCGTTGTTTTCTCAAGCAGCTGCTCCAGGTCCCTTTGCTTTTGGGTACGCATCTGAATATTGACCAGCATCTGGCCGAAAAGCTTCAAAAGGGTGATCTCCCGCTGGGTGTACTGATGCCAGTGCCGGACCGAATCGAAACCTACGAAACCAATGCACATTTCCCCATTCATAAGCGGTACGGCCAAGAGGCTTTTGATCCCCTGTGGCTCCAATACCTGCCTGATACCCGAATCCTTTGGCAAATCGAATACATCCGGAATATACATTGGGAGTCCTTTGGTGTGCGTATCCACCCAATCGGGCAGTAATTCAAGCGGAACATCCTGCAGGTTATCGATCTCCGGCTCAATGCCCACCCGGCACCATTCGTAAGTATTGGTGCAAGTCTCCCGCTCAAAGTGATAATCAAAAATGTAGACCCGGTCCGCATCTACAAACTCGCCCATCTGCTGTAAGGAAATATTGATAGCGGAAGCGACCTCTCCAAGCGGCAGATTGATATACTTGGAAGAGATATCCATCAGGATTTTCTGCATCTGCGTTAGGCTCTGCAGGCGTTGCTCTGAAATCTTGCGCTCCGTAATTTCCCGGCTGATCAGTACAATTTCTCCGGAGCGGGGCTCCAGCTCACCTTTGGTCTCCACCCAGAGCCATGCCCCATTCCGGTGTTTAAAGCGGTGTTCCAGCTCGAACGAACTTTGCGCGTCATCCTCTTTCAGGGCCTCCAGGGCGAGGATAGTTTTCTCAATATCTTCCGGGTGCAGGAACAAGGACAAGCGGTGTCCATCGGTCTCTTCGGAGGTATACCCGTAGTTGTCCAGCCAGCTGGGCGAGGTATAAAGCACTTCGCCTTCCGTATTGACCTTCAGCACGCTATCCCCAATATAGTTGACCAGCATCTGGTAATCCTGCCGGCCCGCTTCCACTTTCTTTTCCAGTTCCTGGTTGTACTGGCTCAGGCGTTTGCTTTGCCGTTCGTAGTGGGTCTGCCGTACCATATTGACAAAAAAGGCTACTGCCCCCAGAGCTGCGAGTAACCCCAGAATACCGTACCAGGACTTATACCAAACCGTAGAAATTTGCAGGTCAAATTTTAAGGGTTCACTCCAGCGGTGAGCCGAAGACTGACGGCCCTGAACGGTGATCTCAGACACCCCTTTGCTAAGGTCAGAAAAAGACAATTCATTATTCCGGGTATAGATCGTCCGGGGGGCTTCCTGCCCTCCTGCTATTTGGATGCGGTATTCGGTGAGCGTGGACGGATAACCTACGCTGAGGTAGCGTACCGAAAGATAGTCATCCATATCTGCTTCAGAGCGGTTGCGGGCCTTTTCGTATACTACCCCTTTGGAGGACTCCACCTGCAGCAGCAATGGCTGATCGGTATTATTATCGGGCATAGGCCGAGCAGAAACAGCTAGCCCGTTGGGCGTGCCCACCCATATACTTCCTGAGCCATCAGCCTTGATATTCCTCCAGTTAATAGCTTTGGAAGGCAAGCCATGCATAGTCGTGTAGGTGAGCAGCACATTATCCTGCAGCAGGTTCAGCCCGTTTGCAGTAGCAAACCAGATCTCATTGTCAGCACCAATGGAGACTGCTGAGACAGAAATACCATTGGTTTCTTCAGAAGCGATAGCTGAGTATTCTCCTTCCTTGTATTGAAACAGGCCAAGAGACGCCCCCAGTACCATCCCCTGATCTGTGCTGTACGCCAGGTCAATAACCCGGAAGTCTTGCTCCTTATCGACGTCAAGCTGTCCTTCTACCGGCAGGAAACGCCCCTGAGCTTCGTCAAACCGGAAAAGCGGCTGATCTGCGCTTGTTCCTCCAAGGTATAACTGACTGTCCTGAGGGTTAAAAAGGAGAGCCTCAGGATTGTCGGGCCAGCCATTCTCCTGTTCCTGGTATACTTTCATGCTACCATCAGGCTCAAGGCTGAGCAGCCCCAAAGACTGTGCCTGACAGATCCATATCCGACCCTTCGGATCAACAGCCATATTAAAAACCTCCCTGCCGTAACCCGATAGGTCATAAGTCTTTTGCGAGCGCTTATCCCAACTAAGCATTAACACCCTGCCTCCGGCTCCGCCCAGCCATAACCCGAAAGGCGTGGCCACCATGGTATACACCTCAAAGGGAGGGCGAAAAAAAGGCTGAAGGCTGCTGTCCTCCGCCCTGTTTGTAGCGGTAACAAAAACCTGCCCTCCATCTGAAAGATAAGTCTTCCCCTCAAAGTGGGTTATATTCTGAATATAGCGGTTGCCCAGCTGACCAGGAAAAGCTGATTCAAACGACTTGGGCTTGAGCAGCAGCAATCCATTATCGGTACCTACCCACAGATCTCCGTTCATGCCTTCACTTAAAGAGGAGAATGAGGAGACTTCCCAATCTTGTTTGAGCGCATAAACCTGCCCATTTTCGTCCAATCGAAAAATACCATCATTGCGCACCGCTACCACTACATGGCCATCCCTGAGCCGTCTCATAGCAATCGGCCCTATGCCGTTAAGCTGTTCTACACGCTCCAGCGTACCTGTTTCACTAAGCAATACCTGATAAACACCACCATAAGTGGCCACCCAGATTTTTCCACGGCCCACTTGCAATGCAGCATTAGCCCCTACCGGAAGCTGATGTAGCGGCCCGGAGAATGCGTCATTCTCCTTATCATACCGGAAAAGGGCACCATTCTTGGACACGGTGAATAAATGTCCCCGGCCATCTTCAGCAAAACTGAAGGAGAGCGTGAAATCCTCACTGTGATGCTCCGCGCTGAAGGGGTGGATTTTTATCGCCTTGCCTTCTATACAAAAGACGTTGTTGTTGTTGCTGCCCCAGATACGACCCTGTTCATCCTTGAATAATTTTTTGGTCAGCCGGATGCGCTGATCGGGAAAGGCTTTTCTAATAACAGCTGACTGCAGGGAAGGCTCAACCCAATACAAGCCCTCGTCTGTGGAAACCAGGAGCCGTTCTCCCACCGGCTGAATATCTTTGATAAAAGGCGTGGGGATCTTATCACGAAAGGAATTGAACTGATTACCGTCGTACCGGATGAGCCCGCCGTCTGTAGCCAGCCAAATCAGCCCAAACGGGTCTACAGCAGTGGCTTTGATCAGGGTATTTTGCATGCCATTCAACTCATTGTAACCAAACACCTTATACTGCTGTGCCAACAATGAGCTCCCCGAAAGGGAGAGGAGAAAAAATAAAAGTATAGTTAACAGGCTGCGCATATCCAGGGTTTTGTCAGAGGTGCCTCCGTACAGACCTGTAATATCGAACTCCATGCACTTATTTGCAAGAAATAACTGAAAAATAAGAACGCCTGAGGCCCATTAATCCTAAATCATTGTTTGCCCTATGCGCTGAATCCGCAAATGATCTTTTAACTTTAGGAGTTAGCAAATATCCAACAAACGGAAACCAAACATCATGAGAGGCTGCATGACCATCCTTATTTTTTTATTCATCCTGGGCTCTGGCTGCGGGGGCGATTCCCCACAGCCGGATTCCGCCGAAACCACCAGCCGAATCCCACTCGACTCCCTGCGCCAACTGTACCGGCAATACCGTTTGATGCGCACCGACACCCTGCCTGCAAGACAGGTACAGGAACGCCAAAAACTTTATCCGGTGGACGAAGCCTCTATGGACACTGCCTTCTTCGTTTTTCGCGAACAACTGCTGCAAGCCGTGCAGGAACGCGATGTTTTTGCGCTGCTGGATGCCGTGGACAAAGACATCAAGGTTTCAGGAGCAACAGAACCGGGCGTAGCAGGCCTGGTGAGCCACTACGGGCTTACTCCTACCGTCGCCGACAGTCTCCCTATCTGGCCCATACTGGAGGAACTGCTAAAAGCCGGAGGAGCCTTCAGCAACAACGGCCGGGTATTCACAGCCCCCTACTACGCTGCCACCTGGCCGGAGGAACTTTCCAAAAACGAGTATGCCGCTATCACAGGGAGTGGTGTACGCATACGCAGTGAGCCGAGGCTCAACAGCGATATTGTCAATACCGTTTCCTACGAACTCGTCCAATACCTCGAAACGACCGATCAGACCGAAGTCATCGGCGGGGAAACCCACCCGTGGTCCCGTATTGAACTATCCGGGAGGAAAGTGGGGTTTGTATATGGTAAATTTGTGGCACGCCCTACTGGCTACCGCGCCCAATTTGAAAAAACAGGGCCACAGCAATGGGCAATGACACAGTTGATCCACGGAGAGTAACCTAAATTGGCTACCTTGCCCTCAAACGCAATCCCTTTGGAAGAACAACTACACCCGGCACCGGCCACGCAAACCTACGTCACCGTCATCCTACCGCTGGCGGTACCTAAACCGTTTACCTACGAAGTACCGGAGCCCCTGGTACCGGAAGCCGACTTCGGCAAACGGGTAGAAGTGGAGTTTGGAAAAGCCAAACGGTATAGCGCCCTCATCATGGAAGTTACCAATCAGCCACCGGCCGCCTATCAGCCCAAGCTGCTGCTATCCGTCATCGATGAATCGCCCATCGTCAACGAAACGCAGGTCCGGCTCTGGCGCTGGATTGCGGATTATTACCTCTGCACCCTTGGGGAGGTCATGAACGCTGCCCTGCCGGCCAATCTCAAGCTCAGCAGTGAGACAATTCTCAGCCTCAGCCCCCTCTTCGGGCAGGACTTCAGCGACCTGAATGACCAGGAATACCTAATTGCGGAAGCCCTGACGATTCAGAAGGAGATCACGATTGATGATGTGCGCGGCATTCTTCAGCGCAAAACGGTCTACCCGCTCATCCGCCGGATGCTTGACAAGCGTATTCTTTACCTCAAGGAAGACCTCAAACAAAAATACAAGCCCAAAACCATAGGCTGTGTCCGCCTGCAGGAGCCCTATGCCTCTCAGCCCAAGCTGCTGGAAGAAGCATTCACCAAACTGAGCCGCTCTACCCGTCAGGTGGAAGCACTGATGGCCTACGTTCAGATTTCAAGAGGGCTGGACCATGTGCGCAAACAAGATGTCTATGACAAAGCGGGTGTGGATAGTACCGTGCTGCGAGCCATTGAGAAAAAAGGTATTTTTGAACTGTATGAGCATGAGGTCAGCCGAATTGGCGGATATGAAGAAACGACCATCGAAGCCAGCACCCTTTCTGACCAACAGACCCGGGCAATGGCTGAAATACGCGCCGGATTTGAAGACAACAAACCGGTATTGCTGCATGGGGTGACCGGTAGTGGCAAGACCCGGGTCTACATTGAACTGATTCAGGAAACCATTGACCGGGGCGAGCAGGTGCTGTACCTATTGCCGGAAATTGCCCTGACTACGCAGATTGTTTCCCGCCTGGAGCGGGTTTTTGGCGATGATATTACTGTTTACCACAGCCGCCTCAACAACAACGAGCGGGTGGAGCTTTGGAACAGCGTGCTCAATGGCAAACCCGTACTTCTGGGGGCACGTTCCGCCCTCTTTCTGCCTTTTTCCAAGCTGGGGCTCATTGTGGTCGACGAGGAGCATGACCCTTCCTTTAAGCAATACGACCCCAACCCGCGGTACAATGCCCGGGATGCGGCCGTCTTTTTGGCACATCTGCACGGCGCAAAGGTCATTCTGGGCACCGCCACGCCATCGCTGGAGTCCTTTTCCAATACCAAAAAGGACAAGTACCGGCTCGTGGAAATGCCGGAGCGCTTCGGAGGGCTGCAACTGCCTGAAATGAAAATTGTGGATGCTAAGCAGGAACTAAAAGAGCGCAAATTGCAATCCCACTTCACCTCCGTGCTTATCGATGCCCTGAAAACCACGCTGGAGCAGGGGCAACAAGCTATTTTGTTCCAAAACCGGCGCGGCTATTCCCCGACCTACCGCTGCACCACCTGCGGCTGGCATGCGGAGTGCATTCAGTGCGATGTCAGCCTGACCTACCACAAATACCACAACAACCTGCGCTGCCATTACTGCGGCTATCAGACCAACCTGCCTTCGTCCTGCCCGGCCTGCGGCGATAAAAAATTGGTCATTAAAGGATTTGGTACCGAGAAAATTGAGGATGAGCTTAAGATTTACCTGCCGGAGGCACGCATAGCTCGCATGGACCTCGACACGGTGCGCGGCAAACATGCCCACGCCCGGCTTATCAATGATTTTGAGGAAGGCCGTACCGATATCCTGGTGGGCACACAAATGGTGACCAAAGGGCTAGATTTTGAGAAGGTCGCAGTGGTGGGCGTGCTTAGTGCCGATCAGCTGTTGCAGTTCCCGGATTTCCGGGCGGGGGAGCGGGCCTTTCAGCTCATGTTGCAGGTGGCTGGCCGGGCCGGGCGTAAGCACAAGCGCGGACAGGTCATCATACAAGCCTTCAATACCACAAGCCCGGTGCTGCGGGAAGTCCTGGCAGGAGATTACCCCGGCTTTTTCACCCGGGAGATGATGGAGCGCAATCAGTTCCAGTACCCGCCCTACGTGCGCCTGATCCGCATCACGCTTAAGCACACCAAGCCCGCTACCGTCAACGATGGAGCCAAGCTATTCGAAAAAGTGCTGAAAAAGCGGCTGGGAGACTGGGCCATGGGCCCGGCGGTGCCTTATGTCTCAAGAATACGAAGCTACTACCTGCTGGATTTTATGATCAAAGTACCAAAAGACCCCAAAAAGCTGGCTTATGCCAAGGCCAGCATCCGGGAAGCTACTGAATACCTCAACCAAGCCAAAGGGCTGAGCAATGTGCGGGTGAGCGTGGACGTAGACCCGTACTGATATCAAAAACAATGGACATGAGCCTGAAACAGCGAACCTATGAAATCCTAAACCTCTCCCGGAAAAAGGGAGACCTGAGCTGGTGGGTTAGACATGCTGCTCATCACCCTGATCAGCCTGAATGCACTGGCGCTGATTTTGGAAACGGTAGAGCCCATTTACCAGCAACATGCCACCTTTTTCTATTACTTCGAGCTCGTTTCGGTGATCATTTTTTCGGTGGAATACGTGCTAAGAGTCTGGTCTGCCAATGCCGATCCGAAATACCGCAAGCCCTTCACCGGCAACCTCCGCTACGCTCTGACACCCCTTGCCCTGATTGACCTTCTGGCCGTGCTCCCCTTTTACCTGCCCCTGCTCGGCTTTGATTTCCGTATTGCACGCACACTGCGGTTATTCCGGCTGTTGCGGTTATTCAAAATCTCCCGCTACACCAAAGCCCTGCACCACATCAGTATCGTCTTCCGCGACAAGCGGGAAGAACTCGGCATTTCACTGACTTTCACCACGCTACTTTTGTTGCTCGCCTCCACCCTTATGTACTATGCTGAGCACGAAGCCCAGCCCGAGGTCTTCTCCAGCATACCCGAGACCATGTGGTGGGGCATCGCGACCCTCACCACCGTAGGCTACGGAGATGTGTACCCAGTCACTGCCCTGGGCAAGTTGCTGGGTGGAGTCATCGCCGTCATCGGCATCGGGCTGTTTGCGCTGCCCACCGGCATCCTCGCTTCCGGCTTTTCGGAGGAGCTCTCGAAAAAGGAGGAAACGGCCTGCCCGCACTGTGGGAAAAAGCCAATAGATCATCAGTGATGAATGTGGCTTTCCAGTAATATTTCTTATTGGACACCTAAGCCGAACACTGTAACGGTCCACCATTAGTTTCCACCTATTTGTGACCTGGAAAATCACTGATCAGTCTATCACCTTTCCCCATTTATTCGTATCTTTAGCATACCAAAAACTAAAATGAACGGACTTCAAAGCGTACAGAATTGTACGAGGTTTTGCACCGTTCCGCATTCGGTCATTTGCTTTTGCGGGATCGCAACAACAGATTTCACGAATACATAATCCTAAAAACGACGACAATGATTAGGTCCCTGATGCTGCTCCTTGGCAGCTTGTTGTGCAGCCCGCTTTGGGCGCAGCACCCCCTCGACAATTGTGAACAGGCCCTGCCTATCGAACTTAGCCTGCCTTCCACCTGTCCTGAATCTTCCATTGAAACAGACACCTTCACCTTCAGCCTGGAAGAAGCCCTGCCCTCGGCTTATCTGAATGCCAGCAACTGTGCCAATCCGGATGTGGCTACTGCCAATGGCGACATCTGGGTCACGTTCCTGCCCAAAGGCAATACCCTGACCCTGACGCTTTCCGGCATTGACCAGCCTCATATGGTGTTGCTCCGGGGAACTACCTGCGAGCAGCTGATACCCATTGGGTGCGCTTCGGGAGCAACAGAGGCTACCCTGCAGGCCAGCGTGAGCCCAAATGAAGCCTACTACCTCCTCATTGCAGGTGGGGCAGGCTCTGCTCAACTCAAGGTTACCTCCACTACCGATTGCAGCCCCTGCAGCCTGGTCCGGGATGGCTACTTTACGGCCTCCCCTGCTCCGGTCAACGGTAGCTATCCGGGCGGGCAGGAAGTGCAGATGTGCTTCACCGTTGACCGCTGGTCCAGCACGCCCAACAGCGAGTTGCTGCACGCGCTGGAGCTTGACTTCGACGAAGGCTGGGACATGGCCACTTTCCTGCCGCAGCCCCCCGTTTCCTGCTCGGACAACGGCACCTGGGGCTGGTACAACGGCTGGCTCAGCGAGGCGACCGGCGATGCTTTTGGCCCTGGCTTTGCCTTTGACGAAATCAAAAATGGCATTCAGGACGGCAATCCGGGCAACAACCGCGGCATGGACGGGCTCGGCTGCGCGGATATTGGCGGTGTGGGAAATGACAACACCCTGCAGTTTTGCTGGACCATAACTACTGCAGATTGCCCGACGGCAGAATTTGGCTATCCTGCCACCCTGAATATGGGCGCACGACTGCTGGGTGATGGCCTTTCCGGAGCGTGGGGGCAAACGGCCTGTTATAACCCCGTGACCGAGACCTTCAGTGCCAGCCTGTACTGCCCGGACGCTTTTGCACCTGAGATCAACATTAGTGATGCCAGCTGTGGTGAAAACTGCGACGGCAGCCTGGCGCTTACCGGCGCAGGGGCAGGCCCCTGGGATTATGTCCTGTCTGACACCAGCGGCAATCTTTTATACCTGGCCACCAGCATTCCCGGACCGGATACCATTTCCGGATTGTGCCCGGGCCTATACGAAATACTGATTGTGGACAACACCAGTAATGAAACCCGTAAGCAATTGGTAGAAATCAGTATTGGTATTGTACCTGCGGCTACTGCCAGCTTCACTTTGCCTTGCTTTGAAGGGGAGCCCATTCCACTAAGCGCCACAGTAGAGCCAGCAAATGGCGATATCACTTACCTGTGGACCGGCCCGAATGGCTATGTGCGGACCACGCCTGACCCGTTTGCCCTGTTCCCCGGTGATTATACCCTGGAGGTTACCGTCAATGGTTGCCCCGCAGCGCCCTACCACTTCACCATACCAGCGATCAGTGATATAGGAATCGTGCAGCTTGGCCCGGATACCCTGACCATCTGCCCGGGAGAAAGCATCACCCTGACTTCCACTGGCACCGCTGAAAGCCTGACCTGGACGGAAGCAGGCAGTGACGCTGTTTTGTCCACGGCTGATTCTGTGACGGTTACGCCAACTGATGGGGCCATTTATCAGGTGGAAGGAGTTAGCCCGAATGGCTGTACCGGAATGGACTATGTAGTTTTCCAGATTGCCTTATCCCCTACCCTGTCCGTATTGCCCGGCGACACACTTTGTCCTGGAGAAGCCGCCTCCTTGTCCGTTGATCAGGGCACTAGCTGGAGCTGGAGTACCGGAGACACCACTCAGCAGATTTCCGTAAGCCCCTCCGGCAACACTACCTATACAGTGACAGTGACGGATGACAATGGCTGCAGCACGGTATTGCCAGCCAATGTGGCGGTTGCTTCCGGCAATGGTTTTTTCGTGTTCCAGGACCAGGAACTTTGCGCAGGCGAAAGTGCTATGCTTGGTGCAAGCGGTGGCGAAAGCTTTCTTTGGAGCACTGGAGATACGACCAACAGCATTACCGTGACACCTGATACCACTCAGACTTATACCGTTACCCAAACCGATGCTTTTGGCTGTACCCATACCGACTCCGTAACAGTCACCGTCAATCCCGATCCTCAGCTCACTTATAATCCCGCAGAGGTGCTGATTTGCGCGGGCGATGAGGTCCTGCTTGAGCTGTATCAGACCGACACTTTGCTGTGGGATACCCTCGTCAGCCCACCGGCAGACGCAGCCTATCTGCCACCCTTCGATTTTGGCTGCCAATCTGTTCCTGCATTTCAGGTTTATGTGAGCCCCCTGCCTGATATTGAAATAGCCGGCCCGGACACACTTTGTGGGCTGGACAGCGTCTGGCTGACGGGCACAGGTGCAGGACAGCTGCAATGGGGAGATGGCACTTTAGGCGACAGCCTGCTTGCCGTTCCTGACGGCACCACTACTTACTACCTAACCGCTACCGATACGATTACCGGATGCAGTGGCACGGACAGCCTTACCATCACGCCTGTTTCTGAGTCGGTTGCCCCAGTCATCAGTTGCGAATCCCGCCTGGGCGCGGTGCGTTTTTCCTGGGCACTGGACACCAATTATTCCTATACAGTCACCGTAGTGGACGGACCGGAAGGATTTTTCCAAAGTGACCATCAATATGCTATCATTGGCCTGGCTCCCGGACAAACCGTAAGCATCAATCTGGAGGTCAGCCAGAACGCCGGTTGCTCAACCACAGTCGCAGCGAGTTGTACGACTCCTGATTGTAGTGTACTGGACCTCTTTACGCTCGTTCCAGAATCCGTTTGCATCAGCGATGGGACGATTGCTTTGCTGGCAGACGTTGCCGGTGGGACTAATCAGGGCGAAGGCCAATGGTCTGGCCCCGGTCTGGACAGTACCGGGCTGATTTTTGACCCGGAAGTAGCTGGTGCGGGTTTGCACGAGCTGATTTACACCTACACGGACCAGGGCTGTACCGTAAGTGACACCTCTCTCATTGAGGTCGCCGGTCAATTGTCCCCGGGACAAATCAGCTGTACTTCTGTGGCGGACACGCTGGTCTTCTCCTGGCCTGCACTGGATCAGGATATTGGTTACAGCGTGGTGGTAGCCTCCGGGCAGAATGGGGTGTTAGAAGGCAACAGCTTTAGCATTCCGGGGTTAAACACCGGAGATACGGTTGAGATTCTCCTTACCGTGCAGACGGATGGCCCTTGTGGCGAATACGAGGTCGCTGCAGGATGCAGCCTGACTACCCCGGTATGCCCGGAGATCAATGTGCCGGCAGACACTTTCATTTGCAACGGAGCTTCGGTCATCCTGGATTTTGCAGATACCCCAGAATGGAGTACCTACAGCTGGTCCCCAGCTACTGGCCTGAGTTGCACCGATTGCCCGGCCCCTGCTGCAGCGCCGGGCTCAACAACGACCTATCAGCTGATTGCTTCCGATGCTGGAGGCTGCACGGACACCATTGAGTATACCATTTACGTGCAGCAGCTCCCCAGCAGCTACATACCGGATGAGCCGGTTACCTTTTGCCCCGGCGAGGCTTTCGAGTTCTGCATGCCGGACGGAGACATCCACTACTGGATTGGGCCGAATGCCTTTATCGCGACCGATCAGTGTTTGAGCTTTAGCAACATCACAGCGGCTGATGCCGGCAATTACTACGCTTTCATGCGGAGCAATGGCTGCCGGTTCATTAAGGCATTTATATTAATAGCTGCACCGGAACCGGAGGTAAAGATCATCCCCGAATTGCAAACGGTTTGCCCGAATGATACCTTCAGCATTACCGCAATTGCACCGGATGCCAGCAGCCTGAGCTGGTCGCCTGCAGCTTACCTCGACTGTTCGACCTGCCCAACGGTAACGGGCAGCGTGCCTCAGACGGCAACCTTTGTCCTGACGGCTACGGACACCTTTGGCTGTACAGCAACCGCCCAGGCTGTGGTCTTTGTCGACGACTGCGCCCCCGCTCCTCTTCCGGGCAATGACGTTTCCGGGCTCAGCATGCTGAAGGTCTTCCCCAACCCAGCTACAAATGAGGTCAATGTGCTCACTCCACTGCAAGGACTTAAAACGCTGCAACTCTGGAGCGCTACCGGACAAATGGTAGCCTCCCATCAGTTTGAGGGGCAACAGTGGGCCCTTCCGGTGGAGCAACTCCCTGCCGGAGCCTATTTCCTGAAGGTGTTCACGCCGCAAAAGACGGAGCAGGTACGACTGATCATCAGCCGGTAAGGCTATATTGATATACCAAATGGAAAGGGCAACTGATGTGATTGGTTGCCCTTTTCTCATTTAAGGAACCTTCCTCCCGCTTTTTTCCCGTCATGACTCAGGTCAAACAAGCGCTTCTGGCCAGTTAGGGAGACCCCTTTTTTTCCTGTCTCCCAAAACACTATCAACCAAAGCTTTATCAGTAAAATGAGGCGTTTACAGACCGGCAATTGAGAAAAAACCTCCACACCGGGCAGCAAAAACCCGTCCTTCCGGGTCTTACCTGAAAATGAACACAACCGGACAAACATTAAGGAGTAATTTCAACTAATCTACCCAAACATCCAGGACACAAATGCAGCCCCCCTATTCAAGCCCCCCTTAGCTGGTATTGAGCCCATTGTGGATTTGCCGCAATAGCCCTGTATGGGGCATCAGCCAATACATTTCCAATTAGCTCACTAATTATTTGTCTGGACAATGAGGAGATTCTTTACGCTTCTTTGCCTTTTCGCTTCGGTCACTACCAACGCTTTTGGACAACCGGAAAACGACTTATGCGCAACCGCCATTCCCATTGATTTGGGGCAGGTGATCAACTGCCCTAATGATGCGTCTTTCGAGACAGGGCTATCGGGCACAACACTGGCAGCTACGCCTACGCAACCTGCCCTGCGCCTCAGCCAACCGGTACAGGGGCTTACCTTTAACAGCAACAGTGCAGATGTCTGGTACTCCTTTATCGCTGTGGCTAATCAAACCACAATTTCCATGACCGGCGCGCTGGAACAACCCGTGCTCGTCCTTTTTGAAGGAAATGCCTGCAATGCAAAATTCCCCGTCGCGCTGCAAAGCGGAGCCCCCGGAACACTGGGCACTACGCTGAGCGCCCGAACCGAACCCGGATCCCAATACTACCTGCTGGTCAGTACCGGAGACTTTGGGGCGGAGGGCAGCTTCAGCCTGAAGATCAAATCTCAAAATGACTGCAGCATATGTGGAGAGCGCCGCGGCCAACTCTCAGCAACCCCAGCCCCGGTAAACGGCACTTATGAAACCGGACAGGAAGTCACGTTTTGCTATACGCCTACGCTCTGGGCACCGGGTTTTAGCCTGGAATGGCTGCATGGGCTGGACATTGACTTTGGGTTGGGCTGGGACCTGACTACGCTGGAGACCACCGCCCCCACCGCCTGTACGGCACCGGACGGCAACTGGAACTGGTACGAAAACTGGGAAAGCTGCAATACCAACGATATCTTTGGGCCAGGCTTTGCCTTTGATAGCAAAAGGGGGCTGCTATGCCCCGGCGCAACCGCCAGCGACGGGCTGCCCGGCAATAATTTCGGCGACGGCCCCTGTGGCAACCTTGCACCTGCACCTATAGATCTTGAATTTTGCTGGACGGTCCGCGTCCGGTCAACTTTCAATAGTGCCGAAGAAGCCAATCTTAACCTGAGCATCATGATGCTAGGCGATGGCACGTCCGGTTCATGGATGATGGAAAGCTGCGCTCCGGCTACCACAAGTGCCTTTTTTGCTACCGCTGTACCACCGGTCAGTGCTCAGCCTGGCATAACCGTTGTACAGCCTGCCTGCCCTGCCCTCTGCAATGGCCGCCTGAGCTTATCTGGAGGCAACAATAGCAACATTACCCTCCTCGGCCCCGATGGGCAGCCCGTATTCAGTGGTGCCGGGCCGATCGTTAATACCCTGATTAGTGACCTATGCCCGGGCACCTATCAGTTTGTTATTGAGGCAGGGGGTAATGAACAAGTGCTTAGCGTGGAAGTACCAGCTACCGATTTGCCAGATGTGGCTGCCACTTTCCTGCCTGCCTGCTTTGCCGACGACCCTTACCAACTGCAGGCTAATGTGGGTGGGAGTGTTACCGGAATGGCCTATAACTGGTCGGGCCCAGACAACTTTGCTTCTGACCTTCAAAACCCGACAGTGCTTCAAACGGGCACTTATCTTCTGGAATCTTTCTTCAACAATTGCCCCATCCCGGCAGCGGAGGTTGAAGTAGTAAACACCCTACCTGAGATTTATTGCAGCACTACTGAAAACAGTATCGCATTCTCATGGGCGGCTCTGGCAGCTGATACATCATACCTTCCCATCCTGCTTACCGGGCAGATCGGTCAAATGACGGGAAATTCAACTTTTACAGTCGACAATCTCTCTCCCGGTGAAACTGCCACGCTGGAACTGACAATAGAAGGGCAAGGCGACTGCCCGCTCAAGGTAGTGGAAAAGACATGCGTGACCAATAGCTGCCCGCAACCGGATGCCGGGCCAGACACGCTGCTTTGCAGTGCTGCCGGAATAGCCTTAGCTATCGAGGCTGAAGCAGACGCAGTCATCAGCTGGGTGCCAGCTGCCGGGCTGGACTGTACGGATTGCCCAAACCCGGTAGCCACTCCTTCGCAAACCACAATCTATGAAGTCACAGTAACCAATGCACAGGGCTGCACCGGAGTGGATGCAGTGACTATTTTTGTAGATGAAGTACCAGGAGATGTCATCCCGGACGAACCCCTGGCTTTTTGTCCGGGCGAAGCTTTCAGTTTTTGCCTGCCTGACGATAATCAATACCTCTGGATCAGCCCCATAGGGTTTATACAGACAGGCAATTGCCTGACCTTTCCCTACACTTCTCCCAGTGTGGCGGGCGAGTATGCCCTCCGGGTAAAACTGCCTAATGGTTGCCGGGTTTCGGAAACCATCACCCTGAGTGCGGATCCGGCCTGCCATTCGTTTAGTGCTCCCGGAGCAACGACCGGACAGCAGGTACCGATGGACAGGCTACAGGTTTTTCCTAATCCGGCCAGAACAAAAGTCCAGCTGCGCACTACGCTGGAAGGGCACAAGATTTTCCAACTCTGGTCTGTGGATGGCAGGTCTGTTGCCCGGCAGGAGAACGCTGAAATGTCAGTGACTTTTAATTTGGAAGGCATCGCCAGCGGCACCTATGTAGTAGAAATGACCGGAGCAGGCGGAACGGAACGGAAACTGCTGTCTGTTCAGTAAGCTTGCAAAAAACAAAGGCCTTTGCAGGCAATTGTGCGGCTTCAGCCTGCAAATCAATACCTGGGAGCTGGCGGTAGAATGCTTTATGTTTTGCCTGTAATTGGACTAAAATCAGGTGTTTAGCCCGTAAACGAACCAAGTGTTTGGCTGTTGTTGTTATATTGTAGTAATTTTAGCGTTTTATTCCCGTAAAGGTCAATATGCAATCTAAACAACAGGGCAGACTGCTCCTACATTACGAAACCCACTTACTGGACCCCAAAGCAGAATGGGTGGTGTTTATACATGGTGCCGGCGGCAGCATTGTAACCTGGAAATATCAGGTGGATGCCTTCAAGCCTTTTTTCAATTTGTTGTTGCTTGATTTACGCGATCATGGAAAATCCAAGAATATAGAGCCGGCCTACGAAGCGTACAATTTTGATATTGTGACCTCTGATGTGTTAAAGGTCATTGACCACCTTCAAATCAAGCGGGCGCATTTCCTTTCGGTCTCCCTGGGCAGTGTTGTCCTGCAAAAGCTGGATGAACTACGCCCTGAGCTGGTAAACAAGATGATCATGGCAGGCGGGGTTTTCCGGGCCACTTTCACCATCAAGTTGTTTGTGCATTCGGCAAAATTCCTCAACCACTTTCTGCCGTATCGTGCTATTTATAATCTGTTCTCCTGGGTCGTACTACCCCGGCGCAACCACCGCCGGTCCCGCCGGATGTTCCGCATGCAATCTCAAAAGCTGAGCCCAAAGGAATACCTGAAGTGGGTGGGGCTATACAAAGATTTCTTCCGCCTCTTACGCCAGTTTTTCAACCGGGAGCTCCGCAACCTGAGCTTGGTTGTGATGGGCGATCAGGACCACGTATTTTTCAAAGCCGCCAAGCGTTTTGCGCAAACCCATCAGCGGGCCCAGCTGGTGATCGTTGAAAAGTGCGGGCATGTATGCAACATTGAGCAGTATGAAACCTTCAACCGTACTGCCCTTGCCTTCTTGCTGGGCAGCCGGCCGGAAGAACTGCATAACTTACCGGGCCTTGAATCCTGAACTGCTGAATCTTATCCCCAAAAACCTATAACTATGAGTGACAAATCCGCATTCCGCAAACTGATCGATGCCATCATTGATTTTTTCAAGTATTTCCTCTCCAAAAAGGAAAAGCCAGAAAAAAAATAGTCCTCCACCCAACCCTTTCCCATGCAGGCTGCGACTGTAAGGTAAATCGCAGTAATGGACTTCGCCTTAGGACCAAAATCGTTGCCCAGCATGTCCACAGCCATTGTTTGCAAGCCTGACAGTTCTGATGAGGTGCTCCGGGAGGGGTGCGTCAAAGGGGACCGCCTGGCTCAAAAGTACGTGTACGACCGCTACGGGGGATATATGATGGGGGTTTGTATGCGCTTCGCCAACGGAAAAGAGGAAGCTATGGACATGCTTAATGCCGGATTTTTCAAGGTTTTCCAAAAGGTAGGGCAATTTGAAGGCCGGGGTTCCTTCAAAGCCTGGATTGCCAAAGTCATCATGTACACCTGCATTGACTGGTTAAGGCGGCAAGCCAGCTACCGCAAGCGTATGGATTTTGAAACCTCAGGAGATATACCGGTCGATAACGAAGCCATGCAAAACCTGGCTCTGGAAGAATTACTGGAGCTGGTACAGCAATTGCCTGCCGCCACACGAGCGGTCTTTTCCCTCTACACCCTGGACGGGTATAATCACCGGGAAATTGCCGATATGCTGGGCATCAGCGAGGGCACCTCAAAATGGCATCTGTCCGATGGAAAGAAAAAACTTCGTGAAATGATTAAATTGAGCGAGCATGAAGGAGCGTAAAGACGGATTTCAGCACTTACGGGAGCAGTTGGAGGACTTTGAGCACGAAGTGCCTTCCACTGGCTGGAAGGAAATGTCTGCCATCCTCGATGGTGAGCGCCCTGTCCCTCAGCCCGCTGTACCCGAAAAAACCCGACGCAGGTTTGCAGGTTGGATCTGGTTTGCCGGCGCTTTAATGCTGGTCGGCAGCGGAGTCTGGCTTAGTGCTCTACAAGGGCAGCGGCTGGCGTTCCGTACCAATAGCCAGGTGCTATTGTCTTCCATGCCAGTTCCTCTGCCGAGCCTGTCCCATGCTTCCAATGCGAAGCATACGGTAGCAACGGCAGCATCGATTCAGGAGGAAACGGTGAATAGCCCGGCACCGGTACCAGCACCTCCTATGCCCCCTTCCCGTACTGCGCAAACCGAAAGCAGAACTGCCCCTGCCCCTGTGCGCCGTATGCCGGCACCTCTTACGGACCTTTCCAACAATCCGTTAGATACGATCACCCAAATCCCAGTCAACGACATCATCCCTAATCCGGAAGCCCCCGACACCATTTCCACAAGCGATGATGAACGGGTTTTTGCAGCAATAGCACCTGTCCCTACATTGCCTCCGGATACACTAATGGGGCAGCAGGCAGTGGCGGATATGCCGGAAATTAATCCAGCCAAGCTGCACAGATGGAGCTTTGGGCTAAAAGCGGGAGCCGATTATCAGTCCCTGCAAACCAATGCGCTGCTTGGTGGATTTGCTCAATTCAGGCTTAACCGGAAATGGGTATTGGAAGCCGGCCTGCAGTACAAGCGGCGTTCGGAAAACAACGGCAGCGGGCTGGGCATTTCACCGCCACGTGGAGATACCATCTATCTGCCTGCCTTTGCCAGCATTTCCCCTTACCACCGGTCAATTACCCGGGTGCATTTCCTGGAAGTACCGGTAACGTTGCAGTATCAAATTGGGAAGCGGTTAAGGGTGATGGGAGGAATGCAAGTGGCCTACCTGCGCAGTACAGACCAACCGGTAGGCAGCTGGAATGATGAAAGTAACAGGAACAGCCTGGAAAACACTGCTGATTTCACCTTAGCAGGAGCAGCAGGAGCGGCTCCGGTGAATGCGGCGCGGTTTGAGCGGTGGGACCTTGGTCTAATTGCCGGGCTTGATTACCGTATTGCCAGTCACTGGTCAGTAGATCTCAGATGGCAGCAGGGGCTGCGCGACCTGACCCCGGAGCCCTACTACCAAAACAACGAAATTTACAATAATACCAGTTTACAATTTGCACTCAAATGGCATTGGTAAGTGATCTAAAATATGGGTTGTGGGGCAGTTTGTGCTTCCTTTTTGCCTGTAGCAGTGATGATACAGCGCTACAGGACTTCGCGCCCGGTGAGCCCGGCTTTGCGACCTCCGCTTACTTTATTGACGCCACACTTACCCTTTCCGGTGCCGTAGCCACCACTGAACACATCGAGCTATATGCCGACCTCGACCCGGATACCCCCGAGGGCCGCAATGAATTCCAGGTTATCGAAAGCGGCGCAACCACAGAAGTCTATTCTGTTTTCTTCAATGACAGCACCCTTATCGACACCAATTTTCAAGACGAAGCGGTCTTCAACAACGCCGATCAGTTTTACGGTTCGGCCAGTTACCGGGGGGTGGGATTCTGTTTTTACCTACCCGCACCGGATGCCTCCTCTTCTCTCACCCTTGAGCTGGAAGATCTGCTGCAGCCCGGGCAAACGCTATCCCTAGGTCAAGCGCCGGGTATGGTGGAGATAGGGTATTTTAAAAACCACCCCACTGCCGTCGACCGGGCTGACCGGGGGCTGGTGACGACTGCGACGGAAAGCGCGAGTGGGTATTTAAAAATCCTCCAGGTTGTTTCCGATATACAGTCTGGTTTCGGAGATACCGGCTATCAGGTAACGGTTGAGTTTAGCGCCCCGTTGGGACATCAGCTTGGGCTAAACGAAGGCGGAGCAATAACCGGACAGGGACGGATTTTTATCCCGAAGCCCTAACCGAAACTATGTACTGATCTGCAACACATTCACGCACCTATCCCGAAAGAAGTTTGAAAAGATCTCAAAATAAATGTACTTTTATATTTAGTTATAAGGACTGTCCTTCTTCTCTACCCAGACTTACCCTTTCTTCAAACCGTTTCCAGGTTCATCATTCTTAAGTTTTAACCGGTCTGTACCGACCCGTTGATGTCTGTTTGTTTGCTTATCCCCCCTACAGCATCCTGATATTGTATCCTGTCCACACCGGGCAGGGGTATATTTCTATTCACCTACAAACCCGAAAACATGAGAATTCAATTCACTTTTTTGCTGTTGCTAATCTTGCCAAATCTTTATGCGCAGGACAAAGGGAGCCCCCTTCAGATTGAGGGGACTCCGGTTTCACTGGAAACTGATGCACTTGAACGTACCTTTTCAAACTATGAGGTTTTCCGCTTGGACATTTCTCCAATGGTCGTAAACCGGGAAACGAAAGGCGGCCTGCATGTAGCATTACAACTCGGAAATGCGCACAACTGGAACGTACAGCTCCATCCTGCACCTTTGTTCAAGCCTGGATTTAAATACAAGGTACTGACAGAGCGGGGGATAACGTACCAGACACCTCCCCAAAATGCCATATTCAAAGGGCGGTTCACATCACAGGATGCTGGCATGGTCAGGATGAGCATCCACGAAAGCTACATCCGGGGGGTATTAAAGTCCCGGGATGCCGAATACTATATTGAACCTTTGTCTGTTTTTTTGAAGGGTGCTAACCCAGCCCATTATGTAGTTTACCAAGCCAGTGATGTGCTTAAGGACCCTGAGCTGCACTGTGGGATGTCAGAGGCCCGTGAGCATGCTCCGAAAAAGGAAACGCCTACCGATTCCCCCACCAGAATGATGGACCCCTGTGTGAAGGAAGTGGAGCTGGCTTTGGCGGGCGCGTTTGATATGGTCACCAAGTTTGGTTCTGTCAATGCTGTCCAAAACCATATCCTCGATATTACGAATATCATGGAAGGGCTTTACACACCTTTTAATATCGACTATGTTATTGTAGATATGGTCATTCCTGCTTCTTCCGGTGCTGACCCCTGGTCTGGGAGTGCCTTTATGGATATCCTGCTGCCTGATTTTGCAACATGGGGGAATACAGCCGGGAACTTCGCAACGCATGATATCGGCCAGTTGTGGGTAGCGCGGAATGTCTTCAGGGGGTCTGAAGCCGAACCGGAATTCGGACTAATTGGCCGGGCAGACGGGCTTGGTGTGGTCTGCACCGGGGACAGGTACAACGTATGTGAGGATTTTAATCCGGCTCTGAGTTGTCTTTCCTCGCTGAGTGCACATGAAATCGGGCACCTTTGGAATGGCTTGCATAGCCTTGCTACTGAAAACGTCACCATCATGTCTGCATTCATTGTTTGTGCGGCCACTGAGTTTACAGCAGACAATACCAATAATATCCAATCCCATATTGACTCCCGTGGCTGCCTGTCTGACTGCGTGGTCCCGGACAATGACCTTTGCGCCAACGCCATCCCGGTGGAGTGCGGCCGCAACTACTCTGGCAATACAATTAATGCCACTGAAAATGATGCCCCTATGGCATGTACAGGAGGCGGGACACCCAATGAAGGGGTATGGTATCGTTTCAGCGGGAATGGCCAAATTGTTACGGTTAGTACAGCAGGGTCTGCTTTCGATACCCAGATTAATATTTACAGCGGCAACTGTGGAGCCTTAATTTGCGAAGCAGGTGACGATGATGGAGGCTCAGGATCTACTTCTGAAGCTACCTTTTGCACCGCCGCCGGAACAGATTACTGGATCTACGTTGATGGCTTTGGCGGGGATGAGGGTTACTTTTTGCTTACCGTTACCTGTGAGGATGATATTACTCCTCCATCGATCTCCTGCCCTTCCAATCTTGTACTTAGCAATGATACGGGAGACTGCGGTGCTATCGTCAACTACGTGGCTGCCACTGCCTCCGATTTCTGCGGCATCGCCTCTGTCACCTACAGCCAAAGCAGCGGCACCTTTTTCCCGGTGGGCACCACAACCGTCACGGCTACCGCTACCGATAACTCCAACCTGAAAAGTGACTGCTCTTTCACCATCACGGTAAATGATACTGAAGATCCGGTTGCATTGTGCCAGGATGTGGAAGTCTACCTAAATAGTGACGGAGAGGGCTCTATTACTACAGCGCAGGTCAATGACGGATCATCTGACAATTGTGGCATAAAGAGCGTTTCATTAGATAAGGTTGACTTTGACTGTGATGACCTGGATGATAATACTGTGACCCTGACCGTTACAGATGATAGCGACAACACGGACCAATGCGAAGCTACAGTTACTGTTATTGACGATATTCCACCAGTCGCGGTATGTCTGAATTCAACCGTTGAGATACAGTGGGACGGATTTTACACCCTGCAGGAGTCAGATGTCTTTGATGCGATAAACAGTTTTGATAATTGTTTCATTACGGAAGTCGACTTCCCGGCCACAGTATTCGATTGTGATGATAAGTTTATGACCTTTGAATTTCCGGTTACCATCAGTGACCAATCTGGCAACACCGATGACTGCACGGCTTCCGTGTATGTGGACGTGAGCAATGCCCTCCCCCCACAGTGGTCTACCGGCAGTATCGGCAACTCAAGCAATACCTATGCTTTCGATCCCTGCTCCAAACCTGCCCCTGAAGACGGGGACTATACCCTGACGAGCACCGGACGGACTACTCCGGACAACAATTTTGACAACATGGGCTACATGTACCAACCACTCTGCGGAAACAGTGGCATGCAGTTCAAGGTAGAAGATGTGGACAATGGCTACGTGGGGCTCATGATGCGGGAATCCGGCAATCCGGGGTCGAAAATGGCAGGTGTTTTCTCCAATCTCACTAGCCTCCTGCGGTGGCATACCCGCTATCAAACCGGTGGCAATGCCAACAGTATTCTCTTGTACAAGCCTTTCCCATACTGGCTGCGGCTGGTACGTCAGGGCAACTGGATCAGGGGCTACTTCAGCCAGTATGGTACCAACTGGCAGCTGATCCATCAGGTATATCTGCCGATGAATAACTGTATTGGCGTGGGCGTTGCCGTTTACACGACTGATCCCAACGGAACAGCAGAAGCCGTGGTCAGCCACGTCTCAACGGTCACCAATCCTATATTCCTGAATGGGGGCCATACACCACAAGGCATTAGTATGGAAAACCCTGAGGGGCAGCTGAGCATGCAGGCCTATCCTAATCCTGCCAGCGAAGAGCTGTTCATCGAACTGGAAACCCGGGAAGACCTCCCGGTTACTTATCAGCTCTACAATGCGCTGGGCCAGGCCATGCAGACCCAGGAGCAAGAATCCTCCAAAACCACAGCCCGTTGGGATATCAGCCAGCTCAGGCCCGGCACTTATCTCATGGAAGCCCGACTGGAAAACGGGCAGCGGCAAGTGATTCGGTTTGTAAAAGCTAACCGGCCGTAAATTCAGGTTACCCTGAAACGAATTAAGCCCGGCAGGCTAAATGCTTGCCGGGCTTTTCTTTTTTTTGATCGAAGCCCAGGTGCCAGGCTCCAAATTTCTTTTCGATCACGAAACAGGCGTTAAAACGAAGTCCGCCGCTGAACCGGTTCCTCTTTCGAAAACAAGTTGCTGTCGCGCCCAATATTGAAGGAAACAGACAGATAAAACAGGCGGCTATCGACATCCTGGTAAGGCATTACATTTACACCATCTACGCGCTCCGTATAATCCTGATTCAGAAAGTTGGTCAGGTAATACTTGAACTGCAAATTGACCCCACCCGGGAACTGCATGCCGCCAAAAACAGAAGGCATGAGCAGGTTGGTACGGTCACTGAACCACTCATTGAATTTTTCCTCCTTATCGTCATCAATAAACAGTTTCTCTTTGTAGTTGAACAGAAAATCAACCTCAGCCCCTCCGTACACGAAAGTGTTCCGGTCGAAGTTGCCAATTTTAAACGCTACGGGTACGCCCAGCGAATAAGCCCGCCGCTTGACTTTCACGTCGTCGCCGGGTTCTATTGCGTTGGCAAATTCTGCGATGCTGATGCCATCATTTTCAGTGATAAAGCCGATATTTCGAATACCGTAGCCGGTAAACAAACCGAAGTTATTCCCGAAATCAAAGTGCCACTTTTGGCCAACATGAAAAAAGGCAGAAAAGCGAAGGATGCCTGAGGCATCTGCATCGTTCACATCTACATCAGCAAAAGAGAAAATGAATTCACCGCCATTGGTGGAGTAAATTTCCACGGATTGGGCAGTGGTGTCCTGCGCCAGTACAAAAAAAGCGCTGCACAGGAAAGCAAGAGTAAACAGGTATTTCATAGGAAGTGGATTTAGGGTGGCAAGTTAAGGATAAGCGCCCAACGGAGCAACTTCCACTGCTATGGATACCCGGCAATTTCGCTCTAGCTTAACAACTGATAGGCCAGCAAAGCGCTCAGGTAGGCCAGCCCGGTCATAAAGGCAAACTGAATCGCCGGCCATTTCCAGCTTTTGGTCTCCCGCTTTACGACCGCCACCGTACTCATACACTGCATGGCGAAAACGTAAAACAGCAGCAGAGACAGTGCCGTGGCGAGGTTATAGACCGGCTCGCCCGTCAGAGGGTTCCGTTCCTGCGCCATCCGTTCCCGGACCGTAAATTCATCATCGGCCGACCCGATACTGTAGATAGTGGCCATAGTGCCCACAAAGACTTCACGGGCTGCAAATGAAGTGATGAGTGCAATGCCGATTTTCCAGTCATAGCCCAATGGCCGGATGACGGGTTCCACGGCTTTGCCAATATGCCCGGCAAAGGAAGCTTCGATTTTGCGGGAAGCCACCAGGTTGTCTGTTTCGGTTTCATCGAGCTGAAGCTGTTCGGCAGCAGACAGGGCTTCCGTTTCGGCAGCAGCCATTTCGCCCGGAGGCCCATAGCTGGCCAGGAACCAGAGGATGATAGAAACGCCCAGAATAATTTTCCCGGCTTCCACCACAAAGGACTGCACCTTTTCCCAAACCGTCAGTCCCACATTACGGACCACAGGCACCCGGTATTCAGGCAGTTCGAGCATAAGAAAGCTCTGTTCGCGGGTCTTCAGGATGAGCTTGAATATATAGGCCGCCCCCAGGGCGCTTACGATGCCGAGCAGGTACAAGCCCATAAATGCCAGCCCCTGCATATTGAAAATGCCGAGCACCGTCCTGGGGGGTACTACAAACCCGACCAGCACCGTGTAGACCGGAATCCGGGCCGAGCAACTGATAAACGGCGTCACCAGAATCGTAATCAGCCGTTCCTTCCAGTTGCCAATCGTGCGGGTACTCATGATGGCAGGAATGGCGCAGGCCCCACCCGATACCAAGGCAACGATACTCCGGCCGTTCAGCCCAAAGGATTGCATGACCTGATCAAACATGAAAGCAGCCCGGGCCATGTAGCCCACTTCTTCCAGTATGGCAATGAGCAAAAACAGTATAGTGATCTGTGGGATAAAAACCAGGACCCCTCCCAGCCCGGCAATGATGCCGTCCGTCAACAAATCAGTAAACCAGCCCGCAGGCAGAATTTCCCGCACCTGATCGCCCACAAAGGTAAAAAAGGTCTCAATCCACTCCATAGGCGTACCTGCCCATGCGAAGATAGCCTGAAACACCAGCAGCATTAGCCCGAAAAAGATGAGCGGGCCGAAAAAACGATGCGTCAGTACGGCATCCAGGCGCTCAGTGATACCCTTTTCCTCGCTATCGCCGGACTTAAGTGCCGACTTGACCACCGGCGTAAAGCGGTCGAAGCGCTGCATCGTTTCCCCAACCTGTGAGCTAAGGGATACAAACCCATGTTCTTCGCTTGTATCCTTCAGCAAAGCCCGTTGGGCTTCCGACAAAAAGGGCAGCCACTCATAATGATGAGCGATCAGAAGCCCCTGATAGGTATTAGCGCCCGGCACTATGGCTCTGGCAGCATCGGCCAATGCTTTTTCCTGTCCGCTCATGCTGAAGAAGGGGGAGGAAGCCTTATACGAGCCTGGCTTCGCAATCATTTCTTCAAGCAGGCGCTTTAAATCGTCCACTCCTGCACCGGTCCGCCCACTGAGCATCACCACAGGGACGCCCAGGCCTTTGCGCAGCAGTTCAGTGGATACTTCCAGCCCCTGTTGCTCAGCTACATCAGACATATTCAGTGCCAGTACAAGCGGCAGCCCAAGATCCCGTAGTTGAGTGAGCAGCAACAAATGTTTCTCCAGCTTCGTCACATCCGCCACGTATACCACGGCATCCGGGTAATTCTCGTCGTTAGGATTGGAAAGAGACTGTACGACAATACGCTCGTCGATGGATGTGGGGTAAAAGCTATAGGTGCCCGGGAAGTCAATGATACTGACCTCCTGCCTGTTCCCGAGCACAAGCTTTCCGACTTTCTTATCGACGGTAACGCCTGGAAAGTTGCCCACTTTCTGCCGCAGTCCGGTAAGCTGATTAAAGAGTGATGATTTGCCGCAGTTGGGGTTTCCCAACAGGGCGATAGTGAACGTCTTTGTCATTGGAAAGGGATACCTGATTACTTCAACACAATACTCGCTGCCTCTGCCTTACGTAGCCCCAGCAAAACATTATCAACTTTAACGTAGCAACCACCGCCAAAGGGCGCTTTACGGATGTATTCGATCCGGCTGCCCGGCAAAACCCCCATCGCCATTAACTTACTGCCGATGCGCTCATTGGAAAAATGAGAGACTTCGCCCTTTAAGCCAGGCTTGGCTTGGTTGAGTTCGTTTTGCTGCCCTACTGTTGCTACCACGCCCTTTCTTTTTATTTAATCCAAATAATAAAACACAAAAGTAACACCAAATTAAAGGGCGAGATCAGCACAGGAAGTGATTATTATCACTTGAAGGTCAAAAATACCTAATCGGGGTGTTTTTTATACCTAATACTAGGTACTTTCTCTCTCTTTTTGGTCACTAGTACCTCAAGCCACTTAATTCTGTGCAAACCCGAAATCTTCCATCGATACTTTCAGAGGGATACACTGATCACAGGCGCACAAACGGCATTTGTAAGAGGCGATGATCTCGGCAATCTTGCGGTTGCGGCACACCCGTACCGGCACCCGAAGCAGCACAGTAGGGTCTTCAATGCTAACGTAGACCAGATTCACGATAAACAACCCATCCCGTTCCACCACTTCGGTATGAACGGTGGTGAATTCAGGCATCAGGTCTTCCGGGCGGTCCGGTAGCGCTGCGAGCCGTTCCTCCTCGTATTGCGCCTCAATGAAGTCATTGATCAGTGCACTGTACCCTATTCCTTTTTCTTTGTCCATAGCCTTTCATAAGTTTTATTGGCAGCAAGTATTCGCCTGCTATCGCAATCATGCTTTCCTTACTGACAACGCGAAAATGGCAAAAGTTTTATTTAGACTACGTCCAGATAGTAAGATTAACCAAAAAATACCGAATGGTAGGGAGGTAGGGTACCGAATGCCCTGCATGCTCAGGCTGCCAGGGTTTACGCCAGCCTGCCGAGGCTTTAAGCTGAAGCCAGCTGCCAGCTTCGGAGCTGTTGAGGAGACGGTTGGATCTCGCGGTTTTTTGTTAACTTACTGCATCTTAAATCATTCACTCAACCCTACATCCATCCTTTATGAAATACCTGCCCTTGCTTTTGCCGCTATTTTTCCTCTTTGCCTGCACAGATAGTGGCAGCGATGCCCAAATCACCGGTACGTGGCAGGGTGTCAGCTGGATCGTAAACGGGGAGACATCCGGCCGCAACGCCAATCAGGTTACGTTTACATTTGAGCCCACCGGTACTTATACTGGCGCTTTTGGCACACAGGAAGAAGCGGGGACCTACCGCGTGGAAGGCAATAAGCTGTACACGCATGCTGAGGGTCAGGCTGAGAAAATGGTAGAAGTTGCCGTTTCAGGCGCAGATACGCTCCGGATGAATATGAACCGGGCCGGTACGCCGGAGGAATTAGTGCTGGTAAAAGAGTAAGCTATGCCGTGAGCCAGTGTACAACGTGTAAGAGGCAGATCTGACTTTTTACTGTTCCTTTCTGATAAAGATTGGCTGCTTTGCTTTACACTTACAAAAAGGATTTTCTGAGCGCTTTCGCCCGACAGCCGCCCAAGAGACCTAAATCCCCAGAAAAGCATTAAGGCTTTCCCGATACTGTTTCCCCAACGGCACATCAAAGGCCCCAACATGAACAATAGCGTCTACGAAATTAGCAGACCGGAAGTGCCGGAGCCCAATCACATACTGCCGGTGCACCTGCAGGAAATCCCGGGGCGGCAGCGTAGCGAGAAACTCCTTAAATGTGGAGCGGATAAAGAAACGCTCGGATAGCGTATAAACCCAGACATAATTACCATCAGACTGAGCGTAGACGATATCTGTCAGTCCCACTTTGTAGTAGGTCTGCTCCTGTTTGAGGAGAATAAAAGGTGAAGTAATTTCCCTCTTTGCCACCTTTAGGCTGTCCTTCTCCAGTCCGGAAAGTGCAAGTTCAATGGCAGACCTTAGCGTTATGGGATGTACAGGCTTTACCAGATAGCCAATGCTGTTAGGCAACTGCTGTGTTCTGTTGTATAAAGCCTCACCGGCAACGGAAATAAATAGTATGGGGATAGAAAGGTGCGCAACTGCCTCTGCAACATCTATCCCTAACAGTTTTCCCTTTAGGTGCATATCCAGTATAATCAGATCAGGGGGCAACGTCAATATCCGCTGTAGAGCCTTCTCCCCATTTTCCAGATGGGAGATATTGTGGTATCCCAACTCCTTAAGTAACATCTCCAGCTCCAGGGCGAAAGAGTAATTATCTTCAACAATGAGGATTTCAACCGGTTTGCCTCCCATAAATTATAAGTATTGACGCTGTGCAAATGAACTGCTCCCTTTAGCCTCTGCCAACGGAATCTGAACCGTAAACTGCGCTCCGCCCCCCTCGCCTTTGCGCCAGCCCACCGGAGTTTTATTGACCTCGGCCAGGGAAAAAACAAGCTGCAGCCCCAGCCCAAAGCCTTTTTCCTGTGCAGTACCCGGTGTGGAGGTTTTCAAGCCCTCCCCTGCTTCTATTTGCGCTATGATGGCTGCGGGCAATCCAGGCCCGGTGTCTGCCACACAGAGCAAGGCATGCATAGGGTCAGCCTGCTCCGTCCATACCCTGACCCGCCCGCCTTCGGGCGTAAACTTGATAGCGTTGTCCAGCAGGTTGCGGAGGATGACGCCCAACATGTCCCGGTCGCAATGACAGCGCAAATCCTGCAGTTGGCTATCCTCAAGGGTAATACCTTTGGCACTCGCCCGAATGATGAAGAAAGCCAGGGTATCCTGTACAGCCTGCCTGAGGTAAATATCCACCGGGCGGTATTTCCGGCCCTTTTGCTGGTTGAGCGACCAGTGCAGCAAATTTTCCACGAGATGCAGGAGCTGACTCGCGTCCTCCTCTATTTTGCGCCCAAATTTCTGCAGCCCCTCGTAGTTCTGCTCTCCCAACAGGTAGTTCACCTTCCTGGCAATACCCCGGAAGCCCATTGCCGGTACTCGCAGGTCGTGGCCAAGGATAGAAAAAAGCTGATCTTTCGTTTGGTTGAGCACTTGCAAATCGTCCCGCTGCTGCTCAATAATTTGCCGCTGCCGCCGGGTGTAGAAGGCAAAAACCACGCCTGTTATCCCGAGCAATGCGGTGGCCAGGGCGATCGCAAGGTTACGGCTTGACTCTGCTTTGAGCACCGCTTCCCGTTTTATTTGCTCTGCTTCAAGTTCCTGTTTCTCCAGCTCAAATTCGAACTCCTGGTTTTGCACCTTCAAGTCCGTAATACTTCGGATTTGATTAACCGTATCGGACAGCCAGCGGTAGTCCCCGAACAGGGCTACTGCCTGAGTGTATTGCTTATTGCCTTCGTAGGCTTCCAGCAGCACGTTCAAGGCACCCAACGCATCCCCGTAGCGCTTGACATTCAAAAAAGCCTGATAAGATTCGCGGGCCAGCGTTGACGCTTCTTCATATTGCTCGGTGCGAAGTGCCCAACGGGCTTTGGTATCTTTGAAAAAAAGCAAGTGCTCCTTTCCTATTCCACTGTCTATTTGAGACGCTGCCTCCTGTAGGGCCAGACCAGCCTCTACGGCCCGCCCCATTTCCGTAAGAATAAGGGCGCGCTTGATCAAAGCCTGTACCGTGAATCCCAGAAAACCATTACTTGCCGCAGTGCTTAGCACTTCCTCGAGCACCTTCAGCGCCTGCTCTTTATCCCCGAAGTAATACCAGGCAGAGGCTTGAATCGACAAAGCATTGAGCAGTCCTTCCACCTGCCCGGACTCTTTCGCAGTACCGACTGCTTCTTCAGCGTAGGATAAGGCTTCATTATGAGCGTACTGATCCATTTTGAGACTCGCCAGGCCTGTGAGAATATTCGGCAAAGCGGTCTTATAGCCGTAGGCTTTACACAAGCGGTAAGCTTGCTCGTAACTTTGAAAAGCACTAACCAATTCGCTATTGTTCTCCTGTAGATCTGCAATCGCCTGAAGCGTTGTAATCATTTCCGGTATAGCTCCCTGCCTTTCCCGAATGCTATATACGCGCTTGTAGGTAGCCAGGCTCTCTTCAGGATTGCTTCTTTTCAACAGCACGGCTTTGTTGAATAGCGGGCGCAGCAGGTTTGTCGTGTCTTTCAGCTCGCTATACATTTTCGCACTAATGTCATAGTAGACAATCGCAGAATCCGAAGTCCCCTGATAATGATAAAGGGTACCCAGCTGATTGTTAATGTAAGCCTGCTGAGGCTTTAGGTTTTTTGCCCGGGCTGCTCCCAATTGTTCCTGATAAACAGCCTTGGCTTCGACCTGTTTGCCCATCAGGCTGAGCATCACACCACTTTTAGTGCACGCCATGATGGAAAGGTCATACAAGCCTGCCCTTTCATAATATCGGCAGGCCTCCTCAAAGCCTTGGCTTGCCTGCTGATGATCGCCGCTCAGATAGGACAAACTGGCCTCTTTCTCACAGACATAACCGATAGTAGCGGTATCTTTAACGGCAGTGGCCAGTTGCCGGAGTGCTTCGATGTACTCACGCGCCAGCGCCTGATCGGTTTGCAGCTTCTGGTCTATCGCTGTTTTGTACAGGTCGATTTTAGCTTCCGGGCTACCCGCTCGTTCAATCACGTTATATAGGCTATCCCTGAATGTGTTTGAAGTGTTTTGGCTACTGATTGGGAAGACCATCAGTAGCAGAAGTACCGTAGTTAGTAACTGGTGCATATTGTTTAGTTTCTGCGGGCGTCCTTTATTTAAGCTCGTAGACAGTCCTGCCAGAGCTGTGAAATTAAGAAACAGGAAGGGAATTCACTACTTTGAGAAAGAAACCAGCACGTTTTCTGTTCTGGCTACTCTTCAGTAAACACAGACCGTACTGTTTCTCATTTTCACTGACTATTTACAAAGCAAACGAAATACCACAACTGATGATTTGTAGAACCGCTGGTCTAAAAAAGAGTTGATTTTTACCTCGGGATTTTACTACTAGAAAGATACTCATTTGCTTCCAAAGTGCCAATTCTACATTCTTCTTTATCACAAAAATCCGAATTTTCGTCACCAATAACAGTGCATACATCACAATGCTGCTGCTTGCCCTCAGGTTAATTATAAATTGCCGGAGCAATCATAACAAAAAGGATTGGGCACTAAACATAAAATTATAATATATACGAAGAAGTGTTCTATGTTTTAAGTCCGTAGTAAAAGCAGCATTAACTATTTCCATAGGTTTCGATTTGTTTTACAAAAATGAGTTTCTCATTTTTTGCGACGTAGCGAGCGATTCAATTTAAGCTACATGATCCGGTTGGTCAGGCACCTGAAAATGGTGCAATTCTCCCATTACTTTGCTAAGCTATGTACCGATAACCCCAATAACAATCCATACTTCCCATCATAGCTCTCCATCAGGTATGCCTGATCACCGGATTTTTTGACCTAAGGAACTAAACTTAGCAGAGTGTTGTAAGTGTTGAGACATCGAAAAACCCCGAAAAAGTCAATATGAATGTTTCTGCAGTTAACAAATCCCCGGCAATTCTTTTTTCGTGACATACAAACAATGCAAATTCAAACATAGTGTTATAAACCCGTCACAAATAGATATCCAATTGACAATATTTTTTCTTAGCAGGCAGGCAACCCGGAAACGATGGTTTTCGCCAGGCAATAAAAACCGTTTTGTATCTTTCCGGGAAAAAGCATATGTTCCGGTTTCTTTTCCTTAGTGCGGTTTGCTTACCGTTGCTATCCAATGCACAAATCATCAACAAGGGCATCGACCTCAGCGGCTTCTCTTTGGACTACCATAGCCTCCCTTTTATCGACCTGGATACAATGAGTAGCCGGCAGGTAACCGTAGACCGGGAGCCCGGTGTGTACCTTGGGCATCCAACCACGGTACTCCTGGAAGACGGGCAAACCCTCTACTGCACCTATCCCAAAGGGCATGGCCGCGGGCCTATCGTACTCAAGCGCAGCAATGACGGTGGCCAAACCTGGAGCGAGCGCCTGCCCGTGCCCGCAAGCTGGGAAAGTTCGCTGGAAGTGCCCACCCTTTACCCCGCCGAAGGGCCCGATGGCACCCAACGGCTGCTGCTCTTTTCCGGTCTCTACCCCGCCCGAATGGCTTACTCCGAAGATCAGGGCAGCACCTGGACCGAACTGCAACCGCTGGGCAACTGGGGCGGTATTGTAGTCATGGGCGACCTGGTCCCACTGCGTTCCGGCAAAGGGCACTATATGGCCGTCTTCCACGACGACGGGCGCTACTTCAGCCACCGCGGCAGAGCCGGCGAGCCTGCGGTTGAAAGGGCCAACAATCAGGCCGAATTCACCCTCTACAAAACCTTTTCCTACGATGGCGGGCTGACCTGGACGGAGCCGGAAGCCATGCTGCAATCCCGTTTCCTCCATCTCTGCGAGCCCGGACTTATCCGCTCGCCGGATGGCCGGCAAATTGCTATGCTGCTGCGGGAAAACAGCCGCCGGATGAACAGCCAGATTATGTTCTCCAATGACGAAGGCCAAACCTGGACCCGCCCCCGCGCCCTGCCCAACAGCCTCAACGGCGACCGGCATCAGGCCATCTATACCCCCGACGGGCGCTTACTGATCTCCTTCCGCGATATGGCCCCCGCTTACTGGCGTTATCAGGCACTGAAAGCCGAATGCCAGGATTGCGATACGGCTCAACTGAAAGCTCAGGCCGGTCCTGCCAGCCCCACCACCGGCGACTGGGTCGCCTGGATAGGCACCTACGAAGATCTCGTGGAAGGCCGGGAGGGGCAATACCGCATCCGGCTGAAGGACAATACCAAAGGCAGTGACTGTGCTTATCCTGCGCTGGAATGCCTGCCGGATGGTACCATCGTGGCGACTACCTACGGGCACTGGGCGGAAGGGGAAGCGCCTTATATTTTGAGCGTACGAATGAATATGGAAACACTAGTGCCTCATTAGTTAAAACCAGCTACTCACAAAAAAACACCTGTTAGTCACTCCAGAGACAGCGTTGATCACAAATTCCAAATCCAACATGGGAAGATTATTATTTTTGTTATATCAAATGCTAAAGCTTCCTACTCCTAATCAATTAACAATTCAAAGACAATGAAATTAGTACGATTTAAATCTACTTCTAAATTGTCTGTCTACCTTATCAGCGGTCTAACCCTGGTTTTTTGTCTATTTGGGTTTATCGGAAAAACCTCTGCTAACAAATGGGCAATCTCCCAAAGTCAGTTCACCTACGTCAAATATGCGGGAGACTCCGTTTTTGTCCCGTTGGGCAACTCAGATATTCCCATGCCAGGTCAGGAGGGAAAAGTGGCTGATAAAAAAATGCTCTATACCAATAGCTCGCGCAGCGGAGTAGCTGGTTGTCCCTTTGCTGAGGAAGACTCCGAAACGGAGGTATCTTCCTCTTCGAAATGGCTCGACGCTGACTTCCTGATCAAAACTACTATCATTACAGCAATGGCACTGTTTTTGTATTTAAAGCTGCCCCCTAACCAAATATAAAAGCACTACATTTCCATAAGTTCAATAACGTTTGTTTATCAAGCAATTTCAGTTTTCCATTCATTTTTCGCTGCTAAGCTATACCGACGACGAAGTAGTTTGGGACCAAACATGACTTCGTGTCGGCATATACTCGTGCGTCGGGTTTGTGCCTTACGCCCAAACCTCTCCGTTCCGAGTATATTTACACCTATTTGCCCTAGTTTGGTCAATCCGGTCGATCAGATGTTACACCTGACTGC
Organism: Phaeodactylibacter xiamenensis; assembly: GCF_000759025.1. GTDB lineage: Bacteria > Bacteroidota > Bacteroidia > Chitinophagales > Saprospiraceae > Phaeodactylibacter > Phaeodactylibacter xiamenensis. Next base: position 329,865 of record NZ_JPOS01000039.1, on the reverse strand, counting down.
TGTTCTCACTCAGCAATATTGCAAAAGTCGCAGAACAGCTGATTCTACCCAGCACTCAGTTAAATTCCTCTGCCAAATCCTTGCTGCATGTATCGGGTAACACTGATCGCCGGTTTTTTCTCCTTTGTTAATGCCCCCTCCAGAGCATTAATAGTTCTAAGAATCATAGGTACTGTTACTGATCGTGTTCAGTGTAAGAATGCACCTGCTGACTGGTTTCTTTCGGTAGAGTATCTATGTGCGATTTTTCGTATTCCCCCACTCTGGGACCAAATGAAACCGGGTCCTCAATAGTACCACCAATGCAACTAAATTGCTCATATGGAAGCTGGTGCGCATGGAGAACCCTTGTAAATGCGGCTCTCGCCCCTTCATTAAAATTAAAGGAAGGCTCATTAACCCTTCCGTTTTTCTCGCTCCTGTCTGCGATAAAACGTACGGCTGCGCAAAACCTGTCCATGCTATTCGCACCCTCTTTCAGGGATGCTTCCAATATTCCTAAGAGAAAATCTCTTTCGGGGGTGCCGATATAACTCTGAAAGATCTTATCGTTTCTGATTGCTTTCAATACTTCATAGAAAATATCACGGGATCTCTTCGACCTTACTTCATGGTAATCATAATAGTTAAGCGCCCCCAACCTCCGAAGCCCTTCCTTACGGGCATCAGTAGTTAACAGCTCTTTCTTAAGACAATAAGCGTATAATTCTAACAGTTCATCAAGATATTTGTAATTGAGCCCTTCTTTGCAAACCTCAACCATAGCACCAAAAACCAGTTCCGGGAAATCTTCTTCTGTTACGTCTGAGAATAAGGCAGACCTCACGAGGTCGGTCTTTCCCTTCTTATTCACAACAGACGCCATGAAAAGGTAGTTTCTGATCTCCAGCTGGTAATAGCGCTTTCTGCTATCCGGCCCTGAATTGCGGGCTTCGCTCTCTAAGTCAAGCTTATCACTCCTAAAAAAGTCATCGTAAAGGGCGGCTGCCCGATTTACCATGGTCGTATCCCCCTCATTAAACAAAGCAGGCTCCTCTAATGCTGACCGAAGGAACTGGTTGACAGCATCTATTTCCTGATCCAAACCACAGCGGCCTGCACCAGGCTTACCTTCTAAAATAGCCTTCCAGGAGTCCATGGTCTCCGTCCAGATTTGTTCTTTATAAAGCTGAACCAGACTCTGCTTTGGGGTATCGCAGATATGCATCAGGTTGATGCTATTAGGATCTTCTATCAATTTCCCCCTTTTCCAAATTAGTTTGGGCAACAGCTGCTTTAAGTCATCACTGCCGTCAATTCGTTGCTTCGTCTTCTCAATCGAATGGTAATCATACATGGCATAGCCTACATTATTACTCAGCAATCCATTAAGCTGCCGGGTGAGTTCGGAAAAGCCCGTACCGGAAACATTATTTTCACTCATGGGACCTTTGCTGCCCAGAACAAATCTCCTGACCGGTACATACTGTCCTTTGCCGTTGGTGTCTCCCAGAGCGTAATCAGGTAGATCCCGGAAGAAGCACTTTGAGCGGTCTGTGGCTTCCCATTGCCTACCATCGTTATGTATCAAAGTCACCCCAATCTCTTCTTGCTGTAAAGATTTGGGCAACTCCAAAGTGACGGGATAATACTGATATACGCCTGCCATGACCAGACCACACAGTGTCATAGCCCCTGCTGCGACCCTTCCATTTCGGATAAAATGCCAGGTCTTGGGGGCAATATACAGGGTAGGGGCAAACCATATATCCTTGGTATTAAACCAATTGGACAAAGAAGCTAACTTCCAGACCTTCGCCAGGCTTACGCCTAAAAACCCCATACCCGCTGCTACTATACCTTCTGCAGCATATTGCATCCAGGAAAAAAAGGCTCCGCTTCCATTCATACCCTGTGAAGCGTTAAGCCAGTGCCGACCCATCAATGTCATCACTGCGATAGCTGATATGAAACCAATCGCCCACCCATTGGACTCTGTCTTTTTCAGGGTTTGTTTCTTAAACCGTAATTTTCGCTGCCCATTATGAGCCTTACCCAGGTAATCAATGGCAGGAAATTGATAACTAAAGGCATATTCTAAATCCTGGCCCTCTTCAGGTTTGATTACAAAGGAAAATGACTTGAGTGCCCGAATCCCCACATGATCTGCATATTGAAGGGGAAGATCGCACTGCAGGCGATACGTACGCCGAATGCCCGGATCCAGTACTTGTCCCGTGCCGCTACTCGAGCGGTCTTCATCCATTAGCTGAGCGGGGATATCGACTGACTCCGCTTTCTTACCGAAATGGATCACCATCCGCTTCAGATAATAGGAAGGATCCTCTCTGAGCGTGGAAATCTCAAGTGGAATTTCCAGAACTGTATGGTTATCGAAATAACGAATACCAGCTCCTCCTGATTTGGCGATTTGGATGTGCATAAATGTCTAACTTTATGGAAATTTCGTATCAGTCCCAACTGCGCTTTTGAAACCAGCGGGATAGATGCTAATTCAATAGCAGCGCTCAAGGTAAAAGGAAAAGACAGATAAGCCACAAACCCCATTGTAGTACTTCGCGGACCTGCAACATGAAGTTAGTACGGAATTTTATCTTTTTTGTTTCATTATCTTGTTTTGTCTGCCCAAATTACAGCATAAAGGCGGCAGAGTGCCTGTACCCTAAGGGTAATCGCCTTACGCAGGGACAGTGGGGAAAGCACCTCCACCGTTTCCCCAAAGGACAAAAGCTGATTTTCCAGCTCTACATTATGCACGAGGTAGTAAGCAAAGATCACGCTTCCATCAGCAGCCTGTTCATGCACATGCTGTGACGGGTGGAGCGGCTTGGTCTCAATGTAACGAGCCCGCTCCGGAGTCGCCTTGAGCAGTACAGGCTCCGGTTGCCGGCCGGTAGGGACAGACACACCAATGACCGCCTCAAAGAATTGCTGTGGCTGAAAACCCGGATTTTCAACAAAATCAGCGAGCAGGTAAACCTCTGCCTGCCGGATACGGTCAAAAGCATAGGTCCGGATGCAGTGCGCCTCATGGTCGTGGGCAAACAAAAACCAGCGGTTGTTATACTCCTTGACCAGGTGCGGGCTGACGATACGGCGAAACTTATACCCTTCCGGCACCTTAAACGGGTGATAGTCGAGCAAAAGGCAGCGCTGATCGCGGCAGGCGCGGTACAGCAGATCAAGCCATTCCAGTCCAAGCCCCACCATATTGTCCTCCAACTGCAGCACGGTGCGCTCCGAGGCCGGCCGGACCCGCAGGGCCTCCGAGACTTTCGCAACTACCTGCTCTACCCCCTGTACCTGTGGAAAGCCCCGGAACTGCCGCAACAAACTCATAGCCTCCCGCAGGGCTTCCACATCAGCCGTGCTCAGGGGCATTTGTGTGATGGAAAAGCCCGGGTCGCTGTACGCATAGCCCGCCTCCCTCGGGTACCATTGGATGGGGGCCCGGTATCCGAGCATGCCACTTCGCATATTTCGAATATCCTTTTTGATGGTATCTCTCGATGGAGCGGCGCGGTCTTCGCCTTCGTACTCCCGCAGTTCCTCCCCACAGGCTTGTGCCAGCTCTTGCCAGGTCCAGTAGCGCTTATTGCGGCGGCTCAGGCACCGGTCGATTGTCCGGTAGCGGATCATTGCGTGCCGATTGGTTGCCATATATTCTTATTTGGGTCGATAACTTAACACTTTTTTCGCAGACCATTGCATCCCGCGTACCTACAGTACGCAGGGCCGGGGTAGGTTTGTGGAAAAACAAAAAGACATGCGTATCATTCACTCTGTTTTTGCGCTGTTTGCGCTGCTGATGATCGTCTCCTGTACCCCTTCTATTGATGGTTCCAGCGAGGAAAACTTTCAGGCTTCTGTCAAAAAAATGAAGGAAGGGCTTTCTGATGAAGACAAAGCGGCCTTTGAAGAAGCCCTGCAACTCATGGCTATGGATGGCTTCAGTTTTGCTGACCTCCTGCAAGGAGAAAAAGGCGCGGAAAAAATACTCGAGGACTACACCGAGGCTTTGGATGGGCTCACTGCCAGCGAAGTCATTGCCAAAGGTGAAGCCATTAAAGCGGAACAGGAACGCAAAAAGAAAGAACAGGCCCGATTGGAGATCGAAGAACTCTACCAAAAAAAGCAGGATGCCGAAACGCAAAAGGAACAATTACAGGGTTTTGAAGTAACACAATCTAAATTTTACAAACGCAAAGACTACTTCGGCTCCCCGGAACCCATCATCGAGCTTACCGTAAAAAATGGCACTTCATCTGCCATATCCCGGGCATACTTTAAAGGTACACTGGCGAGCCCTAACCGATCTGTGCCCTGGCTTACAGATGACTTCAACTACCAAATAGCCGGTGGGCTGGAGCCGGGAGAAAGTACGACCTGGAACCTGGCGCCCAATCAGTTCTCCGACTGGGGTACGGTAAATGCGCCCAAGGATGCGATACTTACGGTGGAAGTCCTCCAAATTGACGGCCCAGATGGGGAAGCCCTATATTCCACCCTGGAGTTCGGAGCAGAAGAGGCGGAACGGCTCCATACCCTTCTGGAAAACTACCCCGAATTCCAACAGTAATCTTTGCGTATGTAACACGCAATTTTCTATGGCTGCCGGCGGTTGGCTGGCAGCTACTTTATGCTTAATTTAGTAGTGCCATTCAGGTGCCAAACCAAAATCTCTACCCTATGGGACTCCTCAATAAGTTATTAGGCAATGCCGGCACCGCCAAACCGGAAGACCTCGAAACCAAATACGGCGACCTCCTCATTGAAGGGGAAAACTTTGACATCGGGTTTCAGCTCCTGCGCGATGTCTTCATTTTCACCAATAAACGCCTCAGCCTCATCCTCATCCTCCCCCCCATTTCCCAAAATTCCCTATCTTCCCTCCCAAACCAAAACACCGCGCATGCTCACCGGACAACTCCGCAACGAAGTCGACAAACTCTGGGAAACCTTCTGGACCGGAGGCATCACCAACCCGCTCACCGTCATCGAGCAGATCACCTACCTGCTCTTCCTGCGGCGGCTCGACCAACAGCAGCTGCTCAAGGAAAAACAGGCGAGCGAACTCGACATGCCGATCACCGACCCCATCTACCCGGAAGCCGCCACGCCCCTGCGCTGGAGCAGCTTCAAAAACCTGGACCCGGAGGCCATGATCGACCGCTTCACCCGTGGCATCACCCTCAATGGGGAGCAGACCAATGTCTTCGACTATATGAAGCAGCTGGCCCCGGAGGATACGGCTTTCGCCAACCACATGAAGGGGGCGACGTTTATGATCTCCACGCCCCGCCTGCTCGACCGGGCGGTGCAGCTCATCGATAAGCTCGATATGGACGACCGCGATACCAAGGGCGACCTGTACGAGTACCTGCTGTCCAAAATCGCCTCGGCCGGGCAAAACGGGCAGTTCCGCACGCCCCGCCACATCATACAGCTGATGGTGGACATGACCCTGCCCACGCCTACCGATACCATTTGCGACCCCTCGGCCGGCACCTGCGGTTTCCTCGTGGCTGCCGATGAGTACCTGAGGCGGGAGCACCAAGACGAATTCTACAAAAAGGACTTCCGCGCCCACTACAACAGCGCGATGTTCAACGGGCTGGAATTCGACAGCAGCATGATGCGCATAGGGGCGATGAACCTGATGCTGCACGGCATTGAGCGCCCCAACCTGCTGCACGTGGATGCCCTGAGCGAGGAGAACGCCGGCATTACCGACCGCTACAGCCTGATGCTGGCCAATCCGCCCTTCAAGGGCAGCCTCGACTACGACTTTGTGGAGCCCAGCCTGCTCAAGGTGGCCAAGACCAAAAAGACCGAGCTGCTCTTCCTGGCCCTAATGCTGCGGATGCTGCGCCCGGGCGGGCGGGCCGCCGTGATTGTGCCCGACGGGGTGCTCTTTGGCTCGAGCCGCGCCCATAAGGCCATACGGGAAGCCATTGTGGAGGAGCACCAACTGCAGGGCGTGGTGAGCATGCCCTCCGGAGTGTTCAAGCCCTACGCCGGGGTGAGCACCGCCATACTGCTGTTCACCAAGACCAATTCCGGCGGTACGGATCAGGTCTGGTTTTACGATATGCAGGCCGACGGCTACAGCCTGGACGACAAGCGCGGCGAACTGGGCCGGCGCATGCCCGAACAGCCCGAGCAACTGGCCAAAGACGAGCACCTCTCCACCCTCACCGACCCCCACGGGCAGGTGATCGAGTACCGGGTGCAAAAGCACGAAGAGAACAACATCCCCGACATCCTCCACCGCTGGCGCAATGCCGAAGGCGAAGCCGAACGCCCCCGCACCGCCCAATCCTTCTACGTGCCCGTGCAGGAGATACGCGACAACGCCTACGACCTCAGCATCAACCGCTACAAGGAGATCGAGTACCAAGCTGTGGACTACGACCCGCCGCAGGAACTGCTGGCCCGCATCCGCCAACTGGAAGCCGAGCGCGCACAGCTGATGCAGGAACTGGAAAACATGCTGGACTGAGGCAGCATTTGCGCCCATTAGTGCCAAAAATTCGTGAACATTTGTGGACCAAAACAACAGCAATATGAAATGGGAACTCCTAGACTCTTTGGCGGAGAAGATTAACTACGGTCATACCGCTTCTTCAGGCACAAGTGGCTATAAATTCTTGAGGATAACAGACATTCAAGATGGAGATGTAGACTGGGAAAAAGTCCCCTTTGCAGAATGTGATCAAGTAGAAAAATACGCCTTGAATTCTGGTGATCTTCTCTTTGCAAGGACAGGAGCAACAACTGGCAAAAGTTACTTAATTAAGGAATGCCCTGATAGAAGCATATTTGCATCTTACTTAATCAGAGTTAGACCAAATTTAGAAAAAGTAAATCCTAACTTCCTTGCCTATTTCTTTCAATCTCAGATTTACTGGAACCAAATATTGACAAGCTCAAATGGCGCAACTTTACCCGGTGTAAATGCCACTAAACTCAAATCCCTCCAAATCCCCCTCCCGCCCCTCTCCGAGCAGCGCCGCCTGTCCGCCCGCCTGGACAAGGCCGATGCGGTGCGCCAAAAGAGCCGCGCGCTGCTGGAAGAGTATGCGGAGCTGGGGCGCTCGGTGTTTTTGGAGGTGTTTGGGGACCCGGTGCGGAATGAGCGGGGGTGGGAAGTGGTGGAGTTAGTAGACCACGTAAAAATCCTTGGAGGCGGGACACCCTCCAAAAAGAACAAGTCGTTCTATACCGGCGAAATACCGTGGGTCTCACCAAAGGACATGAAGTCTCTTTTTATTGATAGCTCTATCGACAAGATTACCAACGAAGCTATAAAAAATAGTTCAACAAAACTTATCCCAAAAGACTCGGTCCTTATGGTTGTTCGTAGTGGGATTCTAAAAAAGCAATTACCCGTTGGTATTAATATTTGCCCTGTTACACTTAATCAGGATATGAAGGCTTTTGTATGTAAGGAAAAGCTAAATCCATACTATCTACTCTACCTATTTTTGGTATTAGCTCCTAACATTTTGAAATCCGTAAGAGGAACGACAGCTGATAATATTAGTTCTGATGTACTAAAAAAACTCCAAATCCCACTCCCGCCCCTCCCCCTCCAAACCCGTTTTGCGGCCATGGTGGCCAACATCGAGGCACAGCGGCGGTTGGCGGAGCGGCAGTTGGAGGCGGCGGAGGCGGTGTTTGGTGGGGTGTTGCAGGGCACGTTTGAAAGGTAAAATGTAAAATGTAGAATGTAAAATGTAAAAAAGGCGAAAGGTAAAAGTGCGATTGGGGCGGGGGGAAAGGTAAAACCATATAATGTAGAATGCTCCGCCCGCCGAAGCCTGAAGGCGAAGGCGGGTAAAATGTAGAAGGCTAAATGTAGAATACTTGGGTCCCCCTCCGCCCTGCGGGCACCTCCCCCGAGGGAGGAAACGATTGGGGCAGGGCTCGGGCGGGGGAATGGTAAAATGTAGAATGTAAAATGTAAAAAAGGCGAAATGTAAAAGTGCGATTGGGGCAGGGCTCGGGCGGGGTAAAATGTAAAAGGCGAAATGTATCCATGCGGGCCTTGTGGAAATGCGCTGCCTGCTGAAGCCTGAGGAGAAGGCGGGTAAAATGGAAAAGCCATTTAGGGCGGGGTGAAAGGTAAAGGGTGGCGGAACCATGCAATTAGGCAGCACGTTCAAACCACTAGACAAACTGGATTTCATGAGTAAAAGGGATTGATTTTTGCGGGCTGCAGTTCCCGCCTTTAGGGGGCTAGGGGGCGTGCGGAGGCTGAAAAAATCAACCCCTTTTGAAAAATGTCTAGTAGTGTGCAGCACGTTCAAAGAAAAGCGGCTGTTGGCATTATTGACTGTAAAGCCATAACTTGAAAGCAAATCAGGAACACATGAATATTTCACAGATCATTACGATTGCGCCGGACATCCAAAGTGGGGAGCCGGTATTTACGCACACCCGGGTGCCGGTCAAAAACCTGTTTGACTATCTGAAGGCAGGCGATAGATGAAGAAGGTATCGATTTTTTGATGACCGCTGACCGGAATCTTGAATATTCAGCAAAGTGTTGATTTACCTAAAGAAAACGGTTTGGGCTATAATTTCTCATAGTCTGTTGATTCTATTTAGCTTTTCACCAACAATTTGAGTATATTGTAAAGCTCTAAGGAATGATACAATGGAAAAAGCAGGCATAAACAGCAATCAGGTCAGATGGGCGAGGGAACGGGCAGGTTTGCAGCTGTCCGATCTGTCTAAAGCCCTGCAGCTGGCGGAAGATAAAATTGCGGCTTGGGAAACCGGGGAAGAACAGCCCACTTTCCGGCAGGCACAAAAGCTGGCTGAACGCCTGAGGGTTCCTTTGCCTTACCTTTTTTTGCCATCTCCCCCTGAAGAGAACTCCCCTATTGCGGATCTACGCACATTACGCAATGAGGCACGAGCTACTTTTAGCCTGGACTTCAAAGAAGTACTGAATGACTCCCTACAGAAGCAAAATTGGTACAGAGAATATTTGCAAAACACCGGGCAGGCAAGCCCTTTGGAATTTATCGGTAAATACTCCGTGGAGTCGGATGTAAAGACCGTAGCCAGAGATATTCAGGCAGTACTTGGCCTGGATGAAGAGCTTCGGAAATCAGCGCGCAGTAAATCTGATTTTTTGTCTAAACTGGTGCAGCAGGCCGAAGAAGCAGGCATACTGATACTAATCAGCGGCGTGGTAAAAAACAATAACCATCGCAAACTAACTGTGGAAGAATTCCGGGGCTTCGTACTAAGTGACGCTGTTGCACCACTCGTTTTCATCAACGGTAATGATACAGAAGCTGCTAAACTCTTCACTTTTGTACATGAACTGGCACATCTTTGGGTAGGCGCTTCCGGCGTTTCCAATGTGGAAGTTAAGTCTGCCGTAGAAAACGACTTTGATCAGTTGGAACGCTTCTGTAATCAGGTAGCGGCGGAAGTGTTGATTCCTGCTGAAGACTTTCAATCCATCTGGCAATCTGATCTTTCCCTTGAAGAAAACCTACAACGGTACCGGCATTATAAAGTGAGCGACTTGGTCTTGCTTATTCGTGCCCGGCAGCTGCGCAGGATCAGTAGTACTGAATTTCAGCAAGCGTACGCTACCCGCATCAGCTGGTATAAGAACCGAAAACGTAGCAGCGGGGGCAATTTTAAAAATACCCTCCCCGCCAGAAACAGCAAGTTGCTCACCTCTGCGCTTATTGCAGCTACGCTGGAAGGGCAAACGCTCTACCGGGACGCAGCGCGTATGCTGAATGTAAAGGTCGAGACCTTGAAAAAAGTGGCAGACCATCTTGAAATACATTGATGTATTATGCCAGATTATATTTTAGATGCTAACGTGTTCATTCAAGCTCAAAATGGCCCCTACAACATGGATGTATTTCCTGCATTTTGGGAGTGGATCGACCAGCAAACTCAGGCAGGCATCATTGCCAGCTCAACTTTAGTGTTTGATGAAATACAGGGAGAAGGCCCCTTGCAAGACTGGATAAAATCTAGAAAGAAGTCTGGGCTATTTATCACACCCTCAAAAGATGCCCAGGAAAAGATTGCAGAAATAACAACCTATGTACTTCAGAATTATGACCGTGCTTTGGGAGAGTTTTTCCTAAGTGGTGCCGATCCGTGGATCATAGCAGAAGCATACGCCCAAGATGCAAAAGTAGTAACCATGGAAAAGTTGGTACCACCCAATTCCAAAAAGGTGAAAATTCCAAATATCTGCAGGGCTTTTGAGGTCGAATGGCTAGATACCTATCAGCTGCTTAGTGAGCTCGGTGCCAGGTTTACACTATGACTTGAGGCATTAGTCTGCTCCGCCTTTTTATCCTTCATTTTCATGACCGGATAACGCTAAAGGTTCAGGAAAAAGGTTCTCAAAGTTACCCAGAAATGGTATGGCGCCATACTTCCCTTTGATGTAGTTGCGCTCGTAGCTTTCATTTTCCCGGCTTTTATTCTGCAACCCATTAATTTTACTTATATTCCCGACTAAGTAGTCTGACGGAAATAAGTTAGACCGTTCTCTTTTTAGGCTTTGGCGATATTTTAACGCAACTTCCAAGTTTTCAGTTGCTTATAAAATTTCGCCAAACCTCAAACGGTCTATCTTATTTTGTTTCCGTCTCTAAACAGCAGGACATCTATGGACTCCAACTTCCAATTCCTCCGTGAGGGCTGGCCCGAAGTATTCCAAAACGCACAGCAGGCCGAAGCCCACGGCATCACCGCGCCCGTTACCTCTGTATTCTACAGCCGCCTGACACTGGAGCTGATGGTCAACTGGCTGTACGAAAATGACGGGGAGCTGGAAGCGCCTTATGATACGGCCCTCTCCTCCCGTATGTACGAGCGGACCTTCCGGGAGATTTTGCCACCGAGCATGTACAAAGAGCTGCACATCATCCGCAAAGAGGGTAATAATGCCGTGCATACCGGCAAAACCTCGCCCTACAAAGCGCTGGCGATGCTTAAGTACCTGCACCGCTTCCTGGGCTGGTGCGCCCGCCTGTACAGCGAAGAGCGGCCTGAGGTACCGACCTTCGAAGACCACTTTATACCCGCCAAAGGCACGGCAGAGAAAAGTAAGGCACAGTTGGAGCGCATGCAACAGCAGGTGGAGGAACGGGTGGAGGAGCTGCAAAAGGAACGCCGCCGCCGGCTGCAGGCCGAAGAGGAAGCCGCCCGCCTGAAAGCGCAACTGGAAGCCCTGCAGGCGGTCAAATCCCAGAATAAAGCCGCGGGCAACGTGCTGCCGCCACTGCCAATGAGCGAAAAGGAAACCCGGGAAATCTTCATCGATGTGCTGCTCCGGGAAGCCGGATGGGATATTGATGCACCGAATGTGCGGGAGTACCCGGTGGAGGGCCTGCCCGTGGCGGTCAACAAAACAGGGCGGGGCAATGCCGACTATGTCCTCTGGGGCCAAAATGGTAAGCCACTGGCGGTCATTGAGGCCAAGCGCACGAGCAAAGAAGCCTATCAGGGGCAGCATCAGGCGGAGCTCTATGCCAACTGCCTGGAGCGCATGCACGGGCAACGCCCCATCATTTTTTTCACCAATGGCTACGATAACTGGATCTGGGATGACACCTTCTACAGTGCCCGCCCAATTTCCGGTTTTCTGACCCGGGAGGAACTGCAACTGCTTATAGACCGCAGGCAAAGCCGGCAGGATATACGTACACTCAGGCCCAATACCGAAATTGCCGGGCGCCATTATCAAATGGAAGGCATTCAGCGCGTTATGGAAACCTTTGCGAAGGAAGCCGATGGCCAACTGCGGGGCGGCAAGCGTTCTGCGCTGATCGTGATGGCAACCGGAGCGGGCAAAACCCGGACGGCGGCGGCAATCGTAGAGCTGCTTTCCAAAGCCAACTGGGTCAAACGGGTACTCTTCCTGGCCGACCGCAGCGCGCTGGTCAAACAGGCGAAGAAAGCCTTCAAACAGCACACGCCTCACCTCAGCGCCATCGACCTTACGCAGGAAAAGGAAGAAACGGACACCCGTCTTGTTTTCTCCACCTACCCTACGATGATGAACCGTATAGATGGTGCCCGCAGCGGAGACGCCCGTTTGTTTACGCCCGGCCACTTCGACCTCATTATCGTGGACGAGGCCCACCGCTCGGTTTACCAGAAATACAATGCCATCTTTGAGTACTTCGACGCGCTGCTGCTGGGCCTGACCGCTACTCCCAAAGATCAGGCAGATAAAGACACCTACGAGCTGTTTGACTGCGAAGTGCGCAACCCCACCTTCTCCTACGATATCGAGGAAGCCGTCCGCGATGGCTATCTGGTGCCGCCCCGGGGCGAAAAGGTCAACCTTGGATTTGTCCGCCGGGGCATCCACTACAATGACCTTTCCGAAGAAGAGCAGGCTGAATACGAGTCCACTTTTCGGGATGAGGCCGGGGAAGTCCCGGAGCACATCGACGCTTCCGCCATCAACAGCTGGCTGTACAACCATGACACCATTGATAAAGTCATTGACCACCTCATGCAGAAGGGGCAACGGGTAGCCGGTGGGGACAAGATGGGCAAGAGTATCATTTTCGCCAAGAACCACAAACACGCCAAGCTCATCGAGCAGCGGTTTGACAAACTGTACCCACAGTACGGCAGCAAATTTTGCCGGGTGATCGACAATTACGACCGCTTTGCGCAGCAGCTTATCGAAGACCTCTCGGACATCAACAAGTACCCGCAAATTGCCGTTTCGGTGGATATGCTCGATACCGGCATCGACATCCCCGAGCTGCTCAATCTGGTCTTTTTCAAGCCGGTCTACTCCCGCGCCAAGTACTGGCAGATGGTGGGCCGAGGTACCCGCCTGTGTCCTGATTTGTTTGCGCCCGGTGAGGACAAGGCGTTTTTCTACATTTTCGACTTTTGTGGCAACCTGGAGTTCTTTGAGCACAATCCGGACGGGCTGCAAACTAATGTACCCCTGCGCCTTTCCCACCGCATTTTCCAGGCCCGCTTGCAACTGGCACAGCTGATCAAACAGCAGGACCCTGCCGACACTTTCCGGCAGGAACAACTTGACTTTTGCCATAGTGCCGTCAGTGCCCTCTATGCGCAACGGGACCACTTCCGCATACAGATGAAGCTGGGCGAAATCGACCCGCTGCGTGACCGCGCCCAATGGAATAAACTGGGCAACAGCGAGATAGAGCGCATCACCGATTCCCTTGGCCCACTCATTGAGCTGGACGACCCGGACGAAGCCGCCAAACGCTTTGACCTGCTGATGCATGAGCTTTATGCCCTGCGCATCAGTGGCGATGAGGCACAGGAACCCTACCTGCGCAAAATACAGCGCCTGGCCGGTCAACTGGCCGGCATGCACAATATCCCTGCCATACAAAAGGCCATGCCCCACATTCAGCGGGCGCAGGATGCTGCCTTTTTACAGGAAGCCACGCTGCCGGAGCTGGAAAGCATACGCAAAGCCCTGCGCGGGCTGCTGCACATCATCCCCCGGCGGGAACGGAAGGTCTACGAAACGAACTTTAAGGATCAGATCGACGGAACAGAGGCGGCAGAAGTGCTGCGGGGTATCGAATCCATGGACAACTACCGGCAGCGCGTGGAACGCTATGTCAGAGAAAACAAGGAACACATTGCCATCCAAAAACTCCGCACCAATCAACCGATCACAGCAGCTGAGCTACAGGAGCTGGAGCGTCTGCTCTTTGAAGACGACCCGGTGGCCCGGGAAGCCCTCGAAAAGGAACTGGGCGATCAACCCCTTGGCGCATTCATCCGCAGCCTCGTGGGGCTCGACACCAGGGCTGCCAAGGAAGCCTTCGCAGATTTGCTCCACCAAAGCCAACTCCGCGCGGATCAAATGACCTTCCTCAACCGCCTGATCGACTACCTGGCGGTCAACGGCACGATCCAAAAACGGATGCTGATGCAACCACCCTTTACCGACCTGCACGACATGGGCATCTTCGGCATTTTTGATGATGATGCGGAGCGGGCGAAAATCATCCGTATTATCGATGCGATCAACCGGAATGCGGAGGCGGGGTAAGCAGTATAAAAGAGCAGGCGCAGGCCACCGTTACTGCTGAGCAACCCGCACCTACCCTTTCACAATTAATCCTAATGCTTATGCCCCGGCTCATAAATCAGCCGGATAAAGGTACTCAGGCGCTGGTTTTCCCGCTCTACGGGGATGCCGGCTACAATACCGACCAGCAAGTTGTCGGCCAGCCCAACCCGCATCTGCGGGCGGATGACCATATCGAAATCGCCTCGCTTAAATTCCTGATTGAACTCCACGCCAATGAAATTCCGGGTGCCGGTAATCATGTAATGGAAGTTGAAGTTGGCTTGCCAGGATTGATGCATATCCATCCCATTGATCGCCTCCAGGACCGGGCCGGTATACAGCAGGGTGTGGTAGTGCGTCCCCCACCGCTTAGCCATCACCAAAAAGGGGTTAAAAATGTGCCCTTTGAGCATAGACGTGCTTCCGTACATCGAAAATTCCGGCAATTCGAATTCATGGATGTAGCCCAGGGCCATAGAGGTACTTTGCTCCTCACTGACCAAAAAGGTGTACTGGGCAGCCATTTTCAGGCTATTCAGGCGACTGCCAGGCGCAGACATCCCCTCCTCTATCGGAAAATGAAAGGTGAAGGGCAATTCCACTTCCAGCCCAAGCCGGTCAACCGGGGCCCATTCGTACTCCACCAATGCTTCGTAGGTATCAAAAACCTGATTATCGGTCAGGCCTAAGCCTACGTTCCATTCCTTTTCGCCCTTGCGCGCGCCCAGGTCTCTGATCAGATCGATGTAGAGGGGCTCAGCGTGCAGGACTTTGGGGCGCAAGCCGCCGCTTTCCACTTCGAGAACGTAAAGGCTGTCCTGCTCAGCAGGGGTTTGTGCAAAAAGTAGTACGGGCAGGCAGCATGCACTAAGTAGTGGGGCAAAAACAAAATGCACAACTTTCGGAAAGCTTTTGCCCCAACATCGTGCAAAACCCGTCCTTTGGCTGGTTTTGCACGACCTTGGAACAAAATCAGTTGTGCATTTTGTTTTTCGAGAAGCCCTAAGTAGCGCCTGAGTTATCAAATATTTCATAATTGTATAGTTGGGGCATAGCACAGGCTGTCCAGCTTATGCTATACCAAATGGAGCAATATACCGACGACGAAGTAGTTTGGGACCAACCATGACTTCGTGTCGGCATATACTCGTGCGTCGGGTTTGTGCCTTACGCCCAAACCTCTCCGTTCCGAGTATAATTGAAAAGCCTTCAGTTGCTGCAAAGCAGAACCGAGGTGATGGGAATAAGTATACTTTGCTGCATATTACAGCGAAGTTCAGGCAGGAAAGTCCGGAGGAGGGGTCGGGGGCGTTTGCCAGATGTCCTTGGGCGGCTGCACCCTGAGTAAAGCCCATTGGTTAGAGGTGCATTGGTCAGGAAATGCCATGGTCAGGCTATCGGAAAACAGCAATACATCAAGACTGGTATACTTTTTCAACAGCGATTTACCCGCGTCATCATCATCGTACTCTTTGAAAAAATCTTCGTATTGCAGGACACGCTCCACGAAAACTTCCAGTACGCTCTCCATTTCATTATAAGAGAGGTCTTCCGCCACAGCATCAGAATAGAGGTCAGGCGGGTCTATCATCCCATTCAGGAAGACAGCCGTCAAAAAGACGATTAGCCCTCTGAGTAACCTGCTATTTCTAAGTTCTCTGATGATCATGGAATGTATTGATGCCGCAAAGATAACTGGATCCGGACAGTAATATTATCTGATCGGGAAATAAACAACCCTCCGACTTTCTTCACAACATCCAAAAGGCATACCCAAGAGCAGCCACAAGCATCACACCAAAACCTAATGTTGACTTTTTCCGCATCGTGCTATTCCCAAAAGCTAAGCAAAAGCCATACTTGACCAGTGTATTGGAAAACGCTGCCAGCACCGTGGCTACAGCTGCCACATCCAGGCGCTGCTGTCCATTTCCGTACTCCGACATAGATACGGTGATCGCATCCACATCCGCAAAACCGGAGACAGCAGCAGCCCAGTACACTCCGGTATCGCCAAGGTGAGTAGAAGCATAACCTACGCCCAGCTGAATAGCAGTATAGATCAGCGCAAAGACCGCGGCTTCCCGAAAATTGAGGGGGTTTCCCCGTTCAGGGGGGGCGGAGAGCGTTTCTTGCTGTGCTGTACGGAAGAGGTATGCACTGATGAGCACTCCAATCAGGCCCAGCGCCAAAATCGGGGGAGCCAGTGCAAGGAACAACGTCCAATTCAGCAAAGCGGGCCATACCAGCAGGCGCGGAAACATAATTGAGGATGCCAATACAACCGCCCCGGCTTCCCGGCTCCCGCTGCCTTTACCTTCCCCCACCCGGCGGGAGAAGTACCAGGCGGTTGCTGTACTTGAAGCCAGCCCACCCAGGACGCCTGTCAGAAAGGTGGAACGTTCCGCAAAGAACCGGCTCAGGAAATAGCCGGCAAAATTTAAAGTTAGAAAGATGGAGAGGATCAGTCCCGTCTTGTAGGCATTGAAAAAACCATAAGGTCCAATATTCTGATCCGGGAGCAGAGGCAACACCAGAGCGGTAACCAGTAAAAACTGAAGGATAGACAGGAACTCTTCCTTTGAAAGTGCTCCGGCGAGATTGTGGAGCCGGATTTTAAGCGTAAGCAGGGCTGTTACCGCAATCGCGATACCAACACTTAGATAGGCATGCCCTAATTGTACCATCCCTCCCAGTACAAATACCAATATCAGGGAGAACTCGGTGGTGGTGCCGCTTACAGTAGACTGTGCCCGCAGGAAAGAAATGGCGACAATTGTGAATACCCCCATCAGAACCCCGAAAAAAGCCCAAACAGAAAGGGCTGCTCCCATGAAAACACCAAGGTACCCTAATACTGCGACAATGGGAAAAGTACGGATACCGGCAAACAGGTGCTTTCCTTCCTTTAGCTGATAAGCCTGCTCACGTTCAAGCCCTAGTAACAGCCCAATTCCCAGGACGATTAGCAGGGATTGAAATTGCCGGAGCAGTTCAATATCTAAATTCAGTGGTTCCATTCGCATTTTTTTTGCCGGGAGTATCAATAGCCCAGGGTGCTCTGACCACCATAGTTTCAAACGGAGGTCAAACTCTTGAATGCAATCCGTTATCAGCTGCTGCGCAAACTTGAAAAAAAGCTTTCACACAGCCCAATTTAGCCGCCTCGTGTCACCGAAAGGAAAGGAATCATGCCCTCCGCCCTTACGCCTCCACCTCAATCGCCATCCCAAAAGTATCTTCCGCAAAGTTGCCCTCATCGTACACCAGATTGCCATTGACGAAAGTCTTGAGGACCTTATTGTGGAAAGTGGTGCCTTCCAGAGGCGACCAGCCGCACTTGTACAGGATGTTGTCTTTAGCGACCGTCCAGGATTGGTTCAGGTCCACTAGCGTCAGGTCGGCGTAGTAGCCTTCGCGGATGTAGCCGCGCTTGTACATCCGGTAGAGGCGGGCCGGGTTGTGGCACATCTTCTCGGCGATTTTCTCCAGCGAAATCTTGCCCTGATGGTGGAACTCCAGCATGCAGTTGAGGGTATGTTGTACCATAGGCGCTCCCGACATAGACTGGAAATAGGGCTTCTGCTTTTCTTCCAGGGTATGGGGCGCGTGGTCGGTGGTTATGAGGTCGATTCGGTCGTCGAGCAGGGCCTGCAGCAGGCCTTCCTTATCTTTTTTGGTCTTGATGGCCGGGTTCCACTTGATTAGGACGCCCAGCCGCTCGTAGTCCTCATCGGAGAACCAGAGGTGGTGCACGGAGACTTCCGTGGTGATTTTCTTCTCTTCCAGCGGGATGTCGTTGCGGAACAGGTGGGTTTCTGCCTCGGTGGTCAGGTGCAGGATGTGCAGGCGGGCACCGTGCTTCTCCGCCAGGCCGATGGCGCGCTCGGTGGCTTCGTAGCAGGCTTGTGTGCTGCGGATGATGGGGTGGAACTTCACCGGTACGTCATCGCCGTACATTTCCCGGTACTTTTCCTCGTTTTGCTCCACGATCTGCTCCTTCTCCGAGTGGATAGCGATGATGGATTTGCAATTGGCGAAAAGCTTCTCCATCGTCTCCGGGTTGTCCGCCAGCAGGTTGCCCTTTTTGGTGAAGTACAGCCCGTCGTCGGAAACGCCCATCAGCTTGGTGGTATCGGTTTTGATCACTTCATCCAGGTTGTCGCCGTTGACGCCGAGGAAAAAGGAGTAATTGGCCAGGGACTTTTTGGAAGCGATCTCGTACTTCTCATTCAGGCGCTCCATCGTCAGGGTATTGGGGATGGTGTTGGGCATGTCGATGAAGGAAGTGACGCCGCCGACCACCGCCGCCTTGCTTTCGGTGTGCAGATCAGCTTTGTGGGTTGCGCCCGGGTCCCGGAAATGCACCTGTCCGTCGATAATGCCCGGGAAGAGGTGCTTGCCGGTGCCGTCGATGACTTTATCGTCCGGCTCTGCTTCTATCTTCCCTATTTTAGCAATGCGCCCCTCTGATAAGAGTACATCCGCAATAACTGTTTTTCCTTCGTTTACGATAGTTGAGCCTTTGATTAAAATCCGCTGGTTCATGGTCTATGTTTTGTTCGGTTCGATGATCTTTGAATTTTGGCACCCGCTTTTGAGGCTGCCGCCTAAAGCTACGAAAATACTAAACATTGGGACAAACCCCTCCCCTGCCGGTGTGTATGACAAAGGTTGCTGGGGTAGAGTTTCCCGCTCTGCTCCAGCTTATCCAAGATTTTTGGGCAATGCACCAAAGTAGGCTAACAGCAAATGCTGCCAGGCTAATCAAAAAGTGCAATTTGTTGTGCCCCCCCTGCCTTTCCGGAAACGGCACCCAAGCCCCGCCGGGCTACCGGCCAAAATGATCACAGTATTTTAAGTAATTTTAAAAACCTAAGAAATTTCTGAATGAGTAAAATAAAAATTTAGAATTTAAAACTACATCTGCCACCAGATATACCCTCCTGCCACCAGCAAAATCAAGGCAAAACCGATAGAAGGCTGTTGGCGCAAACGACCATTTCCAAAAGCCAGGCAGAAGCCATATTTAACGAATGTATTCGAAATGGTTACCAGGACGATGACCGCTCCGGCAACCCGAAAGTGATTACCTGCTGGCGGGTAGCATCTAGTTATTCCGTACTTTGCCTATTGTCCCTTTCCTGCAAATTGGAGGCGGAGGCAACAGGGCCGCTCCGTGCCATTCTTACCGGAAAGCACAGGACACCCCAACGGCGTTACAACCGTACTTTCAAATCATCCATTTATCGAAAACAGAAAAAACCTGAACATGACAGCCACCGATCAATTCTCCCATGTTGATTATCTGTGGGATGAACAAAAAGCCGCAGCGCTGGAAGGCGACGAAGTAGGCTTATTCCTCTACCGCTCTAATATTCTTGGTGCAGACTTGCGGATCACCAACTTCGGAGGGGGCAATACCAGCTGCAAAACCATCGAAAAAGACCCGCTGACCGGTGAAGAGGTAGAGGTGATGTGGGTAAAAGGTTCCGGTGGTGATATTGGCACCCTGACCCGCTCAGGCATTGCCGGTCTGTATACGAGCCGCCTGCGTGACTTAAAGAACGTTTACCGGGGCATTGAGCATGAAGATGAGATGGTCGGGCTGTTTTACCACTGCCTGTACGACCTCGATAGCCGGGCCCCGTCTATTGATACCCCTCTGCACGGGTTGTTGCCTTTCAAACACATCGACCACCTGCACCCCGATGCCCTGATCGCAGTAGCTGCTGCGGAAGACAGTGAAGCCGTCACCAAAGAAATATGGGGGGACACCATGGGCTGGGTGCCCTGGCAGCGCCCCGGGTTTGACCTCGGGCTGCAACTGGAAAAATGCCTGAATGAAAACCCCGGCATCCGGGGCATCGTACTCGGCAGTCATGGCTTGTTCACCTGGGGGGACACCTCCTACGAATGCTACATGAACAGCCTGGAAGTTATTGAACAGGTCTCCCGTTACATCGCTGAGCGCGAAGGCAAAGACCGCCCGGTATTTGGCGGTGCCCGTATGGAAAGCCTTCCTGATGCCGGACGTAAAAAGCAGGCGGCAAAAATGGCGCCCATCCTCAGGGGTATGTGCTCCAGCCATAAGCGTATGATCGGGCACTTCACCGATGATGAGCGGGTGCTGCAATTCATCAACAGCCACGACCTGGACAAGCTGGCACCGCTGGGCACCTCCTGCCCCGACCACTTCCTGCGTACCAAGATCAAACCGCTGGTGCTGGAAATGCCATCAGATGCCGACCTCTCCAACCCGGAGGCCATCAAAACGCAACTGGAACCGGCCTTTGAGCAGTACCGCAAAGACTACGCTGAATACTACGAAAGCTGCAAACACCCCGACAGCCCTGCGATGCGCGACCCCAACCCGGTCGTCATTCTTTATCCGGGCGTGGGTATGTTTACTTTTGCCAAAAACAAACAGACTGCCCGGGTGGCCAGCGAATTCTACATCAATGCCATCAATGTAATGCGGGGAGCGGAGGCGATTTCCTCCTACACCGCACTGCCCCGTCAGGAAGCCTTCAATATCGAATACTGGCTGCTTGAAGAGGATAAGCTAAAGCGGCAACCGCCGGAACAACCCCTTTCCCGCCGGGTAGCCCTCATCACCGGAGGCGGAGGTGGCATTGGCCGGGCCATTGCAGAGAAGCTGGCTGCTGAGGGTGCCAATGTAGTGCTGACTGACCTGAAAAAAGACCGTTTGGAAGAAGCCAATCAGGCCTTCGGGCGGGATATTTCCGCTATCGCAACCTGTGATGTAGCCGATGCCAATTCCGTAACGGAAGCCTTTTACGAGGCCTGCCTGGCCTTTGGCGGGGTAGACATCGTGGTACATAGTGCCGGGCTGGCAATTTCCAAATCTATAGAAGAAACAGAACTTGCAGACTGGGACCTGTTGCAAAATGTACTGGCCAAAGGACAGTTCCTCCTGACCAAAGCCGGGGCGAAGGTCATGAAAACCCAAGGCTTTGGCGGTGATATCATCAACATCGCCAGCAAGAACGGATTGGTCTCCGGGCCCAAAAACATCGCCTACGGCACTGCCAAAGCTGCACAACAGCACATGAGCCGCCTCGCCGCGGCCGAACTCGCCGCCGATGGCATCCGCGTCAATACGGTCAACCCCGATGGCGTCATCGTCGGCAGTAAAATATGGGAAGGCGACTGGGCAGAGGGCCGCGCCAAAGCCTACGGTATTAAGGTGGAAGACTTACCTGCCCACTACGCCAACCGCAACCTGCTGAAGCAGATTATCCGTCCGGAAGATATTGCCAACGGCGTGTTTGCTTTTGTGGGTATTCTGGATAAAAGTACCGGAAATACCCTAAATGTGGATGGAGGGATGCCGGGGGCTTTCACACGATAAAGGAAGAGGAAAAAGGAATTTTGAGTTACAATTTGGTTTTATTTGGCTAGGGCTGTGGGAGTGCACCTGTTTTCAAGGTGCATTCCCCACTTTTTCAAACGGACAAAGCAGGGAAGATGAAATTGGAAGCGACACAACTGGCAGCACAGAATGCCCCTTATCTGGACACACATGATCGATCATGGGATATCCTCAGGCAACAAATGGAAAGCAAGGGCCTGAATACCAAAGCCTTGCTACAGCAATTGAGTGATTTGCAAATTGCCATCCCCAGCTGGGCCCTGGGGGCAGGCGGCACCCGCTTTGGCCGATTTTCCTTCGGGGGCGAACCGGCAAACCTTGAGCAAAAAATAGCAGACGTGGGGCTTTTGCACGCCCTTAGCCGCTCGGCCGGGTCCATCTCCCTGCACATCCCCTGGGATATACCGGAAGATCCTGCCGCCATCCGCGAGCTGGCGGCTATTCACGAGTTAACCTTTGATGCCGTGAACTCCAATACCTTTCAGGATCAGCCCGGGCAGGCGCAGAGTTATAAATTTGGCTCCCTTTGCCACCACAGCGCGGAAGTACGGGCGCAGGCCATTGAGCACAACCTGGAAGTCATTCGCATAGGGCAAACCCTGGGCTCCAAAAGCATCACCGTATGGCTGGCTGATGGCGCTTCCTTCCCCGGGCAGCACAGCCTGAGGGGCGCCCTGCAACGCACGCAGGACAGCCTGCAGGCCATCTACCGGGACATGCCGGAGGACTGGCGCATGTTTATCGAATACAAGCCTTACGAGCCCAACTTTTACAGTACAGTGATCGCCGACTGGGGCACTTCCCTGATGCTGGCCGAAGGCTGCGGCCCAAACGCCTATACCCTGGTCGACCTCGGTCACCACCTGCCCAATACCAATATCGAGCAGATCGTCGCCACCCTGATGATGAAGGGCAAGCTGGGCGGCTTCCACTTCAACGACAGCAAGTACGGGGACGATGACCTGACAGTGGGCAGCATCAAGCCTTATCAGCTGTTCCTGATTTTCAACGAATTGGTCTATGGCATGGCCAACAATACTGCCAATAATCCGCCCCTGGCCTGGATGATCGATGCCAGCCACAACCTAAAAGACCCGCTGGAAGACCTCCTGCAAAGCCTGGAGGCGATCCGGATCGCCTACGCACAAGCACTATTGGTGGATCAGGAGGCGCTGGCAGATGCGCAGGCGCGTCAGGACGTAACGGAAGCCCAGGAAATCCTGCAGGATGCCTTCCGGACTGACGTGCGCCCGCTGGTACGCGAGGCCCGCTGGCAGGATGGAGGTGCCCTCTACCCTATTCAGGCTTACCGCGAGCTGGGCATACGGGAGCAACTGATTGAGCAGCGCGGCATGCATACCATAGCTACCGGACTTTAACCCACTGCTATGGACGTCACTGCAATTTTCGACATCGGCAAGACCAATAAAAAATTCTTCCTTTTTGATTCGGCATTCCGGGAGGTCCACCGCGTCTATTCCCGTTTTGAAGAAACCAAAGATGACGACGGGGACGCCTGCGATGACCTGCAGCGCCTCACCGAATGGATGAGGGACACCTTCGCAGAAGCCCTGGCTGACCCCCGCTTCAACATCCGCCGCCTCAACTTCTCGACCTACGGGGCCAGCTTTGTCCATATTGATGAAGGCGGAAAGCCAGTCACCCCACTGTACAACTACCTCAAGCCTATGCCGGAAGGGATGCTGCAACCATTCATGGAGCAGTACGGCCCCTCAGCAGCCTGGCAGGCACAGACCGCCTCTCCCCTGATGGGCATGCTCAACTCCGGGCTGCAGCTGTACTGGCTGAAGTATCAAAAGCCGGAGGAGTTTGCCAGAATCCGCTGGTCCCTGCACTTTCCGCAGTACTGTGCCTACCTCTTTTCCGGAAAGGCGCTGACCGAATACACGAGCCTTGGCTGCCATACCGGACTGTGGCACTTTAAAGAAAAAGACTACCACCGCTGGGTCTACAAAGAAGACCTGGACCACCTGATGCCCCCCCTCTGCCCAACCACCACGGCCACGGCTGTACGCTTCGGCGAACAGGAGGTGATGGTCGGTGTTGGGATACACGACAGTTCAGCCGCCCTGCTGCCCTATATCCTAGCTAATGAGGAGCCTTTCCTGCTGTTGTCGACTGGCACCTGGAGTATTGCCCTCAATGCTTTCAGCACCCAATTGCCGGACGAGGACGACCTGGCCAATGACTGCCTGAACTTCCTCCGGGTGGATGGCATGCCGGTACGGGCAGCGCGCCTGTTTTTAGGCAATGAGTACAAAATCTGGGCCCATAAGCTGGCACAGCATTATGGCAAGCCCTACGAAACGCACCGGAATGTGGCCTTCGACCCGGGGATTCACCAACAGCTGCAAAGCCTTACCGAGCCGGTTTTCCAATGGGAAAGCATCCGCCGCCCCGGAGAAGCAACCCGACATTCAATGGAAACGCCCCTCTCTCGCTTCGGCTCCTACGAGGCCGCCTATCATCAGCTGATGCGGGAGCTGGCACAGGCCCAATGCCAAAGCCTGAAGCGGGCACAGGGCCAATCGGATATCCGAAAGTTGTATATTGACGGAGGGTTTGTGGATAATGCTATTTTCCTGAGGTATCTCGCAGAAGCGCTGCCGGGGTATTCCATAACAACAACCGAGTCGCCTTTGGGCTCTGCCCTGGGCGCCGCCATGGCCATACACAACCGGGTAGTAGATCCGGAATTTATCCTCGACCATTTTTCGCCACAGCTACAAAAGCCGATAACGACGTGAAGATCGCTTTATTCATCCCCTGCTACATTGATCAGTTCTACCCTCAGGTGGGCATTGCGACCCTGGAGCTGCTGGAAAAACTGGGCTGTACCGTACATTTCCCGGAAGGTCAGACCTGTTGCGGGCAACCGATGGCCAATACCGGTTGTGAACGGGATGCCATTCCTACTTACGAGCATTATGTAAAGACCTTTAGCGGTTACGATTATGTGGTTACGCCCTCGGGCAGCTGCGCCTACCATGTGCGCAAGCATTATGACATCATTGAGCAAACCGGCGCGGTTCAGCACTTGCGAAAGCGTACCCTGGACCTGTCGGAATTCCTGCTCGATGTATTGAAAGTGGAACACCTGGACGCCTGTTTCCCGGCAAAAGTAGGGCTACACCAAAGTTGCCATGGGCTACGGGGGCTACGGCTGGGACCGGGCAGTGAAAGAAACCTCAATGCCCCTTCCGCTCTGCACACTTTGCTAAGCATGGTGGAAGGCGTGGAAATCGCCGAACTGGAACGTGCAGACGAGTGCTGTGGCTTCGGCGGCACCTTTGCCATCAATGAGCCCGATATATCTGCTAAGATGGGCAAAGACCGCATTGCCGATCATGCCCGGGCGGGCGTGGAGGTGATCACCGCCGGCGATATGTCCTGCCTGATGCACCTCGAAGGCCTTCTGAGGCGGCAGGGCAGCCCCATCCAAGTGAAGCATATTGCAGAAATTCTGAACACCAAAGCATGAAAGAACACGCAACCAAAGCCGCCGCCTTTATCCAAGACGAAGCCCGTACCAACTGGCACGACGAATCGCTCTGGTTTGTACGCTCCAAGCGGGACAAAGCGGCCCACGGCATTCCGGAATGGGAACAGTTGCGGGAGCTGGCGTCTCAGATCAAGGACCACACCCTGTCCCACCTCGATGAATACCTGGAGGCGTTTGAAGCCAAAGCAAAGGAAAATGGCGTGACGGTGCATTGGGCAGCCGATGCTGCGGAGCACAATCGAATCGTGCACTCCATTTTGCAGGAACATAACGCCCGCCGCATCGTCAAAAGTAAGTCTATGCTGACGGAAGAGTGCGGGCTGAACGAATATCTGGAGGAACAGGATATGGAGGTCATCGATACTGACCTGGGCGAGCGGATCATCCAACTGAAGGAAGAGCCGCCCAGCCACATTGTGATGCCCGCCATCCACTTGAAAAAGGAGGAGGTGGGCGAGCTTTTTCATCAAAAATTACAAACCAAAAAAGGCGCGACCGACCCTCAATACCTGACCGAAGCCGCCCGGCAACACCTGCGGCAGTCTTTTCTGCAAGCCGATGCCGCCATCACAGGTGTCAACTTTGCCATAGCCGAAACCGGCGGGGTTGTGGTCTGCACCAATGAGGGCAATGCGGATATGGGCACCCACCTTGCCCCTCTGCAAATCCACTGCATGGGCATTGAGAAAATCCTGCCCAAAGCGGAGCACCTTGGGGTCTTCACGCGTTTGCTGGCGCGCAGTGCCACGGGGCAGCCGTCGACGATTTTCACCTCCCACCACCACAAGGCCAAGGAAGGCGGCGCTATGCATATTGTTATTGTGGACAATGGCCGTACCACGCAGTTGGGCCGCCCCGACTTCCGTAATTCCCTGAAGTGCATCCGCTGCGGGGCCTGCATGAATACCTGCCCCATCTACCGGCGCAGCGGCGGGCACAGCTACGACTCCACCGTGCCCGGGCCGATCGGGTCTATTCTCACGCCCGGTATAGACCTGAAGAAATACAGCGGGCTGCCGTTTGCCTCTACGCTCTGCGGCTCCTGCTCCGATGTCTGCCCGGTCAAGATTGACATACACGAACAGCTTTACAAATGGCGGCAAATCATCGCCGAAGAGGGCCACCTGCCAACAGCTAAAAAGCAGAGCATGGTCATGGCAGGCAAAGTCCTCTCCCGACCCGGGTGGTATAAAATGGCAGGCAAGTCTGCCCGCTGGGTAACCCGGTGGCTGCCCCGCCCCCTGATTTACAACCCACTAAATACCTGGGGCAAGGCCAGAGAGCTGCCCGAAGCGCCCAAGGAAAGTTTCCAGGAGTGGTACCGCAAAAACCGATCTGCATCATGAGCAAAGCCCATATTCTAAAAGCGATACAAGCTGCCAAGCCTGTCCCCTGCCCCCTACCTGTTGTGCCGGTTTTTGAAGCTGAAACTCCACCAACAAGGGAGATTTTCGGGAGCGTTGCAGCACAGTCGGGTAGCCGGGTAGTAAGGGCCGAAGATTTCGTAGGACTGGCAACAGCCGTGCGGACCATATACCCCAAAGACATCAGTATTGCGACCCCATTACGAGCCATTCAAAGTGATATTGACTTACAGCAGGCATCCCCTGCTGACCTGAACGGTGTAGATGTCGCTGTCATCCCAGCTCAGCTGGGCGTAGCCGAAAACGGAGCCGTTTGGGTCACCGAAGCTGACTGTGTACACCGGGTGCTGCCTTTTATAGCCCAACACCTGGTATTGGTGCTGCCGGAAGACCGCATCGTCCGCAATATGCACGAGGCCTACGCTCAAATTAAGATTGACGATACGGGCTTTGGCGTCTTCATCGCCGGCCCTTCCAAAACTGCTGATATTGAACAATCGCTGGTCATCGGTGCGCAGGGCGCCCGCAGCCTGACCATTATCCTAATCTGAGACTTATGCTAAAACGATTTACGGCTAAACTAAAGAGCGTTCAGGAGTACGAACGGGAGTCCATCCCCGCCTCCAAGCTAAAATCCACCCGCAGTTTCCTCGGTATGTACGCCGGAGAGCATACGGCGGGTACGGAATTTGTGATCGGCCCGCTGTTTGTAGCCCACGGGGCGAGTGCAGTCGACCTGATCTGGGGGCTGTTGCTGGGCAATTTACTGGCGGTGCTGAGCTGGGCATTCCTCTGCGCCCCTATTGCTGTGAAGGAGCGGATTACCCTGTACTACAAGTTGGAAAAAATCTGCGGTAAAGGCCTGACTACCGTTTATAACCTCGTCAATGCCCTGATGTTCTGCTTCCTGGCTGGCTCTATGATTGCGGTGGCTGCTACTGCCGTCGGTATCCCCTTCGATATTCCCATGCCACAGCTCACCGACTGGATGCCGGGCAGTGTGTCCTGGGTCATTACCGTAGTGGCCGTTGGCATTGTCACCACCCTAATCGCTACCCTGGGTTACGAGCAGGTCAGCCGTTTTGCCAATATCGCTGCCCCCTGGATGATCCTGGTTTTCCTGGCTGCAGCACTGGCGGTGCTACCTGAGCTGGGCGTCAACAGTATCGGTGATTTCTGGCCGGTAGCGGAGACAAAAATATGGACAGGCATACCCATGGAAGGGCAGTCGAAATTTACGTTCTGGCACATTCTGTTCTTTGCCTGGTTTTGCAATATGGCTATGCACATCGGTATGGCAGATATGTCCATCTTCCGGTATGCACGCAGTTGGAAAGCGGGCTTCACTTCAGCAGCGGGCATGTACGTGGGGCACTACATCGCATGGCTGGCTTCCGGCATTTTGTACGCTGTGTTTCTGCAGCAAAGCCAAAACAGCCTGGAATTTGCGCCCGGACCAGTGGCCTACTACGCAGTTGGCCTCACTGGAGCCATTTGTGTGATTATCGCCGGCTGGACCACAGCCAATCCTACCATTTACCGAGCGGGGCTGGCGGTACAGGCGGTTATCCCAAAATCCCAGACCTGGAAGGTGACGATCATCGTGGGGCTGGTCACGACCACCGCAGCCTGCTTTCCGGCGTTGGTGATGAAGCTGCTCGATTTTGTCGCCCTCTACGGCCTGATCCTGATGCCCATGGGCGCGATTATTTTCATCGATTACCACCTCTTCCCCCGCCTGAAGCTCACAAGCGAGCGGGCCCTGGCTACCGGGCAAAACATCAACTGGGCGGCAGCGGGCACCTGGGGCATCACCCTTACCGCCTGCCTGCTGATTAATCAGTACTTCGGGGTGGAAATTTTCTTCCTAGGGCTGCCCGGATGGTTTATCGCTGTGCTGCTGTACATCGGCTTCAGCTACCTGCTCAAACCTTATGCTTCACTCCAACCTAAACTATCATGAAAAACCTTCTAATCCCAATTATTGCCGTTGCCGGGCTGGGGCTGACGCTGATCCCTGCCCTGCTCGTATTTGCGAATCAGATGGAGGCGCCGTTGCAAAAGCAGCTCATGGCGCTGGGTATGGTACTTTGGTTCACGGCCGGGCCGGTTTGGATGCGGAGGAGGCGGGGTTAAGGTTTCATCTCCCTTGGATCAACGGGTTGCCGAATGACAACAACGCTCCATTATAAGCTTTTCTGGCATTATTGAGTTAGAAATAGTAAATTAGGAATTCAAATGAATAGACTTGATGGGTCGAGCCCTACCATCTGGCAGAAATTGCATAAACGAACTTTCTTTTTTTTAAAGAGGTTGCACACATAAAGCATAGAACATGGAACTTAAGCTCAATATTGATTATCAGGAGCTTGTAGAACTTATTAAACAACTCCCCGCTAATCAGATCAGGAAGCTAAAAAATGAGCTGACCCTAATCACGGAAGATCATCCGATAGAAGATAGAATGACTGATTTTCAGGAGTTCCTGATGAAGGGGCCAGTGATGGATGAAGATCAATTCCAGGTTTTTCTCTCTAACAGAAAACACTTCAACGCATGGCGAATGAAGTAATTTGCCTGGATTCATCAATATTAATTGACTACTTCAGAAAGAGCAAAAAAGAGAACTCTTTCTTCTTCGAATTGTCTAACCGATACTCTTCTTTTGCCGTTTCTGTAATCACAGAGTTTGAAATACTGAGCGGAAGCAATCAGAAACAAAAAGACTTTTGGAATCAGTTTTTCCACCAAATTCTTGTGATCCCATTTGATCATAAATCGAATAAAGAAGCCATCAAAATTTTTCATGATCTAAAAAGACAACGTAAATTGATTGACCTCCCAGACCTATTCATTGGTGCCACTGCCAAAGCCCATAATTTAAAACTCGCTACCCTTAACGAAAAAGACTTTTCACGCATTTCTGGTCTGGAAATACTATCCAAAAAGAAAAAATAAGCCAGCTCGCCACAAATATTGACTTTTTTATTTCATTATTTCACTCCCTTAAAAGCCCATCCTCCAAGGCCGGAATCCGATGCTTTTCCAAATGACTCGGGCGGTAAGCCCGATCAAACAGCTCCGCCAACTGCTGTACGACCTCAGGGTAATCCTTAGCCATATTTTGCTGCTCAGCAGGGTCTTTTCCGAGGTGGTAAAGCTCCAGCGTGGCCGGCTCTTCACCGATCAGGTGCCGGCGCAGCAGCTTCCAGTCACCCATGCGTACCGCCGCTTGTCCACCGTAACCGGGGAATGCCCAGATGAGGGCGTCGTGCGCTTTTTGGGTGCCTTGTTGCAGCAGAG
Organism: Phaeodactylibacter xiamenensis; assembly: GCF_000759025.1. Taxonomy (GTDB): domain Bacteria; phylum Bacteroidota; class Bacteroidia; order Chitinophagales; family Saprospiraceae; genus Phaeodactylibacter; species Phaeodactylibacter xiamenensis. Next base: position 300,196 of record NZ_JPOS01000039.1, on the reverse strand, counting down.
TAGGCAGCAAGCTGATGCCATCGGTCCCGCCTTCCACTTCAAATCCCAGCAGATCAGCAACCGTACCCAGAAAATCGTAGTGGGCAGAGGAATGCGCAGTGGAAGTGCCAGCCGGAATATGCCCGGGCCAAGTGGCAATCATGGGCACCCGGATGCCGCCCTCGTACAGATAGGCTTTGCCTCTGCCCTTCGTACCCTCAAAGGGCGCAGCACTATCGAAGAAAACCGGGTCGGCACCACCGGCGAAGGTCGGCCCGTTGTCAGAGGTAAAGACGATCAGGGTGTTGTCGTACTGCCCGGTGGCTTTCAGATGGGCTACGAGTTTCCCTACATTTTCGTCGAGGTAAGAAATCATGGCAGCGTAGGTGGCACGGGGGTAGCGGCTGGGGAAATAGCCTTTGCCTGTGTAAGGCTCCTCATCGCCAAATTTTTCAACATAGTAGTCCACCCAACGCTGCGGAGCCTGCAGGGCCACGTGCGGAATAGGCGTTGCCCAGTACAAAAAGAAGGGTTGATCCTGCTGCTGCACAAACCCCATCATTTCCTCAAACATGACATCCGGTGCATAATCTGCAAGCTGATAAGGGGCGTAACTCGCTGCATCATAAGGATCGGCACCTTGCGGTAAAGGCGTATGTGGCGCCACGGTGTCATTGCGCAGGTATACGCGCGACTCATTTTTGTACAAATGCACCGGATAGTAAGTATGCGCCTGCCGCTGACAATTGTAGCCGAAGAAGAAGTCAAACCCCATTTTGTTGGGTGTACTGACTGAACCGGGATTGCCCAGCCCCCATTTGCCCACCATCCCGGTCGCATAACCCTCTGCTTTAAGGTAGTGGGCCAAAGTCCGGGTGTCCGCAGGCATCGCCCGTTGCCCTTCCAGTACGGAATCGCGGAGCATCGCCCGGTAATTCCATACATCGCCACGGGCTTTGCCTTCATCGTTATTGCGAATATAGGCATGGCCCGCATGCTGTCCCGTGAGCAGCATATAACGCGCGGGCGCACAAACCGGCGCACTGCTGTAGTGGTCGGTGAAACGCATGCCCTCCCGGGCCAAAGCGTCAATATTTGGGGTTTCGATTTTTTCCTGCCCGTAGGCGCCCAGCTCGCCGTAGCCGAGGTCGTCAGCGAGGATGTAGATGATGTTGGGAGGAGTGGGAGTCAGGGTATCTTGAGCACCGAGTACAGGTATCACACCCAGCAAAAGGGTCAATCCAATCAGGCAGGCTTTGAGCATAACAAACGGCTCTTTTTGATTTGCAGGAATCTACCCTCTAAAGTAACAGCGCCAGGCTAGTTTTGGGTAAAATCATCCGATCATGAAAAAATTAGCCACAAGGCTTTTGTTTTCGTCCTTTCCGCCCCTGCATTTTGCTGCATAGGCCATGTGGTTTTTTACATCGACGGATCAGCTGATCCAAACGGAAATGTACCGGGATATTGATACAGAGCCGGAGCTGCCCGATGATATTTTCAACCCTGATCAGCTGCAGGAAGCGACCTGGTACTGATCAGGGTTACCGCCCCCAATACGCCATCATCAAAATTGCCCCGGCCGTGCCATCCATCGTAGGCTCATTAGTGGAATAATCCCCGATATCATCGTGGTAAACGACATAAGGGTTTTGAAAAGCCGCAAACTCATCCGGCTCGTTGAGCTTCAGTCCACGCAGTGATCCGAAAATCGTTGCATAGACCGGCCCGTCCAGCAGCCCACCGGGCACTTCCTCCCGGGTGAGCGCCCAAACGCTTGTGTGCACATCCAAGGGATACTCTCCATGAGCAGGCAGACTGGTAAACATGGAAGTACCCCAGGGGTTCCGCCCCATCAGCCAGTCGCGCTGCTGCACGAGCAGGTCGTGGTAGCGGTAGTCGCCTGTCATGTCTTCGTACAGGATGATTTGGGTGATGAGGGCAGTCACCAGGTTGTTGGAGCACCAGATGAAAGGCACCCCTACCCCATAGGCATTGGATTGTGCCCGCTCCAGCGTATGCTCTATGCCACTACGGTAGTAGCCCGCCAGCGTATCCTGAAAGGCTTCATCCACCAGGTCGTAAAGCGCATAGTGCCCCATATTGACGAAAGGGTAATACCGGTAATGCGCCGCCGTATCCAGTGGCATCCAGGATACGGTACCAGCCTGCCGGGCGTAGGCTTTCGCTTCTTCCAAATAGGCTTTCTCGCCAGTCAGGCGATAGAGTTCAGCAGCCCCCCACTCCATGTCATCGGCCCAGGTATCTTCGCTGTAGCGGTAAGGGGCTCCGTAGGAATTACCCTGCTGAAAGCCTTCTTTTGACCGCCCCAGGGCGTAGAGCGACCGGGCGGCCTGAGCGCATTTGTCGGAATAGGCACTGTCTGCTGACACCTTGGGCCAGAGCCTTGCTGCCATCGCCATAGCTGCCGCGCTCCGCCCCGCCAGGTTGGCAACGCCAGTAGCCTGACTTTTGTACTCCCGCAGCCCCTGTGGCTCACCCGTGGCGAAATAGGCAACCCGGTAGCTATTGGCGCCCCAGCCGTAGTCGGAGTTGTCCTGATCGGGCATCTTCCAGCCCCGGTGGTCGCGGTCGTCCGCTACCTGATGGAACAGCTGATCGGGTGCAGGGTGTAGCTTGTGTATCCAGTCCAGGCCCCAGCGGGCTTCGTCCAACACATCCGGGATGTTGTTCGGGCCGGGCTGCCCATGGGCATTTACCTTATCGGCGAAAGCCTCCGGGTACAATTCCCAGGCTTTGAGCATGTGCGCGGTGGCGTAGCTCCCGGTGATGAGGTACTTCAGCTGATCACCGGCATCGTGCCAACCGCCGGATACATCTACGAAAGTGGAATCCGGCATGGGCCCGAACATCGCCCGCCCGTCGCGCTGATGGCAGACCATATCCAGATGGGGGTTGTAACCGCACCGCTGCTGCCGCATAAAAATCAGCAGGGTATCCGCGTAGCTTCCGTAAGCTTCCGCACTAATTTGAAAAGGTACGGACTGCGCCTTGCCGTCTGCTGTAGCGAGGTAGTACCAGCCGGGTTTTTCTACTTTCGTGAAATCGGCTTGCCAGTAGTAAGGGAAAGTGCCCCATCCGTCCGCTTCAACGGTCTCGGGAGCCAGCTCTGATATTACCGCTCCGGTCTGCTGCGCGATAAGCTGAAGTACGGGCGTCTTCATACTATGGCTAAACACAATCGCCTGCTTGGTTTCCGAAGGCAGATACCCCGTTTGGTTGATCCGGATATGATAATCCTGAGCAGAGGCAACCAGGCACAGGCACCACCCGGCCAAAAGGAGGAAAAGTCGGTACATGGGTCAGTCGTTTTGAAAGAGTTCCTGCAAAGTTACCAACCGGTAGCCACGCTCCCGCAGCTCACCGATCAGCGCCTCCAAATGTAGGTAAAATTTGTCAGCCCGGTCCGGATTAGTGCCAATGTGGAGGAGCAATAAAAAGCCATTTAACCCATTCGCCTGCGCTGCCTCATAGTCCAGAATACTTTGGAAAATCTGCGCACTGCTCCGGTAGTTAGGCATATTCGACGTGGTGTAATCGGCATGCGAGAGGGTGCCATAGGTCATATTGATAAGTTGCAGGCCGGCATCCGCTGTCCACTGCACGATGCTGTCGTTGTACCACTCGTAGGGGGGCAGAAACCAGGGCGCTTCCAGGCGGGCGATGCCCAGCTTTTCCATTTTGACGTAGTTGGCATTCAGATCACGGAGGAAGCTATCACGGGTCACGAGCAGGCTGTCCCGCGCCGACCAGGGCGCATATAGCAAATGTTGATCAGAATGCGCACCGAGGTAATGCCTATCAGCTTTGAGCAGCTGCACCAATGGCGCGTACCGCTCATAAAAGATACCTGTAAAGAAGAAACTGCCGGGCACCTCCTGCTCGCGTAGTACCTGCCGTATGTGGTCGCCACCATCGGCATATTCATGCCCGGTAAAAACGAGGGCAATCCGGGCCCGGGTAGTGTCACCACGGGTGAGGGCAACCGACTGGGCATTGGCCACCTGCACTCCTATCTTCAGTACCATTACCCAAATCCCAAATAAGCCCAAACAAAAAACTTTCCCCATTTTTGATGCATCGTTTACCCCATCAAGATAAATGAATCCAAAGATTTGCAATACCTTAAAGGCAAATCAATTCAGAATGCCCATCGAAATCACCGAAATCTGGGTCGACTTCCAGTCCTTCCCCCTACTCTACCAGCGCCTTAAAATCGGCTGGATCAAAGAGTGCGGGGAGCGGCGGCGGGAGGAGGCGATCTGCCTTCGCGCTTGGATGTGCTTGAGAAGCTCCGGCGGACAGGGAAAGCGATTGAACTGGCTGATCAAGAATACGCGGCAGGGGAAGATGTACGGGACGGTGCCAATTGGCAAGTGATGCCCTGAGCCCGTCTGTCAGGTCGCCCCGTATAGCTATCGGGACCAAAGTCCCCAACAAGCTTGAAGCAAAGAGCAACCTACGTAACATTGCTTTTGGGTTTTCAAAACACTTTCTTCAATCATCGCTGTGCCGTTTGCGCCTGCGGTGCCGTGCTTAACACATAGGGACATAGGACACATAAGTTCACAATGACGCACACTATGTGACCCTATGTGCCTATGTGTTTCAAAAACACTTTCTTCAATCACCCCTGTGCCGTTTGCGCCTGCGGTGCCGTGCTTAACACATAGGGACATAGGACACATAAGTTCACAATGACGCACACTATGTGACCCTATGTGCCTATGTGTTTCAAAAACACTTTCTTCAATCACCCCTGTGCCGTTTGCGCCTGTGGCGCCCTGCTTAACACATAGGCACATAGGATACGTAGGTTCACAATGACGCACACTATGTGACCCTATGTGCCTTTGTGTTTCAAAAACACTTTCTTCAATCATCGCTGTGCCGTTTGCGCCTGCGGTGCCGTGCTTAACACATAGGGACATAGGACACATAAGTTCACAATGACGCACACTATGTGACCCTATGTGCCTATGTGTTTCAAAAACACTTTCTTCAATCACCCCTGTGCCGTTTGCGCCTGTGGCGCCCTGCTTAACACATAGGCACATAGGATACGTAGGTTCACAATGACGCACACTATGTGACCCTATGTGCCTTTGTGTTTCAAAACACTTTCTTCAATCATCGCTGTGCCGTTTGCGCCTGTGGCGCCCTGCTTAACACATAGGCACATAGGATACGTAGGTTCACAATGACGCACACTATGTGGCCCTATGTGCCTTTGTGTTTCAAAACACTTTCTTCAATCATCGCTGTACAGTTTGCGACTGCGGCGCCGTGCTTAACACATAGGCACATACGATACGTAGGTTCACAATGACGCACACTATGTGGCCCTATGTGCCTTTGTGTTTCAAAACACTTTCTTCAATCATCGCTGTACAGTTTGCGACTGCGGCGCCGTGCTTAACACATAGGATACGTAAGTTCACAATGACGCACACTATGTGACCCTATATGCCTTTGTGTTGCCATAACACTTTCTTCAATCATCGCTGTACAGTTTGCGCCTTCGGCGCTGTGCTTAACGCATAAATACATAAGTTCAAAATGACGCACACTATGTGACCCTATGTGCCTTTGTGTTTCAAAAACTCACTCCAATATATTTTCACCTCCCTACTTTCACTCCTCCGGTAACAACCTAAAGTATTCATTCACAAAAGTCTTCTGCCCCTGACGGACTATGTTCTCACAAGTGAAGTTAATGAGTAACGACTTAGGCACTTTAAGCAGCCTGCTGTAGGTCATCACCTGAGCCTCGAATATGGGCAGCATCTCCAACACCGCCTTAAGCTCAACCACCAGGCAATCTTCCACCAGCAGATCGCACCTCAAATCCGCCTTCACAATTTTACCCTTATAGTTTACAGGAACCTGCTGTTGCTGAGTCACTTTAATACCTCTTAGCTGCAGCTCATGCACCATACAAGCCTCATAAACACTTTCCAGTAAGCCCGGCCCAATTTCCCGATGCACTTCAATAGCTGCTCCGATCACCTCATAAGTCAATTTATCGAGATAATCTTTGGTCAGTTGCTTTTTCATAGTCTCAGATTTATGGTTAATGAATTCGCATTTTTCATTTAACTCTATCTTACCTATGCACCCTACATCCTTCTGAATCTTCCTTTAGAAGACATAAGTACAAAGTTAGCATCCACTATGTGCCCTATGTGCCTATGTGTTTTCTAATCCACGCCACCCTCACTATGCGCCCCTATTTCCAGTCTGGCTTTACCCGGGAGCCTCAAGCCTCCAAACAATACCTATATTCTGCCAGCAGCCTGCAAGAATATAGCAACATGACGGACGGCTGGATAAAATCTCTCAAAACCACGATTGAGTGTCCTCTTAAAAATTTCTGCTGCCGTATAAAAATAAAAGAAATGAAGTAATAAGGTACCGGTTCCGCCTGGCAATCAGTAGTATTGAAACAGGAAAAGCCTAAGCTAAAAAAAGCACTGCCCCACCCCAAACGGGATGAGGCAGCCTTGACATTTTCGGAAGCTTACTTATCGTATGACGTTCAGCTTCCCGATTCCCCTTACTTCTTGATTGTTTTCCATTATGCGGTATACGTACAGCCCGGCCTGCAGGTGTGCAGGAAGGTTACAGGATACAATTTGCCCCTGCAGCCCGCTTACGGGCCAGATGGCGACCTGACGTCCGAGAGCGTCCACAAGCTCCAGCGCGCCATTTTGGATGGTGGTGGGTAACTCCACAGATAGCGCCTCCCCAGCAACTATGGGATTGGGAAATGCTTTCGCCTGCAGTGGTTCCGCCGTTGGCTCTGAGGTAGAACTGATCAACTGAGTAATGTCATCTGAGATGGTGAAGGAAGTGATTTCGCCATTGGCGTCCACCCCGATATTGGCAGCCGTACGGGGCAGTCCCTTAGCGTAAATGAAATAACGGGTGGTGACTTGGCTTTCCCCCTGTGTGAGACCGAATGCATCAAGCATCAGTTGAGGAGCAGGCTGACCGCCTAATGTATAATTATTGACTGTAACCCTGTCCCGCTTAATCAACAACCCCTCGATACTGACCGGCTCCTGATCAGGCCCTTCCGGATTGGGCAGGATAACGGTGCCATAACCGGCAACCTCATAACTAACACTGTCCTGAATGGTCTGCCCCGCAGGTACATTTTGCAGCCCGAAGCCCGCAACAGTCACCAAAAAGTCTATGTTGTAAGTCTCTGAGTGGGTCCATGACTCTCCGTAATTAAGCGGAAATTTCAGGATATCCCTTCGTTGATTATACTGAATAACCAATTCAAGGATGGTAAGATTGTCCGTATCCATGCCCGTAACAGGAGCCAAGGGAACGGTAACCTGCTCTCCAATACTTCCCCAACTACCATAACCACTATCATCGATCGAATTGTAGTTGAGCCCGGTCTGTACGCCCAGCCCGCCCAATAATGTGGCGAATGAAGGCTCAGTGATATTGGCCTGCGGAAATAGCGGGCTCGAAGGCTCTTCATAATCTGCTGTAAAACTCCCATCCAGCGACAGACCACTAAAATCCCAGACTTGGCCTTCGCCTATCTCTGGCACAGATGCTCCTGTATGGTCCAAATACCAGGCCTTCGTCTGCATACCCGCCTCCAGGGTGAAATCCTGACGTTCAATGGTGATCTGAGCGTGTGCCAAAGCACCGAAAAACAATAGTGCAAATGTTGTAATAATTAGTCTCATCGGTAATGTTTTTTTAGTGAGAAGACAATTGTTTTTTGTAACTTGTCCTAGCTCCCACCTTGAGTAAACAAATAGGTCTTTTTGTGCAGTCCCAGACAAACGACTGGGGTAAAATAAGGTAGCTACCAAAATCAAAAAACTGATGAGACAAAGGTGAGGCAAAGTGCAGGAGGAGAGGTATCAAAAACCGATCATATCCTATCAAAAACCGATCAAACCCTTTTGAATACTAGCTTTTCGGCTGGTTCTTCGAAAAACTGCCGGGCGTTTCCCCGTATTTATCTTTGAAGCATTTGATGAAGTAGGCCGTGCTGCTAAAGCCGGTTTGGAAGGCAATTTCGGCCACGGTCCCACTCTGCTGCCTAAGCAAATCGGCCGCGCGTTGCAGACGGATGGACTGAATGAATTGATTGGTCGACTGATTGACCAGTGCGCGAAGTTTCCGGTTGAGCTGAGGCCGGCTCATGCCAATTTCCCGGGCGAGGACTTCTACGCTGAACTGCTCATCATCTATGTGGCTCTCTACAATGGCCAGCGCTTTTTCCAGAAACTCCTGATCGATGGAATTGACAGCGACTTCCTCCGGTTTAAGTTCCACAGCGGCGGCAAAGCGCTGCCGGAGCTGCGCCCGAAGCTGTATAAGGTTATGAATCCGTACCCGCAGCTCTTCGGCATCGAAGGGCTTGGCCAGGTAATCGTCCGCACCGGTGCGCAGCCCCTGTAGTTTTTCCTCCTGCTCGGCTTTAGCGGTCAGCAGGATAACGGGGATATGGCTCGTGCGCACATCCCCCTTTAAGGCAGCGCACACTTCATAACCATTTTTGCGGGGCATCATCACATCGCTCACAATCAGGTCAGGCATGTGCTCCCGGGCTTTTTCAATGCCGGATTGCCCATCGTTGGCTTCTATGATTTTAAAGGCTGTGTCCAGGCGCTGCCGGATAAACGCCCGGACTTCATCGTTGTCCTCGATCAGCAGTACGGTAGCCTCCGTTTGGGAGGAGGTGGGAACGCGTGGATTGTGCGCCTTTTCCCTTGCCGGTAACGGAGCCGCAAATGCAGTGCCTGATTGCACGGGAATTTCCACCCGCTCTTCCGCCCGCAAATGCCTGCTTCCCAACGGCAGGAAAACCCGGAAAACCGCCCCTTCCCCTTCCCGGCTTTCCAGCTCAATGCGGCCATGATGCAGCCGGACAAGTTCACGGCTAAGTGCCAGCCCCACACCGGTGCCCACCTCAGGGGAGGCTGACACCTGGAAAAACCGGTCAAAGACTTTACCCTGCTGCGCCTGTGGTATGCCGGGCCCTGTATCCGCCACACTAATACACAATTCCTGACCAGCCTGAGCCAGGTTTACCGCTACCCTCCCCCCGGAAGGCGTAAATTTTAAGGCATTGGAAAGTAGATTATTGACCACTTTTTCCAGTTTGCCCGCTTCGTAGTACAAATGAACCGAAGGCTGTTCACTTCTGAAGGAAAGGTTGATTCGCCGGTCCTGCGCCAGGGATTCAAAAGCAAAGACCAGGCTGCGTACCAGAGGCACCACATCCTGTTGACTCGCCCTCAGACTCATTTTTCCAGCCTCCAGCCTGGATAATTCCAGAAGCTCATTCACCAGATGGAGCTGATTGTTGGCATTCCGGAAAGCGATTTCCAGCAACTGCCGCTCCTTTGGCTCCGGCTGCCCCTCCAGCAACTGTTGTAAGGGCCCCATCATGAGCGTCAGTGGCGTGCGGAACTCATGGGACAAATTGGTGAAAAACCGGGTCTTCAGGGCATTAAGCTCTTCAAACTGTTCTTTCTTTTTGCGCAGAGTCGTAACGCGTTCAAATAAAGTAAAAAACAGTAATCCCGAGAAGAGCAATAGCCCAATCTGAAAACTGTACCGCAGCCCAAAGCTGCCAGGCAGTAGATCCGAATTGCCCAGTAAGAAGAGAATGCCTCCCCCAAACAATATCCCAAAAGGCCAAACCAAAGTGCGGGCAGGGCTTTGCCCCTTCCATGCCAAACGGGCAATCGGCCAGATGCAGAGCAGCGCCCACAACCCCAGGCAGGTATCGGTAATCTGCCTGGCCATCTGTAAATCGTTGAGTATCAAAATAAGCAGGTAGGGGGATACCGCCGTCCATCCGGAAAACCAGGCGTACACCTTATAATACCGGGGCATTTGCTCCCGCATTTGAATAAAATCAGCTACAAAAAGGTCCGTAAAAACCACGATCCCGGAAAGCGCATAGACCAACGCAGGTAAAGGATCGGTAGGCTTCGGAAATTCCCCCAACAACCCAAGAAGACCGTACCGGTCAGCAAAGTAAAGGGCCGCACTCAGCATCATACCGGCATAGAACAAAAAGACCCGTTCCCGGAAAATCCAGGCCATCAGCCCACCAAGCATTGCAAGCAGTACCAGCAAACCAGAGTAAAAAGCCTGCCAGGAGAGCCGGTCAATCATTCTATTCACGGTTGGCAATACCGGATGAATGGACAAATGACGGTAATGGCCCTCCGGTGTCTCTTCGTGAAAGTAGGTCTGAAAAAAGAGGGTTTGAGTTTGCCCCGGATCAATATGGAGCCACAAATACTGATAAGAAGAAGGTAGCCGGGCACTCCTGCCAGTTGTGAAACGGCTGTTGAACTGCTCATCGATCAGGCTGCTGTCCTGTATGACAAACAGGCGAACGGCATCTGCGTACATACAAAAACTTAAGGCCCCACGCAGCGTATGATCTGTGGCATTGAGCAATCGAATAGCAGACCAGGAACCTTCGGCCCCTACATCCTGCCCATTATCCAAATAAGGCTGAAGGGATGCCAGCGCTTCCTCACCACCAGGGAAGCTGTACAGGGTGTCTTCCAGCTCCACCTTTGCTTCCAGCGCATCTTGCAGGCGAAAAACGGGTATATCCTGCGCAGCCAGCCCCTCACCGAAGGCTACAAAAGCGGCAAGGACAACCAGAACTTTCATCTGGAAGGGGAATAATGGAACTAACTCGTTCCGTTTTTTTGCACACATCAAGCAAAAATACAGTTTTCGGGGGTAACCATTCCTACTTTATCGCTCAGCCAGACAGGAACCTCAGCCCATCTCCTTCCGCTGATGGTAAGAACGGCGCAGAATCCGCCCCGCCACCACTGGCATAAAACGATTGGCAAAACCATTCAGCTTTCCCAACAGGGTAAAAATGCGCCTGGCCTCGCGCCTTTCAATCATACGGATGATACGGGCAGCAACTACCCCAACGGGTTCCTGCTTGACAAAATCGCGGGATGGTTGCGGTATAAGCACTCCATCTTTATCATAAATGGCTTTTTGAGGATCGTTTTCGGTGAACCCAACAAAGGCAATGCCTACATGAACACCATGCTGCTCCTCTTCCACCCTGAGGGCTTCGGATAATGTTTTGAGCGCAACTTTGGAAGCACTGTACACCGCATGCCCCGGAATACCCCGGAAAGCAGCAATGCTAGATACAAAGAAAACCGTACCCCGGCTTTCACGAAGGTGAGGTAAAGACTGCTGTGTCACATACACACTGCCCAGGTAGTTGACTTCCGTTACCTTTCGGAAGACCTCTGGGGACAGCTCCCCTACATCGCCTTCTGCAGAAATGCCTGCGTTATTGACCACAACATCAAGTCGCCCGAAATGCTGTTGGGCCGCTTCCACCAAACGGGCACAGTCTGCTGGATTGGAGACATCCCCTGGCACCGCTGCAATTCCCTGATAACCCTGCTCCTGGAAAGCCTGCAGCGTTTGCGAAAGACGGCTGGCATTACGGGCATTGAGCACCACACAGGCCCCTTTGTCCAGTAATTGCGCGGCCAGCTCCCGCCCAATACCAATACTCGACCCGGTAATGAGAACGACTTTATTTTTCCAATCCATCAATGGTCCTTTTCTTACAACCCCAACTTACAAGATAGCTTGTTGTGTTGACAAAAATAGGAAGATTTGTAAACTATGCGCCCTACTACTCCCTGAGCACCACCAAAGGCAAACGGACAACTTCTTCTTTATGCCGCACCTCCACCCAGTAAAAACCCTGTGGCAGTACCTGTAGGGGCAATTGGCGCTCCCGGTCAGAACGCACTACAGTCAGCGTTTGCAGGCACTGTCCCTGAGCCGTAAGGATACGGACTACCGCCGGGACTGCCGGGCCGGACAAGGTGCAAAAACTCCGGGCGGGATTGGGCGCCAGAGACCACCCGCCAATCCCTACTGATTCAGACAGGCCGGTGAGGATACTTATTTCGTAGCGCACCAGGCTGTCGCAACCGGCATGGCTGAGATAGGTCTCCGTTACAGCTGTGTCGCCTTGAACAAGTACTCCTTCCCACCAGCCTGCTTCTGCAAGCCCGACTTCCACCACGGTGGTATCCTGTAGGGTCAATACATCCACATGATGCCAAACCACGCTATCTCGTAAGGGTGCCACAAAGCGCTCTTCCAGAATGGTATCTGCATATAGCGCCTGCCCCAGGTAAACCGCTCCCGGGCAAAGGCTGGCATACACCACGGAAACCAATACCGGCTTTTCAATCTGATGAGTTACCGTATTGGTAATGACGGGAGGGTTGAAATCGAAATAAATGCCCACCCGGTTTTCAATGAGGGCAGCAGGAAGAATGCCGGCAAGAGGCTGAATGGAAAAGGCAAAAACTCCATGGCTCTCCGGCTCATTGCTGGTGCTGTCGGGCAGCAAAATCTCCGGGTATTCGACCACCAATATCCGATCCGGCAATAAATGCCACTGATGCTCATGCGAACCACCCTCCGCCCGGAAAGTGCTCAGGTCAAGCTCTGCCGGGAGGGTATCCCGAATGGTCACGTTCCGGGCCATATCGGTACCTACATTCTGAAAGTGAATGGTGTACTGCAGTTCTTGTTCTGCGGGGATGAGGTGGTCGGGGCCAAACCCTCGGGGATAGGCTTCTTTTACATTGGGGTCATAAGCTCCTATGACCGGACGGCACTGCTCTGCTTCAAAGACACTCCCGTTGTCGTTGGGAAAGGCAGTTACCAGACCGGTATCCAGAGGCGCCAGGCAGCCTTGTGCTAAAAGTCGGATTGGTTCGGGTGAGGGGTGCCCTTCCGGCTGCGCAGCTTCCAGCAGATAGGCGGTGGAATCGGCAGGCGCAGCAAGCAAGATGGATTCCCCCGGCAAAACTTCAAGCCCTCCACTCTGCAAAAGCACAATATCATCATTAACGATGTTGAGCTCGTAAGGCACAGGAATGCTCACCGGGCCAAAGCCGGTATTTTCGATTTTCCACTTCAGGCTGTCCTGCTCACAGCGGTAAGTCGCCCGGAGATTGCCCCCTTCCCAATCGGTCAAGCCAGGCGCGCATAAGGTATCCGGGCTGATACGTGCCTGATAGCAGAGCACCTCGCCAAGGATCAGTTGTTCGCAGTTCGGCTCCATTTGAACCACTACCTCACCTTCTGCCTCCACCTCAATAGTGCCCAGCTCAAAAGTCAGGGACGTATCGGTTTGCATACTCCAGGGCACAGAGGCAGATACCGGTGTCATCCTGCTATCAAAAAACAGCTGAATCACCACAGAGTCCGCAGATATCGTGCCAGCGTTATCATAATGCAGCACTATATTGGAGTGGAAGCACTGCCGGACCGGACTTAGCGCCATATCCAGTTCCATGAGGGGGCAGGAAACGGTTGGTGACACGGCGAAATTTACCTCGTGCGGCCCGGTTCCTTGCAGCATAGTATCGGCCGGACAAGCCTGCCAGTAGTCATTGGGCAATACCGGAGCGAGCGTATAGGCAGTGGTGTCATTGGGGAGATAGCCGACATAGTAGCCCGTGGCGGTGGGTGTGAACACCTGTTGAGGCCCGTCCTGTCCTTCCAGCAGCAGTTGCCCATCGGGGAGTCCTGGCCAATCCGTACTGAAAGTACAGGTGAGGGCTGTATCCCAGACCATTTGCCCCTGTACCAGTTGCTGACTGGAAAAGTTGGGCTGATAGGCCATAATCTCCTGACTACCGGTGATCAATTCAGGGGTGCCATCGCCATTTAGGTCTGCCCGGCAGGCATTCTGATATAAAGCCGGGGGCAGGTAATGATCAAAGGGCGATGGCAGGAAAGGGGTGGAGATAAAACCCGTTGCCCCTACATTAAAGGAGAAGCCTTCCCCGGTCACATAATCCGGCAAGCTGTCTGTGTTGAGCCTTTCCTCAGTGATTATGTAAGTGTTTCCAGCATAGCCACGCTCCAATGCGGGCGTAAATGCCTGCTGAACCGTATCATAGGACACCATTCCCAGCACCCCCTGAATGCCTTGAATAACGTACCGCCCACGTAAATCCTGCCGCCCATCCATGTCATAGTCCCCGGCAAACAAATGGTCTACGCCAAACATGCCCCCGATTTCCTGCAAATCGCTAAACTGACCACTCGCCCCCTCTTGGAGGGCAAAAAATGTCCCATCATTGAGACGGAGTACAAGGTCTGCATCCTCATCCTGATCAAGATCATCCATCAGAATGCCGGAATACGCATAAGCGGCCCCGAATTGGCCCGGGAGCACCACCTGAGGGGTTAAGCTGCCTCCGTTGCTCCATTCATTCCATAACAGCACCACTCCGCTTTCGCGCGTAAGCAGCACGATATCCTGATCGCCATCCCCATCGGCATCAGCGACATCAAAATGATGCCCCTGCCGGAGTTCAAACTGTGGAAAAGACAGGGTATCCCCTGTGCTGCTGTTCCAAATCACCGGCAACCAATTCACAGCACCGGAGGAGAAGGTTCCTACACCATCTGGCAAATCGTCTCCATCGAAGGCAGCAAACTCAAAAAAGCCAAGCCCGGCCGGAGCATCCCACAGTGAAACCGGCGTTTCAAAATTTTGACCTGCACCTTCGTTACGCAACCAGGCGATGCCTGTATCATCGCAAAACATTAGATCGGTTTGCCCATCTGAATCCCAATCCCAGGGCAGGATATCCCGCAGGAACGACGTAGTACGGTTGAGCAAAGCGGGTGAAGCCTGGCTGTTTAAGGAGCCCGTTCTCCAAAAGATTGGAACAGAACCGGACAACAGGTCATTATCGTCGCCATAGGTAAGCAGATCGGCTATACCATCTCCGTTGAGGTCAGCCGAAACCAGTTTGACCCCGGTTGGCGTGCCATCGATCAGGTTATTGGTGAAGCCAAGCTGACCGTTCGGCATACGCTCCATCCAGACATAGCCCAGATTTTGCTGATAGGCAATAAGGTCCGTGTCCCCATCTTGGTCTGCATCCGCCATCGTGTGGGCAATCATACCAGAAGTTTCTCCGCTTTGCCAAAAAATCTGGGCCTCCCCCCAGGTTGCTAATTGAAGGTAAGCCGTATACGCCCGGTCGTAGGCGCCGTGACCAGTGTGGGAATAGACCGCATCGGGGAAGCCATTACCTGTGACGTCCACGACTGACATATCACAGTCAAACCAGGCATGTTTGTCGGGTTCAGACTCCAAAAAGCTCCGATATAGGGCGCTATACGCCTCCCCTGTCCATTCCAAAACATGCAGGGTCAGTTCCGTACTTTCTGAGGTGTGATAATTTTCCAGCATTAAAATATCGAGGTCACCGTCCTGATCTACATCTGCCAGCTCCATGTCCACCAGGGAAGGATGATGTACAACATCGCTGTAGACGAGTTGGGGTACGAAAGCCTGACCATTGCCAGCGCTAAGGTTTACCCATACCACATCAGCATCCAGCCCGATCACTACATCCGGCCAGCCATCGCCATCTATATCCCCGACCTTTAACCGCTCGTAAGGCTTTACAGGACCGTGATGGTAAGGCTCATTACTGCCCGGCTGCAGATGCCCCAAGCCATCGTTGGCCCAATACGGTACCGTTTCCCGTGCGCGGTAGGCATCCACGACATCCAGATCGCCATCCTGATCCATATCTGCCAGCTCAAACTCGCCCTGAAAGTTGCGGCTGACGGCCCAGGCCGAATCACCGTACAAACGCGGCCAGGACAGGTGGCCTTGTCCGTCCAGATTCTCAAAAACTGCAATGTGCCCGTCCCAGCCATTACAGGTCGCTACCACATCCTCATCTCCGTCACCGTCCATATCCCCGGTTTTCACCACCATCAGGTCGAAGCGGTCCATTATGACCTGCACGTTCTCCCGCTCCAGTTGGGCGTGCAAATTCCAGCAAATCATCCCGCCCAGCAGGCTCAGCAAGGCTCTTTTTGTGTAGCGTACCATCATGATATTCTTTTTCATGCTGCTAAAATGCAGGTATTGAGAGGGTGCTGCAAGAACAATTTATACTATTTATACAAGCTTTAAATTATCTTTACAATTGATTTTCAATTCTTTAAACTATAAAAACTACAGATTGAAACGCCCGGTTGCCTTCCAGCTTTTGCAAAGTTTCCGTTCTTCAGAGATTCAGTTGTTCCATGTTTTTCTGGAAAGCCCTGCCTTCAACCGCAGGCAGGAGATGCCCCTGCTGCTGGATTACTGGCGGCAAAACCGGGCCGAACCACCGGACGCCCGGGCCATTTTTAAAGCGGCCTGCCCCGGGCAGCCCTTCCGGAAACAAGATTACTACCTGCTGCTTAGCCGTTTTCACAAACTGGCCGAGCAGTTCCTGGCCTGGCAGGCTTTTCAGCAGAATGAGCAGGCGCATTACACCCACCTGCTGCAAGCACTCCGGCAGCGACAGCAGCAGCCACTTTTTCAGCGCAGTATGAAAAAGGCGCGAAGCCTGAACAAACCTCAGGACAACCACGCTGCCGACAGCCTGCACTTCGCTTACCACCTGGAGCGGGAGCAGTACGACTTTATCGACAGCCACGACCGTACCAAGCCAACCAACCTGCAACAGGCCACTGATTTGCTCGATGCCTATTACTTTGCGGAGAAGCTGAGGCAAACTTGCCTGGCACATGCCCGCTCGGTCATCAACCAGGAGACTTACAAAATCGGCATGATCCCTGCTATTGAAGCGGAAATTAAAAAACGCCCCAGCCTGTTGGAGCATCCGGCAGTACTACTCTACCATGCCTGCTACCAGGCCGTGGTGGTAACGGGCGCACAGCGTAGTTTCCAGCTGCTGCGGCAATACATCAGGGTGTATAAAAAAGGCTTTCCCAGGCAGGAAATCCGGGATTTGTATTTGCTGGCCATCAACTACTGCATCCGGGCCCTCAATTTCGGGGACACCGCCTTCGCACAGGAAGCCCTGCAGCTCTATGAGGAAAGCCTGAAGGAAGGTTACCTGCTCGAAGATGGTTACCTTCCCGAATCCACCTTCAGCAATATGGTGTCCCTGGCCCTTAAACTTGAGTATTATGAATGGGTGGAGGCGTTTATCGGTAATCATTCGGACAAACTAAAACCGGCTTTCCGGGAGTCTTTGCCCTGGTATACTTCTGCAAAACTGGCTTACGAACTTGGGGATACCGACCGTGTACTGCAGCTCTGCGCAAAAATCGAGGCCCGCCAGCCTTTCCTTTACCTGGGCACCAAAACCCTGCAACTTAAGGTACTTTGCGAACAGGAAGAGTGGGATGCCGTAGACAGCCTGCTGGAAAGTATGCGGGTGTACCTGCAACGGCATAAAGATGTGGGCTATCACAGGGAGCACTATCTGCTGCTGCTTCAGTTTACCCGCCGGTTGCTTGGCCTTATACCCGGCGACCTAAGCAAGATATTTGAGCTCGCTGCTGAGGTGGAAACTACCAAAAACTTCCGGGAAAAACCCTGGATGCTAAGACAGATTAGTAAGAAAGTAAAGAGATAAAGTAGTATTACTATTAAAAACCGGGTACCCAAATAATCGGGCACCCGGTGGCGTTATCATTCACTAAATACTCTATCTTAGAACAGACCAAAACGGATGCCCAGGTTTAGGGCCAACCCATTAATGTCGCTGCTTTGAATGTTGACCAGCTCGTTGCCCGGGTTACTGTACTCGTAATCCAAACCTGAAGTAAAGCGGTAAGACGCACCTGCAAACAGGCGGGCATTTTTGATTAGGTTAACTTCAGCCTGTACGCCCGGCTCTATAAAAAAGAAGTAGTCCTCGCCAAAGGGATCCTCGCTGAAATCCAAGTCTCTCTTGTAGTCCATAGAGGCTTCCCCACCGCCAATCGTCAGCGGAAAGCTAAAGTGCACGAGGTTGTCAGGGTTGAGGATGTACTCCGCGCGCACGCCACCGTAGCGCAGGTCGAGGTAAAGGCGGTCGTCCATTTCCATCTCAGGGGTAAACTCATTGAGGGTCGTATAGAAAGCCGCGCCCAGCGCAAAACGCTTGTTGAAAATCACTCCGGCACTGCCCTGAAAACTGTGCGCCGTTTGACCGGCAGCCTGCGTGAGCTGATAGCCCGGCGCTACGTAAAACCCGATCTCAGCGCTACCGCCACCATTATCAAAGAGTGTCTTGGGAGCGTTATCTTGTGCGTTAACAACAAACAGGCTGCAGAGCAGCATAGCGAAAGTGAAAAACGTGTACTTCATTGCGTTTAATTAGTTTAGCTTTTGTTAATAATAGTAAAACTACTCTATAGACAACTCATACTTTGATTGGTTCAGGGAGCGATAAAAAAATTCAACTTTTTTTATCACCTTTCCGGCTTAGCGAGGGTGTTTTCGAAACGCCGGCCTTTTTTCGAGCTGATCTTCAGGGCTTTAACTTTATTGGTTTTGCCAGGGCGTTTATGTATCACAAAACCATCGTACAGCATCCCATCTACCGTGTAGGCCCGGTACCGGATTTCCTTCTCCATGACCTCTACTACCTGAAAAAGCTGCGTATTCTCAGCCGCCCGGTCCATCCACGGCTGCTCGGTAATGGAATACATCTTTGGGCCACTCACAGAGACGACATAAACCACCTTTGAATCATCCTCATAGGGATTGGTACCGGTAATCAGCCCCTGACCCCGGGCGTAGGAATGATCATGCCCCTGCAGCACGAGGTCTACCTGATACTGATCGAGCAGCGGTTTCCAAAGCTGCCGTACCTCCTCACACTGCCGGTCACCGGAAGGAGAAATGACCGGATGATGAAAGGTGACGATCGTCCACCGGTTGGGGTTATCTTTGAGCACGTTAGCGAGCCAGTCCGCTTGTCTTTCAAAATCGGCATTTGAGTCCATAGAGATAATCCTTGCGCCCTGATAGTCCACATAGAAGCACTGGTCTTCCAGCCCTTCCGGCCCGTTATTCGGGAAGTTGAACTGTGCGCCCCAAAACGGGGAGATGCCTACCTTGCGCTTTTCGGCATTTTTGATGTATTCGTGGTTGCCCGGAGGCACCACCACCGGTATCGAACGATGAATAAAGCCGCCCGCCTGAAACCATTCGCCCCACTCGTAGTCGTTTTGGCTGTGATTGATGAGGTCTCCGGCGTGCAGTACCCAATCCGCCTGTGGTGCTTCCCGGTAGGCGGCACGTATCGCTCTTGACCAATGCTCATGCAGATCGTTTTGAGCATCGCCCAGATATAAAAAGGTGAAAGGCTCCGGCCCCGCCGCGGCTGTGCGGAACTGCACCCACTCGCTCCAGTAGTCGCCGGCACCTACCCGGTAAGCATATAAAGTGGCGGGTTCGAGATCCTTAAAGGTAACTTTATGATAGGCCGCCCGGGCAAACTCGGAAACCAACAGCTCAGTTGCTGCCTGATAATCCTTTTCATACTCGTCAAACTCCGGAGAAGGGTCTGCCAGCGCGATTTCAGCGAAAGCTGTCCGCACCTCCGCCCGGGTACGCCAGGTGACCGTTACTGAGGTGGCAGGGTCGGCAGCAGGCGTGAGCAAGATACGGTCGGGCCACCACTGCGGCTCGTAGCGAATTTGCAAATGCTCAGGGGGCAGGTTCTTCTCCGGAGGCTGCGCAAGGCTCAACAGGGGCAGCATCGATACCCAAACGAGGAGTGTTACTTTCTTCATCAGTCTTTTTGTTTTTGTCGCTTTGCAAAGGTGGGATGCTCCTGCCGTTCCCGTTGGCAATGAGGTTGCACATGCTGGTAGACAGGTTACCTGCTACCCGGAATTAGGTAAGCTGCTTAGCTCATTACCCTGTTTTAGGTAACCTCTACCTAAAATTTTCAATGCCGCATTTTGCCTAACAAACGGTATTGAACCCTTCCCGCCCATGCTTTTACTTTGCAGAAATCAACTTATTTAAATCTAGTCTAAATAAAAGCCATGCGAATACCTTTACTCCTATTCGGCCTGATAGCCGTTGCATCAAGCCTGAATGCACAGCAGTTTCGGGAAGTCACCTGTGGGCCGAATTATACCTTATCCACTTATTTTAAATTTGGGAATCAAGAGAGCATCAGCCTCGAGCACAATGCCTGGGACATTGCCTTTACTGCACAAGGCCTGCAGGATGCGGGCATCTTCCTCAATGAAGCGGCTGGGTTGGAAGGCACGGAGCTGGAACTATTCCTGATCCCCGGTGCTGAATTTTCGGACAACATCGACCTCACGCAGCTGGGCGAACGGCTCCTCAATGATGAAACCAACTGGACTAACGGAGGTGCTTTCAACCAAATGCGCGACCCCGGCAATCCACTGGACTATGGCTGGGGGCAGTATAATCCGGCTACGCAGTCTGTGCAGGGACAAGCCCTTTTTGTGCTCAAACTGCGCAATGAGACTTTCAAAAAACTGGAAATCATCAGCCTGGATGGTACTACCTACCACTTCCGCTATGCGAATCTGAACGGCAGCGATGAACAGTCGCATACCCTTAACAAAGCAGACTTTCCGGATAACGATTTAGTATACTGGTCATTCAGCAGTAATGTTGTGGTGGACTTTATCCCTAAGGCAGGTGACTGGGACTTGCTTTTCACCCGCTACTCCACCCCATTGGATGATAATGAAGGGAGTACCCTCAACTATCTGCTCACCGGTACCCTTTCCGGTCCTGGCGTGGAGGTCGCTCAGGTCGATGGCATTGACCCTGCCACCATTACCTTTGAAGGGTACGAAGATTCCCTGAGCACCGACCTCGACATCATCGGCCATGACTGGAAGAACTTTGATCTGGGCACTTTTTCCTGGGCACTGCCTGCCGACCGCGTCTATTTTGTAAAGGCCGCTAATGGAGAAGTCTGGAAGCTCTTCTTTGTCGACTTTGAAGGGTCGAGCACCGGCAATATCGTCTTCCAGGAAACCAATATGGGCATCGTCAATACGGTTGATCACCCCCTGTTTGAAGACCTGAGCGTTTTCCCCAATCCTGCCCGGGAAAGAGCTACCGTCGCACTGACGCTAAAACAAGCCGCCCCGGTACAGCTGAATGTATTCAATGCCACCGGACAGTCCGTTTGGTCGGCTGTAAGTGAAGAGCCTGCCGGTTTTCAAACGGTAAGCATTCCGGTAAGCCACCTGCCCGCCGGCACCTACTGGCTGCAGGTGCAAACGCCCGGCACGGCACCGATCTCCCAACCCTTAATCGTAGCCCCATGAACCGGTTTCTAATCCATTTTCTGGGTATACTTACCCTGGGGCTAAGCCTGAATGCTTGTCAAAACGCCCCGTCCGCTACCGAACAAGCCACACAGGAGACTTCCTATGAGCGCCTCGTCTCTCTTTCCGGCAGCGTCACCGAATTGCTGTACGAGCTGGGGCAGGGCGATAAAATCGTAGGCATTGACGTGACGAGCACCTATCCGGCGGCACAGGTAGCGCAGCTGCCAAAGCTCGGGCATGTACGTCAGCTCAATGTAGAGGCGCTGCTCAGCCTGCAGCCCGACCTGGTGCTGGCGGAACGGACAGATGAAGCCTCCGCCGCCCTGCAGCAACTGGAAGCCGCCGGAGTGGAGGTGCTCTGGCTCGACGGTTCATTTACGCTGGACAAACCCCTGGCGCAAGCTGAACAGATCAGCGAAAAGCTGGGGCTGAACGAGGAACTGATGCGGCTGCGCCAAACCTACGAAGCCGACAAAGCCAAGCTGCAGCAAGCCCGGCAGGCGATGGAAGAAACCCCAAAAGTACTTTTCATCTACGCCCGCGGCAAAGGCAGCCTGATGGTAGCCGGGAAAAACACGGCTGCTTCCGCCATGATCGAACTGGCGGGCGGACAGAACGCCGTGCAGTCCTTTGAAGGCTTCCGCGCCCTATCCGCAGAAGGCCTGATGGAGGCACAGCCCGAGGTATTGCTGCTGTTCGACAGCGGGCTGCAGAGCCTGGGCGGCGTGGAAGGCCTGTTGCAAATCCCCGGGCTGGCGCAAACGCCGGCGGGGCAGCAAGGTCATATCATTGGCATGGATGGCTTGTACCTGCTAGGCTTTACGCCGAGAGCAGCCCGTGCCGCCGCGGATTTATCCGGGCGGCTGCAAGCGTTGCCGGATGCCTACACGCTGAATTAAAAAAAACATGATACAAAGCCTGCCCAAATACCGTTCCCTTTCCCGTTTGCTGTCGCCTCCCGTGCTGACGCTGTTGCTGGCCATTTCTGCGCTATGCGCCCTGCTGATCGGGGCGTACAGCCTGCCGGTACAGCAGGTCGGCCTGGTGCTGGGCGAGCGCCTGCTGGGTTTGGAAGCCGGGCTGCCACAAACGCTGACTTACCTGGTCTGGGACATCCGCCTGCCCCGCATCCTGCTGAGTGTATTCGTGGGCGGCGGCCTCGCCATTGCCGGGGCAGCGGTGCAGGGGCTCTTCCGTAATCCGCTGGCCGACCCGGCGCTGATTGGCGTGACGAGCGGGGCGATGGTGTTTGCGGTAGCAGGCATTTTGTTTTCCGCCTCCGTTCTGGGCGTGATTGGAAGCTGGCTGGGTTACGCAACAGTCACAGTAATGGCCTTCACCGGCAGCCTCCTCACCACCTTCCTGGTTTACTGGCTGGCGAGCAGCAAGGGCTACACCTCCGTAGTGACGATGCTGCTGGCGGGCGTGGCCATCACAGCCCTGGGCGGTGCCCTTACCGGGCTGATGACCTACTTCTCTGACGAGGATGAGCTGCGCGATATCACCTTCTGGACACTGGGCAGCCTGGGCGGTGCCAACTGGCAGATGCTCGCGCTGCTGGTACCGCTGGTGCTCCTGCCTGCCTTTATCCTCTGGCGGCAGTCGAGCCAACTCGACCTGCTGCTGCTGGGCGAGCGGGAAGCGGCCTACACCGGCGTGAATACGCAGCGTACCAAATGGATCGTCATCGGCTGCGCGGCGCTTATCGTGGGTGCCTGCGTGGCGGTGAGCGGGGTGATTGCCTTTGTGGCGCTGGTCGTCCCTCACCTGGTAAGACTGATACAGGGGCCGCGCCACCGCAGTTTGCTGTTAGGCTCCGCCCTGCTCGGCGGATTGTTAATGGTCTGGGCGGATACCGCCGCCCGCACCCTGATTGCACCCGCTGAATTGCCAATTGGCATCCTGACGGCTCTGCTCGGCGCGCCATTTTTTATCTGGCTATTGCTCAAAACCAAACGCAGCTTATGATCGAAGCAAACCACATCGGAGTACGGAAGTCAGGCCGCTGGATTCTGCGGAAAGCAGGGGTACAGGTACGTGCCGGAGAACTCGTAGCGCTCATCGGTGCCAACGGGGCCGGCAAATCGACCCTGCTGAAAGCCGTGGCGGGAGAGGTTACGCCGGATGAAGGTGCGGTAAGCATCAACAGCAAAATTTTGGCAGACTGGCCGGCTGCCGGGTTGGCAAAAGTCCGGGCTGTGCTCAGCCAATCAGTCCAACTGCCCTTCTCCATGCCCGTGATCGACCTGGTGGAAATGGGGCGCTATCCGTATCAGGGGCAGGAACCGGGCGGGCGCACCCGGGAGATTGCCCGGCTTTGCCTCAAACAGGTGGGACTGAGCGGGTATGATGACCGGGACATCCGCACGCTTTCCGGTGGAGAACAACAGCGGGCGCAGCTGGCGCGGGTACTAGCGCAAGTGCACCGGGAGAGCGAGTCCGGTGAGCGTTTTTTACTGCTCGATGAGCCCACCGCCAGTCAGGATATTGCGCAAAAGCAGCAATTGCTCAGCCTTTTGCGAAAGCTGGCGGATGAGGCAGGCCTTGGCATACTCACGATCCTCCACGACCTCAACCTGGCGATGCAGTACGCCGACCGGGTCGTGCTGCTGCGCGGCGGGCATTTGCTGAAAAGCGGCCCACCCGAAACGGTGCTCACCCCCGAGGGGATTGCACAGGGGTTTGGGCTTAAAGCCCGGGTGGTGCGGACGCCAGGAGAAGCCTTGCCACATATTCTCACCTGCCCTACGGCGGTGGATCTTTTTCAAAATGAAGAAACAGCTATACCATGAAGACAACAACAAGCATTAATCCGGAATTACAGGCGCGGTATGAAGCGCTGAAGTCAGAACAGCCCAAACTGCGCATCCGCAATGCAGCGGAGGCACTGGGCGTAAGCGAAATGGAATTGCTCGAGCTGCAACTGGGCAGCACCGCCACGCGCCTCAGCGGGGGCTGGCAGAGCCTGCTGCAGGAGGTGGAAAGCCTCGGCCATGTGATGGCGCTTACGCGCAATGAATACGTTGTGCATGAACGTAAAGGCGTATACCACAACGTCTCCTTTATGCACGACGGCAAGATGGGCGTGGCAGTCAATCCCGATATCGACCTGCGGCTGTTCATGTGGGAATGGGAATACGGCTATGCGGTGGAAGTGCCGGGCCGGGGCAAAGTGCTGCACAGCCTGCAGTTTTTCAATCAACGCGGAGCGGCAGTCCACAAAATATACCTGACCAACAAGTCGGACCAAGCCGCCTACGAGGCATTAGTCAACAAGTACCGGGCGGAAGACCAAAGTACGCCTGCAACCGTAGACCATAGCCCGGTAGCGGCGCCTAACGTGATCCCGGACTCAGAAATCGACGCAGCCGCTTTTCAGGAAGAATGGCGCAAGCTGCAGGACACGCATGATTTCTTCCCCCTGCTGAAAAAGTACGAGCTGCAACGGACACAGGCCCTGCGCCTGGCGCCGGAAGGCTTTACCCAAAAGGTGCCCAACGAAGCAGTGGTTAAAGTGCTGGAAGCGGCGGCAAAAAACGAAGTGCCGATTATGGTCTTCGTCAACAGCCCCGGCTGCATCCAAATCCACACCGGGCCGGTGAAAAAGCTGATCCCGATGGAGCAGTGGTTCAATGTGATGGACCCGGACTTCAACCTGCACCTCAACCTAGAGGGCATCGCGGAGAGTTGGGTGGTGAAAAAGCCGACCAAGGATGGCATCGTTACCGGCCTGGAAGTGTACGATGCACAGGGTGAGCTCATCGTGTACTTCTTTGGCAAGCGCAAGCCGGGCATTCCGGAGCTGGAAAGCTGGAGGGAGATTATAGATGAGAAGTTCGACCCTGCCTGCTTGCGCATGGCAGGCAGGTCCGCTGGAGTCGAAGCCACTATTTAAGTTTGAGTTACTATTGTACGACCCCAATGGGGTCGACTATTCGTAAAAACAGCTTTCATCTTTTAATTGACGCCGTAGGTGTCACACTTACCTGAAGAAAAGAAGAGCAAATGGATAATATTCGATGGTCAAGCAATCGCGAAGTAACCTACAAGAGCACATGAGGACGATATTTTTTGTTTGTTGTTTCTTCATTACGATTGGTACTTGCCCCCCGCTGTATGGTCAAGCTTCGCTGCCGCCCGATTCGTCGCTTTGGGCGCTGCAGTTGCAGGATGTAATTGTGACGGCGCAGTACGCGCCTACCGACAGCCGCAACGCCGTGCACGATGTCATCACCATACGGGAGGAAGTGATTGAGCAGCGGGGCGCTACCAATCTGGAACAGCTGCTGCAGCAGGAAGCCAACATCCGCATCCGGCAGGATATGGTACTGGGCAGCAGTATGAGCCTGCTGGGCATCGACGGGCAGAATGTTAAAATCATGGTGGACGGCGTTCCCGTGATCGGCCGACAGGATGGCAATATCGACCTGAGTCAGCTCAACCTCAACAACATCGAGCGGGTGGAGATCGTAGAAGGCCCGATGTCGGTCAGCTACGGCACGGATGCCCTGGGCGGCGTCATCAACCTGATCACCAAAAAATCGCAGCTCGACCGCTACGACCTGAATCTGACGAGTCAGGTGGAAGCCCGGGGCGAGAACCGCTACGCTGCTGCCTTCGGTGCCCGCCTGACCGATGATATCACCCTGCGCCTCAACGGCGGCTACGATGTGTTCGGCGGCTTTAGTGAAAACGACAGCCTGCGCTCCGTGCTCTGGAACCCCAGGGAGCAGTGGTTTGCCGATGCCTACCTCGGCTACCGGCTGGACGACAAGCGCAAGCTGTTTTACACCGGCAGCTTCTTCGATGAGGAAGTGCAGAACTTGGGCAACATCCGCCGCCCACAGTTCAAGCCCTACGCTTTTGACGACTTTTACCTGACCCGGCGCATCAACCACAGCCTGGCCTACGAAGGGCAAGTCGGGAAAAACTACTACCTGCAAGCCACCACCGGCTACAACCAATTCCGCCGCTACAAGCGCACCCTGCGCACTAATTTTGAGGAAAACGAGCAGCTTGAAGTACCCGGCATGCAGGACACCGCCCGCTTCTCCGGTGCCATGCTGCGCGCCACCTTCGCCAGTCAGTACGCCGACAGCCCACTGAATTTTCAGGTAGGCGTGGACCTGCGGTACGATGACGCGACGGGCCAACGCATACAAGACAGCCTGAGCAGCCGGGAAGGCTTTTCGCAAATTGGCGACTACGCGGCATTCGGCAGCCTGCGCTATCAGCCATGGGAAGCGCTGACCGCAGAAGCCGGGCTGCGCTACGCTTACAATACCCGCTACGAAGCCCCGCTCGTGCCTTCCTTCCACCTGAAGTACCGGCTGAATGAGCAGTGGGCCCTACGCGGCTCCTACAGCCAAGGCTTCCGCAGCCCGGACTTGAAGGAGTTGTTTTTCGAATTTATCGATATCAACCACTTCATCCTCGGCAACCCCAATCTGCGGGCGGAGCGCTCGGACAATCTGCAGTTGGGCCTATTCTACGAGCAGCGCGGGGACGAATGGCGCCTCAAGGGCAAAATCAAAGGCTTCTACAACGACATCCGCGACAAGATTGAGCTGTTTGAGTACATCGAGACCGACGAAGGCATCGCCCCGGCTATTGACACCTCCACCCTGCGCTTTGCCTATTTCAATCAGGCGGTGTACAAAACACAGGGCATCAACTTTTCCCTCAGCTACAGCACGCCCCGGCTGGAACTGTCTGCCAATGCCTCCACTATCGGCTACTACAACCCGGCGAGCGAGGACTTGCCGGAGCTGGATGCGTTCACCTACGCTATGGAGTACAGCGGCAGCGCCACCTACCGCTGGCTGAAGGCCGGTTTGAGCGCTTCTCTTTTCGTGCGCGTCAATGACCGGCAGGTCAATTTCTTCCCCACCACGGATGCGGAGGGCAACACCATTGCCGGGCAGCGCATACAAGATGGCTTTACGATGGCAGACTTTACCCTCACCAAATCCTTCTGGAAAGAGCGCATCGACCTGACGCTGGGTGCCCGCAACCTACTCGATGTACGGCGGGCCAACATACAGGGCGCAGCGAGCGGCGGGGCGCACAGCGGTGGCACCGGCAGCGCGCCGGTGAGCCCGGGCCGGAATGTGTTTGTGCGGATGATGGTGGATTTGGGGTGGTAGTGTAAAACAAACAGAAAACAGTATGAAATGTAAAACCGAGGTGCTGCTAATGAACGGCAGCATGAGCGTCGGGCAATGTACCGGCTGTAAACGGGTGGGCGTCCACTTCAACAACCTGCTGGCGGGCTTCAGCCAAGCCGAATTCAAGCGCTGGGCGGAATGGCTGCTGCATATTGAGTTTGCGCCCAACTCCAGCTTGTTTCACGACGGACAGTTCCGCATCATCCTGGATACGGGCAAGGCTAACTTACAATTTACATTTACGGAAAGTGAGTTTAATGTTTTTCGGGATGGGATTGCGGAGGCGCTGTTGCAGATGCGTGTGCGGGAGTTGATGGCGGGAGAGTGATAGACTCTGCCTATGAGAGAGTAGGGGAATGAACAATTGGTGCTTGTTAAAAAATATTCATAAATATTTGGAATTCTGCGGGGGGGGGGGGCTATTTTTGTAAGCGTAACTCAAAAATATCAATAGATAGCTCTGTAAAACAGCGCTTCTCTTCAGTCAAAGTGAAAGAAATGTATTCGTGTTGTTGTACCAGTTGCGCTATCTGCCATAATCGCTCTTTTTTTATCACTAACTGACCTTTCGCACGCGAAATATTTGGAAAATTGATTAATAATGTCAGGGCAGTTATCTTGCAGCTCAAAGGAGCGAAAGATGAAAGACCCAAAGTTACTAGACTTGTATTCGGACTACCTGCTGGCATCGTTTCGCATGGCGACAGCCACCGGCTTGTCCGAGCTGACCGATCAGGCACTGAGCCATGACAAGATCAGCCGTTTTTTAGGGCAGGAAGCCTTCACGGCAAAGGACTATTGGCGTTGCATAAAGCCTTTGGTACGTAAAGTGGAGCACCCGGACGCGGTCATCAAGATAGATGACACGATCGAGGAGAAGCCGCACTCTACGGAGAATGAAGTGGTCACTTGGCACTGGGACCACTCCAAGAAGCCGAAAGCGGGGCACACCAAAGGGATCAACATCCTGAATTTCCTTTACCAGAGCCCACAGGGCATAGAGCTGCCTGTTGCTTTTGAGATCGTGCGCAAGTCGCAAGAATACGTGGATACCAAAAGCGGGCAGGTAAAGAAGCGCAGCCCCCGCAGCAAGAACGAGATGCTGCGCGACCAGCTTTTTGCACTTGTCAAATACAACCGCGTGCCCTTCCGCTATGTGGTCTGGGACACTTGGTTTGCTGCCAAGGAGAACTTTGAGTTCGTGCACTATGAGCTGGGCAAGCATTTTATCAGTGCCTTAAAGAGCAACCGCAAGGCTGCCCTTACCATGGAAGACAAACTGGAAGGCAAGTTCCACCGAGTCGACGGGCTAGAACTGCAAGCAGGCCAGGCCATTACTGTTTACCTTAAAGGGCTGGACTTCCAAGTCCAGCTGGTCAAACAGGTCTTTATAAACCAAGACGGCTCAACTGGAGACTTGTACCTGGTCACCAACGATCTGGAGCTAAGCGGCCCAGCTATCTGCACAACCTACGGGACACGCTGGGGAGTGGAGGTATTCCACAAATCGCTCAAACAAAACGTGGGGCTGGAAAAGTCCCCCACCAAGCACGAGACATCCCAGTGCAACCATGTTTTTGCTGCCATGATTGCCTGGACTAAACTCGAACTGCTGTCTGCAAAAGAGCAGACCAACCACTTTGCCCTAAAAACCAAAATTTATGTCAATGCCCTCAGGGCGGCTTTTCAAGAGGTGCAAAGGCTCAAAGCCTATGTCCCTGCAATTGGGCCGCCAAACGGGCTAGCCACCCCTCTTTTGGGGTAAGGCTTTGATTAACTTGTTCATGCGAGTGCTTTTTCAGTGCCATGCACTGAGTGGGATTGCTGTGCCAAGCACCCTGAATACTGCTAATTTTTTCAATTATCATAACCTTTCGCGTGCGAAAGGTCAGTCACTAAATATTTTCCAAATGAAAAATTTACTTTTCACGGCGTTTTTAAGTGCTATCGTGCTTCAGGCCTTTGCCCAGCAACATGATTTTAGCTGCCCGATGGATGGTCCTGGTAATGCGGCAATCCTGAACCAGCTAAATAACGTGCAATTTTTCTCAAAAACGACTTGCTCCACACCTTTGTATTTAAATTGTAATTTCGTATTCTTAACGCGTGATGATGGAACGGGTACTTTTCCTCCTAATGATCCATTCACGATAAGCATCATTGATGAAATTGTCAAGAGGATGAATGACCGGTGGGAACGCGTAGAAGATACAGACAACTGCTCTCCGGGAGAAAGCTATCCCTATGACTCAAACATAAGAGTCAATGTAAACACCCACTATATTGCAAATACAGATGCATGGGACTATTATGCACGGGCTCAGCAAATGACGGATTACTCATTTGCTGATTTTTGCCCAGCGGATATAGACAATAACAACAACAGTACTTGGCCAGAGCTTAAAAAGGTTATCGATGAATTTAATATGCAATATCCCGATGCAATCAATTTTTTCTTTGTTGAAAATGGCGGGCACTTAGCTTATTTAGAAGATGCGGTAAACAACAACGAGACAATAGCCGCTCCCTGGAATGACAATATTCCAATATTTAGTGGATGCTCAAGGCTGGCGGCACCTTATGACTCTGATCAGGACCAATTTATAATTATGGCGAATTTTTATACTGAGTACTACGCAAGGGTCAATTTTGGTGGTATCTATTCTCCAGAGTATAGTAATATCCCCAATGAGACAATTGCTCAATGGCATTTGGACGGAGTTCCTATCACCGCTAATCACGAACTAGGGCATTCCATCATGAATCAATTTCATACACAGGGTTGCGATAATTTGATGAGTACAAATTTCTCCATGTCAAAAAAGTACCTTACGCCAGCGCAGTTGAATAGGATGCACAGAACGTTGATGACTACTAACCATCATGATTATGTATCCTGTGAAGACCTCACAGCAAGCACTTGTAATATAGTAGTCACTGGAAATACTACTTTTGACAGCCCTATCAGTATTTATGGAGACATAATTGTGTCTAGTGATGCTACGCTTACGATTACCTCAGAGGTATACTTGTCAAAAGAATCCACTATTGATTTAGAAAAAAACGCTAAGCTAATTGTTGATGGAGGGTTGCTGACCAATGGTTGCGATGATACCTGGCAAGGAATCCGGGTAACGGGTGGCAATACAGACTTTGATGTTTCCATAAAGAATGGTTCAGTTGTTGAAAATACAAGTAGTGCAGCAGTTTCAATGTTCCCTCCATTGCCATGGCCTGATATGGCTCAGCATGGTAACGGTATTCTACAAGCAGAGAACAGCACCTTTAATAATACTCGCCGGATAGTAGAGTTCATCGCCTTTCAGCCGTCTGCCAATGGCAGCTACATCAGGAACTGCGTACAAAACGGGGGGAAATGGAGTGTCACAAATTGGAATTGTCAGTTTGTCGAGGTGAGTGGTAACGTCTTTAATGATATTACCATGAACTGCATTGTGACAGAATCAGGTTCTTTTCTTATTGAGGGCAACGAATTTCACAGCGGAGAAAATGATATTTTATTTGCAAACGTATCAGCAGGTATAGGCTCCGTGATAAGGGACAACCTGTTTTATGGCGCAGAGACCGGAGTACGGGCGCTGGGAACCACAATTGATGAAAACAGTATCCTGAATAACAATTTTGCTACGGGGCTCTACGACGCCTGGATGGAAGGGGATAACTTTTATGAAATCCATAACAACGATTTTGCTGCGGCTTTTGGCTCCGTAAGCCTCAATAGCGGCAATTCTGTCAATCGTGTTTTCCGAAATAAATTTGATGGTAACTTTGTGGGGCTTTACAGTGCAGAAGATTCTGAAGGCATAGGGTTTCATGAAAATTGCTTTGATACTTACTTTGCTGACACATATCTGGATGGGGCAACAATATCATTTTTAGGCGCAGGATTTAGTCAACCAGCAAATAACTGTTTTACGCACTTAGGCAACCCTAGCAGCAGCACGTATGACATCACTGGCAACCCTGATCCTTTTGTATATGTTGAGCCGGCTGATAACGTAATTGATTGCAAAGATGCTGTTAAAGCTCACCCCAATGTGTCGATTATTGAGTTGGGGAACCCCACAGATGCTTGTGCCATTGCCGGATCAGATTTAGTTACCCCTCCGGAAGAGGAAGAGACGCTTTGCAGCCCACAGAGAACGATGGCTGCAACACAGGAAGCTATTTCTTTTTTGAATACGGAGATTAGTCTTTTGCTGCCCAATGACGAGCAGCGCAAGGACTATGAAAGATGCCTGAAGCGTGCTAAACGTCAATTGTTTGAGTTGTACGTCATAAATGAAGATTATTCTGATGCCCGTTCTCTGTTTTCTGGAGAAGAGGCTGATGAAGAAGCAACAATTATTTTCAGCTCTTATATCTTCGAAGATGATCTGGAAGCCGCAGAGGCGTTTTTAACTAATATTAACCCCACCGAAGAGCCACTTGCCGACTTCATAAAAGTACAACTCCTAAACTTAGATAGGCTATCAGAAGGGCCAAGTTTTCAAGCCACTGTTTCCGAACTTGACAGCCTTGAATTTATTGCTCATAAAGAGCATCGCTATGCCGGGTATGCAAAATCATTGTACTATGCCCTAACCGGTGATGTCCTTACAGAGGATTTACCCCTGCGCAATCACAGTGAGTTCAGATTGGGACTAGAGGGGAGAGCTACTCCTGCGACCACTGAAGATGAACTATCTGTTTTTCCTAACCCATTCAGTGGTCAGCTGAATATTAGGATGGGTGCTTACCCTGAAGCACAGCTTAATGTTACAGACCTTCTTGGCAAGAATGTGCACAACAGCCGAATACAAGAAGCCAATGTCACTATTCCGACAAATGACTGGGCGGAAGGCTTGTATATCGTCACGATAAGCAAGAATAAAGAAATACTGCACCGCCGCAAAGTGATGCTTGCTAAGTAAATTGTAAACCACAAACGTGCAGCTCCGACTCTGGAGCTGCACGTATATAACTTTGTAATATGCGTTTCTTTATCATTCTATTGTCAATTTTCACTTTTAGCATAGTGGCTGCACAATCCGTGGACACCTACAGTCAACTGCATAGCTTTGAAAGCGGTATAACAGACGAATATATTGACCTTAAATATGTTGATAGTAGCATTGTGCTTCTTTCGGGAAATTTCTGTGATTACGATACTGTGTTTAGGTCATGCTCTTACGTGTCTTCCTTTTTGCCTTCAGGGCAACATATTCAATCTCGTCTATATCCATCATTATTTCCTGAAGGAAGCAACAGGCTTGCAAGTATGGGTGATACTATCATACTCATTGGGCATCCGCATGGTCTTTTTCAAGGGCGTCCAACAAGAATACACTTAATTGATTCCCACTTCCAAGATATACAGACATATGATGTCCTAAGTCCGTCTAATAACGAAACTGTGATTTGTAATGGCATGATATGCAATAACAATACAGTATACTTATACGGCAATACAGTTTCAGATGGAAGATCTCAAGTGCTCATACAAAGCGTTGATAAAAGTCATTTGACAACAAATTGGGATCGAAAATACAGAAGAGGAGTTACCAGTAATAATTGCGATGACTTGCAATTCACATCAGATGGAAACTTAGTTTATTTAAATAGCTATTTTGACAATCAAGGCGCTGGGGGAGAATATGGCTCTCAAATTGTAAAACTGCTACCAAACGGAGAGAAGCTTGATTCGTTTGAATTTGAAGGTCCAGTCGGCAAACCCACAAGCATGCACGTTTCTGAAAGTGGTAGTTATTACTATTTCTCTGTAGTCAATCCAGAGGACATCTGGGCTTCAGACAACGGCTGGATCAACAAATTGAACCCTGAAATGGAAGAAGTGGAATGGCGTACCCCCTTGCCGTCAGAACCGTTTTCTAACAATTGGAAGTACAATGTACTGGACTTTATAGAGGCTGCTAATGGTGATATTATTTTTTGTGGCGAGGCAACCGGCGGTGGCTGGCATCCGGACGATAGCCACAACGGCTTCATTGCCCGTATCAGCCCCGGTGGGGAATTAAAATGGACCAAGATATACCGACACCCCAATGTAGATGCACTACCAGTTGATGAATTTGGTCTTTACCGGCAGGGGAAGCTAAACAAAGTCATAGAGACCCCTACCGGTCAAATCATTGCCTGCGGACACGCCAGGTATTCCCCTTTCCAACTTAGTGCCATACAGGACTTGGAGCTGTCATCCAGGCTTTGGCTGCTTGCAGTAGATGCGAATGGTTGCTTAGCTAGTGAGGAATGCCAGGATGTTATCGTATTGGACGGTGCCAACACGGCTTTACCTGTATTTGATATCGGCACCCGCTGGACCTACGAAGTAGAGACTGCTTCTGGAGGCCCGGCGAAGAGCGTCAGCTTCGAAACTTATGAAATTGTGGATACCGCAACAGTAGGCGGGCAGACTGCTTTTGCAGTAGAAGAAGGCTCAACGGGCAATCTTCAGTACCTGCGGCAGGAGGGCAGCTTAGTCTACCTCTGGGACGCTGATCTGGAAATGTACCAATTGAATTATGATTTTTCGGTCAATAGTCAGTATGGTACGCAATGGACTGGTCAGTGCAGCAGCGGAGGGGGAATTGCGATGATAGAAGTGGATAGCGTCACGCAGGAAACCGTAATGGGGGATACGCTGCCGGTACAACATTTACGCATAGAAAATAATGGCACGATTGAAGGAGACCTGCTTACCAACGTATACGCTGGTATAGGGCAGCAATCGGGTGGGCTACGTCTGCCCCTGGGCTATGGATTGTGCGACCCGGTCCGGGAAGTCACTCAGCTTCGCTGCTTTGAAAATGACAGCTTGCAATATAACTTTGTTGGCTACTCTTGCGATAGTACTTTTGTCATCACTTCCACCTCAGAAGTCACGCAGGGCGCGATCAACATCTTTCCCAACCCATCCTCCGGTCTTATTAATATTGAAGGGGCTCCGCCTTCTGCACCCTACGAGCTGTACGCAGTCGATGGGCGGCTCGTACAAAGCGGAGTCATCAGCGGCAGTCAGCTATTTATAGAGCGTCCCGGTATCTACTGGCTCAAAGTAAGCACTGGTAAACACTGGAAAATTGTAAAGGTAGCTGTATTGTAACCGGTCGCTTGGCAAATCAAAGCTGCCGGAGCGTGAATTTGGAGAGCAGGCGTTTTAACCCCTTTACTTTTTCCCACAGCAATGCTTATACTTTCGCCCACTTTGGCAGGGGCATGGCTCATTGCGCCCTATCTTAGTTTTGCTTTTTGAGGGGGATTGCACCGGGGGAGACAAAGGTTTATCTGCCGGCTCTTTTTCAGGAACCATGCCACCGGACTGCATTAGGATTTCCATCATTTTTCGAGTGTATGGATCCTGAGCCATTTTTTCCAGCTCCATTTTGTCTTTCTGGCTGGGCTGCCGGAATTTTTTACGCTCATAATACGAGCCATCATAAGCCTCGGAGATATTTTTTGGCAATGGATTGAGGTCGGCCTCATCGCGAGGTGTATCGAATAACTCGATAATTTCCGCCCATTTGCCAACCACATCTTTCGATACGGCCCCTTCCTGATAGAGCGGTTCTATGACTGGCAACAGTTCTTTCAGGCTGAGTTCGCCGGCCGATGCTGTCATCCAGGCTATGAGGTCAGAATCAATGAGGGCTTTGTCGTCTATGTTAAGCTTGTAGTGCTCGAAGATGCTTCCGAACCAAGCGCTCACTTCCGCCAAGCGCTCCATATTGTGCCAGGCTATTTGAGCGACGGTAGCGCTCACCATCATTTTAGAGTAGGGGGAAACATATCTTTCCTGCATAAATTGCTGCAATCGGGGCAGCTGGCCAGAGGCGATGCGGAAAAGGCAAGGGAAAATGAAGGACTCTGCTTCTTCTCCAAACCAAAAATCCAGGAAATCTTCCTCCTGGCGCAAAACATCAAGCACGACCGGCAGGCAGTCTTCGTCGCCATATATCCCCAGGAAATGAAAGGCGTGGGGCATGAAACTGACTTGATCCTCTTGCCATACCTCCCATTTTCTGCTTTGCCGCTCAAAATACTTGTATCGCCGCAGGCCGTCTTCCAAAACCCATTTCAGATCCTGGACTAGTGTAGTTTTCGGCAGTGCAGCTATGGCGCTTATGTTTGCCTTGGGCAATGCTTCCAGATCATAGCGGTAGAAAGCCTCTATTTCAGGGTGGTTAAAAACCGGGGCTTCCTTTACCTGAGGATAAGGGGCAGTAGCGCGGGTTTTCGCTTTTCGCTTGTTGCGCTGCGCCTCCTTCATCCGCTGCATATTCACCATCACCTTTTTGCCCAAAATGTACTCGGTAACACCTTCGGTGATGGGATGCTCAGGGTCTATTTCCAAAAGGATGCCATGCCGCTCTTCCGCGCCTTCAATATCTCCTTCCTCAAGCAACAATAGGACAGCAGATTGGTAATAATTCATCACTTCGCTAACATGGAAAACTTTGCGTTCAGGGTACAGATCCTGAAGCAGCAAACGCTCACCCATCAAATGCCGTGCGGCAGCCGTGTCCTTTTTTTCCTGTACCAGCAGGTTTGATTCATTGGTAATCCCAAAAAGGTAGTTGGGGTGGTTTTTGCGAAGCTCACGGAGCAGGCGCCCGGCTTTACGCCGCTTGCCACGCATCATATACAGCGTGTAGAGATGATTCTGGGCCCGCGGTAAATGCGGGCACCTCCTTACGAGTTCTTCCAACGGCTTGATTGCATTTCGGTTGCCTGCTAAGACCTCCGGATAGAGGGCATTCATCAATTCTGCCTCTTCTTCAGTGACACTAGCATCTTCCATGGCATCGTGCTCCACGGCATAAGGGATGAGGGGGTGGTCGTAGGTGAAGCGGGTCTTGTATCCTGGCATAGCGTATGAG
Source organism: Phaeodactylibacter xiamenensis (assembly GCF_000759025.1). Taxonomy (GTDB): domain Bacteria; phylum Bacteroidota; class Bacteroidia; order Chitinophagales; family Saprospiraceae; genus Phaeodactylibacter; species Phaeodactylibacter xiamenensis. The sequence continues at coordinate 263,964 of NZ_JPOS01000039.1, read as the reverse complement.
TTATATATTCGGGTGCAAAGTTACAAAACGAGTACGGATTAGCAGATCATAGCTCTCTCTTTTGACTTCCTATGGATTTCAGCAACAACGCGCAAACCCTAATGTCCTACCAGAAAAGATTGTAAAGTCATAGCCATGCGAATCAAGACTCCAAATTTGCATATTTTTTGCTAAATTTGTATTGCACTGCATTTTTATAAAGTTTTCTGCAAATTTGGAGTTTTGGACACACTGATTCCCAGGCGGCTGACGTCTCATTTGACTGCAATGAGTAAGATGTTCCCCGTGGTCAGCCTTACAGGGCCAAGGCAGGCCGGTAAAACTACCTTGCTGAAGGCTTTATATCCTAACTCTTAAATCAAAACCGTGGGGCCATCTTTGAAAACTTCGTCATTGCCGATGCACACAAATCATTTCTGCACCAAGGCCATACGCCCAATTTTTATTACTACCGTGACAATGATCAGCGTGAAGTGGATTTGCTCTACGAGCGGAGCGACGAAGCTCGTTTGTACGAAATTAAGGCAGCTACCCGCTTCCGTCCGGAAATGACTAAACCCCTGGAAAAGGTAGCCAGCTATTGGGATCGGCCAACCAGGACTACTCTGATTTATCAAGGCGAAGAGGAACGGCTGGCAGGTAAAACGATGCTGCGCAATTGGCAAGATTTAAAATGGCGGCGAAAGGGCTAGTGACGTAAGAAAATATCCGGTGGCCAGTTTCTCTTGCGCGGTGTTCCACTCCTTCCGGAACTATTTCTTTTTTTCAGCCGTTACCTGAAAAAAGGAAATGAAATGACCAAATACGAGCTGCCCAAAGACCGGATCCTCATTACTACGGATTACATGCGCAAAAAGTATGGCTCCTATGACCCGAATGTCTTCCGGCGCTGGGTGGATCAGGGGAAGGTGGAGAAGGTGCGGAATGGGGTGTACTGCAAAACTGATGTCAGTCCAAGTAGTCTGGTCGATTACTTTGTAATTGCAAACCACATTTATGAACCATCTTACGTATCTACTTACACTGCACTTCGATATTGGGACGTCATACCTGAAGTGGTAAGGATAGTCACTTCTGTAACTACAAAGAAGACAGCTGCTTTTGAGTACAAGGTGCGCATGACCTATCAGCAAATCAAACCCACCTACTTTTTCGGTTATGAATGGGTAACGTGGACAGGAGAGCCCTATAAAGTGGCAAACCGGGAAAAAGCTATGATTGATTTAGCTTATTTGGAGCCCTTATTCTCTGATCAGGATTGGCTATACGAAATGCGGTTTGACGAGGATGTGCTAAAAGAAGAATACCGCTGGGATCTTGTGGAGCATTACCTGAATATCTTACAATCAAAAACGCTGCGCAAAAAAATAGCTGCTTTACAAAAATGCTATGGCTTATGATGGAGATGAGTGAGATCGTTAAATGTTTTCCCGACTACATCAGGGAACAGGGGTTCAAGCAAGATATGCTTCGGGAATATCTTCAGTTTGAAATCCTGAAAATCATTTTTGAGTCCAAGCACGCTTCCGCCTACACCTTTCTCGGCGGCACCTGCCTGCACTTGGTTTATGGCACCGAACGCTTCTCCGAAGACCTCGACTTCGACAACGTAGGGCTGTCAGCAGCCGACTTCGAGGAAACTGGCCGCGCTGTGCAAAAAGGGTTGGAATTGCTGGGCTACAAAACCATCATAAAATTCAGCCACAAGGATGCCTTCCACTGCAAAGTCACCTTTCCGGGCATTCTCTACGATTACGGGCTGAGCGGGCACAAGGAAGCACGGATTTTCATCAAGCTGGATACGGAAAAACAGGACTACGGCTATCAGCGGGAGCTGGTGCGTATCCAAAAATTCGGCGTGGATACAGATATCTTCGTAACGCCGCCGGATCTGCTGGCCAGCCAAAAAATCGCCGCCGTGCTGGGCCGCAAACGCCCCAAAGGCCGCGACTTTTACGACCTGACCTGGCTGCTCGAACAGGGGCATACGCCCGATTATGGTTATCTCGATACCCGTTTCGGGATTACAGGGCCGGCTGAGCTGCGGTTGCGGGTAGCGGAGCATATTGCCTCTTTTGACTTTGAGCAGTTGGCGCGGGATGTGGCGCCTTTTTTGTTCCGGGCGGAAAGTCTGGAGCTGGTGCGTGGGTTTCCCGGGTTTTGGGTGCGGGTGGAGTTGTAGTAGCCTGGGCATAAGAACGATCTGGAAATGGAATACCAAAGCCCCATAGAGCGCTCCAGGAAATTGGCAATAGAAGACCTTTCTACAACAAGCGCTCAAGTTTGAAAATGCTTTCAAATGATTCGGCTTGACCGCACCCGGTACCGGCCTCAGATTTGACCAATCCTTGTCACTTTTTCATTATAAATGGCGATCCGCCAACAAGTTGCTCACCGCAAAGTTGATTCGGTATCTACTCAGCTTGCTGAACTGTAACCATTTTTTACCAAATCAATCCATAATGAACAACCCATTACTTTTTCCCAATCCGAACAAGACCCTAAGCCGGAGCTTACTGCTCTGGCTATTCGTTTTTTGGGGTGTACTGTCCACCCCTTTGCTGGGTTCGGAACTTAACCCATCCGTAAACAGCGCCAGCAATTGCCCGGCCGAAGCAGCACAGGTGGAAGCCGTAGAAGTCGGCTGTATTGCCGGGACGCTGAACCTGGAAGCAACGGTAATTGCAGAACCGGTGATCCCCTACCATTTTGAACAAATCTTTCTGCTGGCCAGTGGCGCCAATCGAACCATTATTGCGCTCAATGACCAACCCCAGTTTACCATCGATGAAGCAGGAGAATACAGCATTCATTCGCTGGTGTACCGCCCGTCTTCTTTCAATCCCAACAATATCAGTTTGGGCGATCTCCGGGTGGCCGAACTGGTGCTGTTCTTTGAACAAGGTGGAGGCGTACTCTGTGGCGCATTGGATACTCAGGGCGCTGGTTTTCACATTGGTGCCTGCCCTTGCGATGCAGAAGCAGGAACACTAAATGCTGCCGGCGTTTGTTTTGACAACAACCTCGCGGAAATTAAGTCGGCTCCGAGTGGTGATGCGGTCATCCCTGCTGGCTTCGAGATCATCTATGTCCTGACTTCAGGGAACGACCTGCTTATCGAAGGTGTCAATGATACACCTGAATTCGTTGTCAGCACCGATAAAAACTACCGCATTCATCCCTTGGTTTACGACCCTTCTACCTTGGATTTGAGTATTGTGGAGATCGGCGTCACCACCGGTTTTGAGGTCAACAGCCTTCTGCTGCAAGGCAACGGCAGCATTTGTGCTTCTCTGAATGTGGAAGGCACACAGTTTAACTTCGGGGGATGCGATGCCTGCCTGACCAATGCAGGCACGCTCGTAGCTGATTCTGACAACTGCCTCGACGGAGAAGCTGAGCTGATTGCGTCAGAAGATACCGCGCCGAATGTACCGGCCGGGTTCGAAGTCCTCTACGTCCTCACTTCCGGCAACGGCCTCGTTATCCAGGACGTTAACGATACGCCCCAGTTTACCGTGGCCGAGACCGGGCTGTTCACCATTCATACCCTTGTGTACGACCCGGCGACACTCGACCTCAGCGTCGTAGAATTTGGCGTAACCACCGGCGTGGATGTCAACAACCTGCTCATTCAGGGCGGGGGTGATATTTGTGCCGCTCTGGACGTCGCCGGGGCAGCATTCCAGGTAGAGCCATGCCCCACCCTGTTGGAGAAAGTCCCCTACCCTAATCCGGTTTCCGATCAGCTCTATGTGCCCGTAGCCGACTGGATGATTGGTTCAGATTTGACCATTCACCTCAATGATGCCAATGGTAAGCTTGTGCGTGAAATTAAGGTTGAGGAAGCCAATGCGCTGGAAGTGATTGATATGCGACAGATGACGCCAGGTGGATATACCCTTGTGGTTTACCATTCCGATGGCACCCGAGGCATGGTTCGCCGCATTATCAAAATGTAGCCTTGATTAAGTAGAGTTTCATCAACAGCCTACGTTACACAGCGGGGGCTGTTGCTTTTTTGGGATGGCATAAGCGTACAGGACGGCATCGCCGATGATCACCCGGTTTCTAGTTTCCGCAATGTTCTTCACGTCTTATTCCTGTATTATGAACACCTTCGATCTTCGGAAAAGCCGTGTTTAGACCACCAGCTGCTTGACTATCTGCCTGGCAAACGGTATATTTAAACGATGGCAAAGCATGAAAAACAACATACCGGCATGCACCCCACCCTCGAGCAGCCCAGGTACTTCCCTGATCTGTACGCCTCATTATGCGTGGATATCCGGTATTGGCTGGCGCCACGCCTTCCCGAGCGCTACACTATTTCTGTGGAACGCGGGCTGTCTATGACGGATGAATCCGGCGCTACTAAGCAGTACCGCCCGGATGCCAGTATTGACCGGGCCGAATCGCCTGAAGCGCCCTATGCGGATGCCATAGTGGTGCAACCACCTTCTTTCTCCGTAGAGGTTTTAGGCCACCCCCAACGGTATGTAGCCATACGGGACAAAGATGAAAGTTTGGTCACGACCATTGAAATCCTTTCTCCTGCCAATAAAATGGGGGACGGCTACGAGGATTTCCGCCGTAAGCAGGAGCAGCTTGCCGAAAAGGGTATTCACCTGGTGGAAATTGATTTACTGACACAGGGCAAGCGCCGCTGGCGGGACGATCGGGTGGATCAAGCCGATTATGTGATGGCTGTACAACGTGCCGGAAGCAGCCTCGCTAACGTCTGGGCAGCTGCCTTGGGGGAAGCATTGCCTGCCATTCCCGTGCCCTTGCTTGAGCCCGATGCGGATGTGCCGTTGCCGTTGGAGTATATCCTGCAGGAATATTTGGCGAAGAGTGGGCTGGGGAGGCGGTTGAGATAGTACAGTACGACATCACAAGTTGTTTCCAGATGAATACGATTAGTAATAAGTTTGGCAGTTGGTCATTCTGATTTTTTCAAAACACAACCTCAATCTAAACCCTTTTATTATGAATTTAAAGAAGTGCATCTCACTGTGTTTACTCCTTTCTCTTCTATTAATGGCCTGTGACCTCAATATTGATGATGAAAACGAGGAGCTGATCGTAATTCTGGATGAATTACCGGAAGCCCATATTGTGACCGAAAATGGATTTGATTGTGATGAATACCGGCTTATAGATTTTATTCAAAACGACGAGTCCGTGCGGTTCTTAGAGGTGGTCGGAGATGTTGTTTACTACACAAATTTTGATCATCAGATAAAAGCCTATTCCATACCCCTGGGGACTACAAAATTGCTAGCCGAGACTCCGCATGTTGCAGAAATGAACAGACAGGAGAACAGCCTACATTTCTGTACCTGGTCTGGCATTTTCTCAGTGGAGGGCGATGACACAGATTCCTTTCAAAAAATATCGGAATACGCTTGCAGCAGCTTAGAGCAAACAGTAGACAACAGCCTATTCTTCACTGGATTCCATAGCAGCCCGGAACTGTCAATGGTGACGGCGAGCCACATTTACAAGGTGGTGTCCATGGATAGTGTTGTACAAATTACAGTAGACCAGGAAGAATTAATATCAACATTTAAAGTGCTCAAAAACAACGAGATCATTGCTTTTAACAGAGGTAACACGGATGCGGTATACCATTACAACAGCGCTGGTGAAATCATCAATATCTTTGATACTTCTAATTCAGGACTAAATGCTGGCCACCATGAATCTTATATATGGACAACTACTGAAGATGATCGATTGGTTGCAGTTTTAAAAAATGGAATAAGCTTTCCCGATATACTTGAATGGGATTACGGTTCATCCACATGGCACAATTACGTAAACAAAGAGGATTTTGAATTTGAAAGCGAGCGCCAATGGAAGTTGGTAGACTTAATGGCTCCCTCGTACAGTGATGCGGAATTAAAGAATGGGGTTTTATATATAGCGACCACCTTTAGTGGATGCAGAGGAATTCAAAAAATTGATTTAACCCGCGCAGGAGAAACCTTAACCATCGATGACATTAAAATCGTCAAAGATTCAAAGCTAGATGCTATCGGTCATTGCCTTCAAGGCATCAATTTTGATTTGGACAGGAGCCGGTTCTGTATCTACAGCCAAAAGGGATTGATGATTGTCAGTAATTGCAATTAAAACCGATGGTATACTCCCTGCCGATTCAGCGAAATCGGATACTTTACCTTTTATTCGTCATCTGTACGATCGATCGGTCTTGGGCTCGCATCAAGGGCTCGTTTTATCCCGGAGCTAATCTATCCCTACTTAGGGGACGTTCTTTATGCCTTGATGATTTTCTGGACTATCGGCTTCCTGTTTCCGCAAATGAGTTCGAAGAGGGTCGCGTTGATCAGTATACTCACTTGTTTTTTGATTGAATTCAGCCAGCTGTACCATGCGGAATGGATCGATGCAATCAGACAGACAAGGCTGGGAGGATTAATCCTGGGCTTTGGGTTTTTGTGGAGTGATTTGGTCAGTTATGCAATAGGCGGGATGACGGGGTGTGGTTTGGAATATATAGGGAACAAGAGAAACGGAGCTTGAATGAGGAATAATATTGGTTAGGCAATATCAAACCCTCTTTAAATTTCATTATTCAAGCAGCCCTAACAAAGATAAATACGCTATGGCCTCCCATTCGGCGACAGCCCGCTCTACCGAGCTGAAACTAACGCCCAGGGCGATGACTTCTTTGCCCCGGTCCAGGAAGGGGCTGCCGTATCGCTTTTCGCGAATCTGCTCCAGGGCGGACTGTGCGGAGCCGTCCAGCTTGAATTCCATGACATAAATGCAGTCCTTAGTATGGACTACCGTGTCCACCCGCCCTTTGGCTGTGCTGACTTCCGACTGTACGAAAAGGCCGATGCCCGAAAAGCTCAGGTGCAGGATGGCGTGAAAGAAGGCTTCCTGTTTTTCCTGAAATATCTGATGAGGGATGGTGGAAAAAAGGATATCGGTGAGTTCGATTAGGCGCTCTAAGTCGCCTTGTTCCAGTGCGGTTTTGATATTGACCAGCAAGGGTAGGCTATCCGTTTTGGTCGTTTCCCGAAAGGCGGCCAGCAGGTGTTGCTGCATGGTGTCCCTGACTTCCCGGTTGGGGTAACCGAGGGTGTACAGACCGGTCTCCGGGTCGTAATCCCGAATGGTCAGGTAGCCGGTTTGAAAAAGCAGCGCCAGCCAATTCAAATCGTTGATAGTGAAGCTTTCGAACATAACCTGACCAGCTACCAGATCGTTTAGGTTGTATTGAAATTCCGTCCTCAGTTTTTTGATTAGGAAAGTAGGTGTGCCCGTTTCCCACCAATAGTTGGCGAAGCGCTGAGCAGAAAAGAGGTTGAGGATAGAAAACGGATTGTACAGGCGTGTCTCCGTTCCCCAACTGTAGCCGTTGTACCAAACTCTGATGTCTTCCCGCAGCGCGGTGGTTGACTTCCCTATCTTTTGTGCTAATTGCTCAATGTCCGATTCAAAAGAAGTTTCCAATTCCTTTTGGGTGTAGCCCGCAATGGATTCGAACCGTTCCACCAGTGTGATATCTTGTAGGTGGTTCAGGTCAGAAAAGAGAGAAACTTTGCTAAACTTGGAAACCCCGGTGATCAAAAAAAAGCGTAAGAACGGGTCAGCATCTTTAATCACTGAAAAGAAGTTCTTCAATATATCACGATTGACCGCTGCCTGCTCTTGCTGATCGATATAATCCACCAGCGGTTTATCGTATTCGTCAATGAGCAGCACTACTTTTTGCCCATTTTCCGCCAGGCGTTTGATCAATTCCTGAAAGCGCGGGCCGATGCCTTCCTGAGTCAGGGAAAACCCGGCTTCCTCCGCTTTATTATTGAGCGCCTGATGCAGGCCTCTTTCCAGCCCGATATCCTTATACCCTAAAGCGCTAAAAGAAAAATGCAGCACCGGGTGGGGCTCAAAGTCGTACCGGTTTGCTACCCATAGCCCATCAAACAATTCCCGTTCCCCAAGGAACAGACACTTTAGGGTGGAGACCAGCAGGGACTTCCCGAACCGCCGGGGACGGGAGAGGAAGTAGTACTGACCTTCCGTAATCAAATGAAATATCGATTCTGTTTTGTCCACATAGAGGTGACCACCTTCTCTCAGCTTGCGGAAATCTTGTATGCCGATCGGGTACTTTTTCATACCTGTAAAGATACGGAAAAGTGCTTAATCATTGGGAAATGCAGGACTACTTGTAATGTAGTACAGTTTTATCGAGAAAGGAGCAATAGGTGATTTCTCTTTCCATAAGCCAGGGGGAGCAGCTGCTACAATGCACAGCGGCTGCTCCATTAGCTAACGCTCTAAAATACAATATTCAATGAAGCATAAATATTACGCCCACGGGCAAGGATAGGCACATTTGTGCCCCGTACCGACCGGTTGAGGTGCTCATAGTAGGCTTCGTCCAGCAGGTTGTTAACACCAGCGCTCAGTCGGAAAGCCTCTGTGAACTGATAAGCCAGCTTGAGGTCAATCAAAGAAAACGCAGGGGTTACCGTTTCTCCAAACTCCGTGGATATGCGGTTTTGCTCCAGCACATACCGGAAAGAGACTTCTGGATGTAGTTTCTCCCCGAAATAAGCGCCCTGAAGCGCATAGCGGAAATCCAGCGGCGCAATCTCGGGCAGCGGCTCGTCCCGTTCCATATCCTGCGCATAAGTGTAAGCAATGGACATCTGGTGCTGAAGCCCTGCCACTAGCTGCTGTGTCCAGTTGGCTTCAAAGCCCGTTTTAAAGGCCTCTTCGATGTTGATGAATTGCCGTACACCCGGGCTCATAGGCAGCCGAGGGGAAAGCGTGGGGTCAATAACGGAGGAAATATAATCCTGCAAATACCCGGCAAACACATCGACCTCAAGGGCCGTAGCTTCCGTGCGCCACTCGAAGGTCAGGTCAGCCTGGTAGTTGACCTCTGGCGAAAGCTGCGGGTTGCCCAGCATTTCGAAGGGGTCTATTCCTACGGGGAAGTAGTTGATGAAGCGCTCGGTAAGGCTGCCGCTGCGCTGTGCCCGCCCGAGGAATAAGCCCATTTTTGCCTCCCCGCTGATTTGCCGGCTGACCCCAAGGCTAAAGCTGGGGTTGAACTGCGTCGTCTCTGTATCGGTGTACACTTCCGTAAATTCCGGGCTGGCCTCTTCAACTGAAGCGGTATTCAGCTCCAGCCGGGTAGAGAGTACCAATTGGTAGGCGCCCAGCCGCTGCTGGTATTCTCCAAACAGGCCTGCTTTGGCGATTTGGCCATCCTGCCAGGCATCGTCTTCGAAAGTCCGCCCTGCATTTGGCCCCATCAGGAATTCGCGCACCCGGATGCCGGAAGCACCTTCCACCCGCAGGTCAGCACCGGTATACAGCCTGCCATTTTTCAACTGCCATAGCCCCTCAGTACGGCCGCCGTAGTTATAGGTCGTAGCCGCAGTCTCCGCATTCAGCATTCTGGGGTCAAGCGGTTTGAGGAGATTGTCCATCAGGTGATCCACGAACGAGCCGAATACGGTGGTGTTCCAGGACTGTAGGGCACCATCCTCAAAGCGGATATCATGGCGGGCATTGAACATCCATGTATCGTCTTCGCGCAGATCCATGGGCAGGGCCGGAAAGTCAGCATCCCGGGCGATATTGTACAGGCTCGAAATCCGCAATTGCTGATTGTCGGCAAGCTTCAGTCCCAGATTAGCGCCGAAGCTGCCCCGGCGGAAATCCGCCTGCACCGTAGAGCCATCTCCGGCGGTGTAGTCATTGCCCTGCGACCAGGCGGCAAACAGCCCAAGGTCGTAGCGCTTCCCGGAAAACCCGACCTGGCTTTCGCCCCGGAGCACTTCACCATTCCCCTCATAACCTGAGGAAAACCGCCCGTAAATATCTGCCTCCTCGGTAAAGCGGAGGTTGGTGGGCACAAAATTGATGGTCGCACCAAAGCCAGTGCCGTACCTTAAAGCATGAGGCCCTTTGAGCACCTCGATGCGGTCCATCATATTGGGCGCCATTTGGCTGGTAGGCGGGTCCATGCGATTGGGGCAGGCAGCGGTAGCACTCTGGGCACCGTTGAGTACCACATTTAGTTGATCGTACTTGAAACCCCGTAGTACCGGGTCGAAGCCATAGTTGCCGGCTTTTTGGATGCTGCTCATACCTGCTGTTTGCGATAGTATGGCTGCTGCGTCGTGCTGCATATAGTCCTGATAGCCCAGGTCTACCTCATCAGCAGGCTGCTGCCCGGGGCGCACCGCAATGACGGTAACCGGGTAGAGCTGTTGCGATTCGCTGCGCCGGTAGTACGCACCAGCCTTAGCCATCTCCTGCACAGCAACAGGCGATAATTCCCAACGGCCGTAGCCGAGGTGGGACAGGTACATGGTCTCTCCCTCCCGCAGTGTAAAAGTGATGGCTCCGTTTTCATCAGAAGTGCCCGACTGCTGCCCGTACTCAAAAGTTAGCCCGGTAATGGGCTGATAAGTGTCTTCGTCCAGAAAGCGGATCGTCTCGGTTGACTGAGCGTACACGCTGACACTGAGCATGAAACTAGCTGCCAGCAGTAAAACGAATTTATTTTGAATTTTCATGTTGTGTTGTTTTTTTTGCTTTTTAAGATCATTTTGGGACTTTAGTCATTGGTCTGCAAATGTCCCTTTTTTGCTAATACTTCGTTACAGAACCGAGCTTCATAGCGCTGCTATGATCCCGAACCTGCGCCTCGCCTAAGCAAAAAATGAATCATTTTCGACTAAAAGGCCAAAATCCCAACATGGCCTAAGAATTATTCCTCCATGCAAGCGCCTACGATGCGATGGAATACCTCGTGCAGCGCATTGAGGCCTTTGGTGATGGCTTCATCGCTGCCGCCATTTTTAACCAGCTTATGCAATGCGGCACTGTCCTTGCGCAGTGCCTTTAGGTTGTCTTGGACACCTGTCTCATCAAATCTTGCAGGTATATGGCCTTTGGCTAGTCGCTTCGCCTCTGCTGCCAATTCACCAGACCGGGATTTGATGGGCTGTAAATCACCTTCCTCCAGAGGGTGAAAAGTTGCGGCCATGATATTGTGGAATTCATCCAGCGTCTCCCAAACGATAAAAGGGTGGCTTGAAATACCATATTGCTTGCTGACAGCTTCCCAATTGACAGCATTCCAAACGGCCTCCAGGTAATCGCCGCGCCTATTCTGGTATTTCAGATAGTAGGCATGCTCCCATACGTCAATACCCAGGATGGGATAGCCGGGCTGATCGGCTACCTGCCTCATCATGGGGTTGTCCTGATTGGCGGTGGAGGTAACAAATAGCCGGCCTTCCGCATCAGCAGCCAGCCAGGCCCAACCGGAGCCAAAACGCGTTTTTGCAGCCTTCAGCATGGTTTCTTTCAGGCCTTCCATGCTGCCAAAGTGCTTTTGAATGGCCTCCTTTAAATTGGGAGAGGGTACGGTATCTGCTGAAGGGGCCAGGATTTTCCAAAATAAACTGTGATTGTAATGCCCTCCACCGTTATTACGCAAGGCAGTATCGGATGGAGCCAACCGCCGCATCAACTGCCGGAGGGGCAGTTCTGCGTACGGAGTCCCCTTTACTGCTGTGTTAAGCTTGCGGACATAGCCTGCGTGGTGCCTGGCATGGTGTATTTCCATTGTGCGGGCATCGATGTAAGGCTCAAGTGCATCATAGGCATACCCTAATTCAGGGAGCTTAAATGGGTCATCAGATGAGAACAGCTTGGTCTGGGCGACAAGGCTTGCCCAACCTGAGGGGAAAAGAATCGCGGCACCGGCTAACAGCCCGCTTTGTTTGAGAAATGTTCTTTTATGCATGGTAATCATGTTTTTTAGTTTACAATAGGATCAAGGGCAGGGGCATACTCTTCCCTGAGCAGTTTGTCAATATACTCCATAAATTGACCGACAGATGCAGCGTCGGTCCCATCGCAGTAAGCCCGGACGTGCCGGTTGGCATCCACGAGAATGATTAGGCCGCTGTGGTCAAAGCCGCCAGGCGCTTCAGCGTCGACCTTAGCCGTGCTAAAGTAATCATCCGCCATCTCGTAGATTTCATCATGCAACCCCGTGACAAAGTGCCATTTTTCTGTTTTTACACCCAGATTAGAAGCGTACCGCTTGAGATGCCCCACGGTATCCCTTCTGACGTCTATGGAGTGTGAAAGCAGTAAGACCCGGGAGTCCTGCTCGTACTTATTATACAGCCGGAGCATCTGCTTTTTCACCTTGGGGCAAATAGTGGGGCAGGAAGTAAAGAAGAAGTCTGCCAGGTAGACCTTGTCCTGAAAAGTCGCATTTGTCACCCATTGACTGTCCTGATTGACAAAACGGAAATCGGCGATCTCGTGAAAAACGGTGTCTCCTCCTACCGTGTATTTATTGCCCAAGACAGGAAGAGGGCCCTCCTGCCCGCCTTCACAGGCAGACAGGAAGGGCCCGGTCACAAGTAGTATGAAAAGGCGCAATTGGTTCATTGTACTATTGTTGAGGGTTGATAAGCTTCTGCCTCTGCTATACTTTTCAGCATCAGCGCTTTTACAGCCTCGATGCGCTGAAGCTCTTTGGCCACGTAGGCTTTTGCTTTCGGCTCCGGCATTTTCATCACATCAGACTCATGCCGGAGGTTGTGCATCCATTCCCACATTGCATCTTCAGCTTTAGTTAGCTCCAATACCATTGAGCGGGCGGTGGTATCTCCTTTCAGCTGTTTTTTAAGGCGGGCGATGTTGCTCATTTTGGGCATGACCTCGTCGTGCACGGCCATCATCGCTGACCAGTCATCGGAAAGGCTGCTGCCTTCTTGCTGAGGCGCTTTTGCGCAGGCAGCGAGCATCGACAGGAGCATGATGCCCCACATCATTTGGAATGTTGTACGCATATTATTCAGTTTGAATGCCAAAAGGTTGATACGGCTTACCCTATGACATTTAGTTGTATAAAAAAATAGACAGCCAAGCTTGCCAAGCCAATGAAGGCATACAATGCCGCAAGCTGAAAACGGTCAAAATTTCGGTGCCCGAAAAGAAAGGACAGCGGGAAACCCAGAACCGCGTAAACCGCTTTGCCCAGCCGGCTGTACAAGTGCTGAGCCCATACTGCCCGGGCCGGCTCAGGGTAAGGCTGATTGAGCATGGCATACCGATAACGGCGGGCTACGCTATACATTCGAATGGCCTGGTACAAAAGCAATAATTCGAGTATGATGCTCACCGCAATACCCGCTTGTGTGAGGAGCGGCAGCTCCATCAAGTAATTGATAAAACCCATTGTGTTTTAGTTTTTACCGCTTCACCACAGACTGCACAAACCTTCCTTGACAACAATATCAATGTTTACAATAGGGATACTATGCATTACAGGACATCTGCCTGCTGCCGTGAGCGGTTCAGCGAAACCAATAAAAATTCAGGAGTGACGGTAAGGTCAGGCTCGGGGAGGCTTGAAGATTGAGGCTGCGTAGAGCCGGTGGTGAAGATTTTCGGTGAAGATAGCAGGCAAAGGCTGCCCGTCCCGTACTGCAATTATTGCAGCGCAGCAGAAGCCTTCGGGAAAGAAAGGTGTAATTGGCCGCAGGTCATCTGCCACGGGCAGGGGAGCTTGAGCCCCGTCATCCGCAGAAGACTCTGCAATGATGTCATTGACATAGCATTTGCCGCTGCACATCAGTACAGGCTCATCGATATTGACGCAATAGGTATTTGTGATGTGCTCTTTGTTGAGTTCATAACAGCCGTAAATGATGCTCAGCCGAAGTGCGGGCACGACGGCAAGGAGGCATAATATCGATATGAGGGCTATTCTGTACATCTTGATTGTAAAAATAGGCATAGCTTGTTAAACTGGCAAGCGCTGGTAAGGAATAGTTCGTCAAAGCTTTGTTATACTGAATTGCTTAGCTTTGCGATAAGATCACATCACTACATGAGTAAGGCAAAAACAAGTATTAAAATCCGTATTATTGTTCAGCGCGATGGGGAAGACTTTCTAGGCCCGGGCCGTATTGAGCTTATGCAGCGTATTCAGCAGACCGGCTCTATCGCTGAAGCTGCCCGCGATATGGGGCTATCCTACCGGAAAGCTATGAACCTGGTGCGCGAAATTAACCGGCTAGGCAAAGAAGAAGCCATCCTGACCTGGAAAGGGGGGGCGTCTAAAGGGGGCGCTGCTATCAGCAAGTACGGTCTGCAGATCATTGAGCACTACCAACAAGTAAGGAACCAAGTACAGCAGCTGCTTGAAACCGAACAGAGCCGGTTCTAATCATTACTGGCAGCTTGAATTTTTTACAGCTATTTTCGACTTGCATTTCAATTCATATCGCATATATTTGCATCGAACTGTATTTAAATGCAGCTCGAAAACTGTAGCTTATGCGATACTCAACCCTACTCCTTTTTCTCCTTGAGTCGGTATTGCTTGCCGGGCAAACAGCCGACAGCCTGCCAAGCCTAACCTCCTCCACGTTTGAACTGGGCGAGGTGCTGGTCAAAGCGAACCGCATGAATGATACATTCCATACCATATCCGTGGCGCGTATGGAACAATTTAACCGCTTGCAAGCCTCAACCGCTTTAAACCTGCTTCCTGGGGTCACTTTAGCCAATGTGGGCCCCCGAAACGAATCGGTGGTGTACATCCGAGGCTTCGATCTTAGGCAGGTGCCGGTTTTCATAGACGGCGTGCCGGTATATGTACCCTACGACGGGTACGTGGACCTCGCCCGTTTTACCACTGCAGACCTATCTTCGGTGCGGGTCGACAAAGGCTTTTCCTCTGTGCTTTACGGGCCAAATACTATGGGTGGCGCGATTAATCTCGTTAGCCGAAAGCCGGATAAAAAGCTGGAATACGATGCCCGTCTGGGGATATTTAGCGGTGAGGGCCAGCGCTTAAGTGCCAATGTGGGAAGCAACTTTGGGCAATGGTACCTGCAAGGCAATTTGAGCTACCTGGAGCAGGTTACTTTCCCTTTATCTGCTGATTTTGAACCGGTAGAAACAGAAGACGGCGGTAACCGGGAAAAAGCCGGGCGTTCAGATTTCAAGATCAACTTAAAAGCCGGCTTCCGGCCTAATGACACCGATGAATATGCGCTTGGCTATGTCCGGCAGGAAGGGGTAAAAGGCAACCCACCCTACACCGGTACCGACCCTAATGTCCGTATCCGGTTTTGGGACTGGCCTTTCTGGAACAAGGAGAGCTTGTATTTCCTGTCCAATACACAAATCGGGCAGTCAAGCTCGGTGAGTGTGCGCCTTTATTACGACCGTTTCGAAAATGCGCTGTTCAGCTACGATGACGCCACGTATACCACTCAGGAGCGGCCTTTTGCTTTCCAAAGCTTTTACGATGACTACGCTTATGGCGGCAACGCCCGGTTCAGCACACAGTTCTCCCCGAGCCACGAATTGCAGGCCGCAGTATACTTCAAACATGACACCCACCGGGAGAACAACCTTGGCGAGCCGCAGCGGCGCATGGCAGATAATACCTTCTCCATTGCCCTGGAGGATCAGCTATCCCTGAATTCACGATTGCGGCTCAGCTCGGGCATGAGTTACAACCTGCGCAGTAGTATAGCTGCGGAAGATTATCTGGTCGATGAAAACCGGATTGTGTCTTTTGAGCCTAATGATAATGCGGCCTTAAACCTACAGGCTGGTTTGTGGTACGACCTCAGTAAGGGGCAAACCCTTAGACTCACAGCTGCCCGGAAAACGCGTTTTGCTACAATCAAGGACCGCTACTCTTACCGCTTGGGGCGCGCACTGCCCAACCCCGAGCTGGAAGCAGAAGCCGCTTTGCACCTCGAAGTATCGTATCAGGCACGGCTGTTGAAAGACGGCCGCCTTAGCCTTGAGGCTAATTTGTATCAGTCCAACCTCTCCAATACAATCCAACAAGTAGACAATGTACAGGGCGGGCTGTTCCAATTGCAAAATACCGGCTCATCCCGTTTCAGAGGCGCGGAGCTATCCCTCGCCTACCAGGCTGCGGAATACCTGGGCTTGGGGGCCAATTACAGCTACATAGAACAGGAAAACCTAGACCGGCCGGACATTCGCTTCACTAATGTGCCGCCCCACAAGGTTTTCGTCTACGGCACCTTCAAGCCCTTGTCTCCGCTGGAGGTATTGCTCAGCGCCGAATACAATGACCGCCGCTTCAGTCAGAGTTATGGAGTGACTGCCGATGCCTTCACTTTAGTAAATACAAGTGCGGAAGCCACGATTAGGCCCTGGCTCAGACTACAGGGTGGAATTAACAACTTGCTGGATAACCATTATGAACTGGTAGAAGGGTTCCCTGAAGCGGGCCGTAATTTCTTTTTGACCCTGATTGCCCAAAACCCCTAGGCCATGCCAACCACTTCTAATCATAATCAGCGATCCAAAGCTTTGCTGCGCCTAACCGCCTTATGGGCGCTCAATGAGGCCGCTTTAGGCGGGCTGCTGCACCTGTTCCGCAGCCCGTTTACCGGCATTTTTGTAGGCGGCAGTGCAGTACTGCTGATTGCATTGATCGCCTATTGGTCAGAAAAGCCCGCGCGGGATATCCCAAAAGCACTGTTGGTCGTCCTCATTATCAAAGCCGTTGTGAGCCCGCATGCCCCTCTGCCAGCCTATGTCGCCGTAAGCTTTCAGGGCATGCTGGGAGCACTGCTCTTCAGCACACTGCCCTCCTTCCGGCTTGCTGCCTTTCTACTCGGCTTCCTGGCTCTTGTGGAAGCGGCTTTGCAAAAACTGCTCATCACGACTCTGTTGTTTGGCATGCCTCTATGGGAGTCCATTGACTTATTCATAGACTACATTTTGCGCAAAATGCAACTATTGGGGCAGGGCAGCGCAGCGGGTAGCACCTGGCTAATTGGGCTATATGTAGGTGTCTATGCGCTGGTAGGTTTAGCAGTGGGCTGGGTGGCCGGCTGGCTGCCCAAAGAAGCCGAAAAGGAAGCGCAACAGACTAGCCTGCCGGCAACAATAGAGGTGCTTTCGGATTTGCCAGCCAAAGAACGCAAGCCTGCCTGGAAAAAACCTTGGGCCTGGTCTGTTGTTGGCCTGCTGCTATTTATGACTTCCACCTATTACCTGGTGCCCGCCGCACAGTCGCAATGGTCGCCCATTTGGCTAATCGTCCGTACCTTTACCATTATCGGAATCTGGTACTTTCTGCTCAGCCCCGCCGTGATGTGGCTAGTTCGGCGGTTTCTGCGAAAGCAGGCAAAGAGCTACGAAAAAGAAGTACAGGAGGCCATGGACATGCTGCCGGCTTTCCGGCAACTCATAAAAACAGCCTGGAAAGAGACCCGCGCCCTGCAAGGATTGGCACGGTGGAGAGCCCTGCTGATCCGTACCATTGCTTATACCTTGAATTACTAAAATCCTTGAACTATGCAATCTAAAATTGTAATTTTCTCTGCACCGGTCAATACCGGCAAAACCACCGAACTGATGAACTGGGCGGCCAACCGCAACAATATTGGAGGGATACTTGCACCAGATATAGACGGACTACGCCGTCTGTATACCCTGCGCGACCGTCAGTTGCATCCTTATCAGATTAGCCCGGATTATTCACGGCAAGGCATAAAAAAAGGGTATAAGTTCTTATATTAGAGTTGCTTAGGCTTCAAAAAATATAAAAACTCCATACCCAAAAATGAGTAATAAAAATACGGCTTTTTATCAGAATAAAAAACAATACACCTTCGATTTTTCGGGCCAGGAAACCAGCTCAGATGGAGGCTTTAGCCTTCTGTACAAACTGGCGAGAAGATCAAAATTGATCAAAGCGTTCAGTGAGCAGGTCCCCGACCGGCGCGACCCTGAGCTGATCACTTACAGTGTTGAAGAGCTGATAATGCAACGGGTAATGCTGCTGGCTTGCGGTTACGAAGATTGTAATGATGTAGATTACCTCAAGGAAGACCCCTTGCTGAAAGCTCTAATGGATAACGGCTTGTGTTCTCAACCAACGCTGAGCCGCCTGGAAAACAGCCTGAACATGGGCGCCGTGTACCGGCTGGCTGAGTGGTGGGTTGACCGGTATGTGGCTAGTTTGCCCACTGATAAAGAGTATGTGATCATTGATGTGGATTGTACCGACGACCCTACCCATGGAGATCAGCAGGGCAGTTTGTTTCACGGCTACTACTGGCAGTGGATGCTCAATGAGCTGTTTTATATAGATGGGGAAACGGGGCAAATCATCCTGCCGGTATTGCGCCCCGGCAACGTACACTCCAATAAATGGAATGACAGGTTTTTGCGGGTAATCGCCAGGAAAATCCGCCAGCGCTTTGGGGATATTCAAATCATCGTCCGGGCTGATGGCGGCTTTTCCTGCCCTGGTTTTTATGAGGTAGTGGAGGAGCAAGACCTTGATTTTTGCATTGGCCTTACATCTAACCCCCGCCTGAAAGCGGCGGTCCGGAAATCTTATGACTGGGTCAATAAGCACTATGGGCAAAAGGGGGCCCGGCATCAAAAGTTTGTAGGGCCCTTCAGTTACCAGGCTGATTCCTGGGATAACCCTCAGCAAGTATATGCCAAAATTGAATCGACGGGCAAAGGCATGAATCTGCGTTTTATCGTTAGCAACTTTGCCGACGACGATGCCGAAGAGCTATACAAAGATTTTTATGTGCAACGCGGAGAGGCCTCTGAAAACCGGATCAAGGAAGTGAAGAACATGTGTTTTTCAGACCGGCTCAGTTGCCATCGTTTCAGTGCCAACTTCTTCCGGCTAATGCTGTCGTGCCTGGCTTATGAGTTGTTGCGCAATTTACGGGGACTGATCCGGAAAACGGCTCATGCCAAAGCCTGGGCCTGGTCGGTACAGTCTATCCGGCTATATCTGCTAAAAGTAGCTGCCCAGGTTCATGAAACGGTTCGCAGGATACACATTCGTTTTTCGCGAGCCTTTTCCCAACAGAACCTGTTCCGAGAAGTGATGATGCAGTGTTAGTGGCTCGCCAGCCAGGTGTCAACAAGGAGGGGGTTTTTTCTACAGGGGGCAAGCCCTGGAGGGAAGGCTATGCCCTTGGCTCATCATTTTCGGCTTTTTTCCGGCAAAATGAGAAAAAATTCTTGGCGAAGGAAAATTTAATTCTATTCCAACCGGGAGCCAAGGAGTAGTTTTGATAAAATCAGCGCGGCATGGAGTTAAAATTTAATTTCAACTCCATGCCGTGAATAATCCGGGTTAGCGAAACGGAAGCAGAGCACACCCCCGCTGATCAAATGGTCAGCATCTGTAAATTCAATTTTGGCATGGGCGCGATGCAAATGGCCCGGCAAACCTTGCTGGAGGATAGCCGCCAAAATTACGACTGGGTGGTCGTTGACGAAGTCGGCAAGCTCGAAGTCGCGGGCGATGGGCTAGAGCCGGCGGTTACCAAGCTCGCTCAGCATTACAAAAGCGGCGCCGCTTCCGGAAGGCTGCTGCTCGTAGTCCGGGAGCACATGGTAGAAAAAGTAGCCCATTACCTTGGTATCGAGGAGTACAGGCATATCAGGATGGGGGAAGCCTTGCCTGCATAGGGCTACAAGCCCACGTTCAACACGGCTGCCAACTGCCGGAAGCCCCCTGTAAATACGCCAAAAGTTAGCGAGGCTTATTCCTTCTTCCTGCCCCTTGCTTACCATGAATGAGGGCAACTTCCTTTAACCTGATGATCGGTATTCATGAGTCTGATTGAAATCACGACGGCAAGGAGGCATAATATCGATATAAGGGCTATTCTGTACATCTTAATAATAAAAATAGGCATAGCTTTACACTGGCAAGCACAAGGATGAAAGAGTTTGTCAAGGGATTGTTACACCGATCGGAGTCCTGCCGGGAACAAATTTGATACTGATTTTGACACCACAAAAATGGCCGTTATGAAATACAATTTGCATTAGACGATACAGGCTCAAAAATCACTGGCTAACTTTAACTATCAAATACATGCTTATGTATTTTAAAATCAATATTTTGAAACTTATCCTTTCCGCAACCGCCAAACACCAATCCCACCAATAAGCACCGTGTACAGCAACAGCACCAGCCAGCTTCTGCCCGGTATCTGCCTGGCATAGTTCGGATTAGAACCTACCGTCTGACGGAGTACCTGGAATTTTTCGGCATCCATCGGTTCTTTTGCCAAAGCGAACGCCAATAGCTGTCCCACCTTAGCCTTTACAGCTGCACTGATGTCCGCATTGAAAGCCAGATAAGCAGCCGAGCTATTGCCGGCAACTGCATCCAGCCCCATCTGCATGGCATAGGCCGGATTGTACAAGGCCGACTGCCGTGCCAGGCGCTCCCGCCCCGCTTCGGTGGCAACCGCCTCCGCCGCTGCTGCTTCGTTGAGCAAGAGCCCGGCCGCATCGTAGTAGTGGCGGTCAATGAGGGGGTCGCGCACGGTATCCTGCACGTAGGCACTGTGGCGGGCTTCCGGAAAGACCTCAAAAAGCTGGGGTTCCAGTTCTTCCGCCTCCTTATCGTAAAGGGCGTAGCGGTCTGCCCGCTGTGCATCCGTTATCTCGGTGCTGTAATCATGCGGGTACTGCGCCTGCCCCCACAAATTGGCGGCAGCCGGCAGTAAAATGCTGACCACCATCCATAAAACGGCGAGGGTGAGGGCGTTGAAAGAAAGGCCTTGCCGCATGGACAGGACAAGCAATATTATCCCGCTCCAGAACAGCAGGTACAACCCGCTCAGCAACAATCCGAGCCAAAGCGACAGCCCCCAGCTGCCGGCTGCCCAGGCTGCCATTAGCCACAAAACCGCCGTTGCAGCGAATGCAAGGCTCCATTGAAAACCCACACGGAGACCTGCCCAGCCAGCCAGGCTACCGGCTTGCAGGCGTATTAGCGGCAACATGCCTTCGTCCCGCTCGTAGCCCAGGATGTCGAAACTCAGTAGCAGCAACAGCAAGGGGCTGAGGAAGACCAGCACAAAGGCCAGGTCGAAATGCCCCGCCATCAGCTGCTCCGGATTGATCAGCTCGGGTTTGTTGCGTGTATCGAAAGGGCTGCTGAAGCGGGTAATGCGGGCGTAATTGGGCCGCGTGTCTGAAACGCCAAGGCTCACCACTGCCAAAGGAGCTGGGGTTTTGCAGAGGTAACTGCCGGTATACCAGGAAGCCCAGAGGGGCTGTTGTATATCCACCCATTCACGGTCTTCCGGCCCTTTGACACCCTCTGCATACCACGCCAGGGCTTGTTCTGCCATCTCTCTTTCTTCCGACTCCACTTTATCTATTGCAACAGCCCACTTTTGTACGTATTGCTGACCGGAAAAAACGGCATAAGCCCCCAGTGCGAGGTAGAAGATAATAGCCGACCAGCGCATTGGAGAACGCCGCAGCTGCACCCATTCCATGGTCAAAATACCTTTGATATTCATAGGTCCGAGGGTTTTAGTTCTGGTCTAATACAGATAGGTTTCGGGAAAAGGCGACTAAGCCTACGGCCACCAACAGCCAGGCCAAAAGCACGACGATCTCCGGCCAGCGGTTGGCAAGCGACCAGCTGAGCCCGGGGCGCTCGTAGGTATAGTCCTCCATGGATTGAAAAAACGCGGCTTCTGCTTTCCAGCCCCATTCGCCGGTTTTTGAGCCCCCGTAGGCGTGTTCGTCATTCAGCGCTTTGACCCAGCCCCGCCGGTAATCTTCTACCGACTGCTGGAAGTGGAGGTGATCGTACAGGCTTGTGCCGGCCAGTGCCATGCTCAGGTTGCGCACAGCCAGGAAGGGCGCCAGAGCAGAGACCCACTGAATGACCTTGTTTTGCTGCTGTACAGTCTGGTAATAATCGCCGAAGTGCTTATCCCACACCTGATTGCCGTACTCCTCATCCGCCTGCATGACGATGCCGTCAAAATTGATGGGCAATTGTTCTATGGAGTCTACTTCGTATTCTGCCAACACCTTTTCCTCCAGTGCCTTGCGGCGCTCGTCGGAAGGGTTGTGCCCATCCAGCCCTTTTTTGCGGTCTTCCCGCATCTGCTCTTCAAAGACAATACGGCTTGGCAGGGGGTACAGGCTTTGGCCCAGTTGTGCCGCCAATTTGGGTAAGATAAAGACCCAAAGCAGCCAGCCACCAAGTAATACCGCCAATGCGCCGCTGCTCCGCCTTGCTCTGGCGGAAACATAAACCGAGAGCAGAGCGGCCAGCAGGTAATACAGCGCATAGGCGAGCATGAACAGCGCAAAGGTATCCCACGCCATTTGCCCGCCGTAGAGCATAGCCATGATCAATACCGTTACCAGCAACAAGCCCAGGCTAATGATCCAGTAAGCCAAGGCTTTGCCGGCCATCAATTGCCGGAAGGATGCGCCCTGAAGCACCAGCATTTTTAGTGTGCCGGTTTCCCGCTCCCGGGCGATGCTGCCAAAAGCCAGAAAGATCAGCAGCAGAGGCACAATAGCCTGCAAGACCAAAGCGGGCTGAAAAGCGCTGAACCGCATCAGGGAAGAGCTGCGGGAAGCTTCCGCGTAGAGGGCTTCATTGGCAACGTGGCCTTCCACCTTCAGTACATCACCGGTAAAGGGCTGTACGCCGGCATCCAGCATGCGGAGTAGCCCGAGCGGGCGGTAGGCGTAGGTGCCAAAGTGAGCAGCACTATGGGGGTTGTAGGCGCCCAGGCTGTCCCATTCCGCCTCTGCTTTTGCAGCAGCCTGCTCACGGGCATCGGCCAGATGCGTGTAAGTCCCCTGGCCTGACCAGGCAGAAAGCAGCAAGAGCAAGGCAGTAAAACCCGCCAGCAATTGTACCCGGCGGTCGCGCAGGCTCCCTTTTAACTCATTACTAAGAATCAGTCGTACCATGAGTTAGGACATTTGTTGGAGGTAAAGGGATTCCAAATCGGTGTGGCCAATTTCAGAGGGCTGTAATTCCTGCAGCAGCTGGCCCGACCGCATAATTCCAATCCGGGTGGCTGTCTCTTTAGCCCGGAACAGGTCGTGGGTAGCCATCAGTACCGCCATGCCCTGCTCGCTGAGCTGCGTCAGCAGCCGGGCAAATTCATTACTGGCCTTGGGATCCAGCCCGGAGGTAGGCTCGTCGAGCAGCATCGCTTTGGCTTCTTTGGCCAAGGCAATGGCAATACCGGTTTTCTGCCGCATGCCTTTGGAGTAGTTGCGGGCTTGCTTCCGGTGAGCCTCCGGCTCTAGACCGGCCTGCGTCAAAAATCGTTCTAAGGCTGCGGTGGTATACTTCTGCCCGGACAGCGCTGAGAAATAGGCCAGATTTTCTATGCCGCTCAGGTGTGGGTAAAGCTGTATGTTCTCCGGGATATAAGCAATGCGGGCACGTGCAGTCCACGGGTCTTCCGCCACCGGCATTCCATCGATGCGGGCTTCCCCCTCATCGGGCTCCAGAAAGTGAAGGAACAGGTTGATGGTGGTGGTTTTGCCAGCACCGTTGGCACCAAGGAGGGCATAAATTTCACCCGGTGCTACAGACAGGTTTAATTGCCGCAGGGCAGGCTGCCCGTTGAAGGATTTGCTGAGGTTGAAGGCTTGTATCATTGTAATAGGTTTTTAGCGTTTGAAATACTGGCAGTTGATGGGGAGTGGAATCATCACACCCCCATTAACTACCTGCCTATGCACGTAAGCTATTAAGCCCCTTTTCCAGCACCTGCCGCTTAACGTTGTTGGCGATGAATACGATACGGCTGTTTGGGGCTGCGCCATCTGGCCAGGCCTCTAAACGGTCGAATGCGAACTGCGTGCGGACAGATTGGAAAATTACCGGCTGGGGTTCGGCCTGAAAATGCAGTATCCCCTTGATACGGTAGATGTTTTTACCGTACATCAGGAGCAGGAACTTCGACCAGTGGACAAACTTCAGCATATCCAAAGGCTTGGTAAGCGTGAAGCTGTGGGCTTCTACTCCCTCGTGGTGATGGTGATGGCCATGGGTTGCCGCTTCTTGTACTGCACGTATCAATTTCTGCCGGGCGGCTTCCGACTCGTAGGCTCCTTGCTGCATTATGGTAGAAGATACTTTGCCATAATCGGCACGGTAGATTTCTGCAAAAGGGTTGGATTGAGCCAAAAAACTTTGGACTTTTTCCAGGTAAGCCGGGCTGACGGAGCCTTGCTTGTTCAGTACCACCACATCCGCAAAAGCAAGCTGTCGCCGGGCTTCTTCCCGTTCTTCCAGCATATCTTCAATTTGGCCTGCATCCGCAACGCAAACTACAGCATCCAGCCTAAAGTACTCCTGTACTGCTACATCTGCCATAAAGGTAGCGGCTACGCCATCCGGTTCAGCCATGCCGGTCGTTTCAATCAGCAGATGATCAAAAGTTTTGCCCGATCTGACTAGACGGCCGAGTGTCTTCAGCAGCTCATCGTTCAGTTCGCAGCAGATGCAACCGTTGGACAACTCAAAGATGCCATCGCCGCTGCTGTCTTGTATCACAAGATCGTTGTCGATGCCAATTTCCCCAAACTCATTTTCAATGATCGCAAAGCGGGTATCCGGGTGCTGCCCAATGAGATGATTGAGCAGACTGGTCTTTCCAGCTCCCAAAAAACCGGTTATTATGGTAACTGGAGTACGCATTAGTCTGTAACTTTTACTTGAAATTCTACAGGCTTGGCTACATTCCGTACGCCATCATGAGCACGTACGGTAAAGAGGAAATCACCGGCGACCAAAGTAGATGGAATGTTGAGTGCTGCGTCGAAAAAGTAATCCTTATCCATATCAGCAGTAAAAGGTTCTACCACCGAAGTGGTAAAGGTATTGCCGGAACGGAGGTCTGTATACGTCACAAAAAGCAGGCCATTACCGCCCTGCGAAAGCGGTAAATCGTCGGACACCTGGCCTGAAAAGCGAATGGTCTCGCCTTTGGAGGCGGAAAAGCTGGAACTTGCAGGGGTGTCAACCCGTATAGACGGGGCTTGCGTATCTGCAGGGTTTTGCAATTGCAGGCTGTAGAATGTCGTGAACGGGCTATCGTTCCCGGCCTCATCCAATACCTGAATATGATAATGGTAATTACCAGCAGTGACCGATTCCGGGACCACCAGCCAACGCTCAACCTGATCTTTGCTACCCTGTAAAGGATAAGTTTCCAGCACTGACCAGTCTTGGGTTAGCCCTTCCTGAGTGGGCGGAGAGAATCCGGGTGCAGCCCCTCCTCCGTGACCGTGGCAGTCGAAATTGTGGTGGATATCAACTTTGTATTCCGAAAGGGCGACATCGTCATCAAATTCGATGCGAAAATACAGGGTATCCCCTCCCTTTAGCTGAAACACGGTGTCCTCTTGTTGCCCGCAGATCATAGCCGAGGCAGAAGCTGGCTGATGTTCCAGCAAACGTACGCTTGGGGGCGTTACATCAACAACAGCCGGATCACAGCTCCACAGCAGGGTCAAAGTGCCTGCTAAAATTGAAATCAGTAACAATTTTTCAATCCACGACTTCCGCATCATCCAGAATATAGTTTAGGTAATCAAAATCATCGCTGTTCAGCCTTAGACGTCCCCGGAAGGTTGTGGTTTCATCCATACTGAAGTGGCGGCTTTCTCCTTCTTGCAGAAAAATATCCATGACTGTTTCAGGCCCCGCGCCTCCACAAAAAAAGCATTGTTTGTAAGGCAGGGCGGACAGTATGGTAAATGGGCCGTTTAACTCGCTAATTGGAATGACATAACCCTTGACCTGAACTGGCTTGCCGTTCAGCTTCTTCACTGATTCGCCAAAAAGAGGCATTGGGATTTCAGCCTCCAAATCTTCATTATACTCCAGTTCGAATTGTACATTGCTTAGCATCCTCCAAGTGAGCAATATGTGGCCATTTTCCCACTGATAGGCACTGCTGTCCAAGCTAACTTGTGCAACGGTCGGCAATGCCTCTACCCCGCTCGCCACGGAAGACTCCCCTACCGCTCTAGTTTGGTCTAGAGCGTCCGAACAAGAGGCAAAAGCAATGAGCAAAAGCAATGACAAATATATTCTAGGAGCCATAATCAACTTATTCAGTTTGACCTTCCAAACTACAGGCTTGACACTGCCGGTGATTATACACATGAAGCCCAATCAGCGCAAAAGCCCCTACATACATAAAGGCATGGCTCACCAGATGCAGCTCAAACGTCTCTGAGACAATCACAGCGGCAATGACCGACAGTGCCCCCCACATCCCCCACTTTATCCAGGAGGTGGTAGCTCGCTTAGAAGCAAAGAAAACCGCGACAAAAGCTAAGGCTAGAAAAGCCCAGTCCAGGCCTGCCCAATACCAGGGCAGTGCTCCTGACTCGCGCAAGTGCTCCCCGCCGGCGTGGGCTGTGGCATGAGCTGCAAACAGCAAGGGCGTTGCCGCACAGTGCACTGCACATAACCCACTGGCCCAGGCTCCAACTACATCCGAATCTATTCTTCTAATCGAGAATACCATATTCCTAATTTTTGAATGCGATGACTAAAAATACTGCCGTCGTACTGCCCGTATTGGACAGGCTGTGCGTACAAGCCTCGTGCCAGTGGGCTTGCCCGGCCTCAAAGCTATGCTCCCCTGTACCTTCTTTGTCGGAAGCGAAGTTGATGCGGTAGTCGCTGAGGGCATAAATGACCCGGTTAGCCCCCGAGTGCTCGGGGATTTCCGCCCCGGCTTCCAGCGTGACTTTGGTGACTTTAACCTGCTCGTTTTCAAAAAGGACTTCGGCCTTGTCCGGGCTTACTTTATTCACGTCATTATCCAAAGCCTTTTCTTCGTCGCAGGCGGGCAATGCTTCATCCGTCCTCATGGCTACAAGGAACACAGCCTCACTTTGCCCGGTATTTGTGACGGCATGGGTACCCGCATCGTGCCAGTGGACATCGCCGGTCGACCAGGACTTCTCGGCAGGTTCGCCTTCGCCTTCCCGCCAGCTCATTTTGTAATCGGTCAGCGAGTACACCACCCGTGGACCACCTTCGTGCAGGGGCTGATCAGCACCCGGGGAAAGCGTCATTTCCTTGACCCGGATGTAAGGGTTTTCAAGAACGGTGGTCGCCATTCGGCTTGGCAGCTCTGTATCCGCTGCCTGGGCCAGCGAGTCTGTTGCTGTTTGTTCCTGTTGATTGTCTGTTCCAGATGATTGGCAGCTCCAAAGGAAGACCAGAAAGGAGGCTGCAATAAATAGCTTGATTTTCATACGTGTTAAGTTTTGATGAATGCCCGGAATATAAGTGCAACAGGGTTGCAAATCAATGAGCTTTATCATCTACCAGACCGGCCAGTTATCTACAAATGCCTTCCCCCTTTCCCAATCCTTTACCTCTTCATCCGTCAGCAGGCATTCGGAGAGCGCCGAGCGGATTTGCTGCTCCTCCATGTCCTGCCCAATCAGCACCAGCTCCGTTTTACGGTCGCCCCAGTCTGCATCCCAGCGGCTTTCGATAAATTCCTTATTCTCTACAAAAACGGGGTGGTTGATCCGTTGGCTGTAGGGCATGCTCGACCACCATACCCCGGCCTTTTCAGCGCGCAGTGAGCCCCCGGCCTGACTCCAGTTCATGGCGTCATCCGGGCGGGAGGCGATCCAGAACAAGCCTTTGCTCCGCACGACCGTGGCGGGCCAGTCGCGGTTGAGGTATTGCCAGAAGCGCTCCGGGTGGAAGGGGCGGCGCTCCCGGAAGACGAAAGAGGAGATCCCATACTCTTCGGTTTCAGGGGTATGTTCCTCGTACAGTTCTTTGATCCAGCCGGCAGATTGGCTGGTGCGCTCGTAATCAAAAAGCTTGGTATTCAGGATTTCTGAGGGGGCGACTTTACTGTGCTGCGTGCGGATAATTTTGGCATCCGCATTGAACTTGCGGATGAGCGCCTCGAGTTCCTGCGCCTGCTCTTCCGTTACCAAATCCGTCTTGTTGAGCAAAATGACATTGGCAAATTCAAGCTGGTCAACCAAAAGATTAACGATGGTGCGCTGATCAGCTGGGTCATCATTGAGTTCGCTGGAGAATATGGTATCTACACTGCCAAAGTCCCGATGGAAGTTGAAAGCATCCACCACGGTAACCAACGTATCCAGCTCACTAACTTCTGACAAATTGACCTTTAGCTCTTCACTATCGAAGAAGAAGGTCTGTGCGACGGGCAGCGGCTCAGAAATCCCCGTGCTTTCAATCAGCAAATAATCAAACCGCCCCTCCTGTGCCAGCTTGGCGACCTCCTCAATCAGGTCTTCCCGAAGGGTGCAGCAGATGCAGCCGTTGCTCATCTCCACCAGTTTCTCCTCGGTGCGGGAGAGGGTATTGCCCTCCTCTACCAGGCGGGCGTCCACGTTTACTTCGCTCATATCATTGACGATCACCGCGACTTTTAGCCCTTCCTTGTTGTGGAGGACATGATTGAGCAGGGTCGTTTTGCCTGCGCCCAGGAAGCCGCTGAGAACTGTAACTGGTAATTTTTGCATAATCCGTTTTTAAGACTGTGTTGGGATTTCACCCTTTGGGCTGCATTTGCCAAATTTTATCCTGCACTTCGTTGCTCTTCAGTCGCTTAGCTCAGGCTAGGCTCCATCATCGCGCCTTGTTCAGAATAAAATTTGACTTCATTCGCTCCAAAAGCGAATTCCCAACACAGTCTAAGAAAAGTTAAATGCTCCTCCGGTGTCGATACGCAGCAGTAAGCGGGACTCCCCGGATTGCTGCACAGCCGGGCTGCGGTGGAGGGCTGCCCCGTATTGGCTTTGCTCATGCAGCGCCCCTTTGATCAGTAAAACCTCGCCGGTACCCGCCTGAAACACCCCATCGGGGTCTTTGACCATTTCTTCGTTTGTCCCCTTTGCCGCTTTCTGGTGGTCAATCGCATCGGGGCGTACCCATAGGGTTCCTGGGCCATAATAGGTGCACAGCAACCGCAGGGTATTGATGTCGGTGTGAAAGCGGCGGCACATGTCTTTCTGCACTTTTCCGAAGAAGAGCCACAAAGGCTGATTCTCCATCAATTCAGCAAACCAGGTAGCCTGACTCAGCACCTCTGCTTTAAGCAAGGGGTGGATGCCAGCCTGTTCCAATTGTGCCGGAAGCTCTTCCACCGGCCCCGAGAAACGGAAGCTCTCCCAACTGCTGTTCAGCAGCTCAAGTGAAGCTTCGCTCAGTGCTGCAGGGAGCGCCCTGCGCCAGATGCCAGCCTGGTATTCCGGTTGATGGATAGACTGCAATTCAGCACGGTTTTCGCTCTGCAGGCAGCCTGTAATTGACACGGTTTCATTGAGCATGGACAATAGGTTTAATTAATGCAACGTTGTTGCAAAAGTAAAAATCAATTCCCATATTTGCAACGATGTTGCATAAAAGAACAAGAGCATGCTAAATCGCTACTGCTTTACACTGCTGATTTGCCTAACCGCCTTTTTGGCGAATGCACAGGAAACTATCGACTGGAAACTGTTGTCAAAGGTGAAGTTCAGGACTGACTACATTGAAGA
The DNA here is from genome assembly GCF_000759025.1 of Phaeodactylibacter xiamenensis. Lineage (GTDB taxonomy): Bacteria > Bacteroidota > Bacteroidia > Chitinophagales > Saprospiraceae > Phaeodactylibacter > Phaeodactylibacter xiamenensis. The sequence continues at coordinate 234,537 of NZ_JPOS01000039.1, read as the reverse complement.
TTTGGGGGCTTACTACATGAAGCCCAAATTCAGCAAAGAGGTAGAGGCTTACCAAGGAAAGGAGGTCATACTTTCGGGCTATTTTATCCCGTTCAATGAGCAAAAGATGTTTTTCATATTGTCCCGTTATCCATTATCTTCCTGCTACTTTTGCGGGGCAGCCGGGCCGGAGTCAGTGGTGGAGCTGCAACTTAAACCTGAAGCCGTACGGCGTTTCCGCATGGATGAGCAACTTACCTTTAAGGGCAAATTGACATTAAATGTCAACGACATAGACCATTGCAATTACATTTTGAAAAACGCAGAACCTTACGAGCCATGAGAAGTACCCTATTTTTCTTTCTACTCCTGACTTTGACCGCTTGCGCATCCGGCGAGCCAACTGACCCTAAGCTTGAGGAGGCTGCCAGCCTGCACGAAAAAGCTTTGCAAAGCGAGGAAGCCCTGCGCCCGCTGCTCGACAGCCTGGAACAGCGCCACAATCAAATGAGCGTTCAGGGGCGGGCACTAACGGAGGCGGAGCAGTCCTTCCTGCAATCGGTAAGCAAGCTGCAGCAGCGCTACGCGCAGTGGAAAGAGGAACGGATTGAAGTGCCGGGCCATGAACACGCTCATCATCATGACCACGACCATGATCACGACCACACCCACGGTAAAAAGATGCCGGAAGCCACCCCGGACCACATGCTGAATATTCAGCGGGAGAGTTTGGACAGTATTTTGGTGCTGAAGGAAGAGGCAGAAACATTGCTAAAGCCGTAGGCTTGGGACTTTTAAAAACGAAAGCTTCATCCCTACCTACCGCACTTTGCCTTAAAACCGGAAGCCTATTCCCAAAAAAACGTTTTCTTTACCAGGCTTCCGGTCTGTTTTGGCAATAAAGGTTAGTCCTTTCACTTGAGTTTCACACGAATGGTGTGTCTCATATGAAATAATAAAATCGTCAACAGGCACGTAATCCCCGTATTCACGAAAGACAGCGTTGGGTTGAACGACTTTCTGAAATAAAGACTCCTTTACTTGCGTTCTGCCTCCATGGCCTTTTCATTGACAATAAGGCCTAGCCCAGGCTCCTGCGGCACTTCCAGATAGCCATCCTCAAAGCGGAAATAATTATCGAAAAGCCCGAGCAAATTGCCATACCCCTCTTTCTCGCGCTTGCCTGCGTACTCCTGAAACCGGGCGCCATTCGGGATGGAGGCCAGCAGCTGCAAACTGGCAGCAGTAGCTAAGGTAGGCTTGGCATTGTGCACCATCACCTGCTTGCCATATGCATGGGCAATCGCAGCAGCTTTTTTGCAATCGGTGATCCCGCCGCATTTGATCAAATCAATGTTGACAAACTCTACGCCGGTTTCTTCCAGCAATTCTTTAACCATCCAAGAGCTATATTCGTGTTCGCCAGCCATAACGGGTATCTCCAGGCTTTCCACTACCTGCCGGAGGCCTGCGTAGTCTTGCTGGAACACGGGCTCTTCCAAAGCGGCAATATTAAAGTGCTCATAGAGTTTCCTGCCCATCACCGTTGCCTCGGCGGGCGTGTAGCCGTTGTTGAAGTCGATAAACAGGCGGATATCATCCCCAATGGCCTGCCGTATGACCTTTACGCATTCAAAGGTGTCATCGGGGTAAGGGTTCACATTCTCCTGCCGGATTTGCAGGCGGGCTTTTACGGCTTTATAGCCTTGTTCCACAAAATCGGCAGCAATGCGAGCCATCTCCTGCGGGCTGCGGTAGTCGTACCCGCCTTTGTCGCGGCCGTAGCTGCCGTAGACTCGTATCTTTTGCTTTCCGTTACCGCCCAAGAGTTGGTGGACAGGCAGGCCCAGTATTTTCCCTTTTAAATCCCATATCGCGTTATCAATGCCGGCCAGCGATCCCGGGTGCAAACCGCTCATGCCCGTTTCCAACCCTTTTAAATAAGCCTCCATCCAGATAGCTTCACTATCGAACGGGTTTTTGCCCAGAATGTATTGTTTGAGTTCCTTTTCGATATAGAGGTAGGTGAAATCGCGGTTGCTGCCGTCGCTCTCCCCCCAGCCGTTTATACCTGTATTCGTACTTACTTTGACGAAGTTGGCTTTCTTAAAACGGTAACACGCTACATCTGTAATGCGCACATCGTCTGGCTTTGCAGGCAATTGCGCGGTTGCTGTCTGTGGGAGGATACTGCCTATTGCACCCAGCCCCAAAAAACGCAGGAAGTCTTTTCGGTTCATCATTATGCTCCGTAGTAAGTTTGGTAATAAATGGCCAAAAAACGCAGGCCGAATGAAGTGGCGATATCCCTGACCCGAATGAGGGTGCGGCCATCCTTATGGCGGCGTCTCGTTTCTAAAAATGCCCCCCGCAGATTTGGATCTGGATGATCAGCGGCAAAGCGGTTTTGCATCACCCAGCGTGCCGCCTCCTGAATGGGCTTTTCGAATTCCTCTTGGTAGCCATGCTCCCGCAGCTCGAGCCAGAGGATGCCCGCGAATGAAACTGCAGACCCGCAGATGGAGCTTCGGTTCATGCGTTCGGGCTCGGTATAGTTGCGGTAGTAAATCACCCCGTCCTTTTGCTGCCAGTCAACCACCGCTTTTCCCGTACGATAAGCCGCTTCTAAATAGCGGCGGTCTCCCGTCAGTTCGTACCCTGCAATCAAGGACTCCGCGTACCAGATGTTGGAACGGGGGTGTATCCGGCCTTTCTCAATGCTATTAGGGTGGTAGTCCATCCAAAAGCCATTGTCGTGCTGCTTCTCGACCAAGCTGTTGCATAGGTTGATAAAAGCTTCACGATAGCGCTCCTCGCCCGTGAATTCGTACATATCTTTGAACAGGAAACCTTCGTTATTCGGGCGGGCTACCTGATGCACGGTAAGCTCCCCTTCGTAGAAAGGCGATTTATCCGTCCATATCTCACCCGTCTGGGCATCTACCAAGTCGTAAATGAGGCCTTCTTCTTCCAAATAGAGGTGATCGAGCGCCCATTGGCCGGCCCGGGTTGCGACCTCGGCATAACGCGGATCACCAGTAAGCCGCGAGAGCCTGAACAGGCCGGGGGTCCCGTCCGCAATGGTTGTGAAGTTAATCAGTGCACCAACCTCGTCTCCGTGTACAGCCCGCAGGTATCCCTTTAAGCGGGGATCATCCTCGATGGTTAGGGTAACCCACCAATTGCCAGCATGCCGGGCGGTGGCAAGCAAACTGCTATCCTGCGTGATTTCGTAGGCGTACAGCAGCCCATTAATGACCTGACCGGTGTGCCAGGCCGTCTCGTAAGCGTGCCACTTTCCATCCATCCAGTCGTAATCGCAGCGCGACCAGCCTTCTTCATCGAGCAGCACCTGGCCGGCGTAGTGCCCGCCCTCCTGCAAAGCTGTTTTTATGGCTTCGGCAGCGGGTTGTTGCCCCAGGGTGGTTAAGCTGAAGCATAAACAAACGAAAAAAGGGTAAGCTCTTGGCATTGGAATTGGGTTATATCGATTAGTATTCAATTTCATTCAATAGTTAGCGAAACCTCACCTTTCTGATGAATCTTTTTTCGCCCGCGCATCTCCGGTGGCAACTGCAGGCCAGACAATTGGATGGCTTCGGCTTCCTGAAAGTGGAAAAAGTGCCGTTGGTAAGGGCTTTCGCCAAATTGATGGCTGATACGGATGTCCTCCAATTTGACATCTTTCACGTAGCCAAGCGTAAAATGAGCAGGCACAGCCGAGAAATCCTCCATTCCAGGCAGCGTGAGAAAAGATTTGTTCCCCCGTGGCTTTTTGGACACCGCCCTGAGGTCTGTCAGCTCGGTCAGCGCCATCGTGACCCCATTGAAACGAATGCCGCTGACAGGGTGGCCTGCTTGCCCGCCGATTAGTATGTTGCCGCGGGTGATGATTTTTACGTTGGAGAAGTCGATATCCCGGATCCTGCCCAGGGCCTGCTCTACCGACCGCTTGTCGATATCCATGTATATAGGGTATTCGGTTTTGTGCCGACTGCCCGTTTCGATCAGGATGCCGGAAAACTGGCAGTGTTCAAATATCCCCCCCTGCGTCATAAAAAAGGCGATGCCGTAGCGGGTGCCGCTAATATTGATATTGGAAAACTGGCAGTTTCGTATGGGGTACCGGGATCCGGTCCCAAACTTGACGGCCGCGTCATCACTGATGAGGATGCAGTCCGAGACCACGACCTGCTCGACTGTGTCTTGCGCCGACTTCAGGCATATGGCGTCATCTCCGGTAGAGATAAAGCAGTCGCTGATCAGTACTTGGCGGCAACCTTTGATGTCAATGCCATCCGTATTGGGGCTGCGTATATCATTGCGGATGCTCACGCCCCGCACCACCACATTTTTGCACTTCTGAAAAACCAGCACATGAGCGGGTGAATGGACTAGCTCGACGCCCTCCACTTGGATATCCTTGCTGTTGGTGATCAGAATCCAGGGGGCCGGTCGTGCCCCTTTCTCAGCCTTCCAGGACCGTCCGGAGCGGTCAAAGAAGCTTTCGCCCTGCCCGTCTATCACCCCGTCGCCGCTTAGCCGAAAGCGCTCTATGCTATCGCCCCAGATGAGATGGGGGTGCTCCTCATCGTAATCCTCCAGGCGCTTGCTGCCCAGCAGGGTGGCACCGGGTGCGAGCTGCAAGCGGGTATGGGAGTACACTCGGATACTCCCCGTAAGGTAAGTCCCAGTGGGAATCAGCACCGTCCCACCGCCCTTATCGTGGCAGTCGTCCAGCGCGGCTTGTATGGCTGCTGTGCTGTAGGAGGCTCCATCCGCAACGGCGCCATAATCTGCTACATTGAAGGTTTGTGCATGGGCTGATACATTGCCCACAGCCCACAGGAGCATTATTCCGCAGAGCTGTCGTAGGTCCATTTTTGTTCGTTGATTTGAATGTTTTCATAAACGATGTCTCGCGCCTGCTCTATACGCGCCGGCTGACCAGCTTCTTCCACTTGAATATCTTTTAGCCAGATTCTTTCGATGGGCTGCTCTTCTACGCCAACGATTTGCAGAGCGTTACCTCCCACGTAATTGCATTGCAGGTCGTTCACGTAAAAGTCATTGAATCGAGTTGGGTACTGATTGCCCCGGTAGCCATGGTAATCCATCCGGAAAATGAAGAGGGCCTTCTCCAGGCTGTCCGCTTGTATACGGCGAATGAATACGTTTTGTACGGCACCGCCCCGGTCCAGGTTGGTCTTAAAATTCAGGGCGTGCTGGCCCGCTTTCAGCTGACAATCTTCAATAAAGACCTCCTCAACCCCACCCGACATTTCGGAGCCTACAGCGAAGGCATTGACACCGGAGTTGAGCACACAATTCCTGATAATAATATTCCGGGAAGGGCCGCGTTCCCAGGCATCCTGATCCCGCCCCGCCTTGATGGCGATCGCATCATCGTGGGTTTCGATGTAACAGTCTTCGATCAGCACATCCACGCTGCTATCAGGGTCAATACCATCATCGTTGAGCACCTCGCCGTAAATGTTGAGTTGCCGGACAGTGACATTCTGGCAAAAAGGCAGGTGGATGGTCCAAAACGGGCTATTCTGCGCGGTGAAGCCCTCAAGCAGGATATTGTCGCAATCGTAAAACAGGATCAGGCTTGGGCGGAGGTAGTGGGGCTGCCCGTCTCCGTAACCATCGTCTTCCCCGTCCCCGTCAAGGTCCAGGAAGCCATTGGCGAATACCCGTTCTTCATCGGGAATAACGTCATTACCCATTTGCCGCAGGCGCTTTTTGTCCGGTTTTTGCTGCTTCCGCCAATCCGTAGACCACTGTTTTCCATTCCCTTCAATCAGCCCCTCCCCAATGATGCCGATGTTTTCCTGCTGATAGGCATAAATGAGCGGCGACCAGTTCCAGCAAACAGTGCCCTCCCAGCGTACTTTGACTGCAGGCAGGTAGTCTTCAGGGCGGTCGCTGAACCGCAGCACCGCATTTGGGGAAAGCTCCAGCGCCACACCGCTTTTCAGGTGGAGCGGCCCTTTGCACTGAAAAGTGCCGTTGGGAATTACCACCCGGCCGCCTCCGACCTCAGCCGCCTCGTTTATAGCCGCCACGATTGCCGGCCGGCTGTCAAATGTCGTATCCGCTTGGGCACCAAAGTCGAGAATGGAAAAGGCTGCCTCCGGAAATACCGGTGCTTTGATTTTTGCCAGACGGGCGGGCAATTCTTCCCAGGCGGCCTGTGCTCTTGCTTCCGCTTCCTGCCGGTTGAAGCCGTTTTCATCGCTTGCAGGGGCGCTACAGCCTACTAATAGAGCAAGCAGGAGCCAGGTGTATCTGCTCATGCTGCTGTTGTCAGTTTTTGATATCATAGCGATACTGCGCTGCTTTTTTGGCGTAATAATCCCGGAGTATGTAAAAGGCCTCCTTCTTAAATCCCCCTTCCGAAATCAGCCCCTTCCGGTTCCAGCCGTCCTGAATATTGGGCAGGTTACGGCGGGGGGAACGGAAATCGACCAATATCCAGGGCGTCATGCCGCGCAGGGAAGGGATTTCGTCGAGCATCTGCAGCGTCTCTTCATACATCCAGGCTTGGTAGTCTTCCGTCCAGATTTCTTCACGAGCGCCACGATAATTGTAAAGGGCACCGGCACCAAATTCACTGATAAAGAAAGGTTTGTCGTGGCTGCTCAGGTCCCAGCGCATCTGTGGGATACGCTCGGGCGTACTGCCGTACCAGCCGATGTACTCATTGACGCTGACCATATCAGAATAGGCTGCAAAGGGATCCGTGACGGTGACCCGCTTTTCCTGCTTGTCTTCCGTACGGTCAAGGGCGGCAGAAACCAGGCGGGTGGTATCGAGCTGACGCACTGCCCCGGCCATTGATTTCAGGAAACTGAGCCGGTCAGGGTCTTCGCGTGGCGTTTCATTGGCCACCGACCAAATGATCACGCTGGCGCGGTTCTTGTCCCGTTGTACCAGGCTTTGCATTTGCTGCTCTGCCTGTGCATAAGTCTCCGGGTTGGTGTAATTGATGCCCCAGTAGACGGGCACTTCCTCCCAAAGGAGCAGGCCCAGCTCGTCAGCCAGGCGGGCGGCGTGCTCGTTGTGCGGGTAGTGTGCCAGCCGCAGCATGTTGCAGTTGAGCTCCCTGGCCCAGCCAAATAAAAGCGCCATGTCTTCCCGGCTGTAAGCGCGCCCTCCTCGCATCGGGTTCTCTTCGTGCAAGGAGATGCCGCGCAGGAAAATCGGTTGCCCATTGAGCAGCAGGTCTTGCCCGGAAGCCTGAATGGTGCGAAATCCAATCTGGTCCAGCAGGGTGTCACGTCCACTTTGCAAAACCACTTCGTACCGCTTTGGGCGCTCCGGGTACCAACGCTTCAGGCCCTCTGCCGACAGTACTATAGCTGCCCGGCCGGCGGTATCCGTAGTAAAGGTTCGGGAAAGCTTGGCCTCGGGAATAGAGATAGTTACGGTTTGCCCCGGTTTTGCCTCATTGAGTTGCACGTAACCCCGGGCTATTGCCGGCTGTTCCGGGTCGAGTTGCAGCATGTAATCCTGAATAAAAACGTCTGGCACAGGGATGATTTTGACCTCCCGGGTTATACCGCCGTAGTTCCACCAGTCAGTGGTCAACCCCGGCACACGGCCTGCCGAGCGGCGGTTGTCTACTCTGACCACAATTTCGTTTAAGCCGCTCTTGAGCAGCTCCGTCACCTCAAAATTGAAAGGCGAGTAGCCCCCTTCGTGATAGCCGGCTTTTTGCCCGTTGAGGTAAACGTCAGCCCGGTAATTGACAGCACCGAAGTACAGGAAGTAGCGTTGCCCGGGCTGTAGCTCAATTGAAAAGTCCCTTTCGTACCAGAGTGTGCCTTCGTAGTACAGCAGCTCATCCTGCTGATGGTTCCAATCGCCCGGCACCTCTAGGGTTGGTGAGCGCTCAAAATCATATTCGATGCGCTGGGAAGGTGCCGTTTTTTTGGCATTAGCCCAATAGGGCGCCGCCGAAGCTTTGGTATTCACAAACTCATCGAAGGGCTCCCAGCGCCGGTGGTTGCGGTAGCCTGTTTCGTAAGGGTCAACGATGTAGTGCCACTGACCGTTTAGGCTTACCGAGGGGCGATGGTAAGCATTCTGTAGCAGCGGTGCGGGCTTTTGCCCATAGGCCATGAAGCTAATCGCCCAAAGTAAAGCCACTGTCCCGAAGCGGTAAATAAGATTATTATTCAGGTTTGACATACCCCAAATTGGCAATCTGTTAAGTAATGCCGTACGGCCTCTTATAGCCACAAGTGCTGAGGCCGTACGGAAAGAGTTTATTTTGAAGCACGGATGAAACGGCCGCTGGCGAAACGGTCACCCAGCTCTAACCGATAGAAGTAAGTACCCGTTGGCAGGAGCTCAGCGTTGTATTGTAATTGATGCTCACCAGCTCCCAGTTGGTTGTCAAGCACTACCGCCGCAGGCTGGCCCAACTGATTGAAGATGACCAGGCGCACAGGCTGTGCTTCCGGCAGCTCAAATTGGAAGGTCATTCGCTCCTGCACCGGATTGGGGAAGACAGTTAGTTGCACCTCTTTGGCTATAGCTGGGTCAAAGGTAGAAGAAGTCAGGTCATGCCAGTTCAGGTCGCCTAAGGGCAAACCGTCGTTGCCGGCCTCAAACAACTCCGAATCTGTGGAGTAACCGAAGTCAAAGGGCAGCTGGCCGGCGTTATCCGGATCTACGCCGCCGTTGCCGTCATCCAGGGGCAAAGCATTGTCTGGGTCTTCGTAGAAGGATTCGACATAGTCCAGAGGGGTAGCGGGACCATTGTTGAAAGTCACCGCCAGGTCCGTGATGGTTTCCAGTGTACCACCGGAAGCAGCAATAGCTGTCGCATCCGCATTGAGGCCATTTCTTACATAAACACTATCTCCCGGTTCTGCATCCACATTGAGTTGGTCATACAGGGTCTGCAGGGCAGGATCAACGTAGAAATTAATATTGGAGATCAGAGCGCTTTGAACCAAATCTGAAGAATCTACCTGCAGCGAACTGGCTCCTGGTTCGTTGAACCCAAGGAAGCCAGAGTTGACAAACAGGTTATTGGTGATCTCAGCCTCCACAAACTCCCCCAAATCGACGGTGCGGTCTCCCAGGTTGACACCTGTAACGTGGTTAAATTTGGCATAATTCACCACACCTCCGTCATCGCGCAGCATACGTGCTGAGAGGTTGTAGAAAGTCGTATTTTCCACCCAGATCGTATCAATATCGTTGCCCCGGTCATCAATGCCACGGCCGTTGCCAGGGTTAGAGAGGTTAACAATATTACTGATGATACTATTGGTGATGTAAAGTTTGTTATCGGTGTTGTCTAGTCTGATGGCAGACTGAGGAGCAAAGTCGAGATGGCAATTGTCAATGACGACACGCGCACCATCCTCACTGACCCGCAAAATTTGGGAGTCGGCTCCGCCAATAGCGTCCTTGTTGGTAATGAATAGCCCTCGTAAGGTAATGTCATTGCGTGCACGGAAAGCACGGAAAGGGTCTCCTCCTCCTGGCACATTAGGCCTGATTACGGGCCTGACAGCGGCATCAGCCTCCGCTTCAATACGCAGTGGATCTTCGTTTTCAATCGTGGAAGTAAGGATATAGAACCCTCCATCTTCCAACTCAAAGATAACATCCATACTGGTAGCGCCATTATCAGCGATGTAGCTGTCAATGGCTTCGTTAAGCGTACCCAGTCCAGGCGCTACCTGTATGATCGTCTGCGCGTAAGTCATGCTGACAAGCATGCATAACAGTGCGGTAATAAAAATAGTAATGTTGAAATTTTTCATAGTTAAAATGTTTTTCAAAAAAGGAATCAGATCATTGTATGCTTTTTAAAAGGAGCTGTTATCGCATGCACCCCAGTCCAGCATGGATAAGGCTAAAATTTATAACTCATCCCCAGGTCAGCCGTCCAGCCGAAGTATTCTTCCTCAATTGGGAATCTTTGGTCTGCTGCCAGAAAGACAAATTCCGGTGTATTGGTAATATTGTTGAAGTTCAGGAAGAGGCTAATGCCGTTCTTTAGCTTTTGCTTAACGGCCAAATCCCAGCGGCTAAACGCACGGAAGAAGCCGTCAAGCTCAACCCGGTCTCCTACAAACTGTAGCGTTGTGCCTTGCCGGACTACAGAAACCCGGGCAGAAAAGCCGCCCACCTCATACCCTAATGAAAGATTGAGCACATTATCGGGCTGATCTGGCAAAACACCCTGCCGGAAAGTATCCACTACAGTTGGTATGAAAAACGGAGGCTCGCCATCGATCACTTTCAGCTGTGGGAATAAGGTTTCGGAATTGATAAAGGTATAATTCGCGCTCAGTACAATGCCGTTGAATGGTTTGGGCAAAAAAGTCAAGTTGGCCTGTAAGTCAAACTCCGCTCCAAATACCGTTACCTCAGCAGGCAGGTTCTCTTGGGTAATTAAGCGGTATCCGGTTGTCGTGGAGGCGGGGTCAAGGTCTCGGGTAACCCTGGTATAGTCGACATTTTGCAGGCGCTTGTGAAACCCACCCACCGTGAACAATCCATACTTGTTATAGAAAGAAAAGAAGGCATCGTAATTCCAGGCCGTGGTATGTTCCAAATTCGCATTACCGCGCTGCACGATACCGTTGATGTCATCAATCTGCTGCCAGGGTACCAGGTCGAAGAAATTTGGCCTCGCCAAAGTACGCGTAGCCGCCAGGCGCACATCCATCCAGGGCTTGACTTGATACTTAGCCTGCACCATAGGCAGGAACTCGGTATAATTTTGCCGGCCAACAGTGTCCTGAGAACTAATGAGGACCTGACCTTCCAGCTCAAAAGAGCGACCGAATAAGCCTTCAAAGCGGGTTTGAGTATTTTCTACCCTTACTCCTGGAATGATAGTGAGCCGCTCAAAGAAGGTCAGTTTACTCATTAGGTAAGCGGCTCTGATGTCTTCATCCGCATCGTAGTTTTGCAGGCGCTGCCGCTCATCTTCCGAGTAAAACTCATCTTTGTAGGTATTGGTGAATGCCTGCAATTTTTCTGCATCCAACGTTGGCCCCAGCCCAAAGGGGAACCGGTTTTGCAAAAACACCCCTTCGTCATGGGTACCTGTAAATTCTGCTATGGTTATCCGGTCGTCACTATTCAATTGAAACCGCTCAGGGTAAGTCTCGGCAATTTCATCAATAGCACCAAAGGCAGACCAAAGCCGGAAACTCTCCCGGTTCCTAGATTGCAGCCTCACCTTAGCCCCCATCTTAAGAAAGCCGCTGAACGAATCACTGCCATTCTGGAAAGGGATTTTCCAGTCTACATTACCGGTGTACTTTCGTGTGGAAATGTCTTCGGTATCCAGCCGATCCTGCTGAAAGAACGTCCGTTCAAAATCATTTTTAGCTGCTGCTACGACTGATTCCAAACTGGATTCATCCACTTGCCCGGTGAATGCACCGGTTTCCCGGAAACGCGCTGTATTATCCGTAGGGGTATTGCGCTCTGTCAAGGCATAGGAAGCACCGTAGGAGAGTTCAGACTTCCAAAGCGGCAGCTGATAGGTACCCGTTAAAGTATTATTCCAGGTGAATTGATTGATAATTCGCCTGCGATAATCGTATTCCTTTCGGGAAGCCTCCGGGCGATAGCGGGTGCGAAAGCGGTCCTGGTCTTGATCTAAAACACCAACAAAACTGCAGATACTGATAGCTCCCCGTTCAAGCTCGTAATCCAGTGTCAGGCTACCACCGTAGCGCTTGCGAATTTCAATATTATCAGCCAGGTTAACATCCTCCACATTGACAATGGCAGCACCGGTGGTGTCCTCACCAATAGTGACATAACTACCGGTCAATATATCTGAGCTTCGATTGGCGCGCTGATAATTTCCGGTGACAATTACCCCCAGCTTATTGTCAAAGTACCGGTTGCTCAAACTGAGGTTGCCCCGATACTGTCCAAACTCGTCTTGCTGTTGGTTGTACCCGGTACTGCCTCTAAAATTGCCCCTAAGCCCGCGTTTGGCGCGCTTGATAAGAAAGTTGACCGTGCCGCCTACGGCATCCCCGTCCTGATCGGGCGTAATCGATTTATAGACCTCAATGCCGTCCAGTGCATCCGTGGAGACCATGCTGAGATCAACGGAGCGGTCGTTGCCATCGGTGGCCGGAATGCGCTCTCCGTTGATCGTAATGGAGTTATACCGAGGCGATAAGCCGCGGATGCTCACCTTGGTGGCTTCACCACCTTCCCGCTGCAGGCTTACGCCGGGGATACGCCCCACGGTTTCCGCAGCATTTTGGTCCGGTATGTCTTGTATACGGTCTTTGGAAACAATATTCACAATAGAATTGGCATTAATTTGCTTCTGTATAGCTGCACGCTGCCCTTCGAGCTGGGCGGATACCACTACTTCGTCCATTTCAAATGCCTCTTGCACCATTGTGAGCTCCAATGATTTTTGTTCACCGGGCTGTACCTGGATATTATAGTTTTTGGGCCGATAGCCAAGGTAGTTAAGCAACAGGGTATACTTACCTGCGGGCAGATCAAGTATACGGAATGTACCTTCCAGGCCTGTAGTACCACTAAATCTCGTCTCTTTCAGTTGCCAACTGGCAAATTCTAACGGCTGTCCGGTCAGTGAATCAGTCAGAACAGCCTCAACCTGAGCGTTCTGCCCACAAAGCATAGGTAAGGCTCCGAGAAGAAAAAAGCATATAAAGTGCAAGCGCTTTGATTGGAACATATAGAATGGGCTTTTCTTTCTTAATCAGGTGGAAGTTCCTGGATTTAAAATTTCAGAAAACATGCACAATAATGCAATCGATTGCGCATCAAATATAGGGTATATCTTGAAATAACTCAATTTTATTTGCTATTTGTTGAAAAAACAGCACAGTTTATTCTAAATTCGCCAAACCAACTCCGACAGAATGCAACCGATTGAATCGTTTTACTATAATATTGTACTGCATGTCCAAAACAACCATTTACGATATAGCATCAGAGCTCAACATCACACCATCCACTGTATCCCGGGCACTGAGTAACCACCCACGCATAAGCGCCCGTACAAAAAAGGCCGTTCGGGAAGTGGCGACCCGCTTGAATTACCGGCAGAATAGCATCGCGGCTGCACTCCGTAGTGGAAAAACCAATATGCTCGGAATAGTGGTGCCTACTACTGACCGCAGCTTTTTCTCATCTGTCATCCGCAGCATAGAGCAAGTCGCTACAGCATCTGAATACAACGTAATGATCACGCAGTCTAACGATCAGGAAAAAATGGAGCGGTCCAATATTGAGGCTTTGCTAAGAGCGCAGGTAGATGGGGTTATCGCTTCTATTTCCCGAGAGACCTCAGACTATAGTCATTTTAGAAAACTCACAGATAATGGCATTCCATTAGTCCTGTTTGATCGCGTCGCAGATCTAAATCATACCAGTATTGTGCGTATTGATGACTACCGGGGCGCCTACGAAGCCACAGCTCACCTCATTGCACAGGGGTGCAGCCGAATCGCCCACTTTGCCGGACAACAGAAGCTGGACATCTATCAGCAGCGCTTTCGTGGATATAAAGATGCGCTTCAAGACCATAGGATTGCTTTTGACGAGGCCTTGCTGCACTACAGTAATGTTAAAATTGAGGATGGCAGAGCAGGAATGAATACCTTATTACGGTTGAAAAGTCCTCCTGATGCCGTTTTCGCAGCCAGTGACTATGCCGCCATAGGAGCCATGCAAGTGCTAAAGGAAAAAGGGAAGCGGATTCCGGAAGACGTAGCATTAATTGGCTTCATGAATGAAACCTTCACTTCGTTTGTCGATCCTGGATTGACTACTGTTGACCAACTAAGCAAGAAAATGGGCGAAATTGCCGCCAGCACTTTTCTTGAACAAGTAGAATGTCCTGATGAATTTGTCTCCAAGAAAATCATCTTGAGCCCAAAGCTTATCGTTCGGGGTTCCTCTCTGAAAGCCGATTCAAGTTCAATGGAATCCAATAGTTGAGCAAGGAAGTTGGCAGGGTCTCGCACATCACAAATCAACCTGAAAAGTATGGGAAGACCTAGCCTCAAAAACCACTCCACCCGCCACCCCATCGTCAAACCTATAGCTTCCGGGCGGAAAAGACGACCCTGCACCAACCCTTCCTGCTGACTCAGGGAACGGCGGTAGCCACCCCGAACAAACAACCGCCCGAACGCCAGGAAGACAAGTTGAAGTCGACTCCTGCTTTACAGGCCGTATGGGCATCAAACACCCACGGAAGCTGCTGCGCTGCTGAATACTCACCCTCCGGTTATTCCTATTTTTTAGGTTGAAAAGTCAATTGGAAATGAAAATCTGCGAAATACCCAGCATTTGGCGGCATCGCAGGAATATTTTTATTGATGTGGCATAAAAAAATATATGTAGATGGTGAAATACCTTTCTGCTCCCCTCTCAGGATCGCCTACTTTGTAGCCGTATTAAATGGTAAAACACCTAGACCTTTTTTCCAACATCAACCTTACTGAACAATGAACGTCTACGCATTCATCACGCCCCTCGTGCTTATCCTCCTCATCGCCGAGATTCTAGTTTGTCTAAAACAAAAAAACGGATACTATAACTTTCAGGATACAGTAGCCAACCTGGCTACAGGGATCGGCAATCAGTGCATCAATTTAGCCGTGGCGCTGTTTGTCTATAATTTTTACAACTGGCTGTATCAGTTTGCCCCGTGGCAGATTGAAGCCAAATGGTACAACCTCATCCTGCTGCTCATTTTACAGGATTTTATTTTTTATTGGTTCCACAGAACGGGGCACAGCATCAACATTTTTTGGGCTGCACACGGGCCGCACCATTCCAGCGAAGAGATGAATTTAAGTGTAGGCATCCGGGCAAGCTTCACCCAACGGCTGTTCCAGTTTTTATTCTTTGACTGGATACTTGTGCTCATGGGCTTTTCGCCAGAACTGGTGTACAGCATGGCGGCAGTGCACTTGTTTTTGGCCTATTGGCACCATACCCGGCTCATTAAACGAATGGGGTGGTTTGAGAAGTGGTTTGTCACGCCTTCACACCACCGGGTGCACCACGGAGTAAATACGCAGTATATCGACAAGAATTTCTCGGAATTCCTTATCATCTGGGACAAATGGTTCGGTACTTTCGAAGAGGAAGACGAGGAAATCTGCTATGGCGTGACGCACCCACCCCGAACCTGGGACCCCATTGCCATCAACCTTCAATACTGGAAACAGCTCTGGGAAGACGCCGTGGCTGCGCCAAACTGGTGGGACAAGATCCGATTGTGGTTCATGCCCACTGGCTGGAGACCACCGGGAGTTGGCGAGCACCTTCCCCGCCAGGGCTATACCCTCGCAGAACAGGTAAAATACCAAAGCTCGCCCATGACAGAAAGCAGCGGATACCTGCTCTTGCAGTTAGCTGCGGGGCTGCTCTTTATGTTTTTCACCATCAATCAGGGCTTTCCATTTAACGGGTGGGAGCGATTGATCATGAGCCTGGCTATTTTCGTGATGATCATAGCCTGGGGCGGCATTCTACAATCCAAGCCCTGGGCAAAATCTCTTGAAGCCTTCCGCCTCGTCACCATGTCCGTACTCTTTCTATCTGTCCTGGAGCGCCATAATATGATCGAATGGACGGGCTGGACCGTTATCTTCACGGCACTCTGGTGCGGTGGCAGTATCCTCTGGCTATCGATGAAAATGGCACGAGCAGAAGCAAAGGAAACCGCGATGGCGTAATTGTTGTTTTTGCACGCTGCTTTTTCTAAACAGACCTATTTCAACCTAAAACCTCCAAAATGGAACGTCTCGCCTTTCCACTAATGCTATTGCTATGCCTTTGCGTTTGTTCCTCCTGCGGTATTCTCCGGGCAATATGGTTTAACATACCAGACACAGACGACTATCGCCACGACCCACAGCGCCGGTTCAGCGCCCCTGCCGAGGCGTTCCATTTTTTCAGGAACAAGGAAGCAGAGGACCTTGGCCAGCAACTGAGCGTCACCTACCAGTTGGTCTACAATCACCTGCTGCTCAATGATTTTGTGAAAATGTTTAATACCGAGGCTTTTCTTATCATCCGTAACGATACCGTGCTTTACGAGCGCTACCCCAATGGCCTTGCCAGCGATCATCTTGTGACCACTTTTTCAGTCAGTAAAGCCATCATAGCGACCCTTGTGGGGCGGTCTATCAAGCAGGGGCACCTGCGCGGCCTTGAACAGACTGTAGGCGAAGTACTGCCCCAATGGCGCGGCCAAACCATCGGACAGGTGACCGTGCAGCAGCTCCTACAGCACACCTCAGGCATCCAGTTTACTACCAAACTCATCAACCTTGGTTGTGACCAAATCCAGTTTTATTACGGCAGGAATCTGCGTCGCCGCATGAACCGCCGCAAGCTGGCGTACCCACCCGGAGAGCATTTCCAATACTCCAGCGCCAACACCCAATTGCTCGGCCTGATGCTGGAAGCCGTCTTGCCCCAAAAGCCCGATGGGACTCCCCAAACGCTTTCTGATTACCTCGAAGCGCAACTCTGGCACCCCCTCGGCATGGAAGCCCCAGGCTCCTGGTCGCTAGACCGCCGGGACGAACAAGCCATAGAACGGACATTTTGCTGCCTCCAGGCCCAAGCCATTGACTTTGCCAAGCTAGGCCGCCTTTGGCTCAACGATGGCAACTGGCAAGGCCGCCAATTACTGCCCCCTCAGTGGATAGACTTCATAATCGGGCTCGAACACCCAGAGACAGGACTCTACCACTGTGGATTTACCACAGTAGGCATAGGCTGCAACCGGGCTTACTATGCCAGCGGCCTAATGGGCCAGTTCATATACGTCGTACCGGAAAAGAACCTGCTCATCCTCCGCTTTGGGGAACATAAAAAAGCATATTCCACGAATCTTTGGCGGGATTTTTTCGCGCAGATTGCGGACAAACTATTGATAGTGACTGCTACTCAGCCTACAAAGTAAACAAGTTGTTGCCTGTTACAGCCTGACTACCCGGAAAGGGGTTGCTACGGTAGTAAGATGGAAACTTTCTTGCCAACCGCTTAACTACCACTCCACCCGCCATCCCATCGTCAAACCCATAGCTTCCGGGCGGAAAAGACGGCTCTGCACCAGCCCTTCCTGCTGACTCAGCGAACGGCGGTAGCCGCCCCGGACAAACAAGCGACCAAACCGTACAGGCGGCAAAAGCACTTGCCCCTCCAGGCGTACCGCCCATCCTGCCTGGTATTGGGTGTTGGTATTTACCAGTTCATAACCATCGGTTAGGTAGCCGCCCGACTGCCAGGAGGATAGGCCGAGGTCTATACCTGCCCTGCCTTCCAGCCGCCAGCCTCCGGCAGACCAGGTTCTGCCAATCAGTACAGGTATCAACCAGGAGCGGAAGGTACTGTGCTGCTGTATATTGACCCGCCGGATGCCGGGTATGGAGTCAGTGGTGGAAGTAAATTCTTCTCCGGTGATGGTATTCCGGAAAATGGTATCCACGGTATTGGGTTGGTATAGCTGGACTGGGAAAGCTTCCTGCAAACGCTCCCGCTGCACCAGTTCTTCCAGATCGATGCCGGCCCAAAGCGTATAAGGCCTTTGCGGAAGTGCGTACCCTATCCGGAGGCTTGCAGCAAGCCCGCTTAGTGGGTCGATGGTGGTATTGGGCAATTTCGCACTGTAAATATCCGGGTTCAGATTGAAGGCAACCCCCATCCCGGCTTCCACAATCCAGGGGTCGCGAACAGCCTGCATTTTCTGCACTTCCGGATATGGGGTAGTTGAATCGAGGCTGATTACCGCTTGCGGGGGTAACACTTCAATTTGACTTAACAGCTCTGGTTCGGACAAGTTATTCCGTATTTTTTCAGTTGAGGCCACCCCACTATCTTTGATTTCGTTCGAAGGGCCGCTTGTTGTTGAGGCTGCCTGTGACTTGGATGGCTCTGTGGCCTTTATCTCAGTGCTTCCCGGTGAAGCAACCGGTATATTTGTATCGGCTTTAACTTTCGGGTTATTCATTGGGGAGAGAGTACCCATATCTTTGGCTACCGGCATTTCCTCCGGCACCTTCGTCGCAGTTTCAGCTATAGCTGAATTTTCGCCCGCTAAATAGCCGGGCACCGGGAAATAGCCCAGCTCAGTTGTACCACCAAACAGGCTAAAGTAGCCGATAACCAGCATCACTAATGTACCAACCGGCAGCCACCACCAGAAAAGCAGTCGCCGGCGTTTTTTCTGCTCCAGACCTGCCCTGATGTTTGGCCCCATTTGTTCCCAGCTAAGGTTGGCTGGAATATCTGTTGATTTATGCCGGCCCAGCTTATCGTTGAGCCCGCCTCGTTGATCAAATGTTTCCATAATGACCCTTTATTTTTTGTGCTTCCAATGCTTCTCTTAATAGTTTTTTGGCGCGTGATAATTGCGACCGCGACCCTACCGGGCTAATGTCCAGCATCTTACCGATCTCCTCGTGGCTGTACCCGTCCACCACATAAAGGTTGAACACCGTGCGGGCGCCTGCCGGCAATTTGGCAATTAGTTCAAGCAGATACTCCGCATCGTAGTGCGATAGGTCAATGGTCGTCGTGCGGGCAGCTTGTTCGGAAATCATGAACTCCTCTGCCCGAAGCCGCTGTTGTTTGCGTTGGAAAGCAATAGTTTTATGAATCGCTAATCCCCGAATCCAATGGTGTAAATCCCCTTTATTGGGGTCAAATCGTTCCAGCCCCTGGAATACCGCAACGAAGATATCCTGAATCAAGTCGCTCTGTTCAGCCTGCTCCACACCAAATCGCCGGACAATTGTCAGTATGTACGGCAGGTATTGCTCGTAAAGCAGCTGCTGCGCCCGGGCATTGCCTTTCAGGCATTTTTTGATGAGGCTGTCGGTATTCATGGGGCGCTCCTTATTCGCAGTCTTCGTAGGGCATGCTGAAGGAAGCCGTATACTCACCGACATAAACATACCCACTACATGGCAAATCATTGCCTAAAGGCCCGTCTATTCTGAAAAAGTCACCAGTAAAGGTCCCAGTGATTTCCGTCTCGGTAATTTCCGTAATCGATAACTCTGCATTTTGGTACTCACAACCAGTACCAGGAGAGACCAGACTGAATAACACCATAGGTTGCCCATCGACCTCCACAGTAATACCCACCTGAGTGACGTATTCCTCACCCTCGAAAACGTGAAAATCTAAAATAAAGAAATTGGCACCATTGCCTCCGGTGCTTGCTGTATAGGAAGCCCCCCCATTACATATTATCGTGCCAGAAGTTAAAGCATAAGACGTGAAGTTATTTGCCCCTATAAATCGCCGGGCGCCCCCCTCGGAAACAAAAACATCTTCTTCCTGCGCTTTCAGGGCAAAGCCTTGTTGGAATTCCACCTCGGCGGGCGTAACCTCCTCGGGGATATCAATGGTTTCATTGAAATTTTCCCGCTCGCAGTTGGTCAGCGTAAAAAATGCGACTAAGCAAAAACAGATTGTAATTCGTTGCATGATCATTGTTTTTGCTTATCTATTGTGATGTGGTGATGGAAACGTTGCAACCGTACTCTACTTTTTTTGAATTCTTTTTAAGCCGGAGCTATAAAGGCACTGACTATTAAACAATTACGGCATTAACCAATTCCGTGAACTTTAAAGGGCAAAATGGAATTCCAGCTCTTTTGTTGCGGGAAAATCAGTATTTCACCACTGCCTGTACAAGAAAGTTGGGCATATATTTTGAAAAATGATTTTTACATAGCAATATTGCAATATTAAAAAATTGAAACACTATGGGGCTTACCAAAACTGAGGGCTACACACAAGCGCAAATCGAGCTGGCCACCGTTGCCAAAGTGCTGGGCCACCCGGCGCGTGTTGCCATCGTGCAGCACCTGCTGGAAATCAACGCCTGCATTGGCAATGACCTGATGGACGTACTGCCCCTCTCCCAGCCTACCATCTCCCGCCACTTGTCGGAGCTGAAAAAAGTCGGCATCATAAAGGGCACCATCGAAGGCTCAAGTATGAACTACTGCATCAATGCCCACCGCTGGCGCGAAATCCGTCAGATGCTGGGCGGGCTGCTGGGTATGGAGCCGGGTGAGCAGTGCTGTTGAAACAAGTACCCGTTTTGCAGGATGATTAAATAACCCTGAAAATTAATATTGCAATATTGCAATAAAGTTATCTTTAAATCACTAATCCCTTTTCACTATGACCGTTTCTGAACTTAAAACACACCTTCAATCCGTTGACCAACTGATTTTCCAGCAGCCTAACGGGCAGGTCGTACCGCTGCATTTTCACATCACAGAGATGGGGCTGACCACCAAGCACTTTGTTGACTGCGGTGGCACTACCCGCACAGAAGCGCACGCCAGCCTGCAAATTTGGGTGGCCGAGGACTACGACCATCGGTTAAGCCCGGATAAGCTGATCGGCATTATCGATATGGCCACTCCCCTGCTCCAGGCTCAAAACCCGGAGGTGGAAATTGAATACCAAACCGACACCATCGGCCGGTATGGGCTGGATTTCAAACAGAGAAAATTTGTGCTGATGCCAAAGCAGACCGACTGCCTGGCAAAGGAAAAGTGCGGGATAAGCATGGAGGCTTTACCATTGGCCGTAAATACATCGGATTGTGCACCGGGCAGTGGCTGCTGCTAAAATTCAAAATTGAAGACGACCATGGGTTTATTACCAAAACTGAATGCTTACGCCGAATCGCTGTTGCAGGAAGCTCAACAAATACCGGACGAACGGAAAGCGCTGCTACAACAACTTGCTGATTATCTGGTCCAGTCAAAAAAGGCGCCGGTGAAACTAAATTTCATTTGCACCCACAATTCCCGCCGCAGCCATATCGCTCAGATTTGGGCGGCCGCCGGAGCAGCGTACTTGGGTATCCCGGGCGTAGAGACTTACTCAGGCGGCACAGAGGCCACAGCTTTCAACCCAAGGGCGGTGGCGGCGCTGCAACGGACTGGCTTCAAAATTGACAGCCCCGGCGGGGAGAATCCGCATTATCAGGTTGCTTTCGCGGAAACGCAGGCCCCACTGATCTGCTACTCCAAGACTTTTGATGCGCCGGTCAATCCTCAATCCGGATTTGCGGCCATTATGACCTGCTCCGATGCCGACGAGAATTGCCCGTTTATCCCGGGAGCAGCTTTCCGTCTGCCGCTAACCTACGATGACCCTAAGGTTGCCGATGGCACACCGGAGGAAACGGCCCGATACGACGAGCGCGTCCGGCAGATTGGACGGGAAACCCTGTACGCTATGCAATTGGCAGCTCAAAAAATGAAATCCGCATGACTTCAAAAAGCACCACCAAGCCCCGTAAAAGCCTTTCCTTCCTTGACCGCTACCTGACGCTTTGGATTTTCCTGGCCATGGCAGTGGGTGTCGGGTTAGGCTACTTTTTGCCTGGTACAGCCGATTTGGTCAATTCCTTTTCCCGGGGCAGCACCAATATCCCAATCGCCATCGGCCTCATTTTGATGATGTACCCGCCCTTGGCAAAGGTCAACTACCGCATGCTGCCGCAGGTCTTCCGTAATGTGAAGATCCTGGGTTTGTCCTTGTTCCTCAACTGGATTGTGGGACCAATCCTCATGTTTGTGCTGGCTATTGTTTTTCTACGCGACTATCCGGAGTATATGACCGGGCTCATCCTCATCGGGCTGGCGCGCTGCATTGCGATGGTGATTGTGTGGAATGACCTGGCGGAAGGCAGCCGGGAATATGGGGCCGGGCTGGTTGCATTGAACAGCATTTTCCAGGTCTTCTTTTACAGCTTCTACGCCTGGCTGTTCATTACGGTTTTGCCTCCGGTATTGGGCTTTGAAGGGGCGATTGTGAATATCTCCATCGCCACTGTAGCGGAAAGCGCAGCCATCTACCTGGGCATCCCCTTCCTGGCGGGGCTGCTGAGCCGGGTGCTGCTGGTACGGGCCAAAGGAGAAGAATGGTACCAACACCAATTTGTGCCCGTGATTTCCCCCATAACCCTCATCGCCCTGCTGTTTACGATTGTAGTCATGTTCAGCCTCAAGGGCGAACTGATCGTGGAAATACCGATGGACGTAGTCCGCATTGCAATTCCATTGCTGATTTACTTCGCCCTGATTTTCCTCATCAGCTTTTTTGTGGGGAAATGGCTGGGCGCGGACTACCCCCGCAACGCTGCGGTCGCCTTTACGGCAGCGGGGAATAACTTTGAGCTGGCGATTGCTGTAGCGATCGCGGTCTTCGGGCTGAATTCCGGTCAGGCTTTTGCCGGGGTGATCGGGCCGCTGGTCGAAGTGCCGGCTTTAATTGTGCTGGTGAATGTGGCGTTTTGGCTGAGAAGCAAGTATTACAGCGCTTAAGCCGCAAGGGTTACGGCGTTCCTCCTGCTCTGCTTCCCATTTTTAATTAATCGGTTGAGGGTAGTATTGTTGTGTCTTTTGCTATTACCACTTTTTTTGCAAAACCATTCTATTAGGAAAGCCCTAAGTCGG
This sequence comes from Phaeodactylibacter xiamenensis, assembly GCF_000759025.1. Lineage (GTDB taxonomy): Bacteria > Bacteroidota > Bacteroidia > Chitinophagales > Saprospiraceae > Phaeodactylibacter > Phaeodactylibacter xiamenensis. The sequence goes on along the minus strand of NZ_JPOS01000039.1, from coordinate 212,053 downwards.
AAAGGCCTTTACACCAGGAAAACAGCCTTACACACTCAACACCGCCGAAACCTCCACCGCCTCCATAAAATCGGTAGCGATCTCATCGCCCGGCAGGAAAATATGGATATCGGTATACCCCTTGGGGCCAGGGCTGCGGTAGCGCTCGATCTGCGTATCCTTAAGGTTGACAATCCAAACCTCCGGGATAGCGTGGCTGGCGTAAAGAGGGAGCTTGATATCCCGGTCTTTTTCGAGGCTGGTGTCCGCTACTTCTACGAGCAAGACTACTTCATCGGGCCTAGGATGAGAGCGAGCATACAGATCCGCACGGTATTTTAATACACTTAAGTCTGGTTCAGGCTCCGAGTAGTCATCTAGATGAATAGGGTTTTGCGCAGTAAACAGAAAGTCATCCTTCGGAAGATGCATAGAAAAATACCGGATCAATTGGTTGACCGAACCAGCATGATTGCTTTTAATAGGGCTCATATCTACAATTTTTCCATAGAGCAACTCTACGCGCTGCTCCTCGAAAACCCCGGCCTCCGCCATGCGGTGATAGTCTGCTACAGAGAAGCAGTGGGTGTCGGTTATTTTGGCAACTTGAATGGTCATGGATGCTAGTTTAGAGCAAAATACAGAAATTTGCATCGGGATGCAAGGGCGGCCAGGGGAATGGGCATAACAACACCACGGCACTTGATACTAAAGCGTTGACATTATTCCCCCATTTCCGTATTTTTACGAAAAACACATCTTTCATGCCGGAGGTAAGCCTAAGTGAGTACCAAGTCGAACGCCAAAAGCCTTTGCCCTCATTTAACCACGGACTGTTACAAGCGAGCCTTGCCCGGGAGCTGGGCGTTAATTACAAAGGTAAATATCATATACTCTCCGAACTGAGCCTGCAACTCGACGACTGGCTCTCTGTCCCCGACCTCTGCATTTATCCTAAAAAACCACTCGACCTGCGCAATGATCAGACCAAGACGCTGGAGCCACCACTCTGTGCAATTGAAATCAGCTCGCCTACCCAGCCTTTAGGAAAACTGACCATTAAGGCAGGCCAATACTTTGATCATGGCGTGCGCTCGGTATGGGTCGTATTTTTGGAACTGGGCAATGTTTATGTTTTTTCCGGTAAGGATACCTACGAGATATACCGCCCCGAAGAAACGCTCAAAGACGAGGTACTGGATATTGAACTGCCGCTGGTTGAAGTATTTGAATAAAAACCATTACGCTAAGCGTTAATATTTTTTAGAAGAAGCCCGCGCTCCCCGCAAACCAAATCCCGCTTCGTACACTTAATTGCCTGAATACCGACCTAACCCTCACCCAAAAATCCAACGGCCATGCATTTTCCCTTATTGCAAGACTTGCTCATCTTCATGGGCTTCTCGGCAATTGTCGTGTACGCACTGCAGCGCATTCGGCTGCCTTCCATCCTGGGCTTTTTGGTGACCGGCATCCTGATCGGGCCGCATGGGTTGGGGCTGGTGAGCGAATCCGAGCAGATTGAGCTTATTTCGGAGATTGGGGTCATCCTGCTGCTCTTTGTCATCGGTATGGAATTGTCCATCAAGCATCTGGCATCCATTAAAAATACCGTTTTCATTGGAGGTTCCTTACAGGTTGGACTCACGGTACTGGTGGCAGGCTCCGGGTACTACTTTTTAGGCAATAGCTGGGAAGAATCGCTTTTCGTCGGTTTTCTGTTCTCGCTTTCCAGCACTGCTATTGTTCTAAAAGTGCTGCAGGACCGCAACGAAATGTCGGCTCCACAGGGTCGGAATGCCCTTGCTATCCTCATCTTCCAGGATATCATCGTGGTGCCAATGATGCTGTTCACTCCAATTATTGCCGGTCAGGGGGCGATGTCACTGGAAGTATCCTGATGCTTCTGCTCAAGACCGCCGTGGTCATCCTGATTACGATTTTGAGCGCCCGCTACCTGGTCCCCCGGCTGATGCACGGTATTGCGAAAACGGACAGTCAGGAACTATTCCTGATTACCACAATCACCATCTGTTTTGCGGTGGCTTTCCTGACCGCAGAAGCCGGCCTTTCACTGGCGCTGGGGGCTTTTCTGGCCGGCCTGGTCATCTCGGAGTCCGAGTACAGTCATCAAGCCACAAGCGTCATCCTGCCTTTCCGGGAGCTGTTTACGAGTTTCTTTTTCATCTCCGTTGGCATGTTGCTCGATCTGCAGTTCTTCTTGGCCAATATCGGTATCGTAATGCTGATTGTAGTTGCCGTATTTTTCATCAAGTCTATCATCGCTGCTTTGGCGATAGCAGTGCTGAAATATCCACCCCGGACTTTTCTGCTTACGGGCTTAGCGCTATTCCAGGTTGGCGAATTTGCCTTTATCCTTTCAAAAGTGGGTATTCAATATGACTTGCTGGACCCCGAAACCAATCAGTACTTCCTGGCCGTCTCCATCGTCTCCATGCTGCTAACGCCATTCGTCATCATTTTCTCTGAGCGCATCGCCTTTGGCGTGATGAAGTTCCGCCCGATTGAGGCATGGGACAGAAAGATGGTGGCTTCAAAGGAGCAGGATCATTCCGTAGCCACAGACCAACTCCACAACCACCTGGTTATCATCGGCTACGGCATAAATGGAAGCAACCTGGCGAGGGCAGCCGAATTCAGCGATATTCCCTACGTAGCTGTGGAAATGAACGCGGAAACCGTCAAAGCAGAACAGAAAAAAGGCGTACCCATACTCTATGGAGACGCCCGGCAGGACCATATCATGGAGGCGGTGAATATCCCTAAAGCCCGAGTTGTCGTTATCGCGATTTCAGATCCCGCGGGAACAAAAGTGGTCGTCCAAAATATCCGGATGGTCAGCCAGTCTGTACACCTTATCGTCAGGACACGCTTCGTCAAGGAAATCCCCGAGCTCATCGCCCTGGGCGCAGATGATGTTATACCCGAAGAATTTGAGACTTCAATCGAAATCTTCTCCCGTACCCTTCATTACTTCCTCATCCCGGAGGACGATATCGGGCACTTTGCCGAGATTACCCGCTCGAATAACTACGGTCTTTTTCAGAATAAGAAAAGTATCCCCCGGACCTTCCGCCCCGGCAAATACCCGGAATTTGATATTACCTGCCTGAAGGTACGGACAGACAACCGGCGGATCGTAGGTAAAACGTTAAGTGAACTTGACGTAAGGAACCAATATGGTATTAACATCCTTGGGTTATCCCGAAAAGACAAGCTCATTACCAATAGCGGGCCGGATGAAATCCTGTTGCAACGGGATATTCTGTATGTAACTGGTAAACAGGAGAGTATCGATCAGTTTAGAAAGGTGATCGAGTAAAAAATTAATACATTCAGTGTTTTTCCGCTTCAGTCCTTGCAAAAGTCTATCGTTTATCGTAGTTTTACGATGAAACGAATTAAAGAGCATGAAAGTACTAGCAGAGCAGCCCATTTCTGAAAATGCCAACCAGGAGCTGGCCCGGTTTGCCAAGGCATTAGGGCACCCTACCCGGCTGCAAATCCTGCAATTACTGGATTCTCAGGCCTGCTGCTTTACCGGTGACCTGGTTGAAGTTATTCCCGCGGCACAGTCCACCATTTCCCAGCATCTGCGGGAGCTTAAAAATGCAGGACTGATACAGGGCGAGATCAATCCGCCACGGGTGAAGTACTGCATCAACAAGGAGAATTGGCGGAAAGCCAAACTGCTTTTCACCCATTTCTTTGAAGAATAAAACTTTTTTTACCTCCATTTATCGCCAATCGACGATAAACTATAAACAATAAAAAACATGAAAACCATCAAAATTTTGGGTACCGGCTGTCCCAAGTGCAAACAAACTGAAGCTGTCGTCCGCAAAGCAGTAGCTGATCTGGGCGCTGATGCTGACATTCAAAAAGTGGAAGACATTCAGGATATCATGCAGTACAACATCCTAAGCACACCTGCGGTAGTAATCGACGAGGTAGTGCAGATCAAAGGCCGTGTGCCCAATGCTGCCGAATTAGAAGCATTGCTAAAAGCTTAACCTATGTTCACCTGGATAGAATGGCTGGCAGATCAGCTGATTTTTGGCCTGCTGGGGCTAGCACCGGATACCCATCTGGGTGCGGCCCTGCAATTTTTCGTGTACGATACCGTCAAAATCCTGCTGCTGCTCTTCTTCATCACTTTCATCATGGGCATTGTGAATGCCTACTTCCCGGTAGAGCGGCTGCGCAGCTTTTTGCAGCGCAACCGGCTGTTCGGACTAGAGTACCTGTTAGCCTCCATTTTTGGAGCGGTGACACCGTTTTGCTCCTGTTCGTCTGTCCCTCTGTTCATCGGGTTTGTAAGGGGTGGCATACCGATTGGCGTCACCTTTGCCTTTCTCATCACCTCTCCCTTGGTCAATGAAGTTGCCCTGGCGTTATTCCTGGGCATGTTTGGGCTCGAAACCACACTGATTTACGCCGGCTCCGGTATTTTGCTGGGAGCGGTCGGTGGATGGGTACTCGGAAGGCTGGGCGTAGAACGCTACCTCAGTGACTGGGTGCAAAAAATGGCAGAGCAGCCGGTGATGACGGGAGATTTCGAAGAAGACGGGCAGACTTTCCGGCAGCGACTGCCTGGCATCACACAGGAGGCCCTGAGCATCGTGCGGGGCGTTTTGCTTTATGTTATTGTTGGTATTGGGATCGGTGCAGCTATGCATGGTTATGTCCCGGAAGGCTTCTTTGAGCAATACCTGGGCGGAGGGCAATGGTGGACGGTACCATTGGCTGTCATTCTTGCTGTGCCTATGTACGCAAATGCTGCCGGTATTGTACCCGTTATTCAGGTCTTCGTGGCCAAAGGGATACCCTTAGGCACGGCGATAGCCTTCATGATGGGCACAATCGGGCTTTCCCTGCCGGAAGCCACCCTGCTCAAAAAAGTGATGACCATGAAACTGATCCTGATCTTTTTCGGGGTGGTGACCACCTTTATCATCTTATCAGGGCTATTATTCAACCTTATTCTTTAGACAACTCTAATTTAACCTATGCGTTGGTTTCTCGTATTCTTTTTTGCAACTGTAATCACCTTTTCGGCACAGGCTCAGCAGGTCTTTACCGCTGGGGCCGCCCGTAATGTGATGATGGGCACCGATCTTTCGCCCCATGTTCGACTCGATACGCTTTTAGAGCATCCCCACCTTTTCGCACTGGGGCCAGTAGAAGACCTGCAGGGCGAAATCACCGTATTCGATGGGCAAGCGTTTACCGCAACTGCTACCCCCTCTGGCATCATAACTCAGGTCAGTCCCGGTATACGGGCGCCATTCCTGGTGTACGCCTACGTCCCACGTTGGGCTGCCTACGAGATGGACCGCCACATTGACGGGCCAAAAGCACTGGAAGCGCTGATCGACAGTTTGGGGCAAGCCCATGGTTATGGGGCAGAGGAAGCGTTCCCCTTCCGCTTATCCGGTCAATGGGACCAGGTGGATTACCACATTATCATGCGGGACAAGACAGAAAAGCAACACAGCCACGCTGCTCATGACCGTGCCAAACGGCGCTTTACTTTGGAGCAGGCAGCAGGCGATATTGTAGGCTTCTTTTCCCGTAATCATCAAGGGGTATTCACCCACAAAGACCAGTTTATCCATCCGCACTTCCTGGCAGCCGACCGCAGTACCACCGGACACCTCGATGGGCTACAGCACCACGGCCGCTACACCGTGTACCTGCCGGCCACAGGTAACCGGGCACCGTTGAGCGTGGTCGATACCGACTTTTCCAAAGGAAAATTGCGGCATCATCAATTGGTAAGCCTCGAAGATCTCACCCGTTTCCATGGGCACCGCTGCGATGGATTAGCAGTTGGTTTCGTCGGATTAAAAACAGCCCTCTGCGAACTCTTCCCCGATTCCGTCATTGACCGCACCAGCCTCCGGACAGTCAGTAAGCCGGCGCCCTGTCTTGTGGATGCTGCCACGTACATGACTGGAGCACGCTATCCCTTCAACACCTTCTATACCACCCGGGACATACCTTACCTGTTCATCGTTCAGCGTACAGACAATGGCCAAACGCTGGGCATTCATCTGAAACCTGGCGTGAAGCCCGCTGAAATCATCCGCCTGTCGGCGCTCGCCGAGCAACGGAAGTTATCAGATGGTGATTTGTTAGCGCTTAAACGACTGGAAGATAGGTTTACAGACTTTATCCTGCTCACGCCCCCGGAGCAACTCTTCGAAGTCACTCCACTACCAGACTTCGATTGGCAACCAGTACTGCACAATGATTTTATCAAAACGGATGTGCTGAATAAATAAAGTCGAAGAAAAGAGATAAGGTTCTGACTACAGAGGAGACTTGAAATCAAACCTACACCTCCACCCCCTGATACACCTCTCCCAGCTTCAGCTCCAAATCCAGTGTGATGAAGGAAAAGGCATTATCCTGCCCAGCCACCGGCTCCCGGATGATCCACTCGCCCGCATCGTTCCGGTAGAAACCCTCTATCTGGCATTGGTCCTGTGCGACCAGTACATACTCCCGCAGGCTGTTGATAGCTCGGTAAGCTTCGAATTTAGGACCGCGGTCACGGGCTGCTGTGGAATCGGATAGCACTTCGATTAACAGGAGGGGATTGAGCAGGGTGTCAGGGGCATTTTCCAGATAATGCTCTTCTCCTTCCGTGAGCACGAGATCCGGGTAATAATATTTATCAGAAAGTGGCGATTGCACCCGCATATCCGCTTGATAGATACTCATTGTACCTGTTGCACCCCTGAGATACATCCAAATAAGCCCATGCAGGTTAGAGGTGATTTTATTGTGTTCTTTACTACTTCCGCCCATAGCAATCAGTTTTCCATTTTCGTATTCATGGCGTTCTTCCTGTTCTGCTTCCCACTCCAGGTAGGCGGATGGGGATAGTACGGTGGTTGCCTCTGCCATTGGTTATTTTTTATTGTAGCTTAAATTAAAGTACGGATTTTCGGGAAAAGGAGCAAGTGGAACAGAGCCTGCTAATCTTGCCAAAAAGCCTAAACATCCAACACGGCCGAAACCTCCACCGCTTTCATAAAATCCGTAGCTATTTCATCACCCGGCAGGAAGATATGGATATCGGTATAGCCCTTTGGGCCAGGGCTGCAGTAACGCTCTATCTGCTTATCCTGCAGGTTGACGATCCAAACCTCTGGAATGCCATGGCTGGCGTAAAGGGGCAGCTTGATGTCCCGGTCTTTTTCCAGGCTGCTGTCAGCAACTTCGATAAGAACAACTGTCTCCTCAGCTGTTGGATGAGAACGCTTGTAAAGGTCTGACCGGTATTGTAGAATACTAATATCTGGTTCAGGCTCAGAATAATCGTCCAGATGAATTGGGTTTTGTGCAGTAAACACATACGCTTCGTGCTGAAGATGCAAGGATAAGTGACGGATCAATTCATTCACCGTACCTGCATGATTACTTTTTATCGGGCTCATATCCACAATTTTGCCATAGAGCAGTTCGACACGCTGCTCCCCGAAAACGCCGGCCTCCCCCATACGATGGTAGGCTTCTGCGGAGAAGCGGTGGGTATCGGTTATTTCTGTGGTCCGGGAAGTCATAGTTTGGTCTTTGTTGCAAAATACAGAAATCAGGACTGGAATGCAAGGCACCCTACAACGCCCGCAAATTATCAATCATCTGCCGGGCATTCTTCGCATTGCGGTAGCCCTTCATTACAGCTTGCCGCAGTAGCGCATCCGCTTCATCGAAGAACCCCAGGGAAGCTTTAGCGATCGCCATATTGGCGTAGGCGATGGCCTGGCCAGGGTCAAGCGCTATAGCCTTTTCGAGATAGTGAACGGCTTGCTCAAACTGCATCGTGTGGGTCAGATGGAGCGCCCCAAGACTGGTGTAGGTTTCTGCATAGCCCGGGTCGAGGCTTATGGCTTTCTCGTAGCAGGAAGCAGCTTTATCATACTGCCCGGTCAGCCGGTAACAGATGCCAAGATTGGTCCAGTAAGAGGCCGTATCCGGCCGGATTTCCAGTGCCTGCTGATGGGCATCAATGGCTTCATGATAGTAGCCGAGCTGATTGTAAGTATTGCCGAGTACAGCATAGGCTTGCGCCAAATCCCCTTTTTGAATCCCCGGGTGGGCTATCGCCTGCTGAAGCGTAACTACCGCCTGTTGGTATTCCCCATCCTGATGCTGTTGGCTGCCTTTTTCCAGCAACTGTACCGGCCCATCCGGAGACTGAGCAGGTTCTGGTACCGGGGCATCCCCTGCTTTCCTGAGCTGAGTAATGGTTTGAATGAGAATCTGCCGAAGTTGATTCTTCTCAATCCCGTAGCGCTCTGCTGTGATGATACCCAGCTTCCACTCCCGCTCCACGGCATTCAGACGGGCGGCGTATTGCAGCAGCTCTTCTTCGGTGACCTGCCCCCTGAGTTCCGGCAGGTGCGCCCGAAGCCGGTCAATCACTTCCTTTAGCTCATCGTTGAGCAGCATGTTTTTGAGTTCTTCCGGCAGGTCTTGTTGGCTCATGGTACTTGGTTTTCGTTGATAGCCCAACAATTTAGGTATAAATGTACACAATGCCCGAAGTGCCTCCAAAAAGGCGTTCAAAACTCCCCGGTCAGTGATATAACGCACTGACTTCCATGCTCAAAAATTGCAATTTGTAGACATCAACAGCGGCTAAGCTATGACGTGCTCGACCGCTGATAACCGTTAATTCATCACAAAAAAGTCAACATGACCAATACCTTAAGCCGCATCGGCCTCGATCAGGAACAATCGCAAGTACTATCCAACAAACTCAACACCCTGCTGGCTAACTACCAGCTTTTTTACATGAACGCCCGTGGCTTTCACTGGAACATCAAAGGCAATAAGTTTTTTGAGCTCCACCTGAAATTTGAAGAGCTATACAATGACTCCCTGATTAAGATTGATGAAATCGCAGAGCGTATCCTTACCCTGGGATTCACCCCTTTGCATACCTATGAAGACTACACCCAAATTTCGGCTATCCGTCAGGCCAAAAACATCTCGGACGGTGTGGAAGCCGTGAAAGAAATCCTCAAAGGCTACGAAGTCCTCCTGCCACTGGAGCGGGAGCTGCTGGAGCTGGCCGGTGAATCCGGAGACGAAGGCACCAATGCCCTCATGAGCGACTACATCCGCGAACAGGAAAAACTGGTTTGGATGTATTCGGCTTATCTGGGATAACAGAATCGACAGACTCTGATATGGATGGCACCGTAATCTTCCTTGGCGAAGATTACGGTGCTGCTGTTTTATACACCGGTATTTACCCTGGAAAGCAATGCTGGCAACTCCCCTTTTCGGGTTACCTTAGCGAAATCTGCCCGGGGCTACCTGCAGTTGCTACTCCGGTAAAGTATAAAACCCTATGAAAAAACAGCAACTTGGGCTCCTGCTAGGCCCTTTACTTTTTGTCACCACCCTGATTTTTGCCCATCCGGAAGGGTTGAGCCGCGAAGCCAATGCGGTTCTTGCCTCTACCCTGTGGATTGCCACCTGGTGGATACTGGAGGTAATCCCTATTGCCGCTACCGCTCTGCTGCCCATCGTACTTTTTCCACTCACCGGCGCACTGGACCTAAAAGCCACTACCGCTTCCTTTGGGCACCGGTACATCTTCCTGTACGCCGGCGGGTTTATCCTGGCGATTGCTATCGAGCGGTGGAACCTGCACCGGCGCATAGCCCTTCATATTATCCGCTATATCGGCACGAATGTCAGAAGTATCATCCTGGGCTTTATGGTTGCTACTGCTTTCCTATCCATGTGGATTTCCAATACCGCTACAGCCGTCATGATGCTGCCTATCGGGCTCGCTGTTGTCACACAGCTTAAAGATAACCCCAATACCCGGGCGGATGAAAACCGAATCTTTGGCAAGATACTTATGCTGGCCATTGCCTACAGCGCTTCCATTGGAGGCGTAGCTACCCTGATTGGCACACCGCCCAACCTGGTCCTGGCAGGGATTGTACAGGAGATTTATGGCATAGAGATCACCTTTTCCCAATGGATACTTATCGGGCTGCCTATTTCCATCATCATGCTGATCATTTGTTGGTACTACCTCACTCATTTTGCCGCCTCTTTTGAACAAAAGTCTTTCCCGGGCGGCAAACAGGAAATACAACGGCAGATGAATCAGCTCGGCCCTGTCTCGTATGAGGAAAAACTGGTCCTGGGGGTTTTCATGCTTACCGCAGTAGCCTGGATTACCCGCTCTTTCCTTCTGAATCAATTCTTACCTGCTCTGGACGATACAATAATTGCGATCATGGCGGCTACCACCCTCTTTATTTTACCGGCTGGTAAGGCTCACAAGCGCCCTTTGGTGGAATGGGCCGAAGCCGTCAGGCTGCCCTGGGGCGTATTGCTGCTATTCGGGGGTGGGCTCGCTCTGGCGGAAGGGTTCAAAACCACAGGGCTTGCAGGATGGATCGGGGGGCAATTGTCTTTGCTTGAAGGGCTACCGCTTTTTCTACTGCTGCTTATCCTGGTGGCTGCCGTCAACTTCCTGACCGAAATCACCTCCAATCTGGCCACCACTGCCATGCTCCTTCCCATACTGGCTCCTCTGGCCATGGCCATCGGCGTGCACCCCTACGTACTGATGGTGGGCGCGACCCTGGCGGCTTCCTGCGCGTTTATGCTGCCGGTTGCCACCCCACCCAATGCGATCGTTTTTGGCTCGGGATACCTCAAAATACCGGATATGGTCAAAACAGGCATATGGCTGAATTTAATCTCTATCCTTCTGCTCAGCCTGATGGTTTACCTGCTTTTGCCCTACGCGTGGGGCTTCGATCCGTTTGTATTTCCAGACGAGCTCAAATAATTGCTCCCAAAGGTTTTTTGAAACCAAACTTCATAACGAATCCTGGTAATGCTTTGCCCAATGACAAATCAGCTGACCCCGCCCCAATACACCCTGCCCGTTATCATCTTCGCCCAGTTCACCGGCACTTCCCTGTGGTTTGCAGGCAACGCAGTCCTCCCGGATCTGCAGATGGCATACGGGCTGCCCGGTGGCGCGCTCGGCGGGCTGACCTCTGCGGTGCAACTTGGCTTTATCGCTGGCACACTGCTTTACGCCATCCTAATGCTGGCAGACCGTTTTTCTCCCTCACGGGTCTTCCTGTTCTCCGCGATGCTGGGCGCTTTGTTCAACCTGGGCATTGGGGTGGTGACAGAAGGTTATGCCAGTATTCTGGCGCTACGTTTTCTTACGGGCTTATTCCTGGCTGGGATTTATCCGGTAGGCATGAAAATAGCCGCTGACTGGTACGCAGCCGACCTGGGCAAAGCATTGGGATATCTGGTTGGCGCGTTGGTGTTGGGTACCGCTTTTCCGCATTTGCTGCGCTTTACCGCTGCGGAAGTGCCCTGGCAGCGCGTCATGCAGGGCACTTCTTTCCTGGCGGTAATGGGTGGGCTGTTAATTTGGTGGCTGATCCCTGACGGCCCCTACCTGCGATCTGGTACCGCTTTTAAGCCGGCTGCCATCTTTGCCATCTTTCGCATCCCGGATTTCCGGGCGGCAGCCCTGGGCTACTTCGGGCACATGTGGGAACTGTATGCATTTTGGGCGTTTGTCCCGGTTATCTTGCTTGCCAGGTTTCCGGAGCTTCTCCCTGCTTCAACGGCTCTTGTTGCCTTTGGGGTCATTGGTATGGGCGCACTTGGCTGTATCCTGGGTGGGTATTGGTCACTGCGCACTGGCAGCGCCAAGGTAGCTTACGCCATGCTGCTGATCTCCGGGCTCCTCTGCCTGGCCTCTCCCCTGCTCTTTCAGCTGCCGGGATGGGCTTTCACGGCCCTGCTTTTCCTTTGGGGCTTCGCGGTAGTTGGCGATTCCCCACAGTTCTCAACGCTTGTAGCCCGAAATGCACCGCCCGAATCCCGCGGTTCCGCCCTGACCATTGTCAACAGCATTGGTTTTGCAGTGACCATTTTCAGCATTCAGGGCCTGACTTTTCTGAGCCAATACTGGGGCATATCTAGCAGCCTTTGGATACTTTTCTTAGGCCCGGCACTGGGGCTTACAGCTACGCGCAGGTTATTCCGGTTGGCTTAAACCCATTCCGATGGCGCCTCATTAAGACTTACCAGATCCTGTATGCTCCGCAGAAAGTACCATACTGCGCCGATCAGAGGAGGTACGGCAAGGACTATCCAAAGATACATTTCGCCTGACCACTCCGACAACCAAAGCTGGTCCCCGAATTTTGCGGCAGCAATGAGGAGCACACAATACATGGCAGCGGCAAGAAAATATTGAATATGAATCCAGCTCTGCATAATCAGGCCTTTCAGCAGGCTACTGCTTAATTGCCAGATACCCAGAAAAAAGGCGGCAAAGAGGGTAAATGGATAAATCAAACAACTAACCATTAGCAGAAACTGCATTAACGCATCGACGGTCATTAGGGTCCTTTTCATGTTTGGTGGTTTTGGTTACATCAAAGATAACCACCTTATTCATAACTTTCAATACTTTTTGAAAGATATGAATTTTTTTTTCGCTTCCCTGCCACATCGTATTTGACAGGCAAAACCGAGCACAAAGGATGAAAAAACCCCTGACCAGCTACTACTGCCAGTCAGGGGTTCAATGGTAAGCTTTACATAAAGCCTTCGAAACCGACTAAACCAATCTTAGCTTACCCAACTACCATCCGCTTCCAAGCCCCAGGTTACGCCCGTCTCCGGATCAAGTACCTTCAGGAATACCCATTCATTGTAGAACAGCTTCTGCAGTACCTCGTGCTTCTCCACCAGTTGCTGTACGGCAGCTTTGGGGGCAACTACAAAGGCGGTAAGGCGCAGCGGCTTATGGTACAACTCCTCATCGTTTTTCATCACCGACTGCCAGGGCAGGCCGTGCATCAAATCAGAGCCATTGCCCTGCATGATACCGATTTTACCGACGACGTTGTGCGTGACTTTGCTGCCGCTACCGAAGGCCGTGTTATCCACTGTGGAGAAGAAGTACTGACTGTTGATCCATTGCGCCACGACGAGGGGAGCAGTGAGGATGACCTCCAGGCTCTTGCTATCCGAATCCTGCGACCAGTCATAGGAGTGCAGAAAGCAACGCCCCTTGAGGTCGAGGTTGGCGGTCATGTGACGGGGTGCCACGACGAAGCCCGCATTACCAGCAAGGCCCCACTCCGGGCGTACTTCCGACCAGTCGGCACTGCGGCGCAGCATACCTTTGCTATTGGTTAAGCCAAACTGGGTTGAGCGGACTTCCAGGTTGCGCTGCTGAGCTTTAGCCAGGCCCGCTTGTAAAGTGGCAACCTGCGCCTGCTTTTCTGTATCCAGTTCCGGCAGATTGATGAGTTGAACGGCATCAGTCGTCGTATTGTGCTGAGCCCCTACAAAGAGGGTGTCTTCTGGTATTGCAATCCCCTCTTCTGCCAGCGCTTCCCGTACTGCTTCCTGATTGAGAATGCTCGCCATAGCGGCTGCATTGGGCCCACCGTGGCTGCCCCCGCAGGCACCACAATCGAGTGCGGCGGCATAGGGATTGTTCTCCGTTTGGCTACCGTGCCCGCAAAGGACAACGAGAGGCGCAAAGTTCCGGGTCAGCCCCATCATGCGCAGGGCGTTGCCGGCGTAGGTCACCTGCTGCTCCATTGGTATACCCCAATTGCCAACCTGCGCTACATCGGGCAGCAGGTCCACTTCCGGGCGGAACCAGCGGCGGCCCATACGGCGCAACCGGGATAAGGGGCCGGGGATCAGGCTACGCCCAATCGTGATCAGCCCGGCAGGCAAGCCCAGGGCTTCCACCGCCGCAAAGGGTGTGGCAATATTGTATTTCAGTGATTTATAAGCCTGCTTGAGTTCCTTAAGGAGCTTAAGCCCGCTTTGGTGCTTTTCCAGATCGTGAGCACAACAAGTACCTGCCACTTCTTTCAGCTCATGCGCAGGCTGCAACAGTACAGGGAGCGATTTCACCCGCTTGCCCAGTACTGTCTGGTAAGCAATCGGCAAGCCAAAGAAGCCTGCAAAACCAAATGTTTCATAGGCACCGCAGCTTTCCAATTGCCGGCGGAAGGGCTCGGACCGCACATCAATACAGAAAGCCAGCTGCGCCTCCGGGCGATCCTCGACCGCCGGGGCTTTAAGTTGCGACTGCAGGTCGGCCGTCATTCGGCTGCGGAAGGACTGTTCCCAGGACTCCAATAGGGACAGGCGCATCAGGTAGTAGGCTTCCCGCAGCGCTTTGAGCAGAGGCGCCCATTCTGCTGCTGTTGTACCCAGAGCGGGATTTATTTGTGCTGCTGCCCAGTGGTGGAGCATCGCCCATTCTTTGGCAGGTGCGGGGGCATCCATTGACCCATCCGGCACTTGTACAGCTGCAACCAACAGGCGGACCGCCAGGTACTCTTCCAAATCAACAGGATGCCGCTGCTGAGGCGTATAATCTGTTTGTTCACTCCGCCAGCGGATGTAAGAAGCCCAGCCCGGCAGCGCCATCAGGTGGTCGCGCAGGAAGTCGCGTTGCTCCGCTGCTTCAATGCCCAAATGGCGCAGCAACATCAGCAGTGCAGGCCCGGTGGCTTCCGGCAACCGCTTGATGAAGTTCGTTTGCTCGCCCTGATGCAGCAACAGCATCTTCACTGACCGGTAAAAGCCCCGCTCACGGAAAGGCATCGGCCAGGCTGCCTGCCCTTCGTCGAGGAAAGCGCCCAGCCAGGTGATCATTTCCTTGTTGACCGGCTCCAGCGTGGGCTGCCAGGGGCGCTGCTGCCCCATTTCGGTGAGGGTTTCCGACAATAGCGCATCAACAGGTTGCTGCATAGTGCGCTCATCCAGTTCCTGTACCATAGCGGTAAGCATCGCTTCCAGGTTGACAGCGCTTTTGCCAAAAGGCAAGGTAGCCGGCAGGGTTTCTAATGCTCTGCTAACCGCGTGAACCATTTCATTTTCCTGTACTTCCCCATCTTTTACCGCATTGCGGATTTGCCAAAACGCGGGTAAAGTATTGGCATCAAACAGCTCCTGCCCGCGGCGTACCGCTTTCCCAAAAGGCAGGCGCTCCAACCCCTGAAGTGGATTGCAGGCTACCGCATGCGCGAGGGGCCAGGTCGGGGCAATAAGGGCGCTGAGTTGATCCAGGTGCTGTTGCAATGTGTGCAAGCCCTGATCGATATATTGCTGAGTGAAAGTCTCGGTAAGTGTCATGTCTTTAGTATTTATCGGGGTTTAGGATTACAGCCGGTAGGTGCTTCGGCGCACATTCAATGTATTACGCAGCGGCTGACTGGAACGCAGCGCCCAGACATAAATCCGGGTAATCCAGCCATCACCGACCGGATCAGGCAGGTAGTCCCGGAAGATCATGAGCAGCCAGCCAAGCACGAAGAAAAGGCCAATGCCAAGGTGCAGCCCATTGAGGGCAGGGGCAGTAAAGTGCGCCAGCTGCGATTCGACCGCCCAGACAGACAGCCCGTATACCATTGAACCCAAGAGCCCGAGGACCGCCGCCAGTACCAATCGGCCAGCAGTGGGCGAAGGCTCCGCAATCGTCATAACGGCATGGGCACAGGTGATGCCGCAGAACAGCAGCAGGAGTACATAAGTGCTGCCCAGTCCTCCGGTAGCCCCTGTATACATCCAAAAGATAAAGGCCCCCAAGCCACCCATTACCAGTCCGAAGATGAAAACGGGCAGGGCTTTGGGGCCATACAAACTGAGGCTTTTATTGCGGGCGGCTTTTACCGTTGAGCCCGCACTGAGAAATAAAGAGGCTTTAAAAAATCCGTGCCAGATCATGTGCGCAATGGCGGCCGGGAAGAGCCCCATGCCACACTGCATGATCATAAAACCCATCTGCCCCATCGTGGAACAGGTGAGGGTGCGTTTCACATCGCTTTGCACCAGCATCCAGAGGGTGCCGGCGATTGCGGTCAGCCCGCCCAGTACCACCAGAAGTGTGGCGCTCCAGGCCAGGGTGCTCCATACCGGGTACAATTTATACAGGACGACCGCTCCTCCATTCACCAAACCGGCGTGCATAAAAGCAGATACTGGCGTAGGGGCATTAGCAGAAGCGATGAGCCAGCGATGGAAAGGCCAGATAGCGGACTGAGCAAGGGCAGACAATAAAACAAGCCCGCCGATGACCGGAATCCAGGGCGTAGCTTCTACAGAAAGGGAAAGGCGCTCCAGCGACCAGTGCCCCTGTGTATAGCAGACCAAACCGGCTGCCGCCAGCAAGATCAATGCGCCGCCTCCCAGATGCAGTAGGGCATCACGGGCTGAGGCTGCAGCCGCTTTCCATTCCAGCTGAAAACCGATGAGGCGGGCAAGTAACCCATTGCTCACCAGCAGCCCGGCTGCCATAACCAACAGGTGGTCGGCTGCACTGAAAAAGACCAGCGACAGGGTGAGCGCCATCAGGTAACGGAAAACTTCCCGCTGACTACGATGGCCACCGAAATGCCGCAACCCGTAAGCCTGAATCGCAAGGCTTATGAAGCAGACAACTGCTGATAATAAGGTATGTGTGGGAGAAAAGACCAGCCCCAACCCATCTGTTAGCAAGGCTGGTGCGAACAGTGCAAACAGACTAAGCAAAAACCCTGCCCCGGTAAGGAAGGTGCTCAGGCGCTCCGCTTTAGGCAGAGGGTTAAGGAGCCCAAGTAATGATAAAGTAAGCAGTCCGATTAAAATCATTTTGATATGGATTGATTTCGGGCTGCAAGTTATAAGGAGCCAAGCTATGAATAAAATTAAAAATCTTGATCTTAGCTATTAGAAAAACTAATAACTTTGCTTTGGATAATTCCTTACTTCCGTAAAGTAAAGTTCTGCCATGGATCACAAAATTTTATACCTGGACCTACCCCTGATTCGAACTTTTATTACCGTTATCGATCAGCAGGGGTATAGCCTGGCGGCCAATGAACTGGGGCGCACACAGTCTGCAATCAGTCAGCAAATCAAAAAATTAGAACATTTGGCGGGGCAGCAACTGGTCAGAAAACAGGGCAGGCAGCTCCAAATGACGGAAGCTGGCGAGGTGGTCTACCGGCATGGGATGGAGATGCTGCGCGTGGAACAACAGCTTAGAGAGGAGCTTTACAGTGAGGAAATTGAAGGGCGGGTGCGCCTGGGTATTCCGGAGGATCTGGCCATCCACTATCTGCTTCCTATATTGGCACGGTTTCGGGAACAGTACCCGCGCATTCAGCTCTCTGTGGAGTGCGACCTGACCGAAAATCTATACAAGAACTTCAAAGCGAACGAGTACGAGCTGGTTATCCTCAAGCATGAGCAGCTCAATGTGGCTTACCCCGACCGCATCGTGAAGACCTGGTACGACCCGCTCGTATGGGTGGGCAGAAGCGAGGAAGAGTGCAATGCCTGGCAGTTTGCTAAGCACGTCCCCGTGATTGTCTCCCCCGAGCCTTGTGTCTACCGGCGACAGGTACTGCACCAACTGAACGCGGAGCAGTTTTCAATTGACCTGGCTTATGTGAGCGAGAGCTACAGCAGCAAATTACTGGCTATACGGGCAGGGCTGGGACTGGCGGCATTGCCACAAAGCCTGGTACCGGAAGATTGTGTGATGGTAAAAACAGGCCTGCCGAAACTATCTGCTACCCAGATTTCACTCTTCCGCTCCGGCATTCAGGCGAAAGTGGCACAGTACCTGCGCGACCGCATCATCGACAGTTTCGATCACCGGTTGGGGCTGAATCAGTCCACATAAAGCACCAATCCTTTGAGGTACTCCCCTTCCGGATGGAAAATCCCCACCGGGTGGTCGGCCGGCTGCGAAAGCTGATGCATAATCCGGGCACTAAGGCCGGCTTCGTGGGCAGCCGCTACGATGGTATTGCTGAACAAGGCTCTGTCTACCACCTGGGAACAGGAAAAGGTGAAGAGTAATCCGCCCGGCTTTACTTTTTGAAGGGCCAGTGCATTCAGGCGTTTGTACCCCTGCACGGCATTGTGTCGCTTTTTGATATTTTTGGCGAAAGCCGGCGGGTCTACAATCACAATATCGTAGTCTGCGGGCGCTTCTTTAAGGAAAGCCATGACATCCTGAGTGTGGCTTTGGTGACGCCCCGCTTCGAAGTTCCCCAGTTTCACATTGCGGTCGGTCAGCGCCATAGCAGTTTGAGAAACATCTACGGATTCCACCTGCCGGGCACCAGCCTGCAACGCGTAGATGGAAAAGCCTCCGGTATAGCAAAAGGTGTTGAGTACTTTCTTACCTGGTGCATACTGTGCCAGCAGTTGCCGGTTTTCCCGCTGATCCAGGAAGAAACCGGTTTTTTGCCCCGTTTCCCAGTCGACCTGAAAAGTATGGCCGTACTCTAAGACCTCATTAGGAGCTCCTTCACCCCAAACGTAAGCATTCTTTATATTCTCGCTGTAGTTACGGGGCAGGGTCTCGGCACTCTTATCGTAAATAGCGCTGAGCTGAGTTCCCATCGCGTGGCGCAGGGCATTAACAATCTGCTCTATCGCCCGGTGCATGCCAATAGAGTGGCATTGCACCACTGCGGTACCTGCATAATAGTCGATAATCAGCCCGGGCAGCCCATCGCCCTCCGCATGAATGAGCCGGTAGGCATTGAGGTCATCCCGCTGCGTAAGCCCCAGCGTGGACCGGTAATCATACGCCTTTTGCAGGCGTTGATTCCAGAAAGCCTGATCGGGCGCAGTGTCCCCAAAAACGATCATGCGTACCATGATGCTGCCGTGCTGGAAGTGCCCGGCACCAAAAACTTCCCCGTCTTCCCCAACCACCTGCACAAGGTCGCCATCCTGAACGCCTTCCGGTGTGCTTTTGATGGCTCCGCTAAAAACCCAGGGGTGGCGGCGGCGCAGAGCTGCCGCTTTCTTTTTCCGAATTACTACTTGCTTCATGCCGCAAAGGTAGGCAAGATCAACTCAATTTCTGCAGTTCCTCAATCATCAGGTCAAAATTCACATGCTCGCGGATCAAAGTAATGGCCCGTTTGATTTTCCAGGGCGTACGGGTATTGATCTTTACCTCGATGCGGCTCACCTTGACCACTGAACCATAAGTATCAAGCTGTGTCGTGATGACTGGAATCTCATTTTTAATGAAGTAGGGGTGCTCCATTTCTTCAGGCTTGTACCAGTTGGCCTGCTTGCCATCGCCGGTCACGATTACACCGGACAGTGGGGTGCGCTTTAGGTTTTTCACCTTGGCAATTTGCTTGACCTTTTCGATGGCCTCGTTCAGGCGCTTGTGGCTCACCACCAGAAGAATATTCCGAAAAGCACTGAATTCATTGAGGTCAACCAATGAGCCTGCCATGATGTCCTCCACCCGGTTATTGAGGCGGTGCCCGTTGAAGACCACCCGGCCGCCAACGACTTCGTTAACCGTTTCCATGATGGGAAACAACAAGGTCTTATCAAAAGGGACGACCCCGAGCAAGGGGATACCCATCCGCTCCAGCTTCTTGCCTACGAACTGCGTGACTTCATCGTGCTTTTCCGGGATGACCTTGTTGACAATCACGCCAATCAGCGGGAGGTTTTGCTCCCGGAACAGCGCCATGCTCATAATCAGGCGGTCAATGGTACGCCCAATGCCTCCTTCCACCACCATGACCACGGCAGCATCGAGCATTTTGGCCACATCAGCGTTGGAGAGGTCCACCACGCCGCCCACGCCCGGGTGGCCGGTCCCTTCATAAACCATAATATCAAAATCAGGCTCCAGCTTGCTAGCCGCTGCGTGGATGGCCTGTGGATAATTGAAATCTTCCGGATTAGCCAGATAAGCTTTGGTAGCGCCCCGCCCGAGAATGACCGGGCTGTGGTACTCCGGCATAAGCTCGAAGCCAATTACCTGGGAAAAGAGGACCGCATCTTTATCGGCTGTCTTCCCATTGACTGTGAGGTGCTGCTGTCCGACCGGCTTGCAATAACCGGTACTGTAGCCCATTTTTTGCAAATTAGCTACAATGCCCAGTGTGGACGTGGTCTTTCCAATATGCTGCCCGGTCGCAGCGACATAGATATTTTTCATAGGCGCTTTGTTTGAGAGCGGTTAAGGTAGGGATTTTTTCTCATCTGAAAAGGGAGTTTTCGCAACTGCGCTGCGGTAAAGACCACGCTCTTGCCTCTCAAATGCCACGTCCTGCGCCCCCTGTTATCCCTTCAGCGCGGCCCGGTTGATTTTACCGGTATCGTTTTTGGGCAGTTCATCCAAAAAGACGATATCCCGTGGCACTTTGAATTTGGCCAGGTGCGCTTTGCAATAGGCACGCAGGATTTCTGCCTCCCCGGCTTTGCCTGTGGCATGCAGTACAACGAAAGCCCGGCCGGCCTCCCCCCATTTTTCATCCGGCACACCAATTACAGCGGCTTCGGCTACTGACGGGTGAGCCTGTAATACCCGCTCCACCTCTGCCGGATACACATTTTCCCCTCCGGAGATATACATGTTCTTGATGCGGTCCACCACAAAGAAGTAGTGCCCTTCGTCCGCCCTTACCATATCGCCGGTGTGGAACCAGCCATCTGTGACCGCCTTTTGGGTCGCGGCTTCATTTTGCCAGTAACCCGGGGTGACCATCGGCCCTTTTAGCCAGAGTTCGCCGGGCGTACCGGGTGCAACGTCCTGCCCTTGTGCATCCACAATCCGGGTTTGTACGTAAAAGTTGGGCCGCCCAATCGAGCCTTTCTTTCGGATGGCATCGGCCTGATGCAGGGAGAATAAATTGGGGCCTACTTCGGTCATGCCGTAGCCCTGCCGTACCGGTACACCTTTTGCATCCCACTGCTCAATAAGCGGGATTGGCATAGGCTCTCCACCTACGATCAGGTAGTACAGGTCGGGAAATTGCGCGGCTTCAAAGCCCGGTGCATCTGCCATCATTTTCAGGATGGTGGGGACGCCCATGAAAAGCGTTGCCCGTTCCTCCTGCAAAAGCTGCAGCACCCGCTCCGGGTCGAACTTGCGCATGAGCACCGTGTAGGCGCCATGATGCAGGAAGGGCGTGGTCAGTACATTCCATCCACCCGTGTGGAAGGGCGGCATGACGTTAACCGTACGGCTTTCCGTATTGACGATGAGGCTCATAGCCGTATTGATGCTGTTCCAAAAGAGCATCTTGTGGCTGTAAATAGCGCCTTTAGGGAAACCGGTAGTGCCGGAAGTGTAAAGGATGAAGGCCGGGTGGTCCTCCCCTACCGCTTGCAGGGGGAAAGGAGGCTGCGCTTCGTCTTTCTGAGCTTCACAAAAGGATTCCAAAGTTGCCCAGGGCAGGTAGTGGGGCACTTTTGCCAGCACCTCACCGGCTTTGAGGGTTGCTTCGAATTTGTCTTCACAGATCACCAGCTTGGGCGCCGCATCTTTCAGCAGGTAGTCGAGCTCAGCTGATGCCAGGCGGTAATTCAGCGGGACGAGCACAAAGCCCATGCGCTGCATCGCGGCAAACAGGGCAATGTATTCCAGGTTATTTTCGGCCAGCAATGCGATGCGGTCGCCGGTTTGCACGCCATACTGCTGCTGTAAATGGGTACAGAGGGCATCACTAAGCCGGTCGAGCTGCCCGTAGGTCAAAGTACGCCCGGTTTCCGCTTCCCTGACGGCTACTTTTTCCGGGCTGTAGAGCGCCCACCGGGCGGTCCAGTCTTGTTGTGGTATCGTTTGTGGTTGCATGGTGGTTAGGGTTTCGTACTATACTAAACGCTATTTTATACCGGTAAAATAATTCTTTGTTGGGTTTTCACGCAAAGACCGCAAAGGGGCAAATTCTGGAGTCACAGCCCTGCCATCGGTTGCATTTGCAGCAGGCATCGAGTTAGGCCACTCTCCGCGCTCTTTGCGTAACCCCCTCTCTGCGTGAACCCCTATCCCCGCGTCCTTTGCGTGCCACTCTCCGCGCCCTTCGCGTGAACCCCTATCTCCGCGTCCTTTGCGTGCCACTCTCCGCACTCGCTGCGTGCCCCCCTATTCCAGCTCCTCCCCAAAGCGCACCGCCGCACTGGCAAAAGCCAGCCCGCCGCCCGAGCCAATGAAGTAGGCCAGCTGCCCGGCTTTGAGCTTGCCTTCTTCGTAAGCCTTGTTAAACGCCATCGGAATGCAGGCCGAGCCGGTGTAGCCATAATAATGCATCACGGTATGGGCTTTTTCCCGGGGCTGCCCCAGGCGGTCCATCGTCTCCCAGATACTGTGGATGTTGATCTGAGTGATAAAGAAGTGATCGATCTCTTCATTGCTGACCCCAATGCGGTGGCTCAGCCCATTGGCCATTTTAGACCAGATTTCAGGATTGAGCTCCTTGGGGAATTTACGGACAAACTGCAGTTGGTGCCCGTGCTGTTCGATCATCTCATGCGTCACCGGCTGCCTGGCCGCACCACCGTAGATGCCCATCCATTCGTTGTACTGCCCTTCGGTGATCAGCTCGGTGGCCAGCACGCCCTTTGAGGTGTCCCCACCGGCTTTCAGCACCACAGCCCCAGCCCCATCCGCAAAGAGCGTGACCGTCTTTTTGTCGGCTTTATTCAGGTATTTGCTCATCGCGTACGCCCCGATCACGAGCACATGATTGTACTGCTCATCGGAGCGGATGTATTTGGAGCCTATGTCCATGGCCGTTACAAAGCCCGCACAGGCGGTATTGATGTCGAAGGTCCCGGCATTTTTCGCACCCAGGCGGTCCTGCACCACAGAGGAGGTCGAAGGGGAAATAAACTCCGGCGTATCCGTGGAGATAATGATCAGGTCAATATCCTCCGGTTGCAGCCCGGCACGCTCCAGCGCCTGAAGAGCGGCTTTTTCACTGAGATCGGCGGTACTTTCTTCCTCGGTACACCAGCGACGTTCGTAAATGGCAACGTTCTCCCGCAACCAGGTGTCGACGTCTTCTCCCAAGGTTTCATTGAAATAACTATTCGGTATGACCTGCTCCGGTGCATAGGCTCCCACAGAGCAGATGTAAGCATTGCGCATGCGCTGAATTGGTTTTGATTTCGAATAAAAAGCTAATGTAGTATTTGCCGTCCGTTTTTTCCATTGGAGGCCAAAAAGAAAGGGCATGCCCGTAAAGTCAAGGCCTTTTTTACGAACATGCCCTCTTGGTGTTTTCGGACTGCCTGATTAGAGGTTGATCCGGAATTCAAGCGTGTAAATACCGCGGGTTGGCGCAGCTGCCGTGAATTCACGCAGCTCCTGATTGAAAAGGTTAACCGCTGATAAATTCACCTGATAACGGTCATTAAAGCGGTAACCAAGGTTTAAGTCAAAGGTCACAAATCCGCCAAGTGGGCCGTAGTTGTAAGTATCGGCACTGCGGGCATCTTCAATGATCGGGCGGCCACGATAGGTAAGGTCGGGATAAGACCTGGACGCAATCTGGAAGCTGGAGAAGTAGTCAAACGCTTCCACCCAGCGGGCATAAAGCCCGGCAGAGAATTTTTCATCGGAATAATCCAGCCCGATGCCGCCTTTGTTCGTCGGTGCGTTCACCAGAATATCCAGGAAGTTCACCACGCCATCGCCATTGAAGTCATTCTCCGCGTTGTCCTCATCCACACTCCAGTCAAAGTAGGAGTAGTTGGCGGTCATGCTGAATTCCGGCGTGAAGTAGTAGGTAGCTGAAAGGTCTGCACCATAGGTGTTGACCAGGCCAAAGTTGATGTAAGTCGCTACCAAGCCGCCATAGGCACCAAAACCAGACTGCACATCCTCAATAGGCTGATCGCCACGGGCCGTTGTCACTCCAACTACAGTGACCGGGCTCAGGAAGTCTTCGGAAATATTGTAATAAGCATTCGCATCAATAAACAGCTTATTGGGGATCACCTGGCCGCGGTAGCCCAGTTCGATCGTCTGCAGGCGTTCCACGGTTTGCTTAGGCACCATTGTGCCGTCAGCCAGGGTGAAGCCATCTGCATTGCCCAGGATCAAACCGCTGAACAGGTCACCGAACATATTGAGAATAGTAGGGGCGGCAATGCCCTGCCCGTAAGTCAGGCGCCAGCTGCCATAATCTCCAATTTTCAGCAGGCCGAATTTCGGTACAAAGTTGGCCTCGTACACATCGTGGTAATCATAGCGGGCGGCGCCAATTGCTTTAAACCCGCCACCGAAGTTGTAGGTCAGGTGCGCATAGGCACCGTACTGATTGACGACGATATTATCGCCATCCCAAAACGGATTAAACTCATTCTCAATGAGGTAGGTGCCGTTGGAATTGGCGCGGTCTTGTTGCCACTGCGCACCGGCAATCAGCTCCAGTCCACCAAAATTTTCGTTGTACTGAATCTCCGCATTGGAACGGCTGGAGGCATCCTGAAAAAGCGCCCCCGTTTCGTAAGAGTAGTCCCCACGGGCCTCTTCGTCACTCAGGCCTGCCAGGTCAATACCCGTGTAATAACGCTTGGTGCGGTCGTCAATAGAATACGTATCGTCGGTGCTACTGCCGGTGTAGTAAAACTGGGCGAAGAAATTCTTGTAATTCACCCGGGCTTGCGCAAAGTAAACCTGCCAGTCGATGATCTGATTCCGGCCCACGTTGGTTGGGGAAAGGTAATTGCTGTTGCTGTAGCCAGTGTTAAAAATGAATTCAAGATCGTTTGTCGGCGTATAATACAGGGCGCCTTCCAGTCTCGTGAAGTCAATGCCCCGGTCAAGCTCCAGCTCTTCATACCCTTCGGCAATGCCATCGGGGCCTTCATACTCCGGTGTGCCGCGTAAATTGCCCTTGGCGTCGAGCCGGTCGATGAAAATAGAGTCCGCCCATTCGAATTCCGTAGCGGCGGAGTACTCGCCCATTATTTTGTAGGCAAACTTGTCATTCACTTTGTTGGCGTGCCGCAGGCGCACTGAGTAGAGCGGGTCGCCATCGCCGCTGACGCCTCCATTAAGCGTGATCGTCGTCCCCTCGGAGGTACGGGGGTCCTTGGTCACAATATTGAGCAATCCATTGTGGGCATTGGGGCCATACATGGTCGCATTGGGGCCTAGCACGACCTCCACCCGCTCAATATCTTCTTTGATGGTGGTGTTCAGCGGGCCAAAAGGCAGGCCGGTAGCAATCAGCGTGGAGTACCGCCCATCAGTCACCTGAAGGTTCTTAGCGTTAAAGTTAGAGTTGAAGCCCCGGATGTTGAAGGCCGGAGTGGCAATACCTGCCCGGAAGTAATCCACCCCCTTCTGACGGGCAATCAGTTCCGCAGGGTTACCCGCATATTCCTGGATTTGCCGGGCGAAGATGGTTTCGATCGTCGCCGGGCTTTCCACCAGCTTTTCAGGGCGCTTGGAACCAGACACCACCACCTCGCTACCGATAATCCCACCGGCAGTCATGGCGAAATCCTGCTCCACCTGCCCGCCTTCCGCTACACGCACAGTGGCTTTGGAAGGCTGATAACTCACATAAGATACCACAATCGTATAAGTCCCCGGTTTGACGTTGACGAGGTAACGCCCATCTTCATCTGTGGACGTCCCGACAGAGGATCCCTCAATCAAAATATTGGCGCCGATCAGCGGCTCATTGGTAAGGTCATCGGTGACTACACCGAAAATTTGCCCGGTTTGCGCCCATGCCGACAGGCATAGCAATACCAGGACTGCAAGGGTAAACAGTCGTTTCATAAACATGGTCTTTTCTCTTTCGGTTAGAACAATCAGGCAATAGCGACGCCTTAGCTAAAATTTTAGGCTACGCAGAAAAACTATTGCCAATTAAAATTCGGATAGTCAAAATTAGGGATTGGGGCTTCCATACCAAGTACCGTTGATATTCATCATGGCTTGACTTACAACTTAACCCACCAATAAAACACCCCTAAACTCCTATTTTACAAGACTTAACAATCTTAAAATCCATGCCCTGACTTGCAGTTATTTTTTATGGCACTCCCATGACAAAAAAGGTGACATTCGTCATTCCATTTTAGAACCAGCTTATTTTAAATTTGTCTAAATAAAACTAACGATTCATTCTATCAACAAGCAAAAGCCATGACCAGAAGATCGACCAACCGGACTGATGCCGATCCAACTGCAGTACGTATGCCATTTCCACTCCCCATTGTGGAGGCGAAGAAGAAGAAAAAGTGCTGTAAAAAGTACAAGAAAGGGAAGCGGTGCAAGAAATGCCCGGATTGTTAAGACTGCGTTGGGAATTCGCTTTTGGAGCGAATGAAGTCAAATTTTATTCTGAACAAGGCGCGATGAGGGAGCCTAGCCTGAGCTAAGCGACTGAAGAGCAACGAAGTGCAGGATAAAATTTGGCAAATGCAGCCCAAAGGGTGAAATCCCAACACAGTCTAAGCTTTTTTCAGCTCAAAGACCCAGTAATCGAATAAGCCGCCGGGCTTTAGGAGTTGTCTGCGTAAGATGCTGAAGCCTGCTCTTTTCACCTGTGTTTCGTACTGAGGCAGGGTGTGTTGATGTGGGTGCAGCACATCTCCGGGAATTGCAGCAAAAACCGGTTGCAATATCGGATAGTGGTGTGCGTCTACGGAAAGCCAGCAGGTTCCATCAGGCTTGAGCGCTTGCCGCAACCGTAGCAGGGCTAATGGCATATCTGCAACGTGATTAATGACGTTGAGGCAGAAAACGTAGTCGTACATCGCCTCCTCCGAGAGGTCCTCCAGCGCCATTTGCCGAAAGGTGGCACCGGTATACCGTGCAGGCTGAAAATGCGGCAGTGCCTGATAACGTTCCAAAAGAGGGTCTACAGCGGTGACGGCTGCCCCATCGAGCACCATAAAAATGCCCGCCGGCCCACAACCAGCATCGAGCACCGTACTGCCCGGCGGCACGGCAATGCCCAGCTCTTTCATTACCCGCTGCCAGTAAGCGGCTTTCTGCGCCAGGTAATCTTCCGGCATTTTTTCCGACAAATAGCGCTTCCACCAACGGATTTCCGCCCATTGCGCGATCTTCCACCTTAAATTAAAATGTTGTTTTTTTGCCATGACCGGTGAGCGTCGTACTTTGTGAGCGTTCAAAGGTAATCAAAATCAAAAAAGCCATGCTCGTATCAGTGGGTACGCGGGTGCGTTTGGTCCACTTGCGTGAAAACGGGGTTGTCACAGAACTCCTCCATGAGGAGGGCATGGCGAAGGTACGCCTTGATGACGGGGACGAAATCCCGGTCTTTCTGGAGGACCTCTCCCGGCCGGACCCGACACCATCCAATAAGCCACCGGTGAAGGCGAAATTTGTGCCGGGCAAGCAGGACAAGGTGGAAACGCCTCCGGAGCGCCCGCCGATTGAAAGCCAGTACCTGATCATCAAGAGCAAAGGCATCCAACTGGCTTTTGACCCGCTGCCGGAACCCGACGGACAGGTGCGGCAGTACAATATCTACCTGCTCAACGACACCCGGAGCGACTACCTTTTCACCTTCGAGCTACAGCTTGACGGGCGTGTGGTTCAGCGCGAGAACCATAAGATCGACCGCACGTCCTATGTCCCGGTGGGGCAGCTGCACTTTGACCAGTTGAATGACACCCCTACTGCGGTCGTCTCCTGCTGGCGCCTGACCACCTCCGGCACCGGCCCGAAAATGGAGAAAACCCTGCGCATACGGCCCAAGCAGTTCTTCAAGCGGACCAAAACAGCTCCTCTGCTCAACCGGAAAGTCCACCTGTTCCTGGTCTTCGAGCCAGATGCTGATCAGCAGCCACCAAAAGAAGAAGCCGAAGACCTCCGGGATTACACCCGCAAAAATTACCGCCCAAAACCCGAGTGGCAGGACATCCGCACCCGTATGCCCCACGAGGTATTGGAAATGGCGGAGTTCATCCCGGAAATCGACCTCCACATCGAAGAGCTCCGCAGCGACTTCAAAAAGCTGAGCAATGCTGAAATCTTGCGCATACAGCTGTTCCACTTCGACCAGTATATGCGCAAGGCCATCCGATTGGGGGTGGAGCGGGTGTTCATCATCCACGGTATCGGCAAAGGCAAGCTGCGGGATTCGATTGCGAGCCGGCTTATTCAGATGCCGGAGGTCCGCTCTTTTCGCAATGAGTACCACCACCGGTATGGGTACGGGGCTACGGAGGTTATTTTTTGATGGGTAGGCATTGGGGATGTGCCGTGCTTTTGGAGAAAACGGATTTCTTTGCTATCAGGCTCCTTACCAAACCCTTTCTGCTGCTAAAGACTACAGCCATTCCTGCAAATGAACTCCGAGAGCCTTATCTTTATTGGGTAAAACTCTAAACCCTGTGAAAATGGCATTCATTGCGGAAAGAACAGACGCCCGCGTATTTAGAAGCGCCGCTCATCCACACCAGATTAGATACCACGGAATTCACCGAATACACGGATGCGCCGCTTAATTGCACCAGACCAAACCCCAAAAACCTTTTTCTGTGGCTCCCATGTTTTCCGCGTATTCCGCGTGTTCCGTGGTCCCCCCATCCACACCAACCCCATTCCGCCTAATCAATTCAGCCGGTAACCGGGCAATATGCTGAAGGCTTTCGTTATGAACCCGCCGGGAACAGTAC
The DNA here is from genome assembly GCF_000759025.1 of Phaeodactylibacter xiamenensis. Lineage (GTDB taxonomy): Bacteria > Bacteroidota > Bacteroidia > Chitinophagales > Saprospiraceae > Phaeodactylibacter > Phaeodactylibacter xiamenensis. The sequence continues at coordinate 183,562 of NZ_JPOS01000039.1, read as the reverse complement.
GAACTTCATAACAGACGGAGGTCTTGCTGATTAGCTAACCTCCTGCGCCTGTCTTGCGGCAAAAGCAACATATCATATCCTATTTCGACCGGTCCGCTTGCAGCGTATTTATGGCAGCTTAATTTAAGCCCTTAAACAACGGCTGCCCGGTTTATTTTCATTTTAACTACTTTAGTTGCCACGAAATCTATTGACATCAAAATGGTATTACAATGGCATCAAAAGGTCATGAATATAGTACAAAAAGCAGATTGCTAAAAGTCCTCCGTGCGGTTCAGGAGCAACCGTACCGATACACAAAACGGGAATTAGCGGACCTTTACGGGGTCTCTGCCGACACCATAAAAAACGATTTTGAAGCGATCCGGAATACCGGGTTTGATCTTGATTATGACTCCAACTACCGCTATGCTTTCGCGGCAGATAAACCCTTTGAAGACCTGAAAGCCCTGCTGCAACTTAATGAGTCGGAGCAGTTGCTGTTGCTTAGGGCACTCAATCACCTGGACAGCCCCTCCGAAAAAATTACGCAGCTTCAAAAGCGACTTTCCAGTATTTTTGGGAACCGCCAGGATTACCCTGGGGCAGCAGATACCCCCAGGTCGGTGAGCACCCCAGGGCCGGAACATTGGCGGCGGCCTTACCTGACCAAATTTCAGCTGCTGCAGCAAGCGCAGGAGCAGAAAATACAGGTGGTACTCCTTGGCTACCGCTCCTCCAATAGCAATGTGGTGTCTGACCGCCGGGTGGAACCCTTTCATACCCGGATAGAAGATGATACCGTACAGGCCTTCGACCTTGATAAGGAGGATACGCGCCACTTCCGTATCTCCCGCATCAGGCGTATTCGGATGACGGATACACACTGGATGCACGAGGAGGGGCACAAGGTGCTGGCCACTGATCCGTTCCGTATTGTCGATGATCGGCAAGTGCTTGTGCACCTTAGGCTAAAAGTAGGAGCCTACAATGAGCTGGTGGAGCGCTACCCCCTGACCAAAGCTTACATTCAGGAAGATGCGGAGCAGGACAACGTCTTCGACTTCCAATGCCGGGTCAACCATAAATTCTATGGGCTGAGTAATTTCATCCTGGGCTTCCACCATCAGGTCATTGAGGTGATTGCACCGGAGGGCCTGAAGCGGCATTTGGAACGGGAGCGGGAGCGGATGCGGTTTTAGGGGTGAGGGGGTTAGGGGTGAGGGGGTTAGGGGTGAGGGGTGAGTTTTTTAGGAGTGGTGCACTTTCTGTTACTTAGGACAGTGGATGTGCTCAAGTGGTCTTTTGAGAATTAGATCAGAGAAATTCTATATGGTTTTCCATGTCTTTCATGCGAAGAGATTGATGAAGGACTTGCAATTTTCTGATGAATTCCCCTATTGCAAATGGGCGTGTTGCGAATGCTATACCTGCATGCGGTTTACCTTCTGAGTGCAAGCGCAGGAAATCGTTGTCGCAAGTGACTATAACATACTTGTTGATGTAGGCAAACTCAATATGAGCGATGTCTGATGCGGTGCGCATGCCGGCTTCGATGCAGGTTAGGGCCTCAATTCCGCGGCTTTTAAGGCCTTTAGCGACGGCACCCGCGATATGCTCATCCAGATAGAAGCGTATGTCTGACACGAAGTAAAGACTTTATTTTTTGATTTTGGATGGGGTGAACCGCATCAGGTCTGCTACTTCAGCGTCTAGTTGCTTCCATTGCTCTTGGAGCGCTTCTATATTCGCGTGGTAATATGCCATTGCCATGTAGATATCGGCAAGCTCAAGCTCATATGCAGCTGCTATTTCGTCAGCGCTTTGCCCTTGCAATTCTATCCAGTTTACAATATCGCGTATTCGTATCCTGGTGCCCTCAATTCTAGCTTGACCACCGCAAATATCATCTGTGCGGACGATTCTATCTGTTAAAACGGTTGCTGCCATGTCTAATCGTTTATCCGGTAATCTACGATAAAATGAGCAAAAATGAAAGCAGGGGCAGCAGTTCGGCTTGGAGCTTGTTGAGATTTTAGCCGCCTCAATTGTGTCTTTCGTTTGAAACAATGTCGTATATTCACCGTACAATAATGCTACAGTAGCGTTCCTGACGCTTCATCTGTACTTACCGATAGCACATTTCTAAGGAAAAATATTTAGCTGGGGTGATAGCTGCCCCAGGGGTGGCTGTAGCTTTGCCGCTGTGTATGATGATAAAAATGATGGCTTATGAGAATATACTTGAAGTTAACACCGAATACAGAGATTGTACCCTTCAATTACCAGAGGGCATTGGTAGGCGCTTTTCACAAGTGGCTTGGAGAGAACGAGCTGCACGATGAGATTTCATTGTATTCCCTTTCCTGGCTATACGGTGGGAAGATGCGCCGGGATAAAAAAGGCTATGACTTTCGAAATGGTGCGGAGTTCTTTATCAGCTCTCCACTCGAAGGCCTGCACAAAAGCGCTGTGTCAGGTTTGTTCAAGGATGAGAAGATACAGTGGGGGATGCGAGTAGAGGAAGTAAGGATGCGTACCACGCCCGACTTTGGAGAGCGGCAGCGATTTATCGCCCAAAGCCCGATATTCATCAAAAAACGGCGGGAAGAAGATAATGGGCAACAGTTTGTCTTCCCCGGCGATGAAGATGCGAATGCCCTGATGACTGCTACCCTTCAAAAAAAGCTTGAACGGGCCGGCTTGGCTAGCAACGCCACCGTAGCATTTGACCCGGAATACCAAAATCCGAAGACCAAGAAGATCACCTTCAATAAGATTGACCTGATTGGCACCTTCTGCCCGGTCATTGTGGAGGGCGACCCGGAAGCGGTGCGCTTTGCCTGGGATGTGGGGGCCGGGCATTCTACGGGGATTGGGTTTGGGGCGCTGCGGTGAAGATAATGGGTGCAAATTCCTACGCAACCGTGCCAATACTGGCATCCTCCGCAAGGTGCGGGTTTGAGAAACCATAGCAACTTGCACTCTTGGTAAGCAACAGATTTACATAGGCATTTAGTTTCACAAAATTGATTTATGGATTATCACGTCGTGAAGTATACCGGCCCATTTGGGTTTATTAAGCCTTGGACGGCGGTTCGGGATGGAGAGACATTTTCGCAGCAATTCCTTACACCCAGTATAGTTGAAGGAATGGAGAAAAAGCTTTTCCCGGAATTGCTCTCAGAACAAGGTATATTCAAGATCAAACGCCACAGGCTTGCCTATAATGGATTGGCAAGGCAAATGGAAGTTATTCAAGGGGCGGATTACGAGACAAAAAAGATAAAGGGTCAAAAAGCAAAAGTTAAAATGAGACGGCAGCAGGGCATTCTTTTCCGCAGTGTGCTCTTGAACCCTATACTGTACTTGGCTTTTGAGTCACTACCTGATGCGGAGATCGCGGCCCAGCAGCACCTATGTCTCTGCAGAAATGAAGACTTGGTATATCCTACTGATCTACAGTCGATGCCTGAGGCTGAATTTGAGGAATTAGTAGGCTTTGAGCTACAGTTCGGCGAACACCTTGATGAAGCCTTTTTGGTTGGGTACAATCGGTATCATCAAGCCGTTCCTATGTACGGTCGACTTGAAATAATTGGTGATGCTTCTCAATTTCACGACTATGCGTAATCTTCTGGCAAAAAGTGCAGATAGAGGCTTGTTGTTCCTGGAGGAGCATACTTTGCATGTAGTTCAAGCCATAGAGGCTTTCGCAAAAGCCTATTCATTTGATCAGGAATTGGCGATAAAAGGTGCTATCCTACATGACTTGGGCAAGGGGCATCCGGTATTTCAAGCGATGCTTCTTGACAAACCCAAAGAGCACAGAGAAGGATGGCTCAAAAAGCTGGCAGGAAGCGAAGCAATTAGAAAAGAGCTAAGGTGGAGGGACCTGGATAAAGTACCTACGCATCGGCATGAATACTCCTCTTTGGCATTTTTGCCGCTTTTCCCAAAAAAGGAGTGGCCGGCGCTAATCGAAATGGTTGTAGCTCATCACAAGTCTATCGTTGGAGACAAATCCGGCAGAGGTTTGCTTGACCTGTTGGAAGAAGAAGCTGGAGATCCATCAATGATACTCGAAACACACTTGAACTACTATGAGGAATGGGCACCCGCTGCAATTGAGGTCGCTTCAACATTTGGCTTGCCTAAAATTGAAATTTCTGAAGAAGAAGCATCAGATGCTTTAAAATACGCTATAGATTATGTGGAAAGCATGCCAAATGATTGGTCGCCGCATCGCGGCTTGCTCATGACTGCTGACCATTTTGCCAGCGGTTTCCAGAATGAAACGACAAAGAAGACCCTTAAACTATTCAAGGTGCCGGACACAAAACCTTATGAACAGCGGACAAAGAGTGAACGTGCCTATTTGTACCCGCTTTCACAGGTAAAGGTAGATGTTGCCAAAAAGCATACACTGGTCACAGCACCCACGGGAGCAGGTAAAACCGACTTTCTTGTTCGAAGGTGTAAGGGTCGTATTTTTTACACTTTACCTTTCCAGGCTTCTATTAATGCGATGTATAAGCGGTTTAAGGACGACTTCCCAGAAGAAGATATAAGGAGAGTGCATGCCGCTTCAAAAGTCAGTCTCGAAACCGAACCAGCAGGAAAAAGGATTGCAGAAGAAGCATCTGAAGATGTTGACATGCAGCATCATCCTGGAGCTTCTATTAAGGTGATGACGCCACACCAATTGTCTGCCTTGGTTTTTGGCACGCCAGGTCATGAAAGCATAGCTTTGGATGTGCGTGGACAAGATGTGATTCTAGACGAGGTCCATACCTTTAGTGATAAAGCACAACGGATGGTACTTGAAATAGTGCAGCGATTGATTGTGCTGGAATGCAGTGTGCATATCGGAACTGCTACTCTACCTACGGCCCTCGCTCATCGATTATTAACTATACTTGGAGGTTCAGATTCTGTATATCAAGTAGAGCTAGATGAGCATATACTTGAGGATTTTGACCGTCATGTCATTTATAAAAGTCATGAAGGTAGCCCCATAGATCGTGCTGGCATGGATTCAATCATTGACCTTGCTATTGCCGAAGGGGAGCGCATATTGATAGTTGCAAACCAAGTAAAAAGGGCACAAGAAATCTACGAATCACTACGACAAAAACACAGCAATATACCTATAGTCCTAATTCATAGCCGATATCGGCGAAAGGACCGAGCAAAACTTGAAAAAGAGGTAATCGAATTACAAGACCCCAGCTTCGGAACCCAGGCAGCGATTGCGGTGGCTACACAGGTTGTAGAAGTTAGCCTGGATATCTCTTATGACCGCATGATTACAGAAGCAGCACCTCTTGATGCTTTGATTCAGCGCTTCGGGAGAGTCAATAGAAAAAGGAAACCAAAAAGTGAGCGGAAATTAAGACCTATTCATGTCCTTGCTCCTTCTGAAAAACCCAGGGAGGTTTTGCCTTATGATATAGAAGTCGTTAAACGCTCTTATGAGGTTTTACCGGACGGAGATGTATTTAAAGAGAAAATGACACAGTCTCTTCTGGATGAAGTCTATCCTGAAAGCGCCCCCATCCCCACTTCCAATGATTACCAGTTTATAGAGGGCGACCACTGCAGAATGAAAAAGTTGGAGCACCGCCCCAGGGGTGTAATCATTGAAGCCCTGGGTATTGAAGGGCAGTGCTGTGTTTTAGCCAGTGAAGTAGAAGAGTACCGATATGCCCGACATGATAAAAAGCCACTTTACGAGATACCTGTACCTGGAAACTTCAACAGATATAACAAATTGGCTATCGAGCAGTCAGGAAGCTATCCATTAATTCTTCCGGATGAGCGCTATAAGTTTGATGAAAAGGACCGAAGAGGGCTCATCGCAGAAAAGCAAGTATCTCCTAACGCACAAATCCTTTAGTCTATGTATACAGCAGAAATCGGAAAATTGATTTTTAGCCGCTGGAAAGAACGTACAGGGAGAGAGGTCACTGTCAAAACGTACTTTAACGAAGAGTTCTTTCCGTTGTTTTTTGATAGTGAACGCTACTTGATGTGGGTTAACAACTCTAGATTTGACCAAGCTTACAAGCAGAAAAAGAAAAGGCCGCTTACGACAGAAGTCAGGCAGGCAGCGCTATCTGCTTTTCATGAAGATGTGGAAGTGCTGGAGGGGCGGGAAGGGCACCTTTTTATGGGCGGATTCAGCCGGGATCTTTCCTCCGCTACCGCAAGCCAAATTAGTCAAATAGATATTGGTTTTCATACCGATGATGCCTACTACTCCTGGCTGGGGATGGCCGCAGGTATTGGAGTCAAAGGAGGGGTTTCTCTACTTTTAAAAACGCCTGCTGTTCTTGATTTAATTGTAGCGGGCTGGAGCTATTACAGAAAGTTTTTAAACGATTATGATACTCTTGCGCCACACCAAATTGACAGTTGGAATGCATGGTGGTTGATACATAATGCTAGCCGAAAAGTTGAAAAAGACAGATTAGCAGGGTTTCCACCTCCAAATGCAATGAATGAAAAGGATGGGGTAAGCGCCTTTGTTACACCCTCTTGGATTAGTGTTCTTTTCGCCTTGATAAGGGTTGCGGAAAAGCCGGATATCATGACCTACATCTATTCGTTTGGGCAGACTAATAAGTCCATCGGTTTCGTGCCGATCAAGCTAGGTGAGATACAAAAGTTATCAACGCTGTACGAGAAACTCTTCGGCGCAGAGGATTTCACCAGGGAAAGAAAAAGCTTAGAAGCGCTATACGACACTGAACTAAGCTTTTTTCAGGCTTGCCGAATGGGAGCTATCGGATTAAGGGCAGTAGAGCCCAAAGACCTCCGGAAATATATGACTACCAGAGATCAAAGTCCAAAGTCTATCAAGTTCAGTGAAAATACTATCATCAATTTCAGAATATATCAAACATGGATCATTGCTATGCTTAAGAACGAAGAGTTACTCTTGACTGCACAAGAGCTGGCTGAAGTCCTGTCTAAGGTAGGGCCCTCATCCAGAGGTAAAAAAGTCCTTTCGCAAGCTGTTGCGAAAGTCTTAGAAGCAGGCGGTAAGAAGCAATTTATAACCGCACTGACTGACCTTATTACAGAAGAAGAATTTAAACAATCTCCTGCTGCTGAGCAGAAAGGCGTTTTTGAGAAAACGGTACACGAACTGATGCGGATGCCAGCAACTAATGTCCCGCTATTCATCACGCTTGTACGCTTTAAGCATGCATACAATAAACTTTAAAAAATTAATCACTATGTCTAGATTCATTTATATCCGAGGATTGCGCCAAGTTGAACATACTGTCTTTGGCGTTAGTGACGGGCAAAAGCACTATTGGGATGCATTGACAAACAAACCCCAGCCCTACTCAAGTGGCCAACAAGTGAAACGCTCTATACTTGATGCTATGGTAGAATCCATGGATGGGGAACGACGTGCCCCTATCACGTTCAACTACCAGCTAAAAAAAGCTAAAGCAGGCGAAGTCAAACAATCTGACCAAAAAGAGCCTTGGAACCCTTGCGACCCAAAATATGCCGATCAACTTATAGGTGGATGGATGCGCGCCCAAAAAGGTGCTACCGCTGTAAAAAGAAGAAGCCCTCTTTCTATCTCAGCCATGAGGCCATTACATCCGTCCCTGGCTCGATTGGAAGATTCTGAAAGCGGCACATTTGACCGTAGCGATCAACCTGGCTATCATAAGGTGAGGGTTACAGATGAAAAAGGCAATGAACTCAGCCCGGAAGAAATAAAAGCGTATTTAACTGAAGCTGATAAAACGCTTCCCATGCGTAACTGGCTCAAATTAGGTCCCCGAGCAAATGGATTGTTTGTCTTTGATATAGCTGTTGACTTAACTACGCTTTTCTCCGTTTCTACTAACCAGTATGATCCGGAAATTACTGAAGAGCAAATAGCCGAGCTGAAAGAAGAGGGATGGAGGGAAGTTGGAGAGCGCTTATACGCCCCTGCAGAACGGCAAAGTCAGATTCTTAAAGCTTTAGCCAAAGCAATTGTCAACTGGCGTATAACGAGTAATCAGAGCCGTACTTTTAGCCCGCAGGGGACATTAGCTCTGGCTGTTAGCAACAACGCAAACAGTATCATCAATGCTATCCGCGCGGATATTGTGGAAGACGCAACGCAGCCTTACAAGGCAGCACCAGTAATTGATGATTCTATTGACGGTGTTGAGTTGTTTTTAGCTCCAGCAGTAAAAGGTTTTGTTAGCGAAGTGGTTGTAGACGGTAATGCCATGAATAATGCAGAGCAACACATTTTGCAAGAGTTGCAGAAGGGAATCATGCAAACCTCATGATCTCCGCGTCCCACATCACCTACTACCACCTTTGCCACCGAAAGCTGTGGCTGCACCACCGGGGCATGCGGCAGGAGGACAACAGCGCTGCGGTGGGCGAAGGCAAGCTTATTGGAAAGCAGTCTTACGCCCACCGTGCTTCCCGCTGGCGGGAGCTCAACCTGGGGTTCCTGAAAATTGACCACTTCGACCCACGCGAAAAGTTGGTGCGGGAAGTCAAGAAAAGCCCTAAACTGGAGCACGCCCATGTGGCGCAAGTCCAGTACTACCTGTATCTATTGGAAAAAGCAGGTATTGATGGCGTACAGGGTATACTTGAATATCCAAAACAACGGCGTAGCAGAACAGTAACGCTTACCGATGAAATCCGGCAAGATATTCAGGGCTGGGAAGCTGAAATCGAACGGATTGTGAAACAAGATCACTGCCCGGCTTTGGTCAAAAAAGCCTACTGCCAAAATTGTGCGTACCGGGACTTTTGTTTTGTATAAACCGTATAGCTATGAAGAAAGCGTATTACCTGTTCAATCCCGGGCGCATGAGCCGGCGCGAGAATACCCTGAAGTTTGAACCTCAGCCAACCGAGGAACGATCGGACCTGAAGCCAAGGTACCTACCGGTAGAAGGCGTTAGTGCGCTTTATATTTTCGGCAGTTTGGATACCAATAGTGCCTTGTACAATTTTTTGGGGCGCAATCATATCCCGGTTCACTTCTTTGATTACTACCAGCATTACACCGGAAGCTTTGCCCCCAAAGAACATTTACTCGCTGGCCAGCTTCTAATAGCTCAGGCTGATGCCTACCGTGAGACTTCGCAGCGCCTGGGCATAGCAAAGGCCTTCGTAGAAGCCAGTATGTTTAATATCCTCAAAAACTTAAGGTATTATGGAAACCGCGGCCGGGAGCTCAGCGACATTATAATGCAGGTCGAGCAACTGAAAGCAGAGTTGCCAAATGCAAAGAATGTAGGGCATTTGATGGGATTGGAAGGCAATGCCCGGCAAACGTACTACCAATCCTTTGGAAGCATCATTGATACTTTTGAGTGGAAGGGAAGGCGCAAGCGGCCACCGGCAGACGAGCTCAACGCACTGATTAGTTTTGGCAATTCACTTTGCTATACTGTATGCCTTGATGCCATCTACAATTCACAGCTCAACCCTACCCTGAGTTATTTGCACGAACCGGGCACCCGCCGTTTCAGCCTGGCCTTGGATATTTCCGAAATTTTCAAGCCTATTCTTGTAGACCGACTAATCTTCCGATTATGCAACCGCAGGGAAATCCGCCCCGAACACTTCGATTGGGTAGACAATGCCTGCTTTCTATCGCCAGCTGGCCGGAAAAAGGTGGTACAAGCCTGGGAAGAACGCCTGCAACAGACGATACAGCACCGGAAACTGGAGCGCAAGGTCAGCTACCGGCACTTACTCCGCCTAGACTGCTACAAACTAGCAAAGCACTTGCTCAAAATGGAGCCTCAGTTTGAACCCTTCAAAATCTGGTGGTAATGTACGTAATCCTGGTCTACGATGTTCATCAAAAGCGGGTCGGCAAAATGCTGAAGCTGTGCCGCCGCTACCTCAACTGGATTCAGAACTCTGTCTTTGAAGGCGCCATCAGCGAGCTCAAGCTCAAGGAGTTAATCTTTGAAGCCTGGCAGATTATGGATGAATCTTACGACAGTATCATTATCTTTAGCAGTAGGAACGAGCGTTGGCTGGACAAACAGGTAATCGGGCTGGAGAAAAATGAGATTGACCAGTTTTTGTAGGATGGAGAAACCCCGATTTTGATCTGTGTTCAATGCTCTTTGAAATACCAGTGTGAGCATCTGCTCACCCAAACACCGCCCCCAACTCCACCTCAACCCCAGGGAAAAGCCCCACCGGCACCTTATCCCCCACGGTGTACGGGGTGGAGCGCGGCAAGGCATACTGCCCGTCAGCGTCCAGCCAGTAAGGGAGCACTGTACCTTCAGCCGGGTGCACCACCCAGTACTCCTGTACGCCGGCGTGGCGGTACAGCTCAAACTTTTCGTTGAGGTCTTTATGGGCGGTGCTTTGGGAAAGGATTTCGATGATCCAATCGGGTGCACTATTGCAGCCGTGATCATCGATTTTACCGAGGTCGCAAATGATGCAGAGGTCGGGCTGCACAACAGTTTCCGATCGATGTTGTTGATCTGCTTCCGGCAAAGGCAGACGTACATCAAACGGGGCGCTAAACAGCTTACAATTTTTGTCTTTCAGATAGCTGCCGATAACTCCTTGCAGATTAATGGAGGCCGTTTGATGGGAAGTACCTGGTGTATATACCATTTGCACGACCTTTCCACGAATAAGTTCGACCCTATCTTCCAGTTGCCAGCTGAGATAGTCGGCATAAGTGTATTTTTTGGACAGGTCCAATTGATCGATGCTGGTAATCATGCCAATGCTTTTAGTTAAAATACAGAGAAATGGCCAATAGTTCAACTTTATTGTTGTCTGTCGGGGCTGTTAGTGAAGGATTCAGAACACCATCTTCATCAGGGTAGAATCTTCCGGAAGTATCCTTATCTTTAGTGGGTGCCAGACCGACAAACGGGTGACCGGGCTGAAGCAAAAGGAGGTCAGCCGGTGTTTGGAGCGTGCGTCGACCTGCCGGCCGAAAACACAAACGGTATAAAACGCGGACCCATTGAAATACTCAAAATACTGGTCATCAATGTGTTAAGCCAGTCGTCGACCTCGCGGCAAAATCAGCTTACCGGCGGCCGACGAAAAACCGGAGCTAAAAAGGCTCAATGTTCTTTGACAATTGGTTAATCTTTAGTTACTTACACATAGGCTTTACCGGCCGCTTAATCGCACCAGATTGGAATTGAAACTTCCAGCTCGTATCTGGGCACTCCTGATGAGGGCGACGCTTAATCGCACCAGATTGGAATTGAAACGGTAATCGGCATTAATTTCTCCGACCAGCTCAATCACGCTTAATCGCACCAGATTGGAATTGAAACTATTATCCAGATAGGTCGAAAGGTCAACACTGCCGCGCTTAATCGCACCAGATTGGAATTGAAACTCGTAAACAAAAAGGAGCTCGGCAGTCAGGTGGAAGCCGCTTAATCGCACCAGATTGGAATTGAAACTGGGCAAAGTTTTTGAGAATGCCCGGCTGAGTGCCACGCTTAATCGCACCAGATTGGAATTGAAACTAGGCGAAAAGAGCATGAAGGGAGCCATTGCCCTGACGCTTAATCGCACCAGATTGGAATTGAAACGTATTGGTTCATGGAGGCAATCCAGGCGTTTATCTCCGCTTAATCGCACCAGATTGGAATTGAAACTCATACAGGCAAGTGATGAAGTCCGAAGCAGTAAACGCTTAATCGCACCAGATTGGAATTGAAACTTGGTCTGGCTGCCCGCTACGTCGTCAGTGGGCGGCGCTTAATCGCACCAGATTGGAATTGAAACCAGCTCCCCCGGCCGTATAAATGTAAAGTACACGACGCTTAATCGCACCAGATTGGAATTGAAACTTATTCTTTCCAGTTCTTCCAGCCTTACTGCTATCAACGCTTAATCGCACCAGATTGGAATTGAAACTTAGCATTGTAGATATTGCTCAAATATCCAGAAAGCGCTTAATCGCACCAGATTGGAATTGAAACTCGGTTACATCTTCCGCCGGTTCTTCCACGGTTTCCGCTTAATCGCACCAGATTGGAATTGAAACTGTCCACCTTGTACAGCAGCTCTTTGCCGTCTGCGTCGCTTAATCGCACCAGATTGGAATTGAAACTACACCCTAAAGGAGGGTGGCTCGAGCTTAAAAGCACGCTTAATCGCACCAGATTGGAATTGAAACTCATATAGCGCATAAGCCGCCGCGCCTGATGGGACGCTTAATCGCACCAGATTGGAATTGAAACCTGGTTCCCGGTGTCCGATTCCCACCCACTCGCTGCCGCTTAATCGCACCAGATTGGAATTGAAACTGGAAAACCTCGCCCGCCTGTACGGTTGTAATCTCGCGCTTAATCGCACCAGATTGGAATTGAAACCTGAGTATTCCGGCAGGTCCTCCGCCTTAGAGATACGCTTAATCGCACCAGATTGGAATTGAAACCCGTGAAGTAGCCACCCGCGCCGGTCCAACCCAGCACCGCTTAATCGCACCAGATTGGAATTGAAACTCATTTGCGAAAGCGGGAAGTAGGGGCGCTCGGGGAGCGCTTAATCGCACCAGATTGGAATTGAAACTAAAATCCAGGCGGCGGCTTTCGCCCGGCCCGATCTCCGCTTAATCGCACCAGATTGGAATTGAAACAGCTTTTGCCGTTCTGCAGGTCGGATTCCACGCGGCGCTTAATCGCACCAGATTGGAATTGAAACTGGACGGTAGACTGTCTACGGCTGGCATTAAAGTAGCGCTTAATCGCACCAGATTGGAATTGAAACTGGTAGATGGCCTTGCGCTGCTCCAGGAAAGCACGTCGCTTAATCGCACCAGATTGGAATTGAAACGTTAAAGATAATGGTAGTAATTACTTCAGGTATTTTCGCTTAATCGCACCAGATTGGAATTGAAACTAGGCAGGCGGAATAACATGCTTTTGCCAGGTGCGCGCTTAATCGCACCAGATTGGAATTGAAACCCGATTACTTTTGTCGCTTTCGGGGTGCCGCTTACTCGCTTAATCGCACCAGATTGGAATTGAAACGGGTTTTGATCATATACTCGACCTCGTTCTTAGCCCGCTTAATCGCACCAGATTGGAATTGAAACCGTCGATTTCATTTTCTAGTAAGTCTATAGCCCCCCGCTTAATCGCACCAGATTGGAATTGAAACTGATCTCTGCCTGCAAAGCCGCCTGCGCTGCTTGTCGCTTAATCGCACCAGATTGGAATTGAAACTCTTTTGTTGCCATAACAACAATACCTTTTCCTTCCGCTTAATCGCACCAGATTGGAATTGAAACTGGTAAGTATGCCCTTGATACGCAAGCTCCCCAGCACCGCTTAATCGCACCAGATTGGAATTGAAACCGAGAAATGGAGCAGGTTTGCAGATGATAACGAAAGCGCTTAATCGCACCAGATTGGAATTGAAACCTTTGTACAGATAGTGCCCAATCGCATCCTGCCACACGCTTAATCGCACCAGATTGGAATTGAAACTGTTGAACAGGCGGGCAACATTCAGCATCTCGCCGACGCTTAATCGCACCAGATTGGAATTGAAACTTGTTGTCCGTGTACTTGCGGTAAGTCATTTTGCCCCGCTTAATCGCACCAGATTGGAATTGAAACTAGCTCTTCGCCCGTGCATTGCGCAATATGCGAGGCGCTTAATCGCACCAGATTGGAATTGAAACTGATAAAGTTGTCATCTAGAAAAAGTGCTATCAACCCGCTTAATCGCACCAGATTGGAATTGAAACGGCTATGAATGTCATTGCAGGGGCTGTAACGGCAGCGCTTAATCGCACCAGATTGGAATTGAAACCTTTTTCGCGCTAGAGGTTGCAAAAAGCCTATCTAACGCTTAATCGCACCAGATTGGAATTGAAACGTGCAAAACAGGTTTGTCGCTATTGTCAATTACCACGCTTAATCGCACCAGATTGGAATTGAAACATAATCCAAAATTTGACAATCACCCTTCGCTTCGGCGCTTAATCGCACCAGATTGGAATTGAAACAAAGTAATAAATCCTACTGATACAAAAGTACCTGTACGCTTAATCGCACCAGATTGGAATTGAAACAAGGTCCTAACTTTTAAAACTCTATAGTCATGCGTACGCTTAATCGCACCAGATTGGAATTGAAACATGTTCCCGCGTAATTCTTTTACGATTAGGCTAAAGCGCTTAATCGCACCAGATTGGAATTGAAACTAAGAATATTAGGCATGGTCAGGGACTGGGCTTTTTCCGCTTAATCGCACCAGATTGGAATGGAAACATATACAGGCGAAGGTTAGTTCCGTTTATTACGCCCGCTTAATCGCACCAGATTGGAATGGAAACCGGGTATCACGGAAAACACCGAACACACTGAAAAATCCCTCAATCACACCATATCGGTTTGGGGCATAAAAAAAGCCCTCAGCGTTATGCTGAAGGCTTTCGTTGTGAACCCGCTGGGGCTCGAACCCAGGACCCCTTGATTAAAAGTCAAGTGCTCTAGCCAACTGAGCTACGGGTTCCTAAAATTGGCTATGTTGCGGTGCCTTTTTCGTAAGGCGTTGCAAATATAGGGCAGTTTGGCGGAAAAAACAAAGGAGAAATTTTATTTTTTTCATCCTTTTCGCCCCCCTGCTACACAGACGATTGAAAAACAGGAACTTGGGCAAAATAGTTTCCAATCTGACTTATTTTTTCGGTGGGCGGGCAGCCTGCAGCGCGGCCTCAAAAGTGGCATAACAGGTGTAATCCTGAATAACGGTCTCTGCCCCGATAGCGTGGAGGGTATCCAAATCGCCAAGATGGCGTACGCCAACGAAGTCAATCTGAAGGTTCCGCGTGGTGGCAACGTCCCATTCGGCATCCCCCAGGTAGACGATCCTCGACAGTGCGCCGCCATTCAGGTCTTCCGCAGCAGCGATGGTTTCCTCCAGGATGGCTTCCCGGTTGGGCTTGTTGTCTCCGCCGCTGAAGAGCCGGTCTTCCACCGTAATGCCTACGTGCGAGAGCTTGATGTGGGCCGGCGTTTTCCAGCCACCGGTACCTATACCGATCAGCCGGTCGGTTTGCTGCAGCTGCCTGATGGCTTGCCTGGCTCCGGGCACTTCCCGGAAATGCTCAGGCTGTTTTTGCCTTTCCCTGCGCAGCGCATCCATATATATGGCTTGGAAATCTGCGGTTTCTTCTGTAGATGGTGTCCGTTGAAAATGCTGCCGAATGACCGTGCCGAAGATGATATTGTCGGTTACATGAGGAAATTGGCGCCAGTCGATGCTGGGAAAAGGTTTTTGGTAGACCGATTCGTAGGTTTGGGCAAAGACACGGCTGTCCCGTTTATCAGAGTAGACCAGGGTGCCGTCAACATCAAAGATGATCAGTTCCATTTGTTTCGTTTGCACTCCCTTTCGCACCCGGGAAATCCAGCTCCAGCTGAATGCCCAGGCTTTCCTGCTCTTTGGAGAGGTTAGACACTGCAACGCCGAGCAACCTCACCTGGCCTATTTCCTCCAGGTGCTCCAGCAAGAGCTCCCGCACGGTGCGCAGCAGGGTGGCCTCTTTTCTCACTTCGCGGTTGAAAGTGCGGCTGCGGGTCAGGATTTTGAAGTCCGGCGTTTTGGCTTTTAACGTCACAGTACGCCCAAAGTTGTCGCTTTTCTCCATGTACTGATGCACCACCTGACAGAGGTAAGCCAGCTTTTCTTCCATATCCGCTACCTTGGTCAGGTTTTCCTTAAAGGTACGCTCCGCACCAATGGATTTGCGGATGCGGTTGGGGTTGACCGGGCGGTGGTCCTCTGCGCGGACGATGCGGTAGTAATGCCGCCCTACTTTCCCGAACCGCTGCACCATTTCGATTTCCGAAAGGGCTTTCAAATCCCGCCCCTTGAAGATGCCCATGCGCCGCATTTTCGTGGCCGTCACTTTGCCGATGCCATGGAAGGCTTCAATATCCAGTTCTTCCAAAAACGCCAGGGCTTCTTCCGGTGGGATGACCTTCATCCCGTTCGGCTTGTTGATGTCGCTCGCCACCTTCGCCAGAAACTTGTTAAACGATATGCCTGCCGATGCCGTCAGACCCGTCTCTGCCTCAATACGCTTGCGGATCTCCCCGGCAATCAGCGTAGCAGACCTTGGGCCCCGCAGTGGCTCTGTGACATCAAGATAGGCTTCATCGAGCGACAAAGGCTCCACCAGCTCCGTATAGTCTTCAAAAATAGCTCGGATCTGCTGAGAAACAGCGCGATAGACATCAAAGCGCGATTTGACAAAAACCAGGTCGGGGCACAAGCGCTTTGCAGTAACACTGGGCATAGCCGAACGAACGCCGTACTTGCGCGCTTCATAGCTGGCAGAAGCGACCACGCCCCGAAGGCTGGAGCCTCCCACCGCCACAGGCTTACCCTTCAGCTCGGGGCGGTCGCGCTGCTCTACCGATGCATAAAAGGCATCCATGTCGATATGAATGATTTTCCGGCTAGACTCCATGTGTGTAAGATAATCGGCCTCCGGCTAAAATTACGGAAAAACTTCAGATCAGGCAGACGGCCGGTAGCGTTGGTGTGCGTAACAAATTGCACTACTTGAATAGCCTGGTAGCATTCGTGGATAAGCTGGAGCAGAGCAGGAAGCTCTACCCCAGCAGCTATCGCGCTTAAGTGCAGAGGGTTGCCCCCTGGTATTGGTAGCCGGTGGTCACTTCCTGTTTTGTGCAATTTGCCATACCTACGCAGCGGTGCCCAAAAAGCAAAACTCCCCGCCACCAACAAGGGTGCGGGGAGCGCAAAAATTGCCTGCTTAAAGCTAATTTTTAAGGTATCACGATTTTCACTGGCGTGCGACCGTGGTTGTGCTGCACCAACAGTTGGTAAAATCCGGAAGGTACGTCAGGTAAAGG
This sequence comes from Phaeodactylibacter xiamenensis, assembly GCF_000759025.1. GTDB lineage: Bacteria > Bacteroidota > Bacteroidia > Chitinophagales > Saprospiraceae > Phaeodactylibacter > Phaeodactylibacter xiamenensis. The sequence goes on along the minus strand of NZ_JPOS01000039.1, from coordinate 166,691 downwards.
CCACTCCAGGGTGTGCCTGCCTTGGGCAAGCTGCGCTTGGCGCTGTGCGATCAGTTGACCGTTATTACTGAAGAGCAGAAGCGACACTTCACCTGACGCTTCCATATAAATAGATAGTTGCAGAGGGGTATCTTTGGGTTTGGGATTTGGAAATACTTCCAGGCCGTAATGGGGGCGCCCAGATTGCAGCCCCTCTATTGTGAGTTCATCACCTGCTGGTGCACAAGAGTGGCTGGGATTGTACTTCCCTAACCGCCGCTGACGGTCGAAATGCTCTAGCGGGAAGCAGGAAATTGCCGGAGGGTTGTACGCCCGGCCTTCCATCATCGCATGTAAACCACCGGCTATGTCATCTTCAAAGCCCAGTTCATGGTTAGCAGCACCAAAGGTAGCAGCGTAGTGCATAACACCATCCGGATTGACTACATGTTGCAGCTGAAGCGCATGCCCCAGTTCATGCAGCACCACTGACTGGAAATCCAGCTCATCGGCAGCAGGAGTACCGCTGAAGGACCAGACCACATCATCTGTTTCATTATGGTGCGCCCCCCGCCGGATGACCATATCTACGTCGGTAAGCTCCCATTCAGAATCGCCGCAACGGGCATAGCGGGAAATGGTGGCAGCGAGCACCTGTTCTCCCAGCTGCTCCCGGATATCCCACTCGTCATGGTCAAAGCTTATGATATTCTGACCATCGTTGGAACTGCCGTTGACCGTTGCAGAGACCATTGGGCAATCATCACCTATGTAGATTGGTAGCCCTATTGAATCCTGCCAGGCACCGGCAGCGGCGTTGAGGGCTTCGATTGCGCCTTCCACTTCTGCCAGGGATACGCCATTGTGATTCGTATTGTTACTGAGGGTAAACAGGTACCCTCCGTCATCCCGGCTGTTGTGGTCGATAAGCTTGGGCTCATGGAATGCCCCGGAGCTCATCACATTATTATAGGCATAGGTAATATTGACAGAAAACGGGCTAAATCCAATGCCACCGGAACTTGTAAGGATTAAGGGAGTGCCAGACCCGGCTTTATGGGGAACCTTGATTTCAATCGCTGTTGTTGTCCAGGATACAATATGCCATGGAAGCGCGGCGGTATACCCCTGACCGCCCCGGTCTGCATCCCGGAAGAATATTGTACCCGTCCCTTCGCCAAAGTTTTCACCATGAATGGTTATAATATCACCGACACCAGCTGCTACCCACTCGGGCGTGATGGAATCGATCTGGGGCATCGTACTTCGGTTTAACACCGGGGCCGGAAACGCCCTGACGCGCACAGGGGGAGTACCTGTTACCGACGCAACTGCTTCGTACACAGCCGCCCGTGACATAACCTTCCCATTCATAAAATAGGCCTCTTCAGCAGTTGGATCATAAGTGACCAAAGCGCCTTGTGGCACCACCGATTGCATGGCCTGCCGGTAAGCTCGGGGCAAGCTGTAGACGGAGGGCTTGAGGGCGAAAATTCCCGCGTCGCCTACCTGAAGCTCAGTGGCAGGGGCAACCTTCACAGCTACATCACCTACGACACCGCCGAGTGCAATCAGATCGACGGAACGACCGGCATTCCCTTTGAATACCTGGTAAACCTCAAGCTCATACCGTGTGTAAATCATTTCTCCTGCACTACCCCAAAAGGAAGCAGTGCTTTTTACCCGGGCTTCCACAATCGTGGTCCCAAGTGCAAGCAAATCCTCGAAAGCAGCCGTTACGAGCGAACACTGTGCGAGACTTGAATTAGAAACCAATAAGATAGAACATAGTGTAATTAAGCAGGACAGTTTTTGCATTGTTTGGGTATTTAATGACCAAAAAACTCTCCTTAGTGTTGAACGAGCATTTATATGACAGATTACACTGTCACATTTCGAGTGTGTAGTGTTTAATTTCAGCTTTAACAAGTCATTCCTGCCATTAAGCAGTGGGGGGAGCAGCCAAGATGAATGCGACTTCTAAAATGTTAGCTGATTTGGGCTTTAGTTTTTGTGCTACTGTAAATATAGTGGCTTACGCAAATCAACTCAATGCCTCATTATATAATTTGTGACATTAATACCACGGATGATTAACCGTAAAATATTCGTATTTATTTTTTCTAATTGTATATTTTTTTATCCTACAGGGCTGAAAAAATATATTTTTTGCCGTCAACAGCTATTATGATACCCCAGACCGGTTTTTCTGTCACCTCAATACTTAAAAGAAAAGCTTTCAGAGCAGCACAAAAAACGGCCACGCCCTAACAATAACAACAAAAACAAAATCACAAAACACTACTATTCAACACTTTAAAGATTTCCAATAGACATTATCTCCCAAACAAAGTTGCAATTATGTAGTTTTTTCCCCGGTGTATTAGATTCATATTTGTAGTGTCAAAAACACCAAAACATTTCATCCGATGCAGAAATCTCAATCTAAAGACACCGCCGAGCTCCTACAATTGTTTCCGCTTTTCGAAGGCGTAGAGGCAAACGAGCTCGAGTATCTCGCCGCCCGTGCCGAATTTACCAAATTCAAAAAACATGATACAATTTACCAGTCTGGCGAACGGTCTGATTGTTTACTCTTCCTGATCAAGGGGGTAGTGAAAATCGGACGGTACTCCTCTGACGGGCGGGAAATCATCAAGCACGTCCTCCACCCTATGAGTATGTTTGGGGAGCTTTGCCTTGCAGGCGAACTTAAAAGAAAAGACTTTGCAGTGGCCATCAAAAAGGATACGCAAATTCTGAAAATCCAGATGATTCAGCTGCAACATGTGATGCGGCGGGACCCTAAGCTATCAATGCGTGTGCTCAATTTTATCGGCAACCGCCTTCAGAATGTGGAACAGCGGCTGGAATCCCTGATCTTTAAAGATGCCCGCGAGCGCATCATTGAATTCCTGAAGGAGTCAGCCCGGAAGCAAGGTAAGCGGGTAGGTTACGAAACGCTGATCAAGCATGCCCTGACTCAGCAGGATATTGCCAATATCACCGGAACGTCCCGACAGACCGTTACTTCAGTCATGAATGACCTTCGCAAAGCGAACCTGATCTACTTTAACCGGCGCACCATCTTAATCAGAGATCTCGGCCGGCTTTCCTAACAAACTGCCAATTGGTAGAGAGCGCACAGTGAATTGAGCCAGAAATGCCTGATCTGCCAAAATACAGAATCAGCAGAGGCTATTTGCATTTACTAACCGGTCCCGGGCCGGGTCGTTAATGGTACAATAAGCCCGTCTGATCCCAGAATCGTATTCGGGAAGACAGACACGGCTTCCTGCAATATACGGTCCAACACAGGGTAGCGGGTAGAATAGTGCCCCAGCAACAGGGTGCCTGCATTGGCCTCCAACGCGGTCCGCGCAGCGTCTTTCACAGTTGAATGGCCTGTTTCTTTAGCTTGTGCCTCATGTTGTTGCAGGAAAGTAGCCTCATGGTACAGCAAATCCACACCATATATATAGTCAGTCAGCGAAGGCTGATAAGCAGTATCGGAGCAGAATGCAAAAGAACGGGGTGCAGGGGGCGCAATAGTCAATGCACCATTGGGGATTACGCCATGAACTGATGAAACAAAGTCATCTCCGTTTCTGATACCGGGAATAGCCTGATAAGGAATCTGGTATTTTTCAATCAGCTCGCCCCGCATGCTACGGGGGCGTTCCTTTTCCTGAAAAAGGTAACCGGTAGCCGGCACACTGTGGCGCAGCGGCAGGCTATAAACCCGAAGATGCCTGCTTTCATACACCAGGGCATTGCGATCGGGGTCCACAGATTCGAAGTGCACAGGAAAAGACAACTGCTCAGAAAAAGAGCATGCCTGCTCCAGGAACGCACCAACCTTTGGCGGGCCAAAAACAGTCAGTGGAGAGGTACGATGATTGAGCCCCATGGAACTCAGTAGCCCGGGCAGCCCCAGCACATGGTCCCCGTGGTGGTGGGAAATGAATATATGGCTTAGTTTGCCCCATTTCACGCTGAAGTCACTAAAGCGCATCTGCGCCCCTTCTCCGCAATCAATCATAAACAACTGTTCCTGTACATTGAGCAGTTGCATGGTTGGGTACCGCCTGTAGGCAGGCACAGCCCCACTGCAGCCAAGAATGGTTAAATCAAATCGCATACCGATACAAAAAAGGCACAGCCAAAATAGTTCAGCTGTGCCTCTTTAAGTTTAAAACCTTTGCCAGTTATTTATTCACTGTCATCACCATTCAGCTCCCGCTCAATGTCCTCCATAAAGATATAATCTATCGCTTCTGATACAGTGGGTACCATAATAAGGATGGTATCCAGTCGGGAAATCTCCATGAGCTTTTTGACAGCTGGCTGTCCGGCACCGGCAAGCACAAACGATCCGATCTTCTTCCAGAGACGGTCAGCGGTAAGAATAGCACTGAGGCCGGAAGAATCAACGTACTTGACCTCAGAAAGGTCCATAATCAGGTTTTTCACATCCTTATCAGCCAATAGTACAAGCTCAGACTTGACATCCGGAGCGATAAGGGAGTTGAAATTTTCTTCCTGCAATGTGAAGACGGTATAACGTTCTTCGGTCTTTATTTTATACTCCATATAGTGTTATGGTTGTCGTTTTGATTATGGGCGAACGCAAAAATATCAATTAAGCGGCAGTCTACCTAGCTTGTCCGGCATATTTTACCTGTCTTGCAGGCATTAGGTAGCATACACCCTAAACACTGAGCCCGTTTTTAGTGTTCTGTTCGCAGAAGTAAAGAGGGAAAAGCCTGCCAAACCAGCCGGTCATCGGTCAATACAGGAAATAATGGCAGGTTTTTAAGATTGGCATTATTTTCTCTATCTTTCAGGAGTAGTGTTTTCGGCGGACTTTTAATATACCGCTCCCCATTTCAACCAATTACAAAAACCTATTTGCCCAAATTCCATTTCACTAAAATGTTAGTGCGTTGTTAAGCTTGAGAAACAGAAGAAACTAAAGAGTCCCTTCTTTTGTATTCTTGAATAATTAGTTTTAATATTGTTTGGGTAACCCAACAGGCTAAGAGAAGAAAGAAATATGAACAATAAACGTTTTTCTCCAAAAGTAAAGCAGGTCATTTCCAGAAGCCGGGACGCAGCGATACGCCTGGGTCATGACTTTATTGGAACCGAGCATCTGCTATTGGGCATAATGGCTGAACAAGACAGCCTTGCGCTCAAGGTATTGGATTCACTGGATGTCAACCCTTCTGAGCTTCAGCAAAATGTGGAAGAGTCCGTGCAGCGGATCCCCAGCGGGCAGACTGCGCTCAACGTGGGCAATCTACCACTTAACAAGCAAGCTGAGAAGGTCCTGAAAGTGACTTTCCTGGAAGCTAAAATGCTTAAAAGCGATGAAATCAGCCCGGAACATTTGCTGCTCTCCATCCTCAAGCATAAAGATAACCCTGCTTCCAAAATACTGAATCAGTTTGACGTAGATTACGACATCTACAAAGCAGAACTGGAATATGTCCGTCAGGAACAGGACTTCACAAGTTCAGCCGAGCCTTTTGCTCAGACCCCATCTGATCAGGATGATCCCTATGAGGATGATGAAGGGCAGGGCAGCGGCCGCTACCAACAGCGTAAGGGGACTTCAAAATCCCGCACGCCGGTACTGGACAATTTCGGCCGCGATATCACCAAGCTGGCTGAAGAGGACAAACTGGATCCCATTATCGGTCGTGAAAACGAAATCGAGCGGGTATCTCAAATCCTGAGCCGTCGGAAAAAGAACAACCCAATTCTGATTGGTGAGCCTGGTGTTGGTAAAACGGCTATCGTGGAAGGCCTCGCCCTTCGCATCATGCAGAAGAAAGTCAGCCGTACCCTGTTCAATAAGCGGATTGTAATGCTGGACCTTGCAGCGCTCGTTGCGGGTACCAAGTACCGTGGCCAGTTTGAGGAACGGATGAAAGCCATCATGAATGAGTTGGAGAAGTCAAGGGACGTTATCCTGTTCATTGATGAAATCCATACCATCGTAGGTGCGGGCGGGGCAACCGGCAGCCTGGATGCTTCCAATATTTTCAAGCCTGCTCTGGCGCGTGGCGAATTGCAGTGTATTGGTGCTTCCACTCTGGACGAGTACCGTCAGCATATTGAAAAAGACGGTGCACTTGACCGCCGTTTTCAGAAAGTCATCGTCGATCCGCCTTCCGCTGAGGAAGCGGTGAATATTTTGGACAACATCCGTCCGAAATACGAGGAATTCCATAATGTGAATTACTCTCAGGATGCAATCGAAGCTTGTGTCAAGCTCAGCGACCGCTACATCAGCGACCGCTTCTTGCCTGATAAGGCGATTGACGTACTCGATGAGGTAGGCGCACGGGTGCATCTCAAGAATATCCACGTTCCTGAGCATATCGAAGAACTGGAAAAGAAAATTGAAGAGCTCAAGGATCAGAAGAATCAGGCTGTAAAAAACCAGCAGTACGAAAAAGCTGCGGACCTCCGGGATAAGGAGTCCAAGCTCGTCCGTCAGCTGGAATTTGCCAAGATTCAATGGGAAGAGGAGGTCAAGACCAAGCGCTATCCCGTTAGCGAAGAAGATATTGCCGAAGTGGTTTCCATGATGACCGGTATTCCGGTCCGGAGAGTTGCCCAAAGCGAAAGCAAGAAGCTGGTAGGCATGGACAATGACCTTCAGAACGTAATCATTGGGCAGAACGAGGCTATTACTAAGATCACCCGGGCTATTCAGCGTAACCGCGTTGGACTGAAAGACCCTACCAAGCCGATTGGGTCCTTCATTTTCCTCGGGCCTACCGGTGTGGGTAAGACGGAGCTTGCTAAGTCGCTCGCCCGTTACATCTTTGATTCTGAAGATGCTCTGGTGCGGCTTGATATGAGCGAGTACATGGAGAAATTCTCTGTGAGCCGGCTTATCGGTGCGCCTCCCGGCTATGTTGGATACGAGGAAGGTGGCCAACTGACTGAGAAAGTCCGCCGCAAGCCTTACTCTGTTATCCTGCTGGATGAGATCGAAAAGGCACACCCTGATGTCTACAATATTTTGCTGCAGGTGCTTGATGATGGTCAGCTGACTGACGGTCTGGGCCGTAAGGTTGACTTCAAAAACACCTTGATCATTATGACCTCCAACGTTGGCGTACGTCAGTTGAAGGATTTCGGCCAGGGGGTTGGCTTTGCCACTCAGGCACGTCAGAGCGCCGCAGATGATAACGCGAAGGGTGTGATTCAAAATGCACTCAAGCGCACCTTCTCTCCGGAGTTCCTCAACCGTGTGGACGATGTAGTGATCTTCAACAGCCTGGATCAGGACGATATCTTTAAGATTATCGATATCACATTGAAAGACCTTCACAAGCGTCTTGAAAATATGGATTATACTTTGATCTTGTCCGAAGATGCAAAGAAGTTTGTAGCCGAAAAAGGGTACGACCCTCAATTTGGCGCACGTCCGCTGCACCGGGCCATTCAAAAGTATATCGAGGACCCGCTTGCGGAGTTCATCCTCAATTCTAACCCGGACGCGGGCTCGACCCTCGAAGCGGTGATGAACGATGATGAAACCGGGCTCAAGATCACACTGAGCAAAGAAGTGAATACGGATGCATAAACAGCATTAAAATATAAAAGCAGCCCTTTTGACAGTAGTCAATTGGGCTGCTTTTTGTGTTTCAAGCTTACTCCGGGTGTAAATCTGGATTTTGCTGAACTTTTTTTTGAATATTTTAATTAAGTTAGTAGTGCTGGTGTCAAAACCACAATGCACTTTTTATTTTTTAACAAAAAAAGAATCTATTGGCAAAGAGATCTGGTAGAAGAGGTTTTAATACCCGTACTGACAACAAACCCGAGTTTAGAATCAACGAACACATTCGCGTACCTGAAATCCGGCTTGTAGGCGAAAACGTTGAAGAGATTGGCGAAGCTGTGGGCCAGCAACTGGAGGCAGGCACCGTCTACCCTACCCGTGCAGCAAAAGACTGGGCACGAAAAGTGGAGCTTGATCTGGTTGAAATTTCTCCGAATGCAAAGCCGCCGGTCGTCAAGATTATCGACTTCAACAAGTTTCTTTACGAGAAAAAGAAAAAGGAGAAAGAAATCAAGGCAAAAGCCGCCAAAACGGTGATCAAGGAAATCCGATTCGGCCCCAATACCGATGATCATGACTTTGATTTCAAGGTCCGCCATGCCAAAGGATTCCTTGAAGATGGTGCTAAAGTAAAAGCTTATGTACACTTCCGGGGCCGTACTATTGTCTTTAAGGAACGTGGCGAACTTCTGCTCCTTCGATTCCTCAAAGAGCTCGAAGACTATGGCACTGCCGAGGCACTGCCTAAAATGGAAGGGCGTAGAATGATCGTAATGATTTCGCCGAAAAAAAGCAAGAAGAAGTAGACCGGCTACTCAATCCGGTCTTTACCCGCAATACCATAACTTTACTGCTAAACTTTTTCATAAACAATTGAAATTTGTTTAGCAGTAGGGTTTATTTTTCTTACCTTTGCATTCCCTTTTCAAGGACTATTTCAATATTAAAGCTATTAGCAATGCCAAAGATGAAGACTCACTCCAGTGCCAAGAAGCGTTTCAAGCGCACTGGCTCTGGCAAGATCAAGCGGTACCAGGCAAAGACTTCGCACATGATGCGCAACAAAAGCAAAAAAGCGAAACTCCGCCTGCGTGACTCCACAGTTGTACACGAGCACAACGAAGACCGCGTGAAGCGTCTGCTTTGCATGTAATTCATTTCTAATTTTTTAACGAGAACGCAGGACGAAAGCGTCGCCCATTTGGTAGATGGCACCTCTGCGTTGTACTAAAAAATCCAAACTATGCCACGTTCAGTGAATGCCGTTGCTTCCCGCAAACGGCGCAAGAAAATCTTAAAAATGGCGCGGGGTTACTTCGGTGCCCGCAGCAAAGTCTACACTGTAGCTAAAAACGCTGTAGAAAAAGGTCTGGTCTATGCCTACCGCGACCGCAAAGCCAAAAAGCGCGCATTTCGCCGCCTTTGGATTGCACGTATCAATGCTGCAGCGCGTCAAAACGGGATTTCTTATTCCCGCTTGATCCACCAACTATCAGAAAACAACGTCGAGCTTAACCGCAAAGTCCTCGCTGACCTCGCAATGCACCACCCGGATGCATTCAAAGCTGTGGTTGACTCCGTTAAAAAATAACGTCTCCCAAGCCGGAGCAATGAAGAGGGAAGTAACCTTGCGGGTTGCTTCCCTTTCCTTATTTTGACCCAACTTTTAAGTATTGCGCTATGATAAACAAGCTCCTGACCATTGCAATTGCCGCCGCCCTCCTCACAGGCTGCGCCTCCGAAAGCAATAACAGTACCTTAGCAGATGACCCGGTAAATGTCGAAACCGATAGCCTCCGCACCGATTCGCTGCCTCCGCAAAAAGCCGTTAGCGGTATTGCCGTGGACACAAGCCACTTTGAGTACGAAGATGGTGTGCTCCGCCTGACCTGGGAAATGCTGTCCGATGTCGTTTTTACCGATGAGTATAGCGATGAAGTGCAAGCCTATGTCCCCTACCCTACCTTCGGTGCTCAGCTGCAGGCCATTGAAGGGCGTGAAGTTCTAATTGAAGGCTATATCATTCCACTGGAAGAAACAGGCGATGAAACCATTCTGGTCCTGAGCGCCTTACCCTACAGTAGCTGTTTTTTCTGCGGTGGTGCCGGGCCTGAGTCGGTCATGGATATCAAACTTCGCCCGGATGAAAAAAGGAAATTTACCACGGATGACCGGATGACCTTCCTTGGTAAACTAAGGCTGAATGACGATGATTTGTATTATCTGAACTACATACTCGAAGACGCAGCTGTCTACCAGTAGTTCTGTTACCGCAGTGTCAAATCACGCTGCTTATTCTTTGCAAAGCAGCTAACTTTACTTGCTTTCACTTCGGAAATGTATTATTTTTAATCTTGATATCTCCCCATCTTTTAGTAACTTTTTTCTCCGTTATTTTGGGTTCAGTGCCAGTCCTCTCACCCTCCCCATGAGCACAGGACTATATTAAAATCTATGCACCAATATGCTAAGCACTAAGATGCACAAAACACTGATAGTCGCATGTACCGTCTTCCTGACTTTCAGCTCGTGCAAAAAAGACAATCCGATTGATGAGGCTCCATCAATAGATCAGGAACTCACCGAAACGCTGAAAGATGTTTCTAAGTCCGGAGGTTTAGCTTTTTTTCAACTGCCTTCAGCAGATGATTACAATCAAATCCCGCAGGATCCGGCCAACCCGCTTACTGAAGCTAAAGTAGAATTGGGTAAATTTCTCTACCACGAAACCGGCATTGCCCGCAACCCCCGGGACATCGCAGGCCTGGGCACTTACTCCTGCGCCTCCTGCCATTTCGCTTCCGCCGGATTTCAGGCCGGACGGCATCAGGGCATTGGTGAAGGCGGAGAAGGCTTTGGCTTTAATGGGGAATCCCGGGACAAAAGTGAAGCGTATAATGTCCTCAACGTGGATGTTCAGCCCATCCGTAGCCCAACGACTTTAAACTCGGCCTACCAGATAGCCATGCTTTGGAACGGGCAGTTTGGTGCCAAGGGCATCAATGCCAACACCGAATATGCATGGACGGCAGGCACTCCTAAAGCATTAAACCACCTTGGTTTTCATGGTGTGGAAACTCAGGCTATTGCAGGGCTTTCCGTGCATCGCCAACTGGAGGACACCTCAGATGTATCCGACCTGTCGAATTATAAGGCCTTATTTGATGCGGCCTTCCCGGAGCGCCCCGTAGCTGAACGCTACAACCGGGTCGCTGCCGGTCTGGCTATTGCCGCTTACGAACGAACCCTGCTGCCCAATGAAGCGCCCTTTCAGCGATGGCTGCGCGGAGACATCGATGCGATGAACGCATTAGAAAAAGAAGGTGCACTCGTTTTCTTCGGCAAAGCACAGTGTGGCAATTGCCATACCGGCCCGGCGCTCAACAGCATGGAATTTCACGGTATTGGGCTGGGCGACTTGATGGATTGCCCGGAGGAGGTATTACTGACCTCTGTAAATGCTCCGGAGCACCTCGGCCGGGGCGGCTTTACCAACCGGGCAGAGGATATGTACAAATTCAAGGTGCCTCAGTTATACAACCTCAAAGACTCCCCATTCTACGGGCATGGGGGAACTTTACGGTCGATCCGGGAAGTAATCGAATACAAAAATAAGGGCGTCCCACAAAAGTCTACAGTCCCTGCCGGACAGCTGTCGGAAGGCTTTGTACCGTTGGGGCTGACCGATCAGGAGATTGATGCGCTGATTGCCTTTGTTGAGAATGCCCTCTATGACCCCAACCTGGACCGTTACGTACCTGAAACACTGCCAACAGGGCAGTGCTTCCCTAATGCAGACCCAATGTCTCAGGAAGACCTGGGTTGTTACTAAATCCCGGCTTTTGCATTAAAACTTAACCCACCACCCTTCTTTTTCCGTATCCGATCGGTCATAATCTACCCGGTGTACCAGTTGCCCTCCGGCATTCTTCAGAATGATGCGGCCTCCGGTATTCAGCAACCGGACACGTCCCAAGCCCACTCGCACAACGCTGCCCGCCTGAAGTGTGTAAGCCGCCAACCGATCGGTATTGCCGTTCTGGTCTTCAATACTCCAACCGCCTAACGCTACCGGCTGATCAGACAAGTTGACCAGCATTAGCTTTTCAGCGCCGGACTCCGGGCCTCTGGGGTTGATTAATGCAGCGACAATTTGAACAGCCTGACTCTCAGCCTCCGGCACTTCGGGCTCATCAGGGACAGGATCATTTACCGGAGCGGCTTGCCGTACGGCCCTCGCAGCATTAACCTTTCCGTAGCCAAACCATTCGGAATACCCGCTGGCATCGTAGCTCCCTTTCAGATTACCAAGAATGGGGTCCGGATTCTGGTCTGTTATTTTGTCTGTTGTGTTTTTCAGAAGCTCGAGTAGTTCAGAAGCTGAAAGCTTAGGATTTACAGATTTGACAAGCGCGGCCACGCCTGCTGCCAGGGGACAGGCACTGGAGGTCCCCCCAAAATTACCCGTATAGCGGCTCCCCGGGGCAAAACCAAGCCCTGTATCCTCGTTGTCCGTTGTCCAAATCCCTCTGCCCGGCAGTCGTTCCTGCTGATTGAGCGGGTTCCAGTTGTCACTGGGAGCGGCAACGGTTATGCCTTCGCCCCAGTTGGAATAAGCGGATTTGCGGGCCAGGCTGGTCGAAGCCGCCACTGCCACTACATCAGGATGGGCAGCATAACCATTCACAATGGGCCCGGTAGTAGTCTTCAACCCCTGGGAGGGGTGGCGCCAGGTAAATCCGGTATTATTCATATCCCGGATTGGCGCATTGTAATTGCCTGCCGCAAAAAAGACCAGGCACCCGCGTCCATCTGGTCCTCCATTGCGGTGCAGGCGTTCCATCTGATTACTCAAAAGCGTACTCAGAGGTGCGTACACAGGCACTGGCCCCCAGCTACAGGATAGGATATGGGCATTGCGCCCGGCGTAGTCAAAAATATCGAAAAGCATATTGTCATCGGCACTCAGCGGAAACCGAATGGGCAGAAAGCTGCACCCCGGAGCTGCGCCAACAATCCCCGTACCATTTTCTTCCCCTATGGCTACACCGGCACAGGGCGTACCGTGGAAGTCCCCACTTGCCCGCTCCGGCCCCGGATAACTATCCCGCCCTGAGTAGTCACGAGCACCCACTACTTTTCCTATGCCTGACAAATCAGGATGCGAGAGGTCAAAACCATCATCAATTACAGCAACCGTAACCGCTCGGTCCCCCCGGCTGATCCTCCAGGCTGCAGTACAATCCACGCCGGCCTCAGCAACCAGCTCAAGGCCAGCTCGCGCCTGTAAGTGCCACTGCTCTGCAAAAAGCGGGTCTGAAGGCTCATACTGTGGGGCGAAGCGGTTGATTAGGTTTGGTTCAGCATATTCCAGGCGGCCATCTTCTGCCAGTTCGTTACTCACTTTGAGCGGGTTTTTGCGGGCAGCATGCGTCACCTGTACCAGGCAGGCTTCCTGATTGTTGTCGTAGCTTTTCAGAAAACGAAGCCCATATTGTTGCAACACGGCCTCTTTTTCCGCTGTGCTGAGTACTTCCCTGAATTTAAGGATCAGCTGGTCCGTCAAATAATAACGGGTAGCCGCATCACCCTCCGGGCAGTAGGCGTGGTGGCAAATCAAGGGGCAGGCACTATGCGTACGCAAATGCTCCATGAGCTGATCGAGTTGGCCTTCCTCTGTTTCTATTTTGTATACATTGCCCAACACTTGCTTGGTCTGACGAAGCCCCGGCTGAGCGGCCAATACGGCCCGGGCGGGAGCATCCGGCAGGATAGCCGTAAAAAAATGAGCCGATCGTTCCAGTTTTATGCGCTCCGAGCCACGGTACAGATAATAATCGAGGGTCATAGTGTGTTTTTTATTGGATGTTTAGCGTACTGAGCGTTTTGCCATTGGGGGAGCATTTGCTAAAAACAGGCATGCAGCGCCCCCGGTACGTACAATAATACGTTTTTTCAACTCAGATGATCAAAAGGGCCATATCAAATTTTTATTAAATGAAGACAACACTTCTTTTGCTTACCGCTATTTTGGCATTGCACTGCTCCACTTTAGATGCTCCTGTGGAGCCTGCCACCGCCCCCGGTACTGCGCAAGCCATGCTTGAAGCCGTCAATGACCTGCGGACCCGGGGCTGCCGCTGTGGCCTGAAGCGTATGCCACCGGCGCCTCCCCTGAGCTGGGACAACCGTTTGCAACAAGCTTCCCAACGGCATGCTAAAGATATGGCGCAGCAGGGCTTTTTCAGCCATCAGGGGTCTGATGACAGCAATGTCAGCACCCGCGCCCGGGATGCAGGTTTTGCCTGGAAGAATATCGGTGAAAATATTGCCTATAACTATCCGGATGCAGCTGCCGTAGTGGCCGGCTGGCAGGAAAGCCCTCCCCATTGCAGGAATATGATGTCGGCAGACTTCAGGCAGATGGGTGCTGCTGTTTACGGTGGTTATTGGGTACAGGTGCTGGGGCAGGAGTAACCCCTCTGCTTATCGGGGCAATTGAATGTAAAAAACCGTTCCTTTTCCTGGTTCGCTATCCAAACGAATGGAGCCGCCGTGCTGCTCCACAATCCTATGGCAAATCGACAATCCAAGCCCTGACCCCTCAATATCTGCATGGTTGTGCAAACGAATAAAAGGTTTAAAGATTTTGGGTAGAAATACCTGATCCATACCTATACCATTATCAGCGACACTGAACACCCAGGAGGTCTCCTCCTGCCGGGCCTCCTCCCGAATCACAGGATCCTGACCGGAGCGGTACTTCAGGCTATTTTGGATGAAATTGCTAAAGAGCTGATACAAGCGGCTGTAGTCTCCTTTGATAACAGGCAATTCGGAAAATATAACCCTGCCGTTGACGGCTGTAATTTCGCTGCGCAGCCCCCGTTCCACATCTTCTATCAGGTGTTGCATATTCACATCCTGAAATTTGGCGGGCAGCTCCCTTATGCTTGCATCAGTGGATAAGTCCTTAATCAGTTGCTCCATCCTCTGGGCTGCCTGCATAATGAAGTCTACGTACTCTTGCTGAGGCCCTGATAAAGGCCCAAGGCTCCGGAGCAACAGTTGCATGAAGCTCATAATATTGCGCAAGGGTGTTTTGAGGTCGTGAGAAACAGCGTGCGTGTACTGCATCAGTTCCTGGTTCACTTTTCTCATTTCGGCCTGCTGCTCTTTGAGTTGGCGGGTCAGCCCGGTGACCTCCTCCAACGCAGCCCGTTGCGCCTTTAGCGAAAATAAAAGGTTCGAACTGTTATCATTAGAGGGAAAATCTGCGAGGCTGAGCTGTAGCTCATCCATATTTTCATCAGGGTTCAGCAGTAAACTGCCCATAAAAATGAGAGTTCGGTCATCCCCTCTAAAGGTGATAAACTCCCCTTTGATCTGAGATTTTTTATCTTTAATATCAAATATGATTACCGCGCCAATCAAATCATAAAACGCCTCATGAGACAAATCCACCTCATATGGGAAACGCAACTGCAGTACATCACTTATAGGCAGGGGGGTACCATTCCAGTTGAGGACTTTAGCCAGGCTGTTGCCAATATTGACGAGAGTGTTGTGCTCATCCAATGCAAAGAAAAAAGGGAAAAAACGATTTAAAAACTTTATGCTTGCGACCATTTCACCTCAAGACCTGATTAACAACTCCTAAAAAAACTTCTCCAACACACCGCCGGTGCACCGGGACCATTTCACTCATGATAGCAAAACGTCAAAGTAGATGTTCTCCGGCGACATGATATAAACCTTTACTAATCATTTTTTTACACTTTAATGTCAATAATAAACTCTTCACAGATCGATTCTTTCTCACAGGGGCCTGTATGCTTTACTTCCAAAGGTGTATCAAAATATTCCCCCAACCCCTGAACCATACCTACAACAAAAGCCTGTAACCCTTGCCGCTCGCTTCGATAATAAAGCTTTAATTGGTTTTCTCCCAGGCGCTCACATCGAAAAGAAGGAGGCCGAAGCTCCGGGAAAACGTGGCTCATGCCGGCATGCATATGGTCCAGGTTAGACAGGAAGGTATACAGATCTTTGCCCGCGAGTTTCAACATATCACCATATCCATGTACTGCGTTGTATTCTATCCAGTGGCGTCCAAATTCCATCAGCATATCAGGTATAGATTGCCCGGTGTAACTTGCTGCCTCAGCAACCATACGGTGGGTTAGCTCATCTGGGTAAGGCTCTAGATTGACGAAGATGTCATCTTCCAGTTTTATCCTTTTACAAATCGCCTGCCAGGCAGTTTCCCCGTAACGCTGAAAAATCGCATCCTTTATTACCTTGTTTACCAGTCCATACATACACATAAAAAAAGGTAAAATATATCAGAATGCCGAAAATCGAGCGCATAATCAGCTACCCGATGGTGTAGCTCTGGCAGATTAATCAGATTGGCAGCTCTTCAATTTTTGCCACCAGCACCTTCGCATGGGCTTCCATCACCTCATGGGAAAGCCCTGCTGTATGAGGGGTGAGGATTACATTTGGAGCCTGCCGCAGATATTGAAAGGGAGCGGGCAGGGTACTCAGCTCCAGAACATTGAAAGCCTGCTCTTCGTACTCCAGTACATCGAGCGCAGCGCCCAGTACTTTACCGGATTGCAACTGCCTGACCAGGGCTGCCGTATCCAGGATTAGCCCGCGGGCAGTGTTGAGCAGATAGAATGGCTTGGCGAAACCCGTGAGCAGCTTTTCATCAATAAAGTAGTGGTTATCTGCATCGTAGGGAATGTGCACGGTAACGATGTCAGCCTCCCTTTGCAACTGCGCCAGGCTAACTTCTTCTACCTTGTGATTTCCGAATCCGCGTTTGAACTTATCGTAAGCGATCACCCGGCATCCGAAACCCGACAGGCGCTGAGCCACAGCCGATCCAATATTGCCATAACCAATAATGCCAACTGTACGATGCCGCAGCTCAAAGCTCTGATTGCTTTTGCGGTCCCAAATGCCCTGCTGTATTTCCTGGTGCGCTTTATTGATATGGTTGAGCAGCCCCAGCATCATGCCCATGGTTTGTTCTGCTACAGTATCCCGGCTGCCCTCCGGTGAGTTTAGCACGGCAATGCCCCGGCTTTCGGCGTAAGCCACATCCACATGCTCCAGCCCAATGCCCATGCGGGCGATGAACCGCAAATTAGGGCAGGCATCCAAAAAAGCGCGGTCCAGCGTAAACCGGCTTCTAAGGATAAGCCCCGTGGCCCTTTGCAAATCTTCCCGAAGGCTTTCAAAAGGTTCCGTATAAGCAGCACGCACTTCATAGCCCGCCTTGCTAAGCTGATCAGGTAAATAAGGGTGCGGTTTGTCCAAACAGATAATGAGACCGGTCGGCATTTGTAAAAAAAGCTTTAGATTGAGTGCAAACGAAAAACATGACAAAGGTATACTTTCTACTCGTACTGATTTTAGGAATCAACGCTTGCACCATGAAGGAATCGTCTGATCAGTCCTCCGCTACTAAAGCCCCCCCTGCCAACATGCTGATGATTGGCACCTACACTCAAAAGCTGGGGCATGTGAATGGCAAAGCAGCCGGGATTTACACCCTCGCTCCGGCCGGAGACAGCCTTTTTGCCCGTGCTCACACCACAACTGGCATTGAGAACCCTTCCTACCTGACGATCGATACCGCCGCACGCATGCTCTACGCCGCCAGCGAACTGGTGCCCGGAGGAGCCGACAGCAGTGGCTACATTTACAGCTACAAAATAGGCCCGGAAGGCGGGCTCACTTTCCTTAACCGGCAGCCTTCCTACGGTTTTGCGCCCTGCTATGTCAGCATCAGCAACGATGGCCAGTTTGTGATGGCAGCGAACTATGTAGGTGGAACAGTCGCCGTTTACCCACGTAACAAGGATGGCAGCCTGGGCGAAGCAACCGATCAGCAGACCTTTACCGGATCCGGCCCGCACGAGCAGCAGGAAGCTTCTCATCCGCATTGTATCATACAGGCTCCCAAAGGCCCCTGGGTGTATATCGCGGATAAAGGCACCGACCGGGTGATGAGCTTCAGGCTAACAGCGAAAGGGCTGCTCCAGCCAACAGATCAGCAGTTTGTACAGACTGCTCCCGGAGCCGGCCCCCGGCATTTGGCTTTTCACCCTACCCTGCCGGTAACCTACCTGATTAATGAAATCAACAACACGGTGGACGTATTCCAAATGGAAAAAACCACCGGCGCTTTGTCCCCCATCCAAACACTGGCAACACTGCCTGATGACTTCTCGGATTTCAGTGCCTGTGCCGACATCCACGTCAGCCCGGATGGCCACCACCTTTACGCTTCCAACCGCGGGCACAACAGCCTGGCTATTTACCGTATTCAGGCCGAAAACGGACAGTTGGAGCACTTGGGCTGGGTGCCTACACAGGGCGACTTCCCCCGCAATTTTATGATCTCAGAAGATGGGAGTCAGCTGTTTGTTGCCAATCAGAACAGCGACAATATCGTCATTTTTGACCGCGACCCGGCGTCCGGACAGCTCATCCGGCAGGCAGTGATCGACTGCCCCACACCCGTTTGCATAAAATCTGTTGAACTATGAAAGGTAATATCCCTTCCAGAAAGAAGGTCATGATTAGCGTCAAGCGCTCCTTCATGAACTACCTGAGGAAAAACAACCGCACGGCCGATCTGCCCATGCAGTACGACGACCTCCTGCGCTATGAGTCCTCCATCCCCCTGCTTGATCAGGAAGGCAACGATACGCTTTGGGAAACGGTCTATTACTCTCAGTCCGACTTCGAGGACGTCAACCAGGCCATGAAGCTGATCTACGCCCTGCTCAAAACTGATGGGGACGTGGAAGTACTCGATCACCTGACGGTAGCCCGTATCGACTTCTGCACCTTTGGGAATACCAAGCCCTTCCGGGTACGCATCATCAACCGGCTGAATGACAACTACGACCATTTTTACATTAAAAAAGCGGATGCTTCCCGGGTGTATGGGCTGGAACTGGAGTGGCTGCTTTCGCCCAATCACGTCACCTACCTGATAGACGGGGCCACGCTAATTGAAGAGCACGTGGCCGGTATCCCCGGAGATGATTTCATGAAGCACAACCTGGACGACACTACCTTCAATCAAATCCGTATTGCCAAGGAATTCATTAAGTTTAATGAGCGTTGCTTTGTAAGGTTGCTGGGAGATATGCGGGCTTACAACTACGTCATTGCCATCACGCCGGATATTGAAGGCTCTCAGTACCGCATGCGCCCAATTGACTTTGATCAGCAGTCTTTTGAGGGAAGAAAGGGGTTTTACCTGCCGCAGTATTTCCGGGAAAACGACCCCATCATCTACCTGGGCATGCAGCACATGACTGCGGAAACCGTCAAGCAGTATCAGCTGGAAGAGCGCAGCCTGATCGCAGGACGGGTCAAGACGTCACAAAAACAATTCAAGGCGTTGATGGACGTTATGATGAAGGATGAGATTTCGACACCGGAGAAAACCAGGGAATTGGCAGATGGGCTGGCGCACCACCACAAAAATAAACGCTTTGAGGATTGCCGCACGATGGGAGAAGTGGTCTTGACTAACATTCAGCTGTTGCTCGAGAAAGACTTCAAACAAAGCATTCTGTTAAAGCCCGGAAACTAAAAAACCTCCCTCCTTTGAATCTCAGAGGAGAGAGGCTATCCCAAAAACCGATTATATATGTCAAAAATCCCAATTTATATTGAATAATAAAAATTTCTATCCGATTAATTCTGTATTTATTTCAAAACGAGCTAATTCTGTTGCGTCATGGATGGGTTAAATGCAACTGAAGTGAAACGTTACGCCCGCCACCTTGCGATTCCGGGGTTTGGCCCGAAGGGACAGGTACGGTTAAAGCAAAGCCGGGTGCTGGTGATCGGAGCAGGCGGGCTGGGCAGTCCGGTACTGTTGTATCTGGCAGCAGCTGGCGTTGGGCACCTGACCATCGTTGATTTTGACCGGGTGGAAATGAGCAACTTGCAGCGGCAGGTTCTTTTCACAGAATCAGATCTGGGGCACCCCAAGGCGGAAGCTGCAGCTAACCACCTGCGCAGGCTGAACCCGCAAATTGAGATCAGCGCAATTGTTGCCCCTTTTTCCAGGGAGAACGCCCGCGAGCTGATCCGTCAGGCCGACCTGGTCATCGACGGTACCGACAACTTCCCCACCCGCTACCTGAGCAACGATGCCTGTGTGCTGGAAGGCAAGCCGCTGGTGTACGGCAGCATCTACCGGTTTGAAGGGCAGGTTTCGGTCTTCAACCTGCTACGGGAAGATGGCAGCCGTGGCCCCAACTACCGGGATATTTTCCCCACACCTCCTCCGCCCGAGCTAGTGCCCAATTGTGCCGAAGGAGGCGTACTGGGTGTACTGCCCGGCATTATCGGCAGCATGCAGGCCAATGAAGCCATCAAAGTGCTGGCACAGATTGGGGAGCCGTTGGATGGCAAACTCTATCTTTTTGATGCGGCTACCCTTCTGTCCCGGACGATTAAAATTGTAAAGCATCCGGAAGTGCACATCGGGCAATTAATTGATTACGATCAGTTTTGCAATCCTGCTCCTGCAAAGCCAATGCCGTCTATCACTGTAAAGGATTTGGCGGAATGGCGTAAGCAGGGCAAGCCTCACCAACTGATAGACGTTCGGGAGCCCTACGAGTACGAAATCGCCAATCTGGGCGGGCGCCTCATACCAATGGCTGAACTTCCCGCACGTAGCAGCGAGCTTTCAAAGGAAACGCCTTTAGTCCTGCATTGCCGGAGCGGACAGCGGTCGGCACGTGCGGTGAGGCAATTGCAGGAGGCCGGCTTTCAAGACCTTTATAATTTGGAAGGCGGGATTCTGGCCTGGGCCGAAGCCATCGATCCGCAAATGACAACTTATTGATGTTTCCAAGCCTGTCAGTCCGCTTTGAGCCGGTACCACAACCGGACTGCTCCATTGCTGTAGGACTTTGAATCGAGGAGTTCCACCATCGTCTCCGGAATGTCACCTGGGAATAGGGGAATCCCCTCTCCCAGGAAAATGGGCATCAGGAACAGGGTAAATTCATCCACCAACTGCTCCTTCATCAGAGCTTTGATGATTTGAGCACCGCCGTCGCAGTAAATGTCCTTGCCAGGCCTGGCTTTGAGCTCCCGGGCCAGTTCCACCACCTCTCCTTTGTGAAAAATGATGCCGGGCTGAGCCGGAATCTCCTGCCGGGTGACGACGTAGCAATGCGGGTATTGCTCAGCAGCAGGGAAGTTCCCCGCAATTTTCATAACCACATCATACGTCCGCCGCCCAACGAGGTAGGTATCGACCGACTCAGAAAATTCGGCATGCCCAAAGTCTTCCCCTTCGAAGCGGGACAGAAAGCTCAGGTCATCACCAGGACCGGCGATATAGCCATCGAGGCTAAGGGCGATGAACAGTTTTATTTTGCGCATGGTCAACTGATTAATTCCCGGACGGCACCTTCCACTTCCAATAGCAAGTCGGCACCGTAGGCTTTGGCCGGGGTTTGGAATCCGGGCTTGGCCTGCCCTTTGAGTATCCGCTCGACGATCATAACACTGGTCAGGGCGGTGAGGGTGTACCCTTCCGGCATGACGGAACGCGCGGTCCGGGTTTCACCTTTGGCATTCGTTACCCGGCCCCAAACGAGGCTGCGACCGTTTTTGCGCTGCTCGGCAGAAGGCCCGGCGGGGCTGCTTAGCACCCGCTTACGGGCACGCGCTTTGACAAATGGCAGGCGCAGGAACCAGCCGAAGTACTTCTGCAATTTGACATAGCGGTACGTTTTGGGGTGCACCGCAGTGTAGGTTTCAATATTCGGGATGCCGGAGGAATAGTAAGCCGTGGAGACGTCACCCCATGGGATGGTCATCACGAAACGCTTAAAGTCATCGGCAAATTCCACCGTCATCGCTTTGTGCCCAAGGGGGACTTTCGTGATTTTGCCATTCTGCCGAACGGCGCTGCTTTGTCCCAGATTTTCCGCCATCGTCAGGGCCGTACCCCGGGAAAAGCGGGTGCCCTGAGAAGCAAACGCCAGTTGCAGATGGGTGGCATCCGGGAGTAGTTCTTTGAGGAAAACCGCCATGCAATCGGTAGGTACCACGTCGAAGCCGGTGCCTGGCATCATCATGATTTCCGCTCTTGAGGCCTTTTCGCCCAGAGCTGCGCCCGTTTCAAACACCGGGATTTCTCCGGTAATATCCAGGTAATGGGTGCGGCTGCGCAGGCAGGCTTCCATCATAGGGCGTGCGGTATGGATAAACGGGCCGGCAGCGTGCAGGACCAAACCGCAGCCTTCCAGCTGTTTCGCTATGTTTTCGGCATCGTCCAGCGAAAAAATCCGGTATTCCAGCCCGAGTTCTTCCGCCAGGGGTTGCACCTTGGATTCCGTCCGGCCTGCCAGAATTGGGGTTAAGCCGCAGTCTTTGGCATGGCGTGCGATCAGCTCACCGGTATAGCCATTCGCACCGTAGATCATCCACTGTTGTTGCATCAATTGACTTTTTGTGAAGAGGCAAGATAGGGAATTCTATTTCAAATCTGCTACCATCAGGTTGCAGCCCCGCACATCGCTGGCATCAAGGCGGCCGAGGACTTCAAAGCTGCCATCTTCGTAGACGCGCCCGAGGTCATCCGTGGCGATGAAACTGATGGTATCCAGATTGGCCAGGTCGATAATATTCAGGGCTCCGGTCCTGCCGGTAGAAGGCTGCGCAAAGGGGTCGGTGATTTCACGGGTGCGCACCTGCATCGTTGGGGAGGCCCGAAAAAGCCCGTTGCCGGTGGAATAGGCCTGAGACAGGAGTTCTGTCATTCCATATTCGGAATGAATTTGCTCCACCTGAAAGGCCTGCCTGAGCTGAGCATGCAGTTCCTCCCGGGTGAGCTCCCGGCGGCGGCCTTTCATGCCCCCGGTTTCCATGATGGTGATGCCGGATAAATCCGTGGGGTGGGCTTCTGCCAGGTCGAGCAAGGCGAAGCTTACGCCAATTAGTAAGGTCGGCTGCTGGCTTTTTTGGCACTTTTGCAAAATCCTTAGCAGCTCACCGGTGTTATACAAAAAGAATCCACTGTGCGGATGCCCGGATTGGCGAATAAAATCTTCCACCATAAAAACCAGGGAGGAGCCACTGCGTTCCAGATAAGAGGGTAGCAATGCCAGTACACAGTAGTCGTTGAGGCTTCCGTAGAAAGTTTCAAAGCCCCGGCGGGCACTTTGCTGATAAAAAGCCTTGCTGCGCAGCAGGTGTTTGCTGGAAATAGCTCCGGTTGTGCCGCTGCTACTGAAGATTGCCTCCGGTTGCCAATCACCGGTTTGAATGGTATAGCTTTTAAGCAGCGAGATCGGCAGGAAGGGGATATCAGAAAGGCGTTGAACTTTTTCCGGCGGTTGCCCAAGCAGCTCCAGGTAGCGTTGGTAGAGTGGATTACACGCCGCCTGAAACCTGAACACCTCCAGTGCTAAGGGTCCAAAATCAGGGGCAGTGACGTGCCCGATGCGCTCTTTCAGCGCTGCATGTTCTTTTTTATAATTCAACAGTTGAAATTTTTCCGATGAAAACGACATCCCTTG
Organism: Phaeodactylibacter xiamenensis; assembly: GCF_000759025.1. Lineage (GTDB taxonomy): Bacteria > Bacteroidota > Bacteroidia > Chitinophagales > Saprospiraceae > Phaeodactylibacter > Phaeodactylibacter xiamenensis. The sequence continues at coordinate 143,543 of NZ_JPOS01000039.1, read as the reverse complement.
TAATGATTCTTGGTCTTGGCCTGGCGCTATTCAGCTGTGTAAAACCAAAAGACTATCCCATAGAACCAGAGATTGAATATATTGGTTTTAACAAACTTACTATACTACAGGGCGGACCTAATGCCCTCAATGACACCCTCGTTCTCCGTTTGGGTTTCACCGATGGCGATGGCGACCTGGGTAATGATGACTCCGCTATTGATATTTTCATAACGGACAGCCGGACGCCCGGCTTCCAGGAAATCCGCAAACTGCCGGTTATCCCGGAAGAAGGCGTGGGCAATGGCATCTCCGGTGAAATTATTCTGCGCTTTCCCAACAAGATAGACCAAATTTGCTGCCTTGAGGGGGAGGAAGCATGCGCTGGGCCGATCGAAGGTGTACCTTCAGAGACTTTCTCTTACGAGGTACAAATTCGGGACCGGGCAGGCAACTTAAGTAATGTCGTACAGACTGAAACCGTCACTATCCTATGCGAGTAGTGATTAATAGGCACTGTTCAAAAAGCCAATCAATTTTGACCCTGAGCCAAATTTCACCCAACTCCTCCTTGATTGTATTGTTAGGTTATTATTTGGCAAAAAGCTTAATATTACGGGCAATGGGCTCGGATGTAGTTCCCAGCTTTTGCCATACGCCCAGCTTTCAAAACTCAAATGAGTTTCAACAGAAAATTTTTTCAAATGAAAACGACTGCTTTGGTATTGCTTCTAGGTTTAGGTTTCGCTGCATTCAGCTGTGTCCAACCACCAGACTACCCCGTAGAGCCTGAACTTGAGTATATTGGTTTTAACAAACTTACTTTCCCCCAGGGAGGAGCCAATGCCCCTTTTGACACCCTGGTCCTTCGTCTGGGCTTCACTGATGGTGATGGCGACCTGGGCAATGATGACTCTGCCATTGATATTTTCATAACGGACAGCCGGACGCCCGACTTCCCGGAAATCCGAAAATTACCGGTTATTCCGGAAGAAGGCGTAGGCAACGGCATTTCCGGTGAAATCATTCTGCGTTTTCCCAACCAGGTGTCACAGCTATGCTGCCTTGTGGAAGGCGAGCAGGGCTGCTCTGGCCCGATCCCGGGAGTGCCTTCAGATACCTTCTCTTACCAGGTACAGATTCAGGACCGGGCAGGCAACCTAAGTAATGTGGTACAGACGGAGATGGTCACGCTAATCTGCAACTGACAGCCAGTCGATATTCTTTTTAAGCATGCCTAGCGTTTGTTGCTCCGGGCCTCCCGGTTCCGGTTGGTGGCTGTATTCCCAATGAGCTACTGGTGGCAGGCTCATGAGAATGGATTCGGTACGCCCATCGGTATCGAGCCCGAATTTGGTGCCTTTGTCCCAGACCAGGTTGAACTCCACGTAGCGGCCCCGGCGCAGGGCCTGCCAGCTCAGTTCCCGTTCTCCGTAGGGCTTATCCTGATTCCGTGTGATCAACTCACTGTAGGCAGGAGCAAAAATCTCCCCCACCTCTTTCACAAAGGAAAAAATGGCCTCTTTTGACAGCCCTTCGCTTTCCTCATTCAGCCGGTCAAAGAAAATGCCCCCCACACCCCGCGTTTCTTTACGGTGTTTCAGGTAGAAATAGTCATCCGCCCACTTTTTAAACCGGGGGTAAAATTCGGGATGGTGCCGGTCGCAAACGGCCTTTAGCTGTTCGTGGAAATACCGGGCATCCTTTTTATTAATATAATGTGGCGTCAGATCAATGCCTCCTCCAAACCAATACAGCCCGTTTTCCATCTCAAAGTAACGGACATTCATATGTATGATGGGCACCATCGGGCTGACCGGGTGCTGCACGATACTTACGCCGGTGGCCAGAAAACGGCCAGGCTCCACCCCCAGCGCATGGGTAACCCGCTCCGGCATTTCCCCGTGCACTGCGGAGAAATTGACGCCTCCCTTAGCGATGCGCTGTCCCTGAAGGATACGTGTGCGCCCACCACCGCCACCGGGGCGTTCCCAGGCATCCTCCTGAAACTTCCCTCCGCCATCTGCCGCTTCCAACTGCTGACAAATACTATCCTGCAGCGACTTGAAAAATGAAATGATTTCCTGTTTATCAGTATACATGATGAATTTTCTTATTTTAGTGGCTCGTACTCAACAATTGCACAAAATACATCCCTTTGCTCAAGGCGCACCTATACATATTGTCAAGGCATTGTCAATGCCTTTTCCTGGTCCTCCCTTTGATGTTGATGGCAATGCCCGGTTTCGGTCAATACGATGCACCGGTTGACAGCCTGAAAAGCTTACTACATACGCAGCCTCCCCCCAAAAACCGGGGTATGCTGCTTAACGATATCAGCTATGCCTATAGTGTTTATCAGTTTGACTCGTCAAGGTACTATGCCGAATTAGCAGAGGCAGAGGGCATTGTACAAAAAGACACTTCGGTCATTGCACGGGCTTACATCCTGCAGGGGTCGGCAGCCTCTGCTCAGGGCAACCTGGCTGAATCCATCCGAAAAACGGAACAAGCACTCAACCTGGCACTCGCGATCAATGATAGTACGAATCTCGCCAACGCTTACAACAACCTCGCCCTGGTGGATATGGATGCCGGAGATGCCCAACAGGCACTCAGCCGGTTTCATAAATCCCTGGACTACACTACGAATGACACGCTGGGGCGGGTGTACACCCTCAACAACATCGCTCTGCTCTATTACAACAGCGGAGATAAAGCGGCTTGTGAAAAATATATGGCCCAGGCTATCGCAGAAGCACAAGTGTCTGATGCCCCCTGATCCTTCTTGAAGCCTACTTCACAGAAGGTATGATCAAGATGGAGGATACCACACAACTGGATTCCGCGCTGCTGCTCTTCAACAAGGCTCTCAATATATGCCGGGAATATAAAGACCTGACTACCGAAGTACATACGCTCATCAATATTGCCATCATACATCGCGATGCCAAGCGTACGGAACACAGTGAAAACGTATTGCAAAAGGTCATTAGCCTCTGTGATGAAAACAACTATCCATTTGGTGCCTACTATGCGATCATGGAGCTTGGTGAGTTGTACCTTGACAATAAACTGTACCCCAAAGCCAGGGAAGCTCTCGGGCGTATTCCAACCGGGAGCGCATTGGCACTGGGTGACCAATTGTTGCTGCACGAACTTAAGGCCAGGTATTACCGGGAAACCGGTCAGTACCGGCAGGCATTGTCGGAGCAGGGTTCTGTCCTGTTTTATAAAGACAGCCTGTCCAATACCCTCAAACAACAGGAGCTAACCCGCTTAGAAGTCAACTACGAAGTCGCTCAGAAAAACCGTGCCAACGAAATCCTTGCGCTGGAAAAGGAACAAGCCGAGCAAAAGTCGTCAATCAGCAGCGCCTGGCATTGCTAACCGTATTTACACTGGTGCTCCTGCTCTTCACCACCCTGTTTTTATTGTGGCATCGCCGCCGGTTTAGCCAACAGCTGGAGCTACAGGTAGAACTGCAAACCCAGGAACTGCAAAAGGCTAACCACGAACTGGAGCAGTCCAACCAGGAACTGGAAAGGTTCACCTACATTGCTTCCCATGATTTGAAAGAGCCCCTTCGCAATATCATCAGCTTTACTACGCTGCTGGAGCGAAAGAAGGCACTCTGGGCGGGCCATGATGACGCCAGGGATTTTTTCAGCCATATTAAACGCAGTGCCCGGCAGATGCATACCCTGATTCAGGATGTGCTGGCCTATGCACAGGTGCGCGGAGGTCAGAATCAAACTGCCTTATCAAGAGTTAATCTCAACGAGATCATGGTACAGGTACAGGAAGCCCTGCAGCCCCAACTCGAAGCTAAAAACGCTAAACTCTACAGCGAAAACCTGACTTTCATAGAAGGTACGCCCCACCACTTCTATATCATACTCAAAAACCTGGTCGAGAACGGGCTCAAGTACAACGAGCACGAATCGCCCATGATCATTGTGCGGCAGGCACTGAAAACTGAGAAGCCCCGCTTATTCGTCATCGATAATGGTATTGGCATACCGGATGAATTCAAGCCCAAGGTTTTTGATATGTTCTACCGGTTGCACGGCCGGTCTCAGTACGAGGGCACAGGTCTTGGCCTGGCTATCGTTCAGCGGCTCGCCGGCAGTCTCGGTGCAACCATCGAAATTAGCGACCGCCCGGGCGGCGGCACTATTTTCTCCATTGAGTTTGCTAATTGATACCAGCTTTTTCCGCAGCGGCAGCCACCACGCTTTTGCTGTTGCCGATAAATATCTCGTCCTCTACCACAACTACCGGCCGTTTGAGGAAGGTATATTCCTCAAGGATCAGCCGCTTGTAATCGGCTTCCCCCAGCTCCTGCTCGTGCAGCCCCATAGCCCGGTATTTGCGGGAACGCCGGGTAAACAAAGCTTCATAAGAACCCGCCATGTCATACATCTCCTGTAGCTGTGCTTCGGTTATTGGCTCGGTTTTGATATCTTGCAAGACAAAGCCCTCTCCGCCATTCAGTTCTCCGATGATGCGCTGACAGGTTTTGCAAGTGGACAAGTGATAAATTTTCTTCATCTTTTTTTAGCAAAGATAAACGATGCAACGCATTTCCAATGCCGAACTCATTCTTAATGCCGATGGCAGCATTTACCACCTCAACCTCCGCCCTGAGGATATTGCCCCTACCATCATTACAGTGGGCAACCCCGGCCGGGTAGCCCGGGTCTCTCAATACTTTGACGAGGTACGGGTGAAAAAGGAAAAACGGGAGTTCGTTTGCCATACCGGCCGGATCGGGCAGACGGAGCTATCCGTGCTTTCCACCGGTATCGGCCCCGACAATATTGATATCGTCATTAATGAGCTCGACGCACTGGTGAATATTGATTTCGAAACCCGTGCTCCAAAAGCCGAACATACGGCACTGAATATCATCCGGATCGGCACTTCCGGCTCCCTGCGGGCAGACCTGCCGGTGGACAGTTTTGTGGCTTCAGCCTATGGCATCGGGCTCGACAATATGCTTTCCTTTTACCAGTACCAGCAAAATCTGGCTGAGGCGGAGCTGGAGGACGAACTCCGGGCTTTCCTCAAAGAGAAGATGGACCTGCCCTTTTACGTTTGCGCGGGCAGCAAAGCCCTACTGGAGACAGTTGGGCAGGGCATGCACCATGGTATTACACTAACCGCAGCTGGCTTCTATGGGCCTCAAGGCAGGCAGCTCCGGCTACAGCCCCGCTTCAATACCGAACGGATGGAGCAGCTCGGCCACTTTTACTTTGGCAAAACGCCAATCACCAATTTTGAGATGGAAACCGCTGCTATTTACGGGCTTTGCCGCATGCTGGGCCACCAGGCACTGTCCACCAACGTTATCCTGGCAAACCGCCCCGCTGGGCAGTTCAGCCCGGACCCGAAAAAGTCTGTCGGAAAATTGATTAAATTTGTATTGCAACAGCTTGAATAGCGAACGTACTTTAAAATCGAAGTTGTCTAAAAATGATTTGTATGGAGTTTAGTTTTTCTCAACAAAATGATTGAAAAGGCTAGGAAATGAGCACTCATCCAATTTCTAGCAGATGTCTCGTACCGGACTAAAAGAGATTTGAAGCCATCAATCCAAGCGTTGGTCCGCTCAACAGCAAACCTTTCCTTATACAACTCAGGGTCTACAAGGTATTCATAATCAGTGTTTTTTGCATTCCTTTTGTTGATGTCTATGTTGGCAAGGATTTCCAGCCCATCACAGTACTCTCTAAAGCTCCTGCTGTCAAAACCAGCATCTGCATTCATTACCAAACCTCTTGGGTCGATATCGGCCTGCTCTAAAATTTCGCAGATATTTTTGAATGCCTTGTTAATTTCATAGAGGTCATGATGATTACCTGATACGGGTTTTGACATCGCTAACGGGATTCCGTTGGAGTCAGTCAAAAACAGCATGTTTGTTGTTTTTGCAGATTTCCGGCTTTGATACCCCACTGCCTCACCACCCATTCTAGCTCGGGTCTGGCTACCGTCTAAAGCTACGGTGGACATATCCAAGGCAGCTTTATTTGCTTTCAATAATGCCGTCCATAAGCGATGCCAAGAACCATCTTTAGCCCATTTATTGTAATGATAAAACACTGTTTTATAGGATTTTATGGCAAATCCAAAAAACTGGCGCAGGGGTAACTCTCGCCATTGTGTACCTGTTTTTAGGCGGTATATTATTGCTTTGACCATTTTCCAAAGCTTAACTTTTGGCTTGCGCCCTAGATTTGTTGTGCTCAAATAGGGCATCAAATTGTGTGTGATGAATTTCTTGGTTAATTTTACGTACATAGTTGCGAAAGGAGTTTGGAAAAGTTTAGAGATTTCCAAATATCTCCTTTTGCAACTTTTTGTGCAAACCATCTCGATTTCACCACGATTCTTTTTTAGACAACTTCATATGCACATTGAAAAAAACGTAAAGCTCTTCAGTTCCGGAACCTGCCGGGGGCCTGCACTGGTGATCGATATCCTCATTAAAAACCTCGTAGAAAACGGTGTGAAATACAATACGGCAGCTATCCCGCTCATCACTATCCGGCAAGGCGAAAAAGACCAACATTACTGGATTAGTGTAGAGGATAACGGCATAGGTATCCCAACTGAATTCCAGGAGAAGATTTTCAACATGTTTTTCCGTATGCACGACCGCGGCACTTATCAGGGCACAGGATTAGGGCTGGCTATCGTACGGCGCCTGACAGACTATATCGGGGGCACGATAACCCTGCAGAGTGAAGAAAATAAAGGGAGCGTGTTTACCATTCGATGGCCGAAAGAGAAAACACAGTCGGGCATCAATCACTGACGACCGAGCCGGATCAGCCTGCAGTTGGACATCTGTAAGCCCCTGCAAGAAAGCCAAAACCCGGGCATTGGGTTGCCCTTATCTCAAAAGCTGGCCCAACAAATGAACGGGGCGCTCCGTGTAAAGAGCGCCCCGGGCATGGGTAGTACATTTACCCTCTGTATTCCTGTACAGTAAGGTTAGCCGTTGCCTTTCTTATGATCGGCCAGAAACTTCTCCAGGCCAATGTCCGTTAGTGGGTGCTTCAGCAAGCCCATAGCGGCATCGAGCGGGCAGGTAAAGACATCCGCTCCGGCACGGGCAGCGTCCACAATATGCTTGGCATTACGGATGGAAGCTGCCAGGATTTCTGTTTCGTAGCCCTGAATGGCATAAATTTCAGCAATTTGCTCAATGAGAGCGATACCGTCCCAGCTGATGTCATCAATACGGCCGATGAATGGGGACAGATAAGTCGCGCCTGCTTTGGCAGCCAGGATCGCCTGACCAGCAGAAAAGACCAGCGTGCAGTTGGTGCGAATGCCATTGTCACGGAAGTAGCTTAGGGCTTTTACGCCGTCCTTAATCATCGGTACTTTCACCACGATATTCGGTGCCAGTTTGGAAAGCGCTTCTCCCTCTTTGATGATGCCCTCGAAATCGGTGGAGATCACCTCAGCACTCACATCGCCGTCCACAATTTCACAGATTTTCTGGTAATGGGCGTAGATGTTGTCCTGACCGGTAATGCCCTCTTTGGCCATCAGGGAAGGATTGGTGGTTACACCGTCCAGTATACCTAATTCATTGGCTTCCTTAATTTGATCAAGGCTGGCTGTATCAACAAAAAACTTCATATTTCAGGTTGGTTTTTACAGTATTTTCAGAATAGGTTTCAGAGATAAAACCTGTGGTATCCGCAATAGTTTGGTGAGCCATCTGGAAGGAGAAAAAAATAAGGCGAGCAACACATCGCACCGCTCAACCTACCTACCCTTGCTGCGTTTCCGCCCTGGGGGAGTTCAGCGGGAGCTGGTCGTGTGCGCTCGCCGGACGGCAAAGGTAAGGGGTTCCTTTCGGAATTCCAAAACTCTGCCCCCGGCGTTGTAATTATTTTTGCCCTCCTTTTGGAATAATCTCCGTCTTCTCACCGAAGTATTGCACAAAGCGCTGCATATCAGCAGCTAACTCGGCATTCTGTGTAGCTTTGTAGTAGGTATCCGCCAGTGCCCTCAGGGTTTGGAACATGAAGCGGTCCATTTCAATCACTTGCATCTGCTTGGTCCACAAATCAATCCGAAGGGTATCTTTCGTCTCCCGGTCAAAAATAGACAACAGAAAGGCTTTTGCGGACTGCAGCTCCGGCCCGTCAGGCCCGTCTACCGATGCCCATTGTATGTCGATGGGCATATTTTCAGCATCCAGCCCTACATTAATTTTTATTTCTGACCACTTCTTAACTTCGTCTGCCATGTTATTTTTATCTGGTTTTTCATTCTTAAATATCTGAGGGCGACTAGCCTTCGATTAACCCCCTACCTGCATTAGCGATTTCATAAATCCTTTCCGAATCATAAACGATCTGACCGGGCTGAAGCCCCTGCGCCACAGCAATCATGGCCTTCGCCACATCCTCGGCTTCTACCGGACGGTATTTGCCTACCACCTTGCCTCGGATGAAAGGCGCAACACCCCGGGTCAGGCGCACCGCCAATTGCTCTGCCAGCCGTTGCTCTTGCCTTGGCCCCAGCAGTAATGAGGGCTCGAAGATATGTATACTCCACAGGGGCAGCTCACGGATGGCGGCTTCCAGCTCTCCTTTCACGCGGGAATAGAAAAACAGGGAATCGCGGTCTGCCCCAACGGAAGAAACCAGCATCAACTGATTGGCACCTGCCGCTGCAGCTGCCTTTGCGGTTTCGTAAGCGTAGGTAAAGTCTACTTTGTAGAATGCCTCTTTGCTGCCTGCCTTAGCCATAGTTGTCCCCAGGCAGGAGAAAACATCCTGCCCCTCCATGAGGTGCTGGTAATCAGTGGCTTTGTCAAAATCAATGACATGCTGCACAAGCCCTTCGCCCTCAATATCGAGCTTGCGCCGGCCAAAGCTGACCACCCGTTTGTAGGCAGGGTGCGCAATCAACTGCCGGAGCACAAAGCCGCCGACCAGGCCGGAGCCTCCAAATACCAATGCGGTCTTCTGATGTCTGCTGATTTCCATATATCCGGTAAAAGTAAGAACTTTTCCGTTCTAGTATACCACAGGTAAGGTATAGTAAGAAGCGGAAATGCCGCCCCAGATACCGAGCCCACCCTCTACATTCGACTCAATCAGGGTATAGCTCGAAAAGGGCCCCTGATTAGCCGTATTGAACTCCACGGTATTCCAAAAATCAAAGTGAGCTTTATCTATGGTCATCCACTTCACAGTGATGGTATCACCAACCGTATAGAAGCCAAAAGTCTCCAGGTCAATATCCACACTTCCTCTGGGAATAGGCCGAAAGAGCGGAAATTCCACTACTTCCCCATCAAACAACCGGTCGTCTGTAACAGAAGCCCCCGGACTGATGATGGGGCCGCCATTGGTGCCCACCTGATAGCGGTAAAAGTTGGGCATGCCTGCAGGGTCTTTCAGGTACCCCAACAGCTGCGCCAGCGTATCAACGGGCTCACCCGGTGGAAGCCGGAACCGCAGGGAGTCGATCGGCACCCGTTCCGGAATGCTCGTCACCGCGCGTAGTTGCCGCCCCTCTGCATCCACCAGCAAAGTATAGGTTTTTCCTTCCTCACCAATCATGGAGAAACTCATATCAATGTACACACAGAAGTTGAAGCCGAGGCTGTCCACCGCAAGCCCAAAGGCATCGGCAGCCAGTTGCTTTTCCAGAGGAGATAGCTCATTCAGGCAGATTTCTTCCAGTTGTACGGTATCCTGGCCATCAGTAATGCGTACATCTGCCCCGCTTACGAAATTATCATTGAAGTCTTCGGCGCTAAATTCAGAAAAGAAATTAGTGGACCGCGAAAGAATCACAAATGGTGGGCGTGATTCCGCACCCGCTTCAATGTAGCCCTCCACTACGATTTCCTGAGGCAGGTCAACAGAAGCAGGCACGAATTCCTGCTCGCAGCTTACCGTGAGCCATCCCATTATCAGGACAAAAAAGAAAATACGATTCATGCAGCTTGGTTTCTGCTGGCAGAACAACCGTAGCCCGGGTAAGTTTTCGCTGTTAAGATTTAATCCGCTTATACCGCAAACGGATGGAGTTGCCAATTACCACCACATCCGAAAATGCCATAAACAGTGCGCCCCACATCGGGTTGAGAAAGCCCATAGCGGCGATTGGGATGGCCACAATATTGTAGGCAAAAGCCCAAAACAGATTCTGCTTGATGGTCAGCACCGTATGCTCTGAAATACCAAAGGCTTTGCGAAGGTACTCCAGCTTGCCGTTCAGCAGGATGATCTGTGCGGATTGGATCGCTACCTGGGAAGCATTGCTTAGCGAGACGCCAACGGTTGCCTTAGCCAAAGCCGGCGCATCATTGATGCCATCTCCAACCATAGCAGTAGGCCCCTGAGCAGAAAGAGCCGCAATGCGTTCCAGTTTTTGCTCCGGCAGCTGGGCACCGTAGTACTCCTCAATGCCAAGATAGCCTGCCACTTCAGCGACTTTCGCCTCCTGATCGCCACTCAGAAGCACCGCAGATTTGCCCTGTGATTTCAGGTAAGCCACTGTTTCCGCTGCATCCGCCTTAATATCATCCGCCAAAGTAATAGTCGCCAGCAGGGTATCGTTTTCGATCAGATAGAGGGCTCCCGGCTCGCCGGCGACCTGCGGTGGCAGCATCCGGTCAGAGCCGAGGCGAATGGTATGCCCGTGTTGGTCCCGTGCCTGCAGGCCACGCCCTTTCAGCTCTTCTACCTCCTGCAACTCCACCGCTACGCCATTCACCCGGCTCGCCATCTCCCGGAGCAGGGACTGTGCAATGGGGTGAGAAGAATGCTGTTCCAGTTTGTAAATCAGGGCGTTTGCCTGAGCCTCATCCGGCTGATGGTACTCAATATGCCTGATACGAAAATCCCCGGTGGTCAGTGTACCGGTTTTATCAAAGACTACTTTTTTGACGCGGGAAAAAACCTCCAGGGTTTGCCCGCCTTTCACCAGGATGCCATTCCTCGCCAAACGGCCCACGCCCACCATTACAGCTGTAGGCGTAGCCAGTCCCATTGCGCAGGGGCAGGAAATCACCAGTACAGCGATGGCATTCATCAGCGCCTGCCCGAAAGCCAGCCCAAAGACGAAGTGCCCAAGCAGAAGCGTCAGAAGAGCAATGCTCAATACCACCGGCACGAAAATAGCACTGATTTTATCCGCCAGCCGCTGTATATCCGGCTTGTCCTGTTGAGCGGTTTTCACCAGTTCTATCATTTGGCTCAATACCGTGTCCCGGCCTGCTGCCGTCACTTCCATTTTTACAGAACCGCCAACGATCACCGAGGCCCCGATGACCTGATCACCAGCCGACTTGTTCACCGGCAGGCTTTCGCCCGTCAGCATAGACTCGTCCACAGCCGCTTCCCCTTCCAGGATTTGGCCATCCAGAGGCACTTTATCGCCTTCGTTCACCAGCAGGGTATCGCCCACTTTGACTTCTTCCCGCTTCAGCGTGACCACCGCACCGGAGGGCATGATCTTACGTGCGGTCTCTACCTGTAGCTTCGTCAGCTCCCCAATCGCAGTCGTAGTCTGCTCCACCGCTCGCTTTTCAAGCCAGTTGCCCACCAGCACCAGGGTAACAATCGTAGCGCTCGTCTCATAAAAAATGTAATTGGCTTCCCAGAGCAGTGTCCCCACAAGGCTGTAAACGAAGGCGGCTGTGCTGCCTACAAAGATCAGCACATCCATATTGGGCACCCCTCCTTTAAGCGAGCTAAGGGCCGAGCGCCCGAAGTGCAGGAACCCGATCACGAAAGGTGGCAGGCACAGGGCCATTTGAAACCAGTAATTTTCCATGATGACCAACTCCACACCCGCCATCATAAAGAAGTGGTACATCAGCAGAGGGAAAGTGAAGATGGCACTAACCAGCAATTTACGCTCCAGCGTCCACCATGGCCCTTTGGCATCGCTGTCCTCATCCACCACCGAAAAGCCCAGTTTGTGGATGCCTTGCCGGACTTTCTCCCGGTCGATGCCCGATGCTGTCTCCCGGTAGCGTACCTCCTTAGTCTGGAAATTCACATACACCTCTTCCAGGCCTTTACGCTCCAGGAATTTATTCAGGCTTGCCGCGCAGTTGTTGCACGTCATGCCCTCTACTTTCAACTCTACAATATCGTTAGCCATAGTGATGGTTGCTTTTCTGTCTGAATATAGAAAGGATGCTAAACCTTGACCGCCCTTTCACACTTGTTAAAGGTATGGAGCAGTTGTTTAATTTGGAACAGCTACCTTCGTATTATTAACACATCAATCCAAAATCAGATTAATGATGAGAACGCTAAGCCTGTTATTTGTGCTTGCCTTGTTTTTCACCGGCTGCCAGAGCGGCGGCAGCACCAACGAAACAGAAGAAACGACAGCCGACACCACTGCGGTGGATTCAGAACCTGCTACCAGGTATTCCCTTACGCCTTTCAGTGAGTCAAAAGCCTATCCTGATGCGGCTATTGAGGGTGTTACCTATGATGCCGGGAAATTCAACTTCACCATAAGTGGAGAAACGTACGAACTCGGTGTACAAACACCCGACGCAGACGCTAAAATGTGCGCCAACAGCGCTAAAGGCCAGCACATCCACCTGATTATCGATGATCAGCCCTATGCTGCCAAATACGAGGCTTCCTTTGACTACGAAATCGAGGACGGCGACCACTACATGCTTGCTTTTCTTTCCCGCTCCTACCACGAGAGTATCAAGACAGATCAGGCACATGTTGCTAAGAAAGTAACGATTGAGAACAATGGTTTCATGGCGGTCGATAATATTACAGAACCTATTCTGTTCTACAGCCGCCCTAAAGGTACGTACACTGGCAAAGCCCAAACCGAAAAGGTCATGCTCGACTTTTACCCGGTCAATGTACCAGGCTTCGGTACCGACCACATGGTGAAAGCCACTATCAACGGCGAAGACCATATGATCGACACCTGGCAGCCATACTATGTAGAAGGTCTTCCAATGGGCGAGAACACCATCACACTGACCCTCGTTGATGCCGAAGGCAATAAAGTAGATACGCCGCTCAATCCGGTTACCCGTACCTTTACCCTGCAGGAGGACCCGGCAGAGTAAATATTGAGCGCATCGCTTACCTATTTAAAGCGAAATAATCACTATACAGGCAGTCCGCACCCGCGGGCTGCCTTTCTTGTTACCCCCTCAATACAAAAAGTGCTGCTCGCACACTGTGCGGCAGCACCCAAAAGCCAGTAAACCAGTAGCCCTTTGGCTACTAACAAACAAACATTCTTGACGCTCCAAAGGGAAAAGTGCAGCCCGTGTAGCAGGTGATCTTGCCCCACACTGCTCTCCTTACCATTCTAAAGATGACGGATACGGGCTACACCTGTATAATCCCTTTCGAAGTTGGCTCTCCCACCGCAGGCGCAGCATTCTGCACCCATATTCCGGTGTTTTAGTATTTTGATGTAGTTTCGTTTTTCAATGACATCTAACTAATACCAACAACCGTGCCAAAAATGAAAAACCACCTTTTCCTCCTGTTTGCTTTTGTGCTGCTTTGGAGCTGTAATGGCTCTGAAACCAAGGCGCCACCTTACGCTGCACAAAAAACCGCCCTGGCAAATGAAGCCGCGGTGGTATCTCCCCACCCCTTGACCACGCAAGTCGGCATAGACATTCTCAAAAAAGGTGGAAACGCAGTCGATGCAGCCATTGCCGTGCAATTTGCCATGGCTGTTGCCTATCCGCGGGCAGGGAACTTAGGCGGAGGTGGCTTTATGGTGCTCCGGCAGCCTGATGGCAACACCGCTGCGCTCGATTACCGGGAGCGCGCCCCTTTGGCTGCTCAGCGGGATATGTATCTTGACAGCACCGGGCAGGTGATCGAAGGGCTTAGCCGCAATGATGCGCTGGCTGCGGGCATTCCGGGTACGGTAGCGGGTATGGAAGCGGCCTTTAAAAAGTATAGCACACTGCAAGACTGGGAGGCGCTGCTGGAACCCGCCATCCGTCTGGCAGAGGAAGGCTACCCCATCTCCCCTGCCGAAGCGGAACGCCTCAATAGTTTCCAGGAAGCCTTCCGCACCTATAACGAAGGGCCCAACCCCTTCATCCGCGACACCTTTGAAGCCTGGTACCTCCTCCGGCAACCGGTGCTGGCCCGCACCCTGCGCAAAATTCAACAACTGGGCGCCCGGGGGTTCTATGAAGGCCCGGTAGCAGAAGCCATGGTACAGGAATCCCGGTCCCGCAACGGTATCTTCACCCTGGAGGACCTGGAGCGCTATGAACCTGCCTGGCGCACACCAACCCGCGCCAATTACCGGGGCTATACCGTCATTAGCATGCCTCCTGCTTCGAGCGGTGGGGTGGCGCTTTCGCAAATGCTAAACATGGTGGAACCCTTCAATTTACACGAAAAGCCCTTCCATAGCGCTGAAGCCGTCCACCTTATGGTAGAAGCAGAGCGCCGCGCCTTTGCCGACCGGGCAGCCCACCTGGGCGATACCGACTTCTACGATGTGCCTGTGGACTCCCTCATGAGCCGGGCTTATCTCGACCGGCAGATGGCTAACTTCGACCCTGCACAGGCTACGCCAAGCGACAATATCATTGCAGGAGACTTCCAGCTGCTTAAAGAGAGTTTTGAAACCACCCATACCTCAGTGGTAGATGCAGAAGGCCGGGCGGTATCCATCACCACTACGCTCAATTCCAACTTTGGCTCCAAGGTGTGGGTACGAGGCGGCGGCTTCTTTCTCAACAATGAGATGGATGACTTCAGTGCCAAACCCGGCGTGCCCAATCAATTTGGGCTAGTGGGCGCAGAAGCCAATGCCATTGCCCCCAAAAAGCGGATGCTCAGCTCCATGACCCCCACTATTGTGGAGCGGGACGGGCAATTGTATATGGTCCTGGGCGCACCGGGCGGCTCCACCATCATTACAGCTGTATTTCAAGTCATCACGAATGTTACTGACTTTGGAATGTCTTTAGAGGAGTCGGTTAATGCCGGCCGTTTCCACCACCAATGCCTGCCTGATGAAATCCTGGTGGAGCGTGGTGCCCTGCCCGACAGCACTATGGCACAGCTCAAAGCCATGGGGCATACCTTCCGGGAAATTGAGCGCATGGCAGTGATCAAGGCTATCCTTAGAGACAAGGATGGTACGCTCCATGCAGTAGGCGATTTCCGTAACCCCGATGATGATGCAAAGGGGTATTGAGAAAAGTGTCGAGGATTCAAAAATAATGCCCGGGCTCCGGAATTTAACCGGAGCCCGGGCATTGTACGTTTCGAATTGAGGCCAATTACAGTTTCCCCGGGAAATGCCCCGGGTTCACCTCGTGCATCATTTTATAAACCTGCTCAAAGACATCCTCCGGACTGGGCTTGGTATAGTAATCGCCATTAGAGCCATAAGGAGGGCGGTGGGCACGCGCGGTAAGCGTCACCGGATCGGAATCAAGGTAGCGATAGCCGCCCTGCACTTCCAGCACCTCCCGCATCATAAATGCCGTAGCGCCACCGGGCACATCCTCATCCATAAAAATAATGCGGTTGGTCTTTTTCAGGGATTCCAGGATGATATGCTCGAGGTCGAAGGGAAGTAGGGTCTGCGCATCTATTAATTCCACAGAGATGCCCTGTTCTTCCAACAACTGCACCCCTGCCTGCGCTACGCGAACGCAGGAGCCGTAAGTCACCAGCGTCACATCTTTGCCCTTACGCAACACTTCCGGCACACCCAACGGAATGGTGTACTCACCGAGATTGTCCGGCACGCGCTCTTTAAGACGGTAACCGTTGAGGCACTCTACGACCAGAGCCGGGTCATCAGATTGCAGGATGGTGTTGTAGAAGCCGGCCGCCTGTACCATATCACGGGGCACAATGACATAAATCCCACGCAGGGCGTTCAAAATCATACCCATAGGCGAACCAGCATGCCAGATCCCCTCCAGCCGGTGCCCGCGTGTACGGATGATAGCCGGTGCTTTCTGCTGGCCATTGCTGCGCCAGCGTAGCGTTGCCAGGTCATCCGTTAGTGGCTGCAGCCCGTAAATCAGGTAATCGAGGTACTGAATCTCTGCGATGGGGCGGAGGCCGCGCATCGCCATGCCAACCGCCTGCCCCATGATGGTCCACTCCCGGATACCGGTATCGAAGACCCGGCCTTTGCCATATTTCTGCTGCATGCCTGCGAAGCCCTGATTCACATCGCCAATATCGCCGACATCTTCACCGAAAGCACAAAGCTCCGGGTACTGCGCCAGTTTTTTGTCAAAGAAAGCATTAAGGACTTCATAGCCGTTTTTGACTTCAGAGTCTTCTGAGAAAGCTTTATGCACCACCGGTACATTCAGGGCAGCCTGAGGCGAGTCACTGTACAGGTGGGCATGGTAATGCTTATGGGCGAGCTGATAGGATTGTTCAATCCAGTTGCGAAGCCCAGCTTCCGCCTCCAGCCCGGCACCCATAATCTGGTAGAGCATCCGTCGGGCAACTTGCGTGACCTCTCCGTCTACAGGGTGCATGAGCCGTTCAAGCTCCTGCTTCAGCTCGTCGCAGGGGCCATTATCCTCAGGGATTTGCCCGAAGACCGATTTCAGGTCTTTGATACGTTTTTTGGTCGGTGCATTTACTGCTTTCCATGCTTTATCACGACTCTCTTTAGCATAAGCTTTGGCATCCTTACGGATTTTCTTCGCTTCCTCTTCGGTGAAGATGCCTTCTTTGACCATCCATCGCTCCATTAGCAGGATGGGGTCGTGGTCTTTTTCCCACTGCAGGCGCTCTTTTGATTTGTAGCGTTCGTGAGAACCGGAAGTGGAGTGCCCCTGCGGCTGAGTAACTTCTGTAATGTGGAACAGGGCCGGGCGGTGGGTCTCTCTCATTTTGGCGATACCTTTCATGTAGGTTTCCACCAACTCCGGATAGTTGCCGGCTTTGACCACGTAGATGTCCATACCGGTATCTTCGCCTTCAGTTTGGAACCCCTGAAGTGCTTTGGAAATACTCCCTTTAGCAGTCTGGTACTCTATAGGAACAGAAATACCGTAGCCATCATCCCAAACGGATATCGCAAGCGGCACCTGTTGAACGGCAGCAGCGTTGACCGTTTCCCAGAAAACGCCCTCAGAAGTTGAAGCGTCACCGATAGTCACAAAGCTGATTTCCTTACCATCCTGAGAAAAGTCTCCCCCGCTTAGCATCTCTGCATTTACCCGATAATGTTTGGAAGCCAGGGCGAGCCCCAAGGCACGGGCCATCTGCCCTGCCGTGCTGGAGATATCTGCACTAACGTTAAAGTGATTAAGCAAGTCGAGCCATTCGCCTTCATTATCAATGGTAGGGGTACCGAAATGGCCGTTCATCTGACGGCCACCAGAGAAAGGGTCGTTTTCAGGATCGGCATAGAGCTGGGCGAAAAAGTCTTCCACCGTTGCCAGGCCAAGAGCGAACATAAAGGTCTGATCACGGTAATAACCGCTGCGCCAGTCGCCTTTGCGGAACGCTTTGGCCATGGCCACCTGAGGCACCTCTTTGCCATCGCCGGTAATGCCGAACTTAGCTTTTCCGGTCAGCACCTCCTTGCGGGCTAACAAGCTGGCTTCCCGGCTGATACAGCAAATTTCAAAATCTTTGATAATTGATGCTCTGGATGGCCCGTCTTCTGAGTTAGCAGATTCACGGGTGAAGGAATGGTCTAGCATACTTTTATCAGTTATACTGGTTATAATTTGGTTTATTTTGCGCTTTTGCAAAATTTAATTTCAAAGGGCTTGGTTTGAGCTATGCTAATATACAAAAAATTTGGCACAACCACTACCTAAAAAGACAAAGAAAGCCGGTAATTGTTCGCAACTTAAGCGGCCCGTCCCTGTTTGTTAAAGGGTGGATTAACAACTCATTAACCATAATGTAAGCGGCTCAGCTTTTATATTGACAGCATTAACTGTATTTTTGGGTCGCATCCAATTTATTTGTGATCTATCAAAAAAAGAATAACGTGATGAAGAAAGTATTTTCCGTATTAGCGCTGCTGGCCCTGGTAGCTACTGTAGGATTTAGTCAGAGTGATGCTGTAGCCACTCCGGTTGCTGCCGAAGAAGCTGCAGAAGGCCCTCAGATGTCTTTTGAAACTGAAACTGTAGACTACGGCACGATTGAGCAGGGATCTGACCCTTACCGTGTATTTAAGTTTACCAACACGGGCACAGAGCCTCTGATCATCACGCATGCCAAAGGCAGCTGTGGCTGTACAGTGCCTACATATCCAAAAGAGCCTATCGCACCAGGCGAAACGAATGAGATCAAGGTCCGCTACGATACTAACCGCCTCGGTAAGTTCACCAAGCGCGTAACCCTGACTACCAACGCCGGTGAAGAGAAGCAGATGCTGACCATTAAGGGCGAAGTGGTGAAGAAGCCGGAAGAGCCTGCTGGCTTACCTGCCAATGAAGGCAATATGTTCAACAATCAGTAATCGTTCTATTCGTTACTGTCTACTAAAAAGCCCCGGACTGAAAATCAGTCCGGGGCTTTTCTTTTGGAATGGCAGGTGAAACTTGCGCCTGCATGTTAACTCAAACCTTTTTGCCCTGATCGGGTTATTTCTGATGCAACCCTTGAACAGGGGGACAAAAAAACCCTTACTTGCAATGAAGTAAGGGCCTCTAACCCAAACAAATAAACACAAAAACTACTTCTTAGGTGTGTACCACAAACATAGGATGAATTCTAATAATAGCCAAATTAATATATTTGGTTTCGTGACATCCTACATACGATTTACGACATGCAATATACAAAAGAAACAGGAATAAATCGTATTTTTTCGTGACGAATTTGCATCGTATTGAGAAGCATTTATAGTGTCACACTTTTTTCATTTAACTCATTGAGCAGTTAAGACATAAGGACAAGACAATAATCAGCAACTTTGTGACATAAAAAATCAGACATGCTTTTACTACTTTCACCAGCTAAGACCCTTGATTACAGTGATTCTTCAACAGAACTGCACGATCAGCCCCGGCTTCTCAGTGACAGTAAACCTCTGATTGATATCCTAAAGGATAAATCAGAATCCGAGCTCATGGACCTCATGAAAATCAGCGAAGACCTGGCTACTGTTAACCGGGAGCGCTATCAGGACTTTGAGACACCCTTTGACCTGAATAATGCCAAGCAGTCTGTTTTGGCTTTCAAGGGCGATGTATACGTTGGGCTGGGCGCAGAGGATTTCTCCGAAGAAGACCTCAAATTCGCTCAGACACAAATCCGTATCCTCTCCGGGCTTTACGGAGTGCTCCGCCCACTGGACCTGATGCAGCCCTACCGGCTTGAAATGGGCACTAAGCTCCAAAACGAACGCGGCAAAAACCTTTATGAATACTGGGGCGACCGCATTACCGAACTGCTCAACGCTGACCTGAACGCCAACGGGCAGGACAAAAGCGTCATCAACCTCGCTTCCAAAGAGTATTTCTCTGCTGTGAAGCCCAAAGACCTCGCGGGAAAGCTTTATCAGGTTGACTTCAAGGAACACCGGGACGGGAAATATAAAATCATCGCCTTTTACGCCAAGAAGGCGCGTGGTATGATGGCGCGCTACGCCGTCAAAAACCGCATCACCGCACCTGAGGGCCTCAAAGCGTTCGATATGGACGGCTATAGTTTTAATGCGCGATTGTCCAAAGATCAGCACTTTGTGTTTACCCGTGAAAGCTAATCGTTATCGGTCAGCTTAAGATAATCCCGTACTGTAGTCAGAAAATACGACCGTTCATCCCCATCCTCAAAAAGCGGGGCGAAGGTAGAATCCGCAGCAGCGGCATACCAGGTTTCGCCCCGCTTAAGGCTTTCGTAGAGGCGCAGTCCCAGTTCATATTGTTGCACTGGCGTGGGCGGTTGCAGTTGCAGGACTTCTAAAGACCAGCTGGTATCCTGCGATATCGTCAAAGGCGACAGAAAGCCCGCTTCCCAGGCGTTGGTTTGCAGGAAAAGGTATGCTTCATCCTCCAGCCAGTTGTTAGCGATAACCGGATAGATGGCTGGACGTTTTGTGATGGGTTCAAATTTACTGAGCCGGTACAGCTCAATGCGGCTCCTGGGCTGTTCATCTACGGTATACTGTGTGCTCCTCATATTTTTGAAATACAGCAGGGATGGCGGTGTGGTGCGAAACCGGCGGTCTCCTGTACCCTTTTGACGCTCAGTGGAATCGGGGCTACAGGCCAGACAAATGAAAAAAAGACCAATGACAGCCCAGGAAGTTTTCATATCTTTCTTTTTTAAATTGCCCTAACTAACAACATGCGACAGATAAGGTTTTTCTTTGCCCTGCTGCTGACCACCGGCCTGACGATACTGGCCAGCCTGCACCAGCCCCTGGGGTCTCCCCTGCCCGCAATAGGCCAATTCCTGAGCCCTTTTACCGGGTTTTGGCAAAATGCTGAGCGAGCCGATAAATTTCCGGACGAAAACCTCGTATTCCCACAGCTTTCCGCTCAAAGTGAGGCCCTGTTCGATGAGCGGGGCGTGCCCCACATCTTCGCGCAAAGCAACGATGATGCTGCTTTCATACAGGGCTACATCCATGCCCGCGACCGGCTCTGGCAGATGGATATTTCGGTACGGGCTACCATCGGGCGCCTGTCTGAAGTGATGGGCGAGCGTACCCTGGAGCGCGATCGTTTACAGCGGCGCAAAGGGCTGCTGTGGGGGGCTGAGAATGCGCTGAAAAAGTGGATGTCTTCTCCGGAGGAAGCTGCCATCATCAACGCTTACTGCGAGGGAGCCAATGCGTATATCAATAGCCTTAGCCCGGCAGACTATCCCATCGAATTCAAGTTGCTGGGTTATGCGCCGGAGCCATGGACGCCACTGCACATCGCCGCTTTTTACAAATCCATGTCAGAAGCCCTTTGCAGCCGGCACGAGGACATTCCTGCTACTAATGCGCGATTACTGCTTGGCGACAGCCTTTTTCAGGTGCTTTACCCTGAGCATAACCCGAAGCAATCCCCCATTATTCCGGATGTTGTTCAGTGGGATTTCAATCCGTTACCCCTGGCATCTTCCGCAACCGGCGACAGCATGCTGAGCAGCGGTGCAACCCGAACGCCCTTCGAGCTCCCCTCGCCATTTATTGGCAGCAACAACTGGGCGGTGAGCGCCGAAAAAACAGCCAACGGAGCCCCCATCCTATGTAATGACCCCCATCTGCAGCTCCGCCTGCCCGCTGTGTGGTATGAAGTACAAATGCAAACGCCGGAATACAATGCCTATGGGGTATCCTTCCCGGGTGTACCTGGCATCATAATCGGATTTAATAAGAATATGGCTTGGGGTGTCACCAATGTAGGGCACGATGTGCTCGACTGGTACCGGATCGACTGGGCGAACCCCGAGAAAACAGCCTACCGGATTGATGGGGAGGAAAAGCCTGTGCGGGAAGTCGTGGAAGTCATTCAGGTCAAAGGGCGCGATGAACCCCTGCGGGATACCGTCCGCTACACCGTCTGGGGGCCGGTCACCTACGATGACCCGGAACATCCCAATCATGATATGGCGATGCGCTGGCTGGCCCACGATGAGCCGGCAGAAAAGCCTTTTTACGCCCTCGGTGTTTTCACGCGCCTGATGGGCGGGCAGGGGCTGTCAGACTATCAAATGGCCCTGCGTGGGTGGGAAAGCCCAGCCCAAAACTTTGTCTTCGCCAGCAAAGCCAATGATATTGCGATTACCGTAAATGGAAAACTGCCTCTGAAAGAAGACCAACAGGGGCGTTTCGTACAGGACGGCAGCCGCTCGGCTTCAGGCTGGAAAGGCTTTATCCCCCACGAGCACCTGCCACGGGTAGTCAACCCCGAGCGGGGCTTTGTCTCCTCCGCCAACCAACGGTCAACCGCACCTGATTATCCATACTACTACAGCGGTGGCTTTGACGATTACCGGGGCCGCTACATCAACCGTCGCCTGGCGGAGATGGAAAATATTACCGTGGAGGATATGAAAGCCCTCCAACTGGACAGCCGCAGCCTGAAACCGGAGGATGCACTGCCGGTACTGCTGCAATTACTCGACAGCACGGCTTCCGAATTAGGAGCGCACGAACGGGTCAAAACGTTGAGAAACTGGGACTATAATTTTACGAAGGATGGGGAAGCACCCAGCCTGTTTGAGGACTGGTTTGAAGCCGCTTACGCACAAGCTTTTGATGAATTCACCGTATGGGAGGACTCTCTGGAAGTCCTTAAGCCTGAAGACTGGCGGTTCATTGAGCTACTGGCCACCCAACCCGGCCATGCCATTTTTGACCATCAGTCTACTCCGGAGGTGGAAACCGCCGAGGAGGTCGTCCTAATGGCACTGAAAAAAGCACTGGAACAGCCACCGGTCTCCTGGGCAGAGCATAAGTCAACTGACATCGGGCACATGGCCATGATCCCTGCTTTTTCCAGATTAGACCTGGACGTAGGAGGCTATGGAGATGCGCCCAATGCCATTAAGCCCGACCACGGTCCTTCCTGGCGTATGGTAGTAGAGTTGGGTGAGCAGCCCAATGCGTGGGGCGTATTCCCCGGCGGCCCTTCCGGCAATCCAGGCAGTGCCTTTTATGATCCTATGGTGACGCCCTGGGTGGAAGGGCAGTACAACCGCCTGCACCTGCTGGACAGCCCTGATGACCCCGCTGTAAAGCCCCTTTACCGACTCACCTTCAAAACTGCTGAATAACTATGCAAAAGACATTATCAGCCACAATAGCCATTCTCGTAGGAGGCGCTGTAGGCCAGGCGCTGCTGGCCTGGTGGAGCCTGCCAGTGCTTGCTGCCCTGATTGCCCTTATTTTCCGTTTGCGCCCCCGCCCTGCCCTGTTGGGCGGATTCCTCGGCGGGCTATTGCTGTGGGGAGGTTATGCTGCGGTCCTTAATGCCCAGAACGATGGTATTTTAAGCGCAAGAATTGGTGAGCTCTTTGGTGGGATCGGCGGGCCACTACTCGTACTGATCACCGGGCTTTTTGGCGCAATATTTGCCGCCCTTGGCGCCTGGACCGGAAGCCTGGCCAGAGGAGATTCAGGCTCCTGATAGCCATGCTTTTCAACCGGCTTAGCCCATGCGAATAGCGTCCCAAACCTTAATTCTGTCGAATAACCTTGACCGGTGGCGTTCATATCGTTACCTTGAATATCGAAATGCTAAAACAGCGTAATGGAAAACAGCAGTTACGAACAGGCCCGCAAAAGGGTTAAGGAAAAAAAGAAGTTCTACGAGCACTTAGGCTCTTTTCTCATTGTTAATATTTTCCTGTTTTTGTTGAACATCTTCACTTCACCAAGCCACTTTTGGTTTATCTATCCACTCCTGGGATGGGGTGTGGGGCTAATGAGCCACTACTATCAGGTATTCGGCTTTCCAGGCATGCGGGGGGAAACCGCAGAATGGGAACAGCGGGAAATGGAAAAGGAAATGCGCCGGCTCGAAGGTGGCTACCATGAAGAAGACCACCTGGAGCTTCGGGAATTGGATAAAAAACCTCAAAGAAAGTGGCGTGATGAAGACTTGGTCTAAATGACAGTAATCTACATCCCGCCCGGCGTGCGCTCTGCCTCCGGCTGAGCGACGCTTTTGTAGTAGACCCTTGACCCGGGAGCTACACTACGGGTAATCCATACATTACCACCAATCACACTGTCGTGGCCAATGATGGTCTCCCCTCCTAAAATCGTAGCGCCGGAGTAAATCACAACGTTATCTTCTATTGTAGGGTGGCGCTTGGTTTTCGCATATTCTTTGCGGACACTCAATGCGCCCAGTGTTACGCCCTGATAAATTTTCACGTTGTTGCCAATTTCCACCGTCTCTCCGATAACGATACCTGTGCCGTGATCAATGCAGAACCGCTCGCCAACGGTGGCACCGGGATGTATATCAATCCCTGTTACCCCATGCACATGCTCGGTAAGAATCCGTGGTATTAAAGGAACCCCCAGCCGGTGAAAAGTATTGGCTAACCGGAATACCGCAATGGCACGGAAGCCCGGGTAAGTCCGGATGACCTCCGTACGGCTAACGGCTGCCGGATCCCCTGCCATGATCGCATCCGCATCCATCTGAAGGAGCTCGTAATTCCGGGGCAGCTCGTCCAGGAAAGCAGCTTCAAGGTCCTCCGCCCGCGTAGGCAGCAGGTCTTCAATCTTTTCAAGCAGGGTAAAGAGTTCCAGCTTCAGTTGCTGATAATGCTGGCCAACCTCCCTTTCGCTGCGGTAGCGCCGGTTGGACAGTTCCGGAAACATAACGCTAAGCAACCCATCCAGCCAACTGCACACCTCGCTAGGCGAAGGGATTTTGCGGGAATCGCGATGGGCGTGGAACAATTGCTGAATAAACTGTTGCTCTTTCATGATGATTTATTCATAAGGGCTTCCAGAAAAATAAAATACACAACTAGTTTTGTTCTAACATTGCACAAAATCAACCATAGGGCGGGTTTTGTGTAATGTTGGGGCAAAAGCTTTTTGAAAGTTGTGCATTTTTATTTTTGCCCCACTACTAATGTCTAATCATAAAAGTTGAACACCGGAAAAGTTTTACGAAGGCTTGCGTATTTCTGCCCATGCTGCTTTGGTACGGTCGTGTATCTTGGTTTTGACAAACTGCTCCAGGGCGGGGAAGTCGTCTTTGTCAAATGTTTCCTGGATTTGCCCTTCGCTGAGATAGCTTGCCCGGTCGCACACCTGCCTTACTGTAGCCATAATGTGGGAGCTGAGCAGCAGGCAAAGGCCGTTGCGCCTCAACTCTTCCAAGATTTCATACAGAATTTCCGTACTCTCGAGGTCCAGCCCGCTGAAAGGCTCGTCCAGCAGCAAAACCTGATAGCCGCCCGCTAAAATACCCAGCAATGCCAGCTTTTTTCGCATCCCGGTGGAATAGGTCTCGGTCAGGTCTTTCAGTGGCAGCTGAAAAAGCCCGTTCCACTTATCGATTCGGAAGCCCGGGTTGCGATGGCTGCACAGCTCCAGGTATTCCTGCCCAGTCTGATACGGATAGAAATAGGGCTCTGCGGGCAGGTACCCCATCCCGGCAGGCGACAAAGGCGCTCCCTGCCAGCTGACTTCCCCGGAAAATGCAGGGCCCAGACGGCATAAGGCTTTAAAAAAAGTGGTTTTCCCGGCTCCGTTGACCCCCAATATACCGTGTACTTCACCTGCCGCAGCTTTCAGATTGATCGTGTCCAGGATGAGCGTATTGCCATAGCCGGCAGTCAGGTTGCTGATGTTAAGCATCGTATGCCATTTTGAAGTGATGCCGCGCTCTTTTCACAAACCGCAGCAGGTAAATGCCTACCACTGGCAGGAGGGGGGGAAAGAACAGGCTAAAATAAGCCAGGGTGACTGGCAGGCTTTGCATGACCCGTTGCCGACCCGGGTGCCAGGTGGCGTATTTGTAAGCAATGGAGAAAGCCAGCATCAGCGCAATAAAGCCTAAACCAATGAATGCCAGGTACCAGTATTGCAGATGAAAAACCAGGTGCAAAGCCAGGCCCGGCCCAAAAACCACCAACTGCAGCGCAAAATGCCGAAGCCCGTGCCGCCATAGGCCTACTCCATTCACGATGACCGCTATCGTTACCTCCCGGGGTTCCTGATATTCAAAAACCGATGGGATTAAGCTGGCCCAAAGCAACAACACGATCGGCAAGACCGCCATACCGTAGGGTGCTGTCAGGCTTAGCAACCAAAGCAGAGCAAACAGAACACCGTAACGCTTCAGCGCGCTCCGCCACTCAAAAAGTGCAACGGGCAACCAGCTTACGTTCAACTTTGGATTGAATGCCGCCCGGGAAGCCCGAACGGGCAGGAAGCCACAAGAAAGACTACACAAAACCGCGGCCGGCCACATCAGCCAATTCCCTATGTAAATCAGAAAAGGCAATACCACCACAGTACTCACCATAGCATATTCGAGCCCCAGGACCCAGCCCACCAGAAACCCGGATCGCTCCAGGAAAAAGTGGTCTTTACGCCTGTAGTGCCAGCTTATGGACAAGAGCAACGCAATTAACGGGATACACCACCCGGGTGCCCCGTCCATTGCTTCAATCCCCTGCAGCGCAAAGACCAGCAGCAGCGGCAGGGCAATCACACCAGGCCAGCCTGCGGAATACAGTATACGCCCGAGCTGCCGCAGCCGGAAACGAAAATAGACTTTGAAACTGTGAATGGAATAACTCATGCGCTCATTTATGACCAGGCTCAAATTAGCCAAATCAGGGGTATTCTCTCCTCATCATTCTGCCAACACCCCCTGATTGAAGACAAAACGCCCGAACGACACCTAAAATAATGAACATTCTGCATCTGTTCCTGTATTTTAGCCTCCATTCAAGTTGCCTACCCCGAATATCCAAACCCCAGGCTAAGCCTAAAAACAACAAAACCATGATCAAAACCCAGGGCCTGACCCGCCGCTTTGGTGACTTTACTGCCGTCCGGGAGGTTTCCTTTGAGTTGCAAGAGGGCCAAACCCTTGCCCTCATCGGCCCAAGTGGCTGCGGCAAAACCACCACCCTTAAAATGCTCAACCGCCTCATCACACCAAGTGCCGGCAACGTTTGGGTAAACGGGCAGGACATCAGCCAGCAGCCGGTAGTGCAGTTGCGGCGTCAAATGGGTTATGTCATTCAGGATATGGGACTGTTCCCGCACTACACCGTGGCAGAGAACATAGCCGTAGTGCCCAGGTTGCTGGGCTGGGAAGTCAGCAAAATCAAAGCCCGGACCGGTGCCTTGCTGGAGCAACTGGGGCTGGATACCGGCGCTTTTGCCCAAAAATACCCGAACGAGCTCAGCGGCGGGCAGCAGCAGCGGGTAGGTATTGCCCGGGCACTGGCTGCCAATCCGCCCATCGTGCTGATGGACGAGCCCTTTGGTGCCCTCGACCCGCTGACCCGGCAGCAAATCCGGCGTGACTTTATGGAGCTGGAGGAGCTGCGCTCCAAGACCACCATTATGGTAACCCACGATATTGAAGAAGCCTTTGAAATGGGCAGCCTCGTGTGCCTGCTCAACCGGGGCGAAGTGCAGCAACTCGCCCCACCGGAAACCCTGTTGCAGTCTCCCGCCAATGAGTTTGTGGCCGACTTTGTGGCGGAAAAAGCCGCACAGCTCGAGTTGCGGTCGGCGAAACTACGGGATATCTTCAGCGAACTGCCCGAAGCGCCGCCATTGCCAGGGAATGCACTGCCCCTATCCCCCACCCTGCCGCTCCTGAGAGCTATCTACCGACTTGCCAAAGCACGGGGCAAACATCCGCTTGGCTCGACCACCTACCAGGGGCAGCAACGCTATTTCACGCTTCCCTTACTTATCGAAGCCTTTAAAAACAACCTTCAGTCATGGGCGAACTAATTACCTTCTTCAGCGATAATCAGGAAAAAGTGATGGAGCAGGTACTTGAGCACATCGGGCTTACCTTTATCTCACTTTTACTGGCCGCCGTTATTGCAATACCCGCAGGCATATTCATCACGCGACGCCCCAGGCTATCCGGTGGCGTGCTGGCTTTTACAGGGATACTACAGACCATTCCAAGCATTGCGTTGCTCGGTTTTCTGATCCCAATTCTGGGCATTGGGCTCAAGCCCGCCATCTTTGCTTTGTTCCTCTATGCCCTGCTGCCCATCTTGCGGAATACTTACACAGGCATTAGCGAAGTGGATGCTGCCGTTAAGGAAGCGGCGCTGGGCATCGGGCTCTCAAAGGGGCAATTGCTGCGGCAGGTGGAGCTGCCCCTTGCCCTTCCGGTCATTTTTGCCGGGCTCCGAACAGCAACGGTGATCAATGTAGGGGTAGCCACCCTCGCTGCTTATATCGGTGCCGGCGGGCTTGGGGAGTTTATCTTTGGAGGCATCGCGCTCAACAACGCCACGATGATCCTCGCCGGAGCACTGCCCGCTGCCCTGCTCGCCATTATCTTTGACCAACTGCTCGCATTGCTGCAAAACACCAACGCACGCAAGCTTTCCAAAGCAGGCAAGCCCCTGCTGCTAATCATCCCGTTGCTCTCTTCCGCCTACTTCTGGCCGCAGGCTTATGCACCGGGCTGGAGCGCCGGTTTCCCACCCGAATTCATGGGCCGCCCCGATGGCTATCAGAAGGTGGTGGACACTTACGGCGTGGATTTCACAACTACCATCCTAAACAATGC
The DNA here is from genome assembly GCF_000759025.1 of Phaeodactylibacter xiamenensis. GTDB lineage: Bacteria > Bacteroidota > Bacteroidia > Chitinophagales > Saprospiraceae > Phaeodactylibacter > Phaeodactylibacter xiamenensis. The sequence continues at coordinate 115,348 of NZ_JPOS01000039.1, read as the reverse complement.
TTTAATGTATAAAGCGGTTTACGAGAGTGAAGTGGACGTTATCAGCGGCTATGCTACTGACGGGCGGGTGGAGGCTTTCCGCCTCCGGCAGTTAGAAGATGACCGCCATGCTTTTCCTCCCTATTACTGCGCTCCAATTGTGCAGAAAAAGCTGGCTGAGGAAAATAAAAAACTAACGGAAACACTTAACTTACTCGCAGGCCGGATCAATGATTCGGTGATGACCGTGCTGAATCACAGGGTGGATTTCGACAAAATATCGCCTGAACAGGTAGCCCGGGACTTCCTGAAAGCGGAGGGACTTTGGCGGGCAGACCAAAAGCAAGGCGGGGAAACGCTCATCATCGGTTCCAAAATCTTTACCGAGCAGTATATTCTGGTGGAGCTCTTCAGTCAACTCATCAACGGGTACACCGATTATGATGTGGACACCCGCCCGGGGCTGGGAGGTACTAAGATTTGCTTTGATGCCTTGCGCAATGGCGAGATCGACCTTTACCCGGAGTACACCGGGACCGGGCTGCAGGTACTGCTCAACCCACCTCAGGACACCCTTGAGCGCATCATTACACAGCCCGATGCTGTCTACCAGTATGTCAGCCGGGAATTTGAGGCCCAATATGGGCTAAAGTGGCTTGCTCCGCTTGGATTTAACAACACCTATGCCCTGATGATGCGGGAGGCGCAAGCGGAGTCTATGGATATCAAATCTATATCCGACCTCATCCGCCAACAGTAAAAAGCCGGATTTAGAAATCCTTAGCCTGATACCTGACCTCCCCGTCCACCATAGTCATCAACACTTTGGACTCGGGGATTGCTTCGTCCGTACAATTGACGAGGTCATGTGAAAGCACCACAAAGTCAGCCGCTTTACCTTTGGTAACAGAGCCTTTGAAGTCCTCCTCAAAGCCGGCATAAGCATTGCCCAGGGTGTAGGAGTGGATGGCTTCCTCCCGCGTCATCCGTTGCTCCGGGAAGAATTCGAAACCATTATCTGCCCGTTTTCGGGTAACGGAAGCATAGAAGCTCAGCAGCGGGTCCACATCCTCAACCGGGGCGTCTGTGCCATTGGCGATAATGACGCCTTCATCCAGCAGGCTGCGCCAGGGGTAGGCACCAAGCCGGGAGCGCTCTCTGCCCAGTCGCTTTTCCACAAATGGTGCATCGGAGGTACAGTGAATACCCTGCATGGAGGCGATGATGCCCATTTCGCGAAAGCGTGGAATGTCTGCTGTATCGAGATGCTGGGCATGCTCGATGCGCCAGCGGAGATTTTCCTTTTCCGGATTTGCACTGAACTGTTCCTCGTAAATATTGAGGACTACCCGGTTAGCACGGTCGCCGATCGCATGTACGCACATTTGCATATCGTTGTCCATAGCCAGTTGAGCGATATTTTTCACCTCCGGGATGGGTGTGGTGTTTTGCCCGGTGAAGCCTTTCTTATCATTGTAAGCCCGCAACAGCCATGCACCGAAGGCACCAAGGGCACCGTCTACTTCAGACTTGATAGCCCGGCAGGTAAAGTAGTGGTTGCCGATGTCAATTTTCGGATAGCCATCGAGGTTGTCTTTCATCTCATCGTAGCTGTGGCGGACCATCGCCCATAGGCGGAGATCGAGCTCGCCGTCCTCTGCCATTTGCTCGTAGCGCTCGAGTTCGAAGTATTTGGAGCCGGCATCCTGGAATGAGGTAACGCCTTTTTTCAGGCACTCTTCTTCCGCCAACTCAATGGCCCTGTACCACTCCTCTGTCTTTGCCTCCTCAGAAAGACCGGCCCGGTAGTCATCGTACGCCGCATTGATGAGGCTCATGGCCCGTTCTTCAAACACGCCAATCGCTTTGCCGCGGGAGTCCCGCACCACCTCCCCTCCTGAAGGGTCGGGTGTTTCGGCAGTTACGCCGGCAAGTTCCATTGCCTTCGCATTGGCAAACAGGGAATGCCCGCTTGCATGCCGCAGCATAACCGGATTATCAGCTGACACAGCGCTCAGTGCATCGTGATAAGGATAGCCCAGGACTGATGGGCTTGGCGTCTCCGTCCACTTTTCCTGATGCCAGCCACGGCCCACAATCCATTCTCCTGGCTCGGCCTGTGCTGCCGCTTCGGCTACCATCTGCACGATCTCCTCCCAACTGCTGGTGTGGAGAAAATTGAGGTTGATCAGGCTGTACCCGAGACCGGAAAAATGACCATGTCCCTCTATAAAACCAGGCATCATAAAGCGCCCCTGCAGATCAATAACTTCGGTACTGTCCCCCCGGAGTGCCATTAGATCAGCGGTGCTCCCCACATCTATGATACGGCCTCCCCTGAGAGCAACCGCCTCAGCGCCGGGCAACAAAGTGTCCACGGTGTAAATATTGCCATTGATAATCAGCGTATCGGCAAACTGATCAACGGAAAGGCTTTGGCTACAGCCCGTACCTAAAGCCAGGAGCAGGAAAAAGGAAAGGAGTCGGTTCATACTAATTCATTATTTGAAGGGCTCAAAATAACGAACTTTCGGCAAACTAATGCCGGTAGCCCTTCCAGGTCCCGCCGTATCGGTACCCCGGTCGTTTTTGATGTTGCTCACAACAGCTTTTACAGACAAAAACCCAGGGGCCCTTCTTTTGAAGCTGCACCCTGTACAACGTAGTTTCCTCCCGATTACAGGTATTACAGATCTTTGTTTTCATATTTATAGTTCTCCAAGGCAGGATTTGTGCAAAGTTGACGCAGGTATTTTTTTCGCTCGCAAGGCGAAAAACGCAGGCATCCGTACGGACGGCGAGGCTTTTCAACGCAGCGAGCGGAAAAAAGAGCAAGTCAAAATGCATTAATCTCGCCCTGGAGAACTATAAACACAAATGTGAATGAGGAGCAACAGTTTCAAAAAATCAGAAGAAATTTAACAGGGATTTTGAAACCCAATAAAATCCCTGACGTATTAAATGTAGAAATATTAGAAATTACCTTATATTTACTCCCCCCTACTGAGAGCATTATATCTATCTTACCAAGATCGCATAACGCACAACACTTCCCCACAACACTAAGACAGCAAAATAGAACACGCTATACACCAGCCTTGTGGAATAGGTTGGCATTAATTAATTGACAACATCAAACAGATATGCCCAAAAACAGAGTATCAGGCCTGTGCCTGCCGCTCTGCCTTTTGCTACTTAATCTGTCATAGTATACTGTAGAGGGCGCGGGGTTTTAGTATCTGTTTGGGTTCTTAAAGTTTTTAAAACCCGAATATTTATGAAGTGTTTGGTACAGTTTCTAGGATTGTTTTTTTTGGCGCTCCCCCCACTTCTGGCACAAAACACCCCCACAGTCTCTCCTTGCGGAGCTATTGCCAGTCCGGCATCCATCCAATTGATGGACAGTCTGCAACAGGACTATGAGAACTATGCTGCCGCCTTTTCCCCCGGCAGCAGTTACAGTATGGTGGATATGGTCCCTGTACAGGTCCACATCATTCGCCGAAGTAACGGCACCGGCGGGATCACGGAAGCGGAGTTCAATACCGGCATGAATGAAGTCAATGACTTTTTCATTAATGCGAACATGGAATTCTTCCAGTGCGCCCCCATCAATTTCATCAACAGCGACACCTACTTCAACTTTAGCATTTCAGAAGAGACCAGTTTCTGGAATACTTATGGCGTAGAGGATGTCCTCAATATTATCATTCCGGGTGGCAGCCTCACGACAAGTTCAGGGGGCGGCCTTTGCGGGTACGCCTATCTTCCCGGCGGCGGGCGGGACCTGATTACCGTTGCCAACAGTTGTTTCCTTTCCGGCGGTAACACCTTTGCACACGAAGTGGGCCACTACTTCGGGCTTTACCATACCCACGGAAAGACCAATTGCGGCGGGCTGACCGATGAGCTTGTTAACGGCTCTAACTGCAGTACCGCTGGCGACGACATCTGCGACACCCCTGCGGACCCCGGCTTGCTGGGCATAGGCTGTACCGGATATGTGGTGTCTAACTGTGTTTACACCGGCAGCTTTACCGATGCAAACGGCGACCCTTATGATCCAGACGTGTCCAATATCATGTCTTATGCTCCTCACAGCTGTCGAAACACCTTCTCCGCCGGCCAGTATGCACGGGCCAGCTTTTACAACACCAACGCCAGAGGCTACCTTTCCTGCGGTACTGCGCCCAGTGTAGGTTCTACCTGTACGGATGCCCAGCCTATTACCACTAATGGAAACTACTTCCCTGACGGGCCCGATGAGGGGAACGGTTGTGTGAACTGTTCGGGAGGTGCTCAGCATGCAGACTGGTTTTATTATGATGCGCCTGCCAATGGAAGTATATCCATCAGCAGCTGCCTGAATGATGTGAATACCCGGCTTTGGGTTTACACCGGCTCCTGCGGCAACCTCACCCCAATTGACAATAGCGATGACGACTGCGCTATCAGCCAAAGCGGGCCGAATCTTGCCAGTGAGGTCATCCTGAATGTAACGGCTGGTACCCGCTATTACTTTGAATGGGACGACCGCTGGTCTGCCGACAATTTTGGTTTTTCCTTTTCCTATACGACTCCCTGCAGCCCACCCTCTAATGTAGAAACGGTTTCAGCTGATTACTCTCATATCACTCAGGATTGGGAAGCGGTACCCGGCGCACAAGGCTATAATGTAAGGTACCGCACCGTTCCAACTGCCCCATGGACGGTCGAGCAGGGGCTGGTCCAAAGCGAACATACTATGGAGAACCTGTCTCCTTGTAATACGCTGGAGTGGCAGGTGCAGTCTGTTTGCAACGGCATCCCCAGTATCTGGAGCAGTCCTTATACTATTAGCACTACGGGGTGTTCAGATGCCTATTGCTATTCCTACGGCAACAGTTGGAGTGCCTGGATCACCAGTGTAGCCTTAAGTAACTTATCCAATAACTCAGGCAACGGCAATGGATACTCCAACTTCACCAATTTAACTGCTAATGTGGTACAGGGACAGTCCTATACGCTCATCATGAATTCCGATGACGAATTCGTGGCTCCCGTTTACTGGCGGGTATGGGCAGACCTTAACCAGGACAGCGACTTTGAAGACCCGGGGGAGCTTTTGCTTTCTGCGGCCACGAACAGTAGTTCATTGGTCTCCGGGGCGATCACGATTCCCGCCGGAAGCAATATCGGAAACACCCGGCTGCGCATTAGTATGGACCGCAACAACTTCCCCGGGCCCTGCTCCACCGGTGGGTTCACAGATGTAGAAGACTACAGCCTGAACATACAGCCTGGTTTTTGCAGTACTCCCTCGGCTCCATCCGTCAGCAATATTGGCTACGCTTCTGCTCAAATTGCCTGGTCGCCTTCTCCCGGCGCCAGCGCTTATCAGATCAGGTACCGGACTGTGGGCAGTTTCACCTGGTCCACAACTTCATGGCTAACTGATACGACAGATTACCTCTACAACCTCATCCCTTGTTCAGACTACCAGGTGGAGATCAGATCGGACTGTGGCAGCAACTTTAGTGACTTTTCTGCTACTTCAGCATTCTCCACCATTGGATGTGATGACGATTATTGCTACTCCTATGGTAACAGCCGAAATATCTGGATAGACCGGGTCAACATAGGCGCCATCAATAATATTTCCGGCAATGACCATGGATACGGCCATTATACCCATCTCAATACCAGTGTACAGCCAGGAAATAGCTACCCCTTGTTCCTGCAGGCTCAGGGGCTTTCTTCAAGTACGCTGGTTTACTGGAGGGTGTGGGTTGATTTAAACCAGGATGATGACTTTAATGATGCAGGCGAACAGCTTTATCAGGGCACGAGTGGCAGTCAGGGATCTCTCAGCGGCCAGCTCTCCATCCCAGGCGGCCTGTCTTCAGGCAGTACCCGTATGCGGATTGCAGTGAGCACCGGTGGCTACAGCGCCCCTTGTGCTACCGGAGGGATCCGCGAAGTAGAGGATTACCAGCTGACCATAAATAATCCGGATTTTCTGACTATCACACCAGGTAGCCTTAGCATACCGCATACCGGAGGCACTGCCGGCTTCAGTATTGAGTCTAATACCAACTGGCAAATAATGGAAAATGCTCCATGGCTGTCTGCTAGTCCGCTGAGCGGTCTGGGCAACGGGATTGTGACCCTAACCGCCACGCCTAATTTAAGCACCAATAACCGTTCGGTGAATGTTCTTGTTACTGGCGACGGCGTGGCAGACCAGATTGTAGCCGTGACTCAAACTGGTGCCCCTGCCAATATCGCTATGACCCCTGCTTCTCAGGTAGTTACCGCTCCGGCAGGCCAAACCACTGTTCAGGTAACCTCCAATGTAAGCTGGACGCTAACCTCCAGTCAGAGCTGGGCAACGCTTTCTCAGAGCTCCGGATCGGGGAATGCAACCATTACCATTTCCTACGATGAGAATACGTCATCAACCCAGCGAACGGCAACCTTGACCCTCAACAGTCCGGGGCAGCCCGCACAAACAGCTACCATCCTGCAAAACGCAGCAGCCACCGGCCCGGTACTAACAGTGAGCCCTGCCAACCAGCAAGTAGGGGCTCCTGCCGGGCAAACTACGGTGTCAGTAAGTTCAAACGTAAGCTGGACCGCTAACACCAGTCAGTCCTGGGCAACCCTTTCTGCTGCTTCAGGGAGTGGGAACCAGACCCTCGTGGTAACCTATACAGCAAACACCTCCGGCAACCCGCGTTCTGTGATGGTGATCCTCAATACGCCTGGTTTGCCCCCCCAGACGGCAACCATCACTCAGGCTGCGGGGACTGCTGCAACCCTGAGCGTCACCCCGGCCAGCATAACGGTAGAACACCCGGCAAACTGTGTCTCTTTTTCAGTAGCCAGCAATACTTCCTGGACAGCTACTGCTCAGACCGCCTGGGTCACTTCCGTGAATCCTATCAGTGGCACAGGAAACGGGACCATTACTGTATGCTATGAGGAGAACAACAGCGGCTCCTTGCGTATTGCCAGTATTGGGTTTTCAGGAGGTGGTGTTTCAACTACAGCGACCATCAACCAAAACCCGGAATCTACCGTTGCGCCATGGCCCGTGAACCCCACGGGTATTACCCATACCGTTGTCCTTCCAGATACGCTCTACAGCGACTTAGATGGTGGCATTCTCAGCCCCACTGACTGGATCGGTTTTTTCTATGACGACAACGGGACAGTGCGTTGCGCCGGTGCCGGGCAATGGGACCCCAACAACAATACTGCTGTAACCGTTTACGGCGATGATGCCCAAACGCCTGCAAAAGATGGTTTTGACGAAGGAGAATTTTTCCAGATCCGCGTACTGCAGTCCATCACTCAGGACACAGTCGATGCACAGGGAGCTTTTGCTCCTATCGATAATATCATTTCCCACACCAACCGCTTTGCACTGGACGGACTGAGCAAACTCGACAGTATTTTCATCCCCACCTCCGGAGCACCCTGGACGGTTACGGTGACAGGCAACAACCACAGTGTAATCGTACCCGACGACTTGTTTAGCAGCATTGACGGACAGCCACTGAGCACGGATGACTGGATCGGCTTCTTCTATACCGATACAGACACCATGCGCTGTGCAGGCTACGGCCAGTGGAATCCACAAAATAATACCGTGATCACCGTTTACGGAGACGACAGCCAGACGCCGGAGAAAGACGGGTTTGCACCAGGAGAGACGTTTACAGTCATGGTTTGGCGCACCGCTGAGTCTGCTGCCTACGAAGCGACCGCAACCTATGCCCCAACGGATATTCTCATTACCCATACGGACAGCTATGCCAGCGATGGCATCAGTGCACTGGAAAGCCTGACGGTAACGCTGGATATTTCGCTGGATATCACCCTGGATGTGGGCTGGAATACCATATCCAGCTATGTGATGCCGGAAGACCTCGCCATTGACCAGATTTTCAGCCCGGTGGCTACGGATGTTATTATTGTAAAGGATGGGGTTGGCAACTCTTATATCCCCACATTTAACATTAATGATATCGGAAACTGGGATATGCTGCAAGGCTACCAGGTCAAAATGGCGAACACCAGAGTGCTTTCCATCACCGGAGAGCAGATGGATCCCCAGACGGAAATCCCTCTTAGTGCAGGCTGGCAGATTGTAGCCTATCTCAGAAACAGCCCCTCGCCTATTGCCGGCGAACTTGCAGGAATCGGCTCTAATCTGCTGATTGCAAAGAATGGAACCGGGGATACTTACATTCCTGCGTTAAATATTGACGATATCGGAAGTATGGTACCGGGAAGAGGCTATCATCTCCGGCTTACTGCTGAAGACACCCTGATCTACAGCCCTAACTCTCTGATCGGCCCCGATTTGAATGCGCTTTATGCAGCACCCGGGGGCACACCAGAAGCCGCGCTGGAAATGCGTGCAGTGGCAGGGTTGCAGCCTACCGGCAACAGTGCAACGCTTATCCTTCCAGCCTCAGTTGCTGCCCGCTGGTTACTACCAGGAGACGAAGTTGCCGTTACGGATGCAGTAGGGAACGTTTTTGGGCGCAACCGGTACGAAGGTGAACATTTTGCCATAACCATCTGGGGAGATGATGAAGCCACGCCACACCTGCAGGAAGCGCTGAAAAACGGTCAACCCTACTTCATTCAGTTATGGAGAGGCGGACAACAATCAACAGCCTTCTACCAACCGCTGTTTGAAAGCGGGCAGGCAGCCAGATACCGGCAGGATGATGTGCTGGTTATCAGTGGGCTGGAAGCGGCAGCATTTGCGGATAATAAGCCACAAGTGGCTCCTAATCCGGTGCGGGACCTTTTGAGCATTGGGCACTACACTACAGCTGCAGGCCCGGTTGAATACCGGCTCTTCAGTCTGGACGGCAGCCTATTGCTCCGTGGGGCGCAAACAGCAACTTCAGCCGGATGGCAACAATACCAAATGAACCTGAAGCAACTGCCGGCAGGCAGCTATCTTCTGCAAGTCACAGATGCCGAGTCGACCTTCAGCCAGCAAGTGTTCAAACAGTAACTGTACCTTCGCCATGCTCAAAATGGCGATAACCTCAATTCTAACGGGGCTGCCTTGCGCAGCCCCTTTTTTGTATATTGCCTGCAAAACAAAATATTATGCGGCAAGTAAAACTGCGGATTACCGGCAAGGTACAAGGGGTATTCTTCAGAGCCTCCACACTGGAGAAGGCACAACAGCTTCATATAAAAGGCTGGGTGAAAAACGAGCCGGATGGCAGCGTTTCCGCTGTGGGACAGGGGCCCGATTCGAGCCTTCAAAACTGGATAGACTGGTGCAGGGAGGGCCCTTCGGAAGCCCGCGTCGAATCCGTAGAAGTTGAAGAACAACCCATTTCGGCTTTGCAGCAATTTGAGATTATCAGATAACCAACTTATGCAGATCAATATCCGTCCGGGCACCGCAAAGGACCTGCCTGCCATTCATAACCTCGTACTGGAGTTAGCCGAATATGAAAAGGCTGCCCATGAATTCACTGCCTCGCTGGAAGACTATCAGCGCGATTTCGGGGAAGGGGTCTTTGAAGTACTGGTTGCAGAGCAGAAGGAAACTATTGTAGGCATGGCTTTATACTATATGACCTACTCTACCTGGAAAGGCAGGATGCTGTACCTGGAGGACTTCGTTGTTCAGGCTGCCTACCGCCGCAAAGGAATCGGAGAGGCTCTGTTTGATGCCTTTCTGGAAACGGCAAAGAGCAAAGACTGCCGGTTGGTGAAATGGCAGGTACTGGACTGGAATAAGCCCGCCATTAATTTTTACAGGAAAAAAGCAGCTACAATTGAGCAGGAGTGGTGGAATGGCAAAATTTTCTTGTAATTGTTAATATTAGTTAATACATTTGATATGAAACTGTTTTCATAAGCAGTCTCGCAAGTCCAGAAAGCTACACAACAAACAAACAAAGGCTGTTACCCTCCCGGCCTTCCTTCCGGTTTGTGGTAATCACCTTATTCATTCAGGTTGATCGCATAGGTGCCTTCTATTCAAGGCCCTAAGTCCTGATTGTTTTTGAATGTACAAAAGCAAGACGGCACTGCCTTGCGCTAAATGATGTCTTTTGACATGATCTGGCAATGTAAGCTAGTGCACTCTGACTTGCTAATTTATAGTGTTTCATAGTGTGAGGGGTAGCCACTTTACGGTGGTTGCTCCTTTTCTTTTGCCCGTTTAGCAGGGAGGTTAGGACTCTCGCACCAGCAATTGTTCAGCAAGAGCCTGTAGTTGCTGTTTACCCTGCTTTGGCGCCTCCAAAGCATCTAATGCGCTAAATGCCCTGTCCTGATATTGCTGTTTTTGCTGCTCTGCCCATGCAGGAATACTGAGCTCCCTTAATATTTGTGTGACCGTACGGACTTTACTGTCTTCGTCTTCCGGGTTTGTCGTCATTAAATGGTGAAGGGTCTTATAGGTTTCCCCTTCGGCAAGCTCCAGCGCTTTAAGGATAAGGAACGTCTTTTTATTCTGCAGTATATCGCCTCCAACCCGCTTACCAACCTTTTCAGGGTCTCCAAAAGTATCCAGGATATCATCCTGAAGCTGAAAGGCAATGCCGATATTTCGCCCGAAGTCACGGAGCTGATGCTGAGCCTCTGGAGGCGCACCGGCAGTAATGCCTCCCATTTGCAGGCTTCCTCCAACAAGAGCTGCCGTTTTGAGCTCAATCATATTGATATATTCCGAAATTGTGACATCATTTCGGGATTCAAAGTCTACATCAAACTGCTGTCCCTCACAAACTTCTATTGCGACTGTATTGAAGACGTCCAGCAAATCGGCCACCTCTTTAGCAGTTTTGCCCCCCTTCGACAGGAACTGATAAGCATAGATCAGCATGACATCACCACTAAGAATGCCCGTATTCAAACCATATTTAGTATGCACGGCGGGACGCCCCCTCCGCAACGGGGCCTCATCCATGATGTCATCATGCACCAGAGAAAAGTTGTGGAAGATTTCCACAGCCATAGCCACAGGCAGGCTGTAAGCCATATCCCCCTTAAATAAAGCGCCCCCCATTAATACCAGGACCGGCCGCAGCCGCTTACCGGAAGAAGACATAATATATTCGACTGGCTCGTAGAGCCTCTGAGGAGCCTGTGAAAAAGCGTGCTGTTGGCGGTAGGCTTCGAAGGAATTACGAAGCGCCTTGATGTCAAGCATAAAAGATATGATGTTTCAACAAAGATAGACAAGCAATATGGTTCCACAAATGCGGAAGGAAGACTATGTTCAAAATTTATGCCCGTCCATAATACACCATTTTTTACAGCCCGCTGATTTGTCTGTAGCCCCACTTCGTAGAAAAGGTGACAGGAAAAACCCTAATTAAGCGCCTTCGTATTCATTATTTTATCAAAATAATTCTAACTTTACAGAGCTATAACAGAAAGCAGGCTCGATAGTAAACAGTACAATTAATTGACAAAGGCTTACGCAGTGCCCCGATCTTCAAAATGCTCTGTACCAAAGCAAATTTGAAAACCGGACGCAGTGGATCAGAGAATCGGATCAAAGCTGAGACCCAATTATTGAAATTGGTAATATGGTCAACAAAACAAAAGCACACAATATCCTCTTAATCGAGGATAACCCGGGGGACGTAAGGCTCACCCAAGAAGCATTTCGGGAAAGCAAAAACGACATAAAGCTTGATGCCGTAACTGATGGCATTGAAGCCATCAAGTACCTTCGTAAAGAGCCTCCTTACGAAAGTGCTCCGCTGCCTGATCTTATCCTACTGGATCTAAATCTGCCTAAATGGGACGGGCGGGAAGTCCTGGGCGTCATCAAATCTGATGAAACACTTAAGCGTACCCCTGTAGTGGTGCTTACGACTTCCAATGCTGGCGTAGATATTCTGAAAAGCTATGACCTGCACGCCAACTGCTTTATCAATAAGCCTATTGACTTTGATAAATTTTTTGAAATCATACATAAGATAGAAGACTTCTGGTTGTCTACTACAATTTTGCCGACCAAGGTATCCTAAACGAAACCTGATCGTGCTTTATCCCGCCGATTATAAAAACCCCCGGTTACACAATCGGAAACATCTGATTATTTTGCAGCCTGGCGCAAACAGCCCTCGTTGTAAACTTGCCGTGAAACACTACGCAGCATTCGCATGAATTATCTAATCGGTATTTGATTTCTGGGTGTGGACAATCAGAACTATGGCAGCCACTTCGGTAGCTGCATCTGGTTCAGTTCCCCTAACGCTGCGGGGAGCTTTACGTATTCTATCCCGCCAGACAACCAAAGCTATTTTTAACCCCGAACCCTATTCAGGAACTGACGAATGGGAGGAATGAAAGAAGCGGTTAATGGTTATGAGCAATAACAATACGAGAATTTTGGTCATTGAAGATTCCGAGTCAGACATTACGCTGCTGGAAGCACTCCTTAAAGAGGCCAATTACAAGCACACTTTGTTCACATCTGACTCTCTGTCAGAAGGGTTGGAAAAGCTATGGGAATGCTCACCGGACATCGTACTGCTCGATCTCAACCTGCTGGACGTTACAGGGTTCAAAACCTTGCAGCAGTTTAGAGAAAAAGCCCCAAATACGCCGGTTATTGTCATGACCGGTTATAAGAATGAGATCATGGGCATTCAGTCCGTAAGAGCAGGCGCTCAGGATTTTCTGGTCAAGGGCACCTTTGACCATCGCCTCCTTGTCAAAACCATTAACTACTCCCTTCAGCGCTTTGCCACACAATCAAAGCTCCAGAAAAAAGCCGATGACCTCAGCAAAAACGAAGAGCGCACCCGAAGGGCGCTTAAGATAGCCAGGTTTGGGCGTTGGGAAATGAATATGGTGGACACTTCCATGCACTGGGACGATGAGATCTTTCGCTTCTTCGGGTTCCAGCCAGGCAGCTTCCTGCCATCACTTTCTGAGTACCTCAAGTACGTTCATGTCAATGACCGGGCAGAGGTAGAGCAATTCTTCGAAGAAGCTATGAGTGACGGCAAGCCCCACACTATCAATCATCGTATTGTCATTGACAACAAGAAAGTCCGCCATGTACAGGTGAATGCGCAGGTCAGCTATGTTGAAAAGGATAGCCAAATGATGCTCCTGGGCAGCATTCAGGATGTTTCCAATCACGCTCCTGAGCCCTCCCCTCCTCAACCTGCTCCGGACAGCGGGCCCGGGCCTGACCCTGAGGAACCGCCAAAACCGGACAAGGAGAATTCCCAGCAAACCCCTGACCACAAGTCAGATAGCCCGGCGCATGAAAACCCTAAAGTGCTATTTTCTGATTTTTCCTATAACCTCAGGACGCCCATCGCCTCCGTGATTAATTTCATTTATCTCCTGGAGGAAACAACGCTTCAGGACCAGCAAAAAGAATATATCAGGGGCATCAAATCCTCTTTGGAAGACCTGAGCTTTGCACTGAACAACTGGATAAACCTCAGTACGCTCCGTACCGAGCAGGTAAACCTGAACTATTCAGAGATTCAAGTTACCAATATGCTGAAAACTGTCCTGGATATCTCTAAAATCAGGGCAGAAAAATCGGGCAGTGATCTAGCCCTGGACGTATCACAGAAATTGCCGGATACCATTATCAGTGACCCTCAGCGGCTTACCCAACTTATTTACAACGCCCTGGAGCTTGCCGTCAACTTCACGGTGCCCGATGCCCAAACCCGTCTTTCGCTGGGCGTCAGGGGCAGCCGAAATACCAACCTTGAGTTATTGGTCCGCTGTATGTTTCAATCTGACGATTTCAACTTCGAGGAAGCCAAAGAAATGATTGAGGATGAAGATATTATTAAGGACCATAGCGTAGAAGCCAGCCGAATGCTCCCCCTCGTCATTGCCAAACAGCTTACCGCCATTATGGGAGGGCAGCTAAAGCCTGTCCGGAAGACCAGCCAAAAGTTCGAGATCAAAATTGAGCTGCCTATTGGAACACCCGAACAACAGCCCAGGTCGTTGCCCGAAACGCCAACGGCTCCGCTCCGTATCCTCTTGGTGGAAGACCATGACCTGCACCGCCTGGCCACCAAGCGAATGCTAACGAATTGGTCGGACAAGGTCACTGTAGATGTGGCTGTAAATGGGCTGGAAGGCGTAAAAATGGCCTCCCGGAACGACTATGATATCATACTGATGGACCTCGAAATGCCTGTGCTGAATGGCATACAGGCCACTATCAAAATCAGAAGCCAGTCCAACACACCCATTATTGCCCTGACCGCCAATGAGTCCAAGCAGGAACAGGAGCGGTGCCAGTCGATTGGCATTAATGATTATGTAGTAAAGCCGGTCAAGCCGGAAGGGCTTTTCAAGAGGGTCTTACAGCAAGTCATTCCCTGATCCATCAACCTTGCCCCCCTTTACTGCGTTGAATGATTGTCGAAAAAGGAAAGGCAATCATGGAAAGTTACGATTTGATTATCATTGGCGGTGGGCCGACAGGGCTCAATTGTGCAATCGCGGCACATAAGGAAGGGCTTAGCCACCTGGTCCTTGAAAAAGGTGTACTCGCCAATTCTATTTATAATTTCCCGGATAACATGACCTTTTTCTCCACTTCCAAACGTCTGGAAATTGGAGATGTCCCTTTTATTTCTCATACCGAGAAGCCCACTCGCCGGGAAGCACTGGAATATTACCGGCGCCTGCAGCAAGCCTGGTCCCTCAATGTGCATACTTACGAGCCTGTGTCAAAAATGGAGCCCGATGGCACTGGCGGCTATCTGATCTCAACTTCAAAGCGCACCTATCAGGCCAGGGCGGCGGTCGTGGCCACTGGCTTCTACGATACCCCAAACATGATGGAGGTGCCCGGTGAAGACCTACCCAAAGTCAAACACTATTACGATGATGCCCACCCCTATGTCGGACAGGAAGTACTTGTGGTTGGAGCTGCTAATTCTGCCTGCCAGGTAGCACTGGAGCTATGGCGCAAAGGGGCAATAGTAACGATGGCAATTCGGGGCAATGCTATATACAAAGGTGTGAAGTACTGGATTAAGCCCGATATTGAAAACCGGATAAAGGAGGGCAGTATTCCTACCTACTGGAACAGCACAGTACAATCCATTCAGGCGGATACTGTAACCCTGCAAACCCCGGAAGGAGAAGTGGAACTGGATAACGATTGGGTGCTTGCCATGACCGGTTACCGCCCGAATTACGACCTGCTATCCAGTCTTGGGCTCGAAATACCAGAGGATGAAGCACGGGTGCCCAATCATAACCCGGAAACATTAGAAACCAGCCTGCCCAATGTTTTTCTGGCGGGCGTGGTCTGCGCTGGTATGAAAACCAATTCACTCTTTATTGAGAATACAAGAGACCACGGCACGGTCATCGCTAAGCAAGTTGCCCGGCGCGTGCCTAAGCTGCAACCGATTTAACGTATGGGGCTAAGCATCCACTACCGGGGCACCCTGACGGACAAACGGCAATCCGCAGCACTGCTCTGCGAGCTCGAAGATATAGGAAAGTCTATGCGCTGGCCCACTCAGGTACTTGACGGACACTGGGACCGCAGACCGGACGCACGCCTGGAGCGCAATAGTGCCGGCCTGCCTGCCTTGGTGGGCGACTCAGGCCTGAAGGGCATTATTCTAAAGGTTCATCAGGACTGCGCCCCTCTTTATTTTTGTTTTAGTGCTTCGGGGGTTTTGACTTCTCCAATACAAGTTGCAGTAAGCGCAGTTGATAATTATGCTGTCACGCCAAATTGGATTACAGTGCACACCCAATCTGCAGGGCCGGAGACCCACGCTGCAATAGTTAGTTTACTACGTTATTTGCAAGAAAAATACTTTCATGACCTGGAGGTAGAAGACGAAAGCGGCTACTGGGAGTCCAGAGACTATCAGGACGTGCTGAGTGAAATGACCCGGGAGCGGTCTGGCAACGAAGAGCTCGCCAGAAAAGCTGCCCGGCTCAAGCGCCGGGAGCAAAAGGATATCGTTGCAAGGATTGACTTGCTACTGCGCAAAATGCGGGACTGGGAAGAAGATTAATTGTCCTATATTTGTTGTTCTATTGTTAGCCACAAAACGAATGACACCTGACATTGCGACTTCCTGAATCAATTAAGGCGCTCAGCATATTGCTGTTGGTAGCAGTATCCATCCGCCTGATCTCCTTTTTCCCATCGGTCATTGATCACGATGAGTCTACCTACCTCGTCATCGCAGATGCCGTATCACAAGGCTACACTTATCAGGTAGACTATATTGATACCAAACCTATAGGTATTTTTCTGGTACTGGCCGCACTAAAGTCTCTGCTTGGCCATGCCATTTGGGGTTACCGGCTCGTTGCGGCCCTGGTACTGGGCCTTACTGCATTTCTGCTCTACCGCGCCAAACGTATACAGGGGAGTAGCTGGGCTGCTGCGCTGTCAGCGGGTATTATTTATCTTATCCTGAATTCATTATTTACACGCTTTGGTGTTTCCCCAAATACAGAGACTTACTTTAATTTGTTCACTGCCGGCGCACTTTTGCTTTTTTTTAAATACCGCAGTTATACTGCTTTTCTGGTAGCCGGCCTGCTGCTGGGCATTGGCTTTGTCATCAAATACGTAGTGCTCTTTGATGGGCTAGCCTTTGGGGCCTTTCTCATGTTCCAGTCTTTGCGCCGGGAGGGCAATGTGGTCAAAGCCCTGAGCAAGGCGCTGACTATGGCGCTGGGTGCAACCATCCCTTTTGCCATGGTAGTCAGCTACTATTATCAGATTGGAGAATTCGACCGCTTTTGGTTTAACTCAATCACGGTAGCCGGGCGCTACCCTTCTTCCCGTGCCTTTTCGCATTACATCGTTTTCTTCTTTGAATTTTTCCTGCGGTTTTTGCCCGTTACGGTCTTGTTTATCATAGGGCTCTGGCACAAAACCGTCAAGCTGTCTGTCCGGCAGTTTGGCCTGATCTGGTCTGTCTTTGCACTGGCCTCCGTGCTGATTCCCGGTAATGCCTTTGGGCATTATTACATTCAGTTTATGCTGCCCTTTAGTTATCTGGCCGGGGAATTCTTCGGGCTGCCCCGGCAGGAGGTACCCCGGTGGCTGCGCTGGATGCGCCACCCGCGAATTGGCTATGCCTTATTGGGCTTACTCTTTGTTACGCACCTCTTGCTTCAAAAGAAAGACTACCTCGACCGCCCGGATAATGTCCGTTACGCTGCTCAATACCTCAATCAGCACCTTGAGCCCGGCGACCGTATCTACACACAGGAGGATCAGGCGATCTATTTCATGACCCGGCGCCTTCCACTCATCCCTTATGTCCACCCTTCCTTGTTTTGGCTGGACAAGCACATCGAAGCCATGGAGATTGATGTGGAGAAAGAAGTGGCGAAAATTGAGGCCGCTGCCCCCCGCTTCATGGTCTTCCGCTATCCCGTCGAAACCGAACGCTTTTCCGCCTACCGGACAGCGCACTACACTCAGGTGGCCAATATTGGCGACTATGTGGTAATTTTTGAGCGCAAAAATTAACAACCTTATTGCACCTTTTCCAAAAAGCCCTTATATTTGCATTCGCTAAAAAGCGGGGAATTAGCTCAGCTGGCTAGAGCGCTTGCATGGCATGCAAGAGGTCACCGGTTCGACTCCGGTATTCTCCACAAGGTTTTTTGCTAAATCATTGCCCTTCAGATATAAAAGTGGCAAATAATAATGGCAAAAGCGGCAAAAATGACCCTTGGTTCTGAATTGGATCAAGGGTCTTATTCGTTTATACAGCTCTCCTCTGGAAAATTACATTAGGACTCCCCTCTCCGGGGAAGAGCAAAGCCAATCCCTCAAATCCATCCTTTTGAAAAGAACGCTGATAAGCGCCATTTTTCCTATTCGGCTTAGTGGTTAGATCCAGCAGGGATTCAACAAGGAAAGACGGATAGTAAAAAGTAGCCGTGACCATGAACTGGTAAACTAAAAAAACGTTTGTCATTTACATCGCACACGATTTAATTTTAATCGATACAAATGAAAACAACAACACTTCAAAACGTATTCCGTGTCATCCTCGGCTTGCTCATGGGGCTGGCCGGCATCGGGCATCTTACCTTCCAACGCGAGGAGTTCCAGGCTTAGGTGCCAAGGTGGTTACCGAGCGACCCTGCTTTTATGGACTTTGTGGTCATCGCCTCTGGTGTGACGGAAATTGCGCTCGGGCTGGCTATGGTTTTCTGGGCCCGACATAAGGTCAAGGTGGGCATTGCGCTGGCGATCTTTTATGTGCTGATCTTCCCCGGCAACGTTTCCCAATATACCAACGGTATTGATGCGTTTGGGCTGAACACCGACCGCAAGCGGCTTATCCGCCTGTTCTTTCAGCCCGTACTCATTTTGTGGGCACTTTGGTCAACCGGAGCACTCAAATATTTATTCAATCAATCAAACCGATAAAATCGACCTGCTATGGAATTTTACAACTTTGAAGCCGAACAACTCAATGGCAAAAAAGTCAAAATGGAGGAATACAAAGGCAAGACCGTTGTGGTGGTCAACACCGCCAGCAAATGCGGGCTTACGCCTCAGTACGAAGGGTTGGAGAAGCTCTACCAGAAGTACCGGGACGAAGGGCTTGTCGTGCTGGGCTTCCCCTGCAATCAATTTGCCAATCAGGAACCCGGGGACGCTGAGGACATCAAGGAATTCTGTGAAATCAACTACGGGGTTAGCTTCCCGATGTTCACCAAGGTGGAGGTCAACGGCGAAGGCACCCACCCCATCTTCAGGTACCTGAAAGATGAACTCAATGGCCTGTTCGGGAAAAAAATCAAGTGGAATTTCACCAAATTCGTCATTGATAAGAACGGAAAGCCCGTGAAGCGTTTCGCGCCGGTCACGAAGCCCGAAAAGATGGAGTCAACGATCAAAAAACTGCTGTAACCATGAGCGATACTGCAGCGGCTCTTTACCTGGAAAACCAGCTTTGTTTCCCGCTCTACGCTGCTTCCAGGATGACGACTAAAATTTATGCCCCTTTGCTGAAGGCCCTTGGCCTGACCTACCCGCAGTATCTGGTCATGCTGGTCCTTTGGCAGCATGGGGAGCAAACCGTCAATGCAATCGGCAGCCGCCTTTATCTGGAATCCAATACCCTCACACCTTTGCTCAAACGCCTGGAGCAGAAAGGGCTCATCACCCGAAGGCGGTCCTCTAAAGACGAGCGCAGTGTACTGGTCGAACTCACCGAACCCGGAGCACAGCTAAAGGACAAAGCTCAGGAAATACCTAAAACGATCATCGAATCCTTTAACGACAGCCGGCTCACGGAACCGGAGGTCCTACAGTTCCAAAAGACCTTGTTCAAGCTGGTCGAAATCCTGAGTGAACGGGCAGAACGAGATCAAAGGTGACCTATCGACCTGACAAGAGAAAAGCCGCGAAAAAATATCCTTTGGCGGTAACAGTTCAAGGCAAAGTGCGGATAAATTAAAAAAGTCTTAATTTAACCCGCAAAAGCGTAACGAGCGCCGCTTTTCCCCGTTTTAGGACTATGCATGAAGCGCAACACACTAAGAATTATGCCCATACAACCGATACCAGAGACGCAGGACCGCAGCACCAACATTCACATTGCCGTCCTTTACGCCAGGGCCGATCAGGAAGCCTGGGAGGAGCTGGAAAAGCAATTCACCAGCATCAATGCCCGCTATCCGAATGTACACATCTGGACCGCCACCGACATTGACATAGGGGGCTCCGTAGATCGGCAGCTCAAGGATGAATTGAAGCGGGCAGATATTACGCTGCTGCTTTTTAGCCCGGAATTTGTCAACGACGATATCGTAGATGAGGAAGTACGGGACTTGCTGACCACCTACGCCAGGTTTAGCGACAGCGACGCCTACCGCAAGGAGGAGCGCTTCATTATGCCTATTCTCCTTAATCACCTCTATGGCTGGGACGACATCTACGATCAGCATTTCGACATTGAGAACCTCAGAGTGTTTGACAAGCTGCCGGAGGCCAGAGAAAGCCGGGGCAAAGTCTACGAAAGCATCGCACAGTCTCTGGAGGAATACATTGCGCGCATTAATGCCAAGTCAGTACAGATTGCCCTGCCTACCTGGATCGGTTTCATACCCAGCATCATGTACAATGGTGGCTTCGCCCGTAATGAAAATACACCACTTTTCCAGAAATACAGGCGAGAGGTCCACTTTGAGCTTAATGACCACCTCGATCAGCTCTGCGATGACTTCAAAGCCGGGCAGATTGATATGATGTGGTGCACTATTGACCGCCTGCCCTACGTAGCCGATAAAATCAAGGAATGGTCGCCCAAGGTTTTCTACCAGGCTTCCTGGTCCAATGGTGCCGACGCCATTCTGTCCAGGAGCCGTATCAAAACGGTGGCTGACCTTCGGGGCAAACGCATACTCTACCCCCAGGACTCGCCTTCCCATACTTTCCTGAAGTATGTGCTGCAGGAGCATGGGATCAGGCCCGAAGAAGTGGAAGCCATCCCTCAAAAACACACCGACCTGGACCTCCTTACCAAACGCTTCATAAAGGACGACACCCTTGATGCACTGGTGCTATGGAGCCCTTTCGTGGAAGCCTGCATTGCCGAAGGCTGCGGAGACATTAAAGTCCTGACCGACTCTTCCGACTACCCCAACCTCATCGCCGATGTGCTGCTCACCAGTGAGGAATACATCAATCTCAACCGGGAGGAAATCACAGAACTGCTCAAAGGCTGGTTCCGGGAAGTTGACCATTTCCTTAATGACGAATTTTACCCGCAAAAAGCAGTGGGGGTACTCGTGAACGCCATCATCAAGCCGCTACCGAGTATCATTCCCAGCTCTATACGCGGATCGCTGGAGGATGCCCTGAACAATTACTTCCAGACCTCTCTAAATAAGGTCCACCTCTGCGACCTTGCAGACAATCGGCGGTTTTTCGGCATTGGCCACCATGAAAAGGGGAATGCACAGGATGGCGAAGCTTTGTACACGCAGTTCCTAAAGCGGCAGTACCCTCACCTGGCCGATGCCGCGCACCTGCAATGGGATGTGCTGTCTGACACCTCACTGCTGAGTGCGTTGTAGAGAAGCCTGGCTCAAGCTTTGATGCTACGTGCCGTTACGGAAGCTAAAACAGCCAGTACCACTACAAAACCTAACCCCAGGGCCAGCCCAAAGTGGTCACTGATCAACCCGATCAGGGGCGGAGCGACCAAAAAGCCGATGACCCCTGAGCTTGCCACAGCAGCGATACCGTTGCCTGCACTCACGCCGGGTGTATTTGCTGCAGCGCTGAACAGCAGGGGGACCACCGTTGAAAAACCGAGCCCCACAATTGTAAAACCGAGTACAGACAACACCGGCAATGGCGCCAAAATTGCCAGCAAAAGCCCGGCAGCACCTAGCAGGCTGCCCATAGTAACGGCTTTTCCCAGCCCCAGCTGCAAGCGGATACCATCGCCCATAAAGCGGCCAATGGCCATCGCCATGGAAAACCCGGCATAGGCTAACCCCGCTATAAACGGGCCCGCCTGTAGTTCCTTACGGAGAAAAATCGCGCTCCAGTCCGCAATTGCCCCCTCCCCAATCATAATACAAAAGCCAATGAAGGCAAGCCCCAGCAACGCCCGGGGTGGTATGGAAAGGCCGTTATTCTCTGATGGCGCACTGGGCAGAGAATGAATGACCGGCCGCAGCAGCAGGTGCAAACCGACCATCAGCAGCGCAACCGTGATCAGGTGTACCTGGAGAGAAACGCCAAGAGAGGCAATAAGGCCGGAACTCCCCGCCCCCACCATCGCTCCAAGGCTGAACATACCGTGGCAAACCGACATAATGGCGATGTGGTAATGGCGTTCCACTGCCGCCGCCGCTGCATTCATGGAAATATTCATAAAGCTGTTCACAAAGCCGATAAGCAGCAGCCCGGCGAATAAGCTGTAAGGCCCCTGGGCAAAAGCCGGTAGTGGAAATACGCCGCAGAAAAGCAAAGTGGAAAGCGTCATCGCCTGCCCGCTGCTCAACCGGGCAGAAAGCCACCCGGCCAGCGGCATCATCAGTAACGCGCCTACCGGAAGCCCTAAAAGTGCAAGCCCAAGCTGCCCCTCAGACAACATCAAACGGGCCTGTACTTCAGGCAAACGGGCCAGCCAGCTGCCAAAAAGCATACTCAATGTGAAAAAAGTGAGCCCTACCGAAAGGCTGGGCATATGAAACGCGAACGTTTTGAGGGTTTTGATCATAGACAAAATTACTTAGAAAATGGACAATTGGTAAGTCATGCAAAAAATAATGGTGACGCCCCCCCTAACCATGGGGTCGTCACCACTTTCAAAAACAGTGTATGAAACTTAAGTCTTCTTTCAAATTTGTTGGTACAAAGGTAACGGCGTTACAACAACCTTTCTTCCGCCATTTTTACCAATATCAATACCATATTAACTTTTTGTGAAGGGCTGAACTTTTCTCAATTTCTTACTGTATTAGCAATATGAAACAGAGGACAAACATCGTTCTCTGCATAACCAACCATTTTTTCCCTCAGCTATGTGGCTGTTCCCGCCCATAGCCCTTACCACACAGCCAAATTATACTGCGGAAGCCCCAAGCTGATAAACCATGAGCATGAAAGCTGCACTTGAAAAAATAGAACCGGTTTTTGGCAACTCCTTTACATTAAGGAGTTTCGATGAATCCGACGACTGCAATCACCCCAACTGGCACTTCCACCCGGAGTACGAGATTGTTTACATCTCTAAAGGTAAAGGCAAGCGGCATATTGGGGACCATATCTCCTATTTTGAATCTGGCGACCTGATCTTCCTGGGGCCCAATCTCCCCCATTTTGGGTTTACGGAGGAGGTCTTTGAGGCACATACCGAAATCGTGGTGCAGATGAAGGAAGACTTTCTGGGGTCCGAATTCCTGAAAAAGCCAGAAATGCAGGCCATTAAGCAGCTCTTCCAGCGGTCCCGGCAGGGGCTTTCCTTCAGCGGCCCGGTGAAAGACCGGGTGGGTGAACAACTGAAGGCTATGCTGAAGCAGGATAGTTTTGAACGCCTGCTTACACTGCTGCACATTCTACAGGAAATGGCGGAAGCCAAAGACTACGAGATGCTGAACGCCAGTGGTTTTGCACTGGAGGTCAACACACAGGATCAGGACCGGATAGAGGCCATCTACCATTATGTACAATACAACTTTAAAGATGAAGTAAACCTTGATGAAGCGGCACGCCTGGCCAATATGACGGTGCCTGCATTTTGCCGGTACTTCAAGAAGCTCACCCGCAAAACCTTTAGCCAGTTTGTGAATGAATTCCGCATTGCTCACGCCTGCCGCCTGCTTGGGGATGACAGCATGACGATTGCCGCAGTGAGCTTTGAAAGCGGGTTCAACAACTTATCTCATTTCAACCGGCAGTTCAAGCAGATTACCAACCTCAGCCCGAGGGCTTATCGTAAAAATATCAGGAAAGTCGTTTCTTAGTGCCTCAAGTCATAGATCTCTGATACTTAAGTTGAAGTTATTTTTCGACTAATCAAGGCGAAGGTTCGCGACTTTAGCCCGAGCTAAAGGAGCGGTTCTTCAACGAAGAGTAGGCGGAAAATAACAAAACTTGGGGTGTCAAGGATTGATGGCTTGAGGCACTAGCTTCAGGGCTTCTCGAAAAAGAAAATACACAACTGGTTTTGTTCCAACGTTGCACAAAACCAACCAGAGAGCGAGTTTTGTGCAACGTTGGGGCAAAAGCTTTTTATACGCAATACGAAGTGGCTTGCAACATCGGAGGAAGCCACTTCTCAGCGTGAATGCTGACATTGAGTAGGTTTGCTGTGGCAAACCACTTAATCGTCAGTATAAAAGTTGTGTATTTTATTTTTGCCCCACTACTAAGGTAAATATTTGGGTGGGAATGATGGATGTTTCCGTTTCAGGTCCTACTTTTGCGGCGTACGTGCCTCCTTTTGCAGCAAAAAAGGCAGGCCCATACCCCACTCAAATGTTTAACTAACAATCACTTATCCCATGAAGAAGATTGCTTTTGTGGCGTTGATCGCCTTGCTTGCGGCTTGCAGCAACAATGATGAGGAAAAAAAGATGTTACTGGGCAAATGGCAATACAACCCGGCCCGCATGAGTGAAGAATTCCAGAAGACCAAGCCCTCTCCTCAGGAGCAGGTGGCCCTGGAGCGCTTCGTGATGATGTACCAAAATGATGCCTTCATTTTTGAGGAAGATGGCTCAATGCTCGTTACAACGCCAAATGGCGCCACCCTCAACGGCTCCTGGGAAATAAGCCCGGATGCCAAAACCTTATTCATGAACCTGGGCTCACAGGAAATTCCCAACACAATTACCAAACTCACGAACGAAGAGCTTGTCCTGGCCGCTGATACCACCCGGCGTTCCAAGTATACCCGCATTCTAAAGAAAGTGGAAGGCCCTGCCCCCGCTGCTAATGAATAGGGATTGCGGTCTGAAAGAGTACCGGGGAGCAGCGCAAAAACGAAAAGTTGCGCTCCCCGGCATCCTTGCCAAACCTACGCCAAACGCGCTCGATACCCCTTCCGTCAGGCAAAAGATTAAAACATATATAATTCCCGTTTTACACCTACTTTACATATAAGCCGGAATTTGCACCCAAATTCATGGCAACTGTCAGTTCCTGGGATTTTCCATGTGCTGGCATGCAGATTCAAAGGCAGATATGAAGCGGGAATTAGATATTGTCATTATTTCAGATGTGCACCTGGGCACTTATGGCTGCCACGCCAAAGAATTGCTCAACTATCTTAAAAGTATTAAGACCGGTACGCTCATCCTCAATGGAGACTTCATTGATATGTGGCAGTTCCGCAAACGGTACTTCCCCAAAGAGCATATTCAGGTCATTCAGCGCATCCTGAAAATGGCGGCCAAAGGCACCAAGGTCTACTACATTACCGGCAACCATGATGATGCCCTGCGCCGCTATTCTGACTTCTCCTCCGGCAACATCCACCTGCGCGACAAGCTCCTGCTGCAGCTCAACGGTAAAACCTACTGGATTTTTCACGGAGACATCTTCGACCTTTTCATTAAGTACTCGCCCCTGATTTCCAAAATCGGTGGCAAAGGCTATGACTGGCTCATCATGCTCAACCGCTTTATCAATAAGATGCGCATGGCACTTGGCAAGCCTCGAATGTCCTTTGCCAAGCGGGTAAAATCATCGGTCAAGGAAGCCATTAAATTTGTTTCGGATTTTGAGGACACCGCCATACAGCTGGCCGGAGAACAAAAATACGACTACGTAGTCTGCGGGCACATCCACCGGGCACAAATGCGCTCACAGGAAGCACACGGCCATCAAGTCACTTACCTCAACTCCGGCGACTGGGTGGAAAGCCTGACCGCCCTGGAATACAAATGGGGCCGCTGGTCAATATACGAATACGATGAAATGGACTATGCCTTTGTCAATCCAAAACTCCGGGTCAAAGAGGCCGAACAAACCGCTGAAATAGAAGAGGATGCCGACCTGATTGGCAACATCAGCACCGAAGAAATCTTTCAGCAAATCACAAGGCAGCAGCATCCTGCGGCTCACTAATGCCCTTTCCCAATACAAGCTTAAATCAGAAGGCCCGGTAAACAAACATGTACCGGGCCTTCAATATTTTGACCGTTGTTATTTCCTGGTCCCTGCCCTATCGGTTCTCCTTCCCAATTGAAATCAGGTTGGTAAATAAGCGGTAGGCACCGGGCACACCTGCCGGTAACTCGCGGAACCAGCTGTAGCCGGAATAAACGTAGTACCCTTCACCGTAGGGCGCCACCAACAGCCCGCCGTTCTTGGGGTCTTCACCGGGGTCATTGCTGGAAAGCACCGCTGTAAACTCGTCGCCCCACTCATTAGGGAAGTAGAGCCCTCTTTCCTGCACCCATCCTTCGAAATCAGAGGCCGTGATTTTATTCGGCCAGTTAAGCACCGGATGATCGGGCGCGAGCATACGCACTTCTGCTTCCTCCACGGTTACCCGGTCCCGGCTAATCTTCAGGTGGTAAGGCGCTATTTCTTCCATATCGACCTTGAGGTTCCAGGTGGTATTGTACTGATTGATCAGGGTGCCGCCCTGTTTGACATAGTCCAGCAGTACCGGCTGATGAAAAGCCATGCGCTCATTGGTATTGTACACACGAATGCCCAATATCACGGCATCGTACTGCTGCAATTGCTCCAGGGTAATATCTTCATCCGACAACAGAGCTACCTCATACCCGATCTGCTCCAGGCTGTTCGGGATTTCATCACCAGCCCCCATAAGATAGCCAATCTGCTTACCAGCTGTAGCAATATCCACTTTCACCACTTTGGCACTATTCTCCAACATGACAGTCTGTGTGGGAATATGATCGTAGGCAATGATATTCAAGCCTTTAGTATATGCCTGCCCATTCTCCAGGGTGGCCACCGCCTGAATACGCCCTTCGCTTTGCTCAGCGGGGGGATAAAGCATAAAGGTAACGACCTGCTCTCCGGATTTGGCCGCAATTTCAAATGCCGCTTTTGCAGGCTCAGCCCGCCAGCCTTCCGGTAAAGACAGCGACAACTGCCCTTTCACCTCATCCTTGCCTGCCCGTACCCGGACCGCCACTTCCTGTGGCTCGTCACCGGCAAAAACATATACCTTCTCCGCAATATTGGCGAACACCGGTGGCGTCACTTCAAAGGGCCGGTAGGTTTCGCCCTGTGAAGGCTTTGTTTCCTTGTACACCACATCCCGGATGACGGTCATGGGCACGCCTTCAATTTCAAGATGGAAAGCCACTTGCAAAGCCCGGGGCGTTTCCGGCAGCCCGCGCAGCTGCTGATTTTCCACTTTGTACATACCCAGGGAGCCTTCCTCATTGAGCCAGTATGGATTGGTATAGTTCATGTTGCCAGGCAATGCCAGCTTTTTGTAAAACTCATACTGTTGATTGTTCTCCAGTTCCAGTGCCAGCGTCGTATCAGCCATCACTGGCTCGTAAGTCACTGATTTGAGCCGCGCAGTGACCGGCGAACGGTTGATGGCCTCCATCGTCAGCTCAATGGTTTCGCCCGGGGTAGCGGAGTAATCCTCGGCAGTGGTTTCTACGTACATTCCCATACAGGCCAGGATGAGCTCGTCCAGCTCTTTGGACTTGACCCGCTTCCAGTACCCCTCTTCTACCCCATCCATCGCTTTGCGGGCATCCAGAAGGTAGGACACCACCTTGTAAGGTTGCTCAAAGGTGAAATTTTCCAGGGCCTGATCCAGGATCGCACCAACGGCCTCTCCCCCTTTCACCCGGCTCCAGGTGGTATTAATGCCCTGAAACAGGTCCTCCTTTTGCTCGGGCATATCGCCCTTGAGCAATTTCAGGTATTCCTGCTGGGTGCCCCGCTGCAGAGTCGCCCCAAAGCCCTGACATTTGTGCATGCTCCGTGCCTCAGCTGCAATCTCATTATTAGACTTGCCGCGCATCGGATAATACACGCCGATATCCACGCTCATCAGGTTGGTTTTGTCTGCTTTCGCGAAAGCTTCCTGACTGCCATAGAACCACCAGGAGGTATTGAAAAACAGGCGGCGGGGCTGCCAGGGGTCTAGGTATTCCAGTTGTTCCGGGTAGGCATCGGGGTCTCCTGCCAGGTCAAAGGCTTCGTAGGATAAAATCGCCGAAGAAGTATGGTGGCCGTGGGTACGCCCGGCTGATTCGTGGTCGAAACGATTGATGATCACATCCGGCTGCCACTTCCGGATAGCCCAGACCACGTCGCCCAGGACTTCCTCCCGCTGCCAGATTTCCAGTGTTTCATCGGGGTGCTTCGAATACCCAAAGTCGTTTGCCCGGGTGAACATCTGCTTACCACCATCAATACGGCGAGCCCCCAGGAGTTCCTGTGTACGAATGACACCAAGCAGTTCCCGGATTTCCGGGCCGATCAGGTTTTGCCCGCCATCGCCCCTTGTAAGGGACAAATAAGCCATTTCGGCATTGTATTCATTAGCCAGATAAGCAATCAGGCGCTGATTCTCATCGTCCGGGTGAGCGGCTACATACAAGGCAGAGCCCAGGAAATTCAACTTCTCAATACCCTGGTAGATCTCGGTTGCCGTCCAGCGCTCGGGCGCTTGCCCGCACACCAGCAAGGGCAGCATCAAGACCAGTAATATGCTCATCTTACACTTCATCATCTTTCAGGTCAGTTAGTTATGGTTCAATTTGGATGCTTCTGCTTTAGTGCTCGGGCCAGTTTTGCAGTACCCCTCCTTTAGATTGTACGCCATTCAGTGGCTTATCCGCAGGAATCCGCTTGATCAGCCGGCGGGACAGCTGCCGCCCCCCTACCATAGCGGAGAAAGTATAATAACCGTGCGGGAAGCTGGAAGTTTCCCAGGTCAGGGTAGAATTTGGCTGTACATCAGACTCAAACAGTACTTGCCCTCTGTCATTGGTCAGGACCAGATGGATGGGGCCCATCTCATGATTCACGATGGTGATGGTATCCGTAAAAGGGTTGGGCAATACCTCCAGGTCCAGACGATACGGGTCCATTCTTTCCCCAGCGAGCGGCGCCTCTCCGAAATCGGCATCCACCGTATCTGCCGGCAACATAGGCCCAATAAACCGGGCGGTAGCCTTACGCTGCTGCTCGGCGCGCAAGTCAGTGATTTTTTCTTTTTTCATCTCCGCTTTGGCTAGGGCAGGCGGAGGCTCAGGCAAAGCAGAGGTGTCTCCCCGCATTACGCGGCTGACGGCTTCCAGCAAAGAGTACTCGTTGAAGGCGTCCCGGCCGAGCTCCCAGAGCATAACTCCACCAGCGTGCTGCAAAGCCAGTTCCGTTTTTGCCGTGATCGTGATCAGCCCATTAAAATACAATTGCCCGACCTGATCGAGGTGGGCAAATGCCGGGTTGCGGTCTACAATCACGCCATAATTTACAGACCGGATGCGGTCCCGGTTGGTAAAGTCCCAACCGTAGAAGGGCAGGCCCAGTACCAGTTTACCGGAAGGTACTCCTTGTTTTCTCCAATACTGCAGGCAGGACTCTGCGAACGTAAAAGGCGAGTGCGGCCCCGAAAGATTGGGTGCCCAGGGACCGGTCAGGTCATAGGCCATGATATTGATAAAGTCGAAAATACGTAGCGCTGCATCCGAAATGTGCTTGTACCGCTTTTTACCCGGCAGTGCCGCTGTGATCATTTTACCTTCCGCATGCAAAGCCCGCCCAAGTGCCAGTACAAAGGGGCTATAGTGGTGGTCTACATGCTTCCACTCCAGGTCCACGTCCACCCCGTCCAACTCGTACCGGCGGACATATCGCATGATCTCCTCCACAAAGTACTGCCGGTTCCAGGGTTGCATGTAAGTCTTCCAGGCCGCCGCCCATTCAGGGTCAAGCGCCCCACCGGCTACCGAAATGAGCACTTTAACGTTAGCCGCTCTGGCTTTGCTTACGATAGGGCTGATGTCAACGCCTCCTGTTTGTAACCGGCCCTTATCATCCGGATTGGCAAAAGCAATACACAGGTGGGTCAGCTTTTCAAACTGAATTTCATCCAGCATATAACCCCTCCCGTACTGCAAATAACCAACTACCTTCTGCTCCTGCCCGAAAAGACTGGGAAAAACGGCACACAATAAAACAAAGGAGAACATCAGCCGGTAGTGCATGTTTCAAAGACGGGTTGCTTGGTTTGAGCCGAAATATAGGGATTTTATAAAGATGAAACCCAAATTTACCGGAATAAGGCCTGGTAACCAAGTCTGCAGAAATGTCTATCTTGGTTAAGTTTGATCCAACTGTTTTAGACCTGAATAAAATGACAAAAATTAACGCATTGGCCCTGATGCTCGCCCTGATGCTGCTGCAATGCCGCCCCATCGACAATACCGTCCCTCCGGACAGTGATGATGTCTATGAAGTGCGGGACAGTATCCGGGAAGTCATGCTGCTCCGGCTGGGCGAAGCGATGCAGGAAATTAACCGGCGCACGGAAAAAATGCGGCGTAAAGCCTACAGCGTCCCCCGACAGGAGGCCGGCAGGCTGCGTGCTCAGGCAGAGGCTTTGGAGAAACAATACCAACAACTCAGCCAGCGCACCCAGCACCTGCAGCAGGATAGCGTGCTCGGGCAATGGTACCATGAGTTAGACGAACTGGAAGTACAGCTACTTGACATCAGCCAAACCCTTGGAATACCTCTTTAAGTATACGCAATACGAAGTGGTTTGCTGTAGCAAACCACTTAATCGTCAGTATAAAAAATCGACTCCATAATAATATGCAAACTGCAATCGACCCAACTACGGGCAAAAACGTCAAATCCTATAAGCTCATCAGCAACAAGAAGCTGAATAAGACCATCTTTGGTGCACAGGCCGCCTTTCAGGAATGGAGCCGCACCGACCTGGAGGAAAGGGCCCGCCTGCTCCGGGAGGCTGCCCGTATTTTGGGGGAAGAACAGGACGCCCTGGCGATGCTCATCACCCGCGAAATGGGCAAACTCCTCAAAGATGCTAAGGCAGAGGTAGAGAAATGCGCCTGGGTATGCCTCTACTACGCCCAAAACGCCGAGCGCTTTCTGAGGGACGAATACATCGCTACAGAAGCCTCCAAAAGCTATATCTCCTACCGCCCGCTGGGCGTGATCCTGGCGGTGATGCCCTGGAACTTCCCCTTCTGGCAGGTTTTCCGCTTTGCTGCGCCCAATCTTATGGCCGGCAATACCATCCTGCTCAAGCACGCCCCCAATGTGCCCGGCTGTGCCCTTGCTATTGCCGACATCATGGAGAAAGCCGGCTTCCCCAAGGGTGTTTTTTCCAGTCTGATTATTGACGAAAAGCGCGTTAAGAAGATCATCAAAAACCGCGTTGTCAGAGGGGTGACCCTCACCGGGAGCGTTGGTGCTGGCCGGGCGGTGGCTGGCATGGCAGGCAAAGCCCTCAAAAAGACCGTACTGGAACTGGGGGGCAGC
This sequence comes from Phaeodactylibacter xiamenensis, assembly GCF_000759025.1. Lineage (GTDB taxonomy): Bacteria > Bacteroidota > Bacteroidia > Chitinophagales > Saprospiraceae > Phaeodactylibacter > Phaeodactylibacter xiamenensis. The sequence continues at coordinate 84,399 of NZ_JPOS01000039.1, read as the reverse complement.
GACCCCTACCTCATTCTCGATGATGCAGATGTCATCAAAGCGGCACAGGTCTGCACCAAAGGGCGGCTGCTCAACAACGGGCAAAGCTGTATTGGCGCCAAGCGCTTCATTGTGATGCGGCAGGTATACAATCAGTTTCTGGAAGCCTTCAAAGCACAGATGGAAGAAGCCGTTATGGGCGACCCTCTGGAAGCCGAAACCGCACTAGGGCCTCTGGCAAGGCAGGACCTCCGCGACCAACTTCACGCGCAGGTCAAAAAAAGCGTCAAAGGCGGTGCCAAACGGCTCATCGGCGGCAAAAAGCCCAAAGGCAAAGGCTTCTTCTACCCGCCCACCATCCTCACAGACGTAAAAAAGGGTACCCCGGCTTATCATGAAGAACTCTTCGGGCCGGTGGCTTCCGTCATTCAGGCCCGGGACGAAGAAGAGGCGATACTCATCGCTAACGACACTAGCTACGGGCTCGGCAGCGCGGTATTCACTCAAAATATAGAGAGAGGCGAACAGATAGCGCGCGAACATCTGCAGGCAGGGGCCTGTTTTGTAAATGAGATGGTCAAGTCAGACCCGCGATTACCCTTCGGTGGCATTAAAAACAGCGGGTACGGCAGAGAACTATCCCACTACGGTCTGAGGGAATTCACCAACCCCAAAACCGTCTACATCGAGTAATTAGAGCTAACAGGCTCAGGAACCAAAACACATTCAAGTCAATTATGGAAATTACGAAACAAGCGTTAGACATTCATCAGGATACCGCACGTGAACAGTTCCGCTTCGATATGAAGGGGGATGAAGATGTGTACATGCAGTACCACATCCACACTGATCCTAATCCGAATGTTCTGGAGATTAAAAAAACCTATGTCCCCGAAGTACTCAGCGGCGTAGACATCGAAGAAAAAATGGCCATGGAAGCCGTTCGCTTCGCTGAAAAAATGGGCTATAAAATTAAAACCACCTGTTCCTTTATGTCAGGATGGATGAACCGCCACCCTGAATTTGCCGGGATGCGGACCAAATAAACCATACCCTTATTAGCCAATCACCTGACCAACCCGGGCGCCTGAGTAAGGTAAGCCCGGTTTTTTCTTGCCCAACACCCATTTTCTGAGCGCCGAATCAAAAGATTTCCTAAATTGCGAGTGTTTTGATCCCCTCATGGCTTGCGTGGATGAGGGCTTTACCTATTTATTTGACGTAGCATTGGCAAAGACTCCGTTTTCGCGAAATCTCAAATCGCTAAGAAGAGCCCGCGGGCTCAGTCAGCAAAAGCTGGCACAGGAAGTAGGGTTGAAGCGAAGCAATATTGCTTCTTATGAAACGGGAACCGTAGAACCTAATGCGGCCAACTTCCTCAGAATTGCCTATTTCTTCGATGTTGCCCCCGCGCTTCTACTCGAATTGGAGCTTTCTGATCATCCTGTTCTCACCACCGACAACCATCAGCGACAAGAGGATATCCTCGAAATGCTTAGTCGTTTCTCCTCCAAAACCGATGATGCCGACAAAGTCGCGCAGGGCTTCCGAGAGTACCTGCTCCTCCATCCAAAACAGGAAAAAACCGGCAACCTCAAGGCTGTCCTGGATATCCTTGAGCGCATTGTGGCCATCAATAAACGTTTTATGGGGCATTAGCCTGCCAATAAGCCCTTATTTTCCTGATCCATTCTTTATCTTTGTAGGCTAAAATGAACTCAAAACCATGGTTTTAGACAACGACCGTTACGTCCTTAGCGGAGGCGTGGATCCGCTGCAGCTCATCGAGGAGTATGGCTGCCCGCTTTATGTGTATGACAGTGCCATTATTCAGCGGCAGTACAAACGCATGGAAAATGCCATGAAAGTCAAACGCCTACAGCTCAACTACGCCTGCAAAGCGTTGTCGAATATCAATATCCTGAAACTCTTCCGGAAAATGGGCTCCGGGCTGGACACCGTGTCCGTACAGGAAGTTTCCATAGGCATACGGGCAGGCTTTGACCCGCAGGACATCATCTTCACGCCCAACTGCGTCAGCCTGGAAGAAATTGAGGAAGCCGTGGAATACGGCGTAAAGATCAATATCGATAATACATCTATTCTGGAGCAATTTGGGCAGGCCTTTCCGGATACCCCCGTTTGCATCCGCATTAATCCCCACATCATGGCCGGGGCCAATGCCAAGACCTCAGTGGGGCATATCGACTCCAAGTTTGGCATCTCCTTTCACCAAATGCCGCTTGTGCACCGCATCGTAGAGGCTACCGGACTGAAGGTGGAAGGCGTCCACATGCACACCGGTTCTGACATCCTCGACCCGGAAGTCTTCCTGAGCGGGGCAGAAATCCTGCTGAATATCGCTAAGGAGTTCCCGGACCTCGACTACATCGATTTTGGCAGTGGCTTTAAAGTAGCCTACAAGCCAGGGGACGTGGAAACCGATATTGAGGAGTTGGGTAGCCGTATATCGGAGCGTTTCAATAAGTTTTGCGAAGAATACGGCAAGGACCTCAAGCTGATGTTTGAGCCCGGCAAATTCATGGTAAGCGAAGCCGGCTACTTCTTTGCGCAGGTGAATGTCATCAAGCAAACCACCTCCACCGTCTTTGCAGGCGTGGACTCCGGGCTGAACCACTTTATCCGGCCCATGTTCTACAACGCCTACCACAAAATTACCAATATCTCCCGCCCAAAAGGCAAGGCCCGCTTCTACACCGTAGTCGGCTACATTTGCGAAACCGATACTTTTGGCATAAACCGGCAAATGACGGAACTTCAGGAGGGCGATTTCATTTGTATGCATAATGCAGGTGCTTATTGTTTCTCAATGGCTTCCAACTACAACTCCCGCTACCGGCCCGCAGAGGTGCTCGTCCACGAAGGGCAGGCGTACCTGATCCGCAAGCGGGAAAACATGGAAGACCTGCTCCGCACACAAGTGGAAGCTCCGATTTTTGATGAGGTGCCTGCGGTAAAATAGAGTTTATTAATGTAGGTTTTGTATAGACCATGGATTAGGATTTTTTGCCAGATCAAAGAACGCCCGGAACCTCGTAGCCTTAGCTACGAAGGTGAGGACCTGCCTGCGTGTCGATACTTCGGCAGGCAGGCGTGATGCAGAGCTGGTAAAAAAGGCAATTCAGGGGCATACAAAATTTACTTTAATAAACTCTAATAAAACCGCATTTATGCCACAACGCATTGCTTTATTCCTATGGATTGCCCTGCTGTCGGCCCGCCCGGCAACCGGGCAGTCTTTTCCGGTACAGGACGCTGCCTGGCAGGGCTTCCGTAGCAATATTGCCGGGCTTGACACCTTTCGGCAAGTCGCCTGTGGAGACACCCTGATCGCCGGGCGTCACTACACGCCAATGCTCAGTATCAGCCCGGATAGTAATGACACCACCTATCTCGCTGCAGTCCGGTCAACCAGCGTGCGCAGCTTCTTTGTCCGCCCTGGGGAAACAGAAGAGCACCTGCTTTACGATTTCAGCCTGCAAGCCGGCGATGAAATCATGCTGGAGTACGTTGAATTCTCCGGCAGCACCCAGCTGAAAGTGGCTTCCGTCACTACCGTAGGCTCAGGTGGACAGCTCCGGACCGTAATCAACTTTGTGCCCACCAACGGGCTGCAGGAAACCTGGATTAGCGGCGTGGGCAGCCTCGCCGGGCCCCTCTACCGTGGGCTGCTCAACCCCAGCGAATACGCCGAGCTGCAGTGCTTCCGCCTGGCTGACACCCTTGCTTATTCCTCAGTAGACGATGTACAGTGCACCTTCAGCTTTGACTGCCCGGTTATAGTCAGTAAGACCATGGTAGAACCGCCGGGTCAGGTACAGGTCTTCCCTACCCTACCCTCCGATGGACGGGTTTGGATGGTCAATACCGGCAATCAGGTACTGTCCGCCACGCTTGTTTCCGCCCTCGGCCAGCCTATCCGGTCCTGGGTCGGGCTGAGCCCCGGCAGGCACGAACTGCAACTCCCCGATTTATCTTCGGGATTGTATGTACTGCACCTGCAGGAACCGAATAAAAATATATATTTGCAGCATTTCAAACTGATCATTCCCAGATAGTAAAATATGGAGCTTTCCACCCGCTATAACCCACAGGATACCGAAGCCAAATGGTACGACCACTGGCTATCCAAAAACTACTTCCACTCTGAGCCCGACGAGCGCGAGCCTTACAGTATCGTGATCCCGCCGCCCAACGTAACCGGCGTACTCCACATGGGGCACATGCTCAACAATACCATTCAGGACATCCTCATCCGCAAGGCCCGCCTGGAGGGCAAAAATGCCTGCTGGGTGCCCGGTATGGACCACGCCTCTATCGCAACGGAGGCCAAAGTGGTAAAAATGCTGCGTGAGCGGGGCATCAAAAAGTCCGACCTCAGCCGCGACGAGTTCATGAAGTACGCCTTTGAATGGAAAGACAAATACGGCGGTATCATCCTCGATCAGCTCAAAAAGCTGGGTGCTTCCTGCGACTGGGAACGTACCCGCTTTACAATGGAGGACAAGCTTTCTGAAGCCGTCCTCAAGGTATTCGTAGACCTCTACAACAAAGGCAAAGTCTACCGCGGGCTGCGCATGACCAACTGGGACCCGGAAGCGCAGACCGTGCTGTCCAACGAAGAGGTCATCTACAAAGACGAAAACTCCAAACTGCACTACCTCCGCTATAAGATCGAGGGTACGGAAGACGAGTACATCACGATTGCGACCGTACGCCCTGAGACCATCCTGGGCGATACCGCAATTGCCGTCAACCCGGACGATGAGCGCTTCACCCACCTCAAGGGCAAAAAAGCTATTGTCCCGTTGATCGGCCGCGCCATCCCGATTATTGAAGACCGCTATGTGGACATGGAGTTTGGTACAGGTGCCCTTAAGATCACCCCTGCCCACGACATGAACGATAACGAAATCGGCGAGCGCCACGGGCTGGAAGTCATCGACGTCCTGAATGCCGATGGCACCATGAGCGAAGCGGCGCAGCTTTACGTAGGCGAAGACCGCTTCAAAGCCCGCAAGCTGATCGTTAAAGACCTCAAAGCCGGCGGGCACCTGGTGAAGGACGAAGACTACCGCAACAAAGTCGGCCGTTCTGAGCGGACCGATGCCATCGTAGAGCCCCGCCTGACGCTGCAGTGGTTCCTCGAAATGAAGGACTTTGCCCAAACGGCGCTAAAGGCAGTGGAAACGGACGAAGTGAGCTTCTTCCCGGAGCACTTCTACAATATGTTCAACAGCTGGCTGAAGGAAGACAACATCCGCGACTGGTGCATCTCCCGTCAGCTGTGGTGGGGACAGCGCATCCCGGCCTGGTACTATGAGGACAAGATTTTCGTGGCCGAAACAGCTGCCGAAGCCCTGGACAAAGCCCGGACAGAACTGGGCAAACCGGACCTGCAACTGGATGACTTGCATCAGGACGAAGACGTGCTGGACACCTGGTTCTCCTCCCAGCTCTGGCCGATTTCCGTCTTTGATGGCTTCGAGACCAATGAAGAGCTGAATTACTACTACCCGACCAATGTGCTGGTGACGGGCTGGGACATCATTTTCTTCTGGGTAGCCCGGATGATTATGATGGGATACGAGTATGCCCCGGGGCTGCTCGGCGAAGCCGCCAAAAAGGAAAAAGGCATTCAGCCCTTCAACGATGTCTACTTCACCGGCATGGTCCGCGATAAAGACCGCCGCAAGATGAGCAAGTCGCTCGGCAACTCACCGGATGCCCTGCAGCTCATCGAGAACTACGGTGCGGATGGCGTACGCTTTGCGATGCTCTCCAGTGCAGCAGCCGGCAACGATATTGTATTCGATGCCCCTTTCGATCCGGAAACGAAGGAGGTCCTGAACGAAAGCAAGCTCTGCGAGCAGGGCCGCAACTTCTGCAATAAAATGTGGAATGCCCTCCGCCTCATGAAGGGATGGGAGGTCAAAGCCGGCGAAGGCGATGCCATCAACCGCCTTGCCGTACAGTGGATGGAACAGCGGCTGAACGAGACCATCGAAAAGCTGGGGCAGCAGTACGAGCAGTACCGCCTTTCAGACGCCCTCATGATGCTGTACAAACTCATCTGGGACGACTTTTGCAGCTGGTATTTGGAGATGATCAAGCCCGACTATGGCGCGCCGATTGATGCCGAAACCCTGGAGGCTTCCCTCAGCATTTACGAGCGGCTAATGACCCTGCTGCACCCGTTCATGCCCTTCATCACCGAAGAAATCTGGCACAACCTGCGGGAGCGGGCTGACGGGGATGACTGTGTGATGAGCAAGTACCCAACCGCTGAAGCTTACGATCAGGCGCTGATCGACCGCATCGAGCAGGCCAAAAATATCGTAGCCAGTGTACGGGAGACCCGCAACAGCAAAGGCGTGAAGATGAAAGATGAGCTCGCCCTTTTCGTTCAGGACGAAGCCAACAGCCGCGCGTTGTTCGAACTTACCGGGCTGCGCGAGATGATCATCAAGATGGCGAACCTGTCCGGGCTGGACTTCACCAGCGAAGAAGTCCCCAACAGCGTGTCCTTCCTGTCCGGCAAGACCCAGTTTTTCCTGGAGCTCAATCAGGAAATTGACACGGAAGCCGAGTGCAAAAAACTTAAAGAAGACCTGGAATACCAAAAGGGTTTCGTAGCCAGCGTGGAGAAAAAGCTGAGCAACGAGCGCTTCGTCAATAATGCCCCCGCACCGGTAGTGGAGCGCGAGCGCATGAAACTGGCTGACGGCCAGGCCAAGGTCAAAAACCTGGAAGAGCAACTGGCCAGCATGGGCTGCCAGTAAGGCATATTAAAGCATATTAAGCAGGGCTGTTTCCGGTAACAGGGAGCAGCCCTTTCTTTTTTGCCGAACAAAATCGAGGCATCAGACGGTTTAATTAATAAAACCTACCATGAGCTGGTCCCTAAAGATTGCCCGCCTCTTCGGCATCAATGTCTACATCCACTGGACATTCCTCATTCTGCTGGGGTGGATTTTCCTGTCGAGCCTGGGCTCCGGGCAAAACATGCAGGAAGCCCTGCTGGGCGTGGCCTTTATCCTCACCCTCTTCGCCTGCGTGGTGCTGCACGAGTACGGGCACGCCCTGACCGCCCGCCGCTTCGGCGTCCCCACCCGCCGCATTACCCTTTTGCCAATTGGCGGGGTGGCAAGTTTGGAGAAAATGCCGGAGAAGCCCCGCGAAGAATTGCTCGTAGCCATCGCCGGGCCCGCTGTAAATGTCGTGATTGCCCTTCTGCTCTTTATCCTGATGCAAGTGGCAGGCATCACCTTCCCCACCGAACAACTGGAAGACCCCAGTCAGATCAGCCTGGGCAATGCCTTCATCCCCAACCTGCTGGCCGTCAACATCATCCTGGTGCTCTTCAACCTCATCCCGGCCTTCCCCATGGATGGCGGACGGGTACTGCGGGCACTGCTGTCGATGAAGTACAACCGGGCCAAAGCCACCGCCATAGCTGCTCAGATCGGGCAATTTCTGGCCATTGGCTTCGTCTTCCTGGGCTTTATGTACGACTTCTGGCTGATCTTTATCGGGCTGTTCATCTTTCTGGGCGCCAGCGGAGAATCGCGTTACGAAACCACCCGCCACCTCCTCACCGACCTCAAGGTCTCAGACGTACTCATGCACCAATTCACCGAAATGGATGCCTGGTCGCCCATCAGCGAAGCCATCGACACCCTGCTGGACGGACAGGAAAAGGACTTCATCGTCACCGAGCAGGGCGACCTCATCGGCACCATCTCCCGGGATGACATCCTGCGCGGGCTACAGGAAATGGGCCCGGCAGAACGCATCAAACGCATCGTCAATACCGATTGGGTCAGGCTCGCGCCGGACATGGAACTCAATGAAGCTTACGACCTGATGAACCAGCGCAACCTGAGCATCTGCCCCGTCTACAGCCCCGAAGGCGACCTCCTCGGCGTGCTGAATACCGAGAATATTCTTGAGGCGATTATGATTGAGCGAGCGCGTGGTGGGCAGGGGTAGTAAGTAAATTAGGAATGAGACCCTAAAGACTTACGGTGCGCTTAACGCTACTATGCAAAAAACGTTCGAGGTCCTTTTTTTGTGTGTTTCCTGCCGATCAGCGGAATCAGGCATAGCCAGAGAGCTTTAGCTGAAGCTGATGAAATCAAGAAGAGAAATAGAGCGGTTTTTAATTGCTGCATAGTAGTATTTGGCAAGCCTGGCTGAAGCAAAAAATCAGCACTTGAAATGCGCAATAGTAGCATGTTTTACTCGGCAAGCAAGGTTTCACCTCTTATTTAGCACCATATTTTTATATTTTGTACAACAATTACAAAGAAATAAATCTTTGAAAAGATTTGACCTTTTGGTGCTTCTTCTTTAAATTTGTATTGCTATTATTTTGATTTAAATTATCTTAAAAGCATTAAAACACGCATAAGCTATATACAAAAATGAAGAAACCCCTTCATCAAATCGCTCAAATCACAACCGGCATCTACCAAAAAGAAGGCTCTGGCGGGGAGCTTTACTACCTGCAAGCTAAGCACTTCGACGAGCACGGCAGATTTAGGCAAGAAGCCCCTTTAACCAAAAGCCTTGAATTAGATAAGCGCCTTGAAAAGCATTTGCTGATTGAAGGGGATATACTGCTTGTTGCAAAAGGAATAGCGAATAGAGCTTGTCTTTACAAGGAGCAAATCGGCCAAGCTGTGGCCTCATCCACCTTTTTTGTAATCCGCTTGAAAGAGCAGAGCCTAATGCCAGACTATTTGCTATGGCTGTTGAATACTCAACGCTATCAGAAGCTCCTGCAAAGTCTATCTAAGGGAACACAAGTACAGTCTTTATCCAAGAAAGCACTTTCGTCAGTTCAAATACCGATACCCTCTATGGAGGAGCAGCAGGAAATTATCAAGGTAGCGGAGCAATGGCTAATAGAACAATGCTTCATGGACAATCTTAAAAAATCAAAAGACAGGTATTACGAGCATTTATTGCTTTTTTTAGCCAATGGAAAAAACAGAAAAAATGCATAAAACGACTAAAGAAGATGTATTCAATGTCGTATGGAAAGCCTGCGACACCTTCCGGGGCGTGATTGACCCTTCGCAGTACAAAGACTATGTACTGACTATGCTATTCATCAAGTACGTGGGCGATGTCTGGCTGGACCGGTGGCAAGCTTATTTAGAGCGCTATAAAGGCGATGAGGCGCGGGCAGACTGGGCCATGCAAAAAGAGCGTTTCATTGTACCTCCACATGCCCGCTTCAGCTATCTCTATGAGCATCGCAATGAGCCCAACATCGGTGAGCTAATCAATCAGGCATTAGAGGCACTGGAAGAGGCCAACCCACAAAAGCTATCTGGTGAAGACGGTGCCGGCGTATTCCGAAACATTGATTTCAACTCCAGCAATCTGGGGGATGTCAAAGACAAAAATACCCGCCTGAAAAACCTGCTGATCGACTTTAGCGACAAGCGACTTGACCTCCGCCCATCTGCATTGGACGGGCAGGATATTATCGGGGATGCCTATGAGTACCTGATTGGCTTCTTTGCTTCTGATGCGGGGAAAAAAGCGGGGGAATTCTACACGCCCAGCCAGGTTTCTACCCTGATCGCCAAACTGACGAAATCCGCGCCGGGGGCACGCATATGCGACCCTACCTGCGGCTCGGGCTCTTTGCTCATCAAAGCTGGTAAAGAGGTAGGCTCGGACAACTTCGCGCTGTACGGGCAGGAGGCCAACGGCAGCACCTGGGCACTGGCGGTTATGAATATGTTCCTGCACGGCATGGACAATGCCACGATACGCTGGGGAGATACCATCCGCAATCCTAAGCTCAAGGAAGGGGATGCGTTGATGAAATTCGATACCGTGGTCGCCAATCCGCCTTTTAGCCTTGATAAATGGGGAAAAGAAGTCGCTGATAACGACACCTACAACCGCTTCTGGCGGGGCGCACCTTCCAAGAGCAAAGGCGACTGGGCGTTTATCTCCCACATGATCGAAACTGCCTATGAGGGCCGGGGCAAAGTAGGCGTGGTGGTGCCCCACGGCGTGCTGTTCCGGGGAAGCTCAGAAGGGGTGATCCGGCAAAAAACCATTGAAGAAAACCTGCTTGAGGCGGTAATTGGACTGCCTGCGAATTTGTTTTTTGGCACCGGTATTCCTGCCGCTATTCTCATTTTCAACAAAGGCAAGGGTGACAACCGCGATGTACTCTTCATAGACGCGAGCCAGCGCTTCGAACAGGGCAAAAACCAAAATGTGCTGCGCGAAAAAGACATGGAGCACATCGTCAGCCTGCATGCTCAGTTTGAGCAGGGGCAACTGCAGCCGGGCACGGTGGAAGACAAATTTGCCTACGTTGCCACCTTTGAGGAGGTCAAAGAGAACGAGTTCAACCTCAATATCCCACGCTACGTGGATACCTTCGAGGAAGAGCCGGAAGTAGACCTGGACGCGGTAGCGCAGCGCATCGAGGGGCTGGAAAGGGAGCTGTCGCAGGTACAGGAGCAGATGGCGGCTTACTTGAAAGAGCTCGGCTTAAAACACTAATGCCATGCAGGAATCAGACATCATTCTTTACCGGACACCGGACGGAGCGGTGAAAGTGGAAATCCGCTTTGAGGACGAAACCTTTTGGCTGACGCAAAAGAAGCTGGCTGAGCTGTTCGGCGTGGAGGTGCAGACCATCAACTACCACCTGAAGGAAATCTTCAAAAGCGGGGAATTGCGGGAAGAAGCAACTATTCGAAAAATTCGAATAGTTCAAACGGAAGGCAACCGAGAGGTCAGCCGAATGGTCGACTTCTACAACCTCGATGCCATTATCGCTGTCGGCTACCGGGTCAACAGCTATCAGGCTACGCAATTCCGGATTTGGGCTACCAAGGTGCTGCGGGAGTACCTCATCAGGGGGTTTGTGATGGATGACGAGCGGCTCAAACAGGGCAAGCGGTTCGACAAAGACTACTTTGACGAGCTGTTGGAGCGCATCCGGAAAATCCGCGCTTCAGAGCGGCGCTTCTACCAGAAAATCACCGACCTGTACGCTGAGGCCAGCATCGACTACGACCCCAAAGCCCCGATTACGCAGCAGTTTTACAAAACGGTGCAAAATAAGCTCCACTGGGCGATCACCGGGCTGACTGCCGCTGAAATCATCGCCAAACGGGTAGATGCTTCCAAGCCCAATATGGGGCTGACGAGCTGGAAGCACGCCCCGGCGGGCAAAATCCTGAAGTCCGATACCCACATTGCCAAAAACTACCTGAACGAGGAAGAGCTACAGGGGCTGGAACGCATCGTCACTATGTACCTTGACTATGCCGAAAACCAAGCCAAGCGGCAAATCCCGATGAAAATGGCCGACTGGGTGAAAAAGCTGGACGCTTTCCTGCAATTCAATGAATACGATGTCCTGCAGAATGCGGGCAAGGTATCTGCCAAAATTGCACGTGAACTGGCGGATAAAGCCTACGAGATTTTTCGGCAACAAGAGGATGAGCGGCTGGAGTCGGATTTTGATGAAACGATCAAATCCCTGCAAAAAGGGAAGGATGATGAATGAAAAAATTACCGCTTTAGTAAAATTCTGCTTTGGGGAAGAAACGTTGCGGTTGACGCAAAAACGCCTCTGTGAGACCGTTCGTGCGATTGCGTCTCTTTTAAAAAAATGTCCAAACAAGCTGGACATTATGACCTTTTGTACGTATATTTATAGCAACAGTACTCGCCACGCTTCCCGTCAGATCAGCGTACCAGGGCGAGTCTTCTATTTTATTGGACTACTATACTGCCATAGGTTCATTGCAAAAAGGAAAGGCTTCCCGGTTGGAAAGCCTAATGGTAACTTAGGCAGGAGGATCTTAGTGCCGCTCTCACGAGTCAATCTCACCAAGCCTACCTGCCTTTTTGTCTTAGGTAAGCATTTTACCTTCTGTGAAGGTAATTTATTTAACAGTAAGATTCAATGAATTTAAAGATTTTAACTATCAACCAATGAAGCCCAGTGAGCAGTATTTTGTTCAGCGCATGTTGGAGTTGCTCCATAGAGAGACCGTAGATACTCATCGCATTTAATCACCAATTTGATTTCCTAGCCTAGACCAACTATGACTAACCATTACGATAACATACCCTCTTCCAGTACTCAACCCGGCTACAAAAAAACCAAACTCGGATGGCTGCCGGTGGAGTGGGAGGTGAACGAATTGGCAAATATCAGTACCATTCAAAAGGGTATTGCAAAAGGAAGAAAAATTAAGCCAGGTACGAAGACATCTTTGGTGCCTTATATGAGAGTTGCAAATGTACAAGACGGATATTTGGATTTAGAAGTTGTAAAGGAAATTGAAGTCCCTACGGACGAAGTACCCAAGTATCTTCTTCGCAAGGGAGATATATTACTCACAGAAGGAGGCGATGCTGACAAATTAGGTCGAGGTACCATATGGATGAATGAAATTGAAAACTGCATACATCAAAATCACATATTTGCTGTAAGGACAAACAAGGAAAAGCTTTTACCAAATATTCTTGCCGAGTTTACGAGAAGCTGGCAAGGGAGAAAGTACTTTATGCTCTCGTCAAAACAGAGTACTAATCTGGCTAGTATAAACTCAACTCAGCTGAAGAAGCTTCCTGTCCCACTCCCCCCCCTACCCGAGCAACAAAAAATAGCCACCATCCTCTCCACCTGGGACCGCGCCATCGCCCTCACCCGGCAGCTCCTGCAGGAAAAAGAAGCACAGAAAAAAGGGCTGATGCAGCGGCTGCTGACGGGGAAGGTGCGGGTGAAGGGGTTTGAGGGGGAATGGGATGCCTTAGAGCTAGGGCAACTGTTTTCTTTGAGTAGTGGAAAAACCAAACCCAATAATACCCGGTCAAGCTCAACTAAAAATATAAACAAACCTGTTTATGGCGGTAATGGAATTATGGGATATACAGATAAATCATTGCTTTCAGGAGGCAAGATTTTAATCGGTCGTGTAGGAGAGTATTGTGGTTGTGTTCATGTAGCTAATGGTGATTATTGGGTAACCGACAATTGTCTTTTTACCAAGGAGTTTTATCATAGTACGTCTATCAATTTCCTTGCTTACTTTCTGGATTTCAAGCAACTGAAAAGGTTCAGAAATAAGGGTGGGCAACCACTTATTTCTCAAAAAAGCATATTGAAGTTGAAGTTTCCTATACCCCAGATAAAAGAACAGACCGCCATAGCCGCCATCCTCACTCAGGCCGACGAGGAAATCCGCCTGCTGCGGGAGAAGGAGCGGGCTTTACAGACGCAAAAGAAAGGGCTGATGCAGCGGCTGCTGACGGGGAAGGTGCGCGTAAATCCATAGAATATGCACTTCATGTATGTAGACGAAAGTGGGGACCCGGGATTGCATAAGTATGGGTCGCCTTACTATATTCTTTCCGGTCTTGTATTTCCAAAAATGACCCAATGGGAATAGTCCGGAAATAAAGATGCCCCGGTTGAAGAACCGGGGACTTTTCGCGGCTCGATAAGGCCATGCGGCCAAACCCAGTCGACTTAATTCTTTATCAGTTGCGTTATCATAAATACCCACAACTGCACTTAAGAAAATTACTTTTCAGCGATCTGCAGTCGTATTTGTGCAGTGAACATAATGTAAATGTACGTACATTTTGTGTTTATGTCAACTTGGACAATAAGTGGGGATGCGCTATGTTAGGATATTCTGACTTCTAAATCAATACTCATTAAGTCTGAAACACCAGAGAAAACTAGAAATACTCTTATGGTCAATTCCTCATTCAGCTACACCAACCGACAGAAAAAGACCTATTACGTGCGTGCTGTTCCCACCAAAACCGGAAAAGTACGGTATTACCTGACGCAGGACTCCGAGGCGGAAGACTTGATCACGGAAGTGCCGGAGGACTACGAGGTCGTGGAATACCCCTACGATGGCAAGGTGGTGATTCGGAAAAGAGTGCCCGTACACACTACGAACGAAGAACAGGCTATAGTCCGGAGTGCTATGGAAGCTTACTCCCCGGTCAAAGACTTTATCATCACAGCGGAGCGGGGCGGTATTGCCATCAGCATTTCGCAGTTCAGCAATTATTTTGATCAGTTGTACCTCTCGGCTGAAGAAGCCCGAGAGCAATTTGGTGACCGTGTACATCTTTGGAAAAAATACGATTGGACAATGACCTTTGAACTGCTGGACAAAAAGACCCGGAATTTTCAGGTTATCCGGCGTGCTTTTGTGGCACAGGATGCCGTAGCCATTGACGAAGGTGCAGACCTCAAAGCCCTGGCTAAGCAGTACTGCTATCATGTGGGGCGGGAATCGCTGTTGAAGTTCTGGACACCTGGGGAAGACTGGTGAAACAGAAACTAAAGTCTGGTTATCCATGTTGAATTTTGAAAATAGTAAGCTATGATATTAGATAAACCACTGACCAACCTCCAACTTGAGCTGCTCAAGCTATACAGCATGGAGTTGAATGAGGAGCAGCTCAAAGACGTGCGACGCCTTCTGGCCAATTATTTTGCCAAACAGGCCAGTGATGAAATGGACCGCCTTTGGGATGAACACGGCTGGAACGAAGAAACGATGGAGACCTGGCTGGCTGAAGAAGCAAATTAAACTTCATTGTAACGGACAACCGCCACTTCCGTATACTTAAAAACATAACCTTTCCCAACATGCGCGTGCTCAGCACCCGCCAATTTCTGGAGCGACTAACGAACAATTAATGGAATTCAGAATTCCCAACATCACATGGCTAAAAGAAAAACCCTCAACCGCGCACTATTGATCGTCACACCAAAGCAGCCCTTCTACGATTGGGTTGACGAGGTGTTTGCTGGCCGTGAGGTAGATGTCATGGACGAATGCTGGACCGGCCTCATAGATCAAGACTGGGAAATAAAGGAGGTGGAGCGCTTTTTGAAAGCCAACTACGCAATGATCTTTGAAGACTTGCTGGAAGGGATGTGCTCTTTTCCCGAGTTTTGGCCGGAGCATCGCTCCTGGATATTGTTCAATCAGTGGTTCGACTGGCACTATAGCTCTATGGTTTGGGATTTTCTCCCGGACAAGCGTATCCGGCGGGAGGCTTATTAAGTATGGGGGTTGTGCCAGCACTGAAATAATTCTTTATATTGGAGCAAACGTAAGGGTATGATTCAGGAAATCCACATCAAGGACTTTAAAAGTTACCAATCAGCAAGGCTCAAGCTATCGCCCCTGACGATGCTCATCGGAGCCAACGCGTCCGGTAAAAGCAACGCACTGGAAGCGATCCGTTTCTTGAACTGGCTGGCGCAGGGGCAGAAGCTGTCAGCTTTGCAGTACAAGGTCAATGAAAACGATCAGGTGGTAAGGGGCAAAATAGAGGACCTGCCTCGTGCAGGCCTGCAGCGCTTTGCCCTTGGAGGGAGCATATCAGGACGGGAGTATAATCAGCTGGAAGTATCCTTTGAAGTCCGGGAGGGCGGAGAGCTGCATATTGATGGAGAAAAGGTCTTCGCAGGCGAAAGCCGCCCCAAACCTTACCCGTTGTACCAAATCAAGAAGCCAAGCGCAGGCCGGCAGACTGCTATAGAAATAGAATACAACAACTTTGCCCGTGGCGGTAAGAAGCCGCTGTTAAGCGGTACCGATCAAACGGCCGTTTTCCTGCAATTGATGAACGCTTCCCGCTTTGCAGAGGGGCATAAGAAGTCCGGCCAAATTATCCCATCCACAGCCAAAGCTTTTGAAAAGCACCTGCTGAATATTGTTTTTCTGGACCCAGTGCCTTCAAGGATGAGAGGCTACAGCTTTGAAAGCGACTACACCCTGCTTGGCGATGGCAGTAATCTGTCAAGTACGCTTCACTATTTGCTCAAATCAGAGAATCCTAACCGGGCTGCTAATAAGCAAGCTTTACTAGATTTTATAGCAAGTGTGCCGGAGCAAGCCATTACTGATATCGACTTCATTCATACCCCCAGGAAGGAGGTGATGCTGCAATTGACAGAGTCGTTTGGAGGTGTAAACCGTTCTTGTGAAGCAGCACTACTATCTGACGGCACCTTGCGGATACTGGCTTTCGGAGCTATCCTGCTTTCTGCGAAGGAAGGCAGTACCGTAATTGTGGAAGAGGTCGATAACGGTGTTCACCCCAGCCGTGCTCACAAATTACTGGCTACGATGCATGAGTTGGCCAAAGAGCGGCAGCTGACGCTGCTATTGAGCAGCCATAACCCCGCACTGCTTGATGCCTTGCCGGACGATGCCGTGCCTAAGGTGGTATTCTGCTATCGAAATCCGGAAACGGGCTACAGCGAACTTGTGGCGATGGAAGACATTCCCTATTACCCTGAGCTAATTGCACAGGGCTCACTCGGCGAGCTATTGACCAGAGGGTTAGTCGACCGCTTCGTCAAGCAACAGGATAGCAGCAGCGACCGGAAAAAGAAAGCATTGGATTGGCTGGAAAGCATAGCACTGTAATACTTAAGAGTATGCGCACCCCATCGTTTCAAGAAGACCACATCTCCCAAATCCCCGCCCTGCGCTTTCTGCAAAGTCTGGGTTACACCTACCTCAGTCCAGAAGAAGCCCTAGCAGCGCGTAACGGCAAAACGGGCAATGTGCTGCTGGAAAGTATCCTGCGGGCGCAGTTGCAGCGCATCAACCGCATACAGTACAAAGGCGAAGCTTATCTCTACACGGATGCCAACATCCAAACCGGTGTAAACGCCCTCAAAGAGGTCCCTTTGCAGGAAGGACTGATCACTGCCAACCAATCGGTTTATGAATTGCTCACCCTGGGCAAGTCGCTGGAGCAGACCATAGAGGGCGACAAAAAAAGCCATACGCTGCAATACATTGACTGGAAAGACTGGAGCCGCAATACCTTTCACGTTACCGAAGAATACAAAGTGCAGCGGGCGGGCAGCCACGAGCACTACGTACCTGACATCGTGCTGTTTGTCAACGGCATTCCGCTGGTGGTCATAGAGTGCAAGCGGCCGGATATGAAGGAGCCGCTGCCGCAGGCCATTTCCCAGCACTTGCGCAATCAGCGGGAAGACGGCATCCGTTTGTTGTATGCTTATTCGCAATTACTTTTGTCTTTGGCTACCCATGCTGCCGCCTACGCCACCACAGCCACCCGGGAAAAGTTCTGGTCAAAGTGGAAAGAACAATCCGGGCAGCCGGGCCAATTAGAGCAGGAACTGGCTTCCGCCAAAAACGCCCCACTCGACCCGGAGCAGGAGCAGAAAATATTGCAAAGCCGCAGCAGCTACACCCGGCATATGGTGCAAAACCTGCTGGCTGAGTCACAGTTGCCCACTGAGCAAGATCATTACCTGTACTGTCTGTGCCGCCCGGAACGCCTGCTGGACCTGGTCTTCAACTTCATCGTATTTGACGCGGGCATCAAAAAGGTTGCCCGTTATCAGCAATATTTTGCCATCAAGAAAACCATGCAGCGGATTGCGGTACTGCAACAGGGCAAGCGCACTGGGGGCGTGGTCTGGCACACCCAAGGCAGCGGCAAGTCGCTTACGATGGTCATGCTGGCTCAGGCGATTGCGCTGGACAACAACATCCGCAACCCCAAAATCGTCATCGTCACCGACCGGGTCGACCTTGACGACCAAATCTATGGTACTTTCAACAAATGCCAGATTCCGGTTTTGCAAGCCAGAACGGGCAAGCACCTGGTGGAATTGCTGGGTAGCAAAAGTGATGCCGTCATCACGACCATTATCAACAAATTTGAGACAGCCGTCAATCAGGTCAAACAGCCTTTTACCTCCCCGGATATTTTTGTGCTGGTCGACGAAGGGCACCGTTCGCAGCACGGCATTTTCAATATCAGCATGGAAAAAGCGCTGCCCAATGCCTGTTTTGTAGCTTTCACCGGTACGCCTTTGCGCAAAAAGGAGAAAAATACAGCAAAAAAATTCGGTGGGCTGATCGACAAATACACCGTAGACCAGGCAGTGGAAGATGAAGCTGTAGTACCGCTGCTTTACGAAGGCCGCCACGCCCTGCAGGAAGTCAATGAGCGCCCTTTGGATGCCTATTTCACGAAAGTGTCTGAACCCCTCACAAAGTATCAGCGGGCAGATTTGAAAAAGAAATTCAGCCGGGCCGATCAGCTCAATGTAGCCGAGCAGAAAATCTATACCATCGCCTGGGACATCAGCGAGCACTACCTTGATGTCAGTGACGGCACAGACTGGAAAGGGCAATTGGTTTGCCAAAGCAAAGCTGCCGCTATACAGTACAAAAAGTACCTGGATGAAATCGGCAAAGTCAGCGCGGAGGTACTCATTTCCCCTCCCGATATGCGCGAAGGGGAAGAAAGCGCGTTTGAGGAATCGAATGACACGGTCAAGCGGTTTTGGAGCGCCAAAATGGACGAATTCGGCGGCAGCCCCCGGCAGTACGAAAAGCAACTAATCAACCGCTACAAATACGATGACGAACCGGAAATCATTATAGTGGTCGATAAGTTGCTCACCGGCTTCGACGCGCCTAGAAATGCCATTTTGTACATCACCCGCAGCTTGCGCGAGCATACTTTACTGCAAGCTATCGCGCGGGTCAACCGTGTCCACCCTGGCAAGGATTATGGCTATATCATTGACTACTACGGAGTGCTCAAAGAACTGGATGAAGCCCTGCGCACCTACTCGAGTTATCAGGATTTTGATGCGGAAGATCTGGCCTTCACTATGATCAATGTTCTGGAGGAAGCACAAAAGCTGCCGCAGGCCCATTCCGAACTTTGGGATTTATTCAAAACGGTAGACAATCGCTACGATGAGCCAGCTTATGAAGAGGTGTTGAGAGATGAGGCCCGGCGCGCGCAGTTTTACGACAAGCTCAGCCAATTTGCCCGCCTCCTGAAAATGGCACTGTCCAGCGTGGAATGGCATACCCAAACCCCGGAAAAAGAGGTCAACCGTTATAAATTCGATCTGGGCTTTTTCTCCAAGCTCCGCGCTTCGGTGCGGCAGCGGTTTGCCGATACCATCGACTTCAAATCCTACGAGCAGCAGATTCAGAAACTGATCGACAAGCACGTCACTTCGCATGAGGTCAAGCCCATCACCGAACTCGTCAATATCTTTGACAAAGATGAGTTTGAAGAAGAGGTAGAAAAGATCGTGGGCAAAGCCGCCAAGGCAGACACCATCGCCCACCGCACCGCTAAGCACATCAACGAGCGCATGGATGAAGACCCAGTGTTTTACAAGCGCTTCTCCGAGCTGCTCAAAGAAACCATCAAAGCGTATGAGGAGCGCCGGATTTCAGAGGCAGAATACCTGAAGCGCTCGCAGGAAATCGAAGAGGCCGTCCTTAATCGTACCGGGGATGATATTCCGGCCCCTTTGCAGGGCAGGGAAGTGGCGCAGGCCTTCTACGGCATCGCCTTTGAGTCCATCAAAGAAAAGATGGAAGCCCCTGAAGTGGCCCGTTCTGTGGCAGTGGATGCCGGGCTGGGCATTGACAATTTGGTACAATCCATCGTACTTGACAATGGTATGCCCAAAGTAGACTGGAAAAACAAGACTAATCTGATCGGGCAGTTGGAAATTGCCATTGGCGACTTCCTGATGGACCAAATCCGGGACAAACACGGGCTGAAGCTTACCTTTGGAGAAATCGACGATATTGCAGCCAAAAGTATTGAAGTGGCAAAATTGAGGTATCAGTAATGAGCATAGAGCAAGGCGAACACTGCATAGCATTCGGGTCGGAAACCATAGCGTTTTCGTTGACTTATCAGGAGCGGAAGACGCTGGGGATCACCGTGCATCCTGACCGTTCGGTCAGCGTTAAAGCGCCAACTGGTGCGGAATGGGAAAAAATCGAGTCCAAAATCCGCAAGCGTGCACCCTGGATTCTGAAACAGCAAAGCTACTTTTTGTCCTTTGAGCCCCGGACGCCGCCGCGCCGGTACGTCAGCGGAGAAAGCCATCTATACCTTGGGAGGCAGTATCGGTTGAAGGTGTACGAGCGCCCCGGGGAAGCCTCGGTCAAATTGAAACGCGGCTTTCTGGAAGTGTTCACCCCGGATAAAAACGATACGGAACGCCTGGTAAAGGCTTGGTACAAAAAGCGGGCGGAAATCCAATTTCCTGCAATTGCCGAAAAATGGGTACAGCGATTCGAGAAATATAAAGTATCGCCGACCTCGACGGTTATCAAATGGATGGACAAGCGCTGGGGCAGTTGTACCCCCGCCGGGAAAATCATCCTCAATGTGGAGTTGGTCAAAGCCCCTAAAGGCTGCATTTCGTATGTGGTCCTGCATGAATTGTGCCATCTGCTACACCCAAATCACAGCGCTGCTTTCTACGAATTGCAGACCAGGGAAATGCCGGATTGGCGGCGGTGGAAGGAGCGGCTGGAGGGGGTACTGGCTTAAGCATTAGTAGTCACGACTTGATCAGCTGCAGTTTTTTATTTTTTCTATTTCGACTTTGTCAAACCTGTCTTTGTAAATGCAAAGGATGTCTTCAATTTCAGCAGGTGTTAATTCATCAGTTTGAAATGGATCTGGCAAATTTACTTTTCTTATGCACTTATCGCGCAATTTCATTCCCAATAATTTTTCCGCGCCCTTTTTTTGTAATGGTTGATGATGTTTTTTAACTTTTGTGTTGTCATGTTAAAATGTGGTTGACGTCAGTAAAGCTAGCCTACTATTACCCCGTTTTTCCCCCGCCAATCCCCCTCTTCAAAAACCGCAATAACCAAAGTACCGGCAGCGTAAAACTCATACTCATCCTCCTCATCCAACCCCTCCTCCGTAATCGTAAACAGCGCCGCATTTCCATCCGGGCGCAGCCATTCCATCCGGGCCTGCACCGGTGCCCAGCCACCGAACCATTCGCCGTTGGAGAGGGCTTTGACGTAGAGGGTAGTGTTTTGTCCGATTTCCATATTACTTAAAGTTATGAGGGGCAACTTGCCAGATGATGCAATCTACGAAGTCAACTACAATCCAATTACCTTTGGAGTCGAAAATTTTGGTGTAGCGGGTGCTCTTTTCTGGGTGGATCAATATCTCCCGCCGTCCGCTTTTTAGCATGTCTTTGATCTTTTGGATAGTGAAACCGCGTTTACGGAACTGTTTGCGCCAAGCGGATAGCTTCTTGTAGGGGAGGAGCTGCAGCCGCAGACAGGGATCGTCGCCATCTGGATCGGGATGGTCGAATCCTTGCTCATACGCTGCCTCTAAGGCCAACAGTTCATCGGTGCTGAGTTCGATGGCGACTTCTGGAGGTGGGGTAGTGGGGAGGTAGAATATTGGCAGATACAGCAGCAGGAGTGATATAATTATCAGCAATAGGTACATCCAAGGCAGAGCAGGTCGTGCCGGGATAGCATTAGGTTTCATGGATTGGCGTTTTGGTGAGCTACAAATATAGGCAGAAAATCCAAAATGATACTTATAGTCCGTAGACTTATAATCTACTTTTGGTCAATATGCCTTCTAAAACGCCATATGCCCTACGACAAAGACGAGCAATCCTACCTCTCCCAACTAGGCGCCCGCATCCGCAAGCTGCGCAAGGCAAAGCAGCTTTCCCAAGAAGCCCTCGCCTTCGAAGCCGATCTCGACCGTACCTACGTCAGCTCCGTGGAGCGGGGTGAGCGGAACATCGCCGTACTGAACTTGGCGAAGCTGGCGCGGGCTTTGGGGGTGGAGGTATCAACTTTGCTCCAGGAAGAGTAGTCTTGTATAGTGGTCTTACAATGGCTTGTCCTGAAAATGGGAGATGTCATTAATGGGCAACTATTCGAGTAATTCGAATAGTTGAAAAGAAGAATGCTTAGTGGGCTACTCAATTTCAGTGTTTCGAACTTTTCGAACCACTGAAAGTAAAACGTAGTAAACTTGCTACTGTTTTCGATAAGTAATTGAGCCTGGTAAATTGGGGGCTGAAAAAGTAGCGCCAAAGCTTAACATAAGCCTGTATCGTCCTCTTGCTTTACAGTGAGCTTAATGGAAAACTATTTTCAACAGTCTGCTGAAAGTCGGTAAGGAAACCGCTATACCGACGAAGAAGTGGTTTCGGACCAAAAATGACTTCGTGTCGGCATAAACTCATGCGTCGGGTTTGTGCCTGACGCCCAAACCTCTCCGTTCCGAGTTTAACCAAAACAAACACACTAAAATAAAAAATGCCCGCAACTGCACTAAGAAGGATACCCTTCAACGACATGGAGTCGGATTTCATGCAGCGTAGGCTCTGCAAAGGTATATACATTTTGGTTTATAGTCAAATCTTTTGATGCATTGCCATTGGACTTTAAGTTCTGATAGCCACTGCTCCTCCGGGCGGTTGAGGCAGCGCAGCGTTTGACCGGGCATAGATATCTCAAGATTTGTGATCAGTAATCATCCCTGCCTTTCCGGGACGATGATACCGCCCACTACCCTACCGAAGCCGCCCGGTATTCTTCGGTCACTACTGGCTGAAGGGCACGCCTGAGCTTTTGACGCCCAATGCCTGCTGCCTCGACTATAGCGTGGCGAAGGGCGGGGTGCTCACTGCTTACCGGTTTGATGGGGAGCGGGAACTGAATGAGGGGAAGTTGGTTTGGGTGTAGAGGCAATGGTGCCTGCCCCCCTCATAAGCTCTACAACCGCCGAAGCTTAAAAGTATACAAACCATGACGGGTACGGGCCTGGACGTGCAGCTTATTTCTCGTAATCAGATTCACGCAGGTGAAGTAGGCAAAAGACTCCTGTCCGTAAGGTTCAAAGAAGTACATATCCAGGAAGAACTCGATGTCTGTATCATCACCTTCCCATTGGCGGTCGAAGAAGAGCTCCCATTCCCCGGCGTAAACGATGCCTTCGCTGTAGTCATCGTAAATTGCGGTGTAGTCTTCGTAGAATTCGATGATGTCTCCGTTGAACTGATCGATGACGTTGTCGCGGAAAATTTGCCCATGGCCCCGGTAGAAAGCTTTATCAAATTCCCACGCGCCAATGAGGCGGTCTTCTTTGCGTTCCAGACGGGCATAATCTGAGCAGGAAAAGGTGGTGGTGATGATGGCCAGGGCGACTATAAACTGAAGGGTCCTCATGGTGGTCGGGTTTGGTTTAATCTTTCCCATAAGATACATCCTTCAACAACTGCCCCCTAGTGCCCGGAAGGGGTTTAATCCCAGTTTAACGGGTACTAAGAACGTGTTAATAATACCGGAAGTACTATGGATTTGTTAAAATCGGCCTGCGGCTTGGAGTGAGGACGGAGACCTGGGCAAATGCCAGGCTTCTGCAAACAGCGCAATGCCCCTATTCCTGAAAGCGCCACGCCAGCATCCGCACACGCTTCTGACCGGCAGCCAGTGGAATAACCTTCACCGCTTTGGCCGCCGCTTTTACCAGGGCGTGCTTCAAAGGTTCCAAATTATCCTTTTGGGACACCAGACTGGTAAACCAGCCGACCTGCTGCCCGTAGGCCCGGCTCTCCCTGATGAGTTGCAGGAGAAACGAACGCTCCCCGCCTTCCGTCCACAGCTCCGCGGGCTGCCCAGCCACAGTGCGGCCTACCCTTCCGAGCTTGAGATTCTTCCGTTTGCGGGCGTTAGCCTCGGCTGCCTCTGCTTCGGAGGCGTAAAAAGGTGGATTGCAAACGGTGGCATGGAAGAAGTCCTGCTCACGGATGATGCCTTCCAAGATGAAGCGGGGATCCTTTTGCTGCCGCAGCCTGATGCCGTTTTGCAGTACCGGATTAATGTCGATCAGGGCTTTAGCCGTTTTCAGGGCAAGGGGATCCACCTCTGTGCCCACCATAGACCAATCATAGATGCGCTGCCCCAGGATGGCATAAATCAGATTAGCGCCTGTGCCGATATCCAGGATGCGGATGTCTTTGCCAGTAAGCAGGGGGCCTCCGGCTGCCAGAAGGTCCGCCAGATGATGGAGATAGTCGGCCCGGCCCGGCACCGGCGGGCAAAGGTAACCTTCGGGAATGTCCCAATGCTGTAAGCCGTAGTACCCGATGAGCAGGGCGGTATTCAGCGCTTTTACGGCTTCCGGGTCTGAAAAGGAAATCGTAGGGCCGCCTGCGGGGTTCCTGATCACATGCGCCCGCAGGGGCGGATAGGCTTTCGTAAGCCTGTCAAAATCATAGCCCTCGCGGTGGAGGTTTCGGGGATGGAACGTGCTCATGTGAGTTGTTTTGTGAGGCTGTGAAGCCACCACCTGACTTGAATTAATACGCCAGCACCTCCCCTATCGCCTCCTGCACCTGCTCCATGGAAAGCACCATAGCCCGTTCCAGCACCTCATTCAGCGGGATAGCCGGCATATTCTCAGAACCGATCGTGCGTACCGGTGCATCAAGGTGCTCAAAGCAATGCTCCTGAATACGGGCAGCCAGGCTCTGCGCGAAGGTGTTATGGACCGGCTCTTCCGTAACCACCAATACTTTGTTGTGGCGGCGGGCAGCATCGTACATCGCCTCCTCATCCACCGGGCTGAGGGTGCGCAGGTCGATGACCTCCACTTGTCCGGGATAGGCTTTAGCCGCGTTCAGCGCCCAGTGCACGCCCATGCCGTAGGTGATCACGGCCAGGGAATCGCCTGCCGCTATCTGCTCCGGATTGGCCGGTAAAGCCACCCGCGCTTTCCCGAAAGGAATGACATAGTCTTCATCGGGCATGATGGTCTTGGCGGCTTCGGTGCCTTTCATTTTTGACCAGTACAGCCCTTTGTGCTCGAAAATTACGACCGGGTTCGGATCGTAGTAGGCGGACTTCAGCAGTCCTTTGAGGTCGGCTCCGGTGCTCGGATAGGCGATTTTTACGCCCCGGATGTTCGTCACCACCGATTCCACACTGGAAGAGTGGTATGGGCCACCGCTGCCGTATGCTCCAATCGGCACCCGGATGATACTGCTGACCGGCCATTTGCCATTGGAGAGATAGTACGACCGGCTGACTTCCGTGAACAGCTGATTGAGCCCCGGCCAGATGTAGTCGGCAAACTGCACCTCCACAATAGGTTTGAGCCCTGTAGCGGACATCCCCACCGTACTGCCAATGATGAAAGCTTCCTGAATGGGCGTATTGAACACCCGGTCGTCGCCAAATTTCTGCGCCAGGGTGGCAGCCTCGCGGAATACGCCGCCGAGCCGCCCGCCCACATCCTGACCATACAGCAGGCATTCCTTGTGTTGGCGCATCAGTTCCTCTACCGCAAAGAGGGCACTGTCTACCATAACGGTGGGGGTACCGCCGGCGGGTTCCCGCTCGCCCCGCTCTTCGGTAATGGGCGTGGGCGCAAAATCGTGAGTGTATAAGTCTTCCGGTTTGGGGTCTTCGGCGGACCGGGCACGCTCAAAGTGTTCTGCCACCAGCGCCCGGACCTCCGCTTCTATCTTTTCCACCGCCGCTTCGGTAGCAATATCTTCATTGAGCAATTTATCGCGCAGTACCGGGTACGGGTCGCGCTCAGCCGCTTCTTCCAGGTCATCCCGGTACCATTCCTTGCGGACGCCGGAGGTGTGGTGGTTGAGCAGGGGCAACGTAGCGTGTATCAAAAACGGGCGGCGCTCCTTACGCACTTTACGGATCACCTTGCGCAGGGTGTCGTAACAAGCTGCAAAATCGCTGCCATCAATGCTTTCCACTTCAATCCCCTTGAAGCCGGCAGCATACTCGGCGGCATTTTGCGCCCGGGTCTCCGCCGCGTTAGCAGAGATGTCCCAGCCGTTGTCCTGTACCAGATAAATAATGGGAAATTGCTTAAGTGCGGCCATTTGCAGGGCTTCCGCCACTTCTCCTTCCGTTACAGAAGCATCGCCCAGGGAACAAACCACAACGGGGTTTTTCCCACCAAAATCCTCTGCCAGCCCCTGCTGCTCTTTGTACTGAATGCCCATGGCTACGCCGGTGGTGGGAATAGCCTGCATGCCGGTCGCGGAGGACTGATGCGGGATTTTAGGCTTATCCTCGTCCTTCAGACTGGGGTGGGAATAATAGGTCCGGCCGCCGGAAAACGGATCGTCCCGCTTCGCCATCAGTTGCAGCATCAGGTCGTAGGGCTGCAAGCCAATGCCCAGGAGCAAAGCGTCGTCCCGGTAATAAGGTGCTACGTAGTCCTGTGGCAGCAACTGCATGCCGGTAGCCAGCTGAATGGCTTCGTGCCCCCGGGAGGTGGCGTGCACGTACTTGGAAACGAATTTGAAGTTGTCCTCATAAATCTCCGTCATGGCCTTGGCGGTTGCCATCAGGCGAAAGCCTTCGAGCAGAGATTTTTTTGCGATTTTCATAGCGGTTTTATTCATGGTTCGGTCAGGATAGTTTCTATTTTTTCTGCACCAAAACGAGATGCGGAGATGTGCCGGGCAGCCTGTTGTCAGGCCTCCTTAAGGATCAGCTTACCGTGCTTAAGATAGTTCTCATAAGCCTCAGGGTAGTGGCGCTGCATGAGCGCCCGCATACGCTCCAACGGTACATCAGCAAAGGCACCATACTCATCGAGGTATTCCATAAAGGTGCCACCGGACTGATCAAATTCCTGAAACAAGGAATCCGAATGCCCATCGAACTCCAGCGGCGCAACGCCCAGCCGGTCACACAACTCTTTATTGAAGGCAGGGGTAGCCTTTACCCATTTGCCATTGAGCCACAGCTCCGCATAACCGTGGGGCACCAGTTCGTCCGTACCGAAGGTGGCTGTCATACGCTCGGCAGCGATGTGGTTGCGCACCTTCGCCAAACAGAGCCGGGCAGGAATACCCACCACACGGCAGGCGGCAATCAGCAAAATGGCTTTGTCTATGCAGTGGCCATCTGAACGGGCCATTAAAGTTGAAACCTTCAGGGCTTCGGGCTCCAGTTTGATTTGATAAGGGTCATAACGCCAGCCGTCCCGAATGGCATAGTACAGTTTTACGGCTTTCTCAACAGGCGACCCGCCTTTCATTACTCCATTTACAAAGGATAGCAAAGCGGAGTCGCTTAACTCGTAAAAAGCGGTAGGCTTGAGGTATTCTTCCATGGATAGGGTTTGATCCATTATGTAGCTGATTCAGGTGGTCCAGGCAGCCGGTCCAGGTTTTTTATGTAGCGGGCAGTATTGAATTCCGCTCCGCTCGACATGACTTCCCGGACTTCTGCCGCCACACACTGCGCGATCATCAGGCGGGCTGTTTCTTCATTATAGCCGGTAGCCCTGAGACGGTCGAAAGTCACCCGGGTATGCGCCGGGTCATTGTTTTTCAACTGCGTATCGACGATCTGCAGAAATTGGTCTTTTAGAATTTGCCGGGGGTCCATGCTTAGGCTTTTTGTTTGAAGGCGTTGATCGCATTCACGGTGAAATCAGAAAGGACCAGCTCCCCGCTTCGTTCCGCCCGGGCTTCGAGCAGGGTATCCCAGTCCTGAGCTTCTTCCCAGAAGACTGCTTTGAGCTGCCGCATGGCTTCCGGGCTGTAATCCGACAGTCGTTCTGCCAGGTGGCTCACATAGGCGTCGAGTTGCTCCACGGTTTCAAAGACATCTGCGAACAAGCCTTTGTCCTTCGCCCACTGCGCCGTGCGCCACTCGGAAGCATTAATGGCCAGTTGTGTCATGGCGGATTTACCCACCTTACGTTCCACAGCAGGCCCTACCACAAACGGACCAATACCAATTGCCAGTTCACTCAGCTTGACCGATGCCCATTGGCTGGCAATGCAGTAGTCGGTCGCTGCACAGAGCCCCACGCCACCACCAACGGCTTTGCCCTGTATGCGCCCGATGATAAACTTGGGGCACTTGCGCATGGCGTTGATGACATTGGCAAACCCCATAAAGAAGCGCTTGCCAGTGTCCAAATCCTTGATGGCAATCAGCTCATCGAAGCTTGCCCCGCCACAGAAGGCACGGTCGCCCCCACTTTGCAGGATGATCACTTTAACGGATGGGTCTGCTCCCGCAGCAGTGATGGTGTCTGCCAGCTGAGCCAGCAAACGGCCGGGCAGAGAGTTGCTTGCAGGGTGCTCGAAAGTCAGGCGGGCAATGCCTTTCTCGTCGACTTCCATGCTTACGGAGCCTAACTTGGTTTTATCTGTCATGGTTTGGTTAATGCTTTTGGTAAACAGACTTCAAAATACGAATGAATGTTCGTTAGCAAAGGTAAGAAAATGCGGGAGGAATCCGAAGGCCCCCCCCCTGCATTTAAGCGCTATGGCTGCTGGGGTAGAGCTTCCCGCTCTGCTCCAGCTTATCCAGGATTTTTTTAGGAGATGCACCAAAATAGGCAAACGACAAATACTGCCAGGCTATTCAAAAAGTGGAATTTTTTATGCACACCGGCAGCACTCACCTTAAAATTCAAATGGTGCCCCTCGTCAAAAAGGGCACCATTCGATCTTCCGTTTATCCGAGGTAGCGGACTTTCCAGACCTTACCTTCTACGGAGTCGGTAATGTAGAGGCTGCCATCGGGCCCGACTGCCAGCCCCGTGGGGCGGTGTTTGGCATCTTTCGGTTTCTCAATGGTCGTCTCAGCGGCGATATTGTCCACGAAGATTTCCCAATCACCGGTCGCTTCCCCGTTGCGCATGGGCACAAAAGCCACGAAGTAGCCTTTTTGGGGCAGCGGGGCCCGGTTCCAGGAGCCGTGGAAGGCAATGAAAACGCCCTCTTTGTACTTTTCAGGGTATTGCTCATTGTGGTAAAAGACCAGGTCGTTCGGCGCCATATGCCCGGGGAAGGCCACCACCGGCTCTTCGATGCCTTCACAGCGCCCCTGCTTTTCTCCATCGCCCCCGTACTCCGGCGCCAGCACCTTTTTGCCCTGCTTGTGGTCGTAGTAGCAATAAGGCCAGCCAAAGTCGTCGCCCTTATCCACCTTCAGGAATTCCTCAGAAGGGAGTTCGGCATTTTGCTCGTAGCTGTACATGCCCGGGAAAAGATAGCTGAGCTGATCGCGCCCATGCTGCATAGCGTACAGTTGATTGCCCTCATGATTGAACTGAATGCCAACGCAGTTGCGCAGCCCGGTGGCAAAGCGCTCCCCATTTGCCTGCTGTGTCTGACCAGTCTGCATGGCATCAAACTGCCAGATACCGCCTTGCCATTCCAACTGCGGGCAGGGGTCCATACCGGTTGACCCTTTGGTGCGGGCTTCTTTCATGCAGGCATTGGACGGGGCGCCTACATTGACATACAGCTGCCCATCGTTATCAAAGGTGACCGACTTGGCTTCGTGGGAGCCTTGTTGAGGGAAGCCGCTCACCACGAGCTCGCGGCTGTTTTCGTCCGGAACAAGGGCACCATCTTCCGGCAGTGGATAGCGGAAGACCTCCGTTGTGGAGGAGCAGTAAAGGTAGCCTTTATAAATTTCCATCCCAGTGCCGGTATGTTCACCGAAGTAAGCCAGGGTATCGGCCCGGCCATCGCCGTCATTATCGCGCAGGGCAGCGATTCCCTTTCCGTCTTTCGCTTTTTGGAGCTGAATGTAAATATCGCCATTGTCGCGTACCGCAATATGCCGGGCTCTGCCTACCGCATCGGCTACCACGATAGCTTCGAAATTATCGGGCAGGATGAGCGTCGGGTCTGACCAGCGGCTGGACTTCGCCTTGGTCGTTGTCGGCAGTTCTTCGGACACATTGGTGTTGTTGGCGCAGGCTATAAGCCCGAGCAATAATGTTAAAGTCAGTAAATATCGCATGAGTAGTGGGTTGGTTCTTCTGTTGTAACAGATGGGCAGGCGGGGGGTTCAGGGGGGCTGCAGCACCGGCCCGATTGCAGTTGAACGATAAAGCGGGCCAGACAAAAAAAGACTTAGCAAAACCCTGATACGGGCACTTGCCAAGTCTGTTTTACATTGATGCAGGTTGATACACCTTGCCTTGTTATGGCATCACCACGGTATCAATGACATGAATGGTGCCGTTGGACGCCTCAAGGTCGGTCTTAAAGACCTGGGCGCGGTTGCCATTCTCATCAATCAGGTAGACGGCATTGCCTTCGGAGATAGCCTTGATCTCTGCGCCATTGACGGTGGTTAGGGTAGCGGTGCCGTCATTGGCTTTAATGGCTTTCACAACCTGATCGGCAGTGATTTTGCCAGGCACAACGTGGTAGGTCAGCAAGGCCTGCAGCTGCTCCTTGTTCTCTTCGAGCAGGAGGGTCGCTACGGTGCCTTCCGGCAACTTCTCAAAAGCCGCATTGGTCGGCGCGAATACAGTGAATGGCCCCGGCTGTTGCAGGGTTTCTACCAGACCGGCAGCTTTTACGGCTGCGACAAGGGTGGTATGCATTTTGGAAGAAGCCGCTACATCAAGGATGTCCTTTTCGGCCATCATCTTGGTTTTTTCCTTCTTCATCTTTGCTTTACCATCGTACTGCGCCTGCAAGGGAGAACCTAAGAGCGCGACCATCATAATACTGGTTACTAATGCAATACAATTTTTCATAGCTTACTTTTCAATTAAAAAATGATTCATTCGGGTGATCTTCGACAGGCATACGAGCCTGAGCGCCGATTGGATTTTTTAAGGAACGGCTAAATAATAACTTTTCGATTCTGTCTTGTTATTATGCCGCCATACTTCGTTACTCTGCGGTCACGTCCGTACGGATGCTCCCTTATCGCGCCTCGTCTGGCAGCATACTAACTGCGTCATTTATCGAAAACCTATTATTTGCCCGTTCCGTTGGGAAATTTTTTTAGGAAACTTTGACTTTAGGCTGCCCTTTAGCCTGAAAACGCACGATATGCTTGGCCATATTCCCGAAAACAAAGTAATGGAAGGGCAGCACGGCTCCCCAGTATAGTCGTCCGAATAGTCCGAACGGCCGGAAGGTGGCTTTCTGCCGCAGGTAGGCTTGCCCGTCTTTGTGCTGAATGCGAAATTCCAGCCAGGCTTCACCGGGCAGCTTCATCTCGGCGTAAAGGAGGAGCCGTTGTTTGTCTTCGTCGGCAATGAGTACCCGCCAGAAGTCAAGGGCATCGCCATCGTGGATGCGGTTGGGATGGGTACGGCCCCGGCGCAGACCGATGCCGCCGACGAGCTTGTCCAGGTAGCCGCGCAGCTTCCACAGCCAGTTGGCATAGTACCAGCCGCGTTCGCCTCCGATGCTGACTACATTTTGCCAAACCTGGTCAGGGGTATTGTGGGTAATGGCGACCTTCTGCTCATCTACAAAACAGCCGTACTCGGGCACTTCAATGTAGCGGTTGAGCGACGCTTTGTCTGAGCTGGACACCAGAGAGTCTTTCCAGCTGCTGACCACCATATTCTGCTGTATCTTATCGAAAGCCAGGGCTACCGCTTGTTCGTAAGGGATAGGATCGATGCCCAGCTCTTCCGCCAGATTGTTGGGTCGGCAGATGACGTCTATTTTCATGCTGTTGACCAGGTTGACGGCCAACTCGTAGGTGGTGGAGGTCACAAAGTACAGCCAGTAGGAAGATAAACGGGGCGTCATGACCGGCACCACATAGAGCGACCGCTTCAGCCCGCGGGCACGGGCGTAGCCGAGCAGCATTTCCTTGTAGGTCAGGATATCCTCGGCACCAATATCGAAGTTTTTGCCGTAGTACCGTTCTTTGAGCATTACGCCCGTCAGGAATTTGATCACATCGCGTATAGCAATCGGTTGACAGCGGGTACTCACCCAGCGCGGGGCAATCATGACCGGCAGTTTTTCCACCAGGTCGCGGATGATCTCAAAGGAAGCGCTGCCGGAGCCGATGATAATACCGGCCCGTAGTGCGGTGAGCGGCACCTTGCCGCTGTCCAGGATTTGTTCTACCCGCAGTCTGGACTCCAGGTGGCTCGATAGTTCCTCGCTGTTGACGATACCCGTGAGGTAAATGATCTGCTGGCAAGTTGTTTGCTCCACAAAAGCATTAAAATGCGT
Source organism: Phaeodactylibacter xiamenensis (assembly GCF_000759025.1). GTDB lineage: Bacteria > Bacteroidota > Bacteroidia > Chitinophagales > Saprospiraceae > Phaeodactylibacter > Phaeodactylibacter xiamenensis. The sequence continues at coordinate 52,532 of NZ_JPOS01000039.1, read as the reverse complement.
AGCAGCCTGCTCCTCCAGGGATTTGAAATCGTCGATGGCAGCAGACAGGGAATGAATGAGATAAAAGGCTACATCGAATTCCCGGGGCGCTTCCTGCATATCCACGGGTTTTAGGAAATCGACCTGAAAAACGTCCACCTGCTCCTCCCACCCTTCCGGCACGTCAAAGGTCGTGGCGTTACGGGCACAGCAAATGACCTCGTGCCCGTCTTCCAGGAGCACGGGCAGGAGCCGTCTTCCGATATAGCCGGTCGCGCCGGTGAGTAAGATACGCATGTGGCGTTGTTTTCTGTTGGAACGGTATGCCGGGGCGGAGGTTCAATGCCGGGTGGGAAGCTTAGTCACTGCAATGCCATGATCAGCTGTACTTTTTCGTTGTGGCAGAGGACGGCTCCTGTTGGTATGCTCCTACAGTAGCTCAGCCCTGCCTACCTGCTCCGGGACCTCCTGCCCCATCTGTTTTCCAGAGGATTAAAATAGGAATTTGGCGGTGATAAAAAGGTATCGTGGGCGTATTTTTTGCTTCAGGCCTCACTGACACAGGCCGCGATTCCTAAATCGCCGCCTGAGTATCACGGGCAAACCCCGGGAGCACTCCCCGTCCGACGTAGTTTATTAACGAACCTGTCTACCAGCTCAGCCAGGTAGAGTCAGACCTTTCTCCTAGGGTTCTATGCTTCAAACAAAAGAACACTGAATACCACCTAACTTGAAGCCACCTTCATGAGACCCTGCGCTATAAAATCTTGCCCCATCCTTTAATTAAGCTTATCTTTGATCAAAAGTACTACCTATGACGCAACGGGCTGCCGAAATAATATTACCCCTGCACCAGTTCAGTACAGATGACTACCACAGCATGTCTGAATCAGGTCTGTTTGAAGGCAAGCGTGTCGAGTTGCTCGAAGGAAGAATCATTGATATGGCTCCAGTAAAATCCAAACATGCCTCTGTAGTCAAGCTCCTAAACAACTGGCTGCGATCCGCCCTTTCTGACCAGTACACTATCAGTGTCCAAGACCCTATTTCGCTCAGCAAGTACTCTGAGCCTGAGCCTGACTTGGCTGTTCTGGATTTTAGGGAAGATTATTATGCTAAGGCTCATCCGCAACCTAAGGACATCCACCTCCTCATCGAAGTCGCCGACACCAGCCTTGACAAAGACCAAAAAGTGAAGCTGCCGCTCTACGCTGCCGCCGGCATCCCGGAAGTATGGATCGTCAATCTGCCGGAGCAGCAGCTGGAGCAGTACACCGAGCCCTCCACGGACGGCTACCGCCTGATCCGGATTTTCCGGGCGGGGGATACGCTGGAGCGGGATTGGATTGGGGCGTTGGAGGTGGGGCGGTTGTTTGGGGGGTAGGCTCACACTAGTCCTCCTCCCGTAACAACCAAGGGCGCAGTGGAAAACTGCACCCTTGTCCATACAGCCCGGCTACACGCCGTGCCGGATTCTTAATTTACCATTTTTATTTGAATTCATATTTCGCTAACCTGTTTTCACCTTTCTTTTTTAAAATTCCTAAGTCTACTCCTTTTTTTAAATCTCTTGTTGCTGTAGCGGTGGATATATCCTTAAATACCCTCAGGTAATCTTTCCTGGTAAATTCCTTCAAATCTGTTTGTTCCTTAAAATATTGCAACCGCTCCTCATCACTAAAGGATTTTCTCTGGTCTTCTATTAAATCGTTCAGACTTATTTTTATCATTCCAAGCATGAATTCTACAAACTTAGTACATAGGCCTTCTTTATCTGATTCTGATAACGCTTCGTAATACTTTTCTTGATTTTTCTTAATCTCTATTTCTATCGGTAAATACTCAAATACTGGATTCTCCTGCATCAATATCAATGTTTGCCATAACCTGCCCATTCTGCCATTTCCATCCATGAATGGGTGTATAAACTCCATTTCATAATGGAATACACAGCTTTTTACGATTTGATTGTCTTCACTCTCTTTCAAATAGGAAAATAAATTGCTCATCAAATTACTTACATTCCATGCAGGAGGTGCCATATGTGCGATCTGTTCTCCTTTAAATATCCCAACCCCTTTTGCCCTGTATTTTCCAGCATTCTCCACTAATCCCGACATTAATATTTTGTGTGCCAATAAATAGGATTCTTCACTGCATGGATCAAAATCCCTCAGTTTACTATAGACAACAATTGCATTTTGAACCTCTTTTATATCTTTTGCCGGACCTATAATCCTTTTGTTTTCGAATATCGCTGTCACTTGATCTAACGACAAGGTGTTACCTTCAATCATCAGGGAGGACTGAATCGTCTTTATCCTGTTCTCCCGGCGTAGATTTGTTTGAGGTTTTCTTAGATATGTTGCGTCTACTATCCCTATCAATTTACCAACTTCTATTGATAGGTTAATGATTTTAGAGGTTCCCTCGTAGTACTTTTGAATCATGATGCCATCATTTGATCGCATCAAATATACAAAACCATCAATCAGATAGGTTTTATAGCGTCATTTTATTCACAAGCATCGATCTACTAATTTCTTCATGCAATTGAGCCTGACTATACTGACGATTAAGTCAGCACTAGCTTCCAGTCAGTTGCCGACTTTGAACTCGATAGCTGTACGGGGGCAACCTTTCAGCCTAGCCCCAGGCCGCGATTCCAAAATCGCCGCCTGAGTCCTGCAGGAAAGAACCACGGGAGCACTCCCTGTCCGACGTTTTTAATTAATGAAGTCGGTCCTTTCTCCCGGGATCCTCTGCGTCAAGAACACACAATGCCACCTAACTTGAAGCCACTTCAGTGGACGCGCTCTGTCATCTCACACCTTGCCCCTTCCTCCAAATAGGCTTATCTTTGATCAAAAGTATTCTTATGACACAGCAAGCCACCAAAGCAATACTACCTATACACCGGTTTAGTATTGATGATTACCATCAAATGGGAGAGGCAGACTTGTTCGAGGGCAAGCGTGTGGAGTTGCTTGAAGGTCAAATTATTGATATGTCCCCAATAAAGCCTAAACACGCTGGCGCAGTTGCGTTCCTAATCCATCACCTCAGCCGGCAACTATCAGACGACTACATTGTGAACGCACAAAACCCCATCGCCCTCAGCGACCATAGCGAACCTGAGCCGGATATCAGCGTACTCCGCTACCGGGCAGACTTTTACCAGCGCTCCCACCCACAACCCGAAGACATCCACCTCCTCATCGAAGTCGCCGACACCAGCCTTGACAAAGACCAAAAAGTGAAGCTGCCCCTCTACGCTGCCGCCGGCATCCCGGAAGTGTGGATCGTCAACCTTCCGGAGCAGCAATTGGAGCAGTACACCGAGCCCGCTTCGGAAGGCTACCGCAGTATCCGGATTTACCGGGCGGGGGATAGGATGGAGCAGGATTGGATTGGGGTGTTGGAGATGGGGCGGTTGTTTGGGGCATCCTGATCCTCCACTTTCTTGTTTCTGAATCTGCCTAAGCATAAGTGTGACACCTACGGCGTCAATTAAAGGGGGGAAGACTTTTTTTACTGACTGTCGACTCCTACTGGGGTCGTACATCAGTAATCTTAAGCTTAAATTGTAGCATCGACTCCAGCGGAGTCGCACTTTTTAATAGGTCTGTTCCACCCATATTTTTAATGCTCTGTTTTTCAAACAATTGATTATAGGTTTTCCGTTCAATTCGAACACTGTAAAGTAATGATTTTCGATGGATAATGAGTGACATTAAAGCTGCGGAGGGGAGGAAAGGTAGCTCGGTAGTACGTCTGGCACCGCTCGCCCTTTATACCCGCCTTCGCTCTCACTTCGGCGGACAGTGCATTTTTCATTCTACATTTCCGCAGCGCAGCAAGACCCGTTTTACATTTTTTAGCCGGGGGCTTACGCCCCATCGGTCTGACTGTCATTCCAGCAGAAAAGAAAAAAGAGTAAAAGGGTAAGAGCACAAAGAGTAGCTTAGTCCCGGGTAAGACGGAACCCGAGGTAGCTGCTCCGAATCGAAGGAATGCTCCTGCTGCGAATAGCAACGCGGGAGCCCCCAGAGCTGAAGTACCAGGAACCGCCGCGGAGCACCCGACGACTACAATCTCCATTACTGTCTTCTAACCATGCACCTCCATCCCGCGGCGCTCCGTTGTAATGCTCATGCCAGCAATCCTGCACCCACTCCCAAACATTCCCACTCATATCGTATAAACCCAGCTGATTCGGCTGCTTTTGCCCCACAGGGTGGATTTTACCTCCACTATTATCCCTATACCAACCTACTTCATCCAGATCATTGCTACCACTGTACAAATATTCATCCTTAGCTCCGCCCCGGGCGCCATACTCCCACTCCGCTTCGGTAGGCAAGCGGTACTTTTCGCCGGTTTTAGCATTTAGCTTTTTGATGAATTCCTGTACATCATCCCAGCTGACCTGTTCCACCGGGCAATCAGGGCAATTTTTAAACCAACTTGGATTGTCCCCCATCACCGCTTTCCACTGCGCCTGGGTGACCGGGTACTTCCCCAAATAGTAGTCGGACAGGCTGACTTCGTGGCAAGGTTTTTCCTTGTCATGACCCTCTCCATCCCGCACCTCATCCTTCCAGCCCATCCAAAAAGTGCCGCCGGGTATATGCACCATGTCTTCGCTCAGCTTAATGAGGTCGGGTGGTAAGTCAGGCTTGGAAGGTTTTGGTTTCGGAGTAGGTGGATTTTTTGTTTTTAATTTAGGCGGCTGGGGGCTTTTCGGCTCTGTATAGCCGCTCAATAACTCCTGCTGCCGCTGCTTGGCTTGCTCGGCAAAAGCCCCAGTAGGAAAACGATCTAAGAACTCAAAATAGGCGGAAAGCGTATCGGCTTGTTGCGCCCTTTGCCAGTGGGCTTCCTCTTCCAGGCGACGGATTGCCGCCAAGGCTTCCGCCCGGTACTTCCCGTCCGGATAGTCTTGATTGTATTGGAAATAGGCCAGGATCGTATCGGCCGCTTTAGCCGCCTCCCATGCCGTTACTTCATCGCCCACCGGCACAAACACAAACTGCCCCTGATCATCCCCCTTCACATCGATATTCTTGAAAATGGGTGTCTGCCGGCCCTGCGTGGCGGCGGCTACGGCATCCCGCAACTGCGTAAAGAGCTGATCGACCGGCAGGGGCTGCTGATTGTGGCGCAGGGCGCGCAGCAGTTCCTTGGCAAAGGGGCTGTTGTCGCCCGCCTGCCCGTCGAGGGCGCGCTCGCGGCTGTGGCTGGCGGAAATGCCGAGGCGGGAGCGGCGGCTGTGCAGCAACTGCCGGGTAGCACTCTTGTAAGACATGAAAAAAGAACCGGCAAAACAGGCATCGGCAATAACGAGGGTGTGGAAGGACTCCACTTGATTCAGGCAGCGCTTGATGCTGCTCGCGTCAATCCAGCCTTCGTCTTCGCCTGGCTTGCCTTCTATGGGTATCCAGTAGCCTTCCTCGTCTTCGATCTCGCCGTGACCGGAGAAGTAGACGATGAGGCTGTCGTCTTCCTGTACTTTATGGCGCAGGTTTTTGAGTTGGCGCAGCACTTGGGTGCGGGTGGCTTGCGCATCGTACAGCTCGTAGGTGCGCTCCGGGCTGACCTGATACTGCTGCTGCATCAGCGCTGTGAAGTCTTTGGCGTCCTTTACGCAGTTGCTCAGGGGCGGGCAGTGGGCGTAGGCGTCCACACCGATGACCAGCAGGTGGGTGTGCCCTTGCTGCTGCAGGGCCATTTGCTGCATGGCTTCGTGGTCTAGTCCTTTGTGCTGCTCTGGCAAAATCTATTTTTTGTGAGCAATATACGGATTTTGGGCAATGTTATTGCGTTTGGAGGGGCTGGGGTCGCTTCGTTTGCAGTAAATGAAGCTGGGGCAGAGCGCTTGGTGGGGGCTTGGGTTAAGCTCTACACCAGCAACCCAAGCCTCCTGTCGAAGAGCTTCCCTCCCGGTACTTATCCGGGATCCGGCAGGTTATCCAAGATAAAGCTGGGGCAGAGCGCTTAGAGGGGGCCTGGATTAAGCTCTGCACCAGCAAGAGCCTTGCTCCTGTCGGGTCCCGGTTTTTACCGGGATCCGATAGGTTACACCAGGAGGAAGCTGGGTCAGAGCGCTCCGATGGGGCTTGGATCAAGCTCTACACCAGCAGCCAACGCTCTACGGCAAGTTTAAAAAATCACAAATATCGAATCAGCTCCTGCCCCATCTCCAGATTACACAGCGTGCCCTTTCGAAGACCTGCATAATCCTTTGCGGAAGAATAGTCCCAATCTGGATTTTTGCTGACCAGTCCAGCTTTAGTCGGATTATCGTGGATATAACAGAAGCAGTTGTAAAAATAACCGTTTCCGGGAGCAAAGGGGGCATTCGTAAGCCCTTTAATCGTCACAAATTCGTCTATCCAACCATCTTTCGCTTTGCACTTGGGGCGAAAAACCACCCCTGTATGACCCTGCTCTTTGTTGATTGCCTGGGCATACGACTGCAAAAGGATTCCTATGGACTGGTTGATACTTATTACCTGTTCCTCTTCTTTACTGCCTATGCGCTGCCGGTTCACAACTTGCGCCGCATCACCATATTGCTGCTTACGCCTCACCCACTCGATATGATCTACATGGAGCCATAGTATGTCTTTTGAGATTTCTGCCGCCTTTACATAAAATAACCAATGAAAGTGATTTGGCATTAGGCAATAGCAAAGTAAATCACCAAAAGGCAGCAAATAAGCACGCATTTTCCAAAGGAAAAACTTGTAATTACGGTCTGAAAAGAAGACCTGCTGCCCGTTATTCCCTTGGTTATAAATGTGAAAGGACTGATTGGGGTAAAGCTCCATACCGTTTGTATTTGGCATACAAAATAGCCCAAATTCCGTAGAAATGTAGAAGTGCATCAGTGCTTTCCCAAGTGAAGCTGGGGCAGAGCTCTTGACGGGGGCTTGGATCCAGCTCTACACCAGCAACCCAAGCCTCCTGTCGGAGAGCTTCCCTCCCGGTACTTTACCGGGACCCGATAGGTTTTTCCAGGCAAAAGCTGGGGCAGAGCTCTTGTGGAAATGCCAGGCTCAAGCTCTACACCAGCAACGCTTTGATCCTGTTGGGGAGCTAGTATGCTATCATAGTAAAGGACCCCGGGAGAAGGGAGTGCTCCCGGGGTCATCTGCTTTAAGTCAGATCGCAACTCTGGAGTCGCTGCCTGACAGACCAACCAGCAGTAACAACAAGCGCCATCCCCCGCAAAAAACAGGAAATGGCGCTCATCCATCTATCCATGAGGGTATTTGCGTTTACTCAAAGTCCTCCAGGTAGCTTACCGCACCTTCGTAGACGCGCTCGGCAGTGAAGCCGAACTTTTCATCCAGTACGGTGTAGGGGGCGGACTCCCCAAAGTGGTCCAGTCCAGCGACCTCACCCAGTGGGCCGACCAGGCCGCGGAGGGTGACCGGCAGGCCAGCGGTAAGACCGTAAGTAGGTACGTCGTAAGGTAACACATCCAGCTGATAGCTGATGGGCTGATTACGGAAGAGGCCTTCGGATGGAGCGGAGACGACCCGTACCTTGAGCTTTTTCTTCTCCCGTAGCAGCTTGGCGCCCTCGATCAGGGTAGCGACTTCGGAGCCGTTGCCAACCAGGATGAGGTCAGGGTTGCCGCCCTCTTCCTTTTGGACGATGTAGGCACCTTTTTCAGCTGCCTTAGCTGCTTCGTAGCGGCTGCCATTGGCGGGTAGGCTTTTGATGTCCTGACGGGAAAGGATGAGCCCGCTCGGACCGTGTGTGTTTTCTAGGGCTAACTGCCAGGCAACGGTCGTTTCGTCCACATCAGCGGGGCGCAGGGCGGTAAAGCTGTTGCGGCCGGAGTGGTTCTGCAAATGCTCCAGCAAACGGATTTGAGCCTCTTGTTCGATGGGTTGGTGCGTCGGGCCGTCCTCCCCTACCCGGAACGCATCGTGCGTCCAGATGAAAATCACCGGTTGCTCCATCAGCGCGGCGAGGCGGATGGTCGGCTTCATAAAGTCGGAGAACACGAAGAAGGTTGCACAAACCGGGATGACGCCGCCGTGCAAAGCCATACCCGTGCACAGTGCCGCCATAGTCAGCTCGGAAACACCGGCCTGCAGGAACGCACCGCTAAAGTCGCCTTTAACAAAAGAAGTGGTCTTCTTGAGGAAGGCATCCGTTTTATCGCTATTGGAAAGGTCAGCAGAAGCGACGATCATGTTGTCGAGGTGATCGGCCAGATAGCTAAGCACGGCACCGGAAGCGCTACGGGTAGCCTGATCGGGCTTTTGTTTGATACCAGCCCAGTCAAGCTCAGGCAGCTCACGGGAAAGGTATTGCTCCAACTTATCCGCCAGCTCCGGGTTTTCGGAAGCCCAGGCTTCCTGCTCTGCCCGCTTTTGTTCGGCATAAGCGTGCTTTTCGGTCTTCACCTCTTCGTAGAATGCTGCCACTTCCGGGAAAACCGCGAATGGGTTGTCCGGGTCGCCGCCCAGCGCCTTTACGGTCTTCTCAAAAGAGGCTCCGGCACCGCTCAGCGGCTTACCGTGGGTGGACACCTGACGCTCGAAGGACTCGCCTTCTTCGGTTACCGCTCCCTTGCCCATGATGGTCTTGCCAATGATGAGGGAAGGACGGTCTGTTTCCGCTACAGCAGCATCCAATGCCTTACGGATGGCATCAGGATCGTTGCCTTCAATAGTCTGCACATGCCAGCCCCAGGCTTCGTATTTCTTACCCGTATCCTCGTCCATGACTTCGCTAACTTCGCTTGACAGCTGAATGTCATTGGCGTCGTAGAACATCACCACATTGCCCAGGCCAAGGTAGCCTGCCGTACGGCCGGCACCTTGCGCAATTTCTTCCTGAATGCCGCCGTCAGAGATGTAGATATAGGTCTTGTGCGCCATCCACTCCCCAAAGCGGTGGGCCAGGAAGCGCTCAGCAATTGCGGCACCGATACCAAAAGTGTGCCCCTGCCCCAATGGGCCCGAGGTATTCTCCACACCACGGGCTACATCAATCTCCGGGTGGCCCGGTGTCGGGCTGCCCCACTGCCGGAAATTTTCGAGGTCTTCTGTACCGTAGTGCCCCAGCAGGTGGAGTTGGCTGTACAGCATAGCCGACATATGGCCGGGGTCAAGAAAAAACCGGTCGCGGAAGGGCCAGGCCGTGTCTTTGGGGTCATAGTTCATATACTCCGTGAACAGGATGTGCATGAAGTCTGCACCGCCCATTGCGCCACCGGGGTGGCCGGAATTTGCCTTTTCTACCATTGCGGCGGAAAGCACACGGATGTTGTCTGCAGCTTTTTGTGAGATTGTAGGATCTGCCATGTTAAAAACGGATAAGGTTTTGGTAATCAAAAAAAGGTAACTATTTAGGTGTGGGTTCCTGCGGCAGCGTAGCTGCGAAGGAACGACTCGCCCCGCCAAGCGTTGAGCAACTCTTCATAGGCAGACAAGCCGTGCTTTTTTGCCGTGCTGCAAAAGCTTTTGATCCTTGCATAGTGCCGCGCACCCTGTAGGGTACGGAAGCAGCCACTGACTTTTAGCTTCGTTTTTAACGGGCGGATATCACGTTCGGCCAGGTTATTAGTGAAGGGCACTTCGTGCTCCCGCGTGAACCTCAGTACTTCTTCTTCGTATCGTTCCAGCCTTTCGAGCAGGTTCCTCCCTTTTGTTTTCTTCGCCCGGCCTTTTGGGCGGAGTTCGGGCGGCGGCTCTTCACGGCTGGCTTCTTTTAAGATTTGCCGGTAGCGGGACAGGACCGTTTTATATTTTTTAGCCGGCAGCACTGAGCTCCCGCCACTGCTAAATTCGTAAGCGTACATTAACAAACTGTGCATCTTGTCAGCCCACTGGCGCTCATGGTTTTCAGCTAGGCCTCTAAGCTCGCGCAGCAAGTGCGCCCCACAAAGCGCATGGCGGGCGTTTTCCAAGCCAAAATAGCTTGCCCAGCAGTCGTGCACCAGTGTGCCTGTATAGTTTTGAGCTATGCTTTCGTCGCTGTGCAGCGCCTGTGCGCCTCTTTTCTCATGCACAAACAGATAAGTAAACAGGCCACAGACAAAATTATGTGCCCAGTGCAGTTTGCCTGCCACCCGGGCACCGCTTTCGTCAGCATGCGCTACGGGGCTGGACAATGCCTGCTCTTTGATAACCGCCTCATCATCGGCCAGCTTCCCGTACATGCGCTGTACGGAAGTGGATACTGTATTCTCATTAAGCTCATACCCTGTCAGGCTGGCAAAGAGCTCCCCTATGCGCCCTACGGGCATGCTTTGCTCCACATTCAGCAGGCTGACTAAGGCATGTACCCTGTCGCCGTATTGTACGGGGGCTGGCACGCCGGACGGGAAGCTGCCTGTATGCTGCTCGCCACAGCAAGGGCAATGTTTGACCTCCAGGCGGTGCTCTTCTATTTGCAAAAGCTTCGGGGGGAGGTCAAAAACCTGGCGGCGCTCTAAGCTTATGCTTGGCACAGTGCTTTCCAGGTTCTGGCCGCAGCTGCATTTTTGCTCAGCTACCGGGTGGACAACAAGGCGGTCTGCTGCAGACGGGGCGACCATCTCAAGCGTCTTCCCCTTATGCCCAGACTGGCCTCCCTTCTTGCCGCCTTTCTTGCGCGGGAAAGCAGGGGCCTTCTTCAGCCCATCGCTGCTCGGAGGCCGCGACGAAGTCCGGCTGTTGGCTTTCAGCTGTGCTTCCAGCTCTGCAATACGAGCCAGCGCTGCTTCCAGCAGTGATTCCAGCTTTGCTATTTGCTCAGCTTGTTGCGCTATGATCTCGTCCTTGTTCACCTGTGCTAGTTCGCTATTTTTTCGCTATTTTGCAAATTGACCTAAATAGTTACAAAAAAAGTAAGCTGCCGGGAACGATCAAAGCCGCAGAGGATAGTTCGAACAGCGCCAGCCTCCAGCCACACGGGCTTTTTGCTTTGCATTCCTGCGCCATACGCTTACTTCTGTTTCAAAGGATGCCCAATTCCGGATGTTCAGCCGGCCCTCTGATTTTCGCTCGAAGATAGCTAAACTCTGAGGTATTTCGGAAGCAAGGGAGAAGTGGAAAACAATTCTGAATAAAAAACCACACAAATACTTGCATTAAAAACCTTTTGTTTTTAAAATTGTGGCAACTAAACAAAATGTACGATGGTAAAAATACGGTCCTACGAAGATTTCCAAACGGTTCCTGTTGTGGATATGGATGAGATGACGCCCTATCTGCAAGTGGAGGCCAGTGATGGCAAAAGCTTTCCACTCCCGGGCGAGGAGTACAACTTCATCCGGCTGGATTTGAGCCTGGCCCTCATTCGGCACCCGGCACATACCTTCTTTCTGCGGGTCAGCCAGGAAACGCTGGGCAGTGAAGGCTTTCTGCCCGGACATATTGCTATTGTTGACCGGCAGGCCACACCCCGCCACCGGGATATCATAGCCGCTTATTTCGAAGGCAGCTTTATCGTCTGCCGCCTGCATATGCAGGAAGAACAGATCAGTATCCAAACCGATGAGGAAATCATTGCACTGGAGCCGGATATGGAATTTGCCATTTGGGGCGTAGTTAAAGATATGATTATCCCCAGATAGCCCTGACCTTATTGCCCCTGACCCTCTGAACGGGCGTCCAACTGACTGGAAGCAGACTCGGCAATATCCTGTGCAGCTTGTTCTGCCGGGGCTTCTTCAGCTTTGGGCGCTTTGTAAAGGGAAAACAATACACCGGCACCCAGAGAAATAAAAATGACTGTCAGGGATAACCATTCCGGAATATGGACCTGATGCACCAATAGCATCTTCACACCTACGTAGGCAAGTATAAACACCAGAGCATGCTGCAGGTACTTGAAGCGGTCCAGGATGGAAGCCAGCACGAAATACAGAGACCGCAGCCCTAAAATGGCAAAGATATTAGAGGTAAAGACCAGGAACGGATCAGTCGTGATCGCGAAAATAGCCGGAATACTATCGAAGGCAAACATGATATCGGTGGTTTCCACCACCATAAGCGCAACGAACAATGGCGTCGCCGCTGTAATATGCTTGCGCTTGACAAAAAACTGCTCTCCGTCGAACTCTTTGGTAACGGGTATGAGGCGGCTTACATACTTGATCACCGGATTTTGGTGTGGATGGACCGCCTCACTGGAGGACCACATTTTATAGGCAGAGTACAACAAAAACACGCCAAATACATAAGTCAGCCAGGCAAATTTCTGAATCAGTACCACGCCCAGAAAAATCATAATCCCGCGGAAAACCAACGCTCCGAGTATACCCCAAAACAACACCCGGTGCTGATACTTTTGCGGGATACTGAAGTAGGTAAAGATCATCGCAATGACAAATATATTGTCCATGCTCAGCGATTGCTCAACCAGATAACCCGTCAGGTATTTAAGCACCGCATCTTTTGCAGTAAGCGCTTCCGGATTGGCGACCCAGCCATTGCCATAGGCGTAGTATATAAATACACTGAACAGCAGAGACAGGCTTACCCACAACGTTGTCCACCCCAGCGCCTCACGCGTGGTAATAGCATGAGGGTTACGGTTGAAGACGCCCAGGTCAAGGGCCAGAAGAAAAAATACGAGGGTAATAAACCCGATCCAGATGAACATGTAGTTGCTTTTTGGCAGGATTGTCCGCTGCCTTGTTTGCGCTTTGTGCCGTGGTGCTGCTGTTAGATTCAGTAATGCGGCTTTGTAACCACCGCTTTCCATCTATAAATGCGCGGAAAAGAAGGTTTGTTGATTTCATGCCCCTGCAAACGGCCAGTATACCGAAGCTCCCGGCAGTTCTTTACAATTTGGCTACGACCAGACAAGCCCGGATACACACGGCTATCTGATAGTCTTATTTTCTACTTGGTCAGGAATCACATTCAGGACATAGGTAAGATCTGAAATATAAAGTTGCAGCCGATTGCACAGCTACAGGAGCGGGCACTATAGCCAGAGGGCCAAACATTAAGGTCAGGGATAGTAGGAATGCTTTCATAAAAACGTAGATTTTGGCAAGGTGAAACCATGGACAATGCCCAAGGTAGCACCATAGCTACTCCTACTCTACCAGAAAACAAAAGCTATGTTCCCTACTATCCCTAAAAATGCCAACTTAAATCAGACTGGATCGATCATAGGCAAATCCGTCACCTTCGCTTCTTTGGGCCCTACACTCAGCCAACCGATAAATCCACCGGAGGCCTTGGCTACGTGGCCCGCAAGGCTCAACAGCCCCTCATAAAAATGCCGGGCCTGCCGCTTATCAATCTTTTTGAGTACTGCATTAACATTGGAAAGCCGGCTGACCAGCTCTTCCTGCCGGGGCTCTGTCTCCCTTGGTAAATCCTGGATCATAGCCAGCAGCCGTTCATGAAGGTCCTGATCCAGTTTTTCGTAAAACTCCATCCACTCCGGATGAAAGTCAAAAGACCGGACATGAGCTACTTTTTCACTGGCTGCCAACTCGGAATCGTCGATAATACCATCGGCACCGGCAACAAGCAGAACAACCTGAGGGACTGCATCGTACAATACTTTCTGGTCCTGAGGTGAAAGGGCATCGATACTTTTAAACATATATATCTTGTTTTAAACTTTGGTTTTTTCGTCTGATTGTGGGTTGGTGCTTTTGAAACAAAAATAGGTTTTTACGGTAAAAAAAGCAGTGGCATAAATCATCAATTCTGTTTTTTCTGCTTCTTTTATTGTTACCGCCGAAACGGGTTGAAGCTAAGCAAGCGGTTGGCCCAGCCCATCCACTTTGCAGGCTCGGGCTCGGTAGAAGCGTCCTCCTCAGCCGGGTTCCCATATAGCGTTTCAAACATTTTTCGCACATTCTGTGCCACCATTCCCCGGAAGGGGATTCTTGCCATAAGCCCGTAGAGTGCCGCATTGCCCTCTGCCTTTGCGTTGGGGTTGGCTTTTGCAAAAGCAACAGCAGAGCGGAGATCATCGATGTAAGCCTGCAACACTGGCAAATTTTGAGGCATGACGGTCACATGAATGCAATTGGGACGCTGCTGCCGGTCCACATACCAGCCCTTCTCTGCCAGCGCATCCGCCACCACAAATATATCGGGCCGGTTATTCCGGGTAGCAAAAGCGAGGATATTCATGCAGGGCGCGCCGATCCAATCCAGCTCCGGTATACTTTCAATCGCTGCTTTGAGCTGATCCACCCCCGCCATTACCTGCCCGGCAAGCTCCAGGTAGCGCTGCCGCCCGAGGCTGTTCATCGCGGCCCAGGCGGCAGCGATAGGACCGCCGGAACGTGACCCAAGAAGCGTAGCTGAGGCGTAAATGCCTCCTGCCCAGTCGGTGGTTATGAAAAACTGATGCCTGAGGTAAGCCATACTTCGGTACAACAGGACTGAGCTGCCCTTTGCTCCGTAGGCAAATTTATGTGTGTCTGCGGATATGGAGGTGACGCCAGGCAGCCGGAAGTCCCAGGGATGGACAAGTTCCGGGCGCAACTGCTCCACCCATGGCAACATGAACCCCCCTATACAGGCATCCACATGGAAGGGCAACTGATGCTCCTGTGCGACCTGAGAAATAGATGGAATCGGGTCGAGCAACCCATGCGGATAAGAGGGTGCAGAAGCTGCAAGCATTAGTGTTCCGGGGCCGATTTTCCGCCGCATGGCTTCCACATCTGCTTTTCCATCTTCTCCTACTTCCACTTTCTTTATTTGAAGCCCAAGGATGTGAGCTGCTTTCTCGAAAGCCGGGTGGATGGTAGCCGGCGCAATCACCTCAGTGCAGCCTCTTTTGGCCTTTCGCCCCCACTCCCGATAGGTGTACAGCGCCAGAAAAATGCTTTCTGTCCCGCCGGAAGTCATCGTCCCAGCAACCTGCTCGTCCCCGTGCAGCATATCAGCTGTCATAGCGACTACTTCTTTTTCCATACGCTGCAGGCTCTCAAAGGCGAAGGGGTTAATGTAGCTTTCTGAAAAAAACAGGTTGGAGGCTTGCTTTAAAAACTTATTGTGGGCTTCGTCCACCTGATAGACCATACTCCAGGTACGGCCTTCCTTCCAGCGGGCATCCCCCGACTTAAAACTTTCCATTGCTGCGAGCAGCTTTTCCGGATCCTGGCCCGTCTCAGGTATTCGCTTCTTATCAGTACTCATGGTGGCGAATATACTTTTTTCCAATTGCTTGTCCTGCATGTCAGGGCCATCTCCATTGTTCAAAGGTTAGCCCAAAGATTGTACCTTTGCATTCAGCACAGGTCAAAATCATGAAAATAGCCATACTTGCGGACCCTCTGGACAATCAACGTGGCGGTGTACATGTCTATACCCGCGAGCTTATCACAGCATTAGCCCGGCTCGACTCTGATAATGAGTACCTGCTGGTGCGTGAGAAAGCCATGCCCTCTATACCGGGCACGCAGTCTCTCGTAGTGCCCAACAACCGCTTTGGGCTGGTATTCGCCGCCTTCCGCATGTTTTTTATTGTACCGTACTTACTCCGGCGGCATCAGGTGGATATCGTAGTGGAGCCTGCTCACTTTGGCCCTTTCAATCTGCCGCGGCGTGTCCATCGGGTGACGGTCATCCATGACCTGACACCTTTGCTCTTCCCGCAGTACCACATTTGGCACAGTCAGATGCTGCAACGCCTCTTCCTCAAAGGCATACTTAGAAGGGCAAGCCTGGTCATCACCAATTCCCGGCATACGCGCAAAGATGTCCTGGAACACTTCCCGTTCCTAAAAAACAAAGTGATTGCAGCTCATCTCGGAGCCAATCCGGCACTTACCCCCCTGAGGACCCGGGCCTGGTTGGATCAGCAGGGCATTACCACCCCTTACTGGCTTACGGTCGGCACTATTGAGCCTCGAAAAAACCTCGTCAATCTCCTAATGGCCTATCAGCAGTACCGGCAAAATGGCGGCAGCGGTCAGCTCATTGTAGCCGGGCAGCGGGGATGGAAATCAGAGCCGTTCTTCGAAGCGCTGCGCCAGCACCCGTACCGGGCAGATATTCTTCTGACCGGCTTTGTGCCCGATGAAGCCCTCCCGCAATTGTACAGCCACGCCCAGGCTTTGATATATCCTTCCGAATACGAAGGTTTCGGGCTGCCTGTTCTTGAGGCTATGCGGTGCGGTTGCCCGGTGATTTGCTCCTCTGTATCCAGCCTGCCTGAAGTAGGCGGTTCGGTTGCGTACTATATCGATCATCAGGAGCCCGCATCCATAGCCCGGCAGATGCAAGCGGTAGACCAGCTGGACGATTCAGCAAGGTCAGCTCTCAAAGAACGATCCGTGGAGTGGGCAGCGCAATTCAACTGGGCAGCACATGCCAAAGCCTGCCAGGAAGCCCTCCAAAAACTTGCTGCGAAACAACCCGACTCCAGGCACGTATGACTATATTGCACATCTATTTCAAATCCGAGGTCTAAGCTGTAGCAGAAACCCCAAAATGATGCGACCAGAACAAATATGGATTGTTATTCCTGCCTATAACGAAGGCCCTGTGATTGAGCAGGTCGTAGCTAAGGTGATTGGCAGTGGCTTCCCCAATGTACTGGTTATAGATGATGGCAGCAAAGACGATACTGCTTCTCAGGCCCGGCTGGCAGGGGCACGTGTCCTCTCCCACCCCATCAACCGTGGCGCAGGGGCAGCAGCACAAACCGGCTTATCTTACGCGAGGCGTCAGGGCTGGAAATGTGTGGTACAAATTGATGCCGATGGGCAGCACCACCCTGAAGACATCCACAGGCTGGTGGAAGTACAGGCCCAAACAGAAGCTGATATCGTGCTGGGCAGCCGCTTCCTGGACCCGTCCCCTGGCATTCCGCCCACCCGTGTCCTGTACAACCGCATCTCCAATGTCCTGACGAACACCTTTTGTCAGCGCAGCTATTCGGATACTCAGACGGGCTTCAGGTTACTCAGTGCACGAGCCATACGCAATCTCCGGCTCCGGCTTGATGGCTTTGGCTACTGTAGCGAAATGATCGTGCAGGCAGAAGAAAAGGGGCTGACCATTGCCGAGGCTCCTATACAGGTCACTTACACGGACTACTCGCTGAACAAAGGGCAAGACCTGGTCATGGGCATTACCACCGCTGTGGATTTGCTTTGGAAATTGCTATTTTACCCTTCAAAAATGAAGTGACGTGAAGCTTGAAGTCTATCAGATTATCGTTCCACTAGCCTCCCTGGGGTTTGTTTTCAACCTGTTCCGGCGTTTCCTGAAATCAAAAGCCAGTTGGCAAGAGGCTGCTCTGGGTGCCTCCTTTTGGATGTCGGTCGGTATTTTTGCCCTCTTCCCCGACGCAATCTCCAAGGCCATTGCCAACTTTTTTGGGATTAAGAGCAACATCAACGCTATCATTTTTTTCTGCCTGGGACTCATTTTTTTCTTCCAGTACAAACTCTTCTTCATGCTGAAAAAAAACCAGATGGCCACCACTGAGCTGGCTCGCAAAATCACTCTTCAGCAAGCAGAAAAAGAAGACCTCCAATCGTGAAAATCCTTTTCGTACTTGAGCATTTCCATCCTTATATCGGTGGAGCGGAGAAGCTGTTTTACGAGCTGACAACAGCGTTGGTAAAGGCAGGTCACAAAGTTGCAGTCGTTACCACCCGGTTCCGCCCCGATTTGCCCGGACAGGAGGACATTCAGGGCGTATCAGTGGTGCGGGTCAACTGCCGCAACCGTTACTGGTTCAGCGTGGCAAGCCTGCCGGTGATCCGGCGTATGGCGAAAAAATACGATGTGGTACACACTACTTCCTACAATGCCGCCTTACCAGCCTGGATCGGTGCCGCCCTTAGCAAAAAACCGGTATTGATTACCTTCCACGAAGTCTGGGGAAAGCTCTGGTGGCAGCTGCCTTTTGCTAATGTGCTGCAGCGTACCCTTTTTTACTCCTGGGAGCAACTCCTGCTAAAACTGCCTTTTCGTCGCTTCATCGGGGTATCCGACTACACCCGGCAGGCGTTGCGTGCGAGCGGCATTGCTGACGAAAAAGCGCTACGGATTTACAACGGGCTGGACTATACAGCTTTTGAGGCTTATCCTCATCAGCCGCCAAAGGAATTCACCTTCACCTACTTTGGGCGCCTGGGCATGTCAAAGGGGCTGGAACTCCTGCTGCCGGCAGCGCAAACCTTGCTCAGGCAATACCCTGAAGCCAGGTTCAAGCTCATTATACCCACCTATCCTCAACCAATGTACAATTGGGTACAGGCACAATTGGACCAACTCGGGATCCGTCAGCAGACACAGTTGCTCCACGATCTGCCGCGGGCGACCCTCTATCGGGAAATCGCACATTCGTCCTGTGTTGTGATCCCCTCCTATAGCGAAGGGTTTTGCTTTGTCGCAGCAGAAGCCTCTGCTATGGGCGTCCCTATCCTTTCCTCCGGCCGAGGTGCGTTGCGCGAAGTGGTAAGCGGGCATTGGGTGCCCATGCAGGAGATGAGCACAGCGGCACTCGCCCGGGCACTGCAGCGCGCGTACGCAGGAGACTGGGAAAAACGGCCGTTCCGCCCTTTTCACTTACAGGATGCTGTACAGTCCTACATCAATCTTTACCGAGACTTAAAAAGCTGAGCGGTGTGTTTTCACCCAATCGTACAGCGCCATATCTTCTGCATTGAGGGCCTGCAACTGACGGAGCGCCTCTTCGTTGACTTCAGGTAGCGCTTTCCGGAAACGGCGGTTGTCATTGAGGCGGGGCAGTGGTGGGATGTGAGCCCAGCCCAGGCGTTTCCCCAGCCGTTCATAGTCGGCTTCAAAGGATTCCAGCAAACCAATGAAAAAATAGTCTTTTGGATGCAGCCCCTGCATAAATTTAGACATGCGGTTGCGGTTTTCCTCCAGCGTGGCGTACTCCAGCAGGGTTTCTGAAACCCGGTGGGCATTAGCCGCGGCCACCTTTGGGTTATGCTCCGGGTGCAACAGGCGATGTTTGAAAAAAGAATAATTGGAAACTACGCGGTCTACCGGGTCACGTAGCCAGGTAATGACTTTTGCATTATGCTGCAGGTGCAGATCCCGGACTTCTTCGTAGCGCAGGTGCCCATGCAGTACGTTCAGCTGTGAAGGCAGCGCCCGGGGCAGTCCTCCCTGCTCCACCGCTTCAAAGTAATCCCGCCTTCTGAAAGAGACCGATACCCGCTCCACCCCGTAAACCGTTTGCAATGCCCGGTAAAAAGAGGTACCACCCGTTTTGGGAATATGTATGGATATTAACTCGATCATGATTTCCAGTATCCCTGCTTTCGAAGCTCAAGAGCCTCACGATAAAGTTCCAGGTCTTTGGCATTGCAGGCTTCAATGATGGCCCGTTCCTCAGGGGTGATTTCCCGCTTGCGTTTGCCAGTGGCATTGTGCTGATAAGCCTCCTGAATCGTCCAGCCCATCGCGTCCGCCATATGTTGCAAATCCTCATCCATATGCTCGAGGATGCCCACAAAGCGAAAGTCCCTGAGGTGCAGCCCCTCCAGGAATTTGGACATCCGGTTTTGATTGATCTCGGTTTGCGCATATTCTATGAGACTGCGCTCCATTTTTGCCAGGATATCAACCCCTCTCCCTTCTTCGTCAATAATGTCCCGCAGGCGCTCTGACAAATAGAAATAATTGGACACCACGCGGTCCACCGGATCGCGGAGCCAGGTAATTTTGAGGATATCCGGTGACAGCTCCAGAATATTGCTAACCATTGGCCAGGAAAAATGCCCGTGCAGCACCCGCACCCGGTTGGGCAGGGTGCGACCGGTGAACGGCTGCTGTTCTACCCGGAATTTACCCCTACCGCGCAGGGGCGTATCAAAGCGCAGTACGGCTTCGGCACCATACACATCGCGCAGCATGTTCCGGAAAGAGGTTCCTGCCGACTTAGGGATATGGAAGGACAGCAACTCGAGTTGGTTGCCAATCCTGGAGTCCGGTCTGTTGATCTGATCACTCATGTATTGCTATTAGGTAGGGCTAAGCTAAAAAAAATCCTCATTCTGTACCCCCGGAGTGGCATTTGACCTGGCAAACAGCAAAATATACAAATAGTTAACATGCGTGAATTGGGCAAATCGCTGAGAATTGATTATTTTGTGGCATCTTTAGAAAAAATATGTACGCTCCCCCCGCACCGTAATTCTATTTACGACTGTTTTAGGCTACTACTTATCATAAGCGCCCCCCTGTCTTCCACCCGGAGACCTATCGATTTATTGGTAAAAAATTACTGAATCTATAAAACTATTACTACAGCATGAGACAAATTTACTTAATGCTCTTTGCGCTATGTATGTTCGGAACAACACTACAGGCACAAGTGCTCAATGAATTACTAATCAGCACCGCAGGCACTGATGTGGAATATGTGGAAATTTACGGTGAACCCGGTACACCACTACTTGGCTTGAGTATCATCGGGGTAGAATCTGATGATCAATCGGATAATGGAGCGATTGACTTCCGGTTTGACTTTGGAGCCGATGATATCATTGGCTCCAATGGGTTTTACCTCATTGGTAACGCACTTGTCAATACGGAGTATGGCGTAACCCCTAACAAGATCATCACCAATTCCCTGGAAAACAGCAGCACCACCTATGGCCTTGTGGTAACAAGCAGCCTTTCCGGTTCTTCCGTTACAGGTGGGGAGTTCTGGAGAGATGTGGTTGCGCTCACCGATGGAGATGCCGGTGACACGTTTTTCTTCGATGCCCCGGTAATCGGACCGGATGGCAATTTCTTCCCGGCAGGCGTACGCCGGGTAACGGATGGCGTAGACACAGATATGGCCAGCGACTGGGTCATCAGTGACTTTAACCTGGGCAATGACAATACGCCTACTGCTGGTACGGGTGTCGTTCCTCCTCCGCCTCCTAGCACGCCGGAAATCTACCTTGAGATGATCGCTGACCCTAATGATAATGCAAATGCCCGTTTTGTTAAAATAAAAAATGGCGGCACTAGCGGTGTTGACCTGACCGGATGGGCGCTGCGCCGCTGGACAAATGGAAATAGTGGTCCTTCCACTAATGTCGATATCAGCCTTAGCTCGATCGGAACGCTTGCAGCGGGTAGCTGTGCCTACATTGCAAAAGATGCAGATGACTTCGAGACAGCTTACGGATTTGCACCTGTTATTGACGGAGGAGCCAATGGCCCTGCCGACAGTAATGGGGATGATCAAATAGCGATTATTGATGGATCTGAAACGGTTATTGACTTTTTCGGAGTTATTGGTGAAGATGGTTCGAATACCTGCCACGAATTTGAAGATGGCGTAGCCATTCGGACAAACCCTGGTCCAAATAACGGCAGCTGGAATGAAGCCAACTGGGAAGTCTATTCGGATGTTTCCACTGCCAGCGGCTGTACTAACCATAACTCTAACCAGCCACAAAACGTAGCTGACCTCACCGTGACCGAGTGCACATCATCACCAGCAGCTCCCGAGAGCACCTGCGGCTTCACCAATGTTTCCTTCTCCAACCTGTCGTGCGGAACGGGCGAATTTGCTGAAAGCTCATTTTTTGATGTATCTGCGGTTGTATCCAATGGCTCAGGCTCTTATTCAAATATTAATCCTGAAACGAGTATCGGATATGGCACCTTCTCAGGTGCAGAAAATGGTCCTATCTCTGGATCCTTTCAGGCGAGTATCACCGACAACACGCCGGGTGAAGTAGCAAAAATCGAGCTGCTCGATCAGATGAATACTACCTGCAGGACGCCAACTTACTACTTCCGTGTACCCGAGTGCGTCTCTTGCCCAACTACCGATGACATCTTCATCAGCGAATTCCACTACGATAACGCTGGGGGCGATGTCAATGAATTCGTGGAAGTAGCCGTTTCCAGCGAATTTGAAGGCGATCTATCCGGTATCGAGGTCGTACTCTACAATGGCAGCAACAACACCTCCTACGATAGCGAAACCCTTGACAACTTCAGCGAAGGCAGTACCGCCAGCGGTATAACCTACTACTATTTCGAGTTCAGCTCCCTGCAAAACGGCAGCCCTGATGGTATCGCACTGGAGTGCAATAGTTCAATTTTCCAGCTGTTGAGCTACGAGGGCGATATGACCGTCGATGGCTTTGCCAGCACCAACGTAGGCGTTACCGAAGGCAGCGGCACACCAGAAGAAGGCTCCCTGCAACTCATTGACGGCGTATGGACCGAGACCTGCCAAAACACCAAAGGCGGCGCTAATGCGGATGTGGACTGCTGCGAAGATCCTACTTTCGAGTGCGTAGACAATGATGTACTGCTCGACTTTGGTTCTTACAACCTTTCAGAAGCGGACGTGGTCAATATCGACAATCAGGACAATCCATCTGATTGCCCCGAAATCACACTCGGCATGATCAGCCCAGCTACGCTGAGCTGTGATGACCTTGGCCAAACCGTCATGGTGACCGTCATGGTCAACACCCCGGAAGGCCCGCAGAGCTGTACTGCTAATATCACTGTGGTAGACGAATCAGGTGAACTGCCTGCACCATGGGGTGCCAGCGATGTAGGCGAAGGCGAGAATGAATTTAGCTATGAGGTGTGCAACGCCAATAATGGTGAATTTGCGATCACCAGTGGAGGCCGCAACTTCCCGCTGGAAGATGACTCAGATAACACCGGTTTCATTTCTCAGGAACTTTGCGGCAATGGATCCATCACAGTAAAGGTAGAGAGCCGTCAGGGCGGATTCCCTGGTATTGCTATCCGTGAGAGCACTGCAGCGGGTGCCAAAATGGTTAACATGCTTACCAACATCACCGGCAACATCTACTGGTCTACCCGGTACGACACGGATGCCAACCGCAGCTTTACCTCTTTCTACCGCCCATTCCCACAGTGGCTGCGTTTGGTACGTCAGGGCGACTACATCATTGGCTACAGCAGCACTAGTGGCGGCAGCTTCGCATTCGTAAATGCCGCTTATGTACCAATGGATGCCTGCGTGGAAGTCGGTATGGTGGTCTTCTCTGTCAACAATACACCTGCAAGTGCGGTATTCAGTAATGTAACGGTGCTTGGCAATACAATCCCTACACTTTCTGAGGAAGTGCAGGAAGCGATCAACGGCATCAGCCTCAAGCGCGGTGCAGAAGCACAAACCGGTAATGCGGTTACCTTTGAAGTACCGGCTCAGGAGGTACGCAATACGACCTTGTTCCCGAACCCAACCCGTGATGCACTGAACCTGCGCTTCGAGCGTGCACTAGAGGACAACACCATCGTGGTTGTCCGCAATCAGTTTGGGCAGGCGCTCCGTCAGCAGCAGGTAGGTACAGGCGCTGTACAAACTCAGCTTGATGTGGCAACGCTGCCTGCCGGCATGTACTTCCTGGAAGTACAGGGCGAAAGCGGCATTCTGGAAACGCTGCGCTTCACCAAGCAATAAATGAAAATCAATTGAATCAGAAGCATTGGCCTTCTGATTGCGCATTGAGATAATCTGGCCCCTTTGCGGATCGTCCGCAAGGGGGCTTTTTTATTTGACAACTCCCAGGACACCAAATAGCCAAACCCTGGCAAATTTTACCGTTAAGCCATATTTCTCTTTAGCTGCCAACCTTAAAATATTTGGAAAACACTAATTTATACCGGTCAAAAAATCACCTCGATTTGCAACCTCCTTAAATTCCTACCGTATACATTCACATTGCCCAAAAACAAACACAACTGCAAACTACACACTAAGTAGCGGGGCAAAAATAAGTTTTACAATGGCATTGGTAGCTTTTGCCTTGATAAGTCCCAAAACCCGCCCGATGGTTGGTTTTGTCCCTCATCAAGGCAAAACCCAATTGTAAAACTTATTTTTCGAGAAGCCCTAAGGGCAATAGAAAAGGGATGATACCTACCGTTTTTCAGTAGGTTTTTGATAATTAAAACCCAAATTCCGGATTTCTAAACCCTTACTACTATGAGGATTAAACTACACGCCGCAAGCGGAATACTCACGTTCGTTTTTGCGATTTATTTTTCTTCAGTGCCCATAGATGCCGCCTATGGGCAAGCCGAAGCAGCTGAACCGCCTGCTTCCACCTTTCAGCCCGCTATGTCCATTGGTTTAAGCTCGGGCACCCATGCCTTTTTTGGTGTTGATGCCACATTGAGGGTCATAAAGCCCGTCAACTTCCGCATATCCTACAACCGCATGCGCATGAATGTAGAAGGGCTTAGCTTTAATGCCTCTTCGCTCGGGTTCTCCGGACAGAGCCTGATTCTGAGCTCCGATCTTGACCTCAGCACCCTTGGGCTGATTGCAGAGTTGCCCATTGGGGAAAAACGCTCTTTCCGCCTCATGGGCGGCGTGATGGTCAATCTCAATAATTACATCAATGTCAATGGTGAATTTGCAGAAGGCGTAGCAGTCAATGACTACGAACTGACGCCTGATCGCATTGGCACCATCAATGTCAATTACACCACGGGATCTGCCGTTTACCCTTACTTTGGGCTCGGATTCGGCCGTTCGCTTGGCGTGAGGCACCTGAGCTTTGCGTTGGAGGCCGGAGCTATGGTGAGAGGGCGCCCGGATATCCGGTTTAATTCAACAGGCCTGTTAAGCGACAATGCCCAAAATGGCCCGGTCCTTTCCGAAAACTTTAAAAATGTACGGGTACACCCCTCGGTAGGCTTCCGGTTGGCTTATAAATTTAATTTACCAAAAGACTTGTTTGGCTTGCGCCCGGGAGCAGAGGGGACCTCCGAAATGGTGGATGCACCGAAGCCCTTTGCAAAAGAGCGTCTTCAAAACGAGACCAAAGAACAACTTACAGATGCCAACCCGGCACCGCCAAAGCAGGCCATACCAACGGCCTCACCTTATCTTATTGTGAAGGGCGCTGCCGTTGATGCCGTTACCAATGCGGAGCTGCGTCAGGCTTATATAGACCTGTACAAGGTACTCCCCAACGGCGACAAAACGCTGGAGCGTACCGGGCCCTATCCTACCGGGCAGTTCACTCTTGGCCTTGATCCTGGAGATACCTATGAGCTTAACATCACCGTACCTGGCTATAAGCCGTTCAAGAAGGTCCTTAAAGCGGACCCCGGTGGAGCCTCCAAGACAATCACACAACATTTCGCGCTCGAAGCCGAGCAGTAAATCCTGAATCATCCAATCCAAAAATATTATGAAAAAGCTATTCTTAAATACCCTACGGCTAAGCGCAGTTCTAATGCTTGCCTTTTTGGTAACTACTTGTACAGAGGAAGCCCGGGAGGATTTGATAGAAGGGTACGTTGATGGCGTCAACCTCAACATTAATACTGATATCTTCCGGGTGCCCGTTGCCTTCTACTTTGGTGATGCCAACCTGGACACAGGCGGTGACGCTCCCGATAACCTCACCATTACCATTGAGGGCCCGGATAAGGACCTGATTTACTCTACAGACGGTAAGCGGGACTTGAAACCCGTGGCAGGCTTCCTCGAAATAGGATTAGACAAAGACGTCATGATCACCGAGGATGACCCGCTGGAACTAACGGTCATTGCAGAAGCTCCCGGTTATATAAAAACCATTCAGAATATTGTACTCTACGATACGACGTATCAGTACATTCCGGTCAATATGGTGAGCCTTAATGCCCCGCCTAAAGGGGTAAGCCTTCAGTTGGGAACGACTGCTGCGGACGCTGACGGTGTTATGCAGGACACCGCATTCTCGACCCCAATGGTCGCCGGCAAAGAGGAAATGGCTAGTGTCAGGCTCAAGCAAGGTACTAAAGTCATGAATGCACAGGGGGAAGAGCTTATCGGTGACATTGAGGTGCAACTGGTACATTTCGACAACCGCAGCGATGAATCCCTGGCCTCCTTCCCTGGTGGCTTCACGGCTACCAACGTAGTAGACGAAAATGGCAATGAAATGGAGCCGGTAGAATTTGTAACCGCTGGTTTTGTTGCACTGGATATGTTTGTTGGCAATGATGAGGTGACCGACTTTTCTGAGCCGGTAGAAGTGGAAGTCGGGATTAATCCGGAGACCATCGACCCGGCTACAGGGCAGCAGGTAAAAGAAGGGGACATTATCCCCATCTGGTCACTCGATGATAATACCGGACAGTGGAAGCACGAAGGCGAGGCCGTTGTAGAAAAAGACGCGGATGGCAACCTTAGCGCTACGATGCTGATCACCCACCTTTCGTGGTGGAACTTTGACTACTTCTACAACTCCTGCCGCTGGTATGAGCCGGTTCGGCTGGTGATCGAATCTGACTACAACAACTACCGGGATGCGCCCTGGCTCAGAGGGCAGCTTTATGACGCTATCACCGGACGTCGTTTCAGCTACCGCCGCTACTTCAAAGCGTTGAACGGGCAAACCATCAACATGTATAATATCCCGAAGAACCGGACTTTGTACATGGAGGTATCTGAAGGCAATCAGGTCATCTACACCTCGCCTCCATTTACGACCATCTGTAACTCTACCACAGTCCTGGATATGAAGACCTTTGAACCCCCGAGCCCGTTGATGCTGGACGTCCGGTTCTCCGGTCTGTGCGAAGGAGCAGGGCCTGACATAATCATTAAGCCAGATGCTGTGATTTATTTCCGGCAAACCGGGCAGCGCTGGGAACCGCTCGCTCAGGTCATTGGCGGTGCCTTCACTACCAGCCGTCTTTTCCGGGGCGAGGTATATGACTTCAGGCTTGTTTACGCCGGCCGCACCTATGATTTTATGGATATTGTCGTGGAGTCTCAGACCCTGGAAGTGGAAGACTACAAGCTTGAGGTCGACCTTGACAACCCAGACAACCGGTCTTCTATCATTGTGGAAGATGTTGTCATCCCACAGGAATACTGCGACATCCTCCTCGGCGGCTAAAAGATACAGACGCATTTAAAGAGAAGCCCCGCCGGCGTTGTTTCGGTGGGGCTTTTTTGAGGTTACGCTTCTCCCTTGCCCCCTTGTCAACTCTTTTCAGGGAATTGGTTCTAGTGGTCTGTCAAGGCTAAAACTAGGGGTTGCCTGTGGCGACTTTTGAGGCTACTCTTCGTTGGATAACCCCTTACGTAGCGCTGCTATGCGCGGGAACATCCGCCTTGATTAGCCTCAAAATTCCCTCCCACTCAACCCATAAATTAACACTTGACAGACCACTAGTACCTCCTCCTAGCCCCGGCGCTGTAGCAGCCAGGCGAAAGCGGCCAGCGGGGGACAGGCGCTGCGCTTGAGGTAGGGGCGTTGGAGCTCAATGCAGAGCTTCCACACTTCATACACGCCGTGCACGGCAACGCCTGCCTGGCTCAAGCCCAAAAGCGAAGGGCGGACTTTACGCTCCACTCACCAGCATCACGGGCAACACCTCTCCCCCGTGCCCCGACGCTGTAGCCAGCTATGGCGCAAGCGTCTGGTTGTTAAATCCTGACAAGCTCCGCTTCGTCATGGACGGGGCCGGGGGGTGGACTCAACGCTATCCCATCTCATTAATCCTGTCAACCTTTTTTAGGAGATGACAGAGAGAGGTGGGGGTGACTAAAAAAAGACCTTCATCTCTTCCGGGCAGTACCGGCTGGTAAGCGAGCAAATTCAAAGCCTGGGAAGGATGACCGGCGGCTGGTACAAGAGCCTGTGACAACAGGCAGGAGGGACGTTCACTAACGCTACTAGCCCCGCCTTTTGCCGATGTGTTTGGCATCTGCCTCAAGGCAGCAGCACCGGACGGCCATCGGACTATAATGAACGCACGCTCTGACTGGCAACTTCACCTAGCCAGACTCTGGCTTACAGCACTGGGCTGTGCATACTCCCGGGCAAGACGGAACCCGTTGTTGTTGTTCCGATTATCTGTGTTGTTTCCTGCCCTGTGGAATAATGCGATAGCATTCCGGCTTCTGCCGGATTCCACAGGGCTGATTGCGATTCGCAACGCGACAGTTGTTAGTATTGTTGTTCCACGACCCGCCGCGTTCACCCTGTGAAATAAGACTTCAGGCGCTTCTTTAGGTACATTTTGCCATAGTGTGTCTTGAAGTATTTTTCTCTTTTGAGCGCATCCTCTTGTGATAAGCAAGCTTCGTAGTATATCAACTTTAAGGGACGGCGATGCTTCGTACTCATTACTTCTCCCTTTTGATGCGCCTGAAGTCTTGATTTTAAATCTTTAGTATAGCCAGCATAGTTTTTACCATCTACCTCGCTTTGTAAGATGTAGACAAAGTAAAACTGTTCCATAAGCAAAGATTTAAAATCATTTCACAGGGGAGCACACGACGACAAGCTCATTACATGACTGCCCATTGCAATTTATGAAATTTATTCGCCTGCGGCGAATTAAAAGCCAAAAGAACAAAAGAGTAATCAGCCTATCGGCTGAACTAAAAGAAACAGAGGGTAAATTAGTCCCGGGCAAGACGAAAACCGAGGTCGTTGAACCGGTCACCTGTGCTGCTCCTGTAGCGACTCGCGACACGACAGTCGTTAGTAATGAGGAACAACGACCCGCCGCGCACAACACGACGACCACAATTGCCATCATTACTTTCCAACCAGGCACTCCCATCCTCTGGAGCTCCCTTATAATCCTCATGCCAGCAATCCTGCACCCACTCCCACACATTCCCACTCATATCATACAGGCCCAACTGATTGGGCTGCTTCTGCCCCACCTCGTGCGTACGGCTATTACTGTTCCCGTAATGCCAGGCCACCGCGTCAATATCGTTACTACCGCTGTATAAAAACGCATCTTTAGCCCCCGCTTCCCCGCCCCGGGCTGCGTATTCCCACTCCGCTTCTGTGGGCAGGCGGTAGTTTTGACCCGTCTTTTGGCTCAGCCAGTCTGCATAGGCTACCGCATCATTCCAGGAAACATGAATGACAGGATGGCGATATTCTTCTTGGGGCCTGACCTGACCGGATACATCACATTTCCAGTTTACGCCCTCCTTTTCTTCAAAATCGCTACCCGTCCAGATATAACTCCAACCTTCTTTGTCGGCATCCGTTTTATAGCCGCTATCCTCAATGAATGCAGCAAATTGACCCACCGTCACCACATGCACACTCATATAAAAGGTATCCACCGTCACTTTATGGGCAGGTTGTTCATCATCATCGCAATCCCCATCCCGCTCCTCGCTCGCGCAGCCCATGGTGAAGGTGCCGCCCGCCACCCGCACCATCTCCAGTCCGACTTCGCCCTCCGTGGCTTCATCGGACGGAGGTGGGCACCCCTGCAGCTCCTCCACACCCGCCTCCTCCGGGCAGCGGTCATCGATATCCGGTATACCATCCCCATCGGTATCGGGGCAGCCACGCAGAGCTTCGGGGCCCGCTTCTTCCGGGCAGCGGTCGGAGGTATTGGGAATGCCATCGCCGTCGGTATCGGCTTCATTAGGATCCTCGTCCAATACGGTTTGTTGGAATGTATGGGTTACAAGCGCCACCGGATCTGCTTCCGCATCGGCAATTTGCAACTGGAAACTCCCAATCGAGCCATCTCCGCTCATCACCTGTGCCTGCCAGTTGGCAGGGGAAGTGTCTTCGGACAGCTCAAAGGTGTAGTAGCCCTGGGCATCCGTCTCCAGGGAAGGCTCCGGGAGATTCGGGATGCGCAGGGGTGTGTTCGCCAGGGGCTCCTCCGTCAGGCTACCCATAATTCGGCCGCGGTACCGGCGCAGCGGGCAGTCCCCACCCACGCAGCGCCCGGTGTTGTCGATGCGAAAGAGGCGGCCGTTTTTGGCGACTTCGGCTTGGCCATTGTCGTCAAATTCGCTGGCGAGGTTGTACCGGGCGGGCAGGACGACCTCCCCGTGTATGTCGCGATAGCCATACAGACCGGTAGACCTGTCTTCAAAGAGGAGAAGCTTATCTTCATCCATGCAGGCGGCAGGGGGTTGTATGGTTACGGTATTTTGCCAGATGGCTTCGTCCGTTCCACATCTATTCGCTACCCGGAGCTGCACGGTATAGGTGCCGGGCTTAGTGTAAGTCACTGTAGGCTGTCGCTGCCGGCTTTGCTGCCCGTTCCCAAAATCCCAGGCGTAGTCTGCGGCGCCCTGTACGTCCGGGCGTGGGGCAAAGCGGTAGGGCGGGCAAACGGTAATGGAGTCGACACCGCCAGATAGAATGCGGGGGGGTACACTTAGCGTTATGAGCTGCGACCGCTTCTGATAACCACGCTGCCCTTTGCCACACCGCCCAAAGGCCAGCACCTCTAGCTCCAACTGCCCGCCGCCGACCTCGTACCGGTGCCCGATGGTGTCTGCCTGCGACAGGGTATCTAACTGCCCGTCCCCCCATCGTACGAAGTACTCCTCAATGGTTTGCCCGGCGGGCACGATCCGCAAGCGCAGGGTGTCCCCACGACAGAGGTCTGTGCCGTTCAGCCACTCCAACTCCGGAGGTGCCAGGCATTCGGCAAGCGGTACGCCGTATTCGTTTTGTGGGGACAGCAGCGTCAGCAGGTTCGGCTCCAGTGACCAGTCTTCAAAGAAACCGGCAGGTAGTGCGTTTAGAGCCCGCCGGGCAGCAGCACGGTCCTCACGGTAGAAATCAATCAGCCCCAGCGCATGCCGGGCAGCGGGCAGGGTATCTACCTGCTCAAAGAAAGCGGCAGCGGTACCCAACCACACTTCATCCCCCTCCTGCAAAAAACGATGGTAATCCAACAAGCCCTGATGGTAAAGGGTAAGGCTTGTGTTGGAAGCAGCAAGGGGGTAGTTACCTCCGCGCAGACCACTGGCCCGGCGGAAGTCAGCCAGCAGAGGCTCCAGGTCTTGCACAGCTGGCAGCTCTTCTCCTCCCCGCAGGCTGTCCCAGACCACGACCGCCCGGTTGTGGTAAATCAGAGCACTATCAGGCTGCGGACGCTGCTCCCAGAAAGGATTGTAGACGGACCCTTCCGTACCACTACGGTCCACATAGCCGTCAAAGGTGCCAACCATCGCTCCCAGTAGCAACAGCAGGGAGGTGGTGGTTAGCGCCCGGTAGAAATCAGCATTCAGCAGGCGCCGCCCCAGTCGTGGCTTACGGTCTTCTCTCGATGTTTTTTGCAGGAAGGTACTCAGCTGTTGTGTACGGCCGGTGGCACGAGACAGCGCTTCTTCCAGTTCTGCCTGCTGCTGCTTATTCAGGGCATGCCCCTCCAGCAAGTGGAAGAGCGCCTCTTTATTGGTCGCATCATCCGGGGCTGTCAGGAAGTTTTGCATGGCCAGTTGCACCTGAAGCTTATAACTGGCGTGCCCGCCTTCTACCGCAGGTGCTACAGCCTCCAGCTCTTCAGCCAGGGCAGCCCGGGCTTTGCGCTCCGTTTCCTTATCCAGGTCGGCCAGCAACTTCAGGCGCAGACGGGGCTGAATGGGATGCCCCTGTAGTACCGGCAGGCGGGACAGCAGCAGCATATTGTCGAAGGTGACCGGTGCGCCTATGGCTTTGCCTATAGCCAGCGTCAGCGGCCAGGTGGGCTGCGGGTAAACCAGCGCGGCTTTGAACCAGGTGAATACTTCAGGGTGATCAGCGAAGTAAGCTTTGTAGGTCGATAAGCGGTTCCAGCGGCGGTAGTTGGTTTCCGGAGGCAGGGGCGGCTGATTGTGGGCGGCCTGCCATTGGTTGAAACCAGGCATGGCGCGTTCGTCTTCCTCATCGTGGTCTTCTTCCAGGTAAGCCATCGCAGCTTGTACCCCTGCGGTATCGCTTGGGAAGACCGCCATCAGGTCGTAGAGGACCGCTTCCCGGTAAGTCCAGTCATTGGCAGACAAAGGCGTGAGCAGCAACCGGCTTTTCCAGCGGCGGTAGGTGCCCGACAGCTCGGGGCGTACCCGGTGCTCCCCTTCAGCTGTGGGATCGAGCAAAGCATGGGCATTTCCGAGCACCAGCAAGCGATGGTGCGGGTACAAACGCTGCAGTTGCTCCAGGCGCAGCCCGTTGGGATGATGGGCATTCCAGAAACGGTCGGGGAGTTTATTGTACCAGAATGCCGCCACGTGTACGTCCTGCTCCTTTAGAAAATCAAGCAGGTAGCGGTATAATTGTGCCTGATGGCTGTTGGGCGCTTGCTCATCAATCAGGAAAAGGTAGTTGGGCGGAACTGTCGTACGCCGGAATTGCACAGCCGGGAAGCCGCCGCCTTCGATCGTCTGTTGGATGGTGGCCGGCAAATCCAGTTCCTGCCGGACGCCCTCCTGCCGCAGCCGCAAAATACGGGCCAGCCGGTACAGCTCTGGCCCCGGGCGCAGGAGCTCGTCCTGTGCCCGGAACGGGATTTCGTAGGGAGGCTGATCGGCATGTGCAAAACGGGCTTTCAAGGCCGCCGACTTTTCCTCAGGAGCCGGTGGTGGTGGGGGTTTCTGGAATAACCACCTGCCCCAAAACCAAACGGCCAGGATAAGGATGGCCAACAATGCCCGCCAGGTACCTTTCGAAAAATGTAGCCCCATTGGCACCCGCTCATCCTTCTGTACCAGCAGATAAGCCAGAAATGCGTTGAGCTTGCCCACCGACAGGTCTTGTTGAGCAGTGCTTTCACAAAAGGCCTGAGTACGGTCATCGACAATACGCAAACGAACAGTGTACCCACCGGCTTTTTCATACCGGTGCTGCACAATGTAGCCCTCCGCTTCGGTGCCGTCCCCAAATTTCCATTCGTACCGGTAGCCTTCCTGCTCAGCAGCAACAGGACGGAACCGGAGACGCTCCTGTACCGAAGCACTGTCCGGCACTTCAAAACTGGCATCCGGAGGGGAAGCGCACACCACTCTGACTGATGCGGAAAAGGTATCCTGATTTTCTGCTGCTGCTGCAATTAACAACAGCTTTTTGTTATAACTACCGCTAATGGTATCCATTCGGAATATCCAGCGGACCGGATCGTCATATGAGTCTTCTACACTGCCAGTAACGGCATCCTGTAATTCCCACCTGAACCGGGTCGTTGTTGTATCGTATCCCCCACTTTGATTGTCCGCACGGAAGGGTTCCCCCAGCGTAATCACCGGATCGTGGCTCACCTTGAGCAGTCGGGGCGCCTGCTCCGCTCTGTTGGAAAGCACGTACCACAGCCCTCCTCCTGCGAGTAGCAACAACGCTCCTAGCAAAGCAACCCAGGCACTACGGGATAATCTTTCCCACCATCGGGGCGGGGGTTCAGGTACAGGGGGCGGCTCGTATTTCCGGCTTTCTTCCAGGAACTGATCGAAGAGGGCATAAAAAGCCTGTTGCTCCTCCGCATTGGTCACCAGCACCGGTGCCATACGGTATTTGAGCTGATCCGCCCGGTCTAGCTCCTTCGCACCAAACTGCTCCAAAATCCGCCACAGTTGCAGGCGCTGCCGGGGGCTTATCTGGTAGCCCGAAGCCTCCAGCCGCTGAATCAGGGATTCAAGGGGTAGTGGATTGGTATTTGGTGGTGGTTGGTTCAAAAGACGTTTTGATCTGGGGGATTAGTTTATGACGTGCTAAGCTGTTCCTTTAAATAAGCCTGCACCGCTTCCAGGTCTTCCTTGGTTTTCACCAATACGGAGAGGTTGTGGAGCAGCATTTCCTGCTGTTTTTTACGACCTTGCTCCATATATTTTTGCAATTCCAGAATACGCAGCCAGGCAATCAACTCAGCTGTGGCTGGCGATTTGCGCACAGCAGCCCCCCGGATCTGCTCAAAGATGCGGATCAGGTCTTTTAGCGCCTCCTCTGTGTAGCCCGTACTTCCACTCAATTGGGACTGCGCAATCTGTAACAGCTTATCCGATTTGGGAAACTCAATATGAAAAAAGACACAGCGCCGCAGGAAGGCATCAGGCAGGTTTTTCTCCGAGTTAGACGTCATGATAACGACCACCTGTTCAGAAGTGCCTACGGATACTTCATAGTTGTCCTGCTCCTTAATCCGGAAGGTATATGCCTCAATCTCGTTGAGGATATCGTTGGTAAAGTCACGGGGCGCTTTGTCAATCTCATCGACCAGCACCACCGCACTTTCCGGCTTTTCCGGCAATGCAGTCTTGAATTTACTGGTATCTACCGCTCCGGGGTTGGTACCTGCAATGGCCCGCCCCAGCGCCTGCAATTCAATAAAATCAGCTGTACCAAGAGCCGCTTCATTATCCTGCCGCTTGATATTGGCTGTTTGGAAATGAGAGACGGCATCATAGGTATAAAACAAGTCACGGGCGGTAGAAGTCGTCTTGGTGTTGAACACCAGCGGCTTGGGGCGAAAGGTACTATCAGGTGCTTTGCTCAGCTCATGCGCAATTTTAGAAGCCAGCAGGGTTTTGCCTGTCCCCGGCTCCCCGGTAAGCAACAGCGGCTGACCGAGGGCAATGGCCACCTCAACGGCACTGCGCAGGCCATCCTGTAGGATATACCCTTCCGGGTCAAAGGCGGTACGGGAAAACTTTCGGTTCAGTATCTTCATGATGTGGTGTGGTTTATCGTGTCAATCAGGCGCTGCAGCTCGACCACAACGTCATCCATATAATAGCTATCCTCTGTTTTGAAGTAGTCCGTATACTTCGTGCGGCGGGGGAGTTGATTTTTGTAGCGGTTAAACCACTGTTTGAGGTCTTTTTCTCCAAGGCTGTTCAACTCCGGAAGAATTTGTACGCGGCTGCCACCAGCCCGGATAGCCGTTTTTACTTCCCCTTTCACCTCACTGTCCTCTTCTTCGAACTCAATACCCAAAAAGAAAAAGAATCCGGGGGCCTCTGGCGGAAGGGTGGAACCGCAAAATTCATCAATAAACCAAGTCACCACCTGTGGGGTAATTTCCTTATTCCAATCCATTTCAGGGATCATCAGGTAGCAGCAAACGTAATCCTGCGCCTGCAGGCTTTGCAACCGGGCACTGTGCTGCCAGAGGTACTTCAGGTCACGCTGCAGCATTGGGCCGCAGGTGTGGGTATCGACACCAAAGACGGCAAACAACTGGGAAAGGACCTCTATTTTGTAGGCTTCGATATTGTCATTGAGTTCCAGATAGATGGTCTCTGCCTGTTCTACTTTACAACGTGCACGGAGGTTAGGGTTAAGATAATCCTTCATCACGCCACGCAGTTCATAGGCAAAGCGTTCGACCAGCGCCTCGTGCTCATGCCGGTCAAAGCCATAGATATAGAGGAAATTCACCTGATGTTCCTGTGTAAGCCTAATCCCCTTAAACTGCGTGTCCTGCTCCTTCCGGTCGCAAGTGAGCCGGTGATGATCATGCAACTTCGCCGGGGGCTTTTTAGAAGAGGATTTTTCAACAGACGACTTTGTGGTAAGCAAGTCTTCCAGCTCTCGTTTGGCAGCAGCCAGCTTAGGCTTTAACTCATTCAGCTCGTGCTCAATTTTGAACTTCGCGCTGGCATCAATGGCAAGAATGAGCGCTTCTTCAAGCTTAGATATCTTCAGCTGCATCATTTTGCAACGCCGTTCCAGACCATCGATTTCTTCCTGCTTGTAGCTCATAGTTTACCTCTACCGGGGCATATTTTGAGTAAATATATGATTTTCTCAAACAATGACAGAATGTTTCGGGGAAAGCCTCCTTTTCGAAAGTGGTTGTGCTTTTACGCTGGTTTCCATAAGACAAATACCACAAAGCACCTAAACCAAGCGATACTGTTTACTCATTGTTACGATCAAAAGGAAAAACAGTTGCCCTAAAGCAGCAAAAAGCAGGACGAGACCTACAGGAAGCGCTTCAAACCGGCCCGCTTCCAATGCTCTTTATGGTGCTGCTGAAACCGGGACAAAAAAATAGCGCAAGCCACCCTATGCAATCGGACCTGCGCCGTAAAAAACTACTATATCATGTCTTTAAGCAGCAATCATGGATGCCGGAGCAGAAAACTCCAACCTGTTGATAGACTCTGTATTGTCGGTGCGGTTGTTGACGATATCCAGATTGAGGGTGTAGTGCTCAAAATCTAATGCGAAAGACTGTAGCGTGTGCGACCGGTTGAGTATTTGCTCTTCCAATTGACGCATGCCCAAAAAACCACCGACATCGGAACGGAATTTGTTCATCAGACGCTTAACCAGCTGCAGCGTGTTGCCTTCGCCTGTCTTCCGATTCAACAACCCCACAGTCAGTGCCAGCTTCATCTTTCGGTTACTCATGGTTCTTGTCTCTTAATTCAATGGTATAACTCCGAATTAAGTATTTTGTTCAGGTTTTTCACCAAAAACCTTCAACAAAAAAGCGGCTTAACCCCATTTGAGTCAAGCCGCCTACGAAAGCAAAAGTATCTTGAAAATCAGGCTTCCGCCTAATCTACATTATCGTGAAGGAAGGAATTGCCACCACGGACCTCCAGCTCATCATCATCGTTGATGCTCCAGGTGGAATGTGACTCTTCCCTGGAATCCGGCACATTATCCAGATTCACGCCCCGGCGCAGGTAGGCCGGCTCGTTCTCCAGTTCGATGATAGCCTGTGGGTTGCTCAGCTTTACGCGGTTATTGCGCAGACGTTCGCGGCGCTTACGCTCTCTTTCCAGAAACTGATCCCGGTCTTCATCTGAAGCCTCACCGCCCTCTGTGTTCACATAGGGCTCGTCATAGGAGTACCGGCCACGGCTTTGGTATTTCGCAATAGTTTCGCGCACATCATCAAACTCTACCGTGTGCCGGCCATTGCCGGAAGGCTCATACCCAATATCGGCCAGGCCCTTTTTTTTTGGCTGGTCCTCAACGGGTTTGGGCTGATCCTCATCCAGCGCAACGATCACCTTGTCATCCGCAACTTTATTCGCCTTTTTCTGCTTGTTGTGCTCAAAACCGGTAGCGATAACTGTCACGCTGATCTTCTCGCCCAGCTCTTCATCGTAGCAGTTACCCCAGATCAGGTCGGTACCGTAACCGGCTTCCTCCTGCACGAATTCGGTGATCTCAAAGATCTCGTCCATGGTAACTTCCTTCGTACCGGAAGTGATATTGAGCAGGATATGCTGTGCACCGCGAATGTCGTTATCCTCAAGCAGCGGAGAATGCAGTGCGTCATCCACAGCCCGTTTGGCCCGGTCTTCCCCTTCAGCGGAGGCAGTACCCATAATGGCTACACCGCTTTCGCGCATAACGGTGTTGACGTCCTCAAAGTCCACATTTACGTAGCCCGGTACGGTGATGATCTCCGCGATGCCCTT
This sequence comes from Phaeodactylibacter xiamenensis, assembly GCF_000759025.1. GTDB lineage: Bacteria > Bacteroidota > Bacteroidia > Chitinophagales > Saprospiraceae > Phaeodactylibacter > Phaeodactylibacter xiamenensis. The sequence continues at coordinate 15,491 of NZ_JPOS01000039.1, read as the reverse complement.
GGCTGCCGTGGTCAGGATGTCGTCCGCTTCCGCGAAAGCATCAGAGATGGACAGGTTGCCATGGATTTGCCGCAGCTTATCATTCGAGATGACAATCAGGGTGTCGACATTCTTTTTCAGCTCTTCCAGCCCTTCGAAGCCCTGAGAGGTACGGCGACGGCCCTCAAAAGTGAAAGGCAGCGTCACGATACCCACGGTAAGGATATCCATTTCCTTAGCTGTTTTGGCAATGATGGGAGCTGCACCCGTACCTGTACCACCGCCCATGCCCGCTGTGATAAAGAGCATGCGGCAGTTATTCTCCAGATAAGCTTTAACGGCTTCAATGGATTCTTCACAGGCCATTTTGCCGATATTTGGCTTTGAACCAGCACCCCGGCCCTCGGTCAGGTTGGGCCCCAGCTGAATGCGGGTCGTCACCGGGCTGAGTTCCATAGCTTGTGAATCGGTATTGCAAATCGCAAAGTCAACCCCTACGATGCCCTGCCGGAACATGTGCGTCACGGCGTTGCTGCCGCCGCCGCCCACGCCCAGTACTTTTATGATCGGGCTTTCATCTTTTGGCAAATCAAATACCATAACTGCTTGTTTTTTATTTTGCTGGGCTTTCCTGCTGCGCTTTGCGTGGACCCAACATGGTTAATTGAAGTATCAGCGTTCGTTTGTTGTTTGTTGCACCCCGTTTCGGTACCGGGCGTCCCTCCCGCTCCGGAACAAGGTTTGCTTGCTGGCTAATGGGGCCAGATTTAGAATTCATTATCCGGCTCGGCCTCAAACCACTCTTTCGTGCGTTTGAAAAGCTGATCGTACCAGTTGCTGCCTGCCGGTTCTTTCTCTACCGTAACTTCTTCTTCTTCGGCGGGTTCTTCGGCTTGCGCCGGGATGAGCCCTGCTTCCAGGTCATCCAGCCCTTTAATCAGCAAGCCCACACCGGTCGAGTAAATCGGGCTGCTCAGGTGCTCGTGGTACCCGTGCGCCAGGTGCTCCACCGGCGTACCAATCCGGGTACTCATGCCCGTGTGGTACTCGGAAAGCTTATCAATGTGGTTGAGCAACGCGCCTCCACCCGTCAGCACGATGCCGCCAATGAGCTTGCGCTCAAAGCCGGAACGGCGGATTTCCCAAATCACATAGTCCAGGATTTCTTCCACCCGTGCCTGAATGATCCGCGCGAGGTTCTTTTCGGAAATCTCCTTGTGGTCCTGACCGCGCAGGCCGGGAATGGAGATAATCCGGTTATCGTAAACTTCCTCCGCCAGTGCGGAGCCAAACTTCACTTTCAGTTTCTCTGCCTGTGGCTTCATCACGGTGCAGCCTTCCTTGATGTCTTTGGTGATCACATTGCCGCCAAAGGGAATTACCGCAGTATGCCGGATGATGCCTTCCTGGAAGATGGTAATATCCGTGGTGCCGCCACCGATGTCTACAAGTGCCACGCCGGCTTCCTTCTCTTCCTCACTCAGCACCGCAGAAGCAGAAGCGATAGGCTCAAGGGTCATATTCGCCACTTTCAGCCCGGTGCGCTCTACACAGCGGTGAATGTTGTTGGAAGCAGAAATCTGACCGGTAATAATGTGGAAGTTGGCTTCCAGACGAATGCCGGACATACCAATTGGATCCGTAATCCCCTGCTCATTATCCACCGTATATTCCTGTGGAATAACATGCAAAATTTTGTCGCCGGGCGGCAGTACCAGCTTGAACATATCGCTGATCAGCCGGTCAATATCCCGGCGGCTGATTTCAGTATGGTCAGAGTCACGGGTAAGGATACCCCGGTGCTGCAGGCTCTTGATGTGTTGCCCGGCGATCCCCACGTGCACCACCTTGAAGGTCTGCCCTGCCGTACGCTGCGCCATGTTCACCGCTTCAGCAATGGCCTTAACAGTCTTTTCAATATTCGACACTACGCCGCGCAGTACGCCCTCGGAGGCGACTTTGCCAAAGCCCAGTACCTCAATTTTGCCATGCTCATCCCGGCGGCCCGCGATGGCACAGATTTTTGTTGTCCCGATATCGAGCGCAACAATGATTTCCGATTTGTTTACATTGGTCTCACTCATGGGTATCATTTAACTGTAGTTTTCGTTTTCAAAATTACTTACGCCCGACCACCTGGTCATCATAGGCAACACTAATCTCATCATAGGTCCGCCACCCGGTGTAGGGCAGCACTTCCTTATAAAATATTTTGATCCGACGCAGCTTACTGCGGGCGTCTTCAAAGCTTCCAAATTCAATACGGTCACTGCCAATCTTCGGTACCAGGGTGATCTTCCCCCGGCTGTCGAAGTAAATCTGTTCTGACAAAGGCGCCAGGAACGGATCACTCAAAATGAGCTGCGCCAGTAAAAAGGCGTCCTTCAGCCGGTTGCGTTTGCGCTCCAGGAAGGTCTCATTGTACGTGGGCAGACTACCAGTTGCCACCAGCACTTTTGCGGTGAAATGGTCCGAGAGGGGCATTTGTATGCCGTCCCGGTCCAGGTAGTAATTATACCCGTTATTGTCGATCACCCGCAGTATCGGCTCCCTTGGGTTGATGTCAATGACGATATGATTGCCGGCTGTCACATAGGCTTCCGCGTCCAGAATAAAAGGCTCTGCCTCCAGTACCTGCTCCAGGCGCTCAATATCGATGTCGGACAGTGACTGCCCTTCCAGTGGCTTGTCAAAAGCCCGTTCTATAGCGCCTCTTACATCAGCATCTGCCAACAGGCTGTTCCCATCCGGTAACGGTTCTATATTCACAATAATATCCTTTACCGCACTGCCGCCTTTCTGTTCCACCGCCGAAATATAGATCACCAGCACGCCCAAAAACAGGACTACCCAGCCGATGCGCCGAAGCATACGCTGTGTTTTAGGGTCCATATTTTGTAGTAGCGGTATCGCCATTTCCTTATGCTTTTCCCCCGAAGTAGTCCTTCAAGGGGTTTCTGAGTAAATCAATATCACCGGCACCAAGGGTAAGCAACACTTTGGGCTGCCGCTCCTGAACCAGCTGAAGTACCTCCTCCGCATGCACCAAATGCTTGCGGGGGTGGTTTATTTTGTCAAACAACCAGGCACTGTCCACACCGGGAACCGGTGCTTCACGGGCCGGGTAAATATCCATCAGCCAGATTTCATCCAGCTGTTCCAGCGCCCGGGCGAATCCATCCACGAAGTCCCGCGTACGCGAGAACAGATGCGGTTGAAAAATGCCGGTCACTTCGCGGTCCGGGAACAACTCTTTTGCTGCTCCGATTGCGGCCCGCAGTTCTTCCGGATGATGGGCATAATCATCGATGTAGGCCTGACCTTCGCTGCGGTGCAAAAATTCAAACCGCCGCCGGATGCCCCGGAAACTGCGCAGGGCCCGTCGGATATCTTCTCCTTTGCCGCCCAGCTGCAAAGCCACCGTAATAGCTGCCGCTGCATTTTCGACGTTGTGCCGCCCGGGCAGGCTCAGTTGGAGTCCTTCAAGCCGGTGCGCCGGGCTGTGGTAATCGAAGGTAAAGTAGCCGTCTTCCACGCGGATATGATCTGCGCGGTAGCTGCCACCTTCCACTCCAAAAAGCTCCAGCCCAGGTATATTCCCCATCTCTACTGCCCAGCGATGCTGCAAATACAGCTTGCCGCCCGGCTCCAGTTTTTTGGCGAAAGCCCGGAACCCGGTCTCGTGTAAAGACGCCCGGTCGCCGTAGATATCGAGGTGGTCCGCATCCATGGAAAGGACGACCGCAATATTGGGGCTCAGGTGCAGGAAAGACCGGTCGTATTCATCGGCTTCCACGACCACCCATTCCGACTGCCCTTCCACAAAGTTGGTCTCGAAATCAAGGGCGATGCCGCCGAGAAAAGCCGTGCAGCTGATCCCACACTCCCGCAGGAGGTAGGTCGTCAGCGTAGTCGTCGTGGTCTTGCCATGCGTACCCGCGATGGCAATCGCTTTCATACCCCGGCTGATGATGCCCAGCACTTCGGCCCGCTTTTTGATGGGCGTGCCCTGCTGCCGGAAGTACTGCAACTCCGCATGCGTATCAGGCACGGCCGGAGTGTAAACCACCAGGTCAACGTCCTTCGGTATCCGGGAGACGTCCTCTTCGTAATGTATGTCAATGCCTTCTGCTGCCAGCGTTCTGGTCAGCTCGGTTGAGGTTTTATCGTAGCCGAGTACTTTGGCACCTCTGCCGTTGAAGTAGCGGGCGATGGCACTCATGCCAATCCCTCCCACTCCGATGAAGTACACGGTTTGTATGCTTTTCAAGTCCATCGGTTATGGCTTTGCCGATTGGGCCAGCCGGATCACTTCGCGGGCAATTTGCTCCGCTGCATCCGGTTGTGCCAGTTTTTTGATGTTGGCGCTCAGCGTTAGGCGCCTTTCCTCATCATCAATCAAAGCAATGGCATCCTTCAGGATTCGCTCCTTGGCTGCTGCATCCGGAATCATCAGGGCAGCATCTTTACGAACTAAAGCCTGTGCATTTTTGCTTTGGTGGTCCTCCGCCACGTTTGGGGAGGGTATGAAAATCGCCGGTTTCCCGGCAAATTGCAGTTCTGAGATCGTCAGGGCACCGGAGCGGGCAACGATAACGTCCGCCATCGTGTAGGCCAGATCCATGCCGTCGATGAAAGCCTGTGCTTTCACGTTGGGCAACTGTGCCGTTTCGCAAGCGGTGAAGGTGGCTTCGTAAAGCTTACCTACCTGCCAGAGCACCTGTACATCGGGCCGGGCTTTCAGCGCTTCGGCATTCGCTGCCATCGCTTCGTTGATCGACCGTGCCCCCAGGCTTCCGCCAAAAACGAACAGGATGGGCTTCGCCGGATCAACCCCGAAGTGCTTTGCGCCTTCCTCCCGGGTCGCCCGGATATCCTGCAACTGTGCCCTGACCGGATTGCCGGTGAGCAGCAGCTTTTCTGCCGGGAAGAACCGCTCCATGCCTTCGTAAGCCACGCAGATCCTGTCGGCTTTCCCACCCAGTAACCGGTTGGTAATGCCCGGGAAGGAATTTTGCTCCTGCAGCAGGGTGGGAATGCCCCGGCTGTTCGCGACCTGCAACAAAGGCCCGCTTGCGTACCCTCCCACGCCCACAGCCACCTGTGGCCGAAAACGCCGGATGATCCGCCGCGACCGCCACAAACTGCTGATGAGCTTAAAAGGGAAACTCAGGTTCCGTAATGTCAATTTCCGCTGGAATCCGCTGATCCACAGCCCTTCGATGGGATAGCCCGCTTTGGGCACTTTCTCCATCTCCATTTTTCCTTTCGCCCCGACAAACCGGATGTCTGCTTCCGGTGCTATGGCCTTCACCGCATCAGCGATGGCAATAGCGGGGAAAATGTGGCCACCGGTCCCGCCTCCGGATATGATGATCCTGGGCGTTGAGGTTGGGGAGCTTTCCCCCGGCTTTTCTTTTTCTATGGCCACTTTCAATAATTTATTCCTCTATGTTCAGCCTTCGTACTCGACTCGGCTTTTTCAATGCTCTTTCTCAATCACCACTCACTCCTAACCCCTAAACCCTCACCCCTAAACCCTAACCCCTCACCTCTAAACCCTACCCTCCCCCATCAACCGTCTCAATATACTTACTCACACTCAGGATCATCCCAAAGGAGATACAAGTGAACAGGATCGAAGTACCGCCCATACTCACCATCGGCAGCGTCACCCCTGTAACAGGTACAAGGTGGACCGAAACCGCGATATTGATGAAGGCCTGCAGCACGAGACTAATGCTCAGCCCGATCACAAGCATGGCACCAAACGCTTTGGGGCTCTTGGTCACCAAACGGGTAGACCGGAAGAACAAGGCCACATACAGGCCGATGATGGCAAACCCACCAAAGATGCCGTACTCCTCCACGATGATAGCGTAGATGAAGTCAGAATACGGGGACGGCAGGTAATTCCTTTGAATACTGTTCCCCGGCCCCAGCCCCAGCCATTCGCCATTGGCCATAGCAATCTTTGCCTGCTGCACCTGATAACCGCCATCCGGGTTGTCCATATATTCCCGGACCCGGTTGACCCAGGTATCGGAACGGACGACCTCAGGGAAAAACTCACCAAGCAGTACCAGCATCGCAAAAACCACAATGCCCAGCAGCAACAGCAACGCGATATACTGTAGCGCGACCCTTCCTACAAACATCATCATGATGCTCGTGAAAAACAGCAGAATGGCTGTCGACAAGTCCGCCGGCGCAATCAGCCCGCAGATGATGAGTACCGGCACAATGATCGGTACAAAAGCCGACTGAAAGTCTTTGATGTAATCCTGCTTTGACCCGATCATACGGGCCAGGTAGATGATCAGCGCCAGCTTGGCAAAGTCCGACGTTTGGAAAGTCACCCCGACAAAGGGCACTTCAATCCAACGGCGGGCATCGTTGATATCGGCTCCAAAGGCGATAGTGTAAATCAGCAGTGGGACCGAAATCAGCAAAAGCACGGGCGCTGAACGGGAATACTTCATGTAGTGCATCAGGTGTGCCAGGTACGTCAGGAACAATCCGCCCACTACGATTAGAAAGTGCTTGACGAGGAAGGACTCTGTATTGCCGCCCATCTCCCGGTAAGCCAATGTGCCCGTTGAGCTGTACACCGCCATGACCGAGAACATCGCCAACAGGGCTATCACCGCCCAAATGGCGCGATCTCCCTGAAGTTCTGCATATATTCTCGTTGCTAGCGACATGCTTGTCTGTTTATTTTAATTGCCGGACGGCTGCCTTAAACAGCTCGCCCCGTTGTTCGTAATTTTTAAATAAATCGAAGCTGGCGCACGCTGGCGAAAGGAGGACTTTTTCTCCGTTTTTTGCCAGCCCTGCGGCCTGTTCGACCGCCTCTTCTGCCGACCGGGCTTCCACAAAGGTGTCTACCAGGTTCCCGAAAGTGGCTTTCAGTTTCGTATTGTCAATGCCCAGCGCCACCATAGCCCGGACTTTTTCCCGGACGAGCGGCAGCAGGGGCTCGTAATCGTTGCCTTTGTCTTGCCCGCCGGCAATCCAAACCACGCCCTTTGGCATGGCATCGAGTGCGTAGTACACCGCATCCACATTCGTGGCTTTGCTGTCATTGATATACTCCACACCCTGATAAGTGCCCACCACCTCCATACGGTGCGGTACCGGAGTGAAAGTTTCCAGCCCTCGCTGTATAGCCTCCGGCGCTGCGCCCCAACGTAGTGCTGCCGTAGTGGCAAACAATGCGTTGAATGCGTTGTGCTCTCCCCGAAGCTTAGTTGGCCGAAGGTCAAAATGATGACCGCCAGCTGTAAAGCTGTTTTCCGTGAGGGCCGCCCGCAGCAACGGCAGCGCTTCCGCCTGAATGTCGTGCTCTGGCAGAAAAGCAGCGATATGCTCATTCTCTGCCTGATACAGGAAGACATCGTCCGGCCGCTGATTCATGGTAATCCGGAATTTAGACCGGATATAGTTTTCCATTTTGTAATCATAGCGGTCGAGGTGGTCCGGCGAGATATTAAGGATCATCCCAATATCCGGCCGGAAGTCCACGATACCATCCAGTTGAAAGCTGCTCAGCTCCAGCACGTAGTACGCCCGGTGGGCCTCCGTGAGGCAGCGGGCAAAGCTTTTGCCGACATTACCGCCCATTTCCACATCAAACCCTGCGGTTTGCAGCAGGTGGAAAGCCAGGCGGGTGGTGGTGGTTTTTCCGTTGCTGCCCGTAATTCCCATCACTTTTGATTGTTGGTAGCGGGCTGCGTATTCAATTTCAGCAATAACCGGTATGCCTTTGCCTACCAGTTCTTTTATCAAGGGTACGTGATCGGGAATGCCCGGGCTTTTGATCACCTCATCGGCCTGCAGGATACGGTCCCGGGTGTGTTGCCCTTCTTCGTATGCAATGCCGTGGCTTTCCAGCTCACGCTTGTATTTTTCTGCAATGCCCCCGCGGTCGGAGACAAAGACATGATGCCTGTTTTGTTGAGCCAGCAGGGCAGCGCCTACGCCACTTTCGCCGGCTCCGAGTATGACGATGTTTTTCATGTTTCAGCGTTTTCCGGTCATATACCGAAACCAGAACCACAGCTAAGGTGATTCTGGTGCATATTTGTTTATTTGTGTAATGTGTTGGTGACTACCGGATTTTCAGCGTGATGATCGTCAATACCGCCAGTAGGATACCGATGATCCAGAAACGGGTGACGATTTTCACTTCCGGCATGCCTTTTTTCTGATAGTGGTGATGCAGGGGGGACATCAGGAATATGCGCCGGCCTTCGCCGTATTTGCGCTTGGTGTATTTAAAATAGCTGACCTGCAGCACTACCGATAGGTTTTCCACCAGAAAAATACCGCACAGCAGGGGGATCAGCAGCTCTTTACGGAGGATGATGGCCATAGCAGCGATGATACCGCCCAGGGTCAAACTCCCGGTATCGCCCATGAAAATCTGAGCGGGAAAGGAGTTGTACCACAAAAAGCCCAGGGTCGCCCCCACAAAGCAGGCCGCAAAAATCACCAGTTCTCCGGTGCCCGGCAGGTGCAGGATGTTCAGGTAGTTGGCGGCGATGGCATTGCCCGAAACGTAGGCAAAGATGCCGAGTGCAGCACCAATGATACCGGAAACACCCGTCGCCAGCCCGTCCAGCCCGTCCGTGAGGTTGGCAGCGTTGGAAACGGCAGTGACTACGAAAATGACCAAAGGCACAAACAACAACCACACCCAGCGCGAAGCAGAAGGCTCCTGAATCGGCATCAGCCAGGCATAATCCAGGCGATTACCTTTAAGGAACGGGACATTGGTCAGGTTGGCTTTGTAATCGCCCTTTTCCGCAGGCCCAACGTAGGCCAGGTCTGCAGGGACGTGGATGGTATCTCCCACCATTTCGGTATAGCCCAACTCGGCTGCTTCGTCTACTTCCAGGCGGACTACGATGTCTTCACTCAGGATCATCGTCAGGGCAATCAACAACCCCAGGCCAACCTGCCCCAGCACTTTGAAAGTACCACGCAGGCCTTCCTTGTTTTTGCGGAACACCTTAATGTAGTCATCGATAAACCCGATTGTAGCCATCCAAACCGTACTGACAATCATGAGCACAACGTATACATTACTCAGGTCAGCCAGCAGCAGACAGGGAATCAGAATGGCCATGATGATGATAATGCCCCCCATCGTCGGCGTACCTTGCTTACTCAGCTGACCAGCCAGCCCCAGGTCGCGCACCGTCTCCCCTACTTGCAGATAGCGCAGGTAGTTGATAATGCGGCCACCAAAAACCATAGAGATGATCAGGGATAAAACTGCAGCCGCGCCCGCCCGGAACGTGATGTACCGGAACAAGCCTGCACCTGAAAAGTCTCCCATGGAATTGCCGAGCCAGTCGACGAGTTGAATGAGCATAGTGTTGATCAGTTATTGGGTGGTTGAAGAAACGCCGCTAAAATAATCATTTAGGGCGCAGCTCCGGCCTTCTGCTAAGATTTATCCTGTAGCGCTCCCTCTAATTCTGCTTTGTCATCAAAGGGCAGCCGTTCTCCGTTAATTTCCTGATACTTCTCATGCCCTTTGCCGGCAATCAGTACGATATCGGTTCCTTGTGCCAGTGCGGCAGCCGTCCGGATAGCCTCCCGCCGGTTGACAATCGTCAGCACCTTACGGGTTGCGTCCTTTGGCACCCCTTTCCACATCTCTTCCAGTATCGCTTCCGGGTCTTCGCTACGGGGGTTGTCTGAGGTCAGGATCACCTGATCGCTCAGCGCACAGGCCGTTTTGGCCATGACCGGGCGTTTGGTTTTATCCCGGTCGCCACCACAGCCTACCACCGTAATGACCCGGCTGTCCCGCTGCCGGAGCTGATCAATGGTCTGCAGCACTTTCTCCAGCGCGTCCGGCGTATGAGCGTAATCGACGATGCCGATGTAGCTTTTGCCGGGCGTAACGATGGTTTCAAAGCGCCCGTCCACTGCGCCAAGTTCACTCAGCGCCGTAAGGGTTTCCATCCGGTCCTGCCCCAGCAGCACGGCTACACTGTAAACAGCGAGCAGGTTGTAGGCATTGAAATCGCCAATCAGGCGGCTGAATACTTCCTGCTCATCCATCAGCAACTGCAGGCCAGTGACCGAATTATCCAGGAGCTTTGCCCGGAAGTTGGCCATAGACCGAAGGCTATAGGTATAGCGTTTGGCTAAAGTATTTTGTAACATCACCTCCCCCCGGCGGTCATCAACGTTGACCAGGGCAAAGGCGGTGTCAGGCAACATGTCAAAGAACATTTTTTTGGCCTCGATGTAGGCCTTAAACGTTTTATGGTAATCGAGGTGATCGTGCGTAATATTGGTGAATACTGCCCCGTCAAAGTCAAGCCCCGCAATACGCCGCTGATGCGCTGCGTGGGAACTGACTTCCATGAAGGCATAGTCGCAACCGGCATCCACCATTTCCCGCAGCAATGCCTGTACGGACAGGGCATCGGGCGTGGTATGCGTTGCCGGCAGCGGGGTTTCACCAATCTTATTGCGCACCGTAGACAGCAGCCCCGCCTTGTAGCCCAGCTTCAGGAATAACTCATGAAGCAGGGTTACGGTGGTCGTTTTGCCGTTGGTGCCGGTCACCCCTACCAATTTCAATTGTTTCGATGGCTCACCGTAAAAAAGACTGGCCATCTCGCCGAGCGCCTTTGCGCTATCGGCTACCTGCACACTTGCCAAATGATCTGGCAGGGTTTCGGGCAGCGTTTCTGCAATGATTGCGGTAGCTCCCTTTTCCACGGCCGAGGCGATATAATCGTGCCCATCGACCTGTGTGCCCCGGATGGCAATGAACACATCACCACGCTTTACTTTCCGGGAATCAAACTGCAAGCTTCCAACCTCTTGCCCCAGCGGCCCGTTGGCAGCCAGGACCTTTACAGGTTCCAGGAGGGTTTCGAGTGTTGCAGACATGCTACATCCTAGTTTTTATTCAGAGCTTTTCGTACTCCGGTGTTGGTTTCGTTTTGTTTTATCCTGCTACCGCAAGTAAAGCTTTATCTGCTGCCCGCGGATTCTTGTGCCAGGGATGATAGACTGCCGGGCCACTTTACCTACGCCTTCCACCGAGACTTTCAGCCCGCGGTTTTCCAGCACATGCAGGGCATCCCGCAATCCCAGCCCGACTACATTTGGCACTGTTTCTTCTGCCATCGTCCGGGTTTCCATCATCAAACTATCTGAACGGGGGCGCAGTACTGCCATTTGGGTTTCGGGCTCCCCGTGCACCTCCATATCCAGGTAAGCCAATAGCGACCGGTAGTCGTCCTGTGCTCCAATACTCATACCCGGCAGCGTATTTTCCAGGTAAGCTGGCGGTGCCTGAGCATTGAGTACCGGGTGCAGCGCCGGTTTCACCCGGTAGATGTTGTCTGCGATTTCCCGGAAGACCGGCCCGGCTACATCACCACCGTAGAACCCGCCGCGGCGTGGCTTATTGATGACCACGATGCAGGAATACTTTGGAGCTTCCGCCGGGAAATACCCGACAAAAGAAGCCTGATGCCCCCCGATACTTGTCCCTCTGGACCCTTTTTTATAGTTGACCTGAGCTGTACCGGTCTTCCCGGCAAAGCTGTACTTATCGGTATACAAGTCATGAGCCGTACCCCGTTCGCTTTCCACCACCGCCCGCAGCAACTCCTGCAGTTGGTTAATGGCTTTTGGAGAAGCGATGCGGCGGTTAATTACCGTTGGGTAAAACTGCTCTTCCATTTTGCCCATCCGCTGTATGGCGGAGACCAGATAGGGCTTCATCATTTTGCCCCCGTTTGCCACAGCGTTATAAAAGGTCAGCAGTTGCAGAGGGGTCAGTTCCAGTTCATAGCCGATCGACATCCAGGGCAACGTTGTGCCGCTCCAGTAGTCTTCTTCGCTATAGGCTTCCTTGATATAAGGATTGGCTTCCCCTTCTATTTCCAGTCCAACAGGCTGATGCAAGTTGAACTGCTTGAGGCGCCGGACGAAGCGGGCAGCGCCCTCATCGTCATTACCGTCATTCTTTTCTCCGTAGAACTGCTCAATGGTTTTAGCAATTCCCACGTTAGAAGAGATTTCGAATGCCTCCCGCAGCTTGATGGTATCCATACGGTAGCTGTAGGGTGAGGCGTCCTCCATCGTCTCTTCGTAGAACTCCGCCTTACCATTATAGATGCGAATGGAGTCATCGAGGGTCAGGTACTCATCTTCAAGCAGTGCCAATACAGATGCTGCCTTGAAGGTAGACCCTGGCTCACCTGCTGTTCCAACGGCGAAGTTGTAGGTCTCCCACCAGCCCTGATCGGTTCGGCCAAGGTTGGCGATGGCCCGGACAGCGCCCGTTTCAACTTCGAGCACTATGGCGGTGCCCCATTCTGCATCGTGGGCATTCACCGCACGGTTCAGGGCCCGCTCGGCGATGTCCTGAATGTCAAGGTCGATGGTGGTAACGATGTCATTGCCACTTTGAGGCTCTATCGCACTAAGGTCATCCACCGGCATCCAAAGGTCTTTCCGGCGATCTACGCAGACCATCAACTGCTGACCGGGCTCCCCGCCCAGTACTTCGTCATAGTAACCCTCAAGCCCTATTGGCTTGGCTCCGTCACGGACATACCCAACGGTACGCTGTGCCAGGATGCCAAAGGGCCGTTTGCGCTCACTGCGTTTCACGGCAATGAAGCCGCCACCATTGCGGCCTAGTCGAAATAATGGAAACGATTCAATGAACTTTTTCTCCGCGTAGGAGACTTGCTTTTTTAATAATACGTAGCGGTCAGTACCACCACGCAACTCCAACAGATATTCCCTCGCCCCCCCCACCGTCACATCTTCCAGGACGTAGTAAGCCAGGCAGTGTGCCAGGGTATCCAGATTTTCTTCAAAGGCCTCGTCCGTAGCAGCCAGAGGGTCAAAGCGGATATTGAAGTACGGAATAGACGTTGCCAGGAGGCTGCCATCTTCAGCAAAGATATTGCCCCGGTCGGCTTCAATCGTCCGGTAATCCATATAATTATCCTCCCCGGCTTTGCGCCATTTGTCGCCATTTAAGACGGCCAAATCAACGGTACGATAGATCAATATCAACGCTACCGGAACGACGATGCCGAACAGGAGAAAGTAGACCCGGTAAAGGACTTCGTTCTTAATATCCATCTCCTAACTGATAAGATTCCTGTCGTACCTGTATTCGGTTCAGCTTTGATGCATGCGGGCGCAGACCATTGTCTTTCACCCGTTTAGCCACTTCCGAACGCTTGGCATTGTACATGTTCTCTGATTGCAGAGACATGTAGTACCAGCGCATTTCCTTGAGGTCCTTCTGTAGGGTTTGAATCTCCCGTACATTCCGCTCCGCAAGGTGAGAATTGGCGATGTAGACAAAGGTCAGAAACCCCAGGAACAGGATGTAGAACAGTTGGTCCTGCAGCAGCTTTTTGCTCCAGACCCCCATGTCGAACAGACCTGCGATTGGGCTTTGTCTCTTTGCCATTTGGTTTTCATTTATGCTTTGCGCTCCCCTACCCTCAGCTTAGCGCTGCGGGCGCGGGAATTGCGCTCAATTTCTTCTTCTGTGGGCAGCTCGGCTTTTTTGGTCAGCACTTTGAATGGCCGGTCAATATTGCCATAAAAATCCTTTTCCTGTACACCCTCCACATTCCCGGTCTTCAGGAAATGCTTGACCATGCGGTCTTCCAGAGAGTGGTAAGAAAGCACCACTAAGCGGCCGCCGGGTTTCAGCACTTCGAGGCACTGATTCAGGAAATCCTCCAGTGCGCCCATTTCATCATTCACAGCAATGCGCAGTGCCTGAAATACCTGTGCCAGATACCGCGCCCGGTTGCCGCGCACAAGTGGATCGACGACCGCCAGGAATTCACCAATCGTTTGAATTGGTTTGACCCGTTGTTCCGCCACCAGTTGCTCTGCCAGCGTTTTGGCGTTGCGCACTTCCCCGAAACGGCTCAGGATATCCTGAAGCTCCTCGGCCGTCAGGCGCTGCAATAAAGTCGCAGCGGTCTCTTCCTGCTGTTGATTCATCCGCATATCCAGCGGTGCGTCAAAACGGAATGAAAAGCCACGCTCCGGCACATCCAGCTGATGGGAAGAAACCCCCAGGTCCGCCATGATGCCGTCCACCTCACGAATGCGGTGCAACTTCAGGAAGCGCTTCAGAAAGCGGAAGTTGTGCTGCACGAAAATGAACCGCTCATCTTCCGGCACATTCGCCAACGCATCTTCATCCTGATCGAAGCCTACCAGCTTACCCTGCGCACCGAGGTGCTCCAGAATAAGCCGGGAGTGCCCGCCCCCGCCGAAAGTAGCGTCCACGTAGACACCATCAGGGTTGGTCACCAGCCCGTCGATGCAAGGTTGCGCCATTACTGGGAGGTGGTAACTCATAGCTCAGGTGCTTTGCCGTTTGCCTTGCCCAGTACGTCTTCTGCGAGATCGGAGAAATCCTCCGGTTCTTCATCCAGCAGCGCCTCGTACTGATCGGCTGCCCATATTTCAATTCTGTCGTTATAAGCCGACAGGACCACTTCTTTGTCAATGCCCGCGTATTCCAACAGGCGCTTGGAGACCAGGATGCGGTCCGCACTGTCCATAGAGACTTTCTGTGCGCCTCGGTAGAAGTAACGGACGAAGTTGCGGTTCTTTTTATTGTAGAGATTCAACTGATTGATCTCGTTGGTGATCCGCTCCCAGACCGGTTCCGGGTACAGCATGAGGCATTGTTCAAAGCCCCGGTTGATGACGAAAGAAAGTGCTTCGCCTTCGCCGAGTTGAGCAATCAGCCCGCTCGGCATCCGCATGCGCCCTTTGGCATCTATCTTGCACTCGTATTCGCCTAATAGCTGTTCGAAATTCACTTCTTCACCTAGTCATTTCTTCAAATGTATTACTTTCTGACACTTTTTACCACTTTTTACCACCTTTTCTGCCTAAAAAGTTCCTCACATCCAAAAAAACAATGTGCTTACAGACCGGTATCATCAAAAAAATGGCACTTCTCCATGCTTTTTGATGACAAAGACCGAAAAACTATATTGAATCAATGTGGGAAAGCGTGGGAAACCTAAACTCAAATTCCCACTTTGCCCGGATTATTCACGGCATGGAGTTGAAATTAAATTTTAACTCCATGCCGCGCTGATTTTATCAAAACTACTCCTTGGCTCCCGGTTGGAATAGAATTAAATTTTCCTTCGCCAAGAATTTTTTCTCATTTTGCCGGAAAAAAGCCGAAAATGATGAGCCAAGGGCATAGCCTTCCCTCCAGGGCTTGCCCCCTGTAGAAAAAACCCCCTCCTTGTTGACACCTGGCTGGCGAGCCACTAACACTGCATCATCACTTCTCGGAACAGGTTCTGTTGGGAAAAGGCTCGCGAAAAACGAATGTGTATCCTGCGAACCGTTTCATGAACCTGGGCAGCTACTTTTAGCAGATATAGCCGGATAGACTGTACCGACCAGGCCCAGGCTTTGGCATGAGCCGTTTTTCGGATCAGCCACATCTCTTCCAG
>NZ_JPOS01000038.1 GCF_000759025.1 Phaeodactylibacter xiamenensis | reverse complement strand
CTAACGATAAAACGCAGATTCATGCCTTTGCCCGTCGATTCAATTTTGGCATATACTTGCTGAGGGTTATCCCAGGAATCAGCCTGGTAACTGAAGGGCCCTACAAACTTTTGATGCCGGGCCCCCTTTTGCCCATAGTGCTTATTGACCCAGTCATAAGATTTCCGGACCGCCGCTTTCAGGCGGGGGTTAGATGTAAGGCCAATGCAAAAATCAAGGTCTTGCTCCTCCACTACCTCATAAAAACCAGGGCAGGAAAAGCCGCCATCAGCCCGGACGATGATTTGAATATCCCCAAAGCGCTGGCGGATTTTCCTGGCGATTACCCGCAAAAACCTGTCATTCCATTTATTGGAGTGTACGTTGCCGGGGCGCAATACCGGCAGGATGATTTGCCCCGTTTCCCCATCTATATAAAACAGCTCATTGAGCATCCACTGCCAGTAGTAGCCGTGAAACAAACTGCCCTGCTGATCTCCATGGGTAGGGTCGTCGGTACAATCCACATCAATGATCACATACTCTTTATCAGTGGGCAAACTAGCCACATACCGGTCAACCCACCACTCAGCCAGCCGGTACACGGCGCCCATGTTCAGGCTGTTTTCCAGGCGGCTCAGCGTTGGTTGAGAACACAAGCCGTTATCCATTAGAGCTTTCAGCAAGGGGTCTTCCTTGAGGTAATCTACATCATTACAATCTTCGTAACCGCAAGCCAGCAGCATTACCCGTTGCATTATCAGCTCTTCAACACTGTAAGTGATCAGCTCAGGGTCGCGCCGGTCGGGGACCTGCTCACTGAACGCTTTGATCAATTTTGATCTTCTCGCCAGTTTGTACAGAAGGCTAAAGCCTCCATCTGAGCTGGTTTCCTGGCCCGAAAAATCGAAGGTGTATTGTTTTTTATTCTGATAAAAAGCCGTATTTTTATTACTCATTTTTGGGTATGGAGTTTTTATATTTTTTGAAGCCTAAGCAACTCTAATATAAGAACTTATACCCTTTTTTTATGCCTTGCCGTGAATAATCCGGGTTTACAACACCAATAAAGTAATTTGGAAAGAAAACAACCGTACCAGGAAAAAAATAACCGAAAAAAGCGCAACGACTATTTTGGAAAAGAAAAGACAGAACCCAACCAGCCCCTCCCTAAAAGAAAACACTCACAACCCTCGCCCCACCCGCGAAGCGAACACCAGAAGACTTGCCCAACTGCCACACTGCCGACTGCCAACTAAAAGACTGCCCAATGAAAGACTACCACACTGCCGACTACAGACTGCCCAATGAAAGCCCCCCCCTACTTCAACCGAATCCCCCCATCCACCAGCTCGATCAACTGCTCCTTGTAAAGACCTCCGATTGCTTTTTTGAAGGTTTTTTTACTCATTTCCAACTGCTCTCGGATCAGCTCAGGGTCACTTTTATCATGTAAAGCCAGAAAACCATTGGCGGTGCTGCGGAGCTTAGCCAGGATTTTTTCAGCATTAGGTTCCACCTTCGCATAACCTTCAGGCTGCAGGGTCAAGTCCAGTTTACCATCCGGGCGGACGGTTTTGACGAAGCCTTTCAGGCGTTCCCCCGGCTGCAACGTGCGGAAGATGTCACTTTTAAAAATCAGCCCCTCGTGCAAGCCGTTGACCGCTGCTTTGGCGCCCAAATCGGAAAAGCCGAGGATGAAGAGGTCTACCTCCTGCCCTTCTTCCACCGTGAGGTTATCCTGAGACAGGAAGCGGCGGAAGCGATTGGAGCCGACGAGGCGGTCGGTCTCTTCGTCTACATACACGTAGACCGGATAGTACTTGCCAGCATCCATACGCAGGTCCTGTTCGGAAAAGGGCACAAGCAGGTCTTTGTCCAGCCCCATGTCCATCCAGGCCCCGAGGGCAGAGATTTCCTTAACAAGCAGATTGGCATACTGATCACGCTGTACAAAGGGGCGCTGCGTGGTAGCGATGGGCCAGTCTTCAGAATCGGTATACACGAACACCTCTACTTCCCCACCCTCCTGCAGGCCTTCCGGCACATACTTATTGGGCAGCAGGACATCATCGCCTTCTTCATTGTGAAGGACCATACCGTGGGGCGTGGCGCGCACGGCTTTGAGATTTTGGAAGGTGCCAATTTCTATCATGATACAAAGTTAGATGGTTCTCTGACAATTTCCGCGCCTTGACGGAAATGCTTTCGCGAAAAGCTCTACTCCATCTGGTCGTATTTCTTTTCACGAAAGCATTTCCCGCATAAATTGTCAGAGAAAGGAGTTAGGCTATCTTTGACGAAAAAAGAATGGACGGCAGAAAGCGATCAAATATCAAGCCCGGGCAGCTGGTGCGCATCGTGCAAAAGCAGGATCAACGAACCGGCGAACTGACAGAAGGCTATGTGGCGCGTATTCTTACTAAATCACCACAGCACCCGCATGGTATTAAGGTTAAACTAGAAACGGGCGAGGTGGGCCGGGTGAAGGAAATTTTGGAGGAGGGCTGAGTTTTTGGAAAACCCAATTATAGGGTGATCGCCTTGAAACGGCTACAAGTATGATATTCGTATCGACAACTACGCGAATCTTTCCTTATTCAGATCGATGAGGCGCCCGCATTTTAGTATTCAGCATTCTTTGAGCATCTTCATCTGTCCAGCCTTTTGCTTCCCACACTTGATCTGCCATATCCATCGCTTTTTCTGCGAAATAATTGGCGATTAGTTGTTTGATATTTCTTAAATCTTCTTCCGGGACTTCCTGGGCAAAAAGTTTTACTAATTCTAGTTGGAGGTTTGTCAGCGGGGCACCTTCAGGGTTTAATGCTTTCATATTCTATCCTAATTTAAGTGATTTTTAAGTTAAACTCTTATTCGCTCCATATCGTTCCCTCAGCGCACCAGGTTCAGCTCTCCGGAAAAAGTCTCCCGGGTGAAGGCGGTTTCCAGTTGTACCACGTAGACGTACACGCCAATCGGTGCGGCCTTGCCGTTGACCTGCCCGTCCCACTCCAGGTTGCTATCGGAAGACTCAAAAACCAGATTGCCCCAGCGGTCGAATATTTGCAGGGTGTAGGTGGCGTTGGGGCAAACCACAAACGGGAAGAAGGTATCGTTGCGCCCATCGGCATTGGGAGAGAAGGCATTGGGCAAATAAGGCGTACAAATGTATTCCGGCTGTATCGTGTAAATGGAAGCGCACCCAAGTGAGTCTGTCACATTCAGCTCTACAACTGCGGGGTAACTCCCCACTTCCAGCACAGCAGACATACAACTGCTGCAGCTTAAGGCTTCAGCGGGGCTCCAGGTGTAATTGAAAGCAGGGTCGCCTGATGCACTGAAGGTGTGCGCACTGCCTTGCTGAATAGTCACCACCGTATCAATGCCTACTACCGGTGCGGGCAGCTCGGGCAGCTCCACAAATATGATGGAATCGCAGCCGTACTGATTGGTAAGCAACACTTCTGTGGAGGTCCCGGCCGGAAATGGAACTCCGCCGACCATAAACGTCTCACCCTCACATACAGGCACTTCGATGTAAGTAGTACTAACAGGCCTAAAAGATAGGTTGACCGTGACGATGGAATCACAACCGTCAACGCTTTGCAGTACCTCTTCTCCCGATGGATTGGACTCATTGTAATTGGTATTCCCGACCGTAATATTGAAGCCACTATTCTGACAGGCTTCCAGGGACAGGGTGTCGGTAAGGAATGGGACAAAATTGAGATCAACAGTGACAATAGAATCACAGCCATCAGCAGTAATCATGGCCTCCTGCCCATCGGGATTAGCTTCATTGTAGGTGGTTCCGTTGACCGTTATGCTGTAGCCGCTGTCCTCGCAGACTTCCTGTTGAATGTTTGTACTGAGGAACTCGACGAAGTTGATGTTCACATTGACAAGGGAGTCACAACCTGAAGCATTTTGCAGCAGTACGCTGCCAGACGGGCGGTCCACGTCAAAGACATTCCCATCCACCTCAATACTGTAGCCAGACTCGAAACAAGTAGTCCTGCCCAGGTTAATGGTATCCTGAGGAAGCCAGGTGATTTGCGTAAGCACGATGGAGTCACAGCCATTCGCAGCGGTCAGGGTATCCAGGTATTCGCCCGGTGCGTTCGCAACTCCACCATCCGGAAGTACGACCGGCTCCCCTTCACAAACCGTAAACGCCTGGTCCAAAGTGGAAATACCCTCAGCAATCCGGCAGCCCAATGCAAAGATATTGGCAGCCAGAATGTCGTTGTTATTAACAATGCTATTGCCCAGGGATATCTCTCCCGCCCCGTTGGAACACAGGATGCCCACATCGCCCAAGATGATGTCGTTCGTGGCTTCGTCAAGGGCGACCGTAGGTGCGCCGGTCACATCATTGGCGAGGATTTCGAAACCCGTTGTCGGCAAACCGGCAAAAACGCCCTGATAAGAGCCCCCCTGATTGAAAAAACTAAGGCTCCCAAAGGGCCCGTCGAAGATAGAAGAGACGGAGGTTTCCTCCTCGGGGGTATTGGGGTTGATGTTCTGATTGGCCGTGATATAGCCCCACGGACGGGCTTCGGCCTGAGTGACGATCACCAGGTTGCTTTCACAGGCCAGAGACCAGTCCCTGATATTATTGAGCGTCTGTGTGGGTACAGCGGACTCTGTAAGATCAGGCTGCCCAAAAACATCCAGGGTGAGAAACTGCCCCACGAAGATCATATCACAGCCGCAATCGTTGATCGCCTGTACACTGCTAAGGTCTGCCGGGGTGGCGCGCTTCAGCTCCAGGTCACAGGAAATGCCATTCTCACCGAATAAAGCCGGGTTTTGCAGCTTGGCCACCAGCCCACCTTCAAAGAAATCCCCATCAAAGGTGTATTCGCAGTTGGCACCAAAAGCACCACAGTAGTCCAGCTTAGAGAGGTAGCAAACGGTAATGACTTCTTCTTCCTGACAGCCACAGTCGTCTTGCGCAAAGCCGGTAACAGCAGAGAGCAGTGCCAGAAGCAAGATGGCCCCAAAAAGTAATCTTCTCATAAGTCAGGGGTGATTTCTCAGCAAGTTAAGTAAAATCCTTTTTCCTGCCTAGAGCAGCTATTCCTACTCTGCCACTTTGCTATTAACGGACATCTTATTCCGTTTCGCCCCAGCGATAACTCTGCAAATCAAGCCCGGCAAGGTCTAGTACGCGATCGGTAACAGTCGCAGCCATTTCCTCAAAAGTTTGGGGACGGCTGTAGAAGGATGGGCTCGCCGGGCAGATAATGCCGCCGGCTTCCGTCACTGCTTTCATATTATTAAGGTGTATGAGGCTGTAGGGCGTATCCCGGGGTACCAGGATGAGGCGGCGGCGTTCTTTCAGCGCAACATCGGCAGCACGTGTGGTGAGGTCGGTCGAAACCCCGGTAGCGATGCGCCCCAGCAGGCCCATAGAGCAGGGGCAAATGATCACCGTACCGTAGCGGGCAGAACCGGACGCGAAAGGCGCCATAAAATCCCGCTTATCGTAAAAGGTGAAGGGGTAGCTTTCGTAGCTTTTGTCCCCCAGCTCGTATTCCCAGTTGAACTTGGCGTTATCGCTCATCACAATGCCTACTGCTTCCAGCTGATCCTGCACCTGAACCAGGCGGTCCAGCAGTACTTTGGCGTAAATACTCCCGCTTGAGCCACCGATGCCGATTGCAATTTTGTGCTTCATAATTGTAGGTTGGTTGAGGAATAAAGGATCGAAGGGTGTGGATTGTTTTGGAAATAAAAGGTGTTTTCCCGCCGTCGCCTGTGGCTTTGGCGGGCGGTGGGTGTTTTGGGGTTTTGGGGTGTTTTGGTATTGTGGTGGGCTGGGGAGGGGCTTGGGGTTGGTATTGTGGTATTGTGGTGGTGTGGTGAGCTGGGCGGTAATCCTGGGGCTTGATCTTGTGGTATTATGGTGCTATGGTTGACCTGCCACAGGATTAGGGGCCAAGTATTGCGGGGGGAGTACCCGCATCATCTTTTACTAAGCTGATGCGAGTGTTTGTCCATCAAGTTGTCCCCAAACTCTTTCAGGCCCCAAACAGAAGGCGGCGTAAACAATTAACATCATAAACCCCCATTTTCAGCCCAAGCTTTACGGGCTTACCAGGTTGATGCTGATATTGGCATAAAAGGGATTGGTGAGGGAGTTGAGCATAGCATACTCCTGATTACCGAAAAAGCCCCGGAAAAATTCATCTCCTCCCGGTAAGGTATCTGCGTTATAGCTCCAGTTAATGCGGTACCCTGCCTGGGCTTGCAGCCATACAAAGCCAGTAAGCTGCCGTTGCCACATCGCCCGCCAGCGCATTTCGCCCCGGCGTATTTCCAGGCTTTGATTGTTCAGCGTTTCAGAAACCCCGTTGATTCGGTAGCTCTGACCTTCTAACTCAAAGCCCGCAAACAGCATATTGCGCGGGCTTAAGCTGTAGCGTACGTGTGCCCGGGCTGGCAGCAGGCATTCTACCCCCCAGGGACTGTCTTTTGCGGTCCAGTTGAGCAGGACAACCGGGATGTAGTTCATTTCTCCCACCCGATAGGTACGGGACAAGCCTACCGCCCACTGGAAGTAGTCGCTTTTCCTCCATCCGAACAGAGCCGCGGCGGAGTAACGCAAGTATTCCAGGGACTGCATATTATCGAAGGTATAGTCTCCGCTCAGATCAGCACTTCCCTGAAAAAGGAGGAAGCGGGTTTCATCAAGTGGCTTGAAAACGGTGGTATTCAGCCCGGCAGTGCGCAGGCCATTCTGATTGATGGAGCGAGCCACTTCATTGCTGATTTGATCATCAGGCTCATCAAATTGATACCGCATATCCCATATATTAGCCCCGAGTTGAACCACCAGGCTATTGCGCGAATAGACCGGGATATTGGCGACCAGCCGTACCCCCTGCGTGGAGTTTATTTGATAGGTCTCCTGGGGCACATTTGCTCCATCTTCAAAACTTCCGATGGCAGAAAAACTGGCATCATAAGAACCCTGAAAGTCATAACCCAGGGAAATCAGCTGCTGCGGGCTAATCCCGATAACTTTGGAGGAGCAATAGGTTTTCACTTCTACATCTCCGAAGTCAAAATCATCAAATTCGCCAAAATCAAGGTCGCTTTCCTGCGCCGTGCTGTCAGGCGTCTGAGCAAAGAGCCATCCGCATGACATCCACGCGAACAGCAACAACAAGATACGATAAGACATTGCGGTAGTGCTTTTTGTAGCGTTAGAATTTCAATCAAGTGCAAACAAATATGCAGGAAACGGAGGGCTCCCTGCATATTGTGACGGGTTATTTGACCCGGGTCCATACATCTGTACGGCCCAGTGCCTTAACACCGATGTACCCCCGGATATCCAGGCTCCCATCCTTTTTCATTTTAATGGTACAGCTGTAGAGGCTACCGCTTAGCGGATCGTAAATCGTTCCTTCGGTCCATTCATCGTCGCCAGCGTAAACGAAGTCTTTGAGCATCCGATAACCCAGAAGTGGCGTATCCCGCAAAGACTCGTCCGGATTGTTCTTATCCAGCTTGGGCTTTCCTGTTTCCGGATCATTGGGCTCTTTGAGCTTAACGATGCGGCCGTAGTATTTGCCTGCAATATTCTGAACTTTCACCAATGCACGGCCATTACTCGGCGCCCATACGCCAATGAGCCGGTCCGCTTCTTTTTGGTCTGCTTTTTTGTCTTGCCCGAAAGCAACCCCCACTGTGAGTATAGCGAGAGAGAAGGTAAGAAATATCGATTTCATCATGATTTTAATTGGTTAAAAGTGGTAATTGGGTAAAAAAATGGGACCTCATACCAACGGGAAACTCCTTTATTTGGTATGGGTTACATCAAACATAAAATCTCCTGAAAAGGTTATCGTGGTGTCCATCATGTCAACGGGAATATTGGCATCAATGACCCACACACATTCCCCGGAGGACAGCAATTCTGATAAGTCCGCTTCATTGGAGACCTGCAGAGTAAGGCTTGACTGGCCTTTGGGAACGGGGTTTAACACCCCCACCTGAATCATGTCGCTGGAACTGGTCACCAATTGCAACACGACATCTGAAAAGGCATCAAAGTTTTGCCCCTCCGGCGCTTTCAATACGGCAGAAGCAAGCGTTGCACTCGTTAGCTCCCCCTCCGCATTCATGGCAGGCGTAAAAGAGGCCTGTGCGGTATTAGGCCCTTGGAAAAGCGGCCCTTCCATAACAAAGGACTGGTCATTCACCGGATACTTAGAGGCCGTTTCCTGCCCACAGGAAGAAAGGAGCACCATGCCAACGACGCCTAATAAGTACGCTGTTCGAAAGAAGATAGAAAGTTTCATATTCTATTTTAGTTCACTCGTATACCCGAGTAATATTTAGCAATAATACCACGGATAAAAGTATTACTTTTCTTAATTATTTCACAACCGGGAGGTGCTTATCCCCGGTAATTTTATTGAAAGCGCAGGACATTAGACTTGGAAAAATCAAGCATTGTCTGTAATTTTATTTTAGGATAATTTTCTGCACAAATTTTTTCAGTCAAAAGCGCTATAGCCTTCCTCACTCAGGAAAGCTTCCAATAGTCAGGTTTATTGCGAGAACGAAAACGGAGTTGCTTACTGCTATATGCATGTGTACATGCTTATCAAGCCCTTACCTAATCATCCTTATGGATTACGTTAGGAAAAGACACTTGTAATGTATTGCATTGTGCCATAAGCAGCTGTACAGTTAGAAGTCAGCAATGTCTTTACTGTCATCGCTTGTTTTATTGCAAGATGGATGATGTAAGAGCACTGTTGTAAATCTGTATGTACATAACCGCTCAACGGCGCTTGAGGGAGCGCTGTGGCGGTTGTTTTCTAAAGACTTTCACTATTAAAATATTGCATTATGAAATTAAATCATATTCGGATACCAAGCTTAATTACATGCGGTTTGGTTATTTGGATTCTAATATTGAATACAGCCATTACCTATGCCCATACAGGCAAACAAAGACCCCTATCTCAAGAAAAAATTGAATTGGATAGCGTTCCGAAAAAAATTGAAACAAAGAAACCGCCTCAGGATTTTTTCCGCACCGGATCTTATATACAGAAATATAACAGGATGGGGGTGACGAAGCTTGAGTTTGTTGACGAACGTACCGGCGTTGTAGATAAAGAGGTTGATTTAGTAGGAATGAGCCCTTTTCTAGAAGTTCTCAATGCAAAGGAGAAGCCAACATACAGTAAAACCGGCTTAGTTACCAATTCCGTGCAGAGACTTGACAAATCAGGCATTGCGTTAGTAAAAAATTTCGTCGAAGACACCACCGCTTTGTCTCGTATTGACAAGGGAATAATATTAGGTTTTTCAGGGGAAGAGATTTCTGCTGAAACCCCTGGCGACCCTAAACGCAAAAACCGCAACACCGTTGCTACTTCTCACACACTTTACCTGATGGAATGCTTTACGGCTGATTGCCGAAGCTACGACGCCTTTTTGATACTTGCTGAACACAGGGTATTCAACAAACGAGGCGAAGTCATTGCTACATTTAGAACGAGTAAAGGCTCCAGTAGCGGCGCACCAGTGATTACCGGAAACGATCATTGGATGGCTGTACACTATGGTGGCGCATTAGGGCCAGATCTTTATTGGCCGGAAGGGTTATTAATTTATGATCTCAACCGGAAAAAACCTGCATTCCATACAATATTCGATACTGAACTAACGGGTCCTCTATTTCCCACTGAGGAATACTTCGTCTCCAAACGCAGGCGAAAGGATACTGTCAACATCGAAATATATCACCCAGAGCAAGAAAGCAAGTTCTTCAAATCATACTGCACAAAGAATACCTATACTTCTGGCTCTTTAGAAGATTACAAGAAAGACGGTGTCCTTTTTCATGCTCAGAATCAACCTTACCTGCCCGGTGAAAATGGCGGGAAAAAACGCTTTACAGAGCATTTCAAAGCAACCCGCCTAAAAAAGCTTTAATCCATAAAAATCAAGCTATTTAACTCCTTATTTTCATAAAAATCATTCAGCATGAAATTCGTTCCAGTCCCAATTTATGTTCTTCTCCTTCTCGGAATGGCGCTACTATCCAGCTGCACAGAAGACGATCCGCCCCAACTTCCGGAATTCCCCAAGGCTTACAGCCTCTCTGGTTATGAATCGGCTGACCGGGAGTATGTTTTAGTCACCGAACAGGGCTATACCTCCATCACTCCATCTGATTATTTTGTAAGTTACGTAGATACCATGCGGGCAACAGACTGGCTGCTTTTTGTAGGAGATAATTTCTTTATCCAGGAAATTGTGCTGCAAAATGAGACGGAGGCACAACTTACCTTTATGGATGACCCGACAACCGGAGCCACCACGCTTGCCGATAGCCTGGAGTATGAAGTTGCCGGTCAGGAAATCACTTTTACCCGGGATGGATTTGTCATGGTTTTCGACTACAACAGCGGTGCTGACCGGATTGAAATTTGTGAGGTGACTTTCCATTTTGTCGAGGAGGAAGGCTTGAATGGGACTCCCTCCTACTTCACCGCAGGTGGTGAATTTTGCCGGACTTTCGATAGTGAAGACCTGACGACTGCGGGTATAGAACAAAATGTACTGAAAGCGGGGGATACGCTCTGTACGGTAGCCACTACTTTTTTCCTGGAGCCTTGACGTTCAAGCTTCGAGGCTATGTTTGGGACAGGCCTGCTGTTGCCGATGTGCTCCGAACATAGCCTCAATCCCCACCCAACGGCACAAAGGCCCACTCCAGCCGCCCTTCCTGATACCACAACTCCAATACGTGGTCCGGACCAAAATCCGTCACATAGGCCGGGGCATATTCACGGGAAACGCTGTTGTTGATGCCCGAGCCCAGCAGCCAGATGCCTTCCGGTGTTTGAAACTCGAACTGCTTGGCACGCATGCCAAAATCCCCGCCGATGCACACGACCTCCACCCCACGCTGCTTCACCCGGACCAGTTCAGGGTACCAGGTGGCAGTGAGCTCAGAAAGGCTGTCGCAAGTCGTAAAAAACGGCGTAGGGTTCACATTGAAGGTCCGTAGCGTATCGCCACCCTGTGGCTCCACCATCAGATCACTGAACAGCGCGTGGTGGTGCAGAATCACCCAGTGCGTGGATTCGCTGATTGTATCCGCCACGTTTTGTACCATTTGCCACTGCGCCATTTTATCCGCACAGTTTTCCTGTGGCGGGGTGGAAGGGTAAGGCCAGAACAAATTGGTGTTGAGTACCGTCAGGCAGAAGCCATCCTCCCATACCGTATAATACGGAGGGGAAGGCAAGCGGCTTAGTACGTTTTCCCGTTCGCCATAGTCCCAGTCGTGATTGCCCAGAGCCCAGTGGGTGCGCTCCAGATTGAATACAGAGTCAAGGTAGTCCATCGTCGCGGGGTCCTTGCCCGTACGGGCGCAAACGTCACCACCCAGCCAAACAGCCTCATAAGGCTCGTAGTCGAAAGCCTCCAGACGGGGGTCCACCTGATCTTCTGTACCCCACTCATAGGGGTGCCCCAGGAAGAGAAAGCGGCGGGGCTCTTTTTCCGGCTTGCAACCCATGAGCAACACCCCGGCCATTAAGCTATAGAAAACAGCAATGCGAAAAAAAACCGTATCGGCCACAGTAATTTCGTTCAACCTAACAATATGTTTACTTACACAAAATACCTTCTTTTGACAATACACTGACCAAGGGGTGACAAAAATCACCCTCAGGCTTTGACTAAGGTCATCTTAGCCCCCTGCCACCGCCTCTATCTTGCACTCAAATTGAATTAGACACAAGATATGAAAATCATTATCCTCCTGATCATACTAAGCCTTATTGTGGCTTTAGGCTTCCTTTCGGCCTTCTTTTGGGCGGTCAGGGACGGCCAGTTTGATGACGACGTCAGCCCCGCCATGCGGATACTCTTTGACGACGACCAACCGGAAAACAACAAAAATACTACAACAACTAAATCGTAACCTAAAATGGCGCAAGTAGAACAATTCCAGTACGATAATGCCATTGTGCGTAAGTTTGCTTACGCGACGATGGTGTTTGGTGCGGTAGGCATCCTGGTAGGGCTTTTGGCAGCCCTGCAGCTCGTCTTCCCGGCACTGAACTTCGCTACTGCAGAGACCACCTTTGGGCGTATCCGCCCCTTGCATACCAACGCGGCGATCTTCGCTTTCGTTGGTAATGGTATTTTCATGGGTGTGTACTATTCGTTGCAGCGACTGCTGAAAACGAACATGTACAGCAAATTCCTTAACGAGTTTCACTTCTGGGGCTGGCAGGCGATTATCCTCGCCGCGGCTATTTCCCTCCCTCTTGGTATTACCAGCTCAAAAGAGTATGCCGAGTTGGAGTGGCCCATCGACCTTGCTATCGCAGCAGTATGGGTAGCCTTTGGTGTGAACATGTTTGGGACCATCCTCAAACGCCGGGAAAACCACCTGTACGTAGCCATCTGGTTTTACATTGCTACCTGGGTAACCGTAACGGTACTCCACATCGGCAACAACCTGGAAATCCCGGTGAGCATGTGGAAAAGCTACCCGGTATTCGCTGGTGTTCAGGATGCCCTGATTCAATGGTGGTATGGCCACAATGCGGTGGCTTTCTTCCTGACCACGCCTTACCTGGGCCTCATGTACTACTTCCTGCCTAAAGCAGCGAACCGCCCGGTTTACTCTTATCAGCTGTCGATCATCCACTTCTGGGCACTGATCTTCATCTACATCTGGGCAGGTCCTCACCACTTGCTGTACACGTCTTTGCCTGACTGGGCACAGTCGCTGGGTACGGTATTCTCCATTATGTTGATCGCGCCATCCTGGGGTGGTATGCTCAACGGCCTGCTAACCCTGCGGGGGGCATGGGACCGCGTTCGTCAGGATCCCATCCTGAAGTTCATGGTGGTTGCCGTTACCGCTTATGGTATGGCGACTTTTGAAGGCCCGATGCTTTCCATCAAATCTGTTAATGCAATCAGTCACTTTACCGACTGGACCGTAGGCCACGTACACATTGGCACACTGGGCTGGAACGGCTTCCTGACCTTCGGTGTACTCTACTGGCTGATCCCAAGAATATTCCAAACGCAGCTGTATTCTCAGAAACTGGCCAATGCGCACTTCTGGATCGGCACGCTGGGTATTATGTTCTACTCTATCCCATTGTACTGGGCAGGTTGGACACAGTCCCTGATGTGGAAGCAGTTTACTCCTGATGGCTTCCTGCAGTACGGCAACTTCCTGGAAACTGTTACGCAGATTATCCCTATGTACGCCCTGCGCGCCGTAGGTGGTGCATTATATGTAGGCGGTTACTTTGTGATGCTTTACAACCTCGTGAAGACGATCAAGTCGGGTACTTTCCAGGCTTACGAAGCGGCTGAGGCGCCTGCACGGGTTGCTACTGCCGGTGCCCACAAGGGCGAACACTGGCACCGCTGGATAGAGCGCCGCCCGGTACAATTGCTGATCGGCTCTACGATCGCGATTCTGATCGGCGGTATGGTGGAAATCTTCCCGATGGTCATGATTGGCGATCAGGTTCCTAAGATTGAATCCGTGAAGCCTTACACCGCGCTGGAACTGCAAGGCCGTGACCTTTACATCCGTGAAGGCTGTATCAGCTGCCACACTCAAATGGTGCGCCCATTCCGCTCAGAGACGGAGCGCTACGGCGAGTACTCCAAGTCTGGCGAGTTCATTTACGACCGTCCATTCCTTTGGGGCTCCAAGCGTACCGGGCCGGATTTGCACCGCCTGGGCAACAAGTACCCGGACAGCTGGCACTACAACCACATGCTTGATCCAACGAGTATGTCTCCAGGCTCCATCATGCCGGTTTATCCCTGGCTGATTGAAGATGACCTGGACAACAGCCTGCTGCCTGCAAAAATTGCCGTGCTGCGCACACTTGGCACACCTTACGAAGAAGGGTATGAAGAAGAAGCCATTGCAGATGCTGAGAAGCAAGCTGCCGAGGTGGCTGCCCGCCTGCGCAAGGATGGCATCGAAGGCGACAATCTGGAGCAAAAAGAGATCATTGCCCTGATCGCTTACCTGCAGCGCCTTGGTACAGACATCAAGCCTGCGCCACAAGCCGGCAACTAAAATTAAAGAACTGGTGGCGGGCCTTCTCAACGGCAGGCCTGCCCCCTTCAAATAAAAATCACCATGTTTAAATACATTCTCGAAGGTGCGGGCAACATCAACTGGATGGCGATAGCGTCCCTGTTGACCTTCATGGCCGTATTCCTTGTCAGTGCGATGATGGCTTTCCGAAGCAAGCCTGCATTTATTGATAAGATGGCGAATATGCCACTTGATGACTCCACCCCATCTTTTAACGCTGAAAATGATCGACAT
This sequence comes from Phaeodactylibacter xiamenensis, assembly GCF_000759025.1. GTDB lineage: Bacteria > Bacteroidota > Bacteroidia > Chitinophagales > Saprospiraceae > Phaeodactylibacter > Phaeodactylibacter xiamenensis. The sequence goes on along the minus strand of NZ_JPOS01000038.1, from coordinate 367,026 downwards.
GAAAAATAAATCACTCAAGGCGCTGCCCCTGATGTTGCCGCTGCTCCTGCTTACTGTCGCAGCACAGGCACAGGACGCTGCAGATGGAGGCTCGAACCCTTACTTCTACGACAACTTCCTGTTCTGGTCGCTGGCGGCTCTGGCCGGCACAGTGATTGTGGCAGCGATCGTTGCGCTTTTCCACCTCCTCAATGTGATGGTAAAGGTCAATCAGATCCGCATATTCCAGGAGATGGGGCTGGAAGCTTACGAAAAAGAAGTGCAGAAAGCCAAAGAGCCTTTCTGGGACCGCATGTACAAGCGGTGGACCGATGCCGTGCCCGTGGAGAAAGAGCAGGACGTTATGCTCGACCACGATTATGATGGTATTAAGGAGCTGGACAACAGCCTGCCACCCTGGTGGGTCGCTATGTTCTACATTACTATCGCCTTTGCGGTGGTCTACATGACTTACTACCACTTCACTGATGCCGGCGCCGGCTCAGCTGAAGAGTACGAGATGGAAATGGAGCGTGCCGAGAAGGCGGTTCAGGCTTACCTTGCCACACAGGCCAACCTGGTTGATGAGACCAATGTAACAGCGCTGACTGATGCAGCTGGCCTGGAAACGGGTCAGAACATCTTCAATGCCAACTGTGCTGCCTGCCACGGTATGCTGGGCGAAGGGGGTGTCGGGCCGAATATGACTGACAATTACTGGATCCACGGTGGCGACATCAAGGACATCTTCAAGACCGTCAAGTACGGTGTCCCTGAAAAAGGCATGATTGCCTGGAAGTCTCAGCTGAGCGCAGCTGACATGCACAAGGTATCCAGCTACATCCTGACCCTTGTTGGCACCAACCCACCCAATGCCAAGGAGCCACAGGGCGACCTGTACGAGCCTCAGGCTGATGCGGTGGAACAACCCGCTGCAGATTCCACCAGCACTGCTGCTGAGCCGGAAGATGCCCTGGGCATGAACAAATAGATTATTAAAAGGAGCTCTGCTAAAGCGGGGCTCCTTTCCCAACTATTAATTCCTCCAAAGCCGGAGTCACCCTCACGTAACCCAATAAACACCACCCAGCGCTTAACACACTTTAATCATACTACGTTATGAATGCAACCGATCCGATCATAGACACTGAAGACTATCGCGACAAAATCGCGACGGTGGATGATTCGGGCAAGCGCGTCTGGATTTATCCAAAAAAGCCTAAGGGCCGCTTCACCAATGCGCGCACTTACCTAAGCTGGGTATTGCTCGCTTTCCTGTTTGGGATGCCATTTATTAAAGTGAATGGAGACCCTTTATTGCTTTTCAATATTCTGGAGCGGAAGTTCATCCTTTTCGGCATTCAGTTTATGCCGCAGGACTTCCACCTGTTTGTACTGGCCATGTTGACGCTTATTGTCTTCATTGTGCTCTTTACCGTTGTCTGGGGAAGGCTCTTCTGCGGATGGGTTTGCCCACAGACCATCTTTATGGAAATGGTTTTCCGGAAGATCGAATACGCCATAGAAGGGGACGCCAACGCTCAAAAAAGACTTAATAATGCCCCCTGGACGACTCAGAAAATCATTAAAAAAGTCAGCAAGCAGGCCATATTTTTTGCCATCTCCGTGCTTGTTGCCAATACCTTCCTGGCTTACATCATCGGTGTCGATGAAGTGATTCAGATTGCTACCGAACCGGTGTCACAGAACCTCTCAGGCTTTATTGCAATGATCCTGTTCTCCGGCGCTTTTTACTTTGTTTTCTCCTACCTGCGCGAACAGGTATGCGTAACGATTTGCCCCTACGGCCGCCTTCAGGGCGTTATGTTGGATCAGAACTCTATCGTAGTAGCCTACGACTTTGTACGTGGTGAGCCCAGAGGCAAGCTGAAAAGGGGGAAAAAGAACAAACCAGCCCCAACTAACGGGAATGGCAGTACTGCCAATCCTATTGCGCAAATGCAAACAGATATTGCCACCGCAGAAGTGGCGACCGCACCCGTAGGAAAAGACTATTCCACCCCTCCCGGTGCCAATCCGGCAGAGACGATGAAAAAAGCCCTCGGCGACTGTATTGACTGCGGGCTTTGCGTCAAGGTATGCCCCACCGGCATCGACATCCGCGATGGAACGCAGCTCGAATGCGTGAACTGTACCGCCTGTATTGATGCCTGTGATGAAGTCATGGACAAGATCGACCGGCCCCGCGGGCTCATCCGCTATGACAGCTACAACGGTATTGAATCCGGCAGGAAGAAGCTCTTCACCACACGGGTTCTTGCCTACACTGCTGTACTGGCCCTGCTTGTGGTCGTCAACATCGTACTGCTGATGTCCCGCACAGATGTAGAGACCCTGCTGCTGCGTACCCCTGGCACACTTTACCAGAAAGTGGACGAGACGTATATCAGTAACCTCTACAACTATCAGGTCATCAACAAGACCGCAGAGGAAGTGCCTGTGGAGTTCAAGCTCATCGGTGACATCCCCGGCCGGATAAGGCTCGTCGGCAAGCCACCGGTAGCCGCTGCCGGCAAAGTGGCCGAAGGTGCCCTGTTCATTGATTTGGACAAAGCAGCACTGGAATCCAGGAAGACCAAAGTCATCCTCGAAGTGTACTCCAACGGAGAGCTCGTGGATAAGGTCAAGACCAACTTCCTTGGCCCGGTTAAATAAAATTTGAGTTTTGGTTAATGCAGAGGGAGGGGCCTACTGGCTCCCCCTTTTTCCAAAACCATAAGATATTTTTTGACACAAGAACCCGGTCAGAATGCTGAACGGGCAAAACATTTGAAAATCATGAAATTCAATTGGGGAACTGGCATCGCCATCTTTTTCAGCGTGTTCGTCCTCTCCCTGGTCTATCAGGTCTACCGGTCTACACAGTATGACCACAGCCTGGTTTCCGATCAGTATTACGCTGATGATCTCCGTTATCAGGAGCATTATAACAAACTGGTCAATGCCCAGCAACTTGAAGAGGACTTAAAAATTCAGCCATTAGCCGATAAGGCAACCCTTGAGCTGCACTTTCCGCGACAGGTCTCTGCTTTGGGTGGGGAGATTTACTTCTTCTGCCCCTCCGATCAGTCCAGTGACTTCCGCCTGCCGGTAGAGCCGATGGGTGATGGCATACAGCGCATTCCTACAGAGGAACTGCGCCGGGGCCTTTGGAAGATCAAAGTCGACTGGACCGGCGATGGCAAGGCTTACTATAAGGAACAAGATATCCGGTTGTAATATGGCGATCTGGACGGCATTTACTATAGGCCTCCTCGGCAGCCTGCATTGCGTTGGCATGTGTGGCCCGATTGCTCTATCCCTGCCCTATCAGGGCAAACGGCGTTGGGCAACGGCTGGCAATGTCCTTCTATACAATATTGGCCGGGTCCTGACCTATACACTCCTGGGCTCAGTTATTGGTCTGGTGGGTAAAGGCTTCTTTCTGGCGGGAGCGCAGTCCTATATTTCCATTGGGCTGGGCGTATTCCTGCTTTTTGTTGCGCTGTTTTCCATTGATGTGGAAAGCCGGATCCTGCAAATCCCCTTGATGCAACACCTCAATGGCTGGGTCAAAACCCAGCTGGGCAGGCTACTGCGCGGTGGTGGCAGAGAACGCTTATTCCTCATCGGCAGCCTGAATGGCCTGCTGCCCTGCGGCCTGGTGTATGTGGCCGTCGTAGGCGCAGTAAGTACGGGAGCTATTTGGAACAGTGCGCTATACATGGCAGCCTTTGGGCTGGGCACCATACCATTAATGATGGCAACCGCGCTTGCCGGGCAGTTTATCAAACTGGAATGGCGGGTACGCTTGCGCAAATTACTCCCGGCGTTTCTGGTCGGCTTTGCCATCCTCTTCATCATGCGTGGACTGAATTTTGATGTCCCGATTGAGTTTCGGTTTTGGGAAGACATGCAGAATGCGCCGATGTGCCATTAGCAGACGCAGGCCTGTACCTTGACAACAAAAAGGGTTGGCAGGTCTCTTTGCTACAGCCCCCCTTGTGTTCTTTTAAAGTTACCCAGACCCTAAAAAGCATAACAGAAAATCATGGTCAAGACAGATATCATCATTATTGGAGCAGGGCCCGTAGGCCTGTTTACTGTGTTTGAAGCCGGACTGCTGAAGCTGCGCTGCCATATTGTAGACGCCCTTCCACAACCCGGTGGGCAGCTGGCCGAAATCTACCCCAAAAAACCCATCTATGACATTCCCGGCTACCCTACCGTAGGTGCCAAGGAACTGGTAGACAACCTTATGGAACAGATCGAACCGTTTAAGCCAGGCTTTACGCTGGGAGAGCGGGCAGAAAAACTGGACAAACAGGAAGATGGCAGCTTCACCATCACCACAAGTGAGGGCACACAAATCAATGCGCCCGTAGTAGCCATTGCCGCGGGCCTTGGCAGCTTTGAGCCCCGAAAGCCACCAATCGAAAACATTGAGGCGTTCGAGCACAAAGGCGTGGAATACATGGTGAAAGAACCCGAGCACTTCCGCGATAAGCGGGTAGTGATCTCCGGTGGTGGGGATAGTGCGCTCGACTGGGCGATCCACCTTTCTGATATGGTTAAAGAACTGACGCTGGTGCACCGCCGAAAAGGGTTCCGGGGCGCGCCCGACAGCGTGGAGAAAGTTGAGCAATTAGCCGCCGCAGGCAAAATCAACCTGGTCACGGAAGCGCAGGTTATTGGGCTGGAAGGCAACGGTAAGCTGAAAGAAGTGGTCATTCACCACAAAACGGAAGGCGATTACACCAAAGAGACTGATTTCTTTGTGCCTCTCTTTGGGCTTACCCCCAAAATGGGCCCTTTGCAGGACTGGGGCCTCGATATTGACCCAAAGGATGGTATCAAAGTCGATACCTTTGATTACAGCACCAACATCCCCGGCGTATTTGCCATTGGCGACATCAATACCTATCCGGGAAAACTAAAGCTCATCCTGTGCGGCTTCCACGAAGCTACGCTGATGTGCCAGTCTGCCTTCAAGATCGTGCACCCGGAACAAAAAGTAAGTTTCAAATACACTACCGTTAACGGCGTTAACGGGTTTTAAGAATCTTGTGTCAATTCACTTTTGCGCCCCCATTGCCTCCGCCCGGAGTCAAGGGGGCGCTACTTTTTTTACTCTGGCCCGAACTTTAGGACGCTGAGCTCAAGAACCGAAAGTTAGGATATGTTGTTTCTATTTTGTATATTTGGAACTAGCGATTTCAAATATTGTTTTGAAATTGATTCACAATCCAAAATTTGTTCGCCATGACGCCTATTAACCCAGCGGTCTTTTTTTGGTAACCAGCTAGCTTTGCTTTACGCAGAGCCCTCCGCCTAACCAGCACTAAAATAGCTGACAACCTATCAAGACACCCAACGGCAGCCTTAAAGAAGCCTGCCGCATCTACTAACCAAATTATTTACAGGTATGACAAAGAGGTCGATCCAACGCCGACTACTGAAAGCACGCATTTCACTCAACCATACCATTCAAAAAATTCTCGACATTAACCGGAACCGCAAAAAGCTGGAATACTCCAGGCAAGCAGAAGTCCGGGAACAACATCTCAACGAAGAACTGCGCGTACTCAACAAGATGGCCGAATACCAAGACCGGCTCATCAAGCATTACGAACGGACACTCACCTTAAAGAAAGTACGGCACACTACTGTAGAGAGAACAACATCGCATCACCAACAGCCCACCCTACCCTAGGCTGATTGGCATCTTTCCTTGTATCCGGTTTACAATACCGGGCACAAATGGTCGTATTTGCTCCAGCAAGTCGCTGAGCTGATATTGCTTGTCTTCTATCCGGTCAAGACTGTTGATGGAAGTCTGTATCAGCTCAGCGAGCTCATCCTTTTCCATTAGCATTTCCTTGTATTGGGCTACTGCATTATACCAAAGTATAGTGGGCAGGTAGTTCGCGTTGCGCTGATACTGCCGTTCTTTGTCGAGCAGATGGTATTTGCGCACGACCTTCAATACCTTGGGGTAGCGTTCCTGACGGAGCATAGCCTCCAGGTAAGACGAGAAGAAAATATGCCAGCGATGCTCGAAAACTTCTTTTTTGTAGGCTTGTAAAAAGGACTCCGCGTAGTTTTCCGCGTTGCGATACTGTTGATTGTAGTTCAGGCACTTGAGGTAAAAAGCTACAAAACCGATCCGGTTATGGAAGCTCGGTGTGTGTTTCATCTCCGGGTAAGCAGTACGCATGAGCTGCAGCGCCTCAGGGTACTTCTTTTGCCGGAGCAGCACTGCACTCAGGTTGTTGACGTAATGGATGTAGTCACTGTTTTTATCCCGCACTGACAGATAGCCGTAGTACTCTGCCTTATCATAGTCCTGAAACTTCGTATGTAGCAGCACCCGGTTGCCATAGTAATTGAGCAGAAGGCGCCGGGAATAATACTGCCCCTTGCGAAATAAGCTGTCAATATAGTCATACTTCTCCTTCAGCTTGTCAAACTGCCGGTAGTTGAAGTAAATGAAAGTAAGGCGCACGAGCGCCAGGTAGCGGTTCAGCCCGTCAAGGTGCTCATCATAGAAGACTTCCGTAAGCCAGCCCTCCCACTGCATCGACTGCGCAGAGTTTTCAGAGTACTGCCCCACGATATCCGTGGTCGCTTCATGCATCCGTTCAAAGACCTCTTTGCAGGTATCATAACGCTCCCGGTACTTTCGCAAAAAGTCATCCGCGACCCGGTGGTGCGCATAGCGCATTCGGATCAGCAGGTACTGCCGGTACAGCTGTACCAGCTCGTAGAACTTAGTGAAGTAAAAATCCAGCTGCTCATAATCCCGGATCGCTTTGATAAGCTGCTTTTCCTCTCCGGGCTCAATGGCGTCAGTCATGATTTGCCGCTCCATTTGGCTCATCCAGTCAAAGCGCATATCCACATCTATAGCCTCCAGGCGCTCATTGACCCAGTTTTTCAGATTGGAGTACTTGCGCTTGTCTATTGACTTATCGTAAGGCGTAAATTGGCGGATATTGGTGCAGTTGTAATTCAGCCGTTCCAGTATACCGAGCTTAATCTCGTCTTCAAACTGCTGTGTTTCCAGCAGGTAGGCGGTTTCATGCGGCAAAAGGCTGTCTGCAAACTCTGTAAACTTCTGTAGCTTCTTTCTCATGTCCTATTCGCTTATTCCTACAACCAAGGTAAGCTTTTCTAGGTAAATACAAAAACATCTAGATATTTATATGTGAATTACAGAACGAAATACGGTCAAGATGTAGTATGCCGGCTCAAATTGCGCCAGGCGTTCCAGCATATCTCCGTGTCTTTACCCGTATTGTAGTCTTTAGCATAGAAAAAATTAAGCCGCTGCCGGGTCGCCTGATCTACATGATGGACACGCAAACCATCAAGTGGAGATAGGATGCCTTTCCGGATAGCAGGCAAACTGACATCTTCTTTATCCGTGGCCGCATAGCCTACCCAGCTGTACCGTCCGATGAGTACCCACAGGCTGTTCCGCAACAAGCCCAGGGGCCGGCGTACAAGAATCGCTTGCAATGGAAGCGTCAGCAACAGGAACAACGCGAAGCTGATGTCGAAAAGCCGTTTATTACGCTGGCTCATGGACTGCACAATATTATAGCGGATATCAATCGTGTAGAGTTCGCCGGCAGTATTTCTGGAGCTGCTGCCGATGATGCTCATACTTTCCCGGGGCACAATCTTGTAATTGACAGCGGGGCCCAGGCGGGACATCCACTGCATGACCGCCTGTGTAGGCACATCCCGGGAACAGAAAATCACTTCCCGTATGTTGTAGATGTGCACCACCTCCTCCAGTTGTTCAAGGCGGCTGAGGTAGATGGTTTGGTCATGCGGCTCGTTAGCAGGCGCTACGGTGCCTACCACCGGACGGTGGACTTCAGCCTTATGCAGTAACTGCTGCACCCGTTCGCTTTCCTCAACTGTCCCTACAATCACTATGGGCATCTCCCCTTCTTCCCCGATCCGCAGGTGGCGGAAAGCAATGAAATGCATTAGCATACGAACACCAACGGTAGCCGTAAGCGCCCAAAGTGCGCCCAGTAAAATAAGCGCCCGGGAATTGCGGTACTCTTGCTCCAGCAGTCCGTAAACAGCAAGCAGCACCAGTGTACCCAACATTACGCCTCTGACCAGCCGCCGGAGGCGGTAGCGCTCATCGTACCCTCCGTTGAAAAAAATGGAAAGCAGCCAGATGCCTACGTAAAGTGGAAAATTGACGTACAGGATAGATGAACTGTAGTAATCCGGATCCTTAAAATGATAAGCTCCCCAGAAATCTTTCAGAAAAAATAATCCGGTGTAAACCACCAGGCCGTCAAGTAGTGGCAGGTACGCCCGGCTCAGGAAATTTGACACTACTGTCAGCCCGGCCCGCAGGTAGATTGCGATCTGCAACATCAGCACAAACAACGTAGCCTTATTGCCTGTGAAGTGTTTACGGGCAAAAATGATCATGGCATTATAAAAGGCTCGGACATAATTCAGGCTGCCCTTTTTGGTACTCTCGCCTTTATAATGAATAATCGAGGTCTCGGGCAGGTAATAATTCTTGTACCCTCCCTGAATGATGCGGTAAGACAAGTCAATATCCTCGCCGTACATAAAAAACGCCTCGTCCAGCAGCCCCACTTCATCCAGCACGGAGCGCCTCATAAACATGAATGCACCAGCCAGGACCTCCACTTCATTTGTCTCCATTTCATCCAGATAGCCCAGGTGGTAGCGATTGAAAAGGCGGGATTTGGGGAAAAGCCTGGACAGCCCAACCGTCTTGCAAAAAGCCACCCATGGAGACGGGAAGCCCCGCTTTGACTCCGGAAGGAAAGCACCGCTGCCGTCAATCATCCGAACACCAAGCCCTCCGGCCTCCGGGTGGGCATCCATAAAAGTAATGCACTTTTCAAAGGTATCTTCTTCGACTACGGTATCCGGATTGAGCAGGAGGACGTACTCTCCCTTGCTTTGCCGGACCGCCTGATTGTTGGCAATGGAGAAGCCCGGATTATCCTGGTTTTGGATGAGGTGTACTTGAGGGAATTTCTCCTGCACCATGCGCACAGAGTCGTCCACGGAGTTATTGTCGACCACCCAGGTTTCCACTTCCAGCCCGCGTGAGGCGCGGCGCACGGAGAGGAGGGCCTGCTCGAGGAAGTACTTGACGTTGTAGTTGACGATGATGACGGAGAGCTTCATAACTGATGTAGCTTCTTTCGGAGAATATAAATCGCAGCCTGACAGTAAACTTCGTATTTTCCTTCTGAGCCCTTTTGTTCCAGTTTCTTTAGCTGTTGCTGAATGGCTCCCTTTGAGTAACTTTTGAGTGTACTTTTTGCGGCCTGTATTGCAGCAACCCTTCCGCTCTTCAGACTTCTTATATTTAAGTTCAAGGTTTGATTCAAATCTGTTTCCACCCGTTCATCTTCTGAAAAGACGGTTCCGTTAGCGGCAAATTTCACCAGATCTTCACACTGCGGCTTCCGTGGATCAACGGTCAGAGTAGCATTTTTACGACTTTTATCACAATGCATTAGATGTGCAGGCCCTCCTTCTCCTCCTGTGCAAACCCCGAGCATGTTAAAATAATTTAACCGCAGCTTCTCTCCATCTTCCCCACTTTGAGCAACGTAGTGCTCAATATTCATTTTTGGACGGCCCTCCATATCCAAATCGTTACTGATTCGGCTCATGCAATAGGCACAAATATGTCCCTGCTCCTTTAGGAGGGCACGCCTGATATCTGCCTTATTGCAATCATCATAAGTCGAACCCGGAGTGGAGCGTACCTCTTTTAAAGATTGAGGTTCATTGCCCGCCGCTTTGAGGATGTACTTCATACTTCATTCATGAATTCGTAATGAAGCGTTGCCCTTTGAATCTCCGGATCATCGGCTCCATATTTTAGGCTCATTTCCCGTAACAAGCCTTTAGCCTCTTCTTTTTTCTGGGGGTTGTCCAGTATACGATATAGCTTGTCAAAATCCTCTTTTGCAGCTTCCGGACGCTCCGGCACATTGAACACATCCTGAAGAAGGGTATTGGAATCGCGCCCCAGCGTATGAGGCACCTCCTTGATGACCTTAAAGTTTTCCAATAGAAACACCTGACTCCTTGCTACTTCGCTAACAACCTGTGGCGAATGGGTGGTCAGAATAAATTGTATGCCAGGAAACGTCTTCTCCAAAGCGGGCACAATACGGCGCTGCCATGCAGGGTGCAGGTGAAGCTCTATCTCGTCGATGAGGACGATGCCCTTGCCTTCCAATGGATTAGTAAGTTTAGGGTTGGCAATAACCAAACGGTGAGCGATATCGGCTACCATACCCAGACTCAATTGCTCCCCATCGGAGAGTTGCGAAAGGTTAAGGTCTTGCCCGTCTTTTGTAATCACCAGAGAACTTGGAACAGAGGTAAACTGGTTAATTTCACGTTCTTCTACCCTAAGGTTTATATACTGCCTTTCCCCAAGTGCAGCGAAGAAGGTCTCCCAGGCACTTCTTACGGCATCCAATCCAGGATTACGATAGTCAAAATCCTTCAACCTGATTTTTTCCCGGTTTTCCTTGTTTTCTTCTTCTACGAACCACTTTATAAAATGATCAAACTGTAATGTGCCGCCCCACGCACCTTCGTAGGCTTTCAGTTGGGGGATTAGGTATCGCTTTGGTTCTTCTTCGGGCAACGGACTATCATACCGCAGAGACCTCAACGCCGTATAAAAAGCAAAAACAGGAATTGACTTCTCATTAATCAGGTAAGCCTTTCCAGACTCTTCCACGCCCCAATTATCAATTTCTGAAGATATATTGCCTTGACTTTTGCCCGATGAAATGTCATATTTGAGCTTCAATTGCCCAGATTTTTCACTAGCCAACGACACTTCTATCTGAACATGACAAACAGTCGCTCCAAGACTTACATCCATCTTTGATAAACCATGACCTTGTGTGGCTGTATCTGAAAACTGATAGTTACACACCAACCGATTCAAATTATTCAACGCGTCCAACACACTCGTTTTACCCGCCCCGTTCCATCCAATAAAAACAGTAGCACCGCTTTCGGGAAAATCAATCGACAAATCCGAAAAACCTCTATAGTTTTCTAGTTTAAGTCTTTGAATACGCATAAATTACTATTTATGATAAGGCTGCCGCGCCACAATCGACCGCCCCAGGGTCAGTTCATCCGCATACTCCAGCTCGCCACCGAAGGAAACGCCACGGGCGATGGTGCTCACCTGTATGTCCTTCCCTTCCAGCTTTTTGGAAATGTAGAAGGTCGTTGTATCGCCTTCAATGGTGGGGCTGATGGCCATAATCAACTCCTTGACCTCATCTTTCTCAATACGCTCCAGCAACGGGTCAATGGTCAGGTCCTCCGGGCCGACCCCCTCAATTGGGGAAATGACGCCGCCCAAAACATGGTACACCCCCCGGTACTGACCGGTATCCTCAATGGCCATCACGTCTCGTATGCTTTCCACCACACAGATAGTGCCTTCTTCCCGGCGTTTATCCGCGCAGATGTTGCAGAGCCGGTCGTCTGATAAGTTGTAGCAGCGCTCGCACTGCCGGATATTTTTCCGCATACTAACGATCGCTTCTGCAAATTGCTCCGCAACTTCCTCGGGCTGCTGTGTAAGGTGGAGGACAAGGCGCAGGGCCGTCTTCTTGCCAATACCTGGCAAGGTGGCAAAGGCATTGACCGCTGATTCGATATGTTTGGACGAAAAGTTCATGGTTTCAAAATTAGCAATTACCAGGGGAAAACGCGGTGCCGGGCAAACAATTCCCACCTTTATACCTTGTCTTGAGTAACAAACTTAGTAAACATGACCCGGTCATTTGACGAATTCGGGCAGGATAAGCCTGCTTTTTTCTACTTCTACGATGCCCTCTGCGGCTGGTGCTATGGCTTCAGCCCGGTCATCCATCAGTTGTACCAACACTTTGGGCCCGAAATGGATTTCGAGGTCATCTCCGGATGCATGATTACCGGCGACCGGGTAGGGCGGATCGGAGAAGTGGCCGGTTACATTAGTGAAGCCTACCGGACAGTAGAAGAGCGTACTGGCATTACCTTTGGCCCTGACTTTTTGGAAGGCACGCTTGCAGAAGGCACAGCAGTCTTCACATCAGTGCCGGCCGCTGTAGCCATGGCAATCGCAAAGGAACAGGCACCTGACAGGCAGGTGGAATTTGCCCACCTGTTGCAGCAAGCAGTTTACTTCGATGGGATACCGTCGGCTGAAGCCCAGGCTTACGCGCCATATGCGGAGCAAATCGGTATAGACGGCCCGTCATTCACCAAAAAGATGAAAGACCTGGCTTACCGGCAAAAAGCAGAAGAGGAATTCCAAATCACCGCACAAATTGGCGTTCGTGGTTTTCCCACCTGCTTTATGAAAACCGGCGATCAGTTTCACCTGATTACTACAGGTTTCCGCCCTTTGCCCGAAATGCTGGCTGCTGTCCAAACAGTATTGAACCAACCCTCCGTGAACCCTAACTAAGCAGGTGGGTTTTAATTATTGAGCAATAATCATTTTCTTTGCACTTAGTGTATAGATTACACCAGGTATTAACAAAAGATCAACTACCAAAATACACAATCGTATGGCAGAAGTCATCAGAATGCCCCGAATGAGCGACACAATGGAAGAGGGCAATATTGTGAGCTGGCTCAAGGAAGAAGGTGAAGAAGTGGAAGCTGGCGAAACGCTGGCGGAAGTGGAAACCGATAAAGCGACCATGGAACTCGACAGCTACTTTGATGGGGTACTCCTCCACATCGCTGTAAAAGAGGGCCCTGTGCCCATCAACGACGTCATTGCCGTGATCGGAGAAGAAGGCGAAGACTGGAAAGCTGCTATCGAAGGCGCATCTTCAGACAACGGTGGCGCTGATGACAGTAGCGACGATTCCGGGGACGAAGAAGCTACGGCACCAAAGGAAGAAGAGACTTCCAACAGCCCCGCAGCGTCTGCATCTTCAGATAACAGCGGATCAGATAGCGATAAACGCATTAAGGCTTCTCCTCTTGCCCGCAGTATGGCTAAGGAAGCAAACATCGACCTCGCTCAGGTGAATGGCTCCGGAGATGGCGGCCGTATTGTCAAAAAAGATATTGAGGAGGCAATCGAGCAACAACAGTCTGCTCCTGCCCCACAACCTGCACCGTCAGCCCCCGAGGCTCCCGCAGCACAGCCTGCCCCACAGCAGGAAGCTCCGGCAGCTAAAGTTCCTGAGTTTTCTATTTCTGCCAGCGGTGACAACTACGAAGATCAGCCCATCAGCCAAATGCGTAAGACCATTGCGCGCCGCCTTGGTGAAAGCAAATTCTCTGCTCCCCACTTCTACCTGACCGTGGAAATCAATATGGATAATGCCATAAAGGTGCGCAAACGCCTTAATGAAGTGGCACCGACTAAGATTTCCTTTAATGACCTGGTGCTGAAGGCTTGTGCTGTAGCACTGCGTCAGCATCCTGCGATCAACTCTTCCTGGCTGGGCGATAAGATCCGTAAGAACAAGGATGTGAATGTTGGTGTGGCTGTAGCTGTAGACGAAGGGCTGCTTGTTCCGGTTATCCGCTTTGCAGACATGAAATCACTGTCGCAAATCAATACCGAAGTCAAGACCCTCGCCGGCAAAGCGAAAAACCGTAAACTGTCTACTGAAGAGATGCAGGGCAATACCTTTACCATCTCTAATCTGGGCATGTTCGGCATTGAAGAATTCACGGCCATCATCAACCCACCAGATAGCTGTATCCTTGCAGTTGGCGGCATCATTCAGAAGCCTATTGTGAAGGACGGAGAACTGGCTGTGGGCAACATGATGAAAGTAACGCTGTCCTGCGACCACCGCGTAGTGGACGGAGCGACTGGCGCCGCTTTCCTCAATACCGTTAAAGATATTCTGGAAGATCCTATCCGGATTTTGGTGTAAAAACCAACCAGCTATAAATGAATACATAAGGGTTCTGGCGAAAGCCGGGCCCTTTTTTATTTTGGAACCCAACCTCCCTTTTTTTTGTATTTTTGAGTATGAGGTATCTGGACCCAAAGAATGACCTGACCTTTAAAAAGGTCTTTGGAGAGCACCCGCACCTGCTGCGCAGCTTTCTTAATGCATTGCTGCCATTGGCGGAGGGGCAACAGATTGAGCATATCGAATACATCCCGGCTGAGCTCGTGCCTAATATCCCTCTGCTCAAAAACTCTATTGTGGATGTCCGCTGCACCGACAACCGGGGGCGGCAGTTCATTGTGGAAATGCAGATGCTTTGGACAGACAGCTTCAAAAACAGAATCCTCTTCAATGCCTCTAAAGCTTACGTGAAACAGTTAGACCGGGGGCATGAGTACAAAGGGCTGAAGCCAGTCTACGCACTCAGCCTGGTCAATGAAGACTTTGAGCCCAATACCGGCCAGTATTACCATCACTACGCTATTGTCCATACCGAATATCCGGAAAAACGCATTGACGGGCTACAGTTTGTCTTTGTGGAGCTGCCAAAGTTCAAGGCACAAAACCTCACGGAAAAGAAACTCCAGATCCTCTGGCTCCGGTACCTTACCGAAATAGAAGACGGCACGGAGCAACTCCCTGCTGACCTCCTGGAAATCCCGGAAGTACGGGAGGCTATGGAGTACTTACAGGAAAGTGCATTCACCAGGGAAGAACTGGCCACTTATGACAAGTACTGGGACAGCATCAGCAGCGAGCGTACCTTGATTGAAGACGCCTATTCGGAGGGAGAAGAAAAAGGAGAAGAAAAGAAAGCCCTTTCCATTGCCCGCAGCATGAAAGCTAAAGGCTTTGATACACCCACAATCGCTGAGCTGACAGGGCTAAGCCCGGAGCTTATCGAAAGGCTGTAACGACGGGCCGGCCCTCACACCTCGCTCTGTTTAACGCGACAGCCAGAATTTCCTGAAAATTTCCATCTATTCCAGCTCCTTGTTAATGGATTACGGAGCAAAATAGAGAGAAAATCATAACTACAAACTCGTTACCTCAACGATCGCACCTTGCTTAATTTCAATCACTATTGCATAAGTAACATCGACAAAATCATTACCGGATTTACCAGGTCGCCAAGTTCCGGAGTTGTTAATCAAGTCTACCAGGTTACCCTTGCTATCCTCGAATACATCCTCAGCAGACAACAGATAAACACAGGGAGCTCCATGGCGGGAAACCACCGTATGAATGATAAAATGACCATCAAAGATTTCCTCTATACCACAAATCTCCGCATTAGCTCGAATATAAGCCTCTAAGTCCCCCTCACTTGCTCCGTACTGAGGCATATGATCAACGCTTAGGTATATCTCCTCCAAAGTATCAAGAATAGAACAAGTGTAGGAAACCTGATCCCTTTCTATAGGTCCTGAGCAAATATCAAGTGGAGGATCCCAAGTTAACCATGCTTCTGTTTCGCGTAGTTGATCATTGCTGCAAGCAGTCAGAGCAATCGAACATACTCCTATAAAACATAGAATACTTTGGTATTTTTTCATGGTTCTATACATATTTAGTACCCTGCTCCTCTGATTTCAACTACTTCGCCATCTAAGATCTCGAGCCTAATACCTGACATTACATTTGCAGGCTCACCCCCGACCCTCCCAGGCGTCCATCTGGGCATATCCTTGATGAGCTCTTTTAAGTTGCCTTTGCTATCCCTGAATACGTGCTCGCTTTTGATAGAACGGACACAAGTTGTCCCATCCTCATAGACTAATATTTGGGCGGATACCAAACCACTGTCAATCTCATTTAGCCCGCATATTTCTAAATTAGATTCAAAATAATCAGCAACATCGCTTTCCTGCTCGCCATAAATAGGTCGATCCGGAGTATTTAGGTAGACAGACGCTCCCGTAGGCAAAGGGCAAGGGGACCACACAATTTCTATTTTTACTGCACCAGAACAAATATTAGGGGGATCCCAAAAATATGGCGCTTCCTCTATTTCTTCTATTTCTATTTCTTCAAAAGGCAACTTATCAAAAGTGCAGCCGTAGGCCAAGAGAGACAAGATAAGGAATAATGAGCGCGCTTTATTCATGATATTTTCTTTGACGACATTGCTAAATTACTTTTTTCTATGGTATTTTCATCGTTCAGCAATTGCAAAAGTAAAGGATCCTACTTTGGAACCCAACCTCCCTTTTTTTTGTATTTTTGAATATGAGGTATCTGGACCCAAAGAATGACCTGACCTTTAAAAAGGTCTTTGGAGAGCACCCGCACCTGCTGCGCAGCTTTCTTAATGCATTGCTGCCATTAGCGGAGGGGCAACAGATTGAGCATATCGAATACATCCCGGCTGAGCTCGTGCCTAATATCCCTCTGCTCAAAAACTCTATTGTGGATGTCCGCTGCACCGACAACCGGGGGCGGCAGTTCATTGTGGAAATGCAGATGCTCTGGACAGACAGCTTCAAAAACAGAGTTCTCTTCAATGCCTCTAAAGCTTATGTTAAACAGTTAGACCGGGGGCACGAGTACAAAGGCTTGAAGCCAGTCTACGCACTCAGCCTGGTCAATGAAAATTTTGAGCCCGATACCAAGCAGTACTATCACCACTATGCTATTGTACATACTGAATACCCGGAGAAACGCATTGACGGGCTACAGTTTGTCTTTGTGGAATTGCCCAAGTTCAAGGCACAAAACCTAACGGAAAAGAAACTCCAGATCCTCTGGCTCCGGTACCTTACCGAAATAGAAGATGGCACGGAGCAACTCCCCGCTGACCTCCTGGAAATCCCGGAAGTACGGGAGGCTATGGAGTACTTGCAGGAAAGTGCATTCACCAGGGAAGAGCTGGCAACTTATGACAAGTACTGGGACAGCATCAGCAGCGAGCGCACCTTAATCGAAGATGCCTATTCGGAGGGAGAAGAAAAGAAAGCCCTTTCCATTGCCCGCAGCATGAAAGCCAAAGGCTTTGATACGCCCACAATCGCTGAGCTGACAGGGCTAAGCCAGGAACTTATCGAGAGGTTGTAACAGCGGGCGGGCCTTCACACCTCGGTCTGTTTAACGCGACAGCCAGAATTTCCTGAAAATTTCGAGCTCCTCCAATTCCCGGTTTACAAATCGCTGAAAAAGCCGATCCCCTACTTTGCTACGCAAGGCAGATATTCCCACATCAATAAGCCGAATGCCTGACTCGGTCAGAAAAATATTATCGAATCGCATGCCAGGCATATCAGAAGGGCGCTGAATGTCCCGATGTACAAAGCCAGCCCGGTGCAAAGCGGTAAGTTCGTCTTCCAACAGATCAAGCCACAACTCCCGCCGTTCAAATTCATACGCCCGGAAATCCAGGGGGTAAAGGCGCTCCATCACCAGCATATCAGCGTCCAAGCCCTCATCAATATCCAAACGGATAAATTTGACAACGAGATCATTTACAGCATTGGCATATTGCATTTTTTCAGCTTCCGAACCAATATCTGAGCGGGTATCTTCCACAAACAGCTTTGCCACCTCTGTCGAGGATAACGCAATAACCGTATTGTTGGCTCCCTGGGATAAAGTTTTCGGATATCGCTTAGTCATGCTGATCTGTTTGTACGTAAGATATTCAAAGATGATGGAATACTGTAAAAAACTCTATCTTACTCCAGGTGTTTTTATGCAAACGAATCTCATAAGTGATGAAAAAAACTGTGGTCCTTGGCGCTTCTCCCAAACCAATACGTTATTCCTATGCAGCCGTTCAGCAGCTGACTTCCAAAGGACACGAGGCAGTGCCTATTGGTGTAAAAGATGGCGAGATTGATGGCATCGAAATCATCAAAGGCACTCCGGATGTGGAGGATGTACATACCATCACGCTTTACCTGAGCCCTCCGCGGCAGGCACAGTACTACGATTATATCTTCAGCCTCAACCCCAAGCGGTTGATCTTCAATCCTGGCACGGAGAACCTGGATCTCATCCAATTGGCGAAAGACAAAGGGGTGGATGTGGAAGTTGGCTGTACGCTCGTGATGCTCTCCGTAGGAAATTATTAACTGTATTTTGCTGAACACCTCTCCCCTCTCAACAGTTAGGCAAATAAAAGATTTTGCCAACAGATACCCAATTTGCAACGGACTGGCTTGAAGAGCGTTACCGGTTTGATGTCGCCGCCCGCAATCCCAAAGTGGAAGCTGCCTGCCTGCAGTACTTCGCTCAACACCCCATGGTTTCCATCATTGACATCGGTGCCGGTACAGGCGCTAACTTTATTTACCTTTCAGAAAAGTTCCCGCAGTCGCAGCAGTGGGCACTTGTTGAACTCAACCCGAACCTGCTGAAACGAGCGCGCGAACGCCTCAAAATATGGGCTGCCGCCAAAGACTATACAGTCCGGGAAGATGGGCAAAACCTGGACTTTCGGCGTAATGATCAGCACATTCAAGTGCAGCTATTACAGGGTTCTTTCCTGGAATTGCCCCGACTGCTGCAACCGGACCAATATCAAATGGTTACGGCATCAGCAGTATTTGACTTGCTTTGTGAACAAATGCTCAGCGATTTGGTACAGACCTTCCATCAAAACCGGCTGGCTTTACTGACTACCCTGAACTACGAGAGCATGGCATACCTCCCCGCTGATGCAGAAGATGACCACTGGATCAGGCTTTATGAAACGCACATGCAACGGGAACAGGACTTTGGCAAAGCGCTCGGCCCCAGGTGCAGTGACTTTTTAGAAAAGGAGTATGCGCAGCTGCCAACCGCACAAATGCTACGCGCACCAAGCCGGTGGCAAATTGAGCCGGCAGATACCTTCATGCACGGCCACATGCTACAGTTTTTAGAGCAAAGCCTTCTGGAAATGAAAAGTATGGGACACTCCGGTAAAGGGTTGGACGCATGGCTCCAACGAAAAAAAGTGCAGCTTCAGTCGCAACAGCTTCGGTTATCGGTGGCGCATTCTGACTTTTTCACCGCTCCTGTTTATGAAGGATAAAACCTGGGTACGGCTACACGCAGCCCTCATGCTGACTGCCCTGACTGCATTGGGGCAGGCAGGGCTTTGGTGGCCCATGTTAGGGGTATCCCTGATCACTTTTGTCTGGCTCTTGGCTGCTCACGCCCCTACACTACGTCAGTTGCGCCCCATAGGAGGGTATGCCAATTGGGTTACCCTTGCGCGGTGGGCGCTCCTTTTATACGCAGCCTATAGCTACCCCCAATGGTCAGACTATATCGTTTTCCTCCTTTTCCTGACCGTAATTATATCAGATGGCATTGACGGGTACCTGGCGCGCCGTTATCAGCAATCTACAGCTGTTGGTAGTTTACTGGACGTGGAAACGGACGCCCTGATGAGTGCTTTACTGGCAGGGATTCACTATCAGGAAGATATCGTTGGCGGGTGGATACTCCTGGCGGGCGGTATGCGTTACGGCTATGTGTGGTTGCTTTATCTGCTGGGTTGGGAAAATCATAAAGGGGCTGACAACCCGAATGCCCGGTGGATTGGAGCGACTTTTATTAGTGTGTTGATGGGTCCATTCATTGCTCCGGAATGGCTATCAGTGCCAGCATTGGTTGTTGGTAGTCTGTTGGTCACTTACTCTTTTGGGTATTCTCTATGGGGCCAGCGCAAAGCCTGACCCACAGAAAATACAAATGCTAGGCGGCGTTCAGCCCACCTTTGCCAGGTTCCGGCATTTTACATTCTTCATCAGGCTTTTTACCACAAACGGTACACTCTCCCACTTCGCTCTTCAGCATAGGATTGTTGGTTGCGCAGGTTCCGCGGAATTCATTGCCTGTGACAATCTGCCGCACGTTGATCAGTGCGAAGCTGATACCAAATACCACAAAAATAATTCCGAGGACATATAAATACTCCATAGTTGTAATCCTTCTTTTGGTGCTAAACAAGTAGTGGGCCGGCACAGTTCATAACTCCGCAGGAAGCCCTACCTTTGCGGGTGCAAAATTACAAAAAAACCACACCATGCAACATAAACTCGATGCTTTTGCCCGATTGCTGAATATAATGGACGAGCTGCGGGAACAGTGCCCCTGGGACCGCAAGCAGACTTTTCAGAGCCTGCGCAATTTAACAATTGAGGAAACCTACGAGCTGGCGGACGCCATCCTGAATGAAGACCTTCCGGAAATCAAGGAAGAAATTGGCGATTTGCTCCTGCATATGGTGTTTTACGCCAAGATAGCTGATGAAAAGGGCGCTTTCGACATCGCGGACGCGCTGAATGCCGTTTGCGAAAAGCTCATCAAGCGCCACCCTCATATTTACGGAGACGTACAGGCCGATGACGAAGAGACCGTCAAGAAAAACTGGGAGCAACTCAAGCTGCAGGAAGGCAAAAAGTCTGTCCTGGCTGGCGTCCCCCGTTCCCTGCCTGCTATGGTCAAAGCCTACCGCATGCAGGAGAAGACCAAACAAGTGGGCTTTGAATGGGAAAACAAGGCGCAGGTCTGGGATAAAGTAGTGGAAGAAATGGAAGAATTCAGAGAAGCAAGCGAGCAGGGGCTGTCACAGGAGAAGAAAGAAGAAGAGTTTGGCGATGTGTTGTTTTCTCTGATCAACTACGCCCGGTTTGAGGGTATAGACCCCGAGACCGCCCTGGAGCGCGTCAATCAGAAATTCAAGCAGCGCTTTGAGTACATTGAGGCACATGCTGACCGCGCCTTGACAGAAATGAGCCTCGAAGAGATGGATGCGCTCTGGAATGAAGCTAAACGCCGATAGAATTCGCTATTTTTAAGGGAAAGCCTGCCAATTTTATTACCTTTGCGCCTCGCAAAATGTATCTTAGAGTTGCCTAAACTACCTTTTGCAGGAATTGTTCTGAAGGTATTAGGTCCTTAAACGTCATGACGCAATCCAGATGAGAAAGATAGAACTCGATATCGTTGCTTTATCTCACAGCGTAACCCAATCCCACAATTATGCAGTGGTCCTTGGTGAACAGGGAGGCTCACGCCGCCTGCCCATTGTTATCGGCAGCTTTGAGGCTCAGGCCATTGCCGTGGCGATGGAGCGTATGACTCCTAACCGGCCTCTGACCCACGACCTTTTCAAAAACACGCTGGAGACTTTCAATATCGAGCTCAAAGAAGTGGTCATCAACAACCTTCTGGACGGGATTTTCTACGCCCGCCTGATTTGCATCAAAGACGGTGAAATCATCGAAGTCGACTCCCGCACTTCCGATGCCTTGGCTATGGCTGTGCGCTTCGATTGCCCGATTTACACTTATGAGTTCATCCTTGATGCCGCCGGTGTAGTCCTGGAAGATGAGGGCGACGAAGACATGGGCGAGCCTGCAGAAGCCGAGGTCACAGAGAAAAAAGCCAGCCTCTCTTCCTACTCTGTCGACGATCTCCGGAAAATGCTGGATGAAGTCCTCAGCGAAGAAAACTACGAGCGTGCTGCGGAAATACGGGATGAGATTGACCGGCGTCAGCAGGAGTCCTAACCGGGCCCAAGAGACGTCTCCTAACTCTACGGGTGCCGCTTGCATCCATCCGTTTACTTTTTATATTTGTTTCAGAACTGCCAGTACCTGATCCATCATTTGTTCTGTAAAGTCCAGATGTGTCACAAACCGTACGGTCTGTGGCCCGAATGCTGAGGCATTGACCCCTCTGACCTTCAACTCCTCCAAAAACTTGTCAGCAGTCAAGCCTTCCACCAGGTCAAAAATCAGAATATTGGACTGTACAGGCCGAACGCTCTCCACATAATTCAGCCCCTGCAGCACCTCCCCTATCCGGCGGGCACGCTCATTGTCTTCCCGCAGCCGTTCCACCTGATGGTCCAGCGCATATATGCAAGCTGCCGCTAAATAGCCGGCCTGCCGCATGCCGCCGCCCATTACCTTGCGCAAGCGCCGGGCCTGTTGTATGAAATCTTTTCGGCCGATGAGCACCGACCCCACAGGTGCACCGAGCCCCTTGGACAAGCACAGGGAAACACTGTCGAAATGCGCACCTACCTCCTGAGGCCTTTCCCCTGTTTCCACCAAGGCATTGAATAACCTTGCGCCATCCAGGTGTAAAGCCAGGCCTTTTTCCCGGCACAGTTCCTGGATCGGCCGGATTTCTTCCAGCGTGTAGTAACTGCCCCCTCCTTTATTACAGGTATTCTCCAGGACGACTAAGCGGCTGATGGGCAGCCAGTCGTATCTAGGCTTAATGGCAGCGGCTACCTGTTCGGCTGTAATTTTCCCATTCGTCCCTTTGATCAGGTTGATGCCTACGCCGGAATTATAGGCATAACCCGCAGTCTCGTATTGATAGATGTGGGAATACTCGTCACAGATCACCTCATCCAGTGGTTGGGTATGTACCTTGATAGCAATCTGATTGGTCATCGTCCCGGAAGGGCAGTACAAGGCGGCTTCCTTGCCAAACATCTGTGCCACTTTTTCTTCCAGCGCATTCACGGTAGGGTCCTCCCGAAAAACATCGTCACCCACTTCTGCCTGCATCATTGCTTCCAGCATCCCCGGGGTAGGCTTGGTGACTGTATCACTGATTAGATTGATCATCTTTTTTGCGGGGAATTTAGGGATTTTTTGAGGGAGTTCACTTGCCAAAAACACAACAAATCTGCAAAACACTTCAGCATCGAATGAGCAAAAATTAAAAAAAGCCTGATTCCATTGGGACATAATAAGACGATCCATCACTAAGCAAGTGTATACGCAATACGAAGTGGTCGCCTACTGGCGCTGACGGCCAGCACGGGGAACGATAAATGTCGGGTCACTGATCCAGACATTCATCGTCTGGGATCTTGGATTTGCGACATCGGCCCGTGACGAAGCTTAGCTTGTCAGGGCAAGAGCAAGCCACTTCCCAGCGTAAATGCTGACATTGAGTAGGTTTGCTATGGCAAACCACTTAATCGTCAGTATAACAACTCAGTGGATATTTCTGAATAAGCTTTTTCACCTGCCAGGCTGATCGCGAGCGGCACGCAGGCACTGAACGGTATTGCCCTGCCCAAAGCAGGCATACCGCCATTTTCTAACACGAAAATCTTTAGTGCCATGAAAACGATTGATGAATTGGCAGCCTTGCTGCCTGTCTCTGCCATGCTTACTAAAAAAGCCTGTAAAAAAGTGAAGGGCGGTGAAAACACCCCGCCACCGCCGCCGGAGGACGATGGCCTGATCGGTAATGAAGACATTATTGATGGCTAATCACAGCTTGTCTAAATGGTAGAGCAGCCAATCTTTCAGCATCAAGTGCTGCTCTGCCATTATCTCATCTGTTAAGCCCCTTTTCCTAAGCGGGTCAACGTATGGCAGCGATTTCATTTTGATGACCTGCCGGCAATACCCCAGACATTTTTTATAGCGTTGCCCCACAGCAGTTTCGCCATTGCCCGAGCGGTCAATAAACCTCCTGAAGCTGGAAATCCTATCCAAAACAAAAGAAACAGAGTGCCCCCGGGCGCCATACGTATCGCAAAATATCCGTACTTCGAGCATCCTGAGCCGAAGCTTGAAAAACCAACCATCGTGCGGAGTACTCCTCATAATTTCTAAAGCCTTATCAAATAAATCTGGCGCATTGGTGTGCCATCCTTTATAGTATAGCAGATAGACCTGGGCTAAAGTCAAAGTTTCTGCTTTATCCTTGAGAAGATAAACAGCATGCGAATCAATAAACTGCTCTACCCAGTCAAATTTTCGGACCATCAGCCCGGTGACTACCGAATTCAAAAAGCGGGTCGCTGTCAACTGATTATCTACAACGATAAGCTCTTGAGCATAGCCAAACTGAAAAAGCTCAAAAAGCTGAGAAATATAGGGTTCCTTATTGCCTGCAACCAGAGGTGCCAGGTAACTGATGAGCGTTTTAAGGGCCAGGCTGACCTCAAATTCTTCCCATGAACCATAATTGACAAAAAAGACAGCCTTCAACTTCAAAAAAAGTGCATCATTGACACCACCGGTATAAAGCTTCCATAGTTGCTGGAAAAACTCCAGAAGTTCGGGCGCCTCATCAGAAGATGCGAAGGACAGGGCTTCCTCCAATCCAAGAAAGGTGGTGTCATCAGGTAGTGTCATCCTTCTCACGGAACGGTCAATACCGTAAATCAGCAATTGGTGGGCGAGCATTTCATTTAAAGCCTGGGCTAGCTGATGTAAGTCCTCCGTTCGCTGTTCGTTCTTTTGGATGTTATCAAAAAAATACCGTTCGTGCAATAAAGCCAGGCGCGCCTGTAGTTTCAGTAGCCCATCCGGAGCGCTCTCCAGTTTTTTCAGCCCGTCATTCAGGGCTTTTTCAAAGGCGCCCGTACGCCTTCTTTTATGAAGGGCCTGTATCAGCAACAAATGTTGAGTTTGCGGTTGTGCCTGTAGCTCTGCATCAATCAGGTACTGTTCGATATACTGCTGCAAGGTGGTCATCAGGTTACGGAGCTTTTGCGGCTCGTAATCTTCTCCCCGGTAGGCTTTTTTGAACAGGTACTTCAGGTCCAGTTGCTCATCATCAAATTCAGGGTGGTGAGGCACAAGCGCATCCCAAAGCTTTACCACAGGTGAATCCCGGTGTCTTGCTTTTTGAAGGATTGCCTTTCGGACAGCCTTCAGTTCATCAGTTGCGAAGGCCCCTATTGTGCGGGCAAGCTTGGTGGAGTGCATTGTTATGGGCAGTAGCTTTGGATATGATGAAGATAGGGAAAAGCCGAAAATAAAGAAGACGAAAGCCCATTGCATTCCATATTAACGGCTAAAGGTGCGTCCGGCTTTTGCACAGGCAAGCACAGACTTGCTCCATTATGAGCAAAACATTTGGCACATAACCCTCCTCTGCACAAGTAACTGGTAATCAACATCCTTTTGATCTCAAAACAAATATTAATAGTGCCAAAGTGTTTATCCGGACCCTTATAAACCGATGATTTTGTCCTTGCTCACCTCATCCTCTTCGGCTAGTTTAGGAATTGATTTTTGCATACACCAAACGGAAAGGGGTATCCCTTTCTGTTTGGAATTTATTCTAACCTAAATCCCTTCCTCAAAGATGAAAAGTGTGACTGTCCACTCTGCCTTTTCCCCTCTTGCTTACGGTTTGTATTTGCTGCTTATTGTATTCGGAACAATAGCCCCCTCTTCTCCAACTTTTGGGCAGTATGTTCTACCCGCTGAATTTGAAAATGCACAACCCATGCCTCTCCCCACCTGGTCACCTCCGATTGCGGATGAGCCTAACCAAGTGGTTATCTATAACTCGGAAGATCAAATTATTTCTACCCATGCGCTACCTGAAAGTGAGGAGGCTCCTCTTCCTCAAAAAGGGGGGAAACCCGCTTTGCACCTACCCGATAGCCTAGCCTGGACAGATCAAGTTACCGATCTATTGAGTTTTTCTAACCTGGAGTTACGTACACAAAACATTTTTCACTAAACAATTTCAATTTATGAAAAGTATATTTTTGACTTTTTCGATGATTTTTTGTAACTATTTAGGTCAATTTGCAAAATAGCGAGAAAATAGCGAACTAGCACAGGTGAACAAGGACGAGATCATAGCGCAACAAGCTGAGCAAATAGCGAAGCTGGAATCACTGCTGGAAGCAGCGCTGGCTCGTATTGCAGAGCTGGAAGCTCAGCTGAAAGCCAACAGCCGGACTTCGTCGCGGCCTCCGAGCAGCGATGGGCTGAAGAAGGCCCCTGCTTTCCCGCGCAAGAAAGGCGGCAAGAAGGGAGGCCAGTCTGGGCATAAGGGGAAGACGCTTGAGATGGTCGCCCCGTCTGCAGCAGACCGCCATATTGTCCACCCGTTAGCTGAGCAAACATGCAGCTGCGGGCAGAGCCTGGAAAGCACTGTGCCAAGCATAAGCTTAGAGCGCCGCCAGGTTTTTGACCTCCCCCCGAAGCTTTTGCAAATAGAAGAGCACCGCCTGGAGGTCAAACATTGCCCTTGCTGTGGCGAGCAGCATACAGGCAGCTTCCCGTCCGGCGTGCCAGCCCCCGTACAATACGGCGACAGGGTACATGCCTTAGTCAGCCTGCTGAATGTGGAGCAAAGCATGCCCGTAGGGCGCATAGGGGAGCTCTTTGCCAGCCTGACAGGGTATGAGCTTAATGAGAATACAGTATCCACTTCCGTACAGCGCATGTACGGGAAGCTGGCCGATGATGAGGCGGTTATCAAAGAGCAGGCATTGTCCAGCCCCGTAGCGCATGCTGACGAAAGCGGTGCCCGGGTGGCAGGCAAACTGCACTGGGCACATAATTTTGTCTGTGGCCTGTTTACTTATCTGTTTGTGCATGAGAAAAGAGGCGCACAGGCGCTGCACAGCGACGAAAGCATAGCTCAAAACTATACAGGCACACTGGTGCACGACTGCTGGGCAAGCTATTTTGGCTTGGAAAACGCCCGCCATGCGCTTTGTGGGGCGCACTTGCTGCGCGAGCTTAGAGGCCTAGCTGAAAACCATGAGCGCCAGTGGGCTGACAAGATGCATAGTTTGTTAATGTACGCTTACGAATTTAGCAGTGGCGGGAGCTCAGTGCTGCCGGCTAAAAAATATAAAACGGTCCTGTCCCGCTACCGGCAAATCTTAA
The DNA here is from genome assembly GCF_000759025.1 of Phaeodactylibacter xiamenensis. Lineage (GTDB taxonomy): Bacteria > Bacteroidota > Bacteroidia > Chitinophagales > Saprospiraceae > Phaeodactylibacter > Phaeodactylibacter xiamenensis. The sequence goes on along the minus strand of NZ_JPOS01000038.1, from coordinate 340,460 downwards.
AAGAAGCCAGCCGTGAAGAGCCGCCGCCCGAACCCCGCCCAAAAGGCCGGGCGAAGAAAACAAAAGGGAGGAACCTGCTCGAAAGGCTGGAACGATACGAAGAAGAAGTACTGAGGTTCACGCGGGAGCACGAAGTGCCCTTCACTAATAACCTGGCCGAACGTGATATCCGCCCGTTAAAAACGAAGCTAAAAGTCAGTGGCTGCTTCCGTACCCTACAGGGTGCGCGGCACTATGCAAGGATCAAAAGCTTTTGCAGCACGGCAAAAAAGCACGGCTTGTCTGCCTATGAAGAGTTGCTCAACGCTTGGCGGGGCGAGTCGTTCCTTCGCAGCTACGCTGCCGCAGGAAACCCTACCTAAATAGTTACGATTTTTTTTGTATTCATCGCAAATGCGGTAACTGTACAAAAAAGCCAATCTCCATTATTCGTTAAAAATGATGTACTTGTCATCATTAACGAACGACCAGTAACATTAAGGGCGGGAACACCTGTCGTTGTTGAAGCAATTCAAACTTATAGTTCAAAAAATTTGAACGTTGGACAAAGTTTGAGTGTACGAGTCAAGTTTAATATTGTGCAAGACAAACAGACCCTTGTTGCAGCGGGTGCATTAGGTACAGCTAATATAAGCAAATTGGAAAAACCAGGAATTTTCGGAAAACCAGGCAAAATGGAGCTGCAAATACAAAGTGTACAAGCAGTTGACGGACAGCAGGTTCTTGTCTCAGGGATACCATTAGTTCTTGAAGGTCAAAACAAGAGAGCCTTAGCGTGGGGAATTGGAATAGGTGCGGGCTTGATCACAGCTGGAATTGGCTTAGCCATAGGATTTTTCATCAAGGGTAAAGATGCTGAATTCAATGCAGGAACAAACATAAACTCTTCTGTTGCTTCCGATATGGAAATTGAAGTAAATTAAGCTTCATTGCCGTACACTTTTAGCTCTGCAAAAAGTTCATTGAAAGTTTGGAAAGAGAGACAGAAAAAATAAGGGTTTTCTGAGATTTTAAAATCTTTACAGAAAACCCTTGCAAAATGTCGTTCTGCAAAGATCTAAAAAATGGTTGATAAAGCATCAATCTGAGGTTCCACAAGGCAACGCCTTGCGTCGATTAACCGTCTTATCTGGTTTATTAAGTGCCTTAATCAAAGGTGGCCGGGCATCTTTATCAGAGTTGGCCCGCCATATGGAAGACCCCACTGACCTGGAAAGTCGGGTCAAGAAGGCCAAGCGTTGGTTGCAAAATAAGTGGACCGATGTCACGGTACACTTTATACCCTACCTTCTTCCGATTCTCCACTCTCTGAGCAAGGCTGGAGAGTTAGTTCTGGCCATCGATGGCTCCTGTGTGGGCAAAGACTGCATGGCGCTGATGGTCAGTGTAATCTGGCGCAGGCGAGCCATTCCCATTTGTTGGGTAGTTCGTAAAGCTCCCAAAGGCCATTTCCCGGAACACATGCACGTGGCTATTATCGGTCAAGTGGCGATGCTTATGGACAGTATCCTGGAACAGGATTGCCAGATTTTCCTGCTGAGAGATGCCGAATTCGACGGCTGCGAGTTGCAACAGTCTTGTTTGGCTCACGGTTGGGAGTACGTGCTAAAAACGGCGAAGGATACTTTGGTGGACGATCATCCGGACATGGAGAATGCTTCAGCTTTTGGCCATTTGGCCGCAAGTATCGGTCAAAAAAGCTTGTTCCTGCCCCAAATGTATGTGGCTAAGCAAGGGTTTGGGCCAGTCAATGTCTTGTTCTGGCATGACCAGCCCCTATATGACCGACATTTGTATCTGTTGACCAGCTTGGAATATGGCCCGCAAGCCGAAACATATTACCGAAAGAGGTATCACATTGAAACCTTTTTCGGCGATATCAAATCTCGCGGATTCCACATTCATAAAACCAGGATTGAAGAGCCTCAAACCTTGTTCAATCTCTTGATCGTGGCTAGCCTGGCTTTCATCATCTGTATCTTGTTCGAGTTTGATGCCCGAACCTCAGCTCAGTTGGGCAAATTCTGCCGTAAAGACCGAATCGACAGCTTGTCCGTGTTTCAGATTGGACTGAGAGCTGTCCGATTTTATGTCAGGCATGCTATGAATCTTTCTTTCCAATTTTCAAAGAACTTCCCGTAAACTAAAAGTGTACGGCAATGAAATTTAACTTCCTGTGGGATAGGGGCTTTTAAGACAGCCCCTATGATAATTGAAAAAATTAACAGTACTCAGGGTGCTTGGCACAGCAAGCCCGCTCAGTGCATGGCACTGAAAAAGCACTCGTATGAACAAGTTAATTAAAGCCTTACCCAAAAGAGGAGTGGCTAGCCCGTTTGGCGGCCCAATTGCAGGGACATAGGCTTTGAGCCTGTGCACCTCTTGAAAAGCCGCCCTGAGGACATTGACATAAATTTTGGTTTTTAGGGCAAAGTGATTGGTCTGCTCTTTTGCAGTCAGCAGTTCGAGTTTGGTCCAGGCAATCATGGCAGCAAAAACATGGTTGCACTGGGATGTCTCGCGCTTGGTGGGGGACTTTTCCAGCCCCACGTTTTGTCTGAGCGATTTGTGGAATACCTCCACTCCCCAGCGTGTCCCGTAGGTTGTGCAGATAGCTGGGCCGCTTAGCTCCAGATCGTTAGTGACCAGGTACAAGTCTCCAGCTGAGCCGTCTTGGTTTATAAAGACCTGTTTGACCAGCTGGACTTGGAAGTCCAGCCCTTTAAGGTAAACAGTAATGGCCTGGCCTGCTTGCAGTTCTAGCCCGTCGACTCGGTGGAACTTGCCTTCCAGTTTGTCTTCCATGGTAAGGGCAGCCTTGCGGTTGCTCTTTAAGGCACTGATAAAATGCTTGCCCAGCTCATAGTGCACGAACTCAAAGTTCTCCTTGGCAGCAAACCAAGTGTCCCAGACCACATAGCGGAAGGGCACGCGGTTGTATTTGACAAGGGCAAAAAGCTGGTCGCGCAGCATCTCGTTCTTACTGCGGGGGCTGCGCTTCTTTACCTGCCCGCTTTTGGCATCCACGTATTCTTGCGACTTGGGCACGATCTCAAAAGCAACAGGCAGCTCTATACCCTGTGGGCTCTGGTAAAGGAAATTCAGGATGTTGATCCCTTTGGTGTGCCCCGCTTTCGGCTTCTTGGAGTGGTCCCAGTGCCAAGTGACCACTTCATTCTCCGTAGAGTGCGGCTTCTCCTCGATCGTGTCATCTATCTTGATGACCGCGTCCGGGTGCTCCACTTTACGTACCAAAGGCTTTATGCAACGCCAATAGTCTTTTGCCGTGAAGGCTTCCTGCCCTAAAAAACGGCTGATCTTGTCATGGCTCAGTGCCTGATCGGTCAGCTCGGACAAGCCGGTGGCTGTCGCCATGCGAAACGATGCCAGCAGGTAGTCCGAATACAAGTCAAGTAACTTTGGGTCTTTCATCTTGCGCTCCTTTGAGCTGCAAGATAGCAGGCCTTGTATTATTAATCAATTCTTAACTGATCTTTCGCAGGCGAAAGATCAGTTAAGAATTGCTGGCTGAAACTATCTTATTTTTACGTAAGTCTACAGTGTGATGAGAAACGAAAACTTTAGATGAGAACGACCATTCACTCGGTAATTGCTTAACGCTACTAAATTCGCAGATATAAAAAAAGATTAATCTGCAGACTAATCCAAGCTTTGCATATCCCCCACCCCAATAAATGCCGCCCAGTAAAAAGGATAGGCACCCGTATCGCTATGACCGTCCAGGAAATCCAGTTTGGCCTGCCGTAAGGCGGCGTCCTTTGTCATTCCTGATTTGAGGTGCTGATAAAAGCTCACCATCAACTCCTGTGTGCTTTGGTCATTGACTTGCCAGAGCGTGGTGGCAATGCTTTTGGCACCGGCATAGGCAAAGGCCCGTGCCAGGCTGATGATGCCTTCGCCCCGCTGCAGCTCTCCGGTACCGGTCTCACAGGCAGAGAGCACGACCAGGTCAGCATTTAGCTGAAGGTTATACAGGTCACGGACGTAGAGCAGCTCATTTTCCATGCTGTCTGGCTGTGGATAAAAGGCCAGATAGGAGTAGTCGCCTACGCGGGCGTCCGCTTTCCCATGGGTAGATAAATGGAGGATGCGGTAGTCGCCTGCTCTGTCTACAAATGCGGCTTCACTGGCTTCTGCCCCGTAGAAGGCATCGGTTTTGAAAATCTTTTGAATGCTGTCTACTTCTGCTTTGGAATACGGTAAGCCCAAAAGCGTATCACTACGCGTGCTCGCCAGCCAGTCGCTTTGATCCAGGTGACTGGACAATACTGTATCCACCGTTGTAAAGGGGGCTACCGCGAGCATTTCCCGTTTTGGTGTTTGCCGGTGCTTTTTCTCTTTCATTTCCCTCAGCAGCGTAGCCGAATAACAGTAGCTGACCTGATGCTCCCGGAGCAGGTAGGGCAATCGCTCGGCGGCATACAAATTATTCGCATCGGGCTTTGCCATAAGCAAGGCTTCAAACGGGATATACCCCAAAATGCCATCCGGTACAATGACTAGCTGTTCAGGCAAGCCTTCGGCTACCGGCGCGATGAGTTTCTCGTAGAGTTTTGGCGCCACTTCCAGGTAAGCTTCATAGGCAAAGGGCAGCGGCTGACTGATATTATCGCGCAACTGCTGTACCCATTCTTCAAGTGGGAAGTCTCGTTTTACTTCTTTTACCTCATAGTAGTCCTTTTCGATTCTGAAGATGAAAATATAGCTGTCGCCTACGAAGTATTCGAGTAGGGCTTGGTCTTCCTCCAGAATCTCCATTTGGACCTCTTCCACGGTTACGGTGCTGAGGTCGTACTTGAGCTTGTAGTATTCTGGGTAATCGCTTTCCAGTCGTGCCTTAAGGCTGTCATAGGCTTGATTGAGGTCAAAGAGCTTGGAGCTGATGGCGAGTACTGTGGTGTCAGTTTCTTCCAGGCCTTCCTGGAGTTTTTCCTGCCGCTTTTTATCGTAGTAGGTGAGATCTACGCGCAGGTCGTATTCTTTTTCGAGGAGGGTGTCGGGGATACCGGCGTAGTGGAGGGCGTTGGACTCCTGTAACTGACTGTAGAGAATAGCAGACTTGCTTTCTTCAGTGTACTGAAACAAAACGGGGTCTGTACTTGCTGCTTCCCTTCCCTTTCTGAGCCGGTTATTCATTCCTAATTCAAACAAACGTTGGTAGCGTTGAAGCCATGGCAAACGGGAAGCCGAATTGCTCAATTGTTGCTGTTGGTAGCGGAGCGCATCAACCGCGTAATCCGACCAAATGGCGGCACTGTCATATTGGGGTTTAGGGCGGCTCAAAGCATACATTTCTGAATAGGCCTCCAAAGTATTGAGCAGAAACTCTAATGACATGACGCTGGAGAAGCTTTCCGTTGACCATTCATTTGCCTCCAGGCTCTTTTGATAGTGCCATTTTGCTTGTTCCGTATTCCCTTCCAAAGCATAATGATCTCCCAAATGTTTATGGGCAGAAGCCACCCGGTAGTGCCTCGGGCCAAATACTTCTTTCCAAATCTCCAACGCTTGTTGAAAGTGGCTGTAGGACTCTGAGTGCCGTCCTTGCTTTTGAAGCGCCACCCCGTAATTGAGATGCGATAACGCCAAGTCCTGATGTTGACCTGAAAGCACTTGCTGAACCTTAAGCGCGCGCTCATGCACAACGATGGCAGCCTCTGTTTGCCCCAGTTCTACCAAAACAGTCCCCTCATTGTTAAGGTAAATCCCCAGCGCTTTTTCTCCCCCTTGTGCTACCTTTTCCTGTAATGCAACAGCCTGCCTGTAAATTGGGGCAGCGCGCTCCGGGTCGAACATCGATTGGTAACAATTGCCGATGTTGTTGTAAGACAAAGCTAAATTGGCATAATTATCAGGGAATGCCTTTTTCTTGATCGCAAGTGCTTTTTCATGAAACTGGAGCGCCCTGGCATAGTCGTTCATTTCAGCATAGCAGGCGCCAAGATTATTATAGCTCAGCGCGAAGTTGTACTCATTGCCCTGGGGATGTGCAAGTAGAATATCTATGGCTTTCAGCTGTAGTTCAACAGCAGCCCTGTAGTCGCCTTTTGTCTGATGGGCCGATGCGAGATTGCTCAGGGGTAAGACCAAGTTCAGGTCTTCCGCTCCAAAAAGATCAGTGGTTAGGTCAAGCGCTGCTGAATAATGCTCAATGGCTTTATCATTATCTCCCATTTGGTAGTACGCATACCCCACCGCATTATGGGCGCGTGCCACCTTTCGAAGGTCCTTCGGTGCTGCGTAAAGCCGTTCCTGAAGTGCCCTCTCCTGATAGGTAACCGCAATATCATAATCTGCCAGGGCAGTATAAGCGTTCCCGATTATGACCAATGCATCCGCCTTATCATGGGTAGGCGCCTTGCTCTGACCTGCATAAACCTTCAACAGGGCTTCGCCAACTTCTATCGCTTTTTTGTAGTCCTGAGCCCGGTTGTAGCAAATGGCCAGGCTCCGGTAGGCTAGTAAAGTCTCTGCAGCCTCCGGGCCAAAGTGTTCTTGCCTGATGGACAGCAGCTGATTGAATGCCTGAATAGCCGGATCCATGTCTCTGGTAAAATAATACACTTCGCCCTCAAAATTGACTAAATCTGCCAGGAGCGGGTTCCGGTCTCCAAAAGTATCAATGAAATCTGGCTTAACTGCTTTGACCAATTCCAGCGCAGCGGTGTAATCCCGTTGTTTGATCAGGGTATCAATTTGGTGGAGCACGATTTCTGCATCAGCAGAGTCCTTTATCGAAGTGCCGGGCTCCTGAGCTGAAACAAAAAGAGAAAACCCTAATGCGGTGAGCAAAAATAACGTAGCTTTCATGTCTGACTGAGGTTATACGCAATACGAAGTGGTTTGCGACATCGGCCCGTGACGAAGCGTAGCTTGTCAGGACAGGTGCAAGCCACTTCTCAGCGTAGATGCTGACATTGAGTAGGTTTGCTGTGGCAAACCACTTAATCGTCAGTATAGTAAGTGGCACCCTTCTACTTATCGGCAACAATACCGGGCGTACCTTAAATATACAACAGAGGCTACCATTAAGGCAGCCTCTGTTGATTGAATTTAATGTATTACTATTTTTTTCACAGCCCGGGACGACGCCAAGCTTACTTCCAGCCAAAACAGTCCCGATGGTAACTCGCTAACGTCCAAACTAACCTGCTGACTTTCGTTTACCTCCATTTGGGACCATCGCTTCACCACTTGCCCTTGTGCGTTCAGCAATACAAAACTCGCAGGATCGTCCATCCTTTTTGGTAATTTCACATAGACCCTTTCTCGTACCGGATTAGGAAACACCTCTACTGAAAAAGCCATGGTCTCCTCCCATGAGCTCGAATTCGGGCTTCCCTCATTGACAATCACAGTATAATCTTCCACCTCCCGGGCACTACCTGTACTGCAGGATTCGGCAAAACCATTGGGGTCCATACTGACCCGCATGCGCGTTGGGCCTGTAAGTGTATTCCCGGGAATGTTGATCGCTCCGAAAACCGGTGTTGTATTCATTGCAGACTGCTGAAAGACTAATTCATCAGCATCCTGAAAATCTCCATCCTGATTAAAATCTATCCAAACCCGCCAGTACACCGGTTGTTGATTGTCATCTGTCCCGGGCGTCAGCGTAAGCGGATACTGAGCGCCCTGCTCCAGATTTGCAGACAGGTCCATGTAATCGCCAAACCCATAAGATTTGCCTGTTTCATGGTCAATTTCCTTGAGCTGCACCCTTGCAATCCAGTCATCCCATGTGGTACCGTAAGAGTAGCAATACTCATCCTCACACCCACGAGTAGATAAAATAACTGTATTCGAGAATTCACCTTCAATACCATCGCAGCGGGACTGTACCTGAAATTCGTAGTCGCGGCAGGGCAGCATATTAGCCCAAATTGTGGCAGATGATGTAAACCAGTTGCCTTCCGTCCAGACTGATTGCCCTACCCTTTTGAAGCGAGTCCGATAAGCCTCTGCGTCACCAGCAACCGGGGTCCAGTCCAGGTACAAATGGGAGTACCCCACCTCAAAAGCATGCAAATCATTAGGGGGCGGGCAGCCGCTGCCACCACCGCTACCGTTTACGCAAAAATTATTTACTTCCTGATCCTCAAAGCTTCCTCCGGATGCCAGAACCTCGCCGGTCGGCGATGTCAGGAAATAACTCCCATCACCAAAGTCACAGCACATCCCATCACCGTAAGAATCGAAAAAGACCAGGTCATAACAGCCTTCCTGAAGACAAACCGGTTCCTGTATGACCAATCCTTCGGCACCCTCTTCGTAAGGCCCTCCAGAGACAATCAGATTACCAGATTGGTAGACACCCCAGGTAGTTTCATCACCATAATCGTCGAGGGTAATGGTCAACCCCAGGGCAATCCCATTGCAATCTCCTCCACCGCCTCCCCCGTCCAGACACTCCAGGGCTGCACGTGCATTGATGCGGCCGCTGCCCAGCGCACCCACAAAACCAGGGTTGACAACATCGATATTATCAGCACTGCTCAGCAAACAGTCGACTATTTCCTCATTTGCCGCATTGGGCTTGTAAGACTTCATATGCGCCAGCAGCCCTGCCACCATCGGGCAGGACATAGAAGTGCCATTATAGCTGTCGTAGCTGCTCTGATTGAAAGCGATTGGGCTTAAGATATTCGTACCTGGGGCTGCTATATCCACCCAATATCCATAATTGGAGCTGGTGTTGCGCACATCTCCGGAACGTGTATTGGCAACAGCCAACACTCCAGTGTAGGCTGCAGGGTAGGAAGGAATTGAAGTATTATCATTCCCTGCAGCTGCGACTACTATCGCGCCATTATCAATAGCCAGGCTTACAAGGTTAGAGTTCACCAATGAAAAACTACCGCCCCACGAGCAACTGATGATTTCCGCTCCGGCTGCCACCGCATATGCAAATGCGCCCCACGCTTCGTCAATCTCGGTTCCAGTTGTACCATCTGTTTTCCCTTTACACGACATGATCCGGGCATTATTGAAAGAAATAGAGGCGCCTCCAACCCAATTGTCAGTTACCGCACCGGCAATCCCCGCGCAGTGGGTGCCATGAGAAAAAACAGCTGAAGATGCATAAGCCGGAGGCTGAGGGTCATTATCCCAGTTGGCCGCATCCCAGCCGATATAGTCATCTATATATCCATTACCATCATCATCTATGCCTTCAATCCCATCGTATTCTGCCTCATTTATCCAGAGGTTGCCGTCTAAGTCCTCATGGTTCCATTTCACCGCATCATCCGTTATCGCAACAACTACCCCTTCTCCTTCCTGGTGCAGGTCCCAGGCATCGTAAGCATCAATCTGAGCGAGGAACCACTGATTGGAGTTGTTTGCATAGGCATCATTGGGCGTATAAAAGGAGCGCATGACCGGCACCTGCTCTGCAAATTCTACTGCAGGCTCCCGCATCAGCAATTGTATGAACGCCTGTTCCTGACCGGTTTCTGAAAAATACAATTGGTAAGTATGGTCAAAAAAAGAGCTTGAAAGCCTGCCGAATGGCTTGTGAATGCGGTATACACCAAATGCCCTGAACAGCTCGGCAAATGGCCCGTAGGCTGACAGGTCTTGCAGGCTGTCCATGTCAGCCCATTGAAGACCCGCGCTCTCCTGAATTTTCACATAAACCCTCCCCTCGTAATATTCGCCGGGAAGGTTCTGTTGCTGGGATTGGACAGCTGCAGGTAGAAGCAGCAATAATATAATGTACAGCAATAATGAAACTGAAGTGAAAGCTTGATTTTCCATGACGGTGTAAAGAATTTAAAAGGTTATTAAACTGCCTGGTTAGTGGAAACAACGGCCTAAATGTCCCCCTGACACGCCCTATTTTCCAGAAGTATATTTTCCAAGCTATTCAATGGTCCGCCCTTCGTAAAAACCAATATCTCTCGTTTATAAGATTTAAATTTAAGCATACAGCACCTGAAAACCCCTGCCGTTTCAGCAATGGCAACTAAATAGTGTATAAGGATGAAAGCGCTAAGGCCATCCCTATTCTTTCTTTTCTCATGCCCGCATTTGATTGATTTCCTTTATTTTAAATACATTTACAACAATACTCGCCCCATAATCCTGAAGTATGCCCACAACGAAACCTCAATACTCCGATGAGCAGCTCCTGCAAATGATCAGGGGCAGCGAACAGGAAAGGGCCAACGCCCTGAAAGCCTTCTTTACAGACCAGCAGCTGAAGGCATCGGTCATACGCAAAATCCAGCAAAAGGGAGGGAGTGCAAATGATGCACAGGATGCCTTCCAGGAAGGGTTCAAAGCGTTTTACCGGCATCTTTTGAATGGCAAATTCGAAGGCAGGAGTAGTTTGCGTACCTTTTTTGTAGGCATTTGTATCCGCTGCTGGCTCGACGGCTTGAAAAAAAGCTTCTATCAGCGGACTACCCTTACGGATAAGGAAGAAACCCTGGATGAAGAATACCAACATACGCCGGAAACCCGGATGATGAGCCGGGAACGGAAAAGCCAGCTGCAAAAAGTACTGGCGCTCCTTGGCGATCGGTGCAAAAAAGTCATCATGCTGGGATACGAGGGCTATAACAGTGAAGAGATTAAACAAAAGCTGGAAATTGAGGCGGAGGAAGCGGTACGTAAGATCAGATACCGCTGCATGACCAAGCTCAAAGAAAAACTGGCCAGCCAACCTACCTTAAATGCACTTCTAAAAAGCCTGAGCTATGGATAAAGCAACCCTACATGAAAAGCTTGATGCCTATCTAAAAGGCAGTTTGGATGCAGCAGAACAGGCTGAAGTCCGGCAACTCATTGACTCCGATAAGGACGTAGCTGACCAACTGGAATTGGTGCGCCTGGAACAGGAGCTGGCAGAAGTCATGGTCGATGAAAAGCTGGACGAAATGATGAAAGCGTGGAATGAAGAAGCATCTTCCCCTGCCGCGATATCTGATACAGCCCCTAAGCCCAAAGCTGGTTCATTCCCGGGTCAGTGGGTAATGTGGGGATCCGTCTTAATTATATGTGCCGGTTTAGTTTTTTGGTCTTGGCCATCACCCCAAGAAACTGCTAGCACCGATGCGGTGAACGAAGAACCACCTTCCAGTGTCCAACCAAAGGATACTGAACCCTCTTTAGATGCTCCAACCGAAGCCGCCATTTCCGAGCCGGCTGCTCAGGAAACTAAAAAAGCGCCAGCCCCAGCCAAAAAAGAATCTAAAATCCCTCCACCAATCGCTAGTGCAAAAGAACCTCAGCCATCCGAAGCAATACAACAGCTTGCACTGGCAGTAGCTACGAATACCCGTGCAACAGGTGGAACATATATAATTAGAAAAGGAGTTCAGCCAAATGAGTCCCCCCTAGCCAAAGGTTATCGCCTGATGGGAGAAGGGAAACTCGATGAAGCTGAATCTGCCTTGCTTAAAGTACCGGAAGCCCAGGAGCGGCGATACCTCAACGCGCAACAATACCTCGCCTTTATTTACTTCGAAAAAGGTGAGTATGAAAAGTCCATTCCCATCCTGGAAAACCTAACCCAACTGAACTATTCACAGCAAGCGGAAATGGAATGGTATCTTGCACTGTCCTATTTAGCTACTGAAAACCCCAAAGGTTTGGAAGCCTTAAAGCAGGTTACCACTGAAAGCACCTCCCCTGAAATACAGGAGGAAGCCCAACAGTTATTGGATGAAATCAACGCGCTTGATTAAATTCAAATAACCACGATTTTTGGTCATTCAGCTACAAAAAAGCCCTCTCCCGGCATAACCAGAAGGGGGCTTACATTTTATCCTAAGCTTCCGATCTTTCCTTAATCTTCAGCTACTTCTTCTAATTGCTTGCGGCGTGCTTCGTGTGCCTCGTGCGCTTCCATGGTGGTCACAAAGAGGTCTTCGTACTCGCGCATGCCCGTACCAGCCGGGATACGCTTACCTACGATGACGTTCTCTTTCAGGCCGTTGAGGAAGTCCATTTTGGCACCGATCGCTGCTGTGCTCAGCACCTTAGTCGTTTCCTGGAAGGAAGCGGCAGAAATCCAGCTTTCCGTACCCAGTGAAGACTTAGTGATACCCTGCAGGAGCGAGCTTGATGTCGCAGGCACTGCATCGCGGTATTGTACCAGCTCGAGGTCGTTGCGGCGCAGCTGAGAATTTTCTTCCCGCAGCTGACGCAAAGTCACGAGTTGTCCGGGGCGCAGCTTGTTAGAGTCGCCAGACTCGGTAACGACTTTCTTATCGAAAATCCAGTCGTTCTGCTCCAGGAATTGGTACTTCTCAACCGCTTCGCCCTCGAGGAAGCTGGTATCACCCGGATCCTCGATTTGCACGCGGCGCATCATCTGACGCACGATCACCTCAATGTGCTTGTTGTTGATGGTGATACCCTGTGCCCGGTATACTTCCTGTACCCCGTTGACCAGGTAAGACTGTACGGCAAATGGCCCTTTGATGTTCAGAATATCGCGAGGGGCAGTTGCTCCATCAGACAGTGGAGTGCCTGCGCGAACGAAGTCACCTTCCTGTACCAGGATGTGCTTGGAAAGACCGATCAGGTACTTACGCTTCTGACCATCTTTCGCTTCGACCATTACCTCGCGGTTACCCCGCTTGATCTTACCGAAGGAGACTACACCGTCGATTTCAGAAACCACTGCAGGGTTGGATGGGTTACGAGCCTCGAAAAGCTCTGTTACCCGTGGCAGACCACCGGTGATATCGGCGATCTTACCCAGCTTACGTGGAATCTTGGCAATCTTCTGACCGGCGCGGATCGTATCCCCCTCATCAATAGAGAGGTAAGAGCCCACCGGCAGGTTATAACTCCGTAATTCCTCACCGTCTGCACTTACGATTTTGACAGTTGGGATTTTGCGCTTGTTCTTGCTTTCTACGATCACCTTCTCTGCGTAGCCCGTTTGATCGTCCCGCTCAACACGATAAGTTGAACCTTCTTCAATAGACTCGAACTTGGCTACACCTGAGAATTCAGAGATGATTACGGCGTTGAACGGATCCCAATCCGCAATCATATCTCCTTTCTTGATCTTCTGGCCTTCCTTCACGTGCAGGTTAGCACCGTAAGGAACATAGTGGCTCGCGAATTGCTTACCGGACTTGGCGTCCACGATCCGGATTTCACCGGTACGAGACAGAACGATGTCCTTCTCTTCACCAGGTTCTTCCACCATTTCTGTTGTCCGGATACTATCGAATTCGATCTTACCTTCAAACTTGGAAACGATCTCAGATTCTGACTTGGAAACCGATGCGATACCACCTACGTGGAAGGTCCGCAGCGTCAGCTGTGTACCCGGCTCACCGATCGACTGTGCAGCAATGATACCCACGGCATCTCCCGACTCAGCGGTCCGGCCCGTTGCCAGGTTTTTACCATAGCACTTTGCACAAACACCTCGCTTGGTGTCGCATGTGAGTACCGAACGGATCGTTACCGACTCTACTTCCGCCTCTTCTATTCTGGCAGCCATAGCCTCAGTAACATACTCTCCGGCCTTGAGCATAACCTCTTCCGTCTCGGGGTGCAGGACATCATGCAGGATGAAGCGGCCAGCAATACGGGATTTCAAATCCTCGACTACTTTGTCGTTATCCAGAAGTGCGGTGGTTTCTATGCCACGCAAGGTGTTGCAATCATCCTCATGGATAACCACGTCCTGGGCAACATCCACAAGACGACGTGTCAGGTAACCTGCATCGGCTGTCTTCAGAGCGGTATCCGCCAGACCCTTACGGGCACCGTGGGTAGAGATAAAGTACTCCAGTACGGACAGACCGTCTACGAAGTTGGACAGAATTGGGTTTTCGATAACCGCTCCACCGGTATCACCCGATTTCCGCGGCTTCGCCATCAGTCCACGAAGACCGCACAGCTGCTTAATCTGCTGCTTGGAACCCCGTGCACCGGAGTCCAGCATCATGAATACAGAGTTGAAGCCCTGCTTGTGAGAAGCCAGCTCCTTCATCAGAACATCCGTGATGCGGTTATCCGCATAGGTCCACTTATCGATAATTTGGTTATAGCGCTCGTTGTTGGTGATAAGGCCCATGTTATAGTTATCCCAGACCTCATCTACCTCAGCTTGCGCTTCTTCCAGTGTGTTGATCTTAACAGAAGGCTCGATCAGGTCACCCAGGTTGAAGGACAGACCGCCTTTGAAAGCCCAGAGGAAGCCCATTTCCTTGATCGCGTCGAGGAAGGCTGCCGTGACCGCAAAGTCAGTCCGCTCAATAACGTCACCAATGACCCGCTTCAGGTTCTTCTTCGTCAGCAGTACATTGACAAAAGGCACACCTTTGGGTACGTTTTGGTTAAACATAACCCGTCCGGTAGTTGTATCAATGATCTTATTGGCCAACTCGCCTTCTTCATTCTCTACCTTCACTCGGACCTTGATTGAAGCATGCAGGTCGAGCTGCCCTTCGTTGTAGGCAATCATCACCTCTTCAGGAGAGTAGAAACGACGACCCTCACCTTTTACTTTGGTCTCTTCGGTGGAGCGGCGCTCTTTAGTAATGTAGTAAAGCCCCAGTACCATATCCTGAGAAGGCAGCGTAACCGGCGACCCGTTCTGCGGGTTGAGCATGTTGTGAGAAGACAACATGAGCACTTGCGCTTCCAGAATTGCGGCGTGGCTCAGAGGCACGTGTACCGCCATCTGGTCACCGTCAAAGTCGGCATTGAAGGCACCACATACGAGCGGGTGCAGCTGAATCGCCTTACCCTCAATCAGCTTCGGCTGGAAGGACTGAATGGAAAGACGGTGCAGCGTTGGTGCCCGGTTAAGCATAACCGGATGCCCTTTCAGTATATTTTCGAGGATTTCCCAGATGATAGGGTCCTTACGGTCTACAAGTTTCTTAGCAGATTTTACCGTCTTCACAATACCGCGCTCGATCAACTTACGGATCACAAATGGCTTGAACAGCTCAGCTGCCATCGCCTTAGGGATACCGCACTCGTGAAGCTTAAGCGTTGGGCCTACAACGATCACCGAACGGCCGGAATAGTCCACACGCTTACCGAGCAGGTTTTGACGGAAACGCCCCTGCTTACCTTTAAGAATATCACTCAGCGACTTCAATGCCCTTCCGCCCTCAGCTTTCACAGCGTTGGATTTACGGGAGTTATCGAAGAGAGAATCCACAGCTTCCTGTAGCATCCGCTTCTCGTTACGCAGAATTACTTCAGGCGCTTTGATTTCGAGCAAGCGCTTGAGACGATTATTTCGAATAATCACCCGGCGGTAGAGGTCATTCAGGTCAGAACTCGCGAAGCGGCCACCATCCAACGGCACCAGAGGGCGCAGTTCAGGAGGTACAACCGGCAAGTACTGAATGATGGTCCATTCCGGACGATTTTCAATACGGGTCAGTCCATCGCGGAAGGCTTCCACTACCCGAAGGCGCTTCAGAGCCTCGGACTTACGCTGCTGCGAAGTTTCATTGGCAGCCTGATGGCGCAGGGCGAAGGACAACTGATCCAGTTCAAGTCGCATCAACAGGTCACGGACAGCATCCGCTCCCATCTTAGCGATGAACTTATTGGGGTCCTCATCGTCCAGCATTTGGTTGTCCTGCGGCAGGGTATCCAGAATTTCCAGGTACTCTTCTTCCGTCAGGAGGTCCATTTTAGCTACGCCTTCTTCTTCTTTCACACCTGGCTGAATCACTACATAACGCTCGTAGTAGATGATACTTTCCAGCTTCTTGGAAGAAAGCCCAAGCATATACCCAATCTTGTTGGGCAGTGATTTGAAGAACCAGATGTGTACCACAGGGACCACCAGCTTGATATGGCCCATGCGCTCACGGCGGACTTTCTTTTCCGTCACCTCCACTCCACAACGGTCACAAACAATACCCTTGTACCGGATACGCTTGTATTTACCGCAATAGCACTCATAGTCTTTTACCGGTCCGAAGATGCGTTCGCAGAACAGACCATCACGCTCCGGTTTATAGGAGCGGTAGTTGATCGTTTCCGGCTTCAGCACCTCACCGTATGAACGCTCCAGAATTTCATCCGGAGAAGACAGGCTAATGGTGATACTGTCGAAGTTTTGGGTCTGAATATTATTCTGTTTCTTAAAGGACATATGGTATTGTTGGTATGGGGCAGCAACAGGGCTGCCCCAGTGAAACAATCTTATTTGTTAGGCTGCAGCAACAGCATGACCTAGTCGAACTTCACATCCAGTGCCAGGCCGCGAAGCTCGTGCACCAGTACATTGAACGACTCCGGAATGCTTGGGTCCGGCAGTGGGTCGCCTTTCACAATAGACTCGTAAGCCTTTGCACGCCCGTTGATGTCGTCCGACTTGATGGTGAGCAACTCCTGCAGGATGTTGGCTGCACCGAATGCCTCGAGTGCCCATACCTCCATCTCACCAAAACGCTGACCACCAAACTGTGCTTTACCACCTAGTGGCTGCTGCGTGATGAGAGAGTATGGCCCGATGGAACGTGCGTGCATCTTGTCATCCACCATGTGCGACAGCTTCAGCATGTAGATCACACCTACTGTGGCTTGCTGATGGAAACGGTCGCCGGTCTCGCCATCGTAAAGATACGTCTGACCAAGGCTTGGCAATCCGGCCTGCTGAATGTACTCATCGATCTCCTCCTTGCTGGCACCATCGAAGATTGGCGTACCAAACTTCATTCCCAGCTTCTCACCTGCCCAGCCCAGTACGGTCTCGAAAATCTGTCCGAGGTTCATACGGGAAGGTACACCCAGTGGGTTCAGCACGATATCAACCGCTGTACCATCTTCCAGGAACGGCATATCTTCAATACGCACAATCCGGGAAACGATGCCTTTGTTACCGTGGCGACCTGCCAGTTTATCTCCTACACGAAGCTTACGCTTTTTAGCCATGTAGACTTTTGCCAGCTTAAGTACGCCTGCGGGCAGCTCATCACCAATGCTGATGTTGAACTTCTCGCGCTTATAACGGCCAACTTCCTCGTTCACTTTGATGCTGTAGTTGTGCAGCAGCTTAGCTATCAGACCGTTCGTGTCGTCATTGTCTGTCCAGTTCGTGTAGTCAACACTTGTGTAGTCAACTTCGCGCAACTGAGATTGTGTGAACTTGGTCCCTTTAGGAATAATAGGCTCGTTGTAGATACTCTTCACGCCCTGAGAAACCTTGCCTTTGATCAGGATCAGCAGCTTGTCAATCAGGATGGTCTTGAGCTCGTTGAGCGCAATCTTGTGCTGGTCTTCCAGCTTCGTGAGCAATTCTTTCTCCTGTGCTTTCTGGACTTTATCCTTTTTGGCACGGGCAAAGAGTTGCTTATCGATAATTACACCTTTAGTGGAAGGAGGTGCTTTCATAGATGCATCCTTCACATCACCGGCCTTATCACCGAAGATCGCACGGAGAAGCTTTTCTTCCGGAGTTGGGTCAGACTCTCCCTTAGGAGTAATCTTACCGATCAGGATATCGCTTTCACGCACCCATGCACCAACCCGGATGATACCGTTTTCGTCGAGGTCTTTGGTGGCTTCTTCACTGACGTTTGGAATATCGTTAGTCAGCTCTTCCTCACCGAGCTTGGTGTCCCGGACGTCCATTTCGAAGTGTTCGATGTGGATGGAAGTGAAGATATCCTCGCGGACTACACGCTCAGAGAGTACAATAGCATCCTCAAAGTTGTAGCCTTTCCATGGCATGAATGCCACTTTCAGGTTCTGCCCCAATGCCAGTTCGCCTTTCTCGGTAGCGTAGCCGTCACAAAGGATTTGTCCCTTCGTAACGCGCTGTCCGCGCTTTACAATCGGCTTCAGGTTAATACTTGTCCCCTGGTTCGTCCGGCGGAACTTGATCAGCTTGTAAATCTTCCGGTTGTCTTCGAAGGAAACTAATTGCTCCTCGTCGGTCCGGTCGTAGCGGATGATGATCTCATTTGCATCAACGTATTCCACTACGCCATCACCTTCGGCATTGATCAGCATACGGGAGTCACGAGCCACTTTACCTTCCAGTCCTGTACCCACAACTGGTGAGTGCGGGCGCAGCAGTGGAACGGCCTGACGCTGCATGTTTGACCCCATGAGGGCACGGTTGGCGTCATCGTTCTCAAGGAAAGGGATCATGGAAGCCGACACCCCAACAATCTGGTTAGGCGCAACGTCCATGTACTCGATTTCATCGGGCGCAAGTACGGGGAAGTCACCGTGTTCACGGCACTTAATACGATCAGACTCAAAGGCTCCTTTTTCCGTGATTGGAGCGTTCGCCTGAGCGATCCGCTTAAAGTCTTCGCCCTCAGCTGACAGGTATTCGGGTTCCAGTTTTACCTCTACGGATCCGGAAGTCACTTTCCGGTAAGGGGTTTCGAGGAAGCCCATCTTATTCACCTTCGCATGAACGCAAAGGGTGGAAATCAGACCAATGTTTGGCCCTTCCGGTGTCTCAATAGTACATAGACGGCCGTAGTGAGAATAGTGAACGTCACGTACCTCAAAGCCGGCACGCTCTCTGGAAAGACCGCCTGGCCCGAGGGCAGAAATACGCCGCTTGTGCGTAATTTCAGACAGCGGGTTGGTTTGATCCAGGAACTGAGACAACTGACTGGTTCCGAAGAACGAGTTAATCACAGAAGATAAAGTCCGTGCATTGATCAGGTCAATTGGTGTAAAGACCTCATTATCCCGAACATTCATACGCTCACGGATAGTACGGGCCATACGGGCCAGACCTACACCGAACTGCGCATAAAGCTGCTCGCCCACCGTACGTACGCGGCGGTTGCTCAGGTGATCGATGTCATCAATTTCTGCTTTCTGGTTGATCAGGCTAACCAGATACTTCACGATAGAGATGATGTCTTCACGAGTAAGTACCAGCGTTTCCTTATCAATATCCAGTTTCAGCTTGCGGTTGATCTTGTAGCGCCCCACTTCCCCGAGGTTGTAACGCTTATCGGAGAAAAACAGCTTATCGATGATACCGCGGGCGGTTTCTTCATCGGGTGGATCTGTACCGCGCAGCTGTCGGTAGATATACTGCACCGCTTCCATTTCAGAACTGGAAGGGTCTTTTTGCAGTGTATTGTATATAATGGAGTAATCCTGGTCAATTTCATCCTTTTGCAGGATAACCGTTTCGGTTTCTGCATTGAGGATAAGCTCAATATTGTCCTCGTCGAGTACAATATCCCGCTCCAGAATAATTTCATTCCGCTCAATGGTAACCACTTCACCGGTATCCTCATCTACGAAATCCTCAGACCAGCTTCGCAGTACCCGGGCCGCCAGCTTACGCCCGATAGCTTTTTCGAGCCCGTCGCGGGTAGCAGGTACTTCGTCTGCAAGGTCGAAGATATCGAGAATGGCTTTATCCGTATCATACCCGATCGCCCGCATCAGCGTCGTTACCGGGAACTTCTTCTTACGGTCGATGTAAGCATACATCACTGTATTGATGTCGGTGGCGAATTCCATCCATGCGCCCTTGAAGGGGATCACACGGGCAGAATAGATCTTGGTTCCGTTGGGGTGGAAGCTTTGCCCAAAGAATACCCCTGGCGAACGGTGAAGCTGTGACACTATGATCCGTTCAGCACCATTGATCACGAAGGTACCCTTAGGTGTCATATAAGGGATGTTCCCGAGGAATACATCCTGCACGATGGTTTGGAAATCCACGTGCTCTTCGTCATTACAAGACAGGCGCAGCTTAGCTTTCAGCGGCACACTATAAGTAAGCCCTCGCTGCATACACTCATCGATGGTGTAGCGGGGAGGGTCAACGAAGTAATCGAGAAATTCCAGAACGAAAATGTTTCTGGCATCCGTGATAGGGAAATTCTCCTGAAAAACCTTATAAAGTCCTTCGTTCATACGATTTTCAGGGGTTGTTTCCAACTGGAAGAACTCCTGAAAAGACTTTAACTGGATTTCAAGAAGATCGGGGTATGGTGAGGGAAGCTTTATTTTGCCGAAGTTCACTCTCTTCTCTTCGGCGGTCAATACCTTACCGTTTGACGTCATTGGCAATATTGTTTGTGTTCTTGGCAGTCAAGAGCTTTCTCTCAAAAGCAGCCGCTGTAATAATACCCAAAATTATGGAAAAAGTTCAATTTCCGTGAACTTATCTATACGACGATAGGCTTAGCCAGTTGGAGACCAACTCGCTAAGCCTTGAGGGGAGAGGAATAAGCTGTTTCCAAAAGGGAACCTGCTTACTCCCCTTCCTTTGTATGTGCTGATTACTTCAGCTCAACTTCAGCACCGGCGCCTTCCAGTGCTTCCTTGATTTTTTCAGCCTCTTCCTTAGGCACACCTTCTTTGATGGTACCAGGAGCGCCGTCAACCAGTTCTTTCGCTTCCTTCAGACCGACGCCAAGCAAGCCTTTCACTTCCTTAACGACTTTCAGTTTGCCTGCACCAGCAGACTTCAGGATAACGTCGAACTCAGTCTTTTCTTCAGCAGCTGCACCGCCTTCGGCTGCGCCACCACCTGCAGCAACTGCAACAGCTGCAGCAGCAGGCTCAATGCCGTATTCCTCTTTCAGGATGTTAGCCAGTTCGTTGACCTCCTTAACAGTGAGGTTGACCAGCTGTTCTGCAAATTCTTTCAGATCTGCCATTGTAAGATAATTTTTGAAGTAGTGTACGTTTAAAAATATATTGTGCGTACAGCTTGGAAGCCGTATGGATTGGGCGGCCCCACAGGGGGCTGCCAGGTTGAATTACGCCGCGCGCTCTTCCAGTGCCTTGAGCAGACCAGCAATGGTCTGACCTCCAGACTTGAGGGAGCCGATAACGTTCTTCGCAGGAGACTGCAGCAGTGAAATAACCTCTGCCAACAGGTCTTCCTTCGATTTGAGGTTCGCCAGTGCTTCGAGCTGATCGTCACCGATATAAACATCAGATTCGATATAAGCTGCTTTGAGCGCAGGCTTCTCACCGTCTTTGCGGAATTCCTTAATCAGTTTTGCAGGCGCATTTGCGGTCTCTGTAAACAGGATCGCTGTATGCCCCTTAAGTGCCTGATGAAGTTCTTCGTAATTCTTTTCCCCGGAAGCAGCTTCGAGGGCTTTCTTAATGAGGGTGTTTTTCACCACCTTCATCTCCACGCCCTTCTCGAAGCACATGCCGCGGAACTTATTGATTTGTTCTACCGTAAGCGTAGAAGAATCTGCGAGGTAAAAGTATTCTACCCCGGATAGTTTCTCCTTCAACGCCTCAATGGTAGCTGTCTTTTCTGCTCTAGTCATTGCTCTTCGGTTTTGAAAAGTTTACTTAACCAATGTTTTTGGCGTCTACCCGAATACCGGGGCTCATCGTGCTTGCCATCGTTACATTGCGCATGTAAGTACCCTTAGCAGATGCCGGGCGCATACGGCTCAGTGTGCCGAGCAGTTCCTTCGCATTTTCAGCCAGCTTTTGTGGCTCAAAGGACACGCGGCCAATGGAAGCGTGAATGATACCATATTTATCTACGCGGAAAGAAATCTTGCCGCCTTTTACGTCTGATACTGCCGCAGCAACATCCGGAGTAACCGTCCCTGTCTTAGGGTTTGGCATCAAACCACGGGGACCAAGAATACGGCCGAGCCGACCGACCTGAGCCATTGTCTGTGGCATCGCCACTACAACATCAAAGTCAGTCCAGCCACCCTGTACTTTCTGAACCAGCTCATCGAGTCCGGCATAGTCTGCACCAGCGGCTTTTGCTTCTTCTTCCTTGTCAGGAGTACAGAAAACCAATACGCGCTTGGTCTTACCGGTACCATGAGGCAGCACTACAGTGCCACGGATAGCCTGATCTGCCTTTCGTGGGTCTACGCCCAAACGAACATGCAAATCAACGGAAGCGTCAAACTTTGTCGTATTGACTTCTTTTACGAGTGCCGCGGCTTCATCGAGCGTGTAGCTCTTGCTACGATCGACTTTTGCTTCAGCAGCAGCTCGTTTTTTTCCAACTTTTGCCATTGTGAAATATTTTGAGGTGAATAGCGTCCAGGTCATGCCTGAACTCCCTGCTTAAAAATGTTTTGCTAGTTCTCAGCAGCAGCTGCCGCTGCTTCTTCCTCAGTCATCCAGGGTGGTGTGCCTTTAACAACGATACCCATACTGCGGGCAGTACCTGCAACCATCTTCATCGCGGATTCCACTGTGAAGCAGTTGAGGTCTGTCATTTTGTTTTCAGCAATTGCTTTGCAATCGTCCCAGGTTACCGTACCGACTTTGTCACGGTTAGGCTCAGAAGAACCTTTCTTAAGCTTAGCTGCGTTGAGAAGCTGTACCGCCGCCGGTGGTGTTTTGATTACGAAGGAGAAAGACTTGTCCTTAAACACCGTGATCACAACCGGCAATACCTGCCCCTGCTTGTCCTGTGTCTCCGCGTTGAAACGCTTACAGAACTCCATGATGTTGACCCCCTTAGCACCAAGAGCCGGACCTACCGGAGGAGCGGGATTAGCAGCACCACCACGAACCTGCAGCTTGATAAAAGTATCTATTTCCTTAGCCATTGTATCTCGCTTTAAAAATATTTGGGGCTACGTTGCTTAGGGGAAGCTCCTGCATTCCGGTTGCATCAGTCGGAAAACAGGGACAAAAGCGTGTAGCTAAAATTACAATCCAGTTATGAGGTCTTCTCTACCTGCATGAAGTTGAGCTCAACCTCTGTACCTCTGCCGAAGATTTTAACAATAACCTTCAGTTTTTTCTTCTCATCATTCACTTCCTGAATGTCTCCAACAAATTCGCTGAACGGACCATCAATGATCTTTACTGTCTCACCAACAATAAATGGCTCTATCATGGCTTCGCCTGCCTCCTGCGACTCATCCACTTTGCCCAGCATACGGTTGGCCTCGGAAGGGCGCATGGGGATAGGGTTATTCTTACCCAAAAAGTGAATGACATTTGGAATATTGGCGATGGTTTGAATGATCTCACCAGACAATCTGGCAGGGATAGCTTCAATCAGGATATAGCCAGGAAGGATATTCCGCTCGGAAATCACTTTTTTCCCGGCACGGATTTTATATACCTTTTCAGTTGGTACCAGTACCTGCGTAATGAAGTCTGCCCATTTTGAGCGGTCGATTTCAAGCTCAATACGTTCCTTGATCTTACGCTCTTTACCACTAATAACACGAAGAGAGTACCACTTTTTATCAGGGCCCGTAGACTCTAATGGTTCATTAGTGATTTCTTCTTCTTCGATATGCTTTTCGTTGTCCTCAGACATCATTACGGATTATCCTGAAAAATTAGAGGCTATAGATCTGGTCCAGTACGCCCTTGGACACTACATCCATGAGGAAAATAACCAGTGCGAGCAGAATGGAAGCCACCAAAACGACGACTGTGCTGCTCTGTAGGTTTGACCATGATGGCCAGGTTACCTTAGTAACAAGCTCATTATAGCTCTCTAGAATGTACAATTTCAACCTTTCCATCTTACCTCGCTTGTTAAGTTGAAGCCTAAAATTATTTTTTCCAATTTACAGAGACA
The DNA here is from genome assembly GCF_000759025.1 of Phaeodactylibacter xiamenensis. GTDB lineage: Bacteria > Bacteroidota > Bacteroidia > Chitinophagales > Saprospiraceae > Phaeodactylibacter > Phaeodactylibacter xiamenensis. Next base: position 316,957 of record NZ_JPOS01000038.1, on the reverse strand, counting down.
TCCCATAGCACAACTATCCGCTGTATCTATGGGATTCATAATGAATTTACCCTGTAAATTTTGCCAGCCAATAGCAGGTGATTTCTGCGTCCTCCGGCTTAGCACTTGCACGGGCAGGAGGACTTGAACCCCCAGCCTACGGTTTTGGAGACCGTCGCTCTACCAGTTGAGCTATGCCCGTGTGTGGAAGAAGACCGAGTCGAACACAACCCAGTCTTCCTCACTTATTTCAAGACTTGCTTACAGGCCATAAACCTGTACAAGTTTCGTTCGAAAGTTGCTTAGTCGATAATCTCAGTTACCTGACCGGCACCTACGGTACGACCGCCTTCGCGAATCGCAAAACGCAGACCCTTCTCCATTGCGATGGTGTTCAGCAGCTTCACTTCGAGTGAAACGTTGTCACCAGGCATTACCATCTCAACACCGTCTGGCAGATTCACATCACCAGTTACGTCAGTGGTACGGAAGTAGAACTGTGGGCGGTAGCCGTTGAAGAATGGCGTGTGACGGCCACCTTCTTCCTTGCTCAGTACGTAAACCTCGCACTTGAAGTGTTTGTGAGGCTTAACAGAACCTGGCTTACAGATTACCATACCACGCTTGATGTCGTTCTTGTCGATACCACGCAGCAGCAGACCAGCGTTGTCACCAGCTTCACCACGAGTCAGGATCTTACGGAACATTTCCACACCTGTGATAGTGGAAGTCAGTGGCTTCGCGTCATCAGCCATCATACCGATGATCTCAACGGGATCACCAGTGTTGATAACACCACGCTCGATACGGCCTGTAGCAACAGTACCACGACCTGTGATAGAGAATACGTCCTCGATAGGCATCAAGAAGTCCTTATCGATTGCACGCTCCGGCTCAGGAATATCTGAGTCAACAGCAGCCATCAGGTCAAGGATTTTCTGACGTGCGTCAGCATCTCCTTCGAGTGCCTTCAGTGCAGAGCCCTGGATGATAGAAGCGTTGTCGCCGTCGAATTCGTACTGATCGAGCAGCTCACGAACTTCCATCTCAACGAGCTCAAGCATTTCCTCGTCATCAACGAGGTCAACTTTGTTCATGAAGACAACGATGCTAGGTACACCTACCTGGCGAGCGAGCAGGATGTGCTCACGAGTTTGTGGCATTGGACCGTCGGTAGCAGCCACAACAAGGATCGCACCGTCCATCTGAGCAGCACCAGTAACCATATTCTTTACGTAATCAGCGTGACCTGGGCAGTCAACGTGAGCGTAGTGACGGTTTTCTGTTTGGTACTCTACGTGTGCCGTATTAATGGTGATACCACGCTCCTTTTCTTCTGGAGCAGCATCGATAGAGTCATAGTCTTTCTTCTCAGCGAAACCCGCGTCGGCCAATACGTTTGTGATTGCCGCAGTAAGCGTCGTCTTACCGTGGTCAACGTGACCGATAGTACCCACGTTCAAGTGGGGTTTCGTTCTTTCAAAAGTTTCCTTAGCCATCGGTAATCAAATTTTTGATGCGAAATTTTAGTAATGAATCAGAATAAAGTACCGTTCACTAAAGTGAGCCAATGAGGGGAATTGAACCCCTGACCCCTTCCTTACCATGGAAGTGCTCTACCCCTGAGCTACATTGGCTTAACTTTTACATTCATGAAGCTTGCACTTCCATCCTGCTACTCTTGCCAGAGTAACTTCGGTATCAGGCAGACGCTCCTTGCCGTGACCGGCTTATTTTTTGTGCCTGCCTAAGCAAGACACTTATCAATATTTCAGAAGAAGAAGATCAGGTTACCTTATTCTGATGAAGGGCACTCCCCTATTCTTCATGTTTTCCCAGCAGTCTGGGAAAATTAGAGCGGGCGACGAGACTCGAACCCGCGACCCTCAGCTTGGAAGGCTGATGCTCTACCAACTGAGCTACACCCGCTTTTCTAACTTTTCAAATGCTGCGATCCCTTTGCAGGGACCAGAAACAGCAAAACGCCTTAGCTACCTTCGTAGCATTGGCGAAAATTTCAGTTGGAACTGAAATAGTGGGGGTGATAGGATTCGAACCTATTCAGACAAAGTCACCAGATTTACAGTCTGGCCCGGCTCTCCAACTCCGGCGCACCCCCGTTTGCTTCCCAAAAACTTCTGAAAAAGCCTCCGGAAAGCAGTTTGTGTTTTAAAGCGATTTTGCTGCTTTTGAGCCAGCAGAGGGATTCGAACCCCCGACCCGCTGATTACAAATCAGCTGCTCTGGCCAACTGAGCTATGCTGGCTTATGACTCATTGTACAGCAACTTTTACACCGGAAAAGTGGTTGGTAACACCCTTCCTGAAATCGCCCCGCAAAGATAATTGAAAGAATCAAATCTGCAAGCGGTAAAACACTTTTTTTTTAGCCTGTCAAACATCGCTTTTGGATCATTTTCTCAAAGCGATTGCAAAGATACAACTTTTGTCAATATTCAAAAAGCTCGTTCACTTTTTTTGGTACTTTTTTTCAGTTGCCCGGCAAAGTTAGCAATTCCCGGACAACCTGCAATACCATTAGTCTATAGAATCGGAAAAAGTTCCCCGTTAAATAACTTGCGCCGCTTGAGCCTTAACCCAAGCGGCGCAAATAACCCCACCCTTTATACATCAGGCTTACAACAGAAAGCCTGATCTTGCGGCTTAAGCCGATTTGCGACGGAGGCGGTCTTTGTACCGGATCAGTTGCCGGCGCATCGTCGAGGCAGCACCGTCTACTGAGGACTCAAAAGTTTTGGCGGATTCCCGCACAAATAAAGTATCTCCGGGGACACTTATGCTGAGCTCTGCGATCTTGTCTTTGACCTGACCGGAGTTTTCCAGTTTCAGCGTCACCTTAGCTTCGATAATCCTGTCAAAATATTTTTCCATCTTCTGTAGCTTCTGTTCGATAAAATCGATGAGTTTCTGGTCGGCTTTGAACGATACTGCTTCTGTTTGAACTTTCATAATCTTTCCTTTTTGATGATAAAGAGGTTAAATATGGTCGCACATCAGGGGGCAGATGCTAATCTTCCCCTTTTGCGTTAGGATGGGCTTGTTGGTAAACGGCTCTTAGCCGCTCTACAGAGTTATGCGTGTATACTTGCGTGGAAGCCAGGCTGGAATGCCCCAGCAAAGCTTTTATCGCATTAAGCTCGGCGCCATTCTCAGACAAGTGAGTCGCAAAGGAGTGGCGAAGGGCGTGTGGCCCAAGCCGCTCGTCGGGGCTCACAGCCGAGAGGTACTTACGTACAATATTATAGACCAGCTTGGGGTACATAGGTTTGCCTTTTGCGGTAAGCAACAGGAGCTTTTGTTTGTTAGCCCCGTGCAGCTCTTCACGCCACCTGATGAAGTCCTGCACTTCCAGCACCAGGCTTTTCCCAATCGGCACCAGTCTTTCCTTCCCCCCTTTACCGCGGATGAGAATCTCCTGCTGCGCCCAGTTAAAGTCCTCCGGGCGGAGCGCGATCAACTCCGAGCGGCGCATCCCGGTGGCATACAGCAGCTCCAGGACCAACCGGTCTCTCTTGCCTTCATAGCCTTCCGGGAATGTGACCTCACTGAATAAGATCTGAAGTGCTTCTTTCCGCACCGCCCCCGGCAGGCGCTTCGGCAATTTGGGGGCCGATACCTTGAGGGTGGGGTCTTCCGCTAAATGCCCTCTGCGGAGCAAAAAACGGTAGTAGGCCTTAATAGTGGAAAGCTTACGGTTAACCGTCCGGGCTTCCCGCCCTTCCGTAATCAGCTCCACCATGAAAGACCGTATATGGCTGTGGCGGACCTCCTGCATTTGGTCAATACCTAAAGCCTTACTCAGGTATTCCATGAATTGCTGCAAATCTTTGCGATAAGCGGTAATGGTATGGATAGAGAAACGCTTCTCGAATTCCAGGTATTGAAAGAAGGACTCTAGTTTCATTTAGTGGGCTTAACTGTGGAATCAAGTTAGGTAGAAAAAGATTATTTGTCAAATTTTCTTATCATTGATCATCGCAGGGGACTCACTCCTGTTTATAAAGCATAGCTATGCAACGCGAAAAGAAAGACAAACATTTCATCAAAAAGCCGGTATATCCGGGCGGCCCCAAGGCACTGCGGCAGTTCATTGCGCAAAACCTCCAATACCCGAAGGAAGCGCTGAAAGCAAAGGTGGAAGGCACCGTTGTGCTGAAATACAGCATCAATCATGAGGGTCAGGTTACCGAAGCGCAGGTCGTCTCTGGCATTGGGCAGGGTTGTGATGAGGAAGCCGTACGGGTGACGAAGTTGTTAAAGTTCGAAGTGCCGAAATTGCCAGGGAAGAAGACGAAGGTGGTTTTTCACAATAGTATTAAGGTGCATTTCCGTTTGCCTAAGCCGGAAGCGCAGCCTACTGCTGTGCAATATCAGTATACAACTTCTGTGAAAAAGGAGGAGCCCGCTAAGCCTGCTGCGCCTTCGGGTGGGGGGAGTTATAGTTATACGATTGAGTTTTAATTCTTTTCAGCTCCCCAGGAATACCGGAGACTAAGCCGGGTCCGCAGGGAGGTAGTCAACTGAGTCCCTGTGCATAATTGATGCTTTGGCCTCCGCCAACCCGCCTTACCCTTTCCTCTTGTCGTACCCAAGAAGTTAGAACCGTAAAAGACAGGCGCGCATTTAAGGCGTAACTTACTCTGAGCAACCCGGCATAAGTCAGCCGGTTACGGGGGTTGTCGGCAAAGGATTTCGTACCTGAAACGAGGTCTTGCTGTGTATTGTAGTCAAATATCGGTTCAACCTGCCAATGCCTGCCCTGAATCGGCTCAAGCCCCAGGCTGCCAGACAAAGGAGGGCCACCGGAACAACAGCCTTGCCCGTAAAGGCTCAACGGCAAACAGAAAACCAGAAAGAGTTGCAGATAACGCATAGGTCAAAAATCACTCAACTGATAAACTTTGGCCCTACCTTCGACAATTATACTAAATACGCGCTGCTTAGGGGAAAGCCGGTCATCGTTATAAAGGACGGGATAGGCAATGAGGTCACTTGTTTTATAATCTCCGTAGGGATATTCCGTGTAGTCCCGATCTATCCCGGTTTGTTCACTCATTACTAACGGGTCTTGTGCCAGCCCCCGCCAGGTACCCCAGGTCGTTTCCACGAAAGGGACAAGCTCCAGCCGTTCACCCATACGGTCTCCAAAAACAGAAACGCCTTCTAACTGATGCCAGAAACTCTCCGTTATGCGATCAAAGGCCAGTAAGTTACTGTTGTAAAGTAGTCCGGACACCCCAAAACCATTTGCAAGGTCTTCTTCATTTCTTTTCCAGACTTTACCGGTTCCGGTCAGGGGGCAATAAGTAACTGATAGCGCTACTCCTCCTACGTCATCATTGACTATCTCATGCCAGTCAAGAATTTTATGAGGATAAATCTTGGTTTCGCCATTTAGGGACACCACAAGGACCAGGTCATTGTCTTCCAGATAAAAAGGGTCCTCCGGATCAATTGTCAGTGGATTATAGACCATAAAAGGCGGGGCATCGAGTGCAGGTATCCCATCAAAGCCCGTACCCTGTCCAACATAGGAGAAAGGTATGCTCCATTCAGCGGTAGTATCCGGATTTACCGATACCGCCCGGGGGCCCTGACCCTGTAACTCCAGTCCCGGATAAAAAGCCCCAAAAACAAACCAATAGCCCATTCCGGAATTGACATACTTTAGCTGAGCACCAGCATCGGGACCAAAGGTAGCACGACCGAAAACATCCCAGTTGTTCCCCTGCTCATCCTCCATGATAACAGGAAGCCGCCCCTGCACAGGAGAAAAGTTCCTCACCTCCCCTTCAAAGAGTCGGGAGAAGGCGACCACTAGATTACGGCGCTCACTTCCCGCTACCACAACGGGCTCCCCATTGAATTCTTCCTGTAGGAGCTTTATTGACCCGGTACCTATATTATTTCCAGGGTTTACAGGTTCAGGCACCCCTTGCTCATCGCTGCAACCTAATGTCAAGATGCCTGCTAAAATCCAAATCGCCCAAAGGCCTCTACTACTCATAAGCCCGCGTATTAAAGTAAATAGTAAAGTTAAGTTGTTTTTGCCATGGCAACTGTCCCCGCCCGAACACTAACCATCGCTAAAAGACATTCAGCGGGTATACCTTGCACCTCCCATCCGCAACAACTGCGAAGACCCGCTCCTTGGATGGAAGGCGGTGGTCCTCAAAAAGTAACGGGTAGGTAATATGGTCATTGGTCTGATAATCACCATAGGGGAAATCCCTGTAAGCATAGCCGCTACCTTGCAGGTCAGATACAACCACCGGAGAGGGATCCACTCTTGTCCAGGTTCCCCAGGTCGTTTCCAGATAATGCCGCAGCGCCAGTGATTCCCCCTGTAATCCTCCAAATATGCACCTGCCTTCCAGCTGCCACCAAAAACTCTCTGTGAATCGGTCGAAAGCCAGCATATTATTGTTGTAGATCAGCCCAGACACTCCATAAAGGATACTGTCTCTTTCCCACACTTTTGCGGTCCCGGTTAGCGGACTGTAAGTAACCGAAACCGGGATTCCGCCGACTTCGTCGTTTATGATTTCGTGCCAGTTTAGGATAGCGTGTGGATAGACTTTTGTTTCTCCGTTGATTCGGACCACAACGACCAGGTCTTCATCTGTTAGGTAAAACCCATCATCCGGTGAAATTTCGAAAGGATGGTATTGTATGAACTGGGGATTGTCAAGGGCTTCTATCTCATTAAAGTCTGCTCCCTGCGCCACCCCTGCTTCCGGAATACTCCATCCCGGTAGTGTATCCCATGCCAGGGGCGCATCGATACCTCCCGCCTCATGCAGTTCAAGCCCGGGATAAGATGCGCTAAAGACAAACCAATACCCCATTCCGGCATTAAGTGGGCGAAGCTGACTGCCCGCCAAAGGACCATTGACTGCTCGCCCCCAAACATCCCAGCTGGTACCGGAAGCATCAGTCATAATAACAGGAAAGCTACGGTCTACCCCCTGAAAGTCTAGCAACACGCCGTTGAGTTCGCGCTCAAAAGCCACCACCACGTTGCGGGCTTTACTTCCCGCCACGACTATGTGCTTTCCTGCAAGCCAATCCTCTATTACTTTGGTCTTTGGCCCCGGGCTCGCAGGAATGGTAGTTTCCGGCACGGGCACATCCGCTGAACAGCCTACACAGATCAAGGTGACAAGAACCACCCACAGGGATAAATATTTCATAATCGGAGATGACAATTCCTGGAATAAGTAAGGGCTGTTGCCACATCAGTAACAACAGCCCCTACACGATTAACTCGGAGTATTAACTCTGTCGAGCTTAACTTAGTTCACGTCCCACCACAACTTTGAGCTCAGGTCGTTAGGGTTAGAAGTAACGGCCTGCAAAGAAGAGTTGTTACGCGTCTGCTCACTAATTGGATAAGGCAGGCGAACAGGGATTACATCGTTGGTAGCAGCAGCTGGCACTTCCAGCTGCGGGTAGTCCAGACGGCGCCATTCTGCCCATGCCTGAGGGCCATTCATGTAGAATGCAATCCACTTTTGCCAGCCCAAAGACTCTTTCCAGTTGTCTGCGTTGTAAGGGTTAGCAGCAACGTAGTCTGCAATCGCAGCCTCATCAGTGATACCCCAGTAGTTCATAGACGCTTCGATACCTGCAGCATAAGCAGCAGCAGCATCTCCAGCGAGAATTCCACGCTGGAAAGCCTCAGCTGCCAGGAAGTTCACCTCAGCAAAGTCAATGATCACAGCCGGAGCAGTAGCCTCACGTACCCTTCCGCTTGGACGGGAAGTTGTGGACTTCAGTGCGAATGCATCACCGTCAGTCAGGCCATAAGGCATACCTACGATTTCACCACTGTTGGTAGGAGCTGCATACACATCAAGACGAGGGTCTCCCATAGCCTTGAGATTGTCAACCAGTACATCAGTGACGGCAAAGTCATCACGGGTATTGATTACAGCATCAATGAAGAGCGGGTTTGCAATATTTGGATCAGAAGAGAATTCAAACAGTGCATTATCCTCATTGCCTTCAAGCATACCACCTTCAGCTGCAGAAGCGATGTACGTCTTGGCAGTGTTCTCGTCCACATCAACAATACGCATAGCCATACGCATCATCAGAGAGTTACCGAGCTTGCGCCACATGTCAACATCACCGTTATAGATCAATTCGCCGGAATCAAATGAACCAGAAGAAGGATCAAGTGCATTAACAGCCGCCTGCATACGTGCAAGCAGGTCCGTATAAATGCTCTGCTGTGTATCATAGGCAGGGAGTGGGAACTCGATACTCTTCAACGCCTGTGTGTAAGGCATATCACCGAAAGCATCCACCATATTGTGGAAAGTATGAACCATCAGGATTTCAATGATAGCAATCTGGTTGCCCCGCACCGCTTCTGTAAGCGTTTCGTCCATCTGGATCATTCCTTTTGCCACTTCAAGTTCTTTCAGAACGTCTGTATAGAAGTCGACCCATTCCACATCAAAGTCATTGCCATCTACGGTATAACGAGACTCTTCAGCGTACTCATTCTGAGCCCAGTGCTGCACACAAAGCATGGTCCACTCTGCGTTATAACCACGGCTCCAAAGTACACGATTGACCTGATACTCCGCTTCTGTCACCAGGTTTACAGCGGGTACATCGATTGGGTTATTCGGGTCAATGTTTAGCTCTGTGATATCCTCACAGGCAGTAGACCCAACCAGCAGTACGCTTAGTAGTAGGGCATACTTATATTGAAAGATATATTTCATTGTAAACTTTTATTTAAGTTAAAAAACACCGAACAAAACGCCTGGCGGGCGAAAGCATTGCCCGCCAAACGTTTCGGTATTGTTAAAATTAAAGCTTGAAGCTCAGGTTAACACCCATAGAACGGGTAGAAGGAATCTGTGCGTTTTCCAGTCCCTGATCGTTACCAGCACCTGTGATGATCTGTGGATCGAGGTATGGCAGGTCAGCAGTAAGGATAGCCAGGTTACGGCCAAAGATAGACACCGTTACGTCACGGAATGGCGCTTTGCCAAACAGACGGTTAGGAATCTTGTAGCCAAGGCGTACGTCACGCAGCTTGATAAAGCTGGCTTCGTATACGTTTGGCGCAGCACGGTTCCAGTAGGTCTGGTAATATACCTGTGGATCAACCGCAATATCGTTTGGCGTACCGTCTTCCTTCACACCTGGCAGGATCAAACCTTCGGCACGAATGTCATCGATTCCGTTGAAAGAAACGGTCTCAGGGTGCATGCCGGAGTACTTAGACCACTGCAGAGATGTAGAGTGGATAGCCCCTCCTTTCTGGAAGTCAAACAAAACGCTACCAAAGAGCCCCTTGTAGCGGAAGCCTGTCTGCAGGCCACCGGTCCAGTCTGCGATCGCAGAACCGAGGAATACACGCTCACTGGTAAACTGGTAGAACCCGTCTTCATCCACCAGGCGCTCACCATTTTCATTAAACACGTAGTCTTGTCCGAAGATAGCCATGTATGGCAGTCCTTCAGCAATACGAAGGTCAGCAGCCCATGTGCCTCCACGTGCAATACTTTCCACACCGTCAGCAAGGCTAACCACCTCGTTGTTCTGGCGCAGTGCATTCAGCGTAATATTCCACTGGAAGTCCTCAGTTTCGATTGGCACTACGTTTACCTGGAATTCTACGCCATAGTTGCGCATCTCACCGGCATTAAGAATTTTGGAAGTATAGCCGGTAGCTGCTGAGGCAGGAACAGAGAATATCTGGTCTTCTGTAGTCCGGTCATAGTAAGCGATATCAATGCCGAATCGGCCATTGAACATGCGCAGATCAAGACCAAATTCATACTCAGAAGTAAGCTCTGGGCCAAGATTTGGATTATTCTGTCCGTTTGGTACCGCATAGCGAGGGTTGCCCATATAGTTAGGCACCTGTGGAGAGAATACGTCTGTCAGGCGGTAAGGATCAGCATCCAGACCTACCTGAGCGTAGCTTGCCCGTACTTTCGCGAATGAGATCGGGCCGATGGCACCACCGAATACCGGTAAGTCAGAAATTACTGCACTCAATGAAACGGATGGGTAAAAGTAAGAATTTGACCCTTCCGGAAGCGTGGAAGACCAGTCATTACGAGCGGTAACATCCATGTACAGCCAATTGTCAAAGCCGATAGAAGCCAGACCAAATACACTATTGATACCCCACTCCTGCTCGTTCGTTGATACGATTGGAGAAGCCAGGGAGTTGCTAATATTGTAGAAACCTTCCAGTGCCAGACCGCCATTAGTCTCAGCAGAAGTACGGCGGATGAACTGACGCATGCGGTTACCACCAGCAACAACATTCAATGAAATGCGGTCGAAGTCTTTGTTATAGCTCAACTTTGCTTCCATGTTAGTTTCCTGGAAGCGGCGCTCTTCCTCTCCGTAGTAAGAAGTCTCCACGGACTGAATTGGAATACCTTCGCGAGTGCTGAACTGATAGAAATCTGTACCAGCGCGGCCGGAAAGTGAAAGGCCTTCAGCAAGGTCAACAACTACCTGACCATTACCGAAGAAGCGGTTACGGGTATCTTCCTGCAGGAAGTTCTCACGTACCCAGAATGGGTTATCAAAGAAGTTGGGCTGCTCATCGTAGAACAACAGATTGTTGTCAGCGTCCTTTTGAGGGCCACGTGCATTCCAGGTCTGCTGGAAACCATCCGTGCGGACATCGTTGCGCAGACGGTCCATATCCAGCTGTGTTTGCCACCACTGGGTGAAGGCCTGCATTGGATTACCGTTGTTGTAGCCCGTTACGTTACGGTTTTGTGCATCCGTACGAACGTAGTTACCTGCCAGTTCCACACGTACGCGATCGTGGATTTTGTACCCGGAGTTGAAGGTAAGTGTGTTACGCTCGAGTTCACCGTTGGGCATAGTGCCAGCCTGGCTCAGGTTGGTGAAGCCCAGGCGGAAGTTACCTTGGTCGTTAGCGCCACTAAGCGCGATGCTGTTCTGTAGCGTCTGACCTGTTTCGAAGAAGTCTTCGTAGCCGGAGTTAGGAGCAACCCATGGGCGTACTTCTTTGTACAGTGGGCTGCCTGGGTCCCAGCTGTCCCAGTGGCGAACCAGACGGTTAGGGTCATACTTTGGTCCCCATGAACCGTCCTTTGAGTAAGAAGGATAGAGGTATTCCTGACCATCCTGAATTACAGTATTGAACCCGTGTGGGGTACCTGTGTTCAAGGCACCGCCGCCGTATTCCTGCTGGTGAGGGATGAGGTTGTTCACCTGATCAAGCGTCATGCTTGAGTTCACTTCAACACCAATTCCCTTGCCTTTGCGGCCGGAACCGTCCTTGGTTGTGATCAGGATAACACCGTTTGCACCACGCTGACCGTAGAGTGCAGATGCAGCCGCACCTTTCAGTACCGTCATGCTTTCGATGCTTTCAGGGTCAATGTCCTGAATGGTGTTACCATAGTCATAGGCTGTACCACCACCAAAACCGCGCATCTGCGCATTGGAAGCGAAGTTGGAGTTATCCAGCGGGATTCCATCTACAACGAACAGCGGCTGGTTATCACCAAGGAAAGAGTTGGAACCCCGAATGGTAATACGGGAAGAACCGCCCAACGAAGAAGGTGCGCCCTGGATCTGAATACCCGCAACTTTACCGTTGAGGGAGTTCACAACGTTGACTTCCTTGGTCTCCGCCAGTTCTGCACCTGAAACCTCCTGTACGGAGTAACCAAGTGCCTTTTCCTGGCGCTCAATACCAAGGGCAGCCACCACAACCTCCTGAAGATTCACACCTTCTGTCATAGTGATGTCCAATGCAGTCTGATTGCCCACCTCTACTTCCATCGTTTCGAAGCCGGTGTAGCTGACTACAAAAATGGCATCTTCACCCTTTACATTGATGGAGTAAGCCCCATCGATATCGGTGATTGTACCCGTTGTTGTTCCTTTGACTAAGATACTGGCACCCAGGAGCGGGTCGCCGTTTTGGTCACTTATAGTACCAGTGACAGTTCTCTGTGCGAGCATGGAACCAATGGCAAAGACCACCAGTCCCAGCACTAGTGAGAGTTTTTTCATACTAATTACTTTTTGTTTTAAGACGTAGAGTTAAACGCTAAAGTAGCGCTTTTCACAAACATAAAGAGTTTAAAGGTTAAGTTTTTGTTAACCTTATGTCAATTTAACGCCATGATTTCCCAATGCGCTGCCTTGAAGGATGCCAAAATTTCTGTTTTCACCCTTTTTGGTAAGCCGACCGAACGAACGCCAAAAACAATCCCGTCCCTACCCCAACTGCCGCAAATACAATTGAATAGTATTCGAAAGCCCGAAGTAAAGAGCATCAGAGATCAGGGCGTGCCCAATTGAAACTTCAAGCAGGCCTTCGATATTTTCCTGGTAAAACCGGAGGTTGTCGAGATTGAGGTCGTGCCCGGCGTTGATACCCAACCCGGCTTCCCGGGCCACCTTTGCAGCCTGAACGTGAGGCGCAACCGCTTTCTCCCGGTTTGCTTCAAACTGTTTGGCATAATCTCCGGTATAGAATTCGATGCGGTCTGCACCTGCCTCCTTCGCCCCTTCCACATATTTGGCAACTGGATCAACAAAAACAGACACCCTCACGCCTGATGCGTGCAGCTGCTGTGTGATGTCTTTTAAAAAGGCTTTGTGCTTAATGGTGTCCCACCCCTGATCAGAGGTCAGCACATCGGGGCTGTCCGGCACAAGCGTAGCCTGTGTGGGCTGGTGTTGCTGCACCAGCTCCATAAATTTTTCCGTGGGGTTGCCTTCTATATTGAACTCGGTGGTATTCACGGCTTTTAGCTGCGGAATATCGCTGTAGCGGATGTGCCGCTCATCCGGGCGGGGGTGCACGGTGATGCCTTCTGCTCCGAACCGTTCGCAGTCTTTTGCGACTTGCACCAGATTCGGGAGGTTGCCCAACCGGGCGTTTCGGATTAGCGCAACTTTATTGATATTTACACTTAGACGAGTTGGCATGCCATCTTTGATTTTTGGATTAGGAGTAAATTTGTAGAACGTTTTTCGGTCTGCTTGGTTGCCTGAACACCGGGGCAACGGCTGCGCAATACAACGCCAGTTACCGGAAGCCCTAAGGTTGCCACAATTTTCCTAACTTCGACCGGAATAGAGACCAACTTATGGATACAGAAAATTTACCGCCACTGGGCGTATTCCTGCTCCTAATCCTCTTTATGATGGTGGGAGCCGGAATTGGCAGCGGGCTCGGATACCTGGCCGCACAACTGCAGGGACTGGAGCTGAACACCGTGATTACTGGCTTTAATGAACAAAGCCCGGTGGAAGAGCGCAACCTCGTACGGGTAGTCAATCTTTTTTCCCAGCTTTTCGTATTCACGGTTTCCTCTGCGCTGACGGCTTATCTGGTTTACCGCCAACGAGCCTTACATTATCTAAGGCTGGACCGGGGAGCTTCCGTCAATATACTTTCCGCAGCGGTGGCCTTTATTTTTGGCATCTTTATTTTCTCTCAGTTTCTGTACTGGCTTAATATGCAGTTGCCCTTGCCGGACTGGGCCAACAATATGGAGGGCGATGCTGCCGAAATGATCAAAGGGATTTTGGTCATGAACTCTGCGGGCGAATTCCTGCTCACGCTTTTCGTCGTGGCCGTTCTCCCGGCAATTGGAGAAGAGTTATTGTTCAGAGGTATCATACAGCAGCAACTGGAGCGCATGGGGCAGAACCCCGTATTGGCCGTCTGGATGGCAGCCTTTATTTTCAGCGCTTTTCACCTTCAATTTGCCGGTTTTTTCCCACGCTTATTTCTGGGGGCTGGGCTGGGCTATTTGTACCTGTGGTCCAGAAGCCTCTGGGTACCTATTCTGGCGCACTTCTTCATCAATGGTATGCAGATCGCCGGGCAGTATATACAGAAAAATGCGTTGGCGGAATCGACCATTGAAGATGTCAACTGGTGGGCGACCGGTTTGTCCGTATTACTAATTGCGGGATTGAGTTACTATCTTTACCAGCATTATTTAACAAAAGTAAAACCAACGGAGGCTGAAGAAACGCCCCTGCAGCCCTAACTGATATACCAAAACATGAATGGTCTGATCCAACGCGCCATTACCGGTATTATTTTCGTCCTCGTCGTAACAGGCTGCATTTACGCAGGCCCAGTGAGCTTCGTGGCCCTGTTTGCCGTTATTACCGGAGGCGCGCTGTGGGAATTCTTCGGGCTCGTGCTCACCAAGCAGCACCGCCGGGATATGATACGGCGCATGCTGGCACTGGGGCTTGGGCTCGTGCCCTTTTTTATGAGCACCATCGTGCAACTCCAACTGGTACCAAACCGGGAAGCCTTTATCGCTATTTCCTCCCTTTTGTTTTTTCCGTTCACCTTTTCGGTCTTCATCTATGAGCTGTATACAAAATCGGAGCGCCCCTTTGAAAACGTAGCCTTTGTGATGCTGGGTATGGTTTACATCGGCGTCCCCTTCGCGCTGCTGCTTTTTGTAGCTTTTGACAGCGGTCTGTATTATCCGAATCTCGTTTTTGCACTTTTAGTTATGAACTGGGTGAATGATTCCGGCGCTTACTTTGTAGGCTCTAAGTTCGGGAAAACGCCCCTCTTCCCGCGCATTTCCCCTAAAAAGACCTGGGAGGGCTCAGCTGGAGGAATGATCTTTACGCTTGTTTTCGGGATGATCCTGTACTACACTTTTCAGGAGCTGGACCTGCGTGACTGGCTGGTACTGGCCGCCATCGTTGTGATTTTTGGCTCGCTGGGCGACCTGGTGGAGTCTATGCTCAAGCGGAGTGTGCAGATAAAAGACTCGGGGGGGCTGCTCCCGGGGCACGGTGGGCTACTCGACCGATTCGATGCGTTTATCTTCCTGCTCCCGTTTGCGACAGCCTACCTCCTTTGGATCCGATAGAACATTATTCTCCCCCATGTGCTTAGGATATCAGATCTTCCACCTAAATTTGGAGCAAAATTAACGAACATACCTCATGGCAATCATACACCGCGAAGGGCATCGCATGCTCATCATTTTAGGCCTCGCCCTAGCTGTCCTTAATATCGTCACTTACCTGGCCTGGCCTGGTTTTTTATGGCTGGCTACGGCCGCATCCCTTATCTTTTTTGCCTTAGTTCTACAGTTTTTTCGCAATCCGAAAAGAACGATCCCCAAAGCAGATGACACGCTGATCTACGCCCCCGCAGACGGGCAGGTAGTTGTGATCGAAGAAGCCGAGGAGACCGAGTACTTCAACAGTAAGCGCCTGCAGGTTTCCATTTTCATGTCTCCGCTTAATGTACATGTCAATCGTAACCCGCTGGGTGGAGAAGTTCGGTATCTGAAACACCACCCGGGCAAGTATCTCGTCGCCTGGCACCCTAAGTCTTCTACTGAAAACGAGCGGACCACCGTGGTGATTAAGAATGGGCAAACGGAAGTCCTGCTTCGTCAAATCGCCGGGGCCATGGCTAAGCGGATTCGCAATTACCTTAGCATTGGCGACCGCATTACGCAGGGCAGTGAGATGGGCTTCATCAAGTTTGGGTCAAGGGTAGACCTCTTCCTGCCGCTTGATGCAGAAGTGAAGGTCAATATCGGTGATAAAGTAAAAGGAAATAAAACGGTGATCGCGAAGGTTTAACGCTCTGTCCAGATGACTTCTCCCTGCTCGTTGAGGTATTGCCAGCGGTTTTGATAGACCACCTGTGCCAGTCCGGCCCGAAAAGGCAGTGCAGCCTGATAACGGGGTGGGATCCGCCAGACGCCATCTGTACCGATGTAGCCCCAGTGCCCCTTATTCTTCACTTGCGCCAGTCCATTCGAGAAAACGCCGGCATCCTGGAAGCCAGCCTTGATCACGAGATGACCTGCCGTGTCAATGTAACCATAGCGGCCGTGCAGTTCCACCGGCGCCCGGTCATTCCCAAAGTCACCGGCAAATGTGTAGCGGGGCGCAACCAGTAGAGCCCCTTCTGTATTTATAAAACCGTACTTTTCGTCTTGTACAATAGTGGCCATTCCATTGAAAAACTCACCGGCCAGGCCACCTTGCGGTGCATCGAACTGCGGTTCCAAAAGCAGCTGCCCTGCCGTGTCTATCAGGCCCCACTGCTCCCCTTCCCACACTGCAGCAACTCCGTCACGGAAGGCCTCTGCTCTATCGTACTGAGGGGTGATCGCAAGGGTGCCGGACTTGTCAATGTAGCCCCACTTTTCTCCAATTTGCACGGCAGCAAGCCCTTCACTAAACGGGCCGGCCGCATCAAACTCCGGCCGAACAGCCCATTCCCCATCCGGGCTTATGAAGCCAAAATAAATGCCTCTGGCAACTGGCGCTAACCCTTCTGAAAAGTCGCCGGCGGCATCAAACCGCAGGGGGATTTCCAAATCGCCGCGCCGGTTGATATACCCCCAGCGGCGCACCAGCTGTACCCGGGCAAGCCCTTCTTCAAAAAAGCCAATGAACCGGAACCAGTGCTTGAGCAGCAAGCGCCCCATCTCGTCCATGTGCACCAGCTTATCATTAAACCGGACACGGGCGAAGCCATTGTAGAAATCCTCAACCTCCAGATACTGCGGCTCAATAACCACATCCCCGATACGGTCGATGAATCCGTAGCGGCCCCGGTCACGAATAATGTAAAGCGGGCTGTCCATAGGCAGATTTGGGCAAAATTTTGGGCGAATATACTCTATCCGGTTGGCTTTGCCGCATTGGCTACCCTCAAATCTGCCTCGCAGGGATACATCAGGGGCGGTTGACCATCAGTTTCAATACCTGCATGCGCCCTTCCTGCTGCAGCCTGACGAAGTACAAGCCGGAGGGGTAACCGCCAAGGTCCAGGCGGTGCGTAGCTCCGGAAAACGTTGCCGTTTCTAAGACCTGCCCGTTAGACCGCAACAGGGATAGGTGTACCGGACCGGCCCCGATGTCGCCGTCTAACCTGACCGTAGCGCTTTCAGCTGCCGGATTAGGAAAGACCTTAGCATCCATAACTGAAGTGGGCATCGATGCTGTACCCGATGGCGTTTCCAGCGACAAGCGGAATACCCAGGTTTCCAAGGCATCAAGCACCGCATTGCTAATCACCCAGTTTTCAATGCCCCCGGTGGCGTTTACAGTGAGCGTGCCCATATCTGTGTCCGACCGGATTTCTGTAATCCGGTATTCTCCGGCGGGCAGGGAAGACACCGGCAGATTGAAGGTGGTATTGAAAAAGCTGTTGAAGCCCATATTCGCGACCATCACCAAGGCCTCCTCTTCCAGAATGCGGGCATAACTCAGGATTTCTTCCGAGCTGCACTGCACATCCAGCAGGTAGCCGCGGCGCAGGGCTTCCTCTTCGTTACGCAAGTGCACAAGTTCCCGGTAAGTATTGAGCAGGGAAGACGGGTTACTCTCCATATTCGCTACGTTATTAACCGTGTAGCCCCCTCCTACTCCAATCCAGGGATTTCCATTGGTGAACCCCGCATGAGCGCCTCCTGTCCACTGCATGGGGCGGCGGATGTTCTCATGGGCGCCGGTGCCCAGCATGCCTACTTCTTCCCCGTAATAGATAAAGGGAACGCCAGGCAGCGTCAAATAAATAAATGCCGCCTGCTTCATTTTGTAGTCCACTGCCTGAAACTGACTGTAGATGCGGTCGATATCGTGGTTGGTCAGGAAGGTCGCATACTGAAGCTTGGGGTACCCCTCCTGAATGACGGCCAACTGCTGTCGGATGGGCGAAGCGGTTTCCCCATTGACACCGGCGATGATCCCGTAAGCCAGGTCGAAATCGAAGCACAGGTCCAGCCGCTCCTCCGTGACGTAAGGCAGTATGGAAGCGGTATTGGACCACACCTCTCCTACCGTTACGGCGTCCGCATTTGCGTTTTTGTACAACGTTCTGAAATCCTCCAGCAGCTCGAAGGTCTCAGGCGTATTCTCCAAAATTGTCCCATCTTCATCGAGGTACTTGATGGCATCGAGCCGGAAGCCATCCACGCCTTTGTTGAGCCAGAACTCAGCGATGTCAAAGATTTCCTCTTTCACCGGAGGGTGGCTGTAGTTGAGATCCGGCATGCCGCCCCAAAACAGGCCGTAGTAGTAATCCCCGTTGCGCGGGTGCCAGACGGTCTGCCCCCATGGGCCAATGAAGCCCGGATTGGAGTCCGACCACACGTACCAGTCCCGGTAGCCGCCCAGGCTGTTGACCGATTGCTGAAACCAGGGGTGCTGATCTGAAGTATGGTTCATGACGAAATCGATGATGATTTTAATGCCCCGGTCGTGGGCGGCACCCAGCAAAGCTTCAAAGTCCTCCATAGTGCCGTAGTCCGGCTCCGTGGCATAGTAATCCGTAACGTCGTAGCCATGGTAGGAAGGCGATTCCATCATCGGCATCAGCCATATGCCGGTAATGCCAAGATCGGTATCGGTATCCGGGTCGCCATCGTTCAGGTAATCGAGTTTTTCGATGATGCCCTGAAAGTCCCCTATGCCGTCTCCGTCACTATCGTAAAAACTGCGGACGAAGATTTCGTAGAAAACGGCGTCGTTCCACCAGTGTGTCTCGAAGTCGAGGGAGAAAGCCGGGTCACAGAGGGTGCAGCTGTTGAAGCAATACACCAAAGGCCCGGTGCCACCAACCTCCGCCTGTACCGTACGTACCCGCTGCCCATCCGGCCCTTCCACCGAACAATCCAGAGGCGGTGCCTCCACTGTGCTGCCATTGAGGAAAACATACTGATAATCACCGGGAGGCACACTCAGGCGGGTTTCGAATACACCATCCCCATCCTCATCTTGTAAGGGGATAGCCGTAGGGTCCCAGTTCGCCGGAAGCCCGGCTGCTTCCTGGAAGTCGCCCATCACGAAGACGCCCTCCGGAGCGACCGTTTCCATTTCCATATTGACGGCTAGGCGCAGCGTGGCATTGCAGGAATCAAAGGTGACCGCCGGAAGACTTAGCCCGGCCTCTCCTACTGTCACCTGCCGGTTGAAGTTGCCGCCACCATCGCCAATCGCGCAATCTGCGGAAGGCAGCTCCGGTTTTTCATTCCAGCTGCTGCCATTGACAAATTTGTACAGGTAAGTGCCGGGGGGCACCTCTACGGTCAGTTCATACACCTGGTCTCCGTCCGGGTCCGCCAAAGGGGAAGCGCCGGGCATCCAGTCCCCGCCGTACCCCGCAGCGGCCTGAAAGTTGCCGGCAACGTGCACACCGTTGGGCGACAGGGTTTCCTGGCTCATGTCTACCCTGAAGGTTAGGGGGACGGGTTGGGCGGGACTTGTTACAGCAACTGCGAAAAAAAGAAGGATTAAGAAAAAGGAGCGAGATGTATTCATATTTACAGGGTTAAGATAGGTGATGAACTAAAGGCGTAGACAAACAGGAACCAGAAGTAACCATATTTTGTTATCTTGCTAAATGCTATTTTACCAAAAGTTTCACAATGGGGCAAATCAATGATATTAAGCTAGACTTGATAAAGCTGGTTACCAAGATATCTGATATAGATCATTTATGGTCGATTTATCAGACGGCTGTCTCTATGCAAGAAAAGTCGCCCGAAAGCAATGAAACAGAGGATCCGTTTTTGAAGGGTCAAGTCCAAGTCAGAATGGGTGTAACTAAAGACCAGGTGTTTGAAGAACAGGGTAACAAATCGATCAACTTCCAGGAATTACAGGAAATTGTTGCCGATAGCGAACCTTGGGAAGTCTCTCTAGAAGAAATGCTAGATCAACTCGACTAGGAAATATGGACTATTTATTGGACTCCAACATCATCCTGACCTACAGCCGGAGTGATAAAATAACCCGCCGACTCGAAGCTAATTATAAAATCTTTGACGGTCAAAACCGAATTGCGTTATCCGTAGTCTATATAAGGAGAAATTGAAGCTGCTATTCTTAAGTTGGGCCTTAGAGAAGGAAGAAAAAGAAGAATTCAGTACCTGATGAACCGTTTAACCATTTTCGGGATCAACTTCGATAAGATCATTCAAAAATACGCCGAGATTGACGCTTACAGCCAGGGTAAGATCAAAACCCCACTGCTAAGTTTTCCTCCAGAAACATGGGTAAAAATGATTTGTGGATAGCTACGACAGCAAGTGCTTTCGATTTGCAACTTGTCACTATGGATAAAGACTTCAATCATTTAGCTCCATCCTACATAGACTTACTTTATGTTGAAACAACCTAACCGCTCAAAAATAGTGGGTCTCTCATCTGACATACCTTGACTCTCGTGTAGCGATTTTGAAAACAATGGCTTATTTTAAAAAGCAAAGGTAAATCTTATGAAGCCATTAATACTGTGCATTATCATTTCACTTGGCGCCTCCTCAGCCAATGCTCAGGTCGAATGGGCGCTCGATGAGCTATTCCCGGATAGCATCAAGACTTTTGTAGTGTCTCAGCGGGGGGAGCACTTGCTTAATTCCACCTACGGATTTAATAGTCCACAACTGGTAGTAGGAAATGCAGAAGAGCCAGAGGTATTCTTTCTGGCTGTACACGAGAGCAACGGAAACGGTAGTAGTACTCTTGATATTTCAGATATTATCGAACTGCCAGACTCCACTTTCGTTATCCCTCACATCACAGCTTGGATGGATAGTCAGGGTTGGGTGACTTTTATAAGGTATTTCCAACATTACAATACTTTATGGGAAGATTCTGTACCACGCTGTGACCACAATCTTTCTCATAATCTAACCGGTCCTACTGGAGATGCTTTCCCAACCGGTGAAATAGCCCTGCTTGCGACAGAGGCTCACTTCGGCTTCAATTATGCGAACAGTGGTTCGTTTTTTGTAGAATCCTGTCAGCCCTTGTGGGAATCCTACTTTGAATTCCAGGTGCAGGATCAAACGATCACTTCAGGTGGGCGCTTGATTTATACTGGTCCTACTGGCTTGTACACGATTTCCGCACAGGGAGTTCCGACCGCTCACTTTCCGCAGTGGCATTTCAGCCGCATCGAGCCCAATCAATACAACGGCATCATCGGCTACCGGCACGATTCACTTTTTGCCCTTTCACCTGATTTTGAAATCCTGCAGGCCGCTGATTTCACAGCCGACTCTATTTTGGATTTCTCAACCGGACACGGCAAGGTAGCCGTGCTTACGCAAAGCCAGCAAGCCTATATTTTCAATGACAGCCTTCAATTGCAGGGCAGCTTCCCTTTGAATGAAGATAGTGAATTTTGGCGCGTGGATGTGGGTTCGGAATACCTGGGGCTTGCCGGACTGGAAACATTTGGCTCCGATATGCCCACCGGAGGTACAGAAGCCTTTTTCTCCACTTCCTACACCTTTGAAGGCGAAGACTTTGGGCTCGACCGGGACCTGGGCGTTGTTGGGTACCAATTAGGAGCGGTGCGTTACACGCAGGGCGATCCGGCTTTTCCAGGGTTTAGCCGGACTTACTTTGACTCGGTTGTAGTCCAGATACAAAATTTCGGTGACGAAGCTGTCAGCCGGTTCAAAATTCGGTCCGGTAATCGTCCCGCACGCTTTGCCTATGATGTCGAAGGGCAGGACCTTCTCCCCGGCAATACTTTACAGGTGACGCTGAGCAATTTCTGGATCCACACCGAGGGCGACGCGGGAGACCTGGAGCCCGTTTGCTTCTGGACCTCACACCCCGACTACAAGACCGATGCCAATTCAGGGAATGATGGCACTTGCGCAGATTTTGTAGTCAGCACGCCAGACGTCCAAAAAGCAATTGAATTTAAGGTCTTTCCTAACCCCGCTCAGGATCAGCTATTCGTTGACTGGGGTGGTTCCGGGGCTGCCACTTGCCGTATTCTTCATCCCACGGGGCAAATCATGGAACAATTTGTGCTGACTGCACAAAGCAACAACCCACTCCAGGTAAACCTCAGTCCGTATCCGGCGGGCATGTATATCGTGTCTTTTCAGACTGCCGAAGGGGAAAGTGCAGCAAAGCGGTTTATCATCGCCCGGTGAGGCACGCCTTTTTAAAGCGTCAATTCCACCCCAAACGTAAAGGTACGGGCGGGCAGGTAGGTGTTGCGGCGGTCGATGCCCAAAAAATATTTATTTGAATGCAGCGTTAGACTTGCACGCCGGGTTCTGAAGGTGAATCAAATACCCTAGATATGAGACCTGTAACCTTAATTCCTATTGTTTGTATCCTGTTTTTAAGCTTTTCCGGTGCTGCACAAAGCCGTTTTTCCTTCGGTGTAGAATTGTTCCCGCACGTATCCTGGGAGTTAGACCCAATTATTGATGCTTACGAGCCCCGGTTTTCGAAACACGCCGGCATGCAGGTCGGCTATCAGTTGGGGCAAAATTTCCGGTTACAGTCCGGACTAGCCTATACCGAGCTTGGGCGCCGGTTCCAGATTGACGGTGACGACCTTCGCTGGGGCAATCAACATGATGGGCAGGGTGGCTTCAATCCGGATATCCCAGCACCAAATATTGGTACAGTAACCCACAATACTGTGCATCGCTATGTAGAAGTGCCATTCAGGCTAACCTACCTTTCACCCGGTGAGCAGACCCGTTTTTACCTATCCGGTGGTATTGCTCCCCGTTTCCACATACAATCGGTTGGAAAGATCCGGCATGAGCTGCCCGATAATACAGGTACAGACCGCCGCACTGAGCCCATTTCCAACGTTGACTTCGACCGGATACAGCTAAGTATTCTGGGCAGTGCAGGCGTTGAAATGAACCTGGGGCAGACCACTTTCTTCGCAGGCCCCCGTATTCAGTACCAGCAGCTCACCGGCGAATCAGAGTCGCTCACCGGGCCCAATGCCTTTGAGCTCGGGTATGTGCAATTGGGGCTCGAATTTGGGGTGCGGTTTAATTAGCCTGCTACCAGAGCGCCTTGGTGTAGAGGCGCTTAACGTCAGAAGCAGCGTGGGCGGTAGGCGTACCCAGTACAAACGCTGTATTATTGTAGATGGCAATGTCATCGTAAAACAAGATATTAAGGGGTACCGGCTCCCCTATTTGCCCCGTGCTCAGGTCAATGGGCGCCAGCAGGTAGCCGGTCTCGTCGCGCAGCAGCGCATAGAATGACTCTGTTTTTATATCCTGAATGACCCGGTCGTTCCAATCTTTGTGTTGTACATAATGGGCAGGCATTACCTGTTTTGGCCGGCCTTCGGCATCGAAATATTCAATCCGCTGTTCATCGTGGTTGAACAGGATCAACTCCCCGCCGGACAGAAAGAGAAAATTGTCCTGAGGGTTGTTGTAAAAAACCCGCTGTAGAAAATCTGCGTCTGTTTGGCGGGTACGGATGTAATCGTTTTCCGCTTTGGACACATCACCTGTATTGGAGATCGACTGGCACTCCATAATCAGGCCGAGGTCTGCCATGTAGTTGTCCAGCTGCTCCGCGTAAAGGACCTGCCGGAAGTTATCGAGCGTGCCATTGGTCAGGCTGGCACGCAGGTATCGCTTTAGCAGGCCCTGATAAGCCAAATTTTCATAGTACATCGCCTCCTCGGTACTGCACCGGCAGTCGCGGTAAGCACCAATATAATCTGTGTACTTCATCGTTTCCAGGGGTACGATTTGCGCGCGGGTATAGCCCAGGTTGATGTAGCGGTAATTGGCCAGCAGGTAGAGGCGGTTGCGGCAATTGACCTCAATATCAGTGACCCGGCGCAGATCGAGTTGCTGCTCAAAAAGCAATATACCGTCCGGGGAGCGGACTTCAATCCAGGCATTGCTCCCCGTGCGTTTCCGGCTGAGGGTAAAGAGGTAATCATCCCAAATAGCAAAGGCGAAAGGCAGGCGGTCTTCCGGGCTAAGCTGCCGGAGTTTTTTCTGTGCAAGGACCTCTACCAGGGGTAAATTAGCGGGTACGGGTTGAAGGGCAATCTGAAGCGCGTCTGCCTGCTCCACTACCACTGTATCTGTAAGGTAGCCGATAGCAGAAACACGGATTTGGGCGGGCCACTCCCGGACAGAAAGCTCAAACTGCCCGTCTGCATCCGCGGCAGTGCCCGTCTTTTCCGTAAGGAGAAGCAGGTTGGCAAAAGGGATGCCTACGCCTGTTTTAGCATCCTTTATTTTTCCCAATACAGCATTAGATTGACCAATAAGATTGATAGCCAACAGACAGCATACCGAAGCACTTAAAAGTCTTTTATTCATGGCTTTACTCTTTTGATATTGACAAGCCACAGCGCAAGAGGTTCATTGCAGTACTATTGCTCCGCACGAGTATGCCCTTTACTGATCGATCCGATATACAGTGCTGCACTTTGTGTGCAGATGACCACACCTCATTTTCCACTGTATCCCTGACCGGTATTCATGAAAATCCCGTAAAAGGCATCCTGCCCGCCTCTTCGGCCTCCTACCGGCTACCAGCATACGACTTGCTGGCTCCGGGGAATCTGCCGCAATGACGTTTTTGCAACGGGTACTCTACCAACATATCTTTGCCACCAATCGCATTCAAAAGTAACAGATTTGTCTTTTCCGGGTATAATGGCCTTTTTTGGGAACAAAATGCATCTTGTTGTGTAATTTTAGAACTGTCGTTCATTTAGCACCAATATACTTCACTAAAACTCAACATTAACGATGAAAAAGATTTTGAACACCCGTGTATGGATCCTTACAGTAGCGGTCCTTATGGGCACGGTATCCTGTACGGAGGAGGAAAATATACTGCGTGGTACGACGACCGATCTGGAAGAAGAGTTGTTGACTGGACCAATTGATGTTCAACTCATTGCAGCACCGGAGGATGATCGCCTGCCCATGGATCTGGCAGCGGAAGTTACCGGACCTGATGCCGGTGTGGTGTATATGATGTCTGGCGAAAAGCAACTAATTTTCAAGGTTAGCGAAACAGATCCGCGACTGGCAACGCTATCAATGGATATCCGCCGCGTGGACCCTATCACAGAAGACAACCCTGTCAAATTCACGCTGAGGCTTACTGCGGAAGGCTACGAGGTTGTCAACCGCGTATTTCATCTTACGGATGCCAGCGGAGAAACCTGCGGGATTCGTTTGACGCGTGAGGACGATAGCAACGTCAAGGCAGAAGACGTTACATCAGGAAGGTAGGCCTTGTCTAAAATCTAACGAAAAGGTCAAATTGCTAATCAAAATACAGCCTAATCAACACTGGCTCAATGGGGGTACTTCCACCGGAATGCCCTATTTTTTATTCTTACCCTCAGATCAGCAAAGCGCCCTTCAGATTTTCAAAAAGACAGGTAAAGCAAAAGCAGCTGCACAGGGGAACTTATGCAGTCTTTCGATTCCGCAGCATACTCCAGGCGATAAAGCCGCCCAGCAGTATCTTCACGATAGCGCCCGGCCAGAATGGATAAAAGCCATACTCCATCGCTTTGCCCCATCCGTACAGGTGCGCCAGCCACAGCAGCCCACTTCCCACAATAACGGCTGTGCCCAGCCCATTAGCAAGGAGGCTGTAGCCCAAATGCTGTCCCCATCCCCGGCGGCGCAACAAGCCCATAACTAATGCGGCTATAAAAAAGCCAATAAGAAACCCCCCGCTCCCCCCCGAAAAAGACGACCATCCACTGCCCCCTTCAGCAAAGACCGGTAGCCCCAGCCCGCCGAGCAGCAGGTAGAGCAGTACCGCACCCCCACCCCACGGGAAGGGCAGTAACAGCCCAACCAAAAGTACAGCCAGGCTCTGACCGGTGATGGGGATGCCGCCCAGGGCTTCCGGTACAGGGAGGGCGACTCTGGCCATGATGGTGATGAAAAGAGTGCTGAGGAGGAGGTTGAGGAGGTGGGTGCTGGTATTCATAAAAATTGTTTTTGCCAAAAACTCCACACAATTTGTTAGAAATTTCGTTTTTTTGAGGAAACTTTCAACTACGAGCGGTACTTTTGTTATGACTATATTTCAATCAGAAGCCACGACCATGCCTTTGCGCGATGATTTTCCGCCGTCGGGCAGCGATTACCTGGGCGGTGAGAGTGATGGATACGAGTACCGGACGGTTTTCGGGGGTTCCCGCATCGAAAGCACCTATGAGATGGTGCGGCAATTTCTGGCGGAAGAAGGGTACGAAGACGTGCCACTGCCTAAAGACGCCGATGAGCTCAGGCTGTTCCGCCTGCCGACGCGCAACAAGCAAATCCTAATGTTTGAAGACAATGGCTACGTACATAACCCCATAAAAATCCTCTTCCCGCAAGACCGCCGGAAGAGGAGTACGTTGATACTTTGTATTTACAATGAGGCTGACCCGCAGCATTTGCTAAAATTCCACCGTATTCTGGAACGGGTGGAAGCGGCAAAGTCCGAATAACACTTCTATTCCAGCCCTTTCAGCTTATCGATGCTTACGGCATCGAGGGCTTCGCGCAGGGCACCTTCTTCAATATTCCGGCCTTCTACCGTAATGATGTACCGGTCTTCGGCAATGATGCTGACTTGCCCTTCCTTTCTTTTGCTGTCGTATTCTTCGAAAGCCTTGTAACCATCGATCATAGTAGTCCGCTCATAGCCGCTGTCTGTCTCTTTGTCAATCTCTACCGATGACCAGGCTGCAGCACTGGCCAAAATCATGGAAACGCCTGCAAAATCGATTACAGAAACGTCCAGAGATTGCTCTCCGTCTCCGTATTCTGCCTGCGCCGTTGACATCTTGAAGCCCATAGCGCCCACCTTCTCCCCGGTGTGCGAAGTCCGGTCCATACCCGCAATACGCTCGGGCAAAAGGGCTTTCAGTTCCCGGAAGTCCACCACTTCTTTAGTTTCTCCGTCTCCGCCTAATTGCTTCATGGCATCGCTCATGGCTTTTTCCATGGTTGCCGCCGGATCGTCAGAAGATGTGCCTTCGGAAGAGGTGGAGGCCTCCATGGATTCATTGGATGCGGAAGTATCTTCGCTGCCACCGCAGGAAGTCAGAAGGCTGGCCGCCAGGAAAAGAAGTGGAAAAATCAGTTTTCGGGTTTGCATAGTGATTGAGGTTTTTGATTTGGTACCAAATTTACGAAAATCCATTCCCCGTACCAACTGCTTTCGACGAATGCTTAAATCAGCACCATTAGACTCAATGCCCGCACGATGCTACTCCGCACTTACTATGAACTGGAAGAGTACGATGCGCTTTTTGCGCTTCTGGACAGCTCCGAGGTCTACATCCGCCGCCAAAAAGGGATGGGCTATCACCGGTCTCACTATCAGGCTTTATTGCAGTTCACCCGGCGGCTCCTCCATTTGCCGGAAGGCGATAAAGGCGGCAGGGCTCAACTCAAAGCGGACATACAGGCGGCGCCTGCCACGGCGAAACGCGGCTGGCTACTGAGCAAATTGGATTGACGCTTTCAGGCAAACAAAAAGGCAACACCAAATGGCATTGCCTTTTTGTTTTTAGGATGGCTATTGCTTACTCTGCAGTATCCTCCGGCGCTTCTTCCTGCTTTTTCTGCGGGCGCATCTGCGGGAAGAACAATACCTCCTGAATGGAATGCTGATTGGTCATGAGCATGGTCAGGCGGTCAATACCGATACCGAGGCCTGAGGTCGGGGGCATGCCGTATTCCAGCGACCGCAGGAAGGCATCATCCAGCGCCATAGCTTCTTCGTCGCCCCGCTCGGCCAGCTTAAGCTGCTCTTCGAAGCGCCCCCGCTGATCAATCGGGTCGTTCAGCTCGGTGTAAGCATTGGCAATTTCCTTGCCATTGACAAAAAGCTCGAAGCGCTCCACCAGGCCGGGCTTGCTGCGGTGCTTTTTCGCCAGGGGCGTCATCTCGATGGGGTAATCCGTGATGTAGGTGGGCTGAATCAGATTGGCCTCTACTTTTTCTCCGAAAATTTCATCGATTAGCTTGCCACGGCCCATGCTCTCATCTACCTCAACGTGTAGTTTTTTGCAGGTGGCGCGCAGTTCCGCCTCGTCCATTTCGGAAATATCAATTCCTGTGTATTCCTCGATCGACTCGTACATGCTCATGCGGCGGTACGGACCAGCGTAATCAATCAGGTTGCCCTCGTATTCCACTTTGGTGTGCCCGGTGACTTCGATGGCGATGTACTCCAGGAGCTTCTCGACCATCTCCATCATCCAGTTGTAGTCCTTGTAGGCAATATAGATCTCCATGGAGGTAAACTCCGGGTTGTGGGTGCGGTCCATACCCTCATTTCGGAACATTTTGCCGATCTCGTACACGCCTTCAAACCCGCCTACGATGAGGCGCTTGAGGTAAAGCTCGTTCGCAATTCGCATGTAAAGCGGCATATCGAGCGTGTTGTGGTGTGTTTTGAAGGGCCGGGCTGCTGCCCCACCGTGGATAGGCTGCAGAATAGGGGTTTCCACTTCCAGCCAGCCACGGTCATCGAAGAAGCGGCGCATGGCTGAGACGAGCCGGCTTCGCTTGAGGAAAATTTCCTTCACATGCGGGTTCACCGTCAGGTCGAGGTAGCGTTGGCGGTAGCGTTGCTCAGGGTCGGTGAAGGCATCGTAGACGTTGCCTTCTTCGTCCCGCTTAACCACAGGAAGTGGAGAAAGGGTTTTACCCAGTACTTTCAGCTCCGTGACATGCACGGTAATTTCGCCCATTCGGGTACGGAACACATGGCCCCTCACGCCGATGTAATCGCCAATATCCAACAGCTTTTTGAAGACCTTATTGTACATTTCCTTGTCTTCGCCCGGGCAGATTTCATCCCGTGCGATGTAGACCTGAATACGGCCGGTGCTGTCCTGCAGTTCAGCGAAAGAAGCTTTGCCCATGACACGGCTGCCCATTAGGCGGCCGGCGATGCTTACATCCTGGAAATTCGGTTTATCCCCCTCGTCATTGAATTCTTCCTGGATTTCTTTGGCGTAAGCGGTCACGTCAAAGGCTTCGGGAGGGAAAGGGTCGATGCCGAGCTCACGGAGTTTCTCCATATTCTCCCGGCGCAAGATTTCCTGTTCGCTGAGTTGCATGTGGTTTTGCGTTGATTTTTATTGATTAGCACATCCTGCTAAATAAAGCTGCAAAAGTAGTGTTAATTAAAAAATTGCAGAAATATATGGTTGTAAACCTTCTGCTACTCTTATGAGTTCATTCTTCTGATTGCTAATTAGAATTATGCTCAAAATCGCTTTTTCGCCCATCTACAAATACGAGCTGCCGGAGAAACACCGGTTCCCAATGATCAAGTACGAGCTCATCCCGGAGCAGCTGCTGTACGAAGGGACGGTCTCGGAGGATCAGTTTTTCCACCCTGACCCACTGACGGAGGAGGAAATCCTGTGGACCCACGATGCGGCGTACTGGGAAAAACTCAAAACTCAAACACTGAGCAAAAAGGAGATCCGTGCCATCGGCTTCCCCATGTCGGAGAAGCTGATCCACCGGGGGCGGCATATTGCGAATGGCACGGTACAGTGCGCGCTTTTTTCACGGCAACATGGGGTTGCCATGAATGTGGCGGGCGGCACGCATCACTCCTTCACCCACAAAGGTGAGGGTTTTTGCGTGTTCAATGACATCGCTATTGCTTCCAATTACCTGCTTCACCATGGCATTGCCCAAAAGATACTGGTGGTCGACCTTGACGTGCATCAGGGCAACGGCACCGCGCAAATTTTTCAGCATGACGACCGGGTCTTCACCTTTAGCATGCACGGCGAGAAAAACTACCCCCACCGCAAAGTCCCATCCAACCTCGACATCGGGCTGCCCGACAAAACCGAGGATGGCCCCTACCTCAAGGCCTTGCGCGAAACCCTGCCCCGCCTTATCGACGACGTGCAGCCCGATCAGGTCTTCTACCTTTCCGGGGTGGACGTGATTTACTCCGACAAGCTCGGCCGCCTCAGCCTAAGCCTGCAGGGCTGCCGGGAGCGCGATGAATTCGTCCTCAAAACCTGTAAAGCCAATAATCTGCCGGTCGCCATCAGCATGGGCGGCGGCTACTCGGAGCGGCTGGCGCACATTGTAGAGGCACATGCGAATACGTTTCGGGTGGCGGAGGAGGTATTTTTCTAATGGGTTGGGAAAAGACAAAACCGGTAGCAAGCTCATGGAGTTACTGCTACCGGTTTTGCATAATTGGATTACTCCTTTACTAACTTTCTGACCACCTGCCGCCCCTCAGCAGTCATAAGCTGAACCAGGTACATACCGGGAGACAACCCGTTCAGATTTACGGTGGCGCGCTGCCCCTGCAAGCTAAAGGTTCGTACTGCCTGAGCATTAGTATTGACCAACCGGCCCTGTACAAAGTGGCCGGGCGCATTCCACTCCAGGTAAACCTGACCGGCAGCGGGATTTGGAAAAAGTTTAAGGCCAGTCCTCAAATCCAGTTCCGATGTATTAGTGAGGCCCATGCAAATATCGTCTTCGAAGCAGATTGCCCCATCAGCACCGTACTCCAGTACCGTGATGTGTACGATATAGGCACCGCTCGCAGCGTAAGTATGGGTAACGCCCAGGTCACTCGCATTTACCTGCTCCGTCTGCCCGTCGCCCCAATCGATGAGGACCTCGCTACAGTGGGTTAGCAGCGGGTTGTCGAGGGTGGCAACATGACCGTTTGTGGTATAGGTAAAGCCATTTTGCACAGCGTTTTCGAAAGCCATCTCGTCCCGGCAGCAGAGGCTGTGCAGGCATACATCGTCGAGCGCCAGATAAGCCCCGGGCTGTACGCCATCAGTACGGGTAAAAAACAGGGCATTGGCACCGGAAGCCGGGAATGCCGGGTCGCTGGAATCAATGATATAGGTGTAGGTCGTAAAGTTGTTGTCGCAACCGGAGAGTATAGGTTCCACAACCACCTCCCAGCTATCAGCGAATAAAGCCGCATTGAGTGGGACCGTGCCGCTGGAAACTGCCGCCCCTCCGTTGATGCTGCCATTGGCCAGGAAGACAC
Source organism: Phaeodactylibacter xiamenensis (assembly GCF_000759025.1). Classification (GTDB taxonomy): domain Bacteria; phylum Bacteroidota; class Bacteroidia; order Chitinophagales; family Saprospiraceae; genus Phaeodactylibacter; species Phaeodactylibacter xiamenensis. Next base: position 286,130 of record NZ_JPOS01000038.1, on the reverse strand, counting down.
TCAGTGAGGCAGGGGTGTTGGGCGAGAAGAGACAGGCTACTTTGAACTCCAGTTCGTAGACACCTGTGTTGGGCAGTATCGTAGTGCTCAGTTCATTGAGCACTCCTTCCCGATAGACATCCCCTCCTTGTATCCTCGACCAAAAACCGGCGAATTGCCCCTGAGACAGCGGTAGAGGTGCCGTGAGTGATGCAGGTACACCCGTCAGGTCACTGTAGAAATCCGCCGAACTGGCACCGGCACCGGCATTGCTCCAAATGCCTCCCCAGTTGGCTGCATTTGTAATATCCTCATCTCCGGTGGTCGGTGTGCCGGTCTCGAAATCCCCGTTTTGCACCAGATTGCCTTCGCAAGAGAACTCCTGTTCACCACTGAAGCAAAGCGTATCCAGGCCAGTGCCTTCGGATACGACTGTCATAGGCGGCATCATTTCGGCGGAAGCCGGGCTGTCGTATGTAAAGGGGTCGCCGGTAAAACCGAATGCTTCCATGATCGTATCGAGTACCAGCGTATCTCTCGGGCCACAGAATTCGTACGTCTCGGCATTCAGGTGGGCAAACTGCCGGACGATCAGGCCGACATCCTGCCCCTGCGCACCGGTATAGGAGACCATCGCGCTATGCTGTGCATTGATATTGACCAGCGACTGCGGGTAGTAAAAAGTGCGCAGTGCTCCTGGAAAAAAAGGCGCTGCGGTGCTTACGCCATTCAGGGACTGGGAAAGATTGGTCTCGGCATAATGGACTCCAAATGTCTGTGTGGACAAGTCATAGTCTACCAAAAAAGTCGGCTGCCCGCGCCCCTCATCGTCGACCCACTGCCCGTCGCGCCCCCGGCCCTTTATAAGCAGCTTGTCCGTAAAGGGCGCTTTGATCATAGTGTGCCCGTATTTGTCCAGGTCGAAATTAGTGGAAAAGGATTCAAAGGAAGCGGTATTGTCCAGGGCTCCGGTCGCTGCATCGAACACACTAACCCCCAGATGGTGAGAAACCGAGATATTGGTCAGCACATAAACCTGCTGTGCCGCCTGATCGTAATAAGCACTTGCTCCGTTGTCAATAGCATTGCCGGTGTAATAGCTGGCGTCCCAGAGTTCGTTGCCATTGGGGCCCAGCATAAGAGCGAGTATGCCCTGCCGTTGTTGCCCAATTGGCGTTAGCATATTTTTGCCGCCCGTAATGAAGTAGCCCTGATCCGTTAGTGTTACATGGGAAGCAGCATCATAATCCCGAGGGTATATACTCCCAAGCGGCACCTCGAAATACTGCTCCCAGGTGACGCTCAGGCTTTGGTCGAGTTTGACGCAAAACCCTTCTTTTTCCGCATTCTGAAAACTAAACAAGCCCGGGTCTTCATGGATCATCCCCACCAAAACGAAGCCCTGACCGGCAGCATTGGGCGTCGCTTTGATGTGCAGCCCCATGCCGTTGGTGTTAGGGTCGTTTCCCTGTTCCAGTACCCGGCTCAATTGCAGGTTGCCAGTTCCGTCAATGGTAAAGATGACCGTACGCCGCACGCCACCCATCTCTGCATACCCAGTGACCACGTACCCGGCTGTCCCGCCAGTAAGAAATGGGGCTATACTCATCGCCCAGGTACCACTCCCAATTTGGTAGGTTTGCTCGAAAATAATGGATGCATCCGCATCATCAATTCGGATGACGTGCGCCTGATACTCGTCTGTGATTTTATCATGAAGGGTACCCGCCAGCAGCAGGTCCTCAGACCCATCTCCTGCGGCGGTAATGGAATAGTCCTTGAAATCATAGCCGGTTTTGGCAAAAGTGCGTTCACAGGTGGTCTGAGCATTCAGGTTCGTAAAGAGGGTAAAGGTCAGCAGTAAAATTAAGGATTGGAGTTTCATAACTTATAGGTTTATGTGCGTTGGCAAAAAAAGCCCTCATCGCTATATCACAGGAATCGGGAAAATCTTACCCTTGGGAGTCAAAAATCTTCAGAGAAAAGGCGTACCCGCTGAACAACTTCTGCATGCTTATCGTATCCAACTGCTCCTGTCCGAAGCAGGGGCCAAACCCGAATGCCAGGAATGCTAGTATGACGGGGACACATCGTACGGACAAGAAAGCGGAGGAAGATGTTACAACTGTTCGATAGACTGATGCTGCTTTCATGTTAAACAGGATTGAATGATGAAGTAATTTATCAACCTATCGTTTGGTATGGGGAAATCTTACCCTTGGGAGGGGAAAAAATTATTAAGCACGCTGACACCTTCCTGTTGGGGACTATACGGCTTGTACAAACCTACCAGCTACCAGCGGTCTCCACGACCTTTCCAACCAACGGAATTGAGAATGTAATTGCTCACTCAGGATATCCCACACTTTATATCGCTTCAACTCAGTGTTTACATTAGCCGTGTCGCTTCTTTGACCTGCAAACGGGATCTTTTCCTGGCTGATGTGGTGGAGCACAGGGGTGAAAAACAAACAGAACACCTGCCTTTTGATAAATTTTCCGTTTTAAAACTTTGAACAAAAACACAAAAAATGTATTTTTAGGGGCGAAAATTATTCTCTGTATCACCAACCCCTGAAAAACCATGACAAAATCACACTCCGCCCGCCCTGGTTCCACGAAGGCGGGACACAACCCCGAGTTGGAGCTCGCGCGCGAATTCGTAACTCATACCAACAAATGTATTTTCCTGACTGGCAAAGCCGGAACCGGCAAGACTACCTTTTTGAAGACCCTCAAAGCCAAACCACCCAAACGGCTGGCAGTGGTCGCCCCTACCGGCGTAGCTGCGATTAATGCGGGCGGGCAGACAATCCACTCCCTGTTCCAATTGCCTTTCGGGCCTATTGTGCCCGGGAATAAACGGGACAACCGGCTGTTCCGGCGGCTCAGCCGAAAAAAGGCGAGGCTACTGCGGGCGCTTGACCTGCTTATTATTGACGAAATAAGCATGGTGCGGGCAGATGTGCTCGACGGCATCGACGAGGTGCTGCGCCGCTACCGGACTCCACACCAACCTTTTGGTGGTGTCCAACTGCTGTTGATTGGAGATTTACATCAGCTGCCTCCGGTCGTGAAGGACGAGGAATGGGGACTGTTGCGTTCATATTATAACACTCCTTTTTTCTTCAGCAGCAAAGCCTTGCAGCTAACGGAGCCCGTGACCATTCAGCTAAAACATATTTACCGGCAATCAGACGATACCTTTATCCACCTTTTAAATAAGGTGCGCAATAATCAGATAGATGAAGTAGTCCTGGAGACGCTCAACAGCCGGTATCAGCCGCTTGACCAATTGCCGGACAAAGATGATTATATCACCCTCACCACCCATAATTACAGCGCCAATACCATCAATGCAGAACAATTGTCCGCGCTTCCAGGCGAAGTACACCGGTTTGCAGCGAAAATCAGTGGCGACTTTCCTGCCCACGCCTATCCGGCTGACGAAGAGCTGCACCTTAAAGTGGGGGCACAGGTGATGTTCATCAAAAATGACAATAGTACTGACCGCCGCTACTATAATGGTAAGATTGGTAAAATCATATCGATCGATGAGGAAAAAGGAATCACCGTGCAATGCCCGGGCGACGATTCGGATATTACAGTGGGCAGAGAGGAATGGCAAAATCGCAAGTACAAGCTCAACGAACGGGTGAAGGAAGTGGAAGAAAATGTCGTTGGCACCTTCACGCAGTACCCTTTGAGATTGGCCTGGGCCATCACCATCCATAAGAGTCAGGGGCTGACCTTTGAGCGGGTGATTTTAGATGCGCAGGCGGCTTTTGCGCACGGCCAGGTGTATGTGGCGCTAAGCCGGTGCAAGACCTTTGAGGGTATTGTGCTGCGCTCGCGTATCCGAAGCTCCAGCGTCAGGACGGACACTAAGGTGCAGCAATTTTCTGATGAGGCAGAACGCAATGCGCCGGATGATGCCAAATTGCAGGATGCTAAAGTCGCTTTTCAGCAATCCATGCTGCAGGAATTGTTCGACTTCCGGATCTTGAAAAAGCACATGCAGCGCGCCCAGCGTTTATTGCTGGAATATGAACACAAATTACTGCCGGGTGCGGTAGCGCCTTTTCAGGAAGTCTGGAACTTCGCAGAACAGGAGCTTTATCCGGTAGGGCAGCGCTTTCAGGCTCAGCTGCAGGCCTTCTTTCAGGAGGGAGGCATGCCCGCAGAAAACGCAGCGCTGCAAGATCGCACTAAACAGGCAGCAGCCTGGTTTGCCAGTCAGTTGAAGGCCTCCGTTCTGGAGCCTCTAAAAACCATTTCTATTGAAACCGATAACCAAAAAACCGAGGAGACCATACAGGAGGCACTGGAGCAACTACACGAAGAAGTCTTCATCAAACTGAAGGGGCTGAGCAAGACCGCTTCCGGCTTCTCTCCGGCTGACTTGCTCCGGGCAAAAACGGACGCCATGCTGGACTTCAGGCAGCAGCCATCGGCTCCGGTAGCCCCAACAGTTGCTAAACTCAGTCGGGAAAAGGTGCCCCACCCTGAGCTGTTGCAGCAACTGATTGAATGGCGGCGGTCGGAAGCAAATGCACAATCTCTGCCCATCTTCCGAATTCTACCTAACCAGGCTCTGTTCCATATTGCAACTCATCTGCCCAATACACCTGAATCACTGAAGCGCAGTTACGGCATCGGTAAAAAGCGGTTGGAACAATACGGAGCAGCCTTGTTGAAAATGGTGCAGGATTATTGCAGCAGACAGGGAGTTGAACCACCACCTGTATTCAACAAAACCCCACTGAATACTGAACCGGTAAGTACCGGCACAAAAACAGGCACAAAAGAGGAGACGTTGGCCAGGTACCGGAAAGGTATGACCATTGAGGAGATAGCCAGGGAACGAAATCTGGCGGTATCAACAATCGAAGGGCATATCGCCCACTTTATTAAACAGGGTGTCCTGAGCGCTACCTCATTCCTGAAACCAGAATCCATTGCTGCTATACAGGAAAAGGCAGGGGAGATGAAGGAGTTAAAACTTAGCACTTTACACAGGCATTTTGGAGGCGCTTATTCCTATGGCTTATTGAAAATAGCCCTGGCAAAACCCGAAAACCCAGTCCTCAATCCGGGGCCAAAGGATAGGAAAGCGAGAATGAAAATGGAAGCCATGTTAGAAGAGATGCTAAACACATGAACACAAAGTCCTCGTTTGAGCTTACTCCTGAACTATCGGGGCGGGCTTATTCTCTATGCGAAATAGTTGATACTCTGGCAAAAATTGAGTAGGGTAAAGTAGAAGGATGCATCCTTCTACTTTATCCCTCTCACAGAACCGTGCGTACGGGCCTCGTACACGGCTCCTGTTAAATCTTATTCATAGTATTGATGCAACGTGTTGGTTTTCACCCGCTCCATGTCGTACAAGTGCAGGTTATTAAACCACTCATTAGGCAGCGCCATGTGGACCAGTTTGCAGCTCGCGTTGCGCCAGCGGGCCATAGAGATTTTCTCAAAACTCCCTTTGTAACCCATCCGTCGTAACTGTTTATGCAAGCCTTTCCAACTTTTCCACTCGCGCATCTGCTTCATCCGTAGGCGGCGGCGTATCCAGCTCATTAAATTACGGAACAGGCTCTTGGCTTGCCCAATGCGGAAGTAGTTGGCAAAACCCCGCAATAGCATCGACAGCTCCCTTATCTGGTGCTCTACGTTACGCCCGGAATTGCGTGGGGTCAGCTTGCGGACTTTGTCCTTAAACTTCTTCACGCTCTTTGGGTGTATGCGCGCACCCCGCCGGCTGATGATAAAACCCAGGTACGTTATGCCTTCCCATATCGTTGTGAGGTGCGTCTTCTTTACGTTGACCGTAAGTTTTAGCTCCTCTTCCAGATATTGGGCGGCTATAGAACGATACCTGCCCGCTTCACTGCGCGTGTAGCCGAAGATCAGTATATCGTCTGCGTACCTTACTATCCGGATGCCTTGACTTTTCATGTACTGGTCAAAATTGTCCAAATAGATATTCATCAGCAGCGGGGAGATTACTCCGCCTTGCGGGCTGCCAGCTTCCGCAGGGTAGTATGCCCCTTCGTCCATAACTCCCGTTTCAAGTATTTGACGGACCAGTGCCAAAACACTGCCGTCGCTTACTTTAGCCCCCACCCCTGCCAGTATCAAGCCGTGGTCCAGCGTGTCGAAGCACTTCGACAAGTCCATGTCAACGACATGAGCCAGCCCCCACTTGTTACTGAAACGCTCTGCCTTAGCCACTGCATGGGCGCAGCTGCGCCCGGGGCGGTAGCCGTAGCTCGATGGGTGGAAGCCCGGCTCGAAAATGGGCTGGAGGATGTTGAGCAGTGCTTGCTGCACCACCCGGTCGCGTACCGTCGGTATGCCTAATGGGCGTTCGCTGCCGTCAGGCTTCGGGATATACACCCGTTTTACTGCCTGCGGGCGGTACGCCTTCGTCCTGAGTTCTTTTTTCAAACGGCGCAGCTCTGACACCCTCTTCTCATCGAAGTCGGTGATGCGAACTCCGTCTACTCCGGCAGCGCCCCGGTTCGCCTTTACCTTCTGGTAGGCTTCCATGAGGTTCTTCCAGCTGTACACTTTGTCGTATAGGCTGTACCATTTTCGCATAAAAAAAAAAACTTTTGTACGTTGCAGCTTCTCTGAGCTCCAGGCGGTGCAATTAAGGCAGGCTGTTTGTTCTGGCGGGAGGCAGGGCGTTTCTAGCTCTATGGCAATCTACCCTGTCTGGCTCCACCGTACTCAACGCTCGTGCGGATTATTGGTCAGGCTGGGCTCGTCACCACCTTCCCATAATTCCTCATCGGGGTCCCACCGACGATTGTCTTCACTTGTACCTTAACGACCCCTTGGAGGGAGACGCTTTGATTTAACTTCGCCCCTTCGCAGCTTACCAGCACTTTTGGCGCTGATAAGTCAAGTTGACTAGCTTTGCGGTCAGCCATCGCAACTTGTCCTCCAAGTTTTATCCTCCACCCTGTTACCAGAGCTTCAAAGGCTCGGAGTTTAAAACTACTACGGGCTCATCTGCCACCTGCTGGCGTGTGGCTGCTGCCTCGCCTTGCGACTTGTTAGCTGCTTGTCCAGATAAAAAATCCCGGACACCCCAACAGGCTTCCATGGTTAAGCAAACTTTCCTGTATGGGACACCGTCCGTTTTAACGTGGCAGGTTATCCGGCTTTTGGGCTTTCCCACTTTTTGCAAGGTTACCCACCTGCCGCGCCACTCCCGGTTCGCTCCCGCTACGTGCCCCATACTTGCTAAGGCTTCCTTCCCACCCTACCGTTGCCAGTAACGCAGTTGCCTTCGCATTGGCTTCCCACCGATTAGGCGCCAGGGCTTCTTTCAGCCCTTCGGAAAATGTTTGCATGCCATGCAAACAAAAATCGCGCTCCATAGAGTGGAACGCGATTTTCACTTATAATCCCATGAACATATCCAAAAAATAATCTTTTGCTTACTTCCCTGACTCTCAATCAAATAACTTCTTAACAGATATAAAAACTCTGTTACAGCGCAATAAAATGCATGCACTGTTTGGAAGAAACGGAAGTTTTGCTTTATCTTCGTCGCACAAGTGAGAGAATAAACTACACAGCAAATCGTAATCTCAACAAGACGACCATAATCCCATGAATGTGATTTAGAATTTGGCGGACACTTTTGTCCGCCATTTTTATTTTTGTTGGGATTATTGTGGGTGTTCTCATAGAGACGGAAACAAAATAAGTTAGACCGTTTGAGGTTTTTCGAAATTCCATAAGCAAGTGAATACTTGGAAGTTGCTTATGGAATTTCGAAAAAGCATAAAGAGAAAAACGGTCTGGCTTATTTCCGTCAAACTACGTAGTGAGTCGTGCGTCCCAGCGATTTCCAAAAACCACCGGGACTGCACTTCACTAAATTATAATCCCATGAACATATTTCAATTAACTTTTCTTGTCTCTCTCCTCAATGCCTTCCGATCACATTACAAATATGAAGACTTCTGCTGCCTGAGCCAAAGACAGATTCGGGCTTTTGTGAAAAAAAACCAAAACCCCAAGAGCTCAAAAACCAAATAAATACAAGCCCTAATAGGATAAATGTGAAACAAATCGCATCAATAACTATTATTTTTCTTGTGAAATTCTCTGAAATTTTAACAAAACAAGGGTTAATTGGATTTTAATGCCGCAGAAAAGGCATAAAACCATGCCCTCCAGCGTTGATAGCAACTCAATTATTCTATGGAAAGGAAAAGGGAACTGATTGCTTAAGCCCCCCAACAAAAACCAATACGATAAACGCAGAAGGGGCCAACAGCGATTGCCGTTGGCCCCTTTCAAATAAGTTTGGTCAAAGTCTTCACTCCTGCTACGCAAGAGGTACGAAGAGCTTAAGCCTGATTTTTTTCATCGGCACTTCCCTCCTGCCAGTCTTCAACCGCTTCATTGATTTTGTCGGATACCACCATAGCCACAGCCTTAATGGTGTCCACAACATCCTCAAAAGATTCGCCAAGCGTGGCAGCCAGAGCATCGCCAACAGAGTCGTCCTTTTTGCCTTCCGCATTAGGGGAATCCGCAGCGGGCTTCGCTTCAGCTTTGCCCTCCTTTATAGCTTCTGCAGCATCCTTTAGTTTTTCTGACTCTTCTGCCCGGGCCTTCGCCTCTTCCTCAATCTGTTGCTTGATTTTAGCTTCCACCTCCTTTTGCGCCTCCTTAACTTCCTGCTGTTCCTTACGCTTAGCTTCCTTTTGCTCCAGCACTTTCATTCGGCGCTCCAGGTCTGCCTTTGTCTTCTCCATATCATCCAATTTAGCCGTCTTGGAGTTGATCCTTTCTTCGACCATTTTGATTTTAGCCGTACGGATCTGTGCCTCCAACTGGCCATCCGTGGTATCAACCTTACGCTGCTGGAAGCTAAGCTCATCTTTATCCCGCTTGATGGAATTCGACATCCGATTGATAGCGCCAAGCAAACCATCGTAACGCTTCTTCAATCGTTCTAACGGAGAGTGGTCTCCCCCTGCAGACTCTCCAAAGCGCTTTTCTTTTACCTCTTTGAACATGCCGTCCAGCTGCTTCCACACTTTATTGCGGTCCTCCCTGGTAAATTTGGTATTCTTAAACTGCCGCTGCACCTTTTTCAATTCATCAAATACGGATTGAAGGCGCTTATTCTCTTTAATCTTGGCTTCCAGCTCACCAAGGCTTTCCATAAACTGCTCGTAGTTCTCCCTGGACCTGGCCTTGAACTCCTGGTCCATCTTAGAACGCAGGTCTTTCATTTCTGCAAAGAGCTCGTTGGTGCGCTCCCGAAGTTGCTCTGCATGGTCGCGGAACAGGTTACGGTCTGTTACCTGCTCCTGTACCTTATCCCAGAAACCTCTGAGCTCTTCCCAAATCTGCTTGTCAAAGCCATCAAGGCGGCTTACCCGGTCTCGCAGGTCTTCCAGTTCTGACTTGTAAGCCTCGCTAAGCTTGGAGGAGAGTACAATAAACTGCCATTCCGTTTGTGCACGGGTGACCAGGTCACTGCGCTCTACTTTAATGCTCTCGGGCAAAAGTGAATCAGCAACATTCAATCCCCGTTCTGTCACCATGTGCGCTTCCGGGAATTCCACCTCCTTATCGTTGCGCCAGTCGTCCATCATTTTCTGATAGAACTCATCAGTGGCAACCGCATCAGGGAAAGTGTAGATTTTTACCTGATTATCGTCTGCCAATAATTCCACAGCCACCAGTATGCGTTCGTCCTGTGCATTCGTCCCCCAGAGTACAAGCTTTGTCTTCATAATCTTCGTAGTAGTAAGTCAAAAGTTCTGACCGGGGCCTACCCGGCTTTGTTCCTATTCACAAAATTAAGAAAATGCCCCGCTTTTTAAGGATTTAGCCCTAATCAAGCATTTATCAGTTTGCTGGCAATAAGGTGTTCGGCAATTTGTACTGCATTTGTAGCCGCTCCTTTACGCAGGTTATCGGCCACAATCCAGAGGTTAAGCCCATTGGCAACAGACTCATCCCGGCGGATACGCCCCACGAAAACCTCGTCTTTGTCTTTGGCAAAACGGGGCATCGGGTAATTGTTATTGGCGTTGTCCTGCAGCACTTTAATGCCCGGCGTGTTATTCAACAGTTCAATGGCTTTCTCCACTTCAAAAGGCCGTTCGAACTCCACATTCACAGATTCCGAGTGCCCGCCGTTAACAGGCACGCGCACGGCAGTTGCGGTTACGCCAATTTGTGGAGCATTGAGAATCTTCCGGGTTTCATTCACCAGCTTCATCTCTTCCTTGGTATAATCGTTTTCCAGAAAGACATCACACTGCGGCAGGCAATTCTCAAAAATCGGATGCGGATAGGCCATCTCTTCAGCCTTGGGCTTATACCCTTTTTTCTCCAGCTGATATTGTTTCACAGCCTGCATGCCAGTGCCCGTAAAAGACTGATAAGTAGAGACCACAACCCGCTTAATGCCAAAAGCTTCGTGCAGGGGTGCTAAGGCCAGCACCATTTGAATTGTTGAGCAGTTGGGGTTCGCAATGATCTTGTCTGCAGCAGTGAGTTCCCCGCCGTTGATTTCAGGCACCACCAGCTTTTTGCCCGGGTCCATACGCCAGGCAGAGGAGTTATCGATAACCGTTGTGCCCACTTCCGCAAACTTAGGCGCAAACTCCAGTGAGGTTCCGCCACCTGCTGAGAAAATGGCAATATCCGGGCGGGCAGCAATGGCGTCTTCCATGCTGATCACTTTGTGGTCTGCTCCTTTAAACTTTACCATTTTGCCTACCGAACGGGCAGAAGCGACTGGCAAAAATTCAGAAACCGGCAGGTTCCTTTCTTCAAGTACCCGGCACATTACCGTACCCACCAGGCCTGTTACACCAACAACAGCGACTTTCATAGTTGCAATCTTTTATTTGTACCGGTGGCGGCGCCCGCCTGGTACCTTCTACAATAAATTGGTGCGCAAAGATAAGCCCCTGCAGTGATTACCAAAAGGTTTTGCCCCTACAGTCGTTAAAAAATAAGGATGCAGCCGCACTGACCTTCCTTAGCTGTGTTGAATTCGCTATTTTTGGGGCATGAAAGCACTCTATTACCTGTCCCTGTCGTTAACCCTCCTTGCAAGCCCGGCTTACGCTCAACTTCAGGATGATTTCTCGGATGGCGATTTCTCCTCCAACCCTGAATGGCTGGGAGATACCGGCCGGTTTGCCGTAACCAATGGTGAATTGCAGTTGCTGGATACCGACCCGGGCAGCAGCAACGAATCTTTGCTTTACGTTCCGGCGCCTACCTCAACGGATGCTGCCACGACGTGGGCTTTCTATATCCGTACGGAGTTCTCCCCTTCTTCCAGCAACTTCGCCCGCATCTATTTGTCTGCCTCCTCTCCAGATTTAAAAGGAGCACTGAATGGCTACTATGTACGGATTGGCGGTATTTCAGGCAGTGATGATGCCGTGGAGCTATTTCGGCAGGACGGGACCGCTTCCACCTTACTGATTAGTGGTGCCACTGGGGGCGTGGGCAGTGACCCTGCCCTAGCCCGAATACGGGTGACCCGCTCTGCTGAAGGGGAATGGACATTGGAAACCGACTACAGCGGAGGCACCGATTTCACTCCGGAAGGAAGCGCAACTGACTTAACTTACCCAACCGGCAGCTTTTTTGGATGGGTCTGTACTTACACGAGCACCCGTGCTGAGTTGTTTTTCATGGATGATGTACTGGTTGATCCACTCTTTACCGATACCGCCCCTCCTACCCTTTTGGAGGTCACTCCGAACACCGCTTTTCAACTAGAGGCAAGATTTAGTGAGCCGATAAGCGAACCCTCTGCCAATAATTCGGCAAATTATAGCATCAGCAATGGAATTGGCACACCGGTCTCTGCCGAATTGCAGGCAGATCCAACCCGGGTGCTGCTGTCATTGGGCACCGCTTTGGAGAACACCGCCACTTACAACCTCACCGCCAGCAACATTCAGGATGAAGCAGGAAATACAGCAGCTCTCCTGCAGGCTGAGTTCACCTACTTCAATATTCAGCCCGCCCTCCCCGGCGACCTCATCATCACTGAGCTGATGCCCGACCCCACGCCATCCGTGGCATTACCGGAAGCCGAGTACCTGGAATTGTATAATGCCAGCAATAAAGTCATTGACCTGGGTACCCTCCAAATTACTTCTGGTAGCACCCCGGAGGCTTTATCTTCATTTCTTTTGCAACCTGGACAGTATGTTGCGGTTTGCGATGAAGCCTTTCTCACAGCTTTTACTGAATTGGGGCCTGCCGTTAGCGTGGGGGACTTCCCGGCACTTTCCAACGGCGGGGATGTCGCTACCCTCCTTGATGAAAATGGGACGACCCTGTTTGAAGTCACTTACACGGATGCCTGGTATCAGGACGAAGAGCGTTCGGATGGTGGTTACAGCCTCGAACTGATCCGCCTGGAAGGCCCTTACGACTGCCCCGGCAACTGGCGGGCCTCCCAAAGCACAACCGGTGGTACACCTGGCCTTGAAAACAGCCTGCTGGGCGCTGCACTCGACACTACGCCCCCTTCTGTGGTCAAAGTGGTGCCGGAAAGCAATATGGAAATCCGGGTGCAGTTCAGTGAGATCATGGATATGGGGACAGTAACTCCCCCCGGCGCTTACACCCTGGAGCCGGCAATAGCCGTACTTGACGTAATGCTACAGCCGGACGGGCTGACCGCTTTGCTACTGTTGGATGGAGAGTTATCCCCGGATCAGGCTTATACCCTCAGCTTTTCTACAGCCCTCACCGATTGCATAGGCAACCCACTTGAGCAGCAGTCTTTTGCTATTGGATTGCCACAGCCCGCCGAGCCCATGGATATCATCATCAATGAAATCCTCTTCAATCCGGAGAGCGGCGGCTCTGATTTTGTTGAGCTGTACAATCAAAGTGATAAAATCATAGACCTGGCCGGGCTGCAAATGCTCAACCGTCTAAAACTGAGCGGCAGCGTGGAAGCTTCCGTCGACGATAACCTTCTGATTTTCCCCGGTGACTACCTGGTCTTTTCTGAGGACCCCACTGATATTCTCAACCGATACACTGTGCCCAGCCCCGACCGCTTGCTGGAGAATGACCTGCCTGGCCTGGACAACGATGAAGGCAATCTGACCCTCGTGCTGAATGGGGTCACACTCGATGCTTTTGATTACTCAGAAGACCTGCATTACCCCTTACTTGATGATGAAAACGGCGTCAGCCTGGAGCGCATTTCCCCAATGACCGGCACGCAGGACGATGGCAACTGGCACTCTGCCGCCTCTACTGCTGGTTTTGCTACGCCCACCGGGCCCAATTCCCAGTTTTTTGAGCGGGAAGGGGTATTCGACGAGATCATCAACATTCCCCGCGCCCGGTTTTCTCCCGATGAGGACGGCTTTGAAGATGTGCTGCTGATTGATTACACTACCGATCAGCCGGGCTATACCGCCAACGTCTGGATATTTGATGCGCAGGGGCGGGAAATGCTCCGCCTGGTCAATAATGAAACCCTTCAGAATACCGGCACTTTCAAGTGGGACGGCATCGCTGCCGATGGCAGTCCGGCCCGGATCGGCATTTATATCCTGTATTTTGAACTTTTCAGGCCCGATGGCGCTGTAGAGAAAGACAAGCGCGCAGTTGTGCTTGCCGGACAATTAGACTAAAATGTGGACAGGCCGAATTAAGAGCTTCAAAGATGCATTCCGCGGGCTGTGGTACACCATCCGTACTCAGCAGAATGCCCAGATCCATCTGGTCATTACCGCCTTTGCGCTGAGCTTTGGTGCTTACGTGGGGCTCACTGCCACCGAGTGGTGCCTGGCTTTTGTGGCCGTCGCGCTGGTGCTGGGTGCAGAAGGGCTCAACACCGCTATTGAAGAGCTGACAGACCTCGTCTCTCCGGACTACCACCCGCTTGCCGGCCGTGCAAAGGATGTGGCGGCGGGCGGTGTTTTGGTTTGTGCCATTTGTGCCGCTGTCATTGGGGTGATTATCTTTGGGCCGCACATTGCTGCCCTTTTTCACCCTTAAATGGCTCCGGAATCATGACCAACCCACTTAGTTTTAATTGCCTGCCCTTTGAGAAGCTATCACTACAGGAATTGTACGACAGCATGGCGCTGCGGCAGGAAGTATTTGTCGTTGAGCAAGACTGTCCTTACCTCGATGCAGATGGCAAGGATGAAGCGGGGCACCACCTGCTGGGATATAATGCGGATGGCAAGCTTATTGCTTACACCCGACTGCTGCCCCCAGGCATTTCTTATCCCGACTACGCCTCTATCGGGCGGGTGGTCACTTCACCCACCGCCCGGCGTACTGGTGCCGGGAAATTGCTAATGCGGGAAAGTATTGCCTGGTGTGCCCGCCTTTATGGTGAAGTCCCCATAAAAATTTCTGCTCAGGTTTACCTGATCCGTTTTTATGAATCTTTTGGTTTTGAAAAAGTGGGTGCGGAGTATCTGGAAGATGATATCCCGCATGTGGGGATGGTGTTGAGGTAGGCCAACCTCCGGAAAAAACAGACAAGCCCCGGCAGCCAACACCACCGGAGCTTGTCCATAAAGCCTTACGCTACACCTGGCCTTACCGCTGCACCATCACTTTGAGCTGATGGGCGCGCTGCCCGTCTGCGGTAGTGAAGTGCAGGAAGTACCAGCCTTCTGCCCAGCTGTCCACTGGCAAACGGTGGGTGCCGGACGGCAGCAGGCCTGACCATACTTCCTGCCCGGCTGCATTAATGGCGCGCAGAGAGAATTGGGCGCCCGGGTTCCACTCTACCGCCACTTCGTCCTGTGCCGGGTTGGGGAAGGCGGAGGGCTGCCTTTTATACCGGCCAGCCCGTTATTGAGCAGCCTGGCGCAGTCCATCGTGACCAGCCCATAGTTGCTGCCTTCCCGGTTGCCCTCTACGATATGGAGCCCATAGAAGTCATTATCCGCCACTTCAGCCTGCCCGCGCAGGGTGACATTAACATACTTGCCTGGCGGGCAATACAAGCCCACGTCATTATTGGACAGCTCGCCACCGCTCATGATGTACTCGCCTACGTTGGAGACGTGGACAGCGCCCCAGGTCATATATTCAGGCTCCGTTGGCACGTTGTAGTTTTCAATGACACTTGCGTCTACCCGCACAGACTGCAGCTTGTCGAGCAGCATCGCATTCACACCGGTGCCGGTGCCATTGAAATGGCAGTCCCAAACCCGCGCATTGCTGCCGTATGAGAGCCAGATAGAATTCCGGTTATCAGAAAAGCCGCTCTGGAAGAACAGGAAGTCCAGCGCATTGGCCGGGTAGGTATGGTAAGCCTCCACGGCATTGGCAAACCCGTAGGCTTCGTTGTCCACAAAACGGATTTTAGTCGCCCCGTCAGCCAGCAGTCCCACCGCCGTCTGCCCGCCGGTCTTCAGCTCCATATTAGAGATAAAGGCTTCGCCCTGCCCTACGGAGATTTTGGCATAATTACCGTATTCCGCCAGGCCTTCCAGCAGCTCTACGGTATTGTCTCCAATATCAAGGGTCGTATTGTTGCGCAGGCGCAGGAAGCGCTTGCCGATGCCCCGCCCTTCGATGCGGAAAATACCGCCCGTAAGGCTGAGAATATGGCTCTGGAAAAAGTCAAAGAAGCCATTGCCGCTGAAGTCGATGCTGCCCTGTACCTCCAGCTCGCCCTGCACTTCGAGCACAGCACGCCCGAAGGGGTCGTCCCCGTCCCAAAGCTGCACGATAGCGCCCGGCTCCAGTACCAGCTTGCCGCCGTCTTCCACCACGCACTTGGAATCCTGGCTGACGCGCAAAATGCCCCCACTGCCAATGCGGGCTTCGCCCCCTTTTTCGATGCGGACCTGCCCGCCAAAGCCTGCGCTGAGCAGACCGTCGGAAAGTACCTCTGTATAGCCCCCCTCCTGTACGATAAAACGGGAATCTTTATTGATGTACAGCTCGCCCTGGGCTTGAATGGAGACCGTCGCGTCTGCCTGCACGTAGACCTGGGCGGTGTTGGTGATGCCGGCGGCGGCGTCCCATTGGCCGAGCTCCATGCGGGCGGTGGGGGCGATGGTGAGGGTGGTGGGGTCGCCCTCGCAGAAGCTGCTGCGGATGAAGACCTCAAAATCACTGACTTCATCGTTATTGAGATTGGCTGCTATATCCGTAAAGCCGATTCGCCCGGCCCGGTTGACCCAGAGTTGCCCGCCGTTGATGATGTCGGTATCTTCATCGATAATGGGCTCTGTGCGATATACCGGGAAAGGCATAGGAGGGTTGGCGTAATCATAGACCTCCGGGCTGTCCCCGTGGTTGAAGGTACGGTTGTCGAGCGTGGCAGGGGTTACTGCCCCATTGGAAGCTACGGAGAGCAGCATGCCGGTGTTATCAACGCTAAAAGGGTTATCGTGTTCCCCATTTGCATTTTCTATGTCTGGATCATCGTTGGCCACCATGTAGTCCATGGTCGTTTGTGACAAGGCCAGCACCGCGTTGTTATCATTGATAGGCTGGAAGGGGTCGCTCAGTGGCCCTGCTAAAGACTGATAGGGCCCCACTTCTAAAGCGCTTATGGTTGGAATAAAGCCAAAATTGGGCTGAAGCAGGCCTGGCAATGCCCCGCCTTCATCATCAACCAGAGCGGAACGTCCTGCCGGAGCACTATCGAAAGGCTGGGTGCCCGAAACTCGGACTTTTACGATGTCGAATACTACGGGAATAGTAAACACACGTACAACTGTCACGTTGCGGTAGATAAACTTTGGAGACGAGGGCATATCTGGCAAGGACCAAACATCAAAGTCCAAATATCCACCTGTGCCAAGAAAAAGATTGCTGGCAATATCAATTGGAAGGCTCCAGCCACTGCCCAAATTAGAAAACTGGGTCAGAAGCTGACCTGAAGTCCCTGCCAGAGAGACAAGTTTATCATGCGGATTAAAGCCCTGCCCAATGCCTATCTGAGAGCCAGCGGCTATCGCCAAATGCTCGCATTGCTGCAGTTTGCCCAGGCTCGTGAAGTAATCATAGAAACTCCGGTAGGAGTTATTGAACAGCAGGTCCTCTTCACTATGGTAGGTCAACAACTGACGAACCGAAGGGCGTTTTAGAGTAAAAGCAGCCCCAGAAAGGTCTGGCACTAACGTGCCTAGTGAGATACTTGCAACGCCCGGGACAACATGCACCTTTAAACCATTCAGGTGATGGACCATATGCTGCAACCCAAGCGGGATATTCGCCCCCCGCAGTGGGGAATCCACACTGACGAACAAACGGGCATCATGGGTTTCCCCATCGCGCTCCATCTCCAGCAGGGCCAGCTTGCCCACTACTCCGCCCATGCTTAGGCCAGCAATCACCAATGGCTCATCGGTAACCTTGCGGTCATTGATTTCCCGGATGGCTTGCTTGACCACTTGGGCATTTTGCTCCAGAGGTTTAGTCTCATCGTCAAAGTCCAGGAAAATGAGGTCGTAGCCGTCGTTGAGTAGGTCTTGGATTATGGGGTTCCCAGTTGGTGTTGGAGCTACTGTTAATCTTTCAATTATAAAGTCAAAATCATTATCAATAAAGAAAGGGTGCCCGTTCTCCTGATTATCCTCAATGTCCGGGTCGAATAAAGTGGGCGTTTCAAATCCGCCAATAATAAGCAACGGTCGGCGGATGACGCCATCACAACAGGAGGTTTGCACAAATAATCGATCAATTTCATCATCCCAGGCAGGTGTTGCACTACTCAAATCAATGGTAAACTCTGGTTCTTCTCCACCGCAGTAGCCAACCGGGTCAATAGTCGGGGACGCACTGGCGTTGGGGGTCACAGTCATTTTGCTCCGGCTGAGCAGTACCTTACCGTTGGTAAGCGTCACCCGGGCTTCAAAATCCATTTCGCTGCCCGATGATGCCGTAAAGGTGTATACACTGCCCGGTGCAACAGCGGTGAACCCCTGCCCCGTATTGATTTCGTACCCCGTTACAAACTGTGCCGGAATATTGGTCGCCACGGTGGGGCTGAATGCATAAACCTGCCCGGCCGTCAGCGCCTTCTTGCGCCACGGAGCAGCCGCAATGGCAAACTCCCGCTTGTAAGGCGAATCCTGAGGCCCGGAAATATCTACCAGCTGATTATTGGTGATACTGATGAGGTTTTGGCTGACCGCATCCGGTTTAAGTTTATGGTAAGCGTAGAGCAGAATTTGGTAATCGAAGGTATCAGAGCCAGACTCCGCAGGAAGCGCGGCCGTATCCACCTGCGCATTGGCATTGACGGTGGCGCTGAGCAAAGTGGCCTGCACGAGGCGGCAGCGGAGGGGCGTGGAGATGGTGGTGCTGTCCGGGTCGCCATTGAAGGCGCTGAGGCGCGTGAAGGGCGTGCCGTGTTCTTGCAGCAAGCCGGTAGACAACCCACTTAAATCGAGGTTAGCAAAGACCCAGTCCGGCGTGTAATATCCGGGGGGGGGGACGTATCTATGGTCTGTTGCGCGCAGAGCGCAGGCGCTGCCAGGATGAATACTCCAAGCAGCAGGTTTCTGAAAATAGCGGTTAGTCGCATGTGATCAAGATTAAAATAGGTTAATTAATTGGCCCAGTCGTAATCGAAACGGCCATCGGTGATAAAGAGCGTGTCGCCACAGTTATCATCGACCACTGTGCACTGAAAGGTGCCAGAGACGATAAATTCGTCGGTGTCCAGGTTGAGAATTTCTACCCAGTTGTCAGCACCTTCCAACAGACGTGAAGGGTCACTTGACTCTTGACAAGGATGATTTCGATCGTTATAGAATGCATCGTGCAAGCTATATCTACCTACACTATCTACATACGCAGCGATATAAACCGAATCATCAAAGCCCTCACAGCTTCGTCTCATCCCAGAAATCTGAAAAATCTTATAATTCGGAGACCAGTTTCCAAGTATACTACTCTGAAGGAACCCGCCCCCACAGCGCTGCCAGTTCACCCCATTGATTTTGCAGGCGAAGTTGCCCTCCCCGGTCGTGGTGATGGGCGGTAGCTCATTGGGCTGTGCGATGGAACCTCTGTCGGGCTTAAAGAGTGGCTTATCGCACCCGACCCACAGCAGGGGTACGGCGAGCAGCCAGGTGAGGAGTAGGAATTTGTTTTTCATAGGTGAAGGTTTTATGTGTGAAAAAATAGAAATTGACTTAGATCCACCCCCGCCCTTTGGGCATCCCCGTCTCACGGCGCTGTAGCCAGTTGCGCTGCCGGAAGCGCCCGGCGGGGATAGGACGGGCGGTGCCTTCAACTGCCGGCTGGGCGGCTGTTCGGGCATGCCTGTTTAATGCCAATACTAATGGTACTGCTATAGCTCAAGGCTTTAGCAGGGCGGTTATGTTTTTTGTTCAAGTACGTGTGGCGGTCACACAGGGAGCGCCGGTTTTTATGTTACTGCGCGCAGTGATTCGTGCAATTGATTGGTAATATACGACTTGGCTGTGGTAATGTCAAGGTTGCAGCGTGAAAACATTGTTGTTGTTTTTGGGGCTTGGGTGGGGGTAGGTGGAGCGTTGGTTCTGGCTGGGTTGTACATGCGACTCAACCTGTCTGCGCCGGGTAGACAGGTTCTACGGAGTCGGGCTGCCTTGAGTGCCTGAAAGATCAAGATGTGACTTCTACGAAGTCGGGCTGTCATAGGGGGGCCTGAGAGATTAGGATGTGACTTCTACGAAGTCTTTTGTTCGTTTTTTTCGGGTTATTAGGTATGCTACTCGCTCTTTGAGTAGCCGAAGGTATCAGAGCCAGACTCCGCAGGGAGCGCGATAAGTTAAGTTCTATCAGATAGGTAAAGAGGCTGTTGCAGCTAAGCCTTTCTGACCGGGTTCATCCCTCGGCCAACTGCCCGATCAACCGGTCCAACTTCTCCTTATCTTCCGCGCTTAGCGGGATATCAGCCAGCAAGTCCTCAAGGACGTACTTCCTCAACGCAGCAACATCAAACTGTGATTGGACAGACAGGAAAGTGCGTACGGTCTCCAGGTCCAGTTCTGTAAAGTCGGATAGTTCACTGGCTGGCCATTCCGGGAAACGAACTACGGTTTTGAGCAGATTGAAGATACTCTTTTTATAGATGCCTTCTTCCCGACCTTTCTCCAAGCCTTGCTCCCGGCCCATTTCCAATAGTTGTTCTAATGTACTCATCACATTCGGTTTTGTCGTGAATTCGGTGTTTTCCAGTTCTTCCAGGAACCTCTTGGGGGAGCGCTCGGCTACGCCCAGAATATAAGTTATAATAGAAAGCACCTGATCGCTATCTTCTGCCCCTTCAAAGATAACTTCAATATACTCAAAGATCAAGTCTGGCTTGTGCCGCAGCGCCATTGATAGTACAGTGGAGCGGAAATAGCTCAGGTCTAGCTTTAGCAGCTCCTCTGGTGGCAGGCGGTGCGCATCTTCAAATAAAAAACGAAAATCAGGCAGATAGGGTTTAAGGACTTCATAACCGGGGTGCCCCTTAAAGATTTCCCGGATACGCTTAGGCCGCCACGTGGCTTTACCATTGTAAAACAGCAGGGGCAGCACGGGTTCCAATGGCTGCTTTTTAGCCTTCACTTGCTCGCGCAGGAGTAGGAAAATGTACAATCCTATTTGTACCGCTACATACTCGTCCGGTTCTGATTTGTGCTCGAATAGTAGGCAGAAATGAAAATGCGCCCCACTTTCGCCCTTCAGCTGACACCGGTATACGACATCAGCGCTGAACAGCTTCAAATTTGGGCGTAGGGACTGTACTTTTTGCTGCTGAAGCGTACTGAGGTCTGCAATAGCTGCAATTTTAGGATAGAAATACTCAAGGTAGGCTTTAACCACCTCCGGGTCGCTCATTGCCGATTTAAAGAAACGGTCGTCCGGCTGATGAATATCAAATTTTTTAGGCATGATACAGAGTATGCGTCAAGCCCAAAAATAATCATTTTGTTCTAAAAAATAAAAATAAAACACAAAAAGTATCACCCCAGCAGTGCCTTATGCGTAGCATCCAGGATTTGGCGTACCTCACCATGCTCCGGAGCCTGTGCATAAACCCGGAGTACCGGCTCCGTGCCCGAAGGGCGGATCATCACCCACCGGCTGCCGCCAAAGTAAAACTTGAATCCATCAATATCTTCCACGCGCTCTACCTGATAAGGTCCAAAAGCTTTCAGGCTACCTTCCTGACACTGCTTGATGATCGACTGCTTTTTCGCTTCCGTAAGGTGCAGATCGTCCCGGTCATAGGCAAAGGACCCTACCCGGTCGTAAACCTCATGAATCAGTGCCTTAATGGATTTCCCGGATTTCGCCATGAACTCCATGATGGTCAGACCAATCCAAATGCCATCGCGCTCCGGGATATGACCACTTACAGCAAGACCGCCGGACTCTTCTCCGCCTACCAGAACGGGTTCCTGTGCCATGATCTCGGCAATGTATTTGAAGCCAATCTTGGTCACTTCAATATCCAGCCCGAACTGCTTTGCCAGTTCCTGCATTTTTTCCGTAACAGAAAAGGTGACAACGACCTTCCCGGTCTGTTTTTTATACTCGTGCATGTAAAGCAGCAACAATAATAGGATATGATGGGAATCCACAAAGTTACCATCCTCATCGTACATGCCAATGCGGTCCGCATCACCATCGTTAGCGAGGCCAAGGCCAATTGACGGGTCGTTTTTGATCAGTGCAGATAGCTCGCTGAGGTTACGGTGGATGGGCTCCGGTGCCTGCCCCATGAAGGAAGGGTTGTAGTCACAGTGCAGTAAAACCGCATCAGGCAATAAGCGGCGCAATGCATTCTGCCCAGCTCCGTACATCGCATCGTAAGCAATTTTGAAATCGGCATTGCGGATGCTTTCCAGATCAAAGCTGTCGGTAACATGGTCGACGTAAATCTGCTCCAGGTCAACGTACTCCAATAGCCCCTGAGCTTCCATCTCCTGAAGGGTCGGCAGGGCTCTGTCGAATGTATCCGGAATATGCGACTCCACCTCCGCCACCTGCGCAGGGATCATTGGGCCGCCCAGTTTGGACTTCAGTTTGAAGCCATTGTAAGAAGGCGGATTATGGCTTGCCGTAATGACAACGCCCAGGTCTGATCCGGTCTTCACTACGCCCAAAGACACCATGGGCGTGGAGACGAAGCCCTTCGCCAGCTTCACCTTCATCCCGTAAGCGCCCATTACCCGAGTAGTTGTGTGGGCAAATAATTCCCCACCAAAGCGGGCATCGTGCCCGATCACCACCTGAGCCGCCTCATTGGCTTTCATCCAAATCGCAGTTCCGGCGGCTACCCGCTTTACATTCTCAACCGTATAATCTTCAGCAATAATAGCGCGCCAGCCATCCGTTCCGAACTTGATCTTTGTCATATTTGTCAGTGGTTTATATGCTATGGTAAACAGATTTGTACAAAGGGTTCACTGCCAGGTTGCAATTCTACCACAAGGTTGGCAATGATTAGCGCCCAAATTTAGTAAATTCGCCACACTCTACAGTTAGAAAACCAAAATCGTTTGACAGACACCTACCGGCATAAGGGCATGCGCCGAAAGCTCGTGGAGCAGCTTAGCGCGAAAGGCATCAGGGATGAGCAAATCCTGAACGCTATTGGTACGCTGCCCCGGCATTTCTTTCTGGATAAGGCCTTTGAGGAATGGGCGTATCAGGACAAACCTTTCCCGATTGGGAATGAGCAAACTATTTCCCAGCCCTACACCGTAGCTTATCAGACGAGCCTGCTGGAAGTCAAAAAGCGGGACAAAATCCTGGAAATCGGCACTGGCTCCGGCTATCAGGCGGGCATTTTGGCCATGCTGGGTGCCAGAGTCTACACCATTGAGCGGCAGGAACTGCTCCATCGCCGGGCCAAAAAGCTGCTCGACCAATTGCAACTGGGCAATATTCGCTGCTACCTGCGTGATGGCTACAAGGGCCTGCCTGAATTTGCGCCCTTCGATAAAATACTCGTCACTGCCGGTGCCCCGGAAATTCCGGAACCCCTCCTGCTTCAACTCAAAGTAGGCGGGCAGCTCGTCATCCCGGTAGGAGAAAAAGCACAGAAAATGCTCCGCCTGACCCGGCTGAATAAAGCGGGGGACGTAGAAACGGAAAAGTTTGCGGATTTCAAGTTTGTGCCTTTCTTAAAAGGCATTAATAAGGTTTAATCCACCCGCCGCCCGCCAGCGGTCCGGGAACGCACCGATACCTGATCCACCTCCCTCAGATCCACCAGCAAGGTCGCCAGAGCGGCACTTCCACCCGCACGCCATTTGCGGCCATTATAGGTGACAATCGCCGCACGCCGGTCCCAGTCGGAAGCGCGCAGGGTGTAGCGGTCGTTCATGGTCGGATTGGGGCCAAAAATAAGGTAGCGGTCGTCACTGCCGCTCTCAAAGGAAATGGCGAGCCGCTCCCGATCGGGGGTGAACAGGACTGCACCGGGAGTGCCTTTGGGGATGACCACCTGCTCCACCTGTTGCCCGTTTACCAACTTGATCTCACCGGAAATGACTTCGGCTTTCTCTGCACGCAGCTCACGCGTGAGCACGATGGGCTCAGAAAGATAAAACTGAATGCGCTTCAGCTCAGCTTCGGTAAAGCGCCCTTCGTCGTAGACCCTTGCAGTAAAAGGGCTCAGGGTTGGGCCGCAGGAGCTGAGCAAAATAACCGACAGGATGGCGAACGGGAAAAAAGTTTTCATAGCAAGATGGATTTGGTAAAATCACAAAGGAAATGCCTCCAATGTAAAGGTAGGACGCCAAATTTGCCAGTGGGTTAAAACTCTTTAACCTGCTTTAACGCCAGTTTAACGCCGCTGCCGGAAGAAAGCTTTAAGCAACAGTTGGCTTTCCTCTTGCAGTACGCCATACTCAATCTTTGTTTTGGGGTGGAGGAGCTGATTGCCCTGCTTAAGGTACCCCCGCTTCTCATCGGGCGCTCCGTAGACCAGGCGGCCCAACTGCCCCCAGTACAAAGCACCAGCGCACATAACGCAGGGTTCCAGCGTAACATATAAGGTACAATCGCGCAAATATTTACTGCCCAGATGGTTGGCTGCGGCAGTGAGGGCAAGCATTTCGGCATGGGCCGTCACATCATTGAGGAGCTCCGTCTGATTATGAGCCCGGGCAATGATCTGATTTTGGCAGACCACTACTGCTCCCACCGGGATTTCACCGGCTTCGTAGGCCGCCTGAGCCTCTTGCAAGGCTTTTTTCATAAAGTGTTCGTCACTGAGTACGCTTAGCATGCTGCAAATATAGAAGGTGTAGGGCGGACCTGCACCAACCCGAAAGGGATTTTTAGAATTCCATGGCGTCTCGCTTTTATTTTTTGCAGGCAAATTCCATACCTTTGCGCATGGAAATACAGAAAACAGCTAACAACAAATTCGTCAAGGAAGGGCTCACCTTCGATGACGTACTCCTCGTCCCTGCTTACTCTCAGGTTTTGCCACGGGAAGTCGATGTATCCACTCAACTTACAAAAGGTCTTCGCCTGAATGCGCCCATTGTTTCAGCCGCCATGGATACGGTGACTGAGAACAAGCTGGCCATCAGCATCGCCCGGCAGGGTGGTATCGGGATCATCCACAAAAATATGACGATTGAGCAGCAGGCCGAGCAGGTCCGCAGCGTCAAGCGCTCAGAAAGTGGCATGATCGTCGATCCCGTCACGCTGGAAGCCGATGCTACCATTGGTGATGCGCTTAGCTTAATGCGGCGCTTCAAAATCGGTGGGATCCCCATCATTGACAAAGCCAATAAACTGGTGGGTATCCTTACCAACCGGGATTTGCGCTTTGAGACCCGCCTTGATGCTTCGGTACAGGAGCTGATGACAAAGGATAACCTCATTACCGCACCAGTAGGCACAAATCTGGAACAGGCTCGCGACATCCTTCAGGGGCATAAGATCGAAAAACTCCCGGTGGTGGATGACAACCAACAACTGGCCGGGCTGATCACTTATAAGGACATCATGAAGGTGCAGGATTTTCCAAACTCCTGCAAAGACAGCCTGGGCCGCCTCGTAGTAGGCGCTGCCGTTGGTGTCACTTCTGATATGATGGACCGGGTAGAAGCCTTGGTGAAAGTTGGGGTCGATGTGGTCATCATTGACACGGCTCACGGACATTCTGCTGGTGTGCTCAACGCCGTCAAAGACGTAAAGGGGCACTTCCCTGAACTACAGGTCATCGGTGGCAACGTAGCTACAGGCCCCGGAGCCCTGGCGCTGGCCGAGGCTGGCGTGGATGGTATCAAGGTAGGCGTAGGGCCAGGCTCTATTTGTACCACACGGGTCGTCGCTGGCGTGGGTGTCCCACAACTCACGGCCATCAATGATGCTTATGAAGCGGTTAAGCACCTCGGCATACCGATTGTTGGTGATGGCGGTATCCGCTACACTGGTGATATCGTTAAGGCTTTGGTCGCGGGCGCGAATACCATTATGGCTGGTGGATTATTTGCCGGTGTGGAGGAAGCCCCGGGCGAGACGATCATCTACGAAGGCCGGAAATTTAAGGTCTACCGTGGCATGGGCTCCATAAGCGCGATGGAAAAAGGCTCCAAGGACCGGTACTTCCAGGATGTGGAGGATGACATCAAGAAGCTGGTACCGGAAGGTATCGAAGGGCGTGTACCTTATAAAGGAACCGTCGCTGAAGTGATGGTACAGTACCTGGGTGGCCTGCGGGCTGGCATGGGCTATTGTGGCGCAGCTACCGTTGAGGATTTGCAGCATGCGCAGTTTGTCCGGATAACCAGTAGCGGTATACTGGAGAGCCATCCGCACAACATCACCATCACCAAAGAGTCGCCGAACTACAGCCGTCGGTAAAGCATTTTGCAAAAAGCGGCAATAGTGCTATTTTCGGTCCTAACTGAAATTGTGCCCGCACTATGCCGCAACCGCAGAAACGTATTCCTAAGTCCTTTTTCACCCGCAGTGATGTGCTGCAGGTGAGCAGGGAACTGCTGGGGCAGCACCTGATTACGGAAATCGATGGCGAACGTACTGTTGGGCGAATCGTGGAAACGGAAGCCTACCATCAGGATGGCGATAAAGCCTGCCATGCTTACGCCGGGCGGCGTACGAAGCGCACAGAAGTCATGTTTATGGAAGGCGGGCATGCCTATATTTATCTATGTTATGGTATACACCACCTGTTCAATATCGTTACCGGCAAAGCGGATGTAGGTTCAGCTGTCCTCATCCGCGCGCTGGAACCTGTGCATGGGCAGCCCCTCATGCTGGAGCGAAGAGGGATGGAGCGGCTGGAAAAACGCCTGACCGCCGGCCCGGGCACCCTTGCTCAGGCCATGGGCATCAAGAAGGCGTGGACAGGTACGGACCTCACCGACCCACCAGGCCCGATATGGCTGGAATACGGCGACCAAATACCGTCTGCCGACAACATAGCTGAAAGTGCAAGGATCGGTGTAGGCTACGCAGGGGAGTGCGCCCAATGGCCATGGCGCTTTACCATTGCAGGCAACCCCTGGCTCAGCCGCTGACAATTCTAAGCCGGAAAATTCGTTGACTAAAAGAAATACCAAAATACGAGGATGAAAACACTACGCTTACTCTTTATTACCCTGCTGATCAGTTCCTCATTGATTGCCCAGGACAGTGAAATCAAGAATTACGACTACGTTTATGTGGATCACATCCGGTCGGTTCGCTTTCATGTGAATGGGCTGGTTCTGTCAAACCCCATTGTCAACCTGGATGCGGGCGCTCAGCTCAAGCTTTCCTTTGACGACCTGGATGCAGATGTCAAGGACTACTTCTACAGCATCGTCCACTGTGACCGCAACTGGAACCCCTCTAATCTGCAGGAGATGGAATACCTCGATGGCTTCAATGAGGAACGTATTCAGAAGTACGACTTTTCCTTTAAAACGCTCTGGCCTTACACCCATTACACCCTGACTCTCCCCAATCGTGATATGCGGTGGCGACTGTCTGGCAATTATCTCCTGCTCGTTTACGATGAGTCCAACGACCGGCAACTGGTCATTACGCGGCGGTTCGTGGTAGTGGAGCAACTGGTGGGAATCAGCCCTCGCTTTTTGCGGGCCAACAACGTTAGCAAACTGCGTACCCACCAGGAAATAGACTTTAATGTTGCCCACAAGCAGCTCAATATTCAAAATCCGCAACAGGAAATTACCGCAACCGTGATGCAAAATGGGCGGTGGCGCAGTGCGATTACCGGGATAGAGCCCAAATTCATCCGTCCCGAACTCATGATTTTCGACTACCAGGACGAGATTGTCTTCCCCGGCGGCAAGGAATTCCGATTTGCAGACCTGCGCAGTTTCAGGCGGGTCAGTTTCAATGTAGCCTCCGTTCGGCAGGAACAAGACTCTTACATCGTGGAGATGAAGGCCGATAATCCCCGGGACAAACTCGCCTACACTACGTTTGAAGACCTTAACGGTAAGTTCATTATTGAAACCACTGATCAAAACCGGGGAGGGAACCGGCAGGAAGACCTGGCACTCGATCAGCTTTATGCCGAATATGCTGATGTCTCATTTGCACTGAATACGGAAAAACTTCCGGGCTACGATGTATATATTATTGGTGGGTTCACGGACTGGACCCTCAAAGACCGCTACCGCCTCGAATATGACCCTAATCTGCAGGCCTATGCCACCTGGATCATTCTGAAACAGGGTTACTATGACTACATGTATGCTGCCGTACCCAAACCAAATAACAATCGCAAGAAGCAGGACCGCAACCTGAACATCTCCCTGCTGGAAGGCGATTCTCACGAAACCATCAATGAGTATACCATTATTATTTATTACCGGCCTTTCGGTAGCCGATACGACCGGGCGGTCGGCTCTGTTACTTTTACCTCCACTTTGGAGCCCTAAATCCGGAAAAAAGGACATTAATCCGACATAAGTTGGCCTTAATATAATTTTTGTGGCGGTTTGGAGCCGGGCACTTATTATTGTGCTGCGTTCGATGAATAAGCTATTATGGCTTATTCGCCAGAGAAGCAGCATTGACTACTGCAAAATCCAAATCGTATGACCATCAAGAAATCCGCCCTGACACTAGTTTTCTTTGCTTTAACCAGCTGGATGATCCAGGCTCAGACCCAGCCCTGGTCTCTGGAAAAATGTATTGAGTACGCCCAACAAAACAACCTCAGCCTGCGGCAGGCACAGTATGACATCCGCAGCGCTGAACTGAATATACAGGAAAATAAATACAGCCGGCTGCCAGCCTTAAGTGCCGGAGCAAGAGCAGGCTACCAGTTTGGGCGTACAATTGACCCCACCACCAATAGCTTTAACAACGAGCGCATTGGTTTCAATAGTTTTTCACTGGATGCCAACGCCATGCTTTACGGTGGCGGCTTCATAAATAACTCCATCAAACAAAGCGAGCTCAACACCCGCGCTGCCAGGCTTGATGCCGAAGCGACTTCCAACAACCTAGCCTTAGATGTGGCAGCCGCATACCTCAATATATTGCTCGCAGAGGAGCAACTAACCAATGCAGAAAAGAACCTCGAACTTTCTGAAGAGCAACTCGAACAAACCGACAAATTAATCCGTGCAGGCTCCGTACCAGCCAATGACCGGTTGGATATCCTATCCCAAATCGCTCAAAACGAGCGGGCCATCATCGAAGCTGAAAATGCCGTGAATATTGGCTACCTCAATCTCAAACAGTTGATGCAGCTTGGGCCGGAGGACGATTTGAAAATCGTTCGCCCTGAGTTTATTGAACTCCCTGACAATGCCAATCCACAAGCCGTAGGCCTGGAAGAAGTATACAGCGCCGCCCTGCAAACCCAACCGCAAATCAGGGCCGCTGACCTGCGAATCGAGTCTGCTCAGGTTTCTGAGGCTATTGCCGAATCTGGTTTCCTACCGACCCTTTCGCTCTTTGCCAACCTAAACTCCAACTTCTCTTCTGCCTTTCGGTCCCCTATTTTCGAAACTCAGCGGGTACCACAAACTGTCTTCATCGATGGCAGCCCCGTAACCATTGAGTTTCAATCGCAGGTGCCGGTAGATGACGAACAAATTGCCTACACGGACCAAATTGACCAGAACTTTGGCCAGGTTGTAGGGCTCAACCTGAATATCCCAATTTACAGCCGTCACACCAACCGCATCAATAAAGAACGAGCTCGGATCAGCAAACTGAATGCCGAGGTGGGCAGCGTGCAGCAACGCCAACTTTTAGAGGCAGATGTACAGCGCGCCATCGCAGACACCCGGGCGTCTTTCAACAGTTACAAAGCCGCCCAACGTTCTGTAGACGCTGCGGAAATGGCCTTCGACAATGCGCAAAAGCGATTTGACCTAGGCGCCATCAACACCCTGGAATTCGCAACCGCCCGCACCACACTCGATCAGGCACGGATTGAGCTGATCCGTTCCAAATACCAGTACCTGTTCAACCTGAAGACCATAGACTTCTATATGGGCAAGGCACTGGAGCTGAATATGAATTAGAAAAGTTTCATTTTTTGAGCCGCCCCGGAACAAGCAGCGGTTCTTAACCAACTTTAGCCACACATCATGTCTAAAACGAAGAAACGCAGTAACACCATTATTTTTGTCTTAATTGGCCTAATTGCGATATTGGTTGCCGTTGTTATCTGGCGCAACCAATCCAAGCCCAAGGGCGAAAAGGTCATCACCGAGCAAGCCGAAAAACGGACTATCGTGGAAGAAGTCTCCGCAAGTGGCAAGGTATTCCCTCAAACGGAGGTAAAAATCAGCTCTGATGTATCCGGTGAAATCGTCGATCTGCTCATCGAAGAGGGCGACTCCGTGGTATCCGGACAGCTACTGGCCCGCATCGACCCGGATGCCTTTGAGTCTCAGGTAGAGCGCGGCGCCGCAAGTGTAAACAGCGCCAAAGCGCAATTGGCCAATGCCCGTGCCCAAATTGAGCAATTCACTGCCCAGAAAGAACAAATTGAGGCACAATTGATCAACGCCCGGGAAATCCAGGACCGTAATAAGCCGCTCTACGAGGATGGCGTGATCTCCGAAGCAGACTATCAGCAATCACTTGCTAATCTCCGGGCGCTGGAAGCCAACCTCCGCTCTGCCGAGGCTAACGTTAAAGCAGCCAAACAAAGCGCAGAAGCTGCCGCCTATACCGTCCAAAGCTCTGAAGCCAGCCTGAAAGAACTAAAAACCAGCCTGCGACGCACCGAAATCTTTGCTCCCATGAGCGGCATTATTTCCCGCCTTGACGTAGAGGAAGGGGAACGCGTGGTGGGTACCATCCAAATGGCCGGTACAGAGATGATGCGCATTGCCAACCTGAATGCCATGGAAGTCCGGGTGGAAGTAAGTGAGAATGACATCCCCAGGGTCACGGTAGGTGACGAAGTGGCGATTGAAGTGGATGCCTACATCGACCGCGTCTTCAAAGGGAAGGTCACTCAAATTGCCAACTCGGCAACCAATGCCGCCTCTGCCGCTTCCCTGACCAGCGATCAGGTGACCAATTTTGAAGTCCGCATCAATATCGACCCCGCTTCCTACGACGACCTCATCACTCCCTCGAAGCCCTATCCATTCCGGCCTGGTATGTCTGCCAGTGTTGACATCCGGACCGAAGTGGCCAATGGTGTACTTTCTATTCCAATTCAAGCAGTGACTACCCGGGAGCGGGAAGACGATGAAAAGCCCGAAGCTAAGCCTGCGGCCTTGGAAGAGGAAGAACAGGACTTAATGGAGGTCGTTTTTGTGGCCAGCATCGATACGGTACGCATGCAGAAAGTCAAAACAGGCGTGCAGGATGACACATACATCGAAGTAGTTGAAGGGCTAAAGGAAGGCGATGAAGTTGTAACCGGCCCGTATGCAGCCGTCGCTCGTAAGCTGAAATCCGGTGAAAAGATTCAAGTCGTAGATGAAGATGAACTCTACAAACGCGATAATGACTAAAAAAGCAAAACGGGCACTGATTATTTTTGTCCGCAACCCGGAAAAAGGAAAAGTAAAGACCCGGTTAGCCAAAACTCTGGGCGAGGATCAGGCACTAGCCATCTACAAGGCGCTCCTCGCCAAAACCCGTACGGTAGCCGAAGGCGTGGATGCCCTTCGGCTACTGTTTTATAGCGTGCAGGTAAGAGAAGACGACGACTGGCCTGGCAGTAAATTTGAGAAACGCCAGCAACAGGGCAATGACCTGGGCGAGCGCATGGCTCACGCATTTGAAGTAGCATTGAATCTTGCAGATGCGGCAATCATAGTTGGCAGTGATATTGCGCAGATCAACACCTCGATTATTGAGCAAGCCTTTGCAAAGCTCTCCAGCCATGATTATGTTATCGGCCCTGCCCTTGATGGTGGCTATTACCTTCTTGGCATGAAGCGACCCAGCCCGGAGCTCTTCCGGGGTATGGAGTGGAGTACCAATCAGGTCGCAAAAATAACCCAGGAACGTATATTGGAAACCGGAGGCACACTTGCCTTTGCCCCCACTCTTTCAGATATCGACTTTGCGGAAGACTGGGAGAAACATGGCTGGGAAATTTAAAGACAGGGAGAAAGAAAACAAAAAAGGGAAGCAGTGACGCTTCCTTTTGATAGTGTAGCCCGTACGGGATTCGAATGCTGACGATCCCAGAGGATGATCAGCATCCCGACAAGCAGCGCTTCGTCGGGGCCCGTGCTACCAGGACGAAAACCTGGCGGCCTAACACCCTTCCAGCAGGCTTTCAATCCGCGCAGCAGCCGCTTCGTCCACTATGCCATCGCTATACTTTTGCATCAGCCCCAGCAGCCTCGACTGGTTTAAGTTCTTTAGCTTGCTTTCCAGAACCTGGGCGCTACTCCGGCTTTCTTTCTCTGTATACCACAGCAGCTGCCAGGGCACGCCCGATGAAGTGCTCGGCTCCATGCCTCGGTTGTGACGGCTCAGGCGGCTTTGTACGTCCTTGGTCTGGCCACGATACAGGCGGCCCGTCTTTTCTGAATAAAGGATGTATACGTAGAACGGCATGGGGAGAAACAAAAAAAGCGAAGTGCAGATGCGCTTCGCTTTATGTTTAGTAATAGTAGCCCGTACGGGATTCGAACCCGTGCTACCAGGATGAAAACCTGGCGTCCTAACCCCTAGACGAACGGGCCAGTAAAACTGTATAACCGCAAGAAAAATAGTAGCCCGTACGGGATTCGAACCCGTGCTACCAGGATGAAAACCTGGCGTCCTAACCCCTAGACGAACGGGCCATACTCTCAATGCGGGATGCAAAAGTAATATTTGCACTTAAAACTGGAAACGTTTGCCAACTTCTTTTTGTAAAAAAGCCGTAAAACGAGTTCTAATTTCAAGTCTGCCCGGCACCTTTTTGCCAGAGCGATGCAAAGATAATGGCTTTCACGAATTTCCAAAAGCATCCATGAAAAAATATTAAAGAATACTTTCCAGGCATGCTTCTGTTTATCTATTAACCATGCTCAAAAACTATGGTAGCGCAAATTTAGTTCAACCCCATAGAGAAAAAAGCTTAAAAACAACCACAGTCCAGTAATTATTGTTATTTTTACACTAAGTCATTTTCAAGCGGTCTGCTATGCGAAATATCATTGTCAACCGCTTGCAAAACCCCTTAAATTTGTATATTCTGGGGGTGCACTGTTCAAAGGCGAATTTTATACTTTTGAACCCTTAACGGAGCAATACCTCCGTCCCGGACCAAATCATTAACATCATTAAATCGCGAAAAAACCATGGCAAAAAAAGTTGCTATCAATGGCTTCGGCCGTATCGGACGTCTGACGTTCCGCAACCTCCTCCAAAAAGAAGGCATCGAAGTTGTTGCCATTAACGACTTGACAGACAATCAGACCCTCGCCCACCTGCTCAAGTACGACTCTGCCCAGGGTCCTTTTGAAGGCACTGTAGAAGCCAATGACGATGGATTCATCGTGAACGGAAAAAATATCCATTCCTATGCCATCCGCAACCCGGAGGAACTGCCTTGGGCAGACCTGGGTGTTGATCTTGTGCTGGAGTGTACAGGCATCTTCCGTTCCAAAGAGAAAGCTGGTTTACACCTCAAAGCAGGCGCTAAGGACGTTATTATCTCCGCACCTGCTAAGGGCGGCGACGTGCAAACAATCGTGCTCGGTGTAAACGACGATGAGCTCGACCGCCGTGCAAATGTGTTTTCTAATGCATCCTGCACCACCAACTGCCTGGCTCCCGTTGCCAAGATCATTCACGAAAACTGGGGCATTCAGGTAGGTTCTATGACCACTACCCACGCTTACACTGCTGACCAGAACATTCAGGATGCACCGCACAGTGACCTGCGCCGTGCCCGGGCTGCCGCCTTCAATATCGTGCCTACGAGCACAGGAGCAGCTTCTGCTACCGGCAAAGTGATCCCCGAACTGAAAGGCAAACTTTCGGCAATCGCCCTGCGTGTCCCGGTAATCACCGGCTCTATGGTTGAGCTCAATGTGATGCTGGATAAGGAAGTTACTGTCGAAGAAGTGAATGCCAAGTTCAAAGAAATGGCAGAAGGCAAATTGAAAGGTGTCCTGCAGTACAGTACTGATCCTCTCGTATCCAGCGACATCGTGCGCAACCCACACTCCTCTATCTTCGATAGCTTAATGACTGATGTCAACGGCAAACTCCTGAAGGTAGTGAGCTGGTATGACAACGAGGCTGGCTACTCTGCACGCCTTGCTGACCTTACGGATATGATTCTGAACAAGTAAGCATCATCGGATCAAAAGATCAGGACCGGAGCCTTTGCTCCGGTCTCTTTGTTTTATAGCCTAAATTCCAACTCTATGCAACTCGAATTCAAAGGCAAAAAGGCACTGGTAAGAGTCGACTTCAATGTGCCGCTCGATAAAGACTATAACATCACGGATGATACCCGTATGCGGGCCGCCCTGCCTACCATCAGTCAAATACTGAAGGACGGCGGCGCTGCAATTCTGATGTCTCACCTGGGCCGCCCAATGAAAAAGCTTAAGGAAGATGGCAGTATCGACCGGGAGAAGTTCACCCTGAACCATATTACCAGTCATTTGGCTGAACTGACCGGTGCTAAGGTCCACTTCTGCGACGAAACCATTGGCGACAAAGCCACAAAAATGGCAGCCGAACTGCCTATGGGCGAAATCCTGGTATTGGAGAATACTCGCTTCAATGAGGGCGAGAAAAAGGGAGATGAGGCTTTCGCCAAAAGCCTTTCTGAACTGGCAGACCTCTACGTAAATGATGCCTTCGGAACGGCACACCGCGCCCACGCTTCCACCACCACCGTGGCACAATACTTTGATAAAGGGGCCAAGTCATTCGGCTACCTGATGCAGGCGGAGATCAAAAACGCCAACAAAGTGCTCAACAGCCCTGAACGCCCGCTCACAGCGATCATTGGTGGTGCTAAGGTTTCCGATAAGATCCTACTTCTGGAACGCCTGATCGACTTTGTCGACAACCTGATCATTGGTGGCGGCATGGCGTACACTTTCGTGAAAGCACAGGGCGGCAAGGTCGGCAACTCCCTGGTGGAGGAAGACCGCCTTCAACTTGCCCTTGAACTTATTGAGAAAGCCAAATCTAATGACGTCACTATCCACTTGCCAGCAGACAGCATTATTGCCGATAATTTCGCAAATGATGCTGCACACAGAGCAGCCGCAAGTAATGAAATCCCTGACGGATGGATGGGGCTTGATGTCGGCCCGGACGCGCGCACCAAATTTGAGGAGGCGATTGCCAACTCCAAGACCTTACTTTGGAATGGCCCCATGGGCGTATTTGAAATGCCCAACTTTGCCAACGGTACCAAAGCCATTGCTGAGGCCGTAGCCAAAGCCACTCAAAACGGTGCGTTCTCCCTGGTTGGTGGCGGAGATTCCGTTGCAGCGGTCAACCAAATGGGGCTTGCAGACAAAGTTAGCTACGTTTCCACCGGTGGCGGCGCCATGCTCGAATTCCTTGAAGGCAAGGAACTCCCCGGCATTAAAGCCATGAATGCCTAAAACTTTGAATTTTGGGGGAGTCCTGACAGCAACATCAAATGCAGGTAGCTATTTTCTGCTAAACCCCGTATTTTGCTTCAGCACTCCCCCACTCTTTTCTGCTCTTTTTCTAAAAATCGCTTACCTTTGCACGAGCAACTACACTTCCCTTTCCTTCTCGCCCGAATTCTGTTAAAATTGTCCTAAACTGTGCTGCTGTATTATGGATCGAGGCATCTTTAAGCCTCCTCTGTAAAGTAGATTGCGGGTTATTATCCTCATCTTAGAGGTCGCGATGATTCTTTTTTATCATTTTTGCTACTGAAAAATCCCCTCAGTATGAAGCGTATCGTTTTGCTTGTTCTGTTTGTGCTATCTGGCTTATGGTTGCCAGCTCAGGTTACCGTTGAACTGACCGTAACTGACGCCACAGTGACCACCACCTGTGACGATCTCTTCTCAGCCCCTGATCCTCTTTGGCAGGTAGAGGTAGAAAACCAGGGTATTGTTATTTACCCGGCTCAGGGTGCCTGCTACACGGCTTTGCCCAATGTGCAGTACGCTGAAGATTTCAGCTGCCCCAATGACCTCCCCGCAACCATTGAAGTCTGTTTTACAGTATTTGAAAATGACCCACTACTCCCAATTGGATGTTTTATAGACCGCTCGTGCGAAGAGCAAATCTGCGAAAATGTCACACTCCCCGGACTCGATGAAACACAAAATTTGACCCTGTCTCTTCCCAACGGTGGCGCCAGTGGCGGAACGTTGGAATACACTATATCTGTGACCGGGAACGGCAACTACAACGATCTGCCCTGCCAGGCCATCACGCTGGGCACCCTACTGCGTGGTGATACACTTGGCGATGCCACCATCGGACAGTATGATAACCTCTGCGCCAATAACCAAAATGAACCTAACCCTGCAGACGACGGAGGCTTCACCAATTCCAACGGCGTATGGTTCGAGTTCACCACCGGGCCTGATATCGGAAGCGTAGCCTGGATTGAAGCCCTGGGCGACCCGGAAAACACCGGAGATGCCTTTGATGTGGAAGTAGCCCTTTACCGCTCTGATAACGATACCTGTACCGGCAACCTCGAACTGGTCAGCTGGTCTGCCCCCACCAACAATCGGGACGTCTACATGCGGGTCAGCTGCCCGGAGCCGGATACCCGATACTATATTTTAGTGGACGGTGCTTTCACGGACCCCGGAGACGAAGAAGGTGTTTTCGGCCTTCGGCTAATCAGTACAGATGTCGATGATGCACCTAACGAGCGGTGCGATGCTCTTCACCTGGGCGCTGTCCCGCCCGGAGATACCATCGGTACGAATACCCTCTACGGCAACTACTGCGCCGACAACAATAACGACCCCTTCAGCCCGAATTTTGTCGTGCAAACTTCCGTTTGGTTCTCCTTTGAAGCACCGCCATCCGGCAACGTCTGGATTGAGGCCAATTCTGACCGGCTGGTTGACTCCATTGGTATTCAGCTCAGCCTTTACCGGGCTTTTTCCACCTGTAGTGGGTTCTTCCAGCACCTTGAAAGTTCTTACGATCCCAGCGACGAAGACGAAGCCCTGAACTTCAGCTGCCTGGTGGGCGGTGCTACCTATTACATACTGATTGATGGGGATGGTTCGAATGCAACCGGTATGTTCTCCCTCGATATTTATGATGCCGGCGACATCACCCCGGTAACGCAGATTGACACGACCATCTGTGCCGGTGACAGCTTTGAGGTCGGCAGCTCGTCCTATACGGAGACCGGCTCCTATGCGGATACCATCATCCTGTTCCTTGGCTGCGACAGCATCATCAATACGAACCTCACAGTCCTGGAGCCCATTTCAGTCAATGTTGAGCAAATACAACCGGCTATTGGTGAAGGCAACGCCAATGGGCAGGCCTTAGCTACCCCCACCGGAGGTAACGGCGGATACACCATTGAATGGTGCGACGGCACGACAGACCCTTCCAATAACAATCTGGTGGGCGGTGCAGCATGCTGCGTGACCGTTACTGATGACTTTGGGTGCGTGGGCGATACCTGCTTTACGATGGATTTCCTGACCGGCATCGTACCTATCGCCCAGGCTGATTCGGTAGCTTGTAATGGCGGAAACACCGGCAGTATCGAATTTTCGGCCATGGGAGGCATTCCACCCTATAATTACAGCTGGGAAAAGACCGACCTCAGCCTCTCCGGCACCGGTGTACTCAACGAAGACAACGAGATCGCCAGCCTCCCCAATTTGACCGCTGGCACTTATGGAATCACGATTGCGGACAACTTTTTCGATACCGCTTTCACCATGATTGTGGAAGAACCCAGTGCCCTTGAGCTCACTATCCTGAGCCAAAGCAGTACCAGTTGCTTCGGTTTTTGTGATGGTGCCATTAGTGTAGAAGCATCAGGGGGAACACCACCGTACACCTTCAGCTGGGCCAACGGAGCGGATACGACAGCACTAACCGACCTCTGTGCCGGTGTTTACGCCTTACTCCTCACTGATGCCAATGGATGCGAGCTCCCAGTAGCGTACGAAATCGAGCAACCTGAAGAGTTTATCGCCACCATCGCGGTAGAGCAGGAAGTGTCCTGTTTTGGAGGTAGCGACGGGCAGTTGTCTGTCAGTACCAACGGCCAACCCACAGACTTCAACTGGAGTACCGGCAGCACAACAGATACCCTGGACAACCGGCCCACAGGCCTTTATTCCGTGACGGTGACGAATACCGATGGGTGCCAGGATACCACGGAAGCCCTACTCCCCCAACCAAATGCTCCCCTGGAAGCCGCCATCGCCCTTTCTGAGCCCGTCACTTGTTTCGGGTTTTCAGATGGCGCACTGGAAGCCGTTCCTATTGGTCCGGGCGAGACCTTCACCTACGCCTGGTCCAACGGCAATACTCAATCGAACAACCGTGGTCTGGCTGCAGGCCCCTACAGCCTGACACTGACCAATGAGCGCGGCTGCCTCGACACCGCAACTTTTGAATTGCCACAGCCCGCCGCACTCGATTTCGAAGCTTCCGCTACCGATATCACCTGTGTAAGCGGTGAAAACGGCGGCCAACTACGGATTGATACCGTAACTGGCGGCACATCCCCCTTCGAGTACTCCCTTGATGGTGTGGTATTCGGCAACAGCCCGGTTTTCTCCAGCCTGTTCGCCGGTAGTTACAGTTTGATTGTACGTGACTCCTTTGGGTGCGAAACAGAACAAATACAAACTGTAGCGCCTGCACCTGTATTAACAGCCAACGCCGGGCAGGACCGTACCATTAACCTCGGTGATACCATCCTGCTCAGTGCCATCACCTCTGCTGACGCACCAGTCTTTACCTGGATTGCATCAGACAGCAGTCAGCTGCGGTTCACCGGGCAATCGATTAATGTCAGCCCGCAGCGAACGACCACCTATATCCTACAGGTTTTTGACTCCCTGAGCGTATGTACCGAACAGGACATCATCAATGTGAAGGTAGAGCGGGTACGCCGGGTATACATTCCCACCGCATTTAGTCCGAATGGAGATGGCAGGAACGATGAGTTCTTCATCTACGGAGACAAAGCGCTTGTCAACATCCCGGTCATGCGGATATTTAGCCGCACGGGCAGCCTGGTCTTCGAGCGGGAGGACATCATGCCCAATAATAATATGATGGGCTGGGATGGCAGATTCAGAGGCGAGGAGCTTAACCCTGGCATCTTTGTATACTATGCCGAAATCACCTTTGCTGACGGTGCGACGGAAGTATTCACAGGTGATGTCATGCTCATGCGGTAAACTATCCGCTGTATGGGTGGTCATTAGAAGAATATACCATCGCTGTACAAAATTTCGCCATCCAAACCGCGTTATGTATTGTTATATTTGCCGGAATAAATAACAAAAATCCCAATACGAAGCGATGAGAATCTGGATTGCCCTGTTATCTGCTTTTTTCTTGCTGCCGATGGCTGAGCTTGATGCGCAACGCATTGACCGCTATCAACGCCGCCTTGAGGAAGCACGCCGGGAAAGCTGGCCGCCTGAGCGCAGCTATTCCCGGATTAGCCTGGGATATGCCCTGCAGCGCATCTTCAAAAAGCACTGCGAGTACTGCGGCTTTACGACGCCCGAAAACAGCCGCCGGGACTATGTGCCACAGGACATCAGTAAGTTCCTCGGCCGGCGCACCTTGCGTACCGATGTGGAAACGGCAGACATCCGGGGCGGGGGGCTGCTCTACTATATTTTCCAGAAGGAGGATATTGAGCGTTCTTTTGAGGAGGTAGACTTCAGCCCCAACCGAGTGTTCACCCTCAGCAGTATGGAAAATCAGTTTGTGGTCAATCCGGATGAAAACTTCGACTCCTACTTCATGCACAAAACCTGTAGCGGTTACCTCCGCGCTGCACTTGAGGCTGGCGTTAACCCGCCATACGCCGCTTTTCAAACTGCATTGGATACAGATCATCAGCGGGAGTCTTCGGTTGTGGCCTTGTCAGGATCCTTCGTATCGCCTATGCGGTTTGTGCTCGAAGCCAACGACTACCGCACCACCGAAGCCATGCTCAAGTTATGGCGTTTTTACCAGGAAAATCCGGAGTTTATTGGGAATGCCTACTACCTGCGGGAGTTTGAGGGGGTCATGCTCAAGCACCTGACCTCAGCAGAAGAAAACTACCGTATAGAAATGGAAGGCGGGCTCAATCTCACCGGGCCGCTGCCCGCTCGGCTAAGCACAAGCCTGGGTTTTGGTAAGCTTGGCAGTGCCACTTTCTCCGGTACGGATTGGGAAACTATTATTTATACCGAATTCGACTATATTCGTGACAAGTGGAAAATGTTTAGCCCACTGCCAGGCCCAGAAGACATTCAGGCTTATCTGCAGAGCGTCAACCCGGTCTTCCAAAGCGCGCAGGATCTACCACTCATGATCGAAGGTATTGAGCACAAACACTTCCTTATTGTAGAGGGGATACCGGAATACATGACCCGCAACTTCTGGACCATTGAGCAGGTACAGTCCGGGCTTTACGACGGGCAGCCTACGATTAATGCAGAGCCTTACTTTGATGCAGAGGGGCAAGTTGGTGGCTGCCGGTTTACGATTACCGGCCGGCCGCTATCGGCTAACTTCGCCGGGCCTATTGATCAGCGGCCCAGTAAACTGAATGCCAGCTACCGTATACGCAGCAAGGAGCCTGTTGGGGGCAAATATTTATACTTTGATATAAATGAAGAGATTCAGACCAGTTCCCACCCTATCGCCAACGTAGCAGACGGTCGCTTTGACCTGACGAAAAAGGATGGCTGGGAGTTCGCCTTCCAGTGGAAATTCGCCATCGACATTGAAGACCACTACAATCCGGTCAACTTCGATGCCACCCCCTACATCGGCAATCTCGTTGTACGCCGTAGTGATAAAACGCTGAATGTACGTATTGTGGATGTAGAGCCCGATGCGAGCCGAAAGCGCTTCTTTGTGACCTTGGAGACGCAAAGCACCTACCCGCTCGAACGCATCGACAACTCCGCCATGCAGAATTACAACCTGGCCCTTGATATCCATCTGGAAAGTGCCCGCACTGCCGTTACGAGTGTCCGCCCCATCAAAGGTATCCTACGTTTCCCTGCACTGCGGGAAATTCTGCCCCCGGAACCGGAAACAGTAGAAGCCACGCAACCGGAAAACAAAGCATCAGAGATGGCTACCGGTCAGGACACCGTTGTCCCAATCAAAAGTAATGAGATCAACCAGGCCCAATCCGGTCTTCCCGTACCTGACAAGCAGAAGGCAGGCAGCGGGCAGCAGTTGGAGAAGTTCAAACCGGACGAACAGTAAGCCTAGATTCGGATGCGGAGCCCCATGTACAACCGACGCGGCTCTGCTGGAATGATCCCCGGACCAGGGTAGCCTGTAGCCCGGCGGGTAAAGTAGCGGGCATCGGTCAGGTTATTCATACCTGCCTGAATCCGATAGCGCTTCCAGGTGTAACTTGCAGATAAATCCATCACCGTATAGGTTGGAATGATGCCCCGGGTGGCATTAGCGACAACCTTAGCATTGGTCGCATCCGAATAGTGCGCACGTACATGGGACAGCAGGTAGCTGCCGGAAAATCCCCCCCGGCGAACGGTTATGCCTGTTTTAAGGCTCACCGGTGGGATAAGCTCCACATCGTTGCCCACAAACTGCCGCTGACCACTGATGTAAGTCCCCCGCAAGTAGCTGAAATTGACAAAGGCGAGTACCGACCATGGGCTTTCCTGATCTACGAAAAGCTTCCAGAGGTCTGCCTCGGCAAAGGACTCCAACCCGAGGATGCGCGCATCTCCGATATTGGTCCGAAAGGCTACAAGGCGTTCAATCACGATAGGGTCCGGTACGGTAATTTCTGCCAGCCCAATGCGGTCGTTGTAGCGCAGATAGAAAGCGGATGCATCAAACCTCAGCCGGCCATCAAGGGCATCTCCGCGCACACCAATGTCCGCATTGTAGCCCCGCTCATCGGTCAGCAGGGAATCAATAATGAGGTTAGGGTTCACCACAGCCAGGTCACTGAAGTTGATCGCCCGGTAGTTTTGGGAGTAATTGGCATATAGCTCTATTCCTGGCCTGAGCTGATAGCCAATGCCCAGTCCTAAAAGCGCCAGTGAGCGCTCATTCACCCGTGCATCTTCCAGCCGGCGCTCGAAGATCACTTCCCCGCCCGAAAAGACCCGCTCTTTGTAATACCCATCTGAAGACGTACGGATGTACTCAAAGCGTGCGCCCGGTGTTATACTCAGCCGGGGTGTAATATTGAACAGGTTCTCTGCGAAAACCGACACATTACGGCTCGGAAACTCGTAACTGGACTGCTCCAGGTCTTCCGGATTGAGAAAGCGGAAATCAGGACCGGCAGCTTCTGAAGCATCGCCCTGCCTGTTGTCGGTAAAGCCGCGGTATAGCCGAATACCCAGCAAAAAGGTGCTTAGCTGCTGATTCGTTTTGTACTGATGCAGAAGCCGGGCTTCGGAACCCACATTCTGATATTGTCCGGAAATCAGGTCGCGTTCGCGGAGCGGGTCCGGCCGGTTGATGGGACCAAGCTCGCCAAGGGCGTCCCGTTGTGCCATGAGGAGGAAGTTGCGCCAGTTGATGCGGGTACGGCTGGAAAGACGGTAGTCCAGGGTAAATGCTGCCAGGTTCCAGTCTACCTTAAACCAGTTGCGGGCACGTTTGGACTGCTGTGGGTCTTGCTGAAATTCGAAGTCTGCCAGTCCCCCGGGCTGCTGCGCCAGGTAGTTCATGTGGGTATACTCCAGGCCCAGTTCCAGCCGCTTAGCCGGCTTCCACTGCAGCCGGCCAAAAGCCGTATGTTGCTCATAGCCGGAATTGGGGCGCCAGCCATCGCCCTGCTTATATTGGT
Organism: Phaeodactylibacter xiamenensis; assembly: GCF_000759025.1. Classification (GTDB taxonomy): domain Bacteria; phylum Bacteroidota; class Bacteroidia; order Chitinophagales; family Saprospiraceae; genus Phaeodactylibacter; species Phaeodactylibacter xiamenensis. Next base: position 243,745 of record NZ_JPOS01000038.1, on the reverse strand, counting down.
AAAAAGCATAGTAGTTCAGGTTGCCAACAGTGCCGCCCACGCTGTTGAAGGTATTCAGCTGCCCAAAGGAGCCGTAGGTGTTTTCGGTAGTGAACTCAAAAGGCTTATCCCGGGGCCCTTCTTTGAAAACGAAATTAAGCAACCCGCCAAACTGCGTGCCATATTGCAAAGAAGCCGCCCCGCGCACCACTTCAATTCGCTGCAGGGCCTGCGCCGGAGGAGTGTAATAGCTTTCAGGGTAGCCTAAGGCATCCGCGCTAATGTCATACCCGTTTTGACGGGTGTTAAAGTTGGAGGTCCGATTAGGGTCCAGCCCCCGGGCACCGATAGCCAATTGGAGACCCGCGCCATCGTTTTCCCAGATATTGAGCCCTGGTACGCCCTTGTAAATTTCCCGGGCGTTATTGGCAGCCAGATTGCCCATGGCTTTCTCCAATTCGATGAGTTCACTTTTTTTAGCTGCATAAATGGCGGCACCCTCCACGTTTCTTAGTCGGGACATGCTGTACGCGCCCCGTGATGCGTGCACCTCCACCGATTCCATATCAATGCTTAACCCCTCCAGCGCCAGTTCAAGCTCCGCCACCGGTTGCTCCGGGCTGAGGGTGACTTCCCGGACTATCGTAGTGAAGCCCGGCATGAAAACGGTCAGGCTGTAGGGGCCGGGAACTTCTGCTTCCAGCTCGAAAGTGCCATCCGGGTGGGTTTCCGCAACCGCGCCCGTTTCTGCCAGAAAAAGCGTGGCTCCGCCGACCGGTTGTGCCTCGGCTTTCGCCATTACAACACCCGTAATACCATACTGCTGACCCAACAGCAATAGCGGGGAAAAAACAATAGAAACAACAGTATGCAGTATTCGTAGCATGACAACACGCTTTATCGCTGAGTAATAATTTCGTTTTGCCTAAAGGGCAAAATCCAGGGTTTAGGCATTAGGTGGTCGGTTTGGGCTGCCAGGTTGACATTAGGGTCGATCAGGCGTTGGCTTGCCCGCCCGTTTAGGGCAACAAAGCAGTCAACGGTGACCTCCGGGTTGGTAATGCCGTAATCCCGACGGTACACTTCTGCCAGATGGTGGGCGTACTGCAGGATAAGGTCAGGCTGTATCGCCATTTGCTTTTCCTGATAGGCCGTTAGATAATCGGAATTGTCCACTTCAGACTGTCTTCCGGTATGCGGATCACGGACGGTAAAAGTGGCCTGCCCTACCTTTTCCACCAGCATGACCCGCCAGGCAAAACGATAGCCCTCCTCCGTCCACAGGACATTGCCCGGATAAGAGAGGTACCGTAGCGGCAGCAGGAATTGAATGGCGAAGTACACCAGAAGCCCGGTGCGGAGCAATGACATTTGTGCTTTCGGAAAAATCATTTTTTTGCCAGTGGCTCCACTGCCGTAGCCCAGTTTGTCCAACCAGCGTTCGTGCACCGCCGCCGGAAAAAAGATGAGCGTATTAAAGATCATGATGAACGGGAAAAGCCCAATATTGAAGAGCAGTTTGGTCAGCACATGAAAGGCAATTACGGCCGTATATGCCCAGGGACGGGTGCGTCGCCTCAGCAAGAAAAAGGGGATGGTCAGGTCATAAAAAGCGCCTGCCCAACTGAACGCATAGGCCGCCCAGGGTTGTGTAAAAAGGGCACCCACCAATGGCCAGTCTGCCTTAGTCGGTAACCAAACCGCGAGTGGCATCGCCCGAAATAACCAGTCGGCATTTAGTTTGGCAAAGCCTGCGTAAAAATAGACCATACTGATCTGTAACATGATCAGGTATATGCACCAGGCTGGCACGGTTTCAACCCTTAGTGCCGGTTTGCGCCATACATCAAGGGAAAAACGGCGATGGGCCGGCAAAAAGATCAGCAACAACCCCAATAGCACAACCAGGTAATAATGATTGAGGTAGTTGGTTACATCGATTAACTCCGTGTAGGTAAAACTCAGCCAGAAGACCAGGGCTGACCAGCGGTAAAATAAGCCCAGCATAATGCCCAACGCACTTAGCCCAACGATACCATATACCCAGTACATCCCCGCCACACTGAGCGGTTCGACCCATTCAAAACCGTAGAACTTGAAAAAAAAATCCGGCTCACCATACAGGCGTTCGATCCACCCACTCGCCATAAACCGGAAAGCCCCGGTTGCCATCAATCCGCCAAAAAGGATGCGGAAAGTGACAAGCGGGGCGATGCGCCGGGGCGCGGAAAGCCAATCTCGATATTGTTTAATCGGAATCACTTGGGTTGTCGATATAAGTGATGGCGACACATAAAACTGAGGGCATGTCGGTCTTAATGTTCACAATTTGTTTCGTAATCTCGTTGTAGGCGGTAACGGCCAGGTCATTATTGTCATCCACAGCGGTTCGTAAGGGTGCAGGCACCGCTTCAAGGGCTGCTTTTGCTGCTTCAAACTGCTGCTGAATGCGGGCATTAAGGCTTTCGCCCTCCTTGGTGGCATTGACTGCTTCGAGGTAGTCATCCAGACCGGGGCCATTTTGGCCATCCTGTCCGATACCAAGGTAGAAACGTTCGGCGGCAAGCAGGGCTCGTTGGGCCAGTGACAGTGACAGCCCGGAGTAAGGCGCCTCCACCTTATCCGGATTGGTAAAGCCGAGGGTAACCACACCGGCCGGAATGCCGATTTTGTCCCGCTTGATCATCTCATAATGCTCATTCAGCCCATTGATGATCTGACTGAGGGATGCACCGGCGGCAGTACCTTCATTGACCACGAACTGATCGCGGTACCCGTTTTTCCAGGCATCACTGACCGTGTTGGCAGCATCCGCAATAAATGCCGTCTGCGCGGTCAGAAAAGTAGCGTATTTAGCATCCGCAAATTGCGCGGCTACAGCCTCCTCACTCCCATCTCCTAACCCGTACAGCAGATAGTCCAGGGCAGGAAAACCTTTATCAAAAGTGTTCGGATTGGTAAAGTCGTAGTCCTCCCCGTTGATTTTGGATTCCAAAGCGGAGGCATTGAGCGGGAAGTTATTCAGTGTGGCACGCAGGGCCACTGCTTCCGCCGGCCCAAACTCGAACTGTGCGACCTCCTGCCAGCTCAGATAAGCTGTTTCAAAGGCTGCCCGGGCATCGGCCAGGGTTTGGGTGGAAGGGGCTTCCGCAAAATCGAAAGCAGCAGCATGCAGGTTGTTTGCACTCAGCTCCAGAGCGGCATACCCCGGTAGAATGATTTCCTCCGCAATGTGGGTAAACAAGGACTGCTGATCAAAATCACTTTCACAGGGCCGCTGTGCGCCGCCCATATCGTCCCCGCAACCCGCAAACAAAAGAAGGGCAGCAAGGCCGGCAAAACAAAAAATTGGCTTTAACAATTGCATAAAATTTAGTGGGTTGGTTGGTATTGGCCTGGCCCATTTAAATTAATTCATTGCCGTACACTTTTAGCTCGGCAAAAAGTTCATTGAAAGTTTGGAAAGAGAGACAGAAAAAATAAGGGTTTTCTGAGATTTTAAAAATCTTTGCAGAAAACCCTTTCAAAATGCCGTTCTGCAAAGATCTAAAAAATGGTTGATAAAGCATCAATCTGAGGTTCCACAAGGCAACGCCTTGCGTCGATTAACCGTCTTATCTGGTTTATTAGGTGCCTTAATCAAAGGTGGCCGGGCATCTTTATCAGAGTTGGGCCGCCATATGGAAGACCCCACTGACCTGGAAAGTCGGGTCAAGAAGGCCAAGCGTTGGTTGCAAAATAAGTGGACCGATGTCACGGTACACTTTATACCCTACCTTCTTCCGATTCTCCACTCTCTGAGCAAGGCTGGAGAGTTAGTTCTGGCCATCGATGGCTCCTGTGTGGGCAAAGACTGCATGGCGCTGATGGTCAGTGTAATCTGGCGCAGGCGAGCCATTCCCATTTGTTGGGTAGTTCGTAAAGCTCCCAAAGGCCATTTCCCGGAACACATGCACGTGGCCATTATCGGTCAAGTGGCGATGCTTATGGACAGTATCCTGGAACAGGATTGCCGGATTTTCCTGCTGGGAGATGCCGAATTCGACGGCTGCGAGTTGCAACAGTCTTGTTTGGCTCACGGTTGGGAGTACGTGCTAAAAACGGCGAAGGATACTTTGGTAGCCGATCATCCGGACATGGAGAATGCTTCGGCTTTTGGCCATTTGGCCGCAAGTATCGGTCAAAAAAGCTTGTTCCTGCCCCAAATGTATGTGACTAAGCAAGGGTTTGGGCCAGTCAATGTCTTGTTCTGGCATGACCGGACCCGATATGACCGACCTTTGTATCTGTTGACCAGCTTGGAATATGGCCCGCAAGCCGAAACATATTACCGAAAGAGGTATCACATTGAAACCTTTTTCGGCGATATCAAATCTCGCGGATTCCACATTCATAAAACCAGGATTGAAGAGCCTCAAACCTTGTTCAATCTCTTGATCGTGGCTAGCCTGGCTTTCATCATCTGTATCTTGTTCGAGTTTGATGCCCGAACCTCAGCCCAGTTGGGTAAATTCTGCCGTAAAGACCGAATCGATAGCTTGTCCGTGTTTCAGATTGGACTGAGGGCTGTCCGATTTTATGTCAGGCATGCTTTAAATCTTTCTTTCCAATTTTCAAAGAACTTCCCGTAAAATAAAAGTGTACGGCAATGAATAAATTAAAGGGCTATGGCCTAAAAACTAAGGGCTAAATTCAGGCAGATTTATTAGAAACTGTCCTTGGATTCCATCAGGTCTAAAGCTTCCGCCAGTTTGATCTTAGCGTCATTCAGGCGTTCAGGAGTGGTATTGTACAAGTCCATTTCCATGAAATCGCTGCTGCCGGCAATGTCTTCAAGCACTGCTGCAACCTCCGCGTTACTCATACGCTTCTCCGGGCTGAACTGAATGGCGTAGGTGAAGGCAATGGCTTCAGACAGGGCGTGCGCACGGATCGCCATATCATCAAAACTTTCGATGGCCGTGTTCAGGTAGCTGATCGCAGTCGCCCCGGTGATGGTTTCCCAGGTCTGACGGATTTCTGCGATGGCTTCATCACGGGCGGTAAGGTCGTCATTGCTGATGCCAGCCCGACCTTTGATAAAAGCATCCATCATCTGCTGATTGCAGTTGAGAATGGGGTCGCGGCGGTCAGAGTAAACACCCCAAAAGGCGATGTTGTCTTTATTGAGTGGGAAATCTGTAGGCACGCCATAGTAGCCAAAAGCTTCATCCCAGTGGTGCTCCATATCGGTGCCTTCGCCGGGGGTTATGGTTTCGTTGTCGACGTTCATGCGATCGTCCCCAAAGTAGACGGTCAGGGCCTGATAGTAGAAACAGGCGCCCATGAGGCCTTTCTCGATCAACTGGGCAAATTCCACGCCTTTTTCATTCAGCAGGTATTGCTTGGCGCCATCCAGACTGACCACCACACCGGCAACGCCTTCTTCACCAGGCGCTGTTGATTGGCTGTGCTGGGCGATGGCATCCATCAGGGTTTCAAACCGGGCTTGTTCCTGTTCGAAGGTTTTGCTTTTCAGCTGCTTGGAGGCATCGTATTCCAAGGTCCAGTTGGCTGCGGCTGCATCGTTAGCGTACATGGCTTTCAGACGACCTGCATCGAGTACAGTACCGGGCGTATTGGCAGAACCCAGGTAGCTTTTCATTTCCAGGAGCATCTGCAGGCGCTGTACCTGTCCATCGTAGCTTACATTCTCAAAGCTGTAGGTATCAGGTATGGTATAACTGTTATCCTCTTCGGAATCACAGCTCCAAAATAATACACTTATTGCAAGGGCAAGGCTCAGTAGTTTGTAGTTTGGCATCCGTCTCTATTTAAGTGGATTAAATCTAAATAAATACAGATGCAAAAGTAACCGGTGATATTCGGGCTCACAATACCCAAATTAAGGCATCAAGACCCAAAAACTACCTAGCGTTAGGTAACGCTGCGTAAGCTGAACGCTAATTTTCGACTTAGTGCATTACCACCTGACTACTTACTTTGCGCAAAGCCTGCCCATTGGCGAAGGTGCCCTCCAGTACCAGAGCGTAATGCCCGGAAGGCCAACCTGAGACATCAACGGTAGCCTGATGCTTTCCTTCAGCATATTGCCCGGACAGCAAAGTTGTTATCAACTGCCCCTGCCCATTGTACGCCCGCAGGGTTACCTGAGCTGCGCTGCCTAATTCAAAGGGAACAGTGAGCTCATTATCAGCAGGATTAGGGAAAGCGGGTAGCAGCCGGGAACGGCTAGCCATGGGGTCCTCTGTACTTACAATATCGCGAAGGTCGGTTTCGTAAACGCCCAATCCATGGGTGGCTACGCGGAGTTTACGCCCTGCTCCGATACTTAGGTGCATGGCCATAACAGCATCCGCAATGCCATCTGAGTACCATTCCCAGCTCTGTCCGTAATCAAAGGAAGCGTAAACGCCCAGATCATTGCCTACATACAAATCGGAGGGCTGTTCAGGGTCAACTACGATAGAATTGGCGGGAACATCTGGCAAACCTGAGCTGATCGATGACCAGGTGAGCCCTCCATCTTCAGATTTGAAGGCATGGTCCGTACCAAAGCCAGAGCAAACCGCATACACGGTACCCGGAGTTGCAGGGTCGAAAGTGATTTCCATAAAAACCCGGTCTGGCAAACCATTAACAGGGCTCCAGGAAGACCCACCGTCCGAACTGCGCATCACTTTTGCGGTACCGCCCAACAATGGAGCCGTTGCCACCAGCAGTACATTCTGATCATAAGGTGCAGCAGCGATTGTCAGGATTGGATTCTCGTATTCGCTATCGACCGGCCCGCTGGAGGTGGCGGCCCAATTTACTCCATAATTATTACTTCGGTGCAAGCGCTGTGCCCCGGCATAAATAGTAGCCGGGTTCTGAGGAGCAAGGATAAAGGGACCGTTAAAGTTTGTCACTTCATTACCCAGACTGCTGATGGGTAAGGGACCGAAGTCCAGCCCGCCATTGAAGCTCTGGCGGATATTCAGCCGCTGAAAAGAGCCGTAGACACGGCTGTTGTCTTCCTGGTCAATAGCGGTGCACATCCCATCGCCACCGATTACGCGGTACCAGGAGTCATCCCCCAGATAGACAGCCGTTGCATTATCCTGTAAGCCACCGATCGCCAGGTTAGGGTTAGTCAGGCTGCTGGAAAACTTAGCGTAAAACTGCTGGGTTTGATAACCTCCATTTCGCCCAGACCATGACTCGCCGTTGTCTTCGGATACAAAAACGCCGCCATCTGTAGCTACGAAGACCGTGTTGTTGTCAAAAGGGGAATAGTAAGCCGCGTGAATATCGGCATGCACATAGTCGAAGGGGCCTTCCGGGCCACCCACCGGTGTCTGTCCGAAGAACCATTTGAACCAAAAGGCTTTCTGAGCAACTGTTGCGCCACCATCAACGGATTTGAACAAGTCTACACCGGTGTAAATAATGGTATTCGGATTATCCGGCTTAACCGCCACATCATGAGAATACCAGCCCTGGAAGCGGGCAATATCATCGGTATTGATTAGGCCCCAGTTATTTCCACCATCCTCAGACTTATAGAGCCCCCGGCTCTCGAAGGCATCCGCAAGGGAGATGTAAATAATCTCCGGATTAGAAGGGCTGATGCTCAACATCGCCTTTCCGGAATAGTCGGTAGGCAAGCCTGGGACTGGCTGAAAGCTTGCGCCCCCATCGGAAGAGCGAAAGATACCAGCCTGAGGGCTTTCATACCCCCCATAGGTTGCGAATAGCACAGCTGTGTCGGCCGGATGTAGATTTAAGTCCATACCCATGGGGAAGTCATGCACCAGGCTCCAGGTTTGCCCGGCATCCAGAGAGCGGTAAGTACCTTCTGTGGTGGTTGCCCACACGGTATTGGTGTTTTGCGGATTGATAAGGACATCCCAAACGCCCCGCATTTCTTCATAGGACCAATCCAGGGATTTTTCCCAGGTTAGTCCGCCATCAGTGGTTTTAAGTATACCCATGCCATAAGAGCCCCTGGTAAGGCGATCGGAAACACCGGGCATAGCGACTGTGTAGTTGTACACCTCGCCGGTACCTATGTACATCTCCTCCGGGTTGTCCGGGTTGATGGCAATGCTGCTCACCCCTAGTACCGGATGCCCCAGTGCAACCCGTTCCCAGGCTTCCACCCCAACCCCGGCTGAGGTGGACTTCCAAAGCCCGCCACTAGCGGAACCTGCATAGATGATGTCTGGATTATTAGGATGGAAAGCCAGGCAGAGCGTTCGTCCACCGAAATTCTTTGGCCCCAGCGGCTCCCATTCTGCCGAGTTGCCTCGAAACTCCAAAAGGGTTTGTTGTGCCTCGTGAGCGATGGCCAGGTTGCGCATTTGAATTTTCCCATCAGGATAAGACCGGACTCTGCCCCATTCTTCCATAGCAAGGGCGGCACCGCTTTCCTTTTCTTCGTAAGGTTCAGTTTGCTGTACCCCTGTGCAAGCGCTCAGGGAAATGGAAAAAATCAGCAGCAGGCGGGAAAAAGCAAGAAGGTTACCCATTTTTGATCTCAAAATAAGGAAATCCCACCTGGCTTAAAGAGGCACAACAGCTAAAAACTGTACGATAGGCGCTATTCAGCAGCCTTTTCAGCACCGATAACCGGTCCATTTTCGATAAATTCTACCAGATTGTCGAGAGACCAGGCATTCTTAATATCGAAATCTCCAACTTTGGTCCTCCGAAGGGCGGTCAGGTATGCGCCGCTTTGCAAGGCTATCCCAAAGTCGTGCGCCAGTGAACGGATGTAGGTGCCTTTGCTGCAACTGACCTCGAAGTCGATCTCCGGCAACTCCACCCGGGTGATCTTAAAGCTAAAGATTTCCACATCGCGGGGCTCTACCTCAACGATTTCGCCCTTCCGGGCTTTTTTATAAAGTGGCTGCCCATCTACCTTGATTGCGCTGAACATAGGAGGTACTTGCTGTATTTTGCCAGTGAACTGCTGGCGGGCCTGCTCGATAATTTCGGGGGTAATGTGGTCAGTTGGGAATCGCTCCTGTATTTCCGATTCCGCATCATAGGAAGGCGTTGTCGCGCCAATAAACATAGTTCCCGTGTAGGATTTGGAAAGCCCTTGCAGATCGTTTAGCTTTTTGGTAAACTTACCTGTACAAAGTACAAGAAGCCCTGTTGCCATGGGATCAAGGGTACCTGAATGCCCGACTTTTATCTTCTTCACCTTCAGTCGATGCTTGATTTTGTAGCGGACTTTATTCACGACATCAAATGATGTCCAGCCTTGTGGCTTGTCGACTAGAAGTGTGGCACCTGCTCTAAAGTCATACCTGGGAACCGGTTGGTCATCTCCCTCCATGTCCATTTAAAGTGTTTTATAAACAACAAACGGGCAGTATCATCAGGTACTACCCATACAAATAAAGCTGCTACAAGCCTTAAGAGGTCGCCATGAAAATGGCAATTGCAGCAACGATAAAACAATATACAGAAAAATAGGTCAATTTACTACGCTTCACCAGGCTGATCATCCAAAGGCAAGCGAAGGCTCCTGTTACAAAAGCAGCAACAAAGCCTACCGCCAGGGGGATAGCCTGATCCGCTGACATTACCATTTCTCCATCCAGTATATCCTTCGCCATTTTGCCAAGTATCAGAGGTACGACCATAAGGAAAGAAAAGCGGGCTGATTTTTCCCGGTCAATTCCTAACAAAACAGAAGTTGAGATGGTAGCACCGGAGCGGGAAATCCCGGGCAGTATGGCGATAGCCTGAGCGATTCCGATGATCAGGGCATTGGTGTAGGAGACACTTTTATTGGTACGCTTTGCCCGGTCTGCCAGGAATAACAACAACCCGGTAACGATGAGCATAAACCCAACAAGCATAATGCGTTGATCGAATAGCTGTTCAATCTGCTCTTCAAAAACGAGCCCTACGAATGCGGCAGGGATCATGGACAGGACGATCTTAAGGGAAAACTGCAGCTCTTCATTCCACTCTAACTGCAATAATCCCCGCAGAATTTCCGCCACATCCTTTCGGAAAATCAATAGCGTGGAAAGCGCGGTAGCCGCGTGTAAAGTCACGGTCATGAGCAAGCTCTCTTCTGCCATGCTGTCGTCACCCAGAAAAAATTTAGCCAGTTCCAAATGCCCGCTACTGCTGATAGGCAGAAACTCTGTTAGCCCCTGAATGACTCCGAGCAGTACAGAACGAAGGATATCTTCCATGATTGTGCATAATTGAGCTTCCTACCCGTAAAGCAGGAAGGGTTGACAATCGGCTATTTCTTAAAAATTGCCCAAATCTCCATCCCCAGCCCCATCAAAATCACGATAGGGGCAAGCACAGTGCGGCGGGCGCTGTAAATGATATCGTCTTCCCATACATCTGGAGAAGGCATATCGCCACCTGCCATTAAGATCAGCCCGAGGAGAACAAGCCCCAGCCCTCCTGCGATGAGGATGTAGTTAGACTTGCCAAATGCCAGCTCCATCTGAGGAGACTCAACCTCCCGTGTACTGCGGCGGGAGCTCGTTGGTTTCACCACTTTTTTTGCTGTACTCTTACTATCAGTGGTAACGACCACCTTTTTCTTTCCAGGTTTTTCCTTACTCATGACTTCAATTTAGACTATTAATTTAGTAGAGGTCATCTACTCTCATTTTCAAATATTTGCGAACGACCAGGAATGTGCTGACCGTATTGATGGCCATACCCATGGTTAACAGTAAACCAAACAATATAAACATCCCGGTCCAGTCCTGAATATCCCGTAACCCAGGTACATCCGCCTGAACGTAGAGATACAGGAGCAACAACGCCCCGGATGCCAATGCTCCGCTAAACAGGCCATGGATCATCGCTCTGCGCAGGAATGGCCGGCTAATGAACTCCCAGGTGGCACCAACCAGTTCCATATTCTTGATCAGGAAGCGGTTGGCATACAGCGCCAGACGGACAGTATTATGAATAAGCAAGCCTGCAATACCAAGAAACAAAACTAAAATAGCCAGTGCTGCGATGCCGATCATTTTGATATTATCCGCAATATCATTCACCAGGCTTTCCTGATAGTATACGTCAGTTATGCCTTCGCGTTCAATCAGAGCGGTACGAATCCCTTTTAAACTATCCGGGTGCATGTAAGCAGCCTTCACGTTGAAGGTGATGACATCATACAAAGGATTAGGCAGGTCAAGCTTCAGGAAGTCGTTACCAAAATCTTCCCGCATCAATTCAGCCCCCTGTTCCTTGCTTATGAACTCGGCAGAGCCTTCACGGACAAAACCCATTTGGTCTACTTCCTGCAGGATTTGCCTGGCCATATTATCGGTCTCCTCCCCCTGCAATTCGATGATCAGATTAACTTTTTCCTTAAGTTCGTTAACGATCAGCTGTGCATTAAAAAGCGTCAGGGCAAAGAAGCCAAGGGCGAACAGCACCAATGCTACGCTGATGATGGAATGCCAATAATTGGGACGGCTTCCTGAACGACGTGGATCTTGCTGCTCGGGCATAGAAGGTATTTGCTAGGTGCGCCGTAAAAAAGGCCGCAAATTGTAGGGTTCGGTTTGTTGAATACGCGCAAAATTAGAAAATATAAGCGAAACAGAACCCCTAAACCTCCATAAAGGCGGAAGTGCCAGGCAACAAAGCGAATTTTGCTTTCGTTTTTGTAAAAAAGCATGCATGCTATGAGAAACCTTGCCCTTGTCCTGTTAATATCGGGCTTACCCGGGATTACCTTACTGGCGCAACCTATTTTTCTAAACAACTCCTCTTTTGAAGATGCCGCTCAGGATGCCACAGTACCCAGTGGGTGGTTTGGGTGCCAGCTGGGTTCGACGCCGGATATTCTTCCCGGCCAGTGGGGCGTTTATCAGCCAGCAGAAGATGGCGACACTTACGTAGGGCTCATTACCCGTGAGGACGGGACCTGGGAAAGTATAGGGCAACGGCTATCCCAGCCATTGAAGAAGAACGATTGTTATACACTAACCCTGTTCCTTTCACATTCTGACAACTATGAGACGTACAACGGCAAATTACAACTACGTATTTACGGTGGCACTTCTAAATGTCAGCAAGCTCAGGTTCTCTATGAGTCTCCTGTAATCCGGCAATCCCGCTGGGAAGAATACGAAATAGAGTTTTTTGTCAAACAAGATGTTTACTACCTTGTTTTTGAAGCCTACCATCCCCACCAGGGACGTGCATACCGTGGCAACCTACTTATAGACGGTATTTCGCCTATTGAGAAGTGTACACGAGCGATGCTTGATTAAAGCCTTATTGCTCTTTTTTCTCCATTTCCTCCATCAGCCCCTCTGTTTTGCGAACGAGATCCTCCCATTCATTCTCGATTTCCTTTCGGCTGGAGCTATCCATAGTGGGCCGTTCATCAGGTGTATTGTTATAATTCTCCGGTAATTCCCGATTGATATCCTCACTTAGCCGTTTTCTTTTTTCTTCGAGCTCAGCAATCTTGTCCAGCAAATCGCGATTGTCTTCCAATTGTTCGGCTTTGCTTTTTAGATTGTCGAGGAGCCCACCTACTTTATCAACTGCTTCGTCATATTTGCCTTCATCAAACTTTTGCTTTTCCTGTTTAAGCAGGTCAAAAGCTGACTTTGTGAGGTCTTTTACACTGGTGAATATTTCCTTGGATTGTGCTTTCTCCTCCGGCGTACCAAAAAAGTAATTGTACACCAGGATGCCGCCCACTAACAACAACCCTACTTTGATCAGACTTTTCAGCATGTTTTCATTTTTTGTGTAAAGATAAGGCTGGATTTTGCAGTAAAAAAACGCAATCCATTCGTTTAATATAATCTGACGTGATTGAATCAGGAAAGCAGGTCATTCAACTCTTCAAGTTCAATGCCTAGTATAGCAGCGACCTCTTTAGGGGACTGCCCTGCTTTTGTCAGCGTGACAGCGACTCTGCGTAGTTGTTCATGCTTTTTTTGTAACTCCTGATCCTTCTGCGAAAGCGCTTGGTCCTTCTGCGAAAGTTCCTGGTCTTTGTGGGAGAGCTCCTGGTCCTTCTGGGAGAGCTCCTGGTCCTTCTGGGAGAGCTCCTGGTCCTTCTGGGAGAGCCGCTGCTCTTTTTCGAAAAGCTCTCGTTCTTTTTCTGCTATCATGCGCTGATAGTCCTCAAATTCTTCGATCAGGTCATCCTCTGCATCCATGATTTCACGGACTTCTGGCTCAGCAACGGCTTGCTGCAATCGGCGAAGCAGTGCACGGTAGCGCTTTGGAACCTCGAATTCTTCTATATTGAGCAGGTGCCGGTCTTCATTGATAAAAGATTGGTCAAATAGTGATAGTAATTGCTCTAACTCATTGCGGCGGTGGCCAGTCAGGTAGGGAATCTGAATGATAATGCTATCGTGGGTGAGGCTCTCGATAAAGATTTCCCTTTCCTGAAGAACTTCTCCGGTTGCGGCATCCGTGTAAGAACGGTTGATCCGGATCACAGGCGCAGTGATATGATCAAGCTTGTGCCCAAGGAAATAGATACTGAGTATAGGCAGTGCCTTTCGCTGCGCATACTCCTCTGCGGGTTCCTGTACCACATTATTTTTGTTGCGGTATTGCTCGCCAAGGTAGCGCCTGAACCGCATAATATCTGTAGCCAGTTTGGCCTTCTGCAATTCCAGAATCACGAGCTGCTCCTCTCCATTAGCGTACCTGATGCGGGCACTGAAGTCCATGCGCATTACCATCAGTGCTTTACCAACGGGAAATTGATGCTCAGTGGGGCGTAGCTTCAGACTGACTACTTCTTCTCCTATAATAGCAGAGAGCAGCAGCCTTGCCAGCTTCTCATCATTCATGAGGTATTTAAAGACCACATCGTAGATAGGATTCGCAATCTGCACCATATTCCAAAGCATTTAGCTAACAAAAATACAACGCTTTCTGCTTTTACGCCACCCCCAGCGAATTGCATCCTGCTGCCACGTGGGGTTTTCACCGGAAAATACCTATTTTCGCGCTCTGAAAAACGGCATGGGGAACTCCTGTTTGCCCATCAACGTTTAATCAACCATCAAAACCGCAGCTGTAGCATGGAATACAAACCCGGAGAAATCGAGAGTAAGTGTAAAGCATTCTGGGAAAAAGAGGGGATTTACAAAGTAAACATAGACCCCGATAAGCCAAAGTACTACGTACTTGATATGTTTCCCTATCCTTCCGGATCCGGTCTCCACGTTGGTCATCCCCTTGGATACATTGCCTCGGATATTTACTCCCGCTATAAGCGACTCAAAGGGTTCAATGTCCTGCACCCTATGGGCTACGATGCCTTTGGCCTACCGGCAGAACAATACGCTATTCAAACTGGCGTACACCCCGCAAAATCTACCACAGAGAATATACAGCGGTACCGCGAGCAACTGGATAATATTGGCTTTAGCTTCGACTGGAGCCGGGAGGTACAAACCTGTGACCCGGCTTATTACAAGTGGACGCAGTGGATATTCATGCAACTGTATAACCACTATTACGATACTTCAGCCGACAAAGCCCTGCCAATAGAAACACTTGTACAGCACCTGGAACAGCAGGGCAACGCCAACCTCAATGCTGTAGCCAATAAGGAAACTCCTGAAATAACAGCCGAGGCATGGAAAAATATGTCAGAAGGAGAACAACAACTGTTCCTCCTCAACTACCGCCTTACCTTTCCGGAGGAAAGCTATGTCAACTGGTGCCCCCAACTGGGTACGGTACTCTCCAACGACGAGGTCAAAGATGGCGTCAGCGAGCGGGGCGGCTATCCGGTAGAGCGCAAACTTATGCAGCAGTGGAGCATGCGCATTACAGCCTACGCGGACCGGTTGCTGTACGGGCTTGACAACGTTGACTGGCCGGAAAGCCTGAAAGAGCAGCAGCGCAACTGGATTGGCCGTTCTCAGGGCGCAAGCGTAAAGTTTGCACTGGAGGAAACGCCGGATACCAAAATTGAAGTATTCACCACCCGGGTAGACACCATCTATGGCGTTACCTTCATGGTGCTGGCTCCTGAGCATGAACTCGTCGCTCAACTGACCAAGCCGGAGCAACAGGAAGAAATCGAAAAATACATCAAATGGACCGCTTCCCGTTCTGAGGTGGAGCGTATGGCAGAGGTCAAGAAAGTTACCGGAGCTTTCACCGGTAGTTATTGCCTGAATCCGGTCAACGGAGAGAAAGTGCCCATCTACATTGCCGACTATGTGCTCGCGGGCTATGGTACGGGAGCGGTCATGGCGGTACCTTCCGGTGATCAGCGGGACTGGAACTTTGCCAAGCACTTTGGGCTGCCTATAGTGCCCATACTCGATGCCCAGCAAAATCTGGACGAAGCAGCTGATGCCACCAAAGAAGGTAAATACATCAACTCCGAGCTGATCAACGGGCTGGCATACGAAGAAGCCGTACCTAAACTTATCAGCTGGCTCGAAACACAGGGCGCCGGCCGTGGGAAAATTCAGTACCGCCTGCGCAATGCCGTCTTTAGCCGTCAGCGGTACTGGGGAGAGCCTGTGCCTGCTTACTGGAAAGATGGCGTGCCTTATTTGATTGACGAGTCCGAGCTGCCACTGGTCTTGCCACAGGTAGACAAATACCTGCCTACCGAGACCGGTGAGCCACCGCTGGGCCGGGCAAACGACTGGAAGTACAAAGGACAGTACGATTATGAACTATCCACCATGCCAGGATGGGCAGGCTCTTCCTGGTACTGGTACCGATACATGGACCCCGGCAATGACCAGGCTTTTGTATCCAAAGAGGATGTGGACTACTGGCAGGATGTGGATTTGTACATCGGTGGCTCTGAGCATGCAGTAGGCCACTTGCTTTATAGCCGTTTCTGGAACCACTTCCTTTACGACCTTGGGCTGGTCCCCAAAAAGGAATATGCAAAGAAGCTGATCAATCAGGGGATGATACAGGGCGTGATTGAGTTTATTTACTTCGACAAAAACAGCACAGGCCAGAAGCGCTTTGTTTCTGCTGACCTGACCGGTCAGTACCCGGATACAGAATGGGCACAAATACCGGTTCACGTGGACTTTGTCAGCGACTATGGCAAGGACGATTCCTACCTGGATGAGAGAGGCATTCAGCAGTTCCTCGAATGGCGCCCGGAGTTCAAAGGCGCGGCTTTCGAAACCAATGCGGAAGGCAAAATGGTGACTTACAGCGAGGTCGGCAAAATGTCGAAATCGAAATTCAATGTCATCAACCCGGATGATGTCGTGGCACAGTACGGAGCAGACTGCTTCCGGATGTACGAGATGTTCCTGGGCCCTATTGAACAGGCCAAGCCCTGGGACACACAGGGCATCGATGGCGTTTATAAGTTCCTGCGCCGGTTCTATGATCTGTTTTCCGACAAGGATGGGCATTTCACGGTTAGCGATGAGGCACCGGACAAAGCCGAGCTTAAGGTACTGCACCAGGCCATTCAGAAGGTGGAACAGGACATCGAACGTTTTTCCTTCAATACCTGCGTCAGTGCCTTCATGATTGCGACTAATGAGCTGCGCAAGATGAAGTGTAACAAGCGGGACATCCTGGAGCCTCTGACTGTACTTATAGCGCCATTTGCTCCTTTTACCGCAGAAGATCTTTGGTCAAAGCTTGGACACGGAGGCAGCGTTCACAGAGATGGCCAATATCCGGCTTTCAATCCGGAGTACCTCAAAGAAGATGAAGTGGAATACCCCATTGCCATCAACGGAAAAACCAGGGCTACGGCTTCCTTCCCATCTGATGCTTCCAAAGAAGACCTTGAGGCAGCTGCCCGGGAACTGGAAGATATCCAAAAATGGATTGAAGGTAAGACCATCCGCAAAGTCATTGTGGTGCCCAAGCGAATGATCAATATCGTGGTTGGTTAAAACATACGGTCCGGCCTGGTTTAAGCCGGGCCGTTAATTTATATTTATGAAATACCTCATTATCCTTTCCCTGCTGTTAGTGTCTTCTACTGCATTTGCGCAAGCGAGTATGATAGCTACCGACTCTCTCATGTCTCATGTGCGGTTTCTATCCTCTGATGCATTAAAAGGCAGGGAAACAGATAGTGAAGGTAATGCTGCTGCTGCCGCTTACATCCTGCAGCGGTTTGAAGATTACGGGTTAATGCCTGCAGGAAAGGAGAGCTATCGGCAGCCGTTCCATTTTTACAGCCGTTTTCCTAAAAAGACTTACAAAGCCACTAATCTACTGGCAATGGTTAAGGGTACTGAGGTACCGGACTCAGTTATTGTAATTTCCGCACATTACGATCATGTTGGCGAACGGGGTGGTGAAGTCTATAATGGCGCAGACGATAATGCTTCAGGTGTGGGCGCACTTCTGGAGCTGGCCAGGTATTTTCAGGCCAACCCCACGCCTTACAGCCTTCTCTTTGCAGCATGGGATGCTGAAGAAGTTGGGCTCCGGGGTGCCAACCACTTCGTAGATGAACCAACGGTGCCATTAGAGCATATCATCCTGAATATCAATATGGATATGATCGGCCGCAATGCCAAGGAACAAATTTACATCTGTGGCGCAGGCCATTACCCTGAGCTGCGCGCACCATTGGACCGGATTGCACAAAAAGCACCGATACAAGTCAGGTTTGGGCACGAAGCGCCAACGCCTACCCGTTCTGATGACTGGACCTACGCCTCCGATCATGGCGAGTTTCACAAAAAAGGCATCCCATTTCTCTACTTTGGCGTAGAGGACCATGAAGATTATCATCAACCCACTGATGATGCAGACCGGATCATGCCTGTGTTCTATACTGCTGTCGCTGAAGTCATACGGAAAGCTATCCTACACTTCGCAAGGCCCTAAAAGAAAAGCCCCTCCCGGTTGACCGAAAGGAGCTGCGTACAATGGTTTTCCTTCAAATGGGCTTTAGAGCCTTATTTTTCAATTGCAGTAAGTTCCATGTAGCTTTGCAGTTTGCCACCTCCGTCGTAGGTCTCAGACCTAACCACTCCTACGCCTTCTGCAAAATACTCCACCGTGGAGTAAGAACGGCTGATCATCATTTTGATGTTGGAAGTCTGGCTGATTTTATAGCACTCAAAAGACCCTGCTTCTGTGGAAATTGTGGCTTTCCCTTCTACCTTTCGGTCCGTTATTTCAATATTCATAGAAGCGATATTAATACCGCTTGCAGCTGTGGTAATCTTTGAGGAAGCATCCGGCAGTTCCTGGCCGACTTCAATATCATTTGGGAAGGATAGCGCATCACCCTCAATTGTGACTTCGTAACCGCTAAAGGACTGTTGCATAGCCGGATTGAACATGGAGTTGACATCCATAAGCAGCTTGCCGTCTTTGCAAAAGACCTGATAGGTGCCGGAGTAAGACTCTTTGCCTTTCTTATCCTTCAGGACAGTGCTGACTTCTGCTTCGATTTCGCCATCATCTTCATTGATGACCTTTACAGTATTTTCAGTAACGCTTTCCACTTTACCTTTTTTGTTGAAGGTGGTATATTCCATATAGGCTCCCTCCTTGAAAGGGAAAAAAGTGGAACAATCCTGCGCCACGCTGTTCAGGGCGAAAGACAAAGGCATTAGTACGAGTAGGATTCTGAATTTCATGATTTCCTGTATTTCGGTTTTGGTTTCATCTGTAAGATAGTGCAGGATGGGGAATTCCATACCCGCAAAAGTTAATATAACATTAAAGAAATCCAATTACCGCTCCCTGCTGCTCTTTCAAAACATTTTCAAAACCAACTTTATTATACTTGGGTATTATACGCGATACGAAGTGGTTTGCGACATCGGAGCAAGCCACTTCCCAGCGTAAATGCTGACATTGCTATGGCAAACCACTTAATCGTCAGTATAGTAATCTCCAATCCTCACAAAAAAGAGCCATGAAGCGACTTTTACTTTCCCTTTTTGCAGTCCTGTCTGTAGTTACCCTTCACAGCCAAACCAACCTGTTACTAACCAATCCCGTCATGGACGACCTTTTGAAGGGCAATTATCCGGCCGACACCTACGAGCCGGCTACCCTGATCAATCACCCGGATGCCATCTTTGCTGATTTGGTGGAATCCGTTTCCCCGGATTCGCTTTACGACTATCTGGTGGAATTAAGCAGTTTCGAAAACCGCAATACGGGCGCTGATACTACGAGTGCTACCTTCGGTATGGGGGCAGCCCGCCGCTGGGCGCATAGCAAGTTCGAAAATTTCCCGGCAGCACAGGAGGGCCGGCTTGAGGTCGGATATTTCCAGTTTGATCAGGACATCTGCGGCATGGGGCAGCACAGGAACGTGCTTGCTGTTTTGCCCGGTATTGGACCGGACCGCGGCGAGGTCGTACTCCTTGAAGGCCATATGGACAGCCGTTGTGCTGAGGTTTGTGACACCGGGTGTATGGCCCACGGTATGGAGGACAACGCCACAGGGACAGCTTTGGTCCTGGAGCTGGCACGAGTGATGAGCCAGTATGCTTTTAACCGGACGATCGTCTTCATGATCACCACAGGAGAAGAGCAGGGGTTATTTGGCGCCAACGCTTTTGCCGAATACGCCGAGCAGGAAAACATTCAAATCCGTGGCGTCTACAACAACGATATCGTAGGCGGCATCATTTGCGGGGCGACCGCCTCACCTCCCGGCTGCCCGGGCCTGAATGCCATTGACAGCATCAACGTTCGGGTCTATTCCTCAAACGGAGGGCTCTTTGGAGCATCTTCTTCCCGGCTGCTGGCCCGCTACAGCAAACTGCAGTATGATGAAAATATTGCTCCCATTGTGCCTGTAGCTGCTGAAGTCAATATCATATCACGGGAGGACCGGGCCGGGCGTGGCGGCGACCACATCCCTTTTCGGCAAAGAGGCTACTCTGCAGTCCGCTTTACTTCTGCCAATGAGCATGGCAATGGCAACCCCAGCACACCGGACTATCACGACCGGCAGCACACCATGGAGGACATCCTCGGTGTAGACACTAATGATGACGGGCAAATAGATAGCTTCTTCGTTGACTTCAACTACCTGGCCCGCAATACCGTACTGAACGGCAGTGCTGCCGCCGCAAGTGCTATGGGGCCCGCCACCCCCACCAACTTCGAGCTGGAAGCCACCCTGGCAGGCGTGCGTTACAAGTTTGAAGACGCGGCGGGTACCGGGCTTTACCGCCTCGGCATCCGAAGCTTCGAGACAGAGACCGCTTACTTCGATACGCTGGTAACCGTCACCGCTTTAGAAGATACGCTTTCCTGGCTCCCTCCCGGCACGGTATATCTTTTGTCAGCCGCTGCATTGGATTCCAACAATATCGAGAGCCATTTTTCAGAAGAAACCTTTGCCAACCTTACAACAAGCACTCAGGAAGTGAAAACCTACGAGGGCCTAACACTGCTGCAGAACCGCCCCAATCCCTTTGATGAAGCTACCACGATCGGTGTCATGGTCGAGTCCCCCATTGATTACAATACCGCCTTTATACGAATTGCAGATACACAAGGCAGAGAGCTCGCACGGTACAAAGTTGAGCTCAACCCGGGGCTTGTGCAGGTAGTATACGGCTATGAAAACCATCGGTACACACCCGGCACCTATTACTACAGCCTGGTGATCGATGGGCGGCCTGTGGATACGAAAGCGATGATTTACGCTTACTAAAAGAAGACAGATGTCCGCTCCGGAACATTTGAAGCCGGAGCAGGCAACATCACTTCCGGGAAATCAGTTTTGTGAACGATAGAATGATTATCTTCCCCCCACATAAATCGATACTCAACTATGATCTACGTTTCTTTTTTACTGACCATTATGACCACCCTATCTGCGCCCGAAGCCTCCACACCCGATCACAGCCTTTGGGAGGCAGTACTTCAGCAGTACGTCTCGGAGGACGGCGCGGTCAACTACAAAAAGCTGGCAAAAAATAATAAAGACCTGAACGCCTATCTCGAAGAACTGGCTAACCACCCACCTATGGACAGCTGGAGCCGGGATGAGAAGCTCGCCTACTGGATTAATGTTTATAATGCCTTCACGGTCAAGCTCATCGTGGATAATTATCCGGTCAAGAGTATCCGGGACCTTCACGATGGCAACCCCTGGGACGTTAAATGGATAAAACTGGGCCGGCAAACCTATTCGCTTAACCAAATTGAGCACGATATCATCCGCCCCCGCTACAACGAGCCTCGTATCCACTTTGCGGTCAATTGTGCAGCGCAGTCCTGCCCTCCCCTGCTCAACCACGCCTGGACAGCAGACAAGCTTGAGCAATACCTGGAGCAGCAAACGCAAGCCTTCATCAACAACGAAGCCTACAATACAATCAGCGCCAAATCACTGGAACTGTCCCAGATTTTCAACTGGTACGGTGAGGATTTTGACGATGTCAAAGCTTTCGTGGACCGTTACACTACAACAGATGTGAAGGACAGTGCCGAAGTGAGTTTCCGGGAATACAACTGGGCGCTTAATGCTAAATAAATTTCCGTTGCTATACTACTCCGTACCGAAACTAGTAGCAGTAAAACGCAGTAGCGTACATTAGTGAATTAGCCGCTTTTCCAGCGTGGAAAATACCCTATTGAAAAAAAACTGCAACACGATGATAAAACTCATTGCTTTGCTCAGTTGATCTGTATAAATGGATAAAGAATACAGCTGACAAAGTAGTCCTGCCTATTGAGGCAAATAACCGCCGCTTTTCGGCGTAAACCCTGGCTTTGACTGCTCTATACTCCGCACAGTAGAGCAGACAAACTCGTAGTATAGAAGTTGTTGACAATAACACGTTGAATCAGTTCCAAGCCTTGGTCATACTGTTGGCAGGCTGTTCAATGAGCAACATAACAACTAAATTATCGAACGATGAAAAGCCAAAAATTCTTTATCCATCTACTCTTAGCAATGATGGGGTTATTGGTTTTTGCAGCTGGCTGCGAAAAAGATACTGTCCATATTGATGACCCTGACGATGTCCCGTTGCTTTCAACTGCAGAAGCCGTTGAAATAACTATAACCTCAGCCCTCTTAGGGGGAAACATCACTGATGATGGCGGAAAGGTCATAACCCAAAGAGGAACCTGCTGGAATACGACAGCCCCACCAACCATTAATGACCGTAAAACCGAGAATGGTGGTGGCACCGGAAATTTCATAAGCAGTCTTGTAGATTTGGAGCCCAATACAACTTACTATGCCCGGGCGTATGCAACTAATAGCGTAGGCACAGGCTATGGCAACACCGTATCATTTACGACACTGGAGGAGAGTAACGCAGGTAGTTTTACTGACCCCCGTGATGGGCATGTTTATCCAACTGCCACCATAGGCGATCAAGTATGGATGGCCGAAAACCTGGTCTATTTGCCAATGGTAAACAGGCCGGTTGACGGATCAGAAGATGAAGAAGGGCCGTATTATTATGTATATGGTTACAACGGGACAGATATTGATGAAGCCAAAGCCACCCCCAATTACACTTCTTACGGCGTCCTCTATAATTGGACAGCAGCTATGAACGGTGCAATCAGCAGCAGTACTAACCCAAGCGAAGTGCAGGGCGCATGCCCTACAGGCTGGCACCTGCCGAGTGATGAGGAATGGACAGAACTGGTCGATTACCTGGGTGGATATGCCGTAGCCGGTGGAAAATTAAAAGAGATGGGGAACGCACACTGGGTTGGTGATAATAGTACTTCGACCAATGAAACCGGCTTCACTGCACGCCCGGGCGGATACCGTAGCATAGATGGCGAATTCCGGAACGTTGGGGAAATTGGTTGGTGGTGGAGCGCTACTGAAAAGTATTCTTATTCTGCCTACCGAATTGATATACAATACGACAACGCTACACACCAAGGTGACCACTTAAAAACACTTGGGAACTCTCTGCGCTGCGTCAGGGATTAGCCTACTTGCAGCCTGTCAGATATGGCCGCTAATGCTAAAAGCCCCGGAGCGATGTACGCTTACCGGGGCTTTCTTTAAATCCGATTCTTATACCTTTTTAATCCAATTCTCGTGATTTATTTGTCTAAACGAGCCTTGCCATATCTCTTACCAGAATTTTACCCCGGTTAAAATAGATAAGGTCTGATTTTTTTAGCTCATTAAGCACCAGTGTTACCGTTTGACGGGAGGTGCAGGTGATATTGGCAATATCCTGGTGCGTCAGGGAGTGCTTGAGCAGCATTTCGTAGCCCACCCGGCGGCCGCGCTTGTTGACGGCGTCTTTGATAAATTCAATAATACGAGTGCGGGCATCTTTGAAAATCAGCGACTCCAGCTTGTCCTCCGCCCGGACCAACCGGCCGCCAAACAGATTCATGACCGACGTGCAGAGGTCAAAACTCTTTTGCATCAGCTTTTTCATATCAGCTACTTTAAGCTGATACACATGAACGTCCTGCTTAAGTGCCTGTGCAAAATCCTTGTAATAAGGCTCTCCTATCAGGCCCAACTCCCCAAACATGGCAGTAGGATGGATCAGTGACTTAATAATCTCCTTACCATCTGTGGAATGTGTGCCAATTTTAACAGTCCCTTTGGCCAGGAAATAAATGTATTCTGAAGCATCTCCCGGCATATAGATGAAGGAATACTTCGGCTTCACCTTATACTCCATCATCTCTGCCAGCGCCGCTTTGTCCTCAGCAGAGAGAACGGAGAAGAGGGGAAAAAGGTCAATAAATGATGATTTTGCTTCGGCGTTCATGTTAGCTCTTTTAGGTAATCTCACTTTCAAACATGGACAATATTCAATGCCATGTATTCTGCAATTTCACCTATAGAGACACTAAATATCAGAAGTCCCCCTATGCGAAGAAGAAGTTTTTTCAGATGAACTGTATAACAAAATAACCAGAGTAGGGAAAGTATGTAAAGGCGGAGCGTGTAAAACGGGGAGTCAGGAAACGTCAATACCCAACAACAAGGGAGTCGCTGGAAGTGCTAAACCCTGCGAAAACCCCCTGCCCGCCGTTAATATTATCGTAAACGATTACAGGATCAGCATAGGGGGAGTCCGACACGCCATTCTGCCTGCTTATGGTTGAGAAGTATTGGTAATACTCCTTGGAAACCGCCCGCAGCTCGATAAAGAGCTTACCCAGCTCATCACGGTTCGGCAAATAACTAAATTCAACGGGTAGGTTTAACCGGATGGTTTGGCCATCCTGATCTTCATCTGCCAACAACAAACCTCCACCAACATGAGCGACCTGAAAGTTGGTATTCAGTTGGTTCGAAAAAATTACAGGCCTCATTTCCTCCCTGAAATACAGGGTGTCATTCTCAATAATTGCATATTCTCTAAATTGTTGCAGCAGGTTGATGTGATAGTAATTATCTATCTGCCCGGGATCCTCGAAGGCGATTCCAACGCGGTAACGGACCAGAGTTTCCTTTTCTCCCGTCATCTCAGAAAACTGCAAATCCGAAATCTCAGAAGAAACCATTTTGACAGGCGTAGGGATTTGACTATGGGCAGTGACCGTCTCAAAGCCCGGCGCATCCACCCTAATGGTATATTTGATCCCGACCTGGAGCTGGAAATCTCCTGCAGAATAGAATGGCAGGTTTGATATCTTGTCCTTATCTTCAGAAAAGCTCAGTTGAGTCAGAAATTCCTCATTGCGGTAGAGCTCTACAATAGCGTTATCGATATAAGCGATTGGCTCATCATCAAGGATACTTCCGGAGGAAGATACATAGACCTGTAATGTCCGATCCAGTGTGAAACTGCTTACCACCACGAGTTCAGACGAACGGGCATCTATAGCCGAATTAACGTCAAAGACTTTTTCACAACTAAGCACAAAGCTTAGCATAGCCAAAAAAATCGGTAAAAAAATCAAACGCGGCATAAACTATCCGTTTTCTCCATACCAAAAACACTTAAAACAAACATTAAAATCAAAGCGGTTTGTCAAAATATTATTCCGGCATAAATAGGGTTTCGGCGAAGAGCCCCCCTCTAGCAATAATATCCCCTAAAATATAAGGAGATGTCAGCGAATATACAATTATAATTTTAAAGAATAGTTCAGTGCAGGGATTAATGGCAACAACCATACCGGGCTAAACCGGCGGTCTTCCCTTATTTCGCTGCCCTCGGTTACATAGCGGGTTTCCAGATTGTAATACAATGGGTTTCGGCGGTTATACAGGTTATAAACGCCCAGGTTTAAAGTATGCCGAACCCTTTCTGCTTCGATGTAAAGGTTTACCCCAAAATCCAGGCGGTGATAAACGGGCATCCGAAAGCTGTTCTTTTCTCCATAATCAACGACGTTGATGCTCCCGACTCCAGGCAGGAAAACCTGATAACGCCCCTGCGGAAGGCTAAAAGCAAAACCGGAATTCATTGCCCATGATCCGGAAAACTCCAGCCACTCGTTGAAGACATGCACGAAAGCAAGGGTAAGGCTGTGCCTGCGGTCATACCTATAAGGGTACCGCCTCCCGTTATTTACGAGTGGGAAGCGCCGGTCCGCCCAGGCCAGCCCGTAGGATGCCCATCCGGTAGTCTTTCCCTGCCGTTTTTCCAAAAGCAGCTCCATGCCATATGCCTGTCCTGTCCCTGAGGTAAGATTGCTTTCCCAATTATTAAAAAACAGCGCCCCTTCCGAGTAAGTTAGCAGCTGGCTCATATACTTGGTGTACATATCGCCGGTAAGCTGCCAGCCTTCCCCAAACTGCCAGGTCGAAGACAAACCAAACTGCCAGCTCTGCTCCGGCTTAACGGATGCAGTACTAGGCACCCAGAGGTCATTGGGCAGGCCAAGTGTAGAGTTGGAAAGCAGGTGGACAAACTGTGTCATTTTGCTCAGATAGCCATTCAGCAGAAGACGGTTATTAATGCTCCAGTTGGCAATCAACCGGGGCTGCAAAGAGGAGTAAGTCTGCCCATCTACCTGAAATGCAGCCAGATGAAGCCCGGCATTTACCTTAACCTCCGGACTAACCTGCCAGATATTTTCCAGATAGCCCCCAAATTCAACGGCAGATATGGCCCTGGCTTGCATCCGGGGCTGCCGGAGGGTATCTGATTTCTCAACCAGTTCGAGTGATAAAAGGCCTGGTTCAAACAGATGACGGGTGGCAAAAACCCCAAACCGAAGCGATTGTACAGGCGCAGGCCGGTAGTCAAAGTCAAGCCGCACACCAAAATCATCAATTTGCGAAAAGTACCTCCCTATACTAATGTACCGGTCCGTTACACTCCCAGACCTTGCATTCGTCAGAGAATCGCCCCTTTCGTAAGTAATGCCCACATCCAGCCCGCTGTAAGAAGCAGTGAGGCTTGCGAACAGCTGATCGCCAAACAGATGAGTCCATCGCATGGAAGTCACGGTGTTCCCCCAGGTCATCTCCTCCAGCGCACTTCTGGAGGAGAGAAAAGGTACAGGCTCTAAGACGCTGGTATCCTGAGTGAACAGAGTATCCAATGCCAGGCTTCGGTTTCGGTAAGCATCCTTGCCTGTATAAAAACTAAAGTAAAGGTCGTCCCGATCTGAAAGCGTAAAGTTCAGTTTGGCATTAACGTCATAAAAATCATAGTCTACCAGGCTCTGCCGGTCCTCTTCTGAACGTATGCTCTCGGCAAGCGGCTGCAAATACCAGCCAATCAGGCTACGGCGGCCGGAAACGATAAAGCTGCTTTTACCTTTCTGAATCGGCCCTTCCAGCGTCATCCGGCCTGACAAAAGCCCAAGGCTTGCCTCAGCTTCATAGTGCTGGTTGTTGCCGTCACGGGTACGAATGTCCAGAACGGAAGATAAACGCCCACCAAAACGGGCAGGGAATCCACTTTTATAGAGCTGGGCACTTTTGACGGCATTCGTATTAAATACCGAGAACAGCCCCGCTGCATGAGATATGTTGTAGACCGGTACACCATCGATCATGATCAGGTTCTGACCATTGCCTCCGCCCCGTACATGCAGCCCATCCAATCCATCTGTACCAGATTGAACACCGGGCAGCAACTGTAAGGCCCTGACCAGGTCAGACTCCCCAGCCAAAGCCGGCAGCTGTTCCAACTGCTCCATGTTTAGCTGTGTCGCCCCTCCGGATTGTACCATTTTCGGGTCAACCCTGGGTTTGTACCCCACCACTTCTATTGGCTCCAACTGAAGGTCAGACCGTAGTTGCTGGTCGAGGCGCTGATTGTCCATTAAATAGAAATCAGAAGAAAGAGTGCCATAGCCAACGTAAGAGAAATCCAGCGCTACCGGGCCAGCTGGAAGGGTAATACTAAAATAACCATACTCATTAGTGACCGTGCCTTTGCCACTTTTATTATCGTAGATGTTGGCACCGATCAGGCGTTCACCTGTACTGGCATCCACCAAAATACCATTGATGGTGAATTCAAGATCAACTGGCAAGAAAATCACAATTTGCCCACCAAGCTCTTTAATCCTTAGGGGCGTATCCTGTAGTAGCTGGCCTAAAGCACTTCCGATAGTGCGCTGCTCGAACTTTGCCGTAATGACCTTCGGAGGAAGGATATCGTTGGAAAAGGACAACCGTAAATCATGCTCGTCGCCCAGCCGGTAGAGCGCTTCCTCTAGCGATACCTCCCAAAACTCAGCAGAGACCTGTTGATCCAGCACTCCCTGAGCAACCAGCACATAAGCACAAGGGATGGTAAGCAATATTAAAAGTAGAAGTCGCTTCATAAAGGCATTTGCGGATCAGGAAAGTCGCTATTCCTATTTCCAAAAATACAGGGATTTTTCAGGATTAACAACAGCGGGGAGACACTAGCGGTTGAACACCAGACGTATAGCAGCATCTGCGGCCTTTCAGCGGGCTAATGGCGTCATCAATCTTCCAATTCGATACTTCCGTAGATTCAATACCGATCATTCCGTCCTGTATCATTACCTTTAACCCTTATCTGAGGAACCTCCTCTAATAAGGACAGGACTCGTGTAACCAAACCATTGGAATTAATGAAAAAACTGACAATCCTGGCAAGTTGGCTTGCCTTTATTTGCTTAACAACTGCTCAGGCGCAAAGCGACAGCCGGGCCCCTGAATTTGACATCACCAAGGCCGATATGGAAGCCCACCTCCGGTTTTTGGCTTCTGATGCCCTGCAGGGCCGGCGCACCGGCGAAATGGGCAACGATATTGCGGCTGCTTACATCGCCTCCCAGTACGCCACCTTTGGCCTAAAGCAAGTGGATGGCGCTCAGGGCTACTACCAGCCTGTCCCCTTTGAAGCCATTACGCCTCCATCTGCGGCTAAGATCGTCATTGAGGACGAGACCTACACACAGGGCGACAACCTGCTGATGATGACCGGCAACCTTGAACCGACTAAGACCAAAGCCGTCTTTGCCAATTATGGCTGGGTGGACGAGGAAACAGGTATAAATGACTATGACAAGCTTGATGTGGAAGGTAAACTCGTTTTCGTATTGCCTGGCACGCCGGAGGGACAAGACCCGCTGACCGTTTTCAACTCCATGAGCAAAAAGCGTAAACTGGCTAAAGAAAAAGGCGCGGTTGGCCTGATCGAGCTCTACCGCCTGCAGTTCCCCTGGCAGTTCTTCCTGTCTTACTTTGGCAAGGAAAGCCTTAACCTGGCTGATAAAATGGAGACCACCAAATCCAACCCCAACTTTGTTTATGGCTGGATCAAGGAAAAAAACAAAGAGACCTTCAATGCCATGAAGGATAGCAAAAAGACAAAGGTGGAGCTGAGCAGTGAGGGCTTCTCCCGCCGGGCTGTCACTTCCAACAACGTCATCGGATTGCTGGAAGGCACCGATCCGGAATTAAAGGACGAATATTTGCTTATCACGGCTCACTTCGACCACGTTGGTACCGGTAAGAATGGTGGCTCTCCCTACACACCGGAGGACAGCATCTTCAACGGTGCCCGGGACAACGCTATGGGAACGACCGCACTTCTCGGTGCCCTGCAGGCACTGGCAGAAGCGCCTCCCAAACGTTCCGTTATCTTCCTGGCAGTGACCGGTGAGGAAATCGGCTTACTTGGTAGTCAATACTACGCCGAAAACCCGCTCATCCCAATGGAACAGGTCATTTTCAACCTGAATACAGATGGTGCAGGCTACAACGACCCCTCCTATGTTTCCATCGTAGGCTTCGGCCGCACCGGAACAGACGGACTTGTGGAAGCAGCTTCTAACATTTTCGGGCTTGATGTATTCCCCAACCCTGCACCGGAGCAGAACCTCTTCGACCGCTCTGATAATGTATCTTTTGCAAAACTAGGTGTGCCGGCCATGTGCTTTAGCCCCGGTTTGACTTCGTTTGATGAGGAAATCAGTACCTATTACCATCAGGCAGCTGACAACCCGGATTCCATCGACTTCGATTACCTACAGAAGTTCTGTCAGGCGCTGGCACGCACGGCACGCCTGATTGCGGATGACGAAGACCGCCCCTTTTGGGTGGAAGGCGATAAGTATGAGGAAGTTGGCAAGCAGTTGTACGAACGCTAAGCAATAGATTCCAGCAGGAACGAAAGGCACGTATCAGCTTCAGCATTGGTACGTGCCTTTTTATTACTCTGTCATTGCCTTGCCTGATCCGATTTCCCGCTCAATAAGATAGCTGTTTCGGTCAGAAGCCGTGCGCGAGATCAGCTCGGCCAAAAAGCCGGAAAGGAACAACATCGTACCAATAACCATACAGGTAAGAGAAATGTAGAAATAGGGATTGTCCGTCACCAGAATTGTAGGCAGCCCCTGGCTCAGACGGTACAATTTGCTGATGCCAATATAACCTGCGGCAAAGAAGCCGATGACGAAGATAAAAACGCCCCACATACCGAAAAAGTGCATGGGCCGTTTGCCGAACTTGGAGATAAAAATGACCGAGAGCAGATCCAGCGGCCCGCGTATAAAGCGCTCAATACCAAATTTAGTGGTGCCATATTTACGCTCCTGATGCTGCACCACCTTCTCCCCTATTTTCTTGAATCCCGCCCATTTGGCGAGGACCGGTATGTAACGGTGCATATCGCCGTACACCTCTATGCTTTTGACTACGGCATTGCGGTAAGCCTTTAGCCCGCAGTTAAAATCGTGCAGGTGGATGCCCGTCATGCGGCGGGCCGTCCAATTGAAAAACTTACTTGGCAGGTTCTTAGTAAGCACCGGATCGTAGCGCTTTTTCTTCCAGCCGGACACCATATCATACCCCTCTTCTGTAATCATGCGGTAAAGCTCCGGCAGTTCCTCAGGGGAGTCTTGCAGGTCTGCATCCATGGTGACCACCACATCGCCCTGTACGACAGCAAAGCCCCGGTTGAGGGCAGCAGATTTCCCGTAGTTGCGGCGAAACTTAATGCCCCGGACACAGGTGTTCTCCTGAGCCAGACGTTCCACCACCTGCCATGAGCCATCCCGGCTGCCATCATCCACAAATACAACTTCGTAGGAGAAACCATGCGTTTCCATCACCCAGCGGATCCAGGCTTCCAGCTCCGGCAGGGATTCTTCCTCATTAAAAAGCGGGACGACGATTGAAATATCCATGTATCAGCTTCTGGTCTTAAAGTGAAGAACGCGCAAAAGTTAGAAAAGATGATCATTTCCGGCTGGCTAATGCCGCCAGGCCAAGGGAAATCAGGAAGTATCCGATCAGGCTGCGGGCGTAGGTCAGCAGGGTGTTTTGAAAGCCAACCTTCAGCCCATCTCCTTCCAACGATTCTTTAAAAGCATCGTACTGCTCTTCCGTTAGCATCTCTTTCCGGGCTTCCAGGGTCTCAGACATTACAGCCCGCTGTACCTCTTCGAGCCCCGGATCAAAAACACCATGCAGCAGATAGTAATAGAGGTAGTACACCAGATTGGCTACCACGAAGACAGTAAAGCCGACCTTAAGCGCCTGCTGGAACTCCAGCTTTCCGCCAATAGCCTGCCGCTCATCATCAATCGCTTTCCAGGCGACAGCCAGATAGAGCCCCACTGTTGCCCAGTTTAGGAAAGAATTGAAAACCAGCTCCTTATTGATCAAATAAAATAGCAGGTAGATACCCACGGTAATCCCACCTGCTATAATGCCGTACTTGACGCCTCGGTTTTGCTTTAGCATATGCTTATTGATTGTACGGCAAATATACGGGGGCTAAAGCAAAAAACAGTATGATCCAAAAGATAGCCTAAGCTTCCCGCTTCATAATGGCACCAATAATCAGTGAAAAGATAATACCAGCGATCAGGGAGCCTACGGCTGCGAATACCGAAAGCATAGCTGGATTCATCATCCAGGTCATGTAACTCATGGCCTGATCGGCATCACTTTCGCTCATACCTTGATGTTCAATCATTTGCTCGCGGCTAACCTCCATCATAGTATCAATCAGCCCGGGCTCCACGAAGGCAAAGAAAATATAGCCCCAGATGGCAGAAGTCAGCGCGATGAGCAGAGACACAATAAAGCCCACGTAAAAACTGCGCCCAAAGCTGATAAATCCGCCCAGTTCCTGCTCTTTGTGCTGACGCACTGCCAATACAATAGCCGCAATCATCACACCCCAGGTAGCAATATTGGAAATCCAGTTCCCGCCTGAGTTTTGCCCGGTGTAGTCCACCATGCCTGTCATGTGAATAATCAACCCGACTATGATTAGTACTAAACCGGCCAGTAAACCGTGCCGGCTGCCGGTAGGCCATGGAGAGACTTCCTTAGGGTCAATGGTTTCATTAGGATTGTCAAGCGTACTCATAAGTGTAATGGTTAAAGTTGGTGAATAAGCTTCAATATCGGACAATTCCTACTCCCTTGCCGGTATTTTCTATGAATGGGCATTTACAAACGACTGATTGTTATTCACTACGGCGAGGGCACGCCCACGCAGTTCCTGCCCCAGCACTGGTGAATTCAGGGAGCGGGAATATACCCGGTTGCGATCGTACACCCATTGGGCATCCGGTTGAAAGATGGTCAGCTCTGCCATTGCGCCTTCTTTGATTTCGGGTAAGTCCAGCCCCAGAATGCGGCGGGGATTGCCAGCTATTTTCTCAATCAGCAGTTCATCGGTAAGCCAGTCACTCAGGTGCGTTCGGCATAAAGCGTACAACGTCTCCAGCCCGGTTGCCCCAAACTCCGCGTAGGGGAATTCCAGCTTTTTAGCTTCCTCTTCCAGCGGTTGGTGATTGGAGGCGATAATGTCGATAGTGCCGTCAAGTACGCCCGCTTTCAATGCGGCCCGGTCGGTAGCACTCCGCAGGGGTGGTAGTACTTTGAAATTGGAGTCGAAGGTAGAGGTGGCTTCGTCTTCGTAGACCAGGTTCATAATGGCTACGCTTGCGGTTACCTGTAGCCCTTTGGCTTTGGCTTCGCGTATCATTTGCACGGCGCCCGCGGTGGAGATATTAGCGAGGTGCAACCGGCTTTCGGTATACTCTAGCAGGTGCAAATCACGGCGTACCATCACCTCCTCAGCTATCGATGGAATGCCCGGCATTCCCAGAGAAGTAGAAACGATGCCTTCGTGCACCTGCCCGCCGTGCCGCAGGTGGTCCTCGAGCGGCTGATTAATCACTACTCCTCCGAAGGCTTTAACGTAATTGAGCGCCCGAAGCATCACCCCGGTATGCTGCAAAGCGATGGGGCCATCAGTGAAGGCAACCGCGCCAGCCCGCTGCATGTCGATCATCTCGGTAATTTCCCGGCCCGCGCACTTCAGGGTCAGCGCGCCCATGGGATGGAAGTTGACGAGCTTGCCTTCAGCATTTCGACGAATGTACTGCACCCCAGACTTGGAATCAATAACCGGGTCCGTATTGGGAAATGCGGCTACTGCCGTAAATCCACCAGCCGCCGCCGCTGCGCCTGCGGTATGCAGGGTCTCGCGATGCTCCAAGCCGGGGTCGCCCACCTGCACGCCGAAGTCCATCCAGCCGATGGACAGGTGTAGCCCTTCCGCTTCCAGTACAGGGGCATCCTCCCCTTCAAAGGGTGTTTCCCCGATTTTCTGAATATACCCTTCCCTGATCAATATGCTACGCACCTGCTTATGATGCAGATTGCCTGGTGCGATGATGGTAGCGTTCTTAATATGCAAGTCCATGCGCCTGTGATTATTCTACCGGATACCACCGGTTGTTCTTAAAAAGGTAATGCTGCCCTTTCTGATAAATCTCTGCAATATCATGCCGGATGAGCAGCTCATCGACAAAAAGTGGTGCCTCTCCGATGTCCTGATTGTCTACCCAAAACCGGATACGGCTGTCGGAGCGCTGCGGGATAAAGCCCATTTCCACCAGTGCCCATCCGTTATGATCAAAGGTACGGAAGTGGTCGTAGATGCGGTAGTGCTGTTCCTGCAAACGCTCCCCGCTTTCAGCTTCATACTCCTCAATATGAAAAAAGCCAGTCGCCAGACGGTCTACATCCACGTAAATCCAGGTGGAAAACGTGTACCAGCCCGTACCATACTGCCGGGGCAAAGTGCTATCAAACAGGATATTCGGCTGACTGACTTCCCCGACAAAAGCCCCTCCGCCACGGTAGTACCGTTCTGCGGACAGGGTATCAAAACTTTCGTAGTAAAAGTTATGCGTGGAATCCCGGGAAAGAAAACCGGCCACCGGGTACAAAGCCGCACTGTCTGCTTTGAGCGTGTAATTGATGTCCCGTAACCTGGCTTCAATCCGTTCTTCAAAAGCCGTCAGGGGCAGGCGGTAGAGGGCATACTGATCATTCTCAAAAAGCAGTTGAGCACCGGTAAGCATATGCTCGAAATGGGCTTTCTGCTGCTCAAACTGATACTTGCCCAGTACCAGCAACAGTGGCTTTTCATTGGGGAAGTCTTCCAGAATTTTCGGGATGCGATAGGGTTCGTAAACCAGCTGCAGCTGATTGTACGCCTGACTCCGGCTGGTACGAGTCAGGGCAGCACCTGTGGTAGGAAGCCCTGCTTGCATACCCAGAATGAGTGTCCATGGCATTACATTGCCAGATGCTTCAATCCAGAAGTTATCGCTGCCAAGGTTAAAATACGGCAGGGGGACGGTCGCCTGAAATTCCCGGTAGTCGATGCCTGGTAAATCGGCAAAAGTCTCGCCTTCGTGCAATTGCCGGATGTCATCCAGTTTCAAGTCGGGGTCGGTACAGGAATGATAGGCTTCAAAGCCCAGCAAGAGCAAAGCCCCAATGCCCAGCCTCAGCTTCCACTGTGCTTTGGATTGGTCTATCCATGCCCAAAGCTCAGTGAAGACAATCAGGTTGATGGCGTAGTAAAAAGGCCAGTTAAAGCGCCCCACCGACCGGAATTGCTGATAGGGGCCTGTATAATCCAGCAGCCCCTCCAGCCCCGGAATAGTAAACGGTAGCCCAAAAGACAGGAGCAGGAGCACCAGGCTCGTCAGCATCATTTTATTTAGGAACGGCTGCAACTCACCGCCTGCCTGCACAAATGACGCTTTAAAGCCACTGCTCACCCAGCGAATGGTAAGCACCAAAAGGCCAATTAACGCCACCAGCCCAATGTATCCTTTACCTTCGAAGCCCCCATCCTGAATGGCGATCACCTCCTCATTGATCCAGGCAAAATAAGGCATGGCTGTGGAGGTGACAATATCCTCCCAGATAGAATGAAAGTGGAAAAAACCCCAGGGCCGCGCTGCACGGTCTGTCACCGGATTATTGTGGTACATCCAAATATAAAAGAAGACCAGCGGCGGCCCAATTTGCACACTAAAGTGCAGCAGATAGCGAAAAAACCGGCGTACGGTGGGCTTTCGCAAAAAGCCAAAGAAAAAATAAAAGGATATGGTCATCGCCATAATGACGAAATAGTAAAAGTGGATAAGCGGGAAGACCAGCAGCGCCACGGCCATCCAAAGGCTGTACTTCAGGCTGTGCGCTTCCTCCAGCCGGATGAGGAGGTAAAATAATATGGGAATGACCTCAATATGCGACAAACCGTAGTGCGCGATAAACCGGTAAATTTGAGGGGATAAAAAGACGATACCAAGGCTCGCTAATGCGCCCCACCACGGAGCCGTCCCGAGCCGCAGAAAAGACAGGTAGAGAAAATAAGCACCCAGCAAAATCCCAATCAGCAGCGAAAAGTTGACAATCGCCCGGGTATAGCCTGTGATGTCCACCACGTAATCACTCACGACTTTAATGAGCCCGGAGACCAGGGGCTGCGTAACGGCAGCCGAAGCATGATCGCCGTAGGGGTAGTTCATCCCTTCGAAGTAGGTGAAGGAGCTGTCGTGGCGGGCGTGGTATTCGATATTGGTGTACGCCTTAAGGCCATCGGCATAGGGCTCGATGACCAGATTGGGCGTGGCAAAGAAATCAGGGAAGCGCAACCAAAGCAAGGCAATACCAAGCACGATAACAGCCAGGCGGCCAAGGTTTGCATCTGAAAAGCGGTCCTTCATGGTGGCGGCGTTCCTTGTTTAGGAGCAAATGTACGTTTTTGGGAGGAAATGAGGTGGGGTTTCAGGGAAAGACCCTCGCATATAGACCGCAATAGGGCTGGCAATTTTTTCACGCAAAGGGCGCAAAGCCATACAGTGTACCCGGTTTCACGCAGCGTGCGCAAAGAATGAGCCACGATGCACTCAACGCTACGTTTGGCATACCTGGCTGGATAGGATAGATCAGACTTTCTCTGCATGAACACGCTCCGCAACCGCTGCGTAAAACCCTCCGCGATCTCCGCGTGAAACCCTTTTGCGAACTTTACGCGAACCTCCTCCACGATCTCTGCGTGAAACCCCTCCACGGACTTCGCGCGAATTCAATCCCAAACGCCCATAAAACAACCCAACCTTTCTTATCTTCAGCCCCGAAACCAAACCCAGGCCATTGGATACCACTCCTCCCATCATCAGACGGGCCCTGCTCGCCATCGCCCTGCTTTTTCTGGCTGGTTACGTGCTCATCGACCGGTGGGATGAAGCCCTGTACTACGGCGACAGCAACAGCTACTACCTGCATGTGGTCTCTTTTTGGGTCAATCAGGATGTTGGCGACTACGATGCGACCATCAGCAGCCTGCAGGCCGCCAACCCCGGTTCTCCCGATCCCCGCGAGGATGAATTTGGCATACGCCTCACAGAACGCGGGCGGCGCTATATCAAATACACCCTGGGCGTGCCAGTGATAGAAACGCCCTTTTTCCTCCTGGCCCACGCCTGGGCGAAAGCCACTGATGCTTACACCGCAGATGGCTGGAGCAAGCCCTACCTGCTGGCGGTCAGTTTGTCGACTATCGTTTACCTGATAGCAGGGTTCTTTTTGCTCAGCCGGGTCCTGCAGCGGTATTTCAGCAGCAGGGTGACGGCGGTGGTGCTGCTTACCCTTGCTTTTGCCACCAACGTATTCTACCATGCCACCTACGTTACGATGGCGCACGGTTTTCTCTTTTTCAATTACTGCCTGCTCTTATGGCTCACCGAAAGGTTCTACGACCGCCCCGGCCGGGCCAAAGCATTCGGTATCGGACTGATCGTGGGCCTGATTGCCCTGACGCGGGTGCCGGAAGTCATCAGCCTGCTCATCCCGCTCCTGTGGGGAGTGAATAGCACAAGTACCCTGCGCGAGCGCTGGCAGTTCTTCCTGCGCCGGCCGGCTTTCCTTCTGCTCGCCGGGCTGGGGCTGGGGCTTGCCTTTAGTCCGCAATTGGGATATTGGTACTATGTGAGCGGGCAGTTGTACTTCAATCCCTACGAAGGTGAAGGCTTCAACTTCCTGCAGCCCATGATTTACAAAGGCTGGTTCGACTTCTCTAATGGCTGGCTGATTTACACCCCGGTGATGCTCTTCAGTCTGATCGGGCTGTTCCGCCTGCACCGGCATGCTCCGGGCAAGCTGCTGCCCATTGCACTGTTGGTGGGGCTGCACGCCTACATCCACTATTCCTATTACGCCTGGACTTACTTCCCGGGGCTGGGCTCCCGGCCGATGGTGGAAACCTATCCGCTTTTAGCTTTTGGATTGGGGGCCTGTTTCGCACCTTTACTTAGGCACAGTTGGGCAGCCGCAGGATTGGGGCTGGGGCTGCTGTTTTTCACCTGGCTCAACTTATTTCAAACCTGGCAGATGAAGAAGGGCATCATTTGGTCAGAGCGGGGCAATGCCGCTTTCTACCTGGAAACCTTCGGCACGCTGCAGCCCACCTGGCACTCCATGGTCGCCTTCGACACGAAGGAGCGGCAACCCCGTGACACGATCACGCTACAAGCAGCCGACCTGCTTTTCCAGGAAGGCTTTGAGTCTGCCGGTCTTCCGAACCGGTCTACTGAGCAGGTTTTTCAGGGGCAGGGCGCTTTGCTGCCTCCTGATGGCGACTATACCCTGTCTGATCAGATTGCTTTAGATGCAGCACAGCCCGGCAATTGGCTCCGCATCAGCCTCCGTGCCTATATGCCCGCAGCCGGCCGCATCTGGAACCGGGACCTGGGCATCATCCTCTTTGCTGAATTGCGAAATGCAGATGGGCGCCGCAAAAAACGCCGACTGATGCGCCCTACTTCCTACATCGGCAACAGCGACTACTCCATCTGGCATGCCGGTACTCCTGACCAATGGGGCGAGGCGGCTTTCTTCCTCCGGCTCCCGCGCGGCTTTGAGCCCGATTGGCAGCTGCGGCTTTACCTACGCAATCCGGCAGGGCAACGGGTGTATTTGGATGAGGTGCGGGTGGAGCGGTATGTGCCCAAAAATTAAGGTTACGGCTTCATTAATCTAATAAGAACGGCTCAAAATTATGTTGATGCAGTAATTGGACCTCCGCTTTTGGGTAAGCTTTCGCGAAAGCTACCGGCTTCTTAGCTTTCTCCGGGTTCCACTTAAACTCATCCCCATAAAGATGACCATCTGTTTCTTCCACATAGTCCAACTCCTGATGGTCATGTGTGCGCCAGAAGTATTGTCTGGGAAATCGCAGGCGTGCGTGCAGGTATTTCATGCGTTCTGCAACTAAAAAATTCTCCCATAACGCGCCCTGGTCTGCCCGGCCCTTCAATCTGCTGAAAATCCAATGGATTTGACCGCAAACTTATAGACGATTTACCTGGGATTTGTAAAAGAGAAGCATTACCGATTACCAATCTTCACCACCTTCCCTACTTCCAGCACGCGCCCCTGCTCCTCCACCCGCCAGGTGTAGACGCCCGCCGGGTGCCCGCTCAAATCCAGTGTGTTGAAGCCGGCCGACAGGCGCTGCGTGAGGACGGGCCTGCCCATCGCATCGTATACCACGGCATTGACTTGTACGGGCAGCCAACCTGCCCGCAGCGACAGGCTGAAGCGCTCCCGGAAGGGGTTGGGGAAAGCAGTGGCAAGCGGGGCTATTTCCGCTTGCTCGGTGGCCGTGACGGGCTCTGTAAACTCCAGTGTTTTGCACTTCGTATCACTGCCATTGGCGTTGCTGACGGTGAGGCAGACCTCGTAGGTGCCTGGGCCGGGGAACGTATGAGCGGGCAGGGTATCCGTGCTGCTGCTGCCCTCGCCAAAGTCCCAGGACCAGGTGGCCGGCTCGTAGTCGCTCAGGTCGTAAAACTGCACGGTGAAGGGCGTGAGCGTATCCTGTTCGTAGCGCCAGCGGGAGAGCGGTATATTGTCGATGCCAAGGGTATCGCAGGGGCTGCCGTCTATGGGGCCGAGGCGGTAGTTGGGCTGATTGGGGATAGAGGTATAGTTATAAAATGGGAGTTCGATACTATGCTGCTCAATGCGGCAGTCCGGGCATATTGCATCTGGATTGTGAATAACGTGAAGGCTGAACACACTCCCCGGTGAGCTGATATATATTTTGCCGTCCGGGGCCAGCTGCATCTGATAAAAAGTAGTAGGCAAAGGGTCGAGATTCCCGTCGTACTCGGCAATTACCGTTCGGGTCGAGAGCACCTCCTCAGCCTGAAGATCATACTGGTAGAGCAAAGTGTTGGAGGCCGTGTACAGGTAGCGGCTGTTTTTGGATATAGCCGCACCACCGCTCGAGCCCCCGATTGGGAAGTTGCCCTGCTGCCGGTTGCTAAGCTGCCCGGTGCAACGGTCGAAGTCCCAAATCGTTACCCATTCGCCCGCTGTAGAAGATATTCCATTATACCGCATATAATGGGCTCCATTACTGCTAAACTTTGCTTGGCCCAATCCATCGGCAAGCCATTGATCCAACAATAACGCAGAATACTGCTCGATTCCTTCAGGAGTAATTAGAAATCGAAATACTTTCCATCCATATAATTCTGGCACTAATAGCCACCAATCTCTGCCATTTCCGTGTCGGCAGACAGTTAGTTTTCCAAGAGTTAAGGTATCATGAAGCAATAATTGTTTTCTAATCACAACAGTTAACTCATTTTCGTTCTTGACTACGCAAGAATAGTACAGCTTCTCACCAAAAACGTCCAATGTATCGGGAGGGATACTTAATAGATTTTGCTCAATATTAATAAAATGAACACAATCAGGTTCTAACGAAGAAGGCAAAGCTAAACTAGATTGAGCCTGATACCATCCACCTTCTAATTCCCCTTCGAACCAATTTGTGCCATTATCTGCAATGTGATGGTTACTTCCGAATACATTCATTCCATCAAAATACATTACTAATTTTCCATCTGCATCGCTAAAACTGACATTATTGGCGTAAAATTCTGCTTCGCTGATCTCTACTTCCTTGATGATCAGCTCCTCGCCGTGAAAATCTAATTCAGACAGTCCAAAATTATCGTCCGTAGGCGTGCCCGGCCCTCCACCGTAACCAATAAGCCAGGTATAATCGTGAAGCTGGGCATGTAGGACAGCGCTACCGAATAGAAGTAAACAACCAATAAAATACCGCATAAGACAATAGTTTTAACGGTTTCCAATCTTCACCACCTTCCCCACTTCCAGCACGCGCCCCTGCTCCTCCACCCGCCAGGTATAGACGCCCGACGGACACCCGCTCAAATCCAGCGTGTTGAAGCCGGCCGACAGGCGCTGCGTGAGGACGGGCCTGCCCATCGCATCGTATACCACGGCATCGGCTTGTACGGGCAGCCAACCTGCCCGCAGCGAAAGGCTGAAGCGCTCCCGGAAGGGGTTCGGGAAAGCAGTGGCAAGTGGGGCTGTTTCCGCTTGCTCGGTGGCCGTGACGGGCTCTGTAAACTCCAGCGTTTTGCATTTCGTGTCACTGCCATTGGCATTGCTGACGGTAAGGCAGACCTCGTAAGTGCCGGGGCCGGGGAACGTATGAGCGGGCAGGGTATCCATACTGCTGCTGCCTTCCCCAAAGTCCCAGGACCAGGTGGCCGGCTCGTAGTCGCTCAGGTCGTAAAACTGCACCGTGAAGGGCGTGAGCGTATCCTGCTCATAGCGCCAGCGGGAGAGCGGGATATTGTCGATGCCTAGGGTATCGCATGGACTGCCGTCTATTGGGCCGAGGCGATAGTTGGGGAAGTTGGGGACGGAGCCTGCATTGAAGGTGGGCAACTCTAGGCCACGTTGTTCTATACGGCAATCCGGGCAGGGCGCATCAGGATTGTGGATGACGTGCATATAGCGAGTACCAAAACCTCCGCAAATATAGATTTTACCATCTGGGCCGCGTTGGGAGGAGTGGAAAGTGGTCGGGTTAAAATCAATAAAACCATCGTATTCGGCTATTAAGGTGCGGCTTGAAAGAATATCTGCTGCCCAAAGATCATATTGATAAAGATGAATACCCGCTCCAAGGTATAAATACCGGGAGCCTTTTGCCACTGACGCCCCACCGCCACCACCAAACTGATCAAAAGCTTCCTGACGGGGATTGCTGAGCAATCCAGTACAACGGTCAAAATCATATATGGATAAATGGTCTTGCTCTCCGCCCCCTACGCTGTTATATCGGATATGCTTATTGCCATCCGGTGTAAAAAAGGCCTGCCCAAGACCTATATTCCCTCCTTCACCAATTTGTTGAGTGCCCCTCCATTCAAGCCCGTTGGGGGTAAGGAGGAAGCGGTGAAACTCATTCAAGGTGTAACGGGCTACAATCACCCACCAATCCCGACCGTTGGCATGACGACAGGCGCTCAATTTGCCAGGATCAAGAGTGTCTTGTGAGATCTCTTCCTTGCGTAGTATCACTCTGCCCAAACCATCGTTTTCTGTTTGATCAACGATAGAGAACAATAAACCTTCCCCAGCGAAGTTTGTGGTTACCGTTAGTCCAGGAAAAGAGTTAGTTGTAGAATTAACGATAGAAACATGACGCTCTGAGCCCGGGAGTGGAAGAGCTAAACCAAGTTGTGTACCTATCCATCCTGTAGCATATTCGGTCTCATGCCAATCGGCCCCACCGTCCATGGGCAAATGCGTTTGATTATAAACATCTTGACCATCATAATACAAGAATAGTTGACCAATACTATCACTGTAAACTGCGTTATTAAACCAAAGCGTAGCTTGCCCTATTGCCTGGTTATCAATGACCTCAAGTTTCTCATCCTCAAACCTCCACCACATCAGCCCAAACTCATTCGTAGTATCTGTACCTTCCCCACCGCTGTATCCCATCATCCAATTGTAGTCGTGTAATTGGGCGTGTAGAAGAGGGCTACCAAACAGAAGTAAACAAACGATTAAATACCGCATGACTCGTATATTAGAAAAGCCATGCCACCTGAAAACTTCAAGTGGCATGGCTTCTTTTTTTGAAGCAATTACTTAATGACCTTTACGCTTTGGGTGCTGCCGTCCATCAAATGAACCACAGCAATGCACAGCCCTTTCGGGTAAGCGCTTAAATCCACCTCCAGAAAGCGGTCAGTAGCTTGCAGATTGAATTGGGCTACGCGCTGCCCGTCCGCTCTGTACAGGCTTAGCTCCTGAGCAGCATCCTGCCACTGTAGCGTCACGCTGTTTTGTACCGGATTGGGATAGGCGCGCAATTCGCTGACAGTGCTGCTGCCGGAGCTCGGTGCCTGAAAGGGCTGCTCGGGATTGCAGAGTGCTTCATCATCGTACGCCATGGACTCATAGGCTGCCAGCACTGTACGGGCGTGCAGTACGCCTTTTCCGCCTTCGTCCGGGCACTGCTGAGCAATTTGAAGGAGGGTTTGCCATTGTTCACTGGAAAGCGCAGGGGATGAGGTGGCTGTCATTTCCAGCAGTATCTGGAAGACGGTCCATTCGTTAGCGGTCGCCTGCAACGCTGTAGCTGTTTCTCCACCGGCGTTGAGCAGACCGGATGCTTCGGCTGGTACGCCGCTGTACCAATCTGCAACCCAGCCAGAGCGTTGCGCTA
The DNA here is from genome assembly GCF_000759025.1 of Phaeodactylibacter xiamenensis. GTDB lineage: Bacteria > Bacteroidota > Bacteroidia > Chitinophagales > Saprospiraceae > Phaeodactylibacter > Phaeodactylibacter xiamenensis. The sequence continues at coordinate 201,566 of NZ_JPOS01000038.1, read as the reverse complement.
AAGCCCCTTCCAGCATCTCCCGGAGCTCGGCCCGCTCTGCCTGATAGGCTATTGAATCTACCGGTGAAAGCTCCGTACTCAAAATACTGTCTAGCTGAACTATGCTAAGCAGATACCCTTCCAACTGTGCGCCGTTTTCAGCAAGCTGAGCTTCGGCCTCACTATCCAGTGCAAACAAACGCTGAGTGCCGTTTTCCATTTCTCCTACCGTTGCAACTTCGGTGTTAGCGGCCTCTTCCCAAAAAGCGGTCATCAGTGGATTGTCATTCAGCAGTTCCGGATGGGCTTGCAGCTTTTGGTAAACCGACCGCCTGCCCCGCCAGTCCCGGGTGGGGCCATATTCACCGGCCCCCAGGTATTCCCCTTCTACAGCAGTGCTATCATAGCGGGAAAGCTTGGGGTTACGGGTTTCCCCACAAACCTGGTCGGCTTCGCAGTTTTCTGCTTCGAAGCCATCGTCAGAAAGTATCCATAGTAGCGGTGTGTTAGGCGTACTTACATTGGGTAAGGGGTTCATAGTTGTCATGGGAGGATTTGTACTAAAATTAACCAAGTATAATGAATTGGCTACTTCAAAACTCCCTCCCGAATGAAGTGCTTTCTGAATGCTATAACTCCCCAGCCACTCATTCCCAGCGTGGGCTTGCAGGCTTGTCACGGCATCAGACTCACAGCGCAGCCCGGTATCGTGGTCGAAGAAATCATTCTGACGGTAGCGGGTATCAGGGCAAGCCCCTTTGAAGCGCAGCCCGGTGCGGTGCCCGTCGGTCGTATTACAGCAGAGGTAAGTGTAGGCAGTGTTTAGCACTTCAATGCCCCGGGTATTGTGGCGCTCAGCCTGCATATTGAAGGTCACGGTGTTTTCCCGGATGTTGTTGTTATCTCCGCTTTCACTAAGATGGATCCCGGCACCTTCCTGCTTGATCAGCGTGGAGCTGCCGGTATGGGCGACCAGGTTGCGCTCCACTACCACTCTGTCTACAAAGGACAAAGACACGCCATGCCCGTCAGCATCCGTCATCCCTATTGAATTATCCCGGACAAAGCTATTGCCCGAAGGGTTGATGGCATTGGAGAAAAGCACGCCAGCTGTGAAAGGGTAGCTGCTGTTGTTCAGTTGGGTTAGGGTATTGCCGCGCACACCAAAGAATGGGATAACACCACTGCTGTTCAGCCCGGCAATCCCATATTGCTCAAATTCCAGGTTATTATCGGATACTTCCTTCAAAACTGTAGACCCACTGTGGTTAGCTGCTATCAGCCCATCCTTTGTATCTATGGAAGTATTCAAGTCAAAATTGACCGTCGCAATGCCCGATTGGTTCTCGATATGGGTACAGCGCGTCAGTCCCTCAAAGTGGCTGTAGCCAATAAAAACCAGAGCAGCGCTGTTGTCGTTAAGCCCCGAAAAAACACCATGCCCCCTTAGGTTGTGGAAGTTGGCAAAGGCAGAAGGGAACGCAATAGTAGTGGGGTTAAAGCTACCGGACAGGTCTGAGATATTAGCCCCTCTAAGCCTTAAGCCGGTATTGAAGGTGATCAGACCATTGCGCACCTCCCGGAAAAAGTTACTATTGGGTGTACTCCCTATCCCCACTTCCAGCAGGTTGCAATTGGATGCTACGATACCTGCCAGCCCACTTGTGCCCGGTGCAGGTGCCTGTCCGGGATAGGGCGGCAATAAGCCAGCCGCAGTACCCTCGAAGGTATTGCCCGCAATCGGAAGTGGTTGATTGACCTGCTCCGGCGAGGCTGACATGGTATTGGGCTTGTAAATCCCAATGTAATTGTCCTGAAAGAAGTTGTTTGCAATTAGTATGGTTGAATTATGCAAGGCTTGCACGGCGTATTGGGCACCCGATACCGTACAGGATTCTAAGGATAAAAACCCGCCGCCCTCCACAGTGATCCCTTTCCACATGCGCTCGCATCCATTAAACTCTGATTTAAGACCCTCCAGACTGTTCCCATTAGGTACGGTAAGTTCCACACCTTCGTCAAAATACAATATGGAGCCTTGCGCAAAAGTATAACTGGCAAAATCCACCACCGCATCCCCTTCAAAGTACAAAAACTGCGGGGTGGTAGCTGCTTGAGCTGGCGGAAGGAGCCCTTCACTCAATAGTGCACTGAAGTTGCCTCCGGAAAGGGCATAAAATGGCTGGCCATCCGGCAGGCAGGCTTCCTCGGCAAAGCAGTACTTTTCTAAAGACTGGCTGAGCGTCCCCGTAGAGGTGTAGCTGCAAACAGAACCGTCATAGCTTACTGTATAGTTTAGCCCCAGCGTAATAGGCGCCCCTAAAGGCAGTTCTGTTGTTTCATTATAGGTAAAAGTGAAGGTCTTACACATTCCAGAACTGACACTGGCACTTTGGCTGGGCGGTATGATCGAAATGCTAGCAGGGCTGGCAAAAGGGGTAAAATCCAGGATCACGTCTTCGTCCGAGCATATCTCGTAAGTCACCGATAAGGCATCGCCGCTGCACAGGTCACCGGTTATGTTGGTGATGGTAGCGGTGGGCTCAGTGAAGGTGGGCTCTTTTTGGAGTTGGATGTCGTCGAAAAAAATACTGCCTTGATTTCCGTTATTGCTAGGGTTATTCACGGTTGCTAAACGAAGGGCTAGCTGATTGAAATTACCGGTCACTTGGGTACAAGGCACTGTTATGGTTTGCCAATTACTTCCTAAATTATCAGCAGGAATGCTTGCAAGCATCTGAAAATTATTCGGATTTACAGGCTGTTGCAGGCAAGAATTGCCACCATTTGGTAATGGAATGGGCTGAATACCATTACTCAATAAAAGCTCAATTAAGATATCATTACCTGAATTCACAAAAACCTGTAAGGATAACTGCACTTCATCTCCCACTGCTAAGCCGGAGGGTAAATTAGCAATAACTCCTTCAGAAAAAATGTTTGGTGGGAAGTTCTCAGGCAAATCCCACCTTAGCCTTAAGGCTTGTGTACCCTCTGGGGGGTTATTATTTATAGATATATTTGGCGATCCATGCCACCGGCTCCAGCCATTCAGACAATTGTTAGCATCAACCAATTCAGTAAGCCCTGGCTCACAATTAAGATTGACAGGCACACAACTTTCCACCTCAAACCCTTCTTGCAGCAAAAGCTGTGCGGAAAGAGGCGAAGCGGTGGTCAGGAGCAGCATGGCAAGCCAATTGAGCAAGCGCGGGGGGGGGGGGGGATTTAAAACATTCATCGATATTTGGATTTAATAGGTAAAGAAAGCATAGTTGAGGGCGCTGGATAAGCACAATGCCAATATCGGAATCTTTCCCGGTGTTCCGGTGAAAGGCGGATTAAATGAATGTTAAGTTTGGTCCCCCAAACGGCAGCTCCTTGCCCAATACCCGCATTTTTTTCCCTACATTTGTCAGTTCAGATAAAATCAAAGTAAAGGGAAGGCGCAGCGTTGACAAGTACCCGCCTTCTGTACAGGAATCGCAAACATGCAGTTATTCAAAACCGATACACAACGCGCCACGCACCATGTGGTGTACGATATTTACCATTTTGCGGAGAAGCTCTACCTCCCCACCGCCTACATCGTTAGTGAAGACCAGGAAGGCTACCTGGCGCACATCAAACAGAAGGCCCTCAAAGAGACCATCGGGAGCTTTGAGCTGGAGCTGACGCCTACCCGGGACCGCCTCTTTGACCTCATCGAGCAACTGCAGCCCAAACTGTTGGCGGAAAAATTCCGGCCCAACAAACGGAGCAAACCGACGCTGGAAACACTCCTGGCGGACCGCGACCTGGCGGGGCCCATTTACAAATACGTGCATACCCGCCTGGCGGAACTCCTGGAGCGTGCCAATGCTGAAGGGCTCCCTGTGACCTGGCAGGTAGAGCGCACCGTGCTGGCCAAAGATTTTGTCATTGAAACCGGGCTGGAGCCCCTGGAGCCTCAGCTGTTTTTCAAACGGGAAGAAGCGGGTGTCCACTACCGCCTGCAACTGGCTGACCGTGACGGGGCCTGGGCGATTGGCTCCCGCGATGTGGTGCCGATTACCAACCACCCGGCCTGGCTCTTTGTGGACTACAAACTGTACCGTGCCCCCGCTATCAACGGCAATATGGTGCTGCCTTTTCAAAAAAAGGAAGAGGTGCATATCCCCCGCAAAGCAGTCAAGACCTATTTCCAGAAGTTCATCCTGAAAGTAGCCGCTAAATCGGAAATCGAGGCAGAAGGCTTCGAGGTACAGCAGCACGAGGAGCTGCAAGCCTGCATCCTTGAGCCTGTACAGGACCTCTTCTCCGGACAATGGGTGCTTTCGGTACAAATGGCTTATCCCGGCAGCACGTTCACCTGGAGCGACCCGAAGGACAAACGTACAAGCCTTGAATTCGATGAGGGGGACGAGGTGCGCATCCTGCAGGCGCTCCGTCAACGGGAAGCAGAGGCTGTTTTTGTGGAGAAGCTAAAAAAACAGGGGCTGGAGGTCAACGCGCATCAGCATTTTGTACTTACAGAAGCCCATGAAGACCGCTACGCCCTCTTGGAATGGATCAGCGCGAACCGTGCTACACTGGAGGCTGAAGGCTTTACGCTAAAACTACCATCAGCGGAGGGCAAGGCACTTTACCTGCACCCACCCAAGGTGGAGCTGATAGCCGATCAGGATAATGACTGGTTCGACCTCAAAGGTCAGGTAACGGTTGGGGCGCATACCTTCCCCTTTATGAAGCTGGCCAAGTACATACGCGACGGGATACGGCTTTTCCCTTTGCCCGATGGGCAGTTCTTTCTCATCCCGCAGGAGTGGATGGCCCGCTACAAGGGGCTGTTCCAATTTGGGAAAAAGGACAAAGACCAGATGCGGCTGGCCAAAAGCCACTTCACCCTCTTGCAGGAAATTGGCATCAGCGCTGGCGATGAGGTAGCCGAAGAACGCCAACTGGCCGTGGATTTCATACCCAGCAATCAGCTTAAAGCATCACTCCGCCCTTATCAGCTGGAAGGGGCAAGATGGCTGGTAGGTCTTTACGAAAGTCAGCTCGGTGGCTGCCTGGCCGACGACATGGGGCTGGGCAAAACCCTGCAGACCATCACGGTGCTCCTCCATGCCAAGTCGCAGCGGGCACAGCGCCAACAGGAAGCCAAAACACAAGGCAACACGGATACCGGCGCTCAGCTTGGCCTTTTCGCAGCCCCCGACGACCACGATACGCTTAAGCCATTGCAGTCTCTGGTCATCTTGCCGGCATCGCTGGTGTTCAACTGGGAGGCCGAGATTAAGAAGTTCGCCCCTACCCTGCAGGTGTACCGGCATACCGGGCAAAAGCGCTACAAGGACATCCGGCTGCTGTCGCGCTTCGATGTCATCCTCACCACCTATCAAACCGCCCTGCGCGATGTGGAGGTGCTGAAGCAGATGGAATTTGAGTACATCGTGCTGGACGAAAGCCAGTACATCAAAAACAAGGACAGCAAGGTCTTCAAAGCCATCAATCAGCTGGAAGGCCTGCACAAGCTCTCGCTCAGCGGCACACCGATTGAGAATTCGCTGTCAGACCTCTGGGCGCAGATGCAGTTCATCAATCCCAACCTGCTGGGCAGTTTCAACTTTTTCAAAAAGGAGTTCATCCGCCCGATTGAGCGTATGCATGATGAGGATAAGAAAAATCAGCTCCGGCGACTGGTGCAGCCTTACCTGCTGCGGCGGACCAAGGAGGAAGTCGCCAAAGATCTTCCACCGCTGAGCACACAGGTATTCTACTGCGAGATGACGGCCGAACAAAAGCGCCTGTACGAACGCGAAAAATCAGCGGCCCGCAACTACTTGCTGGAAAACTACGATGCCGACAATCCGCGGTTCCGCTTTAAGGTACTGCAATCGCTGACCAAGATGCGGCAAATTGCCAACCATCCCAAAATGGCGGTGGAGGCTTACGCCAAAGGCAGCGGGAAGTTCGAGGACGTGCTGGAGCATTGGGAGACCATTCAAAAGGGCGGGCACAAAGTACTCATCTTCAGCTCCTTCGTGCAACACCTGGAACTTTACCGGCAGGAATTCGAAGGGCACCAACAGCCTTACGCCTGGCTTACCGGCAGTCAAAGCAGCAAAGAGCGGGAGCGGGCCATTCAGTCCTTCATGGAAAAACCCGAGGTGCAGCCGTTCCTCATTTCCATCAAGAGCGGGGGTACCGGGCTTAACCTCACTGCCGCAGACTATGTCTTCATCCTTGACCCCTGGTGGAACCCAACGACGGAGCAACAGGCCATCGCCCGTGCGCACCGGATCGGGCAAGACAAGCACGTGATTGCCATCAAATTCATCACCAAAGACACCATTGAGGAGAAAATCCTCCGCCTTCAGGAGAAAAAGTCCAAACTCGCGGAAGACATCATCGGGGATGTGGAGAAGGCGAAGTTCTCGAAAGGAGATATTGAGTATTTGTTTGGGTAGGCCCAAACAGGAAAAACTTAAAGATCAATACCCAAATACCTCCTCCATGCTCAACTTACGAACGGGCCCTACCTGTTCCAGTGCCGCCCAATCCATGCGGTCTGCGCTGCCCAGAACCACGTGCTTGTAGTACCGGTCACGGACGTACTCCTGATGGAAACGGAGCAGGTCAGGCAGTTCACTGCGTTGTAGCCGTTGATACAAATCTTCCCGCATGTCCTTTTCGAAGCCCAGCCGGCGGGCGGTCAGTGACTCCCAGAAGTAGCGCCCGGGCACAATACGCTCGCTTTCAATGCGGCGCAGGATGGAATGCCGGGCCTGCATCGCCTGCCCTTCCAGCACGGGCATATCCTGTAAGATGCCGGTCAGGGCGGGAATGCCTTCCTGTAGCTTGTCGGGCTGCGTGCCCAGATAGGCTTGTAAATAGTGCGGCTGATCCAGGCGGTCGGGCGAACTGTAGTAGGCGAAAGAGGAGTAGGCCAGTGCACGCGACTCCCGGATTTCCTGAAAGACAATACTCGACAAGCCGTAGCCAAAGTACTCATTGTACCACTCGCTGAGCTGAAATTCATGGAGGCTAAAGTGAGGCGTGCCTCGGGAAATCAGCATCACATCGGCCTGTACAATTGGGAAATCGAGGAAAAGCACTTCGTTTTCTGACGTATGGGGCTGTTCAAAGGACCTGCTCTCCGGTACCGGCTTCAACTGCTCCGCCCGCTTGTGGTACTGCTGAATGGCGGCAGCAACTTCCTTCACCGGGTTGGGTCCATAATAATGCACGGTATGCTCGTAATTGCTTAGGCTTTTGAGCCGCTGAATCAGTTCCTCCGAAGTTAGCGCACGCACCTCCGCCTCCTCGAGACGGTAGCGGAAGGGCGAGTCGGCACCATAACGGGCATAGCTGCCCAGCGCCCGGCGCAGGACAAAATTGCGGTTTTGCTTGGCATGCCCGCGCCGCTTGAGTACATCAGCTTTCATGTTTGCCAGGGCCTGCTCATCGGGCTGTAGGTTGGCCATCACATGCTCCATGAGACGGATGCCCTCAGACATTGACGCGCTCAGCCCGCTGATCGTCAGATAGGTGTAGTCGTTATTGACGTGCACATCGAAGGATAAGCCCAGGCGGAAGAACTGCCGCTGCAACTCGGCTGCACTGTATCGGGAAGTGCCAAGGTACGGCAGGTAGGCGATCGCCATTGACAGGGTGCGGTCAGAAAGCTTGTTAAGCTCAAAGACGTAGTCGAGACGGAACAGCTCGTTTCGGTAATTGTGGACATATTCCAGGCGAAGCCCCGGCTGCAGCTCGACTTGCTGAATGCCCGCTTCAAAATCCGCAAATACCGGTGGCATTGGCGGCGTTTCTACCGAAAGGAAGTCCTGTGCATATTCCGACAGGCGGTTGCGTTCCAGCTGCACGGCATTGATAGGCGGTTTTTCCACCTTGATGACGTCGGGGTCATCGCCCTGCTGCTTGTATATTACTACCCGGTTGTCGCCCAGATTAGTTTGCGCAAATTCCATCACATCCGCTTTGGTCACCTTCTCCCACCATTCGAACCGGCTGACCATCCGTCCCCATTCGACGCCCAAGACAAAGGCTTGCGTGATGAGGTCTACGCGGCCGCGGTTGCTCTCAGTAAGCTTGACCTCCCGCAGGCGAATATCTTTAATGGCCGCTTCCAGCATCCAATCCGCAAAGTCGCCCTCCCGGAGGCGTTGTACTTCGCCCATGAGCAAGGCTTCCACATCTTCCATAGTTTGCCCTTCCCGGGGACGGGCCACCAGTCCGAGTGCAGTGTAGTCTTGAAACTGCCAGGACCAGGCACTTGCATCGAGGACGCGCTGCTGCTGATTGAGGTTGAGGTCGAGCAGCCCTGCCTGATAGTTGTGCAGCAAGTTCTGAATGAGCGACAGCATCATGGGGTCATCTGAAGCAGCGCCCTGAAAGCGCCAGGCGATATCCACAAAGGGCGCTTCCTGCCCCCAGGCTTCCAGCCTTACCGGCTCCTTAATCGGTGGGGCAGGCTCGTAGCTGAACGGAGGAACGGCACCGGGCTCAAATCCTCCGAAGTGGGCTTCCGCAAGCGCTACGGCCTCCTCCGGCTCAAAGTCACCGGACAGGATGAGCGCCATGTTATTCGGCACATAGTAGGTGCGGAAAAATTCCTGTATTTTCTTTTGGGAAGGGCTGCGCAGATGCTCGGCAGAACCGATCGTTGTCTGCGTACCGTAGGGGTGGTTGGGAAACAAGGCCTCCCGGATCATCTTGTTCACCTTTCGGTTATCCTGATCCTGCCCGATATTGAACTCCTCATACACTGTTTCCAGTTCGGTATGGAAGAGGCGCAGCGCCATCATACGGAAACGCTCAGATTCCAGGCGCATCCAACGCTGCAGTTCATTGGACGGTATGTTGTTGATGTAAACCGTTTGGTCTACGGAGGTGTAAGCATTGGTATCCTTGGCACCGATGGCGCCTGATAGCAGGTCGTATTCATTGGGGGCAACAAGCTTTGCCGCTTCGTTAGACAAGCGGTCGATTTCCTGATAGATCGCACGGCGTGCCTCCGGATCGCGGGTAACACGGTGCTGTTCGTACAGGTCTGAAATCTGCTCCAGAAACTTCGACTCCTGTGCCCAGTCCAGGGCACCGATGCGGCTTGTTCCCTTGAAGAGCATGTGCTCCATGTAGTGGGCCAGGCCTGTGGCATCAGCCGGGTCCTGCTTGGAGCCCGCACGTACAACGATATTGGTGTGAATACGCGGCTCCTCCGGATTGACGGAAAGGAATAGAGTCATGCCATTGCGCAGGGTATAAATCTGCACCTGAAGCGGATCGCCGGCAATGGTTTTGGGCGTAAGAGAAGTGGTTATTGCCATAGTCTAAAGCTTATTCTAATGGACTTTTGCAACAACACAGTGGCGCTGTATTAAGTTTTACAGATAGGAACTTCCCCGTCGATATTTGCCCATTCTTCAAATCAAAGGGTGGCAAGGCACTGTTTTTTTGTCTATATTGGTATCTAATTTTCAACTATTATCATGTCTACGTTACTGTCTACTCCAATCCCCACTACGCTGGAAGAACGCGCCCAATACGGACAAGAGTTGCGTGTAGAGGCAAGCTGGGACGCCTTTCTCGATGCTGTAGCGGAGAGCGAGTATCCAATGCAGTACGACGATGGGCAAATCATTTCATTTATGGGATACGGAACCGAGGCCCACGAGAAATTAGTCATCCGTATCGGGCATTTGCTAACCCAACTGCTGGGTCTGGCTGAATACGACATCTTTGGTAGCAACCTTGCCATATCTACGCCGGATGAGGCGAAACGATATTTTAATGCAGTCGTCACCGTGGTGCGGGGAGAAGCTGAACGCAGATTTCTAAATGGAAACATGTCGGCTATTACCAATCCGGTTTTGCTGGTAGAAATCCTGTCTGCCAGTACCTTAAACTTTGACGTGGGACAGAAATTCATGCGCTACAAACACATCCCTGCCCTACAGCAAGTACTGTATGTTAACAGCATGAAACCACAAGTCCTGAGTTATGCCCGTACAACAGACAACAACCAATGGGTGATTAGCGAATTTGCCAAGGGCGACGATCAAATTCCTGTATTAGATAAGGGACATCTGGACTTTCAAACCCTTTACCAAGGGGTGAAATTTTAACCTTACTCCTCCAACTCCTTCAATTTGCGGCGAGCCACCATACCATGCCGCATGCGCCACTTAGGGTTTTCCAGCAGAGCCGGACGGGCACTGAAGTCATAATCATCACAGTACTGCGTACAGTAAAAGCTATTCTTATCAATGGCAATCGGCGAGGCGATCTCCGCCAGTTCGGGGATGATCTCGTAAAGCTCCTCCGGGATATCAGGCAGGATAAAGTCTACCTGGTCCATGCCTTCCATTTCACCCCAGAGGTGCCAGCTTGCAAGAGGACGCCCCTGCCCCAGGCTGTAGTAATAGGAAATAGCATAGTGCTGCCCCTCGTCGCTGCCCGCTGTAAAGGTAAAGCTTTTGCTTTCCGAACGGAGGAAGGAAGGCTCGAAGCTGAACGTATCAATTTTGGCCGGCAGTGCCTCCTTGTAGGTACCGTAGATGGCAATGCCTTTGTTGTTGATGTCCGAAAGGAATACGGTCAGCGAATCAAACTGCACGCCACCGGGGGTAAAAAAGGGAATGGTATCCGTTGCTCCAATTTGCTTTTGACCACTGTTGAACAAGTGGAACTCATACCCGTCCAGCATCCCTTTGACCGTGCCCTGCCATTCGGTTTTATAGGGCATGGCAATTTTACCCATGTAGACGGTTTTGCCCAGGCCCTCCCGGGACAGCTCGAAGTTATTGTCAGCCGTCATAGGGCTGGTAAAGTGGCGCAGGAAGTTTTCGCCCGGCAGGCGCATCACGGCAAAAATACCGGCATTGTCTTCGAGTTTGGCACTAATATTGAGCACGCCACGGCTTACTCGGTACTCCGGCCGGCGGGACAGCGGGCCAAACAACTGAAATTCTTCCACTCCTTCCACATCAGCTACACGCACGTTGAAATTGCGGTAATTCGGGGCTTTCTTCGGTGCCATTGCCCTTCCAATCACGGCGCCATCGCTGAGCCCGATATAAGTGGTATTCTCAAAACTGTAGTACCCCTGGTCTTCCACTTCCTCCACCAGGGTAAGCGCCAGGGCCTCCCCTATCCGCTGCCGGACCTGAAAAGTGTGGGCTGAATCTTTAGGCAATTGCCCGGCGAAAGTAAAGTAGCGGAGCACCCCGTACTGATTGCTCACCATGATGGCTTTGAGGTCCTCAGACTGCAGGCGGTCTTTGGAGACGGACAGCGTAAGGGTTTGAGAAAATAAGGGTACTGCCAACAGCAGCAGAATAAAGCAGGTAAGGTATTTAGCCCGGGTCATGCATTTTGGTTTTGAGTTCTCGGACTAATATAATACGCCTTTCGGTAAAAAGATGTTGTGGAATTGTTAAGTGTGCATTACCAACTCACGCCTGCCCCTCCGCCACCGGAACTGCCGCCACCGAAGGAGCTGCCGCCACCACCGCCAAAGGAGCCCCCGCCACCGGAAGAACGGGTTTTCTTAGGAATGACCACGATGCGCCGGTTTCGGTAGTTGCAGTTCTTGCAGGTGTGGATGACTTCCTTCTTGCCAGAGTGGCTGTAGGTCGCATTGCGCAGTACATTGGTATCGGAAAGCGCATAGGTCCTGAACTGGCACTTCGGGCAGGCTTTGTATTTACTCCACCGTTTTTTGTAGGGCAAAATAAGTATATCCTCCTCGTCCTCGGTAATCCAGACATCGTAGTCGACCGAGCCCAGATGCTCCTCTACCACCTGTCCCAATTCCAAATAGCGGTCATCTTCAACTTCGTGCAGCTTGTGCATAATGGCGCCGGTTTTGCGCCCGTACCGGGGCTGGTTCCGGAGCTTCTTCAGATGCCGGCTGAGGAGGGGGTAGAACAAGGCATAGGGAAGTGGGAACAAGAGTATAAAAATCCAGCTGTGTACTTTGCGCACCATCATGTAGCGGTCGTACAGTTCCTGCTTGGAATAGTTGGTATAGATAAGCCAGATGATCAGGAAAAGGACAAACAGGGTGTCAATTACAGCATACCATACCAGACCATCCGGTACTCCGTCAATCATTTGCCGGGGCTGCCCGCTGGAGCGGATTTCCTCAATCGTCTCGGGGTTTTCCAGTGTTTCTTTGATGCGCTGCGTGGCGGCAATGAGCCCTGCGCCATAATTCCCCTCCCGGAAATAAGGCACCAATTCCTGCATACCAATCCGGTAACAGATCACATCCGGCAGCACGCCTTCAAGCCCGTAGCCCGTCTCAAACTCTGTACGCCGCTGGTCCATAACCGAAAAGACGAGAAGCCCGTTGTCTACATCTGCCTGCCCGATGCCCCAGTGGTTGAACAAGCGGGTGGCAAAGTCCTTTGGATTTTCCTGCCCGATGGAATTGACAATAACGATAGCCACCTGAGCGGTGCTGTTCTGTTCCAGCTGACTGCAAAGGGCATTGAGTGTACTTCGGTCTTGTGCGTTGAGGATGCCATCGGGGTCACTGACATAGCCGCTACCGTTGTCCTTGGGATTGGGAAGGTTCTCAATCGTATAGGCGGTCTGCGCCATCGCGGCAACAGCCAGCATCAACATTACGGCCAGGAGGAGCCATCGGATTTGCATAAGAATAGGAATTAGCCGACTCCTAAGGTACAGCTTTCAGTTCAATTTTATCGGCAGGATTGAGCAGGCGTTCGAAATCGGAAAAATTATTAGTGTACAGCACGGACACTTCTGCCTTCAAAGCCGCCTGTAGGTGCAGCGCATCGTAAATCACTCCGCTGACCAGTCCCTTCCGGGCGCAGCGGTGAAGGGCGGCTTCGTAATCAGACCTGGCCAATTCAACAATTTCAAAAATAGCCCCGATCTCTTTTGTGATCAACTGGAAGGCCAAATCCGGTGGAATCGCCAAGCCTTTGGGCAGCTTTGTCAGGTTGGAATACAATTCGGCATAGGTATGTGTAACTGAGGTAACACCTACTCCACTGCTTAGCGCATTGTCCATCAACTGAAGACTTGCCTTATGCTGAGGGTGTGCCGAAACCAAGGCCGGAAGCAAAACAGAAGTATCAAAATAATGCCTGATCATAAGCCCATTATTTTTTGGTCTCTTTCCTCCCGTGAGATCTTAATCAGGCTTGCAGCATCAGGGACGTCCTCTTGTTCCAGGCTTTCTTCAAATAAAAAAAACGGGAAGCCTTCAGCAGAATGTGTTAATTGCGGTGCTGCTGCCGGCTGCTTTTTAAGGTAAATTCCCTCCTGCTCGTTCACCTGCCCTATTTCCAGATATTGCCCAGCCTTCAACCCCAGTTCCTCCCGGACTTTTTTAGGGATCAGAATGCGCCCAAACTTGTCTATTTTGACTTCCATAATCCTTATTTTGCCAATAAAACTAAAAAATTGGCAAAACAGTTCCAATACCGGAATGCTAAACCACGACGCAACAATCCGGAATCAAAATTGTCCATTCCGGCATATCCTTCTATTTTAGCCGTTCAGAACCTAAAGATCAACCGTATGGCCATGCCTGACCAACAAGATCCACAACCTTTGCCCGATGACGGGCCACCGCCTATCCTGAAGACGTGGAACCGGATGTACCTCTTTGTGCTCATCCTGCACGCCATCATTATCACCTTATTCTACTGGTTTACACAAGCTTATTCCTAAGGCAGTTGCCTGCCACCAGGGCACGACCTGTTGCCCATCCTCACTAAAAAAGACTAACCAAAGCGCACATGGAAACACTGGACTGGATAATAATGCTGGGCACGCTGCTGAGTATCGTGGCTTACGGGGTATGGTACACCCGAAAGGTTGACAACGTACAAAGCTATCTGTTGGGCGACCGCGACCTGCCGTGGTGGACGATCGGGCTCTCGGTCATGGCTACTCAGGCCAGCGCAATCACCTTTTTATCCACACCCGGGCAGGCCTATGAGGACGGGATGCGTTTTGCGCAGTTCTACTTCGGGCTGCCGGTGGCCATGGTGATTTTGTGTGTCTTTGTGTTGCCGATTTATTACCGGCTCAAGGTCTATACCGCCTATGAGTACCTGGAAGGGCGTTTTGACCTGCGTACCCGTACGCTTACGGCCATTCTTTTCCTCATACAGCGGGGGCTGGCAGCCGGGCTGACCATCTACGCGCCGGCCATCATCCTGTCTACCATTTTGGGCTGGAGCCTGCGGTGGACTGTCCTTTTTATTGGAGCGCTGGTCATTTTTTACACCATGCTGGGCGGTACCAAAGCCGTGAGCGTGACCCAAAAACAGCAGATGATCGTCATCCTGTCGGGCATGTTTATCGCGGCAATGATTTTGATTTTCCAGTTGCCTCCGGACGTTGGTTTTAGCGATGCGGTGGGCGTAGCTGGCAAAATGGGCAAGCTCAATGTTGTTGACTTTGAATTTGACCTGTCCAACCGGTATAACTTTTGGTCGGGCATGCTGGGCGGGGTATTCCTGTTCCTGTCCTACTTCGGTACGGATCAGTCGCAGGTACAGCGCTACCTCAGCGGCAAATCCCTGAATGAAAGCCGGCTGGGGCTGTTGTTCAACGGCATCCTGAAGGTGCCCATGCAGTTTCTGGTGCTTTTTGTGGGCATACTGGTGTTTGTGTTCTTCCAGTTTAATCAGCCGCCCATCCACTTCAATTCGGCCAATCTGGAAAAGCTGGAAAATACAGAATATGCGGACGACCTCGCTAGCCTGCAGGCACAACACAACACCCTTTTCCTAACCCAACAAGAAGAAGTGCGGGCACTTATGGGTGCCATTGACCAAAACGACGAGCCCGCCATTTCCGAGATTCAGCAACGGCTGTCCACTTTGCGGGAAACCGACAGCGAATTGCGCAAGGCAACGAAAGACCTCATTCTTCAGGCCGACCCGGCTTCCAAGATCAAGGACACCGATTACGTCTTTATCACTTTCGTCACGGAGTACCTCCCGGTGGGGCTGGTAGGGCTGCTGCTTGCCGTTATCTTCTCAGCGGCCATGTCCTCCACGGCTTCTGAGCTGAACGCCCTGGCTACGACTACCGTGGTTGACCTCTACCGGCGCAGCTTTGCCAAAGACAAAAGTGACCGGCACTACCTGAATGCTTCCAAAGCCTTTACGGCAGTTTGGGGAGGCATTGCGCTGGTTTTTGCGGCTACTGCCAATCTGTTTGAAAACCTCATTCAGGCGGTCAATATCATCGGCTCCCTCTTCTACGGAGCGATACTCGGTATTTTTGTGGTGGCCTTCTTCATGAAAAAAGTTGGCGGGCGGGCGGTCTTCATCGGTGCGCTGATCGCAGAAGCCATCGTACTGATTATCTTCACCCTCAACTCTATGGAGATCATCAACATCGCCTATCTGTGGCTGAACCTGATTGGGTGCACGCTGGTGATGGGGTTTGCATGGATACTGGAGCAGGCGATGCCGGAACCAACCGCACCGAATGCTTAATCTTTCATAATGCCCTTCTGCCTATTGAGGCGACTTGCTCAGCAAGTCAAAGAGGCATACTAAACAGAATTGCCTATTTTCAGGGTAAAAAACATGCGCTATTTTCTACCTGTGCTGCTGTTGGTTTCCTGCAAACTTTCCGCTCAGTATGTGGACCTGAGCTGGCAGCCTTCTTTTTATTGTCAGCCTGCTGAGATTATCCCTTATGGTGGGGAATGGTTTGTTATAGCCAAAACCTATAATAACAAACGGTATGAATCTGGTGGTTACGCAGCATTGATTAATGATTCTGGTATTCAGCGGGAACAATACACAAACTGGACGAGCGCTAATGGCTTGTACAATGCCGCTGTAAATGGCAAGGGGCAACTAGCATGGTCAGGATCACAGGGGTCATGTGACTTTTATACCGATAGTGCAATAGCTACTTTCAATTCAAACGGGGAGCAAATAAAGCTGTTGCAAAACGGAGAAGCCCCCCATTCGGTATACCACATCGCCGGACTTCCAGAGGGCCATTTTGTCACAAATGGCTTGCAGGGCACAATACTGCTGGACTCGGCACTAAACATCAAGCACAGCAATTATCCTACACTTGCAAGAGACATCAAAAGCAACGGTGATTCTATAGTATGGTTTCATACCAGGAGCTTTATTCCACCATACCCAGTCAGGCTCCACAGAAGAATCTACAGAGGAGACTTACTATCTCCCAGCCCTCATTCGGAATTGGAAGGTTTCTCTTCACCGGACTATGTAGCTATTCGCGATTTCCACGCCAGTGGGCCACAAATTTGCGCAATTATTGACAGTACGATTTGGACTTCTGAGTATCCCTTTACCACATCGCAGAGCAAAGAGATCGTCTGGTCTGGCGTCGAATACCAGCACATTCAATACTATGAAGGGCATTACTACCTGTTTGGGATGGATGCCAGTAACCGGACCTGGATGCAAAAGCGTTCTGCAGATCTGAACACCTGGGAGAACTTTCTCCTTCCCTGGGATGCTTATTTGTGGGATATTGCAATACAGGAGGGCACGATTGCACTATTAGGCGACCGGCTTATTCCAGATGGCGGGCGCTTTCCTCCACTATCCCGCCCAACTTCTATGCCTAATGGAGGCGCGGCCAATCTAATCGCCTTTAGAACCATACCTTTAGAGGATTTTGCGACTGCCGAGACAGATGCCGATATTGCTATCCATAATATTACATGGTCGGGCGAGTACTCTATTTTGGAACCTCCTATTATTTGCTATGGTGAAGACGGCTCCTTTGGCATTGTGACGCTCAGCGGTTTCAGTATTGAAGTCCTTAATAAAGGCAGCGTTCCTGTTTCCGGTGTATCCGTAAGCACCCGAAGACGAACCTGCGGCGATTTCAGAGACCCGTGTGGAACCGTATTTGGCTTTTGGTTCCCATTCACAGAAGTGACGATCCCGCCCGGAGGCAGTGCTACACTTAACATTGACGAAGAAATGCAGTTCTTACTACAGGATCTGGAGCCCCCCTACGAGCTCTGCTTTTGGGCTACAGCCCATGGCGCACCGACGGAGCATACTTATCAGGATAATCTGCTCTGCACCAATCTGGATATCCACAAGGGAGCGCCGCCCGAACCCAGCTGGCGAGTCTCCCCTAACCCGGCGGAACATTGGGTGGACATCACACTGCCTTCCGGGCTGGATACCGGCAGCGAGCTCCTGCTTTACCATTCCAATGGACAAATACTCAGGCGCAGCACCTTAAGCCCCGGTACGCTAAAGCACCGGTTTGCGCTGGAGCAATTGCCGGCAGGGCTGTACGCTATTGTCTGGCTGCATGGGGATACGCAAAACGTTAAGCGCTTCATAAAAGCCCCCTGACAACCGTTAAGGGCGGGCTAAAGTGGGTAAGGGCTGTACACGCAATGCTCTGCGGTTTGTATTTTCAATGCCAAACCCCTTGGTATGAAAAAATACATTTACCTGCTGCTGTTGCTCACCGCCTGTCAGTCCCCAAGACAAGCTTTCGAAGCCGGTGAGTACGACAAAGCCTTCAAAAAAGCCCTTGACCGGTTTGAGCACAATCAGGGCGACCCCGAACTCCGGACACTTATGCGGCGGTCCGCTGAGCAAATTTTGCAACGCGAGCACGACCTGCGTGATCAACTTTACGCCTCTGATGATCCTGCCGATTGGGCTGAAGCCCTCGACCGCAATGCGGACCTGCAAGAACAGCTCTCCCCTGCCCTACCCTACCTGCAGAGCACCCTGCAATTTGAGCTGGACGGGCTGCAAAGCGAATACCAACGTACCCGCCCCTTGATCTATCAGGCTTACCTGGACCGTGGCCGGCAAAGGATGCTGGAGTTTGACACTACCGGCCGCAAGTCCACGGCTCAGGCAGCCTATTTTGACTTCAGGCATGCGGAGGAATATGCCGGCAATTCGGTGGAAGCCTCACTCGACTCCCTGTTAAAAGCAGCACGTAAGGGTGGAACGCTTCAGGCACGGGTAGAACTCGATCCGCCCTTTTTCTACCGCTTTGATACCGAGCGGGCGCTGGACCACCTTGCCGGGCCTGCCGGGGACTTTTATCAGCTGAGCTATAATCTAAATCCCGCTGAGGCGGACTGCGTCATCCGGATCAACTTCAGTGATTTGGATGTTGACGAATGGGAGGACAGTAGTCAGGAGCACTATACGGAGCAGGTTGTCACAGGGTACGATACGGAGCGCGACACGAGCGGCAACACCTACGAAGTACCTGTACATGAAGAGGTTTCAGGCACCGTATCTTACATCACGCATCATAAGCGGGCGAGCCTTTCCGTATCGGTGAACATCATCAATCAGAGTGGGCAGTGTACCATGTCGGGCTGCTCTTTTTCGGATCAGGTGGAAGCCCGGGACGAGCAAATCGAGATTTCGGGAGATACCCGGGCTATCCCCTCGCACATCACGGAGACCCACTTCAGCGACCTGCCAGATGACGACGATTTGGCGGAGGAACTGATTGATGCATTGGCACGGAGGGTAGTCGGGTGTTTGCGGTAAGAAATCTCTACCCATTTTATATGGAGTATTCCCTATCTTAGGAGGTACAAAATGCCTAAGTCATGAAAAAATACGCAACAGAAATCAAATGGGCGCTGATCTTTTGTGGGGCAGCCCTGGCCTGGATGGTCTTTGAGAAAGCGATGGGGTGGCATGGCCCCAAAATTGAGAAGCACCCTTACATGACCAACATTTTCGGGCTGGTAGCCATCGTCATTTATGTGTTGGCGCTTCGGGAAAAGCGGGAAAAGCTGGGCGGGCAGATGACCTGGAAGCAGGGGTTTATGTCTGGGTTGATCATTAGCATTATTGTTGCGCTGTTGAGCCCGCTGACACAGTGGCTGACGCACGCAGTAATCTCTCCGGAGTACTTCTCCAATGCCATTGCCTATTCAGTAGAGGTGGGCTATCATGACTCACCCGAAGCCGCCGCCGAGTACTTTAACTTGCAGTCTTATATGATGCAGGGCGGCATTGGTGCTATTATCATGGGAGTGGTGACCTCAGCCGTGGTTGCCATTTTTCTGAAGCGTAGTCCGGAGACTGCTTAACGACAGGAAGGGCTACAGTTTTGATGCTGCAGCCCTTCGGTTTTGTTTATTTCTGTTTTCCTCTAGAACTCCGCATTGCCCGGCGTACGCGGGAAAGCAATCACGTCACGGATATTGCCCATACCGGTGATGAACTGTACCATGCGCTCGAAGCCCAGCCCAAAGCCGGCGTGAGGCGCACCGCCGAACTTGCGCAGTTCGAGGTACCACCAGAGTTCTTCCTCGTGTACGTTCATATCAGCCATACGTGTCTTTAGCACATCGAGCCGCTCTTCCCGCTGTGAGCCGCCGATCACCTCCCCGATGCCCGGGAAGAGGACGTCCATTGCGGCTACGGTTTTGCCCGGCACGCCTTCCTGCTCATCGTTCATGCGCATGTAGAAAGCTTTGATAGACGCCGGGTAATCGCGCACAATGACTGGCTTTTGGAATTTCTTTTCTACCAGGTAGCGTTCGTGCTCTGCCTGCAGGTCTTTGCCCCACTCCACATCGTATTCGAACTTCCCTTTCTTGTAAGGCTTGGAATTGCGTAGGATATTGACCGCATCGGTGTAGGTGATCCGCTCGAAGTCGTTGTCCACCACAAACCGCAGGGTCTCGATGAGCCCCATAGCGCGGCGCTCGTTTTTGGGCATGTTTTTCTCCAGATTCTGAATGCGCTGATCCAGGAATTCAAGCTCTGCACTGTAGTTTTCCAGGATATGGTTGATGAGGTACTTGCAGAAGTCCTCCGCCAGGTCCATATTGTCAAAGATATCGTAGAAAGCAACCTCCGGCTCAATCATCCAAAACTCGGCCAGGTGGCGGGAAGTGTTGGAGTTTTCCGCACGGAAAGTGGGCCCGAAGGTGTACACTTTGCCCAGGGCCAGGGCACCGATTTCGGCCTGCAGCTGACCAGATACTGTAAGGTTAGTTGGCTTTTCGAAGAAGTCTTCCTTGAAGTCCACTTCGCCTTCTTCCGTCCGCGGCGGATTGCTGATGTCCAGGTTGGTCACCCGGAACATCTCGCCCGCGCCTTCTGCATCGCTCCCCGTGATAATGGGGGTGTGCATGTAGAAATAGCCATTATCATTGTAATACTTATGGACGGCATAGGCAATACCATGACGGATGCGGAATACCGCACTGAAAGTATTCGTGCGCATGCGGAAGTGCGCTTTTTCGCGCAAGAACTCCAGGGACTGTACCTTCGGCTGCATGGGATATTCCTCCGGATTAGCAGCACCCAGGATTTCCACCGTGTCTGCCAGCAGCTCTACATCCTGGCCCGCGCCCTGTGACTCCACGAGTTTGCCGGTAGCCTTGATGCAGGCGTGGAAAGAGATTTGCTTCAGTACGTCCTCCGGGATCTGCTCAAAATCCACAACGACTTGCAGTGTGCCCATGCTCGTACCGTCATTCAGGGCAATGAAACGGTTGGAACGGAAGGCCCGTACCCAGCCCATAACGGTAAGCTCCTGCCCTACGCGGGGCTTAAAATCTTCCAGTATCGTTTGAATCTCTGTGCGCTTGCTCATCTTTCGTTTTTTAGCGTGCCACCAAATGAATGCGCGAAAATAGGGCTTTTGGGAAAAAGGGGGAAATTTAAAGGCCCGCTACTTTCGGGATTTGTAGCGGGCCTTTAACTTCTGTCAGGATATTGGGCTTCGGAGCTCTGATGCTATGGATTTAGAATAGCGTATTGTACGCTCAGCTGCAGGGATTGATTGAGGAGTTTGGGGCGCGCGCCTTCAAAAACTATAGGATCGCCATTTCCATCTGTGAATTCGGCATCTAATGTTGTCAACAACCCATGAAAAGCTCTCAGGTTGACCGTAAACCGATCGTTAAAGTCGTAGCCAAGCCCTAGTACGGCTGCTAAATCCGTATCCTCGTAGAGCCTACCCATAATCTCTTCATTACCAAAAGGCTCTCCTTCCAAAAGGGATTCTGCCTTCAACATGAAGCTAACTGCCGCTCCTGCTTCAATATAGAAGCTATTGACCGGATAAAACCGGACCAATATCGGAATATCAAAGTAATCAAGCCGAACACCCGAGTCTACCCCAAGGATATCTTCATCGTTGCGGAAACCTCTTCGTGAAAAAGCAGGAGCCATTAAAACTCCAAAAGTTGAGGAAAAGGGCAATTCAACAGACAAACCAGCCTGAAATCCGGGAACAGCTAAATTACCTTCATTAGAAGGCATCGTCTGACCCAGAAATTCGAATTGATTATACCATCGTACCGTCGAAATATTCCCCCCGGCAGAGAAGCTAATCTTTGGACGAAGCTGAGCGGAAAGTGAAGTTGCGGCTGTGAGCAGCAGAGCGGTTAGGATAAGTGGTCTCATGATTTTTAATGTTTAGTTGATTGATAAACGAAAAAAACCGGGCGACCACGCGAACCTATCCAAACTTTAACATTGTTAAATTGCAGGCTAGTACCTCAAGTCATAGATCTCTGATACTTAAGTTGAAGTTATTTTTCGACTTATCAAGGCGAAGAGTAGGCGGAAAATAACGAAACTTGGGGTGTCAAGGATTTATGGCTTGAGGCGCTAGTGTTCTTCCGGAGGATTTAGCCTGACCTCTTGAATGAGTGCCTCCACTTCTTCCTCGGGCAGGTCGACGAGCTCTGCAATATCTGCTACAGACATCCCTTTGCGGTCTGCCCGGAAGACAAACAGGCGTGTCTTTTGCCATTTTCCTTTTTCAAGACCTTTTTCAAGACCTTTTTCAAGACCTTCTTTAAGGCCTTTCTGAATACCCGTATTGCGCCCTTCCCTCATGGCCTGGGCTTTGAGTTCCTGTATAATTGCCTCTTCTATACCCATCGCTTTTCTAGATTTTGTGATACCTCGGACTTGTTCTTCAAATTTAAAGCTAAATTCTGATTTTTGAAAGGGTAGGAAAATCCTCTGCCAAATCTTCTATTAGCCCTTTCCAAAGTATATCGTGGGGTACCATGCTGCAATATAAACAAAATATATCAATTTATTTGTTTTTATTCAAAAAATACCTTTCTGCCCGCTCCATTATAGCTCTAAACTTCTCAGGCGGCGGGGACCCCACCTTCACCTGGCCCGCGGTGCAGGGATGATTAAAAACGATGGACACCGCACTTAGGAAAAGTCCTTTTTTGCGCAATAGCGGCTTGTCTTCAGGTGTGTAGGCTTCATCGCCCAGAATAGGAGTGCCCAGGTGAGCCAGGTGCCGCCGTATCTGATGGGTGCGCCCGGTATGCAGGTGCAGCTCCAGCCATGACAGCCATTCACAATTCAGAGAACGGCATTCTTCCAACTTGCTGAATGTAGTGAGTGCGGGTTTCCCATCTAAGGATTCTTCTATTCGCCCTTCTGTGGGCGTACGGCCGCAAACTATGGCCTGATAGACTTTCTCAATCTCCCGCTCTTCAAATGCTCTTCCTAATCTGACTTGCGCGGAACGGGTCTTTGCAATTACGACCGGGCCCGAAGTGGGTCCGTCCAACCGGTGCACCGGCATGCCCCAGGGCAGGGCGTCTGCAACAGGAGAACGCTGTAGTTGTCCGACCAAAGCATTCACAAGCGTACGGTAATGATTGCCACTTACCGGTAGACCGGGAGGTTTGTGCACAACTGCGAGAAAATCATCTTCGTAGAGTACAGGGATCGAAAAAGGAAATGCTTTTGGAGGCGTCAGGTCCAATTCAAGCAAAACAATGTGCATGCTGGGTTTCACCCAAATAGCCGTAGTTGCCAGTTCTCCATCCACAAGTACAGCACCTCGCTGAATGGCTTTCTTGCCTCCTTTCCGGCTGGGGAGGGTTTCAAAAACCTGATGCAGGTAGTCACTCAGCCTGACCGGGGAAACACCCGGTGGTACGATATGCTCTTCAAGAACTTCCACTACTTAAAGAAAACGAGATTGAAGATCGGGCGATGGAATCATGCAGGCATCTTTTTTTCCGAACCAACGGTACCGGTTGCGGGCAATCCAGTCATAGACGGCGTTGCGTATGGGGCGGGGCACCACGATGAAAGCATAGAGCAAAGACCACCCACCCCCAAGCTGTCTGGCGACCCGAAGCGCTGCCTCAGACCGTGCATACAACTGATCATCCTGAATCAGCACCACCGAGCTCAGGTCCGATGGGCGGTTTTCAAAGCGGCTAAGCACGGCCTGCCCTTCTTCCGATTGCAGGGAAGCAAAGCGGAAACGGGCATCGGGGTCCCGCTCAATGATAAACTGAACGGAGCCATTGCATAAATTACAAACCCCATCAAAAAGCAGCACTGGGTGTTCGGTTGTATTCATACTTACATAACAGATCTGCCAAAGCAGAGTTTTTTACTTAAACAGGGCATAGTATAGCTCCTGCACTTTAGACACGGCTTTCACTTCAATATCATACCGCCCGGTGTCCAACCCTTTGGTATTGTACTTTGAGATGTAGATTTCCTTAAAGCCCAGCCGGTTGGCTTCCTGAATACGTTGCTCTACCCGGTTGACGGTCCGTATCTCCCCGGAAAGCCCCACCTCGCCCGCAAAGCATACATCCGTTGGGATCGCAACATCCTCCAGAGAAGAAATGAGTGCAGCAACGATCGATAAATCAATGGCAGGGTCATCCACCCGTATGCCCCCGGCGATATTCAGGAAGACATCGTTTTGGGCAAAGAACAACCCCGCTCGCTTCTCCAGGACAGCCAGCAGCATCCCCAAACGCCTAAGGTCAAAGCCGGTAGCCGAGCGTTGAGGTGCGCTGTATACCGAAGTGCTCACCAACGCCTGTGTTTCAATCAGCATGGGGCGCAGACCTTCTATAGTAGCGGCCACGGCACTGCCGCTCAGGTCTTCATCTTTTTGGGAAAGTAAGAGCTCGGAAGGGTTGGAGACTTCCCGAAGCCCGCTGGCCTGCATCTCATAAATCCCCAGTTCATCAGTGCTCCCGAATCGGTTTTTGATGGTGCGCAGAATGCGGTAGGTATAGTTGCGGTCGCCCTCAAACTGTAGCACGGCATCCACAATATGCTCCAAAAGCTTAGGTCCGGCAATAGAACCTTCCTTAGTAATATGCCCAATGATAAAAACGGGGATATGCTCCTCTTTTGCAAACCGCTGCAGCTCACCGGCACACTCCCGAACCTGAGAGACACTGCCCGGCATAGAATCGATATGCGGGCTGGACAGGGTTTGGATAGAGTCAATGATCACCAAAGAGGGGCGCAGGTTTTGGGCATGTTTCAGAATCTTGCTCGTATTGGTCTCCGACAGGATGTAGCAGTTCTTAGCTTCCCCTCCGATCCGGTCCGCGCGCATTTTGATTTGCTCGTCACTTTCTTCTCCGGATATGTATAATATGGTGAAGGGCACATGCATTGCCAACTGCAGAAGCAGCGTGGACTTACCTATGCCAGGCTGCCCCCCAATAAGCACGAGAGAACCGGGTACAATACCTCCGCCAAGTACCCGGTTAAGCTCGGCATCCGGTGTAGTGAGCCGAGTCGTTTCTCCGGCCTCTATTTCCGGCAGTGGCACGGGCTTGCTCTTTGATGCTTTTTCCTGAGTCCGCCAGCTTTTATCCTTGGATTCGGTTACGGTATCTCTGGAAATCACTTCCTCAATGTAAGTATTCCATTCTCCACAATGTGGGCATTTCCCAATCCACTTTGGTGAAGTGGCGCCACAATTACTGCAAGCAAAAATTTTTTTTACCTTCGCCAACCTTTTTCTATTTTTGATGTTAAGTGTTCAAATTCAGGCGCTAAGATAGGATTGTAGAAAACAAGAGTTGCCTAAAATTGAGATGGTGTTTTTAAAAAAAATTATTTTTTCACTACATTTACACTGTCAAAGATAACTTAACCTTTTACTGAGCGAAATTTGTACCTTCGATAAAAATGTAGCCTGGTAGACAACTGGCTTCATTCCTAAGCTGGAAGTAAAGATAATTTCGTTTATTACACGTAAATTTCAGGGATTAAACTGCTCTTACTTCCGAAGTAAGAAATCCCAAGATATATGTAGATTGTTTTCATTTGGTTTTTTGGGGTTATACAGGGTGCTGTACTTCGGTACAGTGACCCTGTTTTTTTTACCGGTCTGCGCATCTGACGCATTCGGTACTCTCTGGCATATACATGAGGCGGGCGGGCGCAATCGGGCGCTTACAACGGGCGCAAATACCAAAGTTTTCCGCATCAATTTTCGTTAGTGCAATTTTAAGGTTGGTCAGTTTCCGCCTTGCTGAGCGTAAGGCCGCTTCAGAGACGCCTCTGTTGTTGATGGCATCCATCCGGCTGACTCTCCCTATAGCATTTTCAGGGGCAATAGGCTTAGTTGCCTCTTCCAACCGCTCCAATTCGGCAGTAGTTTTAACAATTGCGGCTTCAATCTTTGATTTTAATGCGCTTCGTTCCTCTCGTTTCATACCTATCTCTAAAAAGTGTCAAAAAAAACGTGGGAAGCCATCACGCTACCCACGTTTCCATGCTTAGGACAGCCGGACTAACATAAGCCCACCCTCCGATTCATTGCCTCAGGCTTTAGCTTTAATCATTCGATGAGAAAATGGCAATCAGCCTCAGGATTTCAATGTAAAGCCAGACCAGCGTAATCAGCAGCCCCATGGCAGAAAACCACTCCATGTAAGCTGGGGCACCGTACTGCTCTCCCTTATCAAAATTGTCGAAATCCAGCAGAAGATTCATGGCGGCTACGCCAATAATGAGCAGGCTGATACCGATACCAATCATACCTCCATCATGAAGATAAGGCAGATTAATCCCAAAGAAGCTGAGAACGAAATTCAGCATATAGACCACGAAAATAGCGCCCGTAGCCATGATGATGCCACTACGCAGCTTTTGAGTCACTTTGATGATGCCTGTCTTATAGAAAAACAACATCAGGAAAAACACAGCACTGGTCAGGGTAACTGCCTGAAAAATGATGCCATCGAAGGCACTGGCGTATACTGCTGAAATACCACCAACAAAGAGGCCCTCAAGGGCTGCATAAATAGGGGCAAGAATCGGGGAATACTCCAGCTTGAAAGTGGCAATCAACACCACGATCAGACCGCCTATGGCACCACCCCACATTAGCAGGGGGTTAGCCGCAGCGTAGCTGAGTACGGCCGTTGCGACCATCAATGCGCCCAATAATAAAGATTTGTTGACCGCACCGGATACTGTCATCCGGTCTGTTTGAGTGCCTGCCTGTGTCATATCAGCATCCAAGACCTGATTGGAGGCCTTCTGGAAAGCCTTTTCACTCATGACAGGATTACGCGATTGGAAAAAACCTTTCTTTCTACTCATTTTAGTACATAGGTTAGTGAAATGCTGTTCTAATATAGAACGCGCTCTTCAAAACTACAATTAATTCTGCTTTTTGTTGTCTGCCAGGATTGAACCTCCCGTATCTAAAGGTGTTTCTTTCCTGATACAAAGCTCAAGCGTACGTATTTTTCCGTACTTTTGCGATTACAAAAGAAAAATTGTGCCTTATACTATTTCAGCTATTCCATTTTTCGACAATACACCTATACGATAACTTCCAAACAACCAACTTTTTACAAGTATATAGATTCAGAAAAAGATAAAACACTTCAATAGTAAATGACAAATACCAACGGGATACCACTCATTAAGATTGGCGTTTTTTACGATGGAAATTACTTCTACCATGTCAGTAATTTCTACAATTATGTACACGAACGCAAGACCCGAATCAGCATTAAGGGGCTGCACGAATTTATTCGCCATAAAGTTGCAGAACTCGAAGGAGACGGGACTAATGTTAATCACTGCCAGATTGTTGACGCGCACTATTTCAGAGGCCGGCTGAGCGCTTCTGAGGTGAGCCATAAAGGCAAGCAGCTGTATTACGAGCGTGTCTTTGACGACATCCTCATGTCTGAAGGCGTCACCACACACTATTTGCCCCTGCGCAACAACAACTATGGGCGGAAGGCGGAGAAAGGCATAGATGTGCTGCTGGCGCTCGAGGCTTTCGAGCAGGTCTTCTACAAGCAGTTCGATGTACTGGTGCTCATTGCTTCCGACAGCGACTACGTACCCCTCATCCGTAAGGTCAATTCCCGGGGCACAAGAGTAATGGTGCTCTCGTGGGACTTCGAGTATACCGATGACTACGGCAACCAAAGAGCTACCCGTACTTCACAGGATTTGCTGGAGGAGGTGACCTACCCTCTGGCAATGCATGAGATCATTGATAACCGGGTGACCCGGGACTCTCATATTGTCAATAACCTTTTTGTCCCCAAAACGGACCATTACACCAAAAAGGATTATCGGGGAGATAATCATCACAGCTACAAGGAACAGCCTGAAAAAGAAGAGGAACCTGTCACAGAAGTAATGATCACTCAGGACGGAGCCTATCACTCCAGCACCATACTATCCCTTAAGGAAGGGTTTGGCTTCATTGCTTACCCACCTAATAATCTGTTCTTCCACCATTCTGAAGTACAGAACTGTGATTTCAATGACTTGCTGGTCAACGACCGGGTGGAATTCCGCCTGGGCAAGAACCAAGAAACTGGCCAGGACATCGCTATCGACGTGTACCTGCAGGAAGATGATGAAGAATAAATTGCTTTCCAGCCGGGCGTAGCGCATTCTAACCGAGCATAGCTACGCCCGGTTTTCCTTCCCAAACCTATTTTCCCCATGCTCCAGTTGAAAGATTGGTACGAATCCGGACAGTACTTCCAATTTGATGATTACCGGATATTCTACCAGGAAGCCAGTACGGAAAAGCCCCGTACCCTGGTCTTGCTGCATGGTTTCCCCACCTCAAGCTGGGACTGGCGGGCGCTCTGGGAGGAACTAGCGCTGGAATACCACCTCATAGCTCCCGATTTCCTGGGTTTTGGGTACTCAGACAAGCCTACAGATTATGACTACGAAATCTCAGAGCAGGCAGACCTGGTGGAGGCACTGCTGGATTCCATCGGCATCACCCAATACCACCTGCTTGCCCACGACTACGGAGACACCGTGGCTCAGGAATTGCTCGCACGGGAGTCGGGAAGCGATGCGCCCCTGAAGATACAATCCATTATATTGCTCAATGGCGGACTGTTTCCCGAAACCCATCAGCCCCGGCCTATTCAAAAGCTACTGCTGAGCCCTATTGGACAGTGGCTCACACCATTTTTATCCAGGAATACCCTAAAGCGGAATTTTGATAAAATATTTGGCCCCAACACCCGGCCATCCGCCCGTGAAATAGACGAGTGGTGGTCGCTCATCCGTTATAATAACGGGCAGCGGGTGTTTCACCTGCTCATCCGTTATATGGAAGAGCGGGAGCAATACCGGGAACGCTGGGTAAAGCCCATGTTCGAGCCTCCGGTCATGGTCCGGCTCATCGTTGGGGAAGCAGACCCCATTTCCGGCAGGCATATGGCGATGCGTTATAAAGAGCTCGTCAGAACCCCTGACATTCAATTACTGCCCGGAATCGGCCATTACCCACATACCGAAATGCCCAAACTGGTCCTTGAACATTGCTGGACGTTTTGGGAAAACCTGTAACGCTTTCTCCTGGTTGCGTTATGTTACTGCTATGAGTTCAAACTACCTCTTGCTTATTACTATTTTTACCGCGAGCCTTCTGACCGGCTGCCAGCCTGAAGCAGCCTCACCGGCAGTAAGCTTCTATTATTGGAAGTCGGCTTTTAAACTCAGCCCCACTGAACGGGAGTGGCTGGAGGCACACAAGGTGGAACGCCTTTACGTCAAGTACCTTGATGTGGATGTCGAGAACGGACAGGCCGTGCCCAAAGCCCCCGTCCGGTTTGCTGACTCCACCTACAAGAACTTTGAAATCGTGCCTTGTGTTTTCATCACCAATCGCACCTTCCAGGCGGCTGTCAATCCGGAAGACCTGGCAGAACGGGTATGGAAATACCTGCAAGAGATCAATACTGCCGGCCACCTCTCTCCTACCGTTTATCAGCTCGACTGTGACTGGAGCCCCTCCACTCAGGCGGCCTATTTCCGGTTTTTAGACCGGTTCCGGCAGCTTGCAGAAGGCCACACACTGACCGCCACTATCCGGTTGCATCAGTTGCGGTATCCGGAGCAAACTGGTGTGCCCCCGGTAGACCGTGGGGTGCTGATGTACTATAATATGGGAGATGTGCAAAACGTTGAAGAACCCAACAGCATTCTCAATACCCAAACTGCTGCCCATTACCTGACAACTGATATGCAATATGATTTGCCACTGGATTATGCCCTGCCGATGTTTTCCTGGGTACTGGCTTACCGGCTTGGTGAGTTGCATGCCATTATCAATCAGGGCACCTGCCAGAAGCTGGATACGCTGGCCGCAGCAGCAGCAATCGGCCCCAACCGGTACCGCATGCAGCAAAATGCCTATTTTGGGAATCATTATCTTAACCGGGGCGATCAGCTACGCTGCGAAGCGCCAACGGTAGCCGACCTTGAGACGGCCATCGATCAACTAAAACAGATTGACAACCACTGTGAGCACCTTCTCTTTTACCACCTTGACGAAAACCTATCCAATGCTTTTCCGAAAAACCTCCCACAGCATTTGGCTGACCGCCTCGCTACTCCTTAGTGTGGGCGTGCAATCCCTGAGCGCATGCGGCCCGTATGAGGATTCGTACCATTATTTCAACCTGTTCGTGCCGGAATGGCTGTTCAGTGATGAGTATGAGCCTACTTTCTATACTGCAGACGATTATTATCATATCTGGGCAGAGGCAGACTACCCGGATGCCAACCTACAGAGCTGGCAGCAGTTTTTTGAGCAGCCTTTGAAGGAAGAACCGCTCCGCAAAGTGCTGTACGACAGCTGGATTGAAGGGTATGAAAATGTTAGCCGGGAGGTCCTGGTGAAATCACTGCTCTTTGAAGGCTCGCTCATCTCCATACCCAGACAGGAAGCCTCCAAACAATACTTGCTGCTCGCCCTGGAAATGGAAGCACTGGCCAACCGGCCCACCGACACCTGGGGGTATCAGGGGCAGGAAAAGCTCAGCCCGGAGGCTGCTGCGGATTTAATTCAGCGCCTGAAGGAAGCCCTCGAGCGTGAAAAATTCCCCTTCCTGAAAAACCGCTATGCTTTCCAACTGCTAAAAGCGTACCGCTATACCGGTCAGGCACAGGAAGCGATTCAGTTTTACAAAAAGTACTTTGCGCCCCTGAAACAGAAAGACCTGATCAGTTACTGGGCCATGGACCACTACGCTGGCTTGTTGCTGCAGACCGGCGCAAACGGTGAAGGCTATTACCACTTTCTGAAAGTCTTTGAACAAGCCCCTAGCCGCCGCCACAGTGCTTACTACAGCTTCAATATTTCCACAGAGGAAGACTGGGCTGCCACCTACAAGCAATGCCAAAACCCGAAAGAGAAGGCGCTGATGCATTTTATCAGGGGGACCCGGCAGGAAGTGTTGGGCCTGGAAGATATGCGGTCTATTTTTGGCCTGATGGGCAACCATGAATGGCTGCGCATCGTGATGGCCAGGGAGATCAACAAGCTGGAAAGCAACAACCTGAGCTACTACGGTCAGCAGCCCATCGCGCAATTGATGCAGCGGGTAGACCAGGGACAGAGCCTGCTTAAAAATGAGGAATACGAAGATTATGCCGGACAGTTGCTCCGGTTTGCCACTACGGCTTACTACAATAACCGGGATGACAGCTTCTGGGTACTCGCTAAAGGCTACCTTGAGCTGTTGCTCGGCCGGCTACCCACTGCGCAAATCACCCTGGAGCAGGCTGGAGCGCTGGATGGCCCACACCAACGAATTCAGGGCGAACTGCTGCTCGCCATTCAGCTGTTGGGACAGGAGGAAACTTTGTCAAAGGAGCAGGAAAACACCATTGCTCTTCAGTTGGTGGAGCTGTTTGCAGACCCTATGGCCAATTGGTCCACCCAGCAAAATAACCAGGAATTCATCCTGGAGCTGCTTGCTTATCGCAAACGACAGGCTGGCGAAAGCATTATGGCCCGCCTGCTTGCCCGGGAAGTGCTTAGCTCCACCAAAACAGACCCTACAGAATCGGGTGTCGACAGCCTTCTCGCTTTCATCAACAAGCCTGCACACAGTGAGCTGGAACTGCTTGCCCTTAAGCACTTCACCGGCAATGAAAGCACCTGGTCTGCTTTTGTAAGGAATCCGGAAGCGGCATTGAGCGCAGTGCGTTATGATGTTTTGGATATTAAAGGGCGATTGCTGATGCGTGACCCTGAACAACTGGAGGCTGCCGTAGCTTTGTTTGACAGCTTGCCGGCTTCGTATGACTTCCCGCTGAAGGTAAACCCCTTCAATATGAGCATTAATGACTGTGTGCATTGCGCTTATTCCACTGCTGCCTCCTTTACCCGGAATACTTTTGTGCGCAAGCTGGCAGAAATTTATCAGATCGCGCAGGAGACCAACAGCCCCACCGACTACTACCTGCTGGGCAATGCCTACTACAATATGACCTACTTTGGCCCGGCTTACGAGATCATGAACTACTACCGCAGCGGCGTGTCCTATGAGGGTTTCTACGACTGCCGCGTGGCATTAAGCTTTTATGATAAGGCCATGAAATATGCTCAGGATACCGAAAGTGCGGCTCAGGCATGCTTTATGGCTGCCAAAGCTCAGCAAAAAGTCTTTTATGTGAAATCGCTCGCGGAGATGGACCAGGCAGATTACTGGTACGATAAGTTTATCATGGACGACTGGTCAGGTTCCACGCCCAATTTTGAGCAGGTAATGGGAAAAATGCAGGTCCAGGGGTATCTGTCTTATTTCAAGCGGCTCGAAGAGCAATATCGGCAAACCCGGTTTTTCCAACGGGCAATCCGGGAATGCAACTACCTGAATTACTATGTGAGCCAATAAAAAAAGCGCTGCCGCCAGGTTGTTGTACTGACGGCAGCGCTATGATTTTCTATTCGGTGCAACAGATGCTTAGAGGTTGTCGATGATGCGCTTCACCTCGTCTTTGCTCTCACCGATTCTTTTCTGAATGCGGCCGATAAGCTCATCTTCTTTTCCTTGCTGATAGGCAAGGTCATCATCTGTAAGCTCACCGTATTGGGCTTTAAGTTTGCCCTTCAGCTCATTCCAGTTACCCCGGATTTTATCATTTGTAGATCCCATATCATTTGGTTTTGATTAAAAAAAATTAGTCGTTGTCGGATAGTTCGCGGTCAATCTCTTCCAAAGTAGAGTTGACATTTGTTTTGAAGTCATCCCAGCCATCTTTGGCTACATTGCCAAGATTCCGGAACTTTTGATCCAGATCGTTGCTCCAGGCCTTGAGTTCATCAATTTCTTCCTGCATCTCTGCTCTGGCATCTTCAGATGCATTTTCGAGATTGCTTTCCAGCTCTTCGATTTCTTCATTCACCTCTTCACGGGCACGGTCTATTTCAGCTCTCATTTCTTCCTTGTCAGACCGGAAATTGTCAGCAAAGTCATTCGCTGCATTTTCTACCGAGTCTTCAGCATCGTCCATGGTATCATTGCTTTCGCTACCACAGGCGACCAGCCCGAAACTCAGCAATAAGGCGAAGAAAATCTTTGAAACTGCAATGGATTTCATAATAATTGGATTTTGATTGTTTTCAATTGAGGATTAATAAAACCGGCTGTCCGGATCAGTTTCATCAGCAGGTTCCACTGCTGGCTCAGGTGCACTTACGCGCTGCAGACGTGTGAAGTAAACCTGAAACCCGATCGAGAAGTCAAGCTGGTTTGTGTAAGTTGTTGTTTCATTGCGGGTACCTTGGTATTCGAAACTGGCATTGCTTCGCGCCCAGTTGTATTTGACAATTGCTTCAATGCCAATACCATCTGAACTATATATGGTAAAACCCGGACCAAAGCTGGCAGCCAGCACATCCGTACTTGTAGTCCGAGGATCATCTCCCACACGTATGCGGTCCTGGGAACTTCCAAAGCCAAAGTTGCCCTGTAGGAAAAACGCTTTATCTTCAGCGATGGGGAAGTAAACCCTGCCAAACGGACCAAAAAGCAAGTCACTGTCGTATTCTGTTTCATAATCCGTTTGCGGATCAGAAAGGTCGACCGGCTCTCTCAGGCGGTTGAGCGTGTAATCCATGCCGATACCAAGCGCGAAGTTATTTGTGACGAAGTAACCAATTCGGGGCGAGATATTAAATTGAGTACTCCGGGTGCCCTCATTATCTACAGAGGCTCCATCTGCCTCAATTTTGACGTTGGAATCGGCAGTCGAAAAGCCAATTGTACCTCCCATCATAAAATTTCCCTGGGAAGTAAAATCCTGGGCACTTAGGGTATTTACTGCCAGGCATAACAATAGTGCCCAGCTTCCGACACAAAAGTATCTGCTGTTCATGGTGCTGCTTTTGGTTTAGTGAGGGAAACGTATGCTGTTGTTTTCCCGTGACTGATTTCAATTAAGGAACGAGCAAGCTACTTCGATGTTCGTTTTGTGTCAGAAAGTAATTGCTTTTTGTATCATATCTGCTGCCTTCTCCGCAATCATCATAGCTGGTGCATTCGTATTGCCCCGTACTATAACCGGCATAATACTGGCATCTGCCACCCTAAGGTTTCGGATGCCCCGGACGGCTAAGTGCTCATCCACAACCGACATTTCATCCTGCCCCATTTTGCACGTCCCTACCGGATGGTAAAGGGATTGTGCCCAGCCACGGAGATACTCCACCACGGCAGGCTCCGTCTCCACCTCAGGCGGTGGCATAAAACGAGACCTGAGGTAGGGCGCAAAGGCCGGTTGGGCCATAATTCGCTCTGTGATGCGGTAGCCTCTGACCAGGGTCTGTATATCGCGCTCATCTGCAAGGTAGTTAGGGTCAATGTCCGGCCTGTCTTTGGGGTCAGGCGTTTTGAGCTGCACTTTGCCACGGCTGTGAGGGTAAATCAGCGTCATCCCCAGGCCCAGTCCATTTCCGGTTTTCGGGTTATCGAAACCATGCCTCAGAAAATAGCCGGGAGAGAAGTGCCACTGCAGATCAGGTGCTTGCAGTTCGGGCTGGCTCCTGAGAAAACCGCCGCACTCCGCCACGTTTGACGACAGCACCCCCTTCTTCCAAAGGAGATATTGCAACAGGTACCTGACGGACCACGGGAAACGCTCTGCGCTGTCGAGGGTGTTTTTCAGGTGAGTGTGATAAACACAGCCTGCCAGCAAATGATCCTGCAGGTTTTGCCCCACCCCCGGCAGGTGATGCACGACTTCTATGCCCTGCTTCTGCAATTCCTCCCCGGGGCCAACGCCTGAGAGCATTAAGAGCTGAGGGCTGTTAAAGCTGCCCGCACAGAGGATTACCTCCCGTTTTGCATAGGCTTTTATCGGTTGGTGGTCTTGTTCGTATTCCAGGCCAACCGCCTTTTTGCCTTCCCAAAGGATCCGGTGAGCCGTTGCCGTTGTCGCTACAGTTAAGTTGCTGCGGTGACGTACCGGCTCCAGAAAAGCTTTTGCCGCACTGCACCGTTGTCCTGCTCTCTGAGTAACCTGATAGAAACCAAAACCTTCCTGTACAGTACCATTAAAATCCGAATTCAAAGGGTAGCCCGCTTCAGCTGCTGCCTGCAACAACAACTTGCTTAAGCGGTGGTGGTGACGCCCCCGGCTCACCGTCAGCTCTCCGGAAGTACCGTGGTAAGCATCGTCAAACTCCAGGTTCTGCTCAAACCGCCTGAAGTAAGGCAGGACATCTTCATAACTCCATCCATTGTTGCCCAGCGCAGCCCATTGGTCATAATCTGCCCGATGGCCCCGAATGTAAATCATGGCGTTGATGCTGCTGCTGCCTCCCAGCACCTTACCCCTCGGCTGGTACATCCGCCGGTTGTTCATATGAACCTGAGGAGCAGAATCATCATTCCAGTCGAAGGCACTCCGGAAAAGCTTGCTGAATGCCAGTGGAATGTGAATGGATTTGTCACTATCCTCCCCACCGGCTTCCAGCAGGAGTATCCGGTGGTTGGATTGAGCAGAAAGGCGGTTGGCCAGCAGGCAACCTGAAGAGCCCGCCCCTACGATGATGTAGTCGAAAGTCATGGTTGTGCAATTTGGTTAAGGCTTTGGCGGGATTAAATTAGCGAAAATTCGCAACAAAAATCCGTTATCTCCTCCAAAAAAACAACAACTCAATTGCTCACCGTAACAAACGAGCGGCAGGTCCGCACTTTTCCAGGCTCTTCCTATCTGCCTGTAAAGTTAGCACTTCGCTTTTCGATAAAAGCTGCGGCCCCTTCCTTAAAATCTTCAGTACCGGTGGTCTGCCCAAAGGCTTTTACTTCGCGGTCAAAGCCATCTTCGTCATGCTGAAAATAGGCATTGATGGCTTCAATAGTCTTGGCGATAGCGACAGGCCCTTTTTTCGCAATCTTACCGATGATAGCTTTCGCTTTATCCATCGCTTCCCCGGCAGGCAGCACATAATTAACCAGCCCCCAGGCCAGGGCCTGATCAGCCGTAATCATGTCACCGGTGAGGAGAAGTTCCGTGGCTTTGGTTTTACCCAGATATTGGATCAGGCGCTGCGTGCCACCGTAACCGGGAATTATACCGAGGTTGACCTCCGGCTGGCCGAACCGGGCATTTTCCGTAGCAATGCGCAAGTGGCAAGCCATGGAAAGCTCGCATCCACCGCCCAGCGCGAATCCATTGACCAGGGCGATAACGGGCTTGTGGAAGCGCTCAATTAGAAAAAAGACATCCTGCCCTCTTTGTGCCATATCCTGGCCCTTTTGAGTATCCAAAGCCAGAAACTCCTTGATATCCGCGCCTGCTACAAAGGCTTTCTCTCCGGCGCCGGTAAGGATAATGCCCTTTAGCCCTTCCCGTGCCGGCGCGTCCTCCGCAAAAAAGTGCTGCAACTCCAGCATGGTCTTGGTATTCAGGGCATTCATGGCTTTTGGGCGATTGAGCGTGAGGATGAGAATACCGTCCTGCTCATCGATTAATAAGTTGGTGTAGGGCATGTTTATGATTCTTTAGAATAATGGAAACGGTTAAAAATGATTTCGCGTGAAATTAGGAAATTTAAAGCTTTATCTGGCTCCAGCTAAAACTCAACCACCACTTTCAATATCTAAACTATGTCATAATTTATCGAAAAACGTGTTTCCCATTTTTCATTGCCGTACACTTTTAGCTCGGCAAAAAGTTCATTGAAAGTTTGGAAAGAGAGACAGAAAAAATAAGGGTTTTCTGAGATTTTAAAAATCTTTGCAGAAAACCCTTTCAAAATGCCGTTCTGCAAAGATCTAAAAAATGGTTGATAAAGCATCAATCTGAGGTTCCACAAGGCAACGCCTTGCGTCGATTAACCGTCTTATCTGGTTTATTAGGTGCCTTAATCAAAGGTGGCCGGGCATCTTTATCAGAGTTGGGCCGCCATATGGAAGACCCCACTGACCTGGAAAGTCGGGTCAAGAAGGCCAAGCGTTGGTTGCAAAATAAGTGGACCGATGTCACGGTACACTTTATACCCTACCTTCTTCCGATTCTCCACTCTCTGAGCAAGGCTGGAGAGTTAGTTCTGGCCATCGATGGCTCCTGTGTGGGCAAAGACTGCATGGCGCTGATGGTCAGTGTAATCTGGCGCAGGCGAGCCATTCCCATTTGTTGGGTAGTTCGTAAAGCTCCCAAAGGCCATTTCCCGGAACACATGCACGTGGCCATTATCGGTCAAGTGGCGATGCTTATGGACAGTATCCTGGAACAGGATTGCCGGATTTTCCTGCTGGGAGATGCCGAATTCGACGGCTGCGAGTTGCAACAGTCTTGTTTGGCTCACGGTTGGGAGTACGTGCTAAAAACGGCGAAGGATACTTTGGTAGCCGATCATCCGAACATGGAGAATGCTTCGGCTTTTGGCCATTTGGCCGCAAGTATCGGTCAAAAAAGCTTGTTCCTGCCCCAAATGTATGTGACTAAGCAAGGGTTTGGGCCAGTCAATGTCTTGTTCTGGCATGACCGGACCCGATATGACCGACCTTTGTATCTGTTGACCAGCTTGGAATATGGCCCACAAGCCGAAACATATTACCGAAAGAGGTATCACATTGAAACCTTTTTCGGCGATATCAAATCTCGCGGATTCCACATTCATAAAACCAGGATTGAAGAGCCTCAAACCTTGTTCAATCTCTTGATCGTGGCTAGCCTGGCTTTCATCATCTGTATCTTGTTCGAGTTTGATGCCCGAACCTCAGCTCAGTTGGGCAAATTCTGCCGTAAAGACCGAATCGACAGCTTGTCCGTGTTTCAGATTGGACTGAGGGCTGTCCGATTTTATGCTAGGCATGCTTTGAATCTTTCTTTCCAATTTTCAAAGAACTTCCCGTAAAATAAAAGTGTACGGCAATGAAAAAAAGGATAGGGCAATTGCTCCCAAACACACATTTTTGTCACTAATACTTTATAACAAAGTTTTTTGTAAGGAGTAATTTTTTATGGCAGCCTGCCCCGTTTCCAGACAAGGCAGGCTGCTTTTCTCTCCTATCGCATGAGCACAAAATCTCCTTTGATCAGCTCTACATGTCCATCCACAAACTCCACCTCTGCATAAAAGACGAAGACACCTGGGTCCATAGGTTCCCCCCGATGACGGCCATCCCAGCCTAACAGCTCGTTGTTCAGCGCTTGTGTACCTCCTACAAAAACCTGCTCGCCCCAGCGGTTATAGATTTGGAAGCTGTTCAGCCCCACAACATCCGGCCCGGCGAAAAGCGTGAAGTAATCATTGCGACCATCACCGTTAGGGCTAAATACATTAGGAGCGTACACATTTCGTGTTTTTTCCACAATCACCGTTATGAAATCCGTGGCGGTACAGCCGGCCGCGTCC
This sequence comes from Phaeodactylibacter xiamenensis, assembly GCF_000759025.1. Classification (GTDB taxonomy): domain Bacteria; phylum Bacteroidota; class Bacteroidia; order Chitinophagales; family Saprospiraceae; genus Phaeodactylibacter; species Phaeodactylibacter xiamenensis. The sequence continues at coordinate 163,658 of NZ_JPOS01000038.1, read as the reverse complement.
TGTGCCGTCAGCCGGTAAGTCGTGGTCTCCTCCGGCATAACCACAGGCTCCAGGCTGCTGAGGGTGTCCGGTTGCCAGGTAAAGCCCGCAATATCAAAATTCTGCACGTCAATCGACAATTGTACACTCTCGCCCAGGCGTATTTCTTCATCTTCGCCCAATTCAAGGAAAAGGGGTTCTGCCGGACTGACTAACAACGACTGGCTTGCCTGGCACCCATTGGCGTCTGTGAGCAGTAATTCGTAGGTACCGGCAGCAAGATTGCTTTGCAGTACCGGCAACGTGCCTATGCTAACCGGTGTAGCGTCATTTAACTGATATTGGTACGGAGCGATTCCACCTAAAACCGTATCAATGATGATTTGCCCGCTGTTTTCCTGCAGACAGTTGGCATCAACTGCGGCAGCTTCCAGCAGTACCCCTGAGGGCGCAACCAATTCAATACTCGCTTCTGATTCACACCCACCTGCGTCGTTGATGGTCACGGTGTAGACACCTGCTGCGAGGCTTTCCAGGACCGGGCTTACCGCACCGTTGGACCACTGATAGGTATACGGTGGCGTCCCCCCGTTTGCAACTACTTCCACCCTGCCATCTGTAGCGTCTGCGCAGCTCACTTCAAAGCCATTGTAGTCGGATGTAGCAGTCAGAGCTGCCCCTGTTTGAGCGACTTCGATAGTCAGCGGCTCGGGCAGAATTGGCGGACAGAAGTTGCCGGTGCCCGCAAGGTTGGTCAGTGAGTAGGTCGTGGTGGTAGCAGGCGCAACAGTCACCGTAATAGAATTCCCTGCCCCGGTAAAGACTTCCACCATCCCGTTGTCATCATTCAGGTTGAAGTCAAAGCTGTCCGCGCCCGTCAGATTGATGGTAAGCACAAGGGAGTCCCCGGGACAAATACTGCCCGGTGCGCTCAGTTCTGCAGTAACCGTTGGCTGGAAAGTCAGATCAATGACCACCAAACTGTCACAACCGCTTTCGGCTGCGCCGGGAAGTAATTCTGTACCGCTTGGATTGGCTTCGTCATAGACCGTGCCATTCACTTCCACACTTGCGCCTTCGCACAGGCTTAGGGCCAAGGTGCCTTCTGCGGCTTCTTCAAAGCTCAGGTCTACCATTATCAGGCTATCACAACCATTCACAGTGGCATTGGGCAGGACCTCCAGACCTGTTGGATTGGCAGCGTCATAAACCGTACCGTTGACCATCAGGCTCTCCCCCGCACAAAGCGTTTGAACCAACTGTGTGGTATCCGTGGAGAAGAAGCTCAGCATGATATTGACCGTAGAGTCACACCCATTCTCAGCTGCACCGGGCAGCACTTCGGTACCTGCCGGATTGGCGGCATCATAAACCGTTCCGCCAACGGTAACAGAGCCACCCGGGCAAAGGGTTTGTGATAAGGTTGCTGTGACAGGAGCCTCAAACGTAAGGTCAATACTAATCAGGCTGTCGCAACCGTTTTCGCTTCCACCCGGTATCATTTCAAATCCGGTTGGATTGGCAGCGTCGTAAAGGGTCCCATTGATGGTCAGGCTTTCGTCCGGGCATAAGGTAGATGCGATCTGATTGGTATCTGCTCCCAGGAAGGTCAGCGCTACAATAATGACGCTATCGCAACCATTTGCAGACGCCCCCGGCAGCAGTTCCGATCCACTCGGGTTAGTTTCGTCATATACAGTGCCATTGACCGTCAGGCTTTCGCCCGCACAAAGGGTTTGCATGAGCATGTTGGTCCCAAGGGTATCAAAACTCAGGTTGATTTGAAGGATGGAATCACAGCCATTGATTGCTCCACTAAAGAGGGTATCCTGCCCGCCTGGGTTGAGCTCGTCGTATACTATACCATTTACGGTAAGGCTCTCGCCCGGGCAAAGGGTGGGCTCGAAAACGGCCACGGCCTGATCCAGCACTTCCACACTGATGCTGATGAGGCTGTCACAGCCATTTGCAGTCGCACCGGAAAGCACCTCTACCCCACTCAAATTACCCGCGCCGTATGTCGTGCCGTTGACCATCAGGCTCTCGCCGAAACAGAGGGTGGCTGTTATGAAATTCGTATCGATCAGGTTATAGCTAATGGACACATTGATAATAGAGTCACAGCCATTCACCGAGCCGTTCACAATCGTATCTGAACCGCTCAGGTTGGTTGCGTCGTAGAGCGTGCCGTTGACCATCAGGCTCTCGCCCGGGCATAACGCTTCAGCGATGGTATTCACCACAGCGTCCTCGAAGGACAGATCAATGCTGATCAGGCTGTCGCAGCCGTTCACCGTACCATCTGGAATTACCTCGAAGCCGCTTGGGTTCCCCTCGTCGTAGACTGTGCCATTGACCGTCAGGCTACTGCCCGTGCAAAGTGTTTGGACAATAAAATTGGTATCTGCCGGGAAGAAGTCGAGCATTACGTTAATAATGGAGTCGCAACCGCTCACTGCGCCATTCAGTAGGGTATCAGCTCCGGAAGGATTATCGGCATCGTAAAGCGTGCCGTTCACCGTCAGGCTCTCGCCCGGGCAAAGGGTGTCCACGATATCGTTCACCACAGCGTTTTCGAAAGTGAGATTGACGCTGATCAGGCTGTCACAGCCATTCACCGTGCTATTCGTGACCACCTCGAAGCCGCTGGGGTTCCCCTCGTCGTAGACCGTGCCATTGACGGTAAGCGCATCTCCGGTACACAAGGTCTGAACGATGAAATTGGTATCTGCCGGGAAGAAAGCCAAGTCTATCATAATCACAGAATCGCACCCATTAACAGCGCCACCGGGCAGCGTTTCTGTACCGGTTGGGTTGACCGTATCATAGGTATTGCCATTTAATAAAAGCGTGTCTCCCGGGCAAAGGGTTGCCACCACAAAGTTCGTATCTACTACCAAATAACTAATGGATACATTAATAATGGAGTCACACCCATTTACCGAGCCGTTCACAATCGTATCTGAACCACTCAGGTTGGTTGCGTCGTAAAGCGTACCGTTGACCATCAGGCTCTCGCCAGGGCACAGGGCTTCTGAAAGATTACTGACCACAGCGTCTTCAAAGGACAAGTCAATGCTGATCAGGCTATCGCAGCCATTTACCGTGCCATTAGGGATTACCTCGAAGCCGCTCGGGTTCCCCTCATTGTAGACCGTGCCATTGACCGTCAGGCTGCTGCCCGTGCAAAGTGTTTGGACGATAAAATTGGTGTCTGCCGGGAAGAAGTCGAGCATTACGTTAATAATGGAGTCGCAACCGCTCACTGCACCATTGAACAGGGTATCGGCCCCGGAAGGATTATCGGCATCGTAAAGCGTGCCGTTCACCGTCAGGCTCTCGCCCGGGCAAAGGGTGTCCACGATATCGTTCACTACGGCGTTTTCAAAAGTCAGATTGACGCTGATCAGGCTGTCGCAACCATTCACCGTGCCACTCGGGACCACCTCAAAGCCGCTGGGGTTCCCCTCGTCGTAGATCGTGCCATTCACTGTCAGGCTACTGCCTGTGCAAAGCGTTTGGACGACAAAGTTGGTATCCGCTGGAAAAAAATCAATCATCACCACCACAATGGAATCACAACCCGATATAGCAGCAGCTGAAAGGGTATCTGCCCCCATTGGATTATCCGCATCGTAGAGTGTACCATTTACGGTTAAGGTTTCACCAGGGCACAAAGTCTCGGAAAGGGTATCTCTAACCGTAGGCTGCACGACAATGGTATCCTGCAGCGTCAACGTATCGGCGCAAACCGCATCAGAAATGGCGCCAAACTGCCAGATAAGATCCTGCAGCTCCGCCAGGGAGTCAGAAGGGCAGAAAACCACTGTAGTGTCAGCGGTGGTGCTAAAGAGACTGAAAGACAGGGTATCTGAGCCGGAGCGCACCTCATAGGATAGATTAAACGGCGGAGTGCCGGTGAAGCTAAAGTCCACATCCACACAGCTACTTTCGCAAATGGTGTCCATTGCAGGCATGACCGACAATTGCGGAGCGAGGTTCAGGGTGTCAACGACCACCTCTCCTTCTGCCTGACAGCCAGTCCCATCCGTAACCGTGACCGTATACGCTCCGGGCAACACGCCCGTGATGGAGCTTGCCATAGTCGTATTGCTCCAGCTGTAGGTGTAATTCCCATCGCCACCCGTAACGGTTAGGGCTGTAGCTCCGTCAGAGGCATTCGGGCAGGTCGCGCCCTGTACATCAAAATCAAAGTTCAGCACACAATCCGGTGCCGTTATGGTAAAGGTGCAAGTAGCTGAACAGCCACTATTATCCGTTACGGTCACACTGTAAGCGCCCTGCGGAAGGTTGTCGATCAGCACATTGACATCACTGGTACTCAGATTACCGCTAGCCGGCCCACTCCATTCTACCAGGAAAGGCGCTGCACCACCAGTGATAGCTACACTTCCAATACCATCCGCATTGCCGAGCCCGGAAGCTGGCGTATCTTCCCCGCAACTCAGGACCGGCTCATCGGTAATCGTAAGCTCAAAGGACACTTCGTCACTGCAAATGGTATTGTCATCATAAATATAGAACGTCCCACCTGTAGTCACCACCTCACCGGGCGCATAACTGGTGCCGGTACCATTCGGTCCGGTAAAGTAGGCGGCGGAAGTGGTCAGGTTGCTTCCATTGATGGGCGGAAAGGTAAAAGAAGCACAAGCGGACTGATCGGGCAGAGGTGTAATCTCAATGCCGGGCACAATGGTCACCAGGAAGGAGGTTTCATCAAAACAACCGGGTGTGCCTGCATACACATACAGCAGCTGACTACTGGTAACCGACTGCCCGGGCGTGAGGATATTGCCGGTGGCATTGGGGCCGGTGTAGTAAAAAGCATTGGAACCTATACCGACTCCCTGAATGGGGGGCAATGTATAGCTATTGCAAGCCAGCACATCCGAAACCGGAAAGACGACCGGTGGCTCTTCGATGATCACTTCAAGGGTCTCCTGATCGTCACAGCCGGGTGTGCCATCGTAGAGGAACAGAATGCCGGAGGTGGTGACCAATGAGCCCGGTGCGAACTGTTGCCCGGTACCATTAAAGCCTGTGTAGTAAGCCTGATTGCCACTCAGCCCCGTTCCGGTGATGGCAGGGAGGGTGTAGGGCCCACAGCTCGTGACCGGTGAAGCAGGCGGGAAAATATCGGGCGCCGGTGTAATGGTCACCTGAAAGGCTACTTCATCTTCGCAGCCCGGGGCAGCACTGTCGTAGGCATAATAGGTGCCGGAAGCAGTAACCATTTGCCCGGGGCTGAAGGAAGCTCCCGTACCATTGGGGGCGCTGTAGTAAGCCGCGCCTCCGGACAGGTTGGAGCCTGCAATGGGCGGCAGGGTATAGCTTCCACAAGCGGTCACCGGAGTAATCGGATTGATGACCGGCTGCGGGGTCAGGTTGAACGTGACTTGTACAGGATCGCTTTCGCAAAGTCCGCCCGAAGCCGTTGCCCAAACGCTACCGCCATTCACGGCCGGATAAGCCGATGGGTTCCCTACCGGTGTGTTTGCCCCGGCATCCTGATACCAGTTGACGGTGTTGCCCGGGCTGATTTGGTTATCATATACTGTGAGGTCAATCATACCACCCGGCACTTCACACTCGCTAATTGGCGGTATGGGGTTGGCATCGGGGGTGAATTCAAAGGTCACCGTTACCGGTACCGTAGCAGACTCGCACCCACTGCCATCTGTGACTGTCGCGTAGATGGTCTGTGTGGCACCGTTGGCAATCGCTGTAGGGATATAGGTGGCGGGATCGATTTCGTTCGTACCGGCTGCATCGAGGTACCAGGTAATGGTTTGTCCTGTACCGCCATTGATTTGATTGCTTATGTCGGTAAAATTGTCGGTCCAGACTGGTGGGAAGATACTTTCTATGCAGACCAAAATGGGGCCGCTGGGCGGATTCGGCGTAGGGCCGGCATTGACCGTTACCGAAGTCGTTGCGGCGGCGGCACAAACACCAGGGTTGGGCGTAAAGGTCAGGGTATTGTTACCAGGATTGGCCAGGGCAGGATTGAAATTACCACCTGCCACGCCGGGGCCGGACCAGGTGCCGGTGATACCACCCTGAATAGGATCTAACGGTAATAAGCCGTCAGCAGAACAGTAAGGCCCGCCGAGATTATCCAAGGCAGGTGTTACGGATGGGTTAACCTCAACAACGAGCGTACCATTCATTGCACATTGCCCGGGGTCCGGAGTAAAGGTCAGTGTATTCGAACCGGTAACTGCAGAGGCCGGGTTAAAAGTAGCCCCGCTTACGCCCGTACCCGACCATTGACCAGATAAGCCATCTGGATTCGTTAAGGATTGTGGGCCATCGGACTGGCAAAAGGGCCCGATCGGGTCTGGATTTACATTGGCGCCGGGCTGCACCTGTACCTCAATTGTGGCTGGAGTGCTGCAGCCTCCGCCCGTGGGGGTGAAAGTCAAAATATTGTCTCCTAGTACTGCGTTTCCAGGGTCGAATTGGGCGCCTGTTACACCTGGACCGGACCAAGTCCCCATTACGCCTCCCTGGGTAGCCGGCAGGTCGACCGGCAGGTAATCTGCACAATAAGGGCCAAGAGGGTCTAAAGCCGGCGGTGTACCTGGTTGAACAGTAATGCTCACCTGGGTTTGCTGCGCACATTGCCCGGCATCTGGCACAAAAACGACCGAAAACACCCCTGAGGAAGCCGGGCTGAAGGTATCATCGCCGGTAATTGCGATACCCGTCCATTCACCATTTATTCCGCCAAAGGATGTCCCCAGGTCTACTGCTGGATCGCCCTCGCAGTAAGGGCCAAACATCGGTACATTGACCAATGGTGCGGGATCAACGGTCACCTCTACGGTAGCAGGGTTTGCACACTCACCGGGATTGGGCGTAAAGGTCAGGGTGTAGTTACCCGGACCTGTGGCTGGGGCATCGGGGTCGAAGGTATTGCCGGTGACCCCGGGGCCGGACCAGGTGCCGGTAATGCCGCCGGGCACAGTAGTATTGAGTGGAATATTAGCTTGTGTTTCGCAAAAAGGAGGGGGTATAGGCAGGCTGGGCGTCGCTGCGGGGGTGACAGTAATGGTGGTCGATGCCGGGGAAGCGCAGGTGCCGGGATTGGGAGTGAAGGTAACAGGATAACTACCTGCTCCATTTGCGGGGTTAAATGTATTACCCACTAAGCCTAAACCCGACCAGGTCCCCGTGTAGCCATCCTGCTCTGTAGGTAAATTGACTATTCCATCTTGCTCACAAAAGGGACCAATCGGATCCAAGATTGGTGTCGGAATAGGCGGAGCTGTCACAGGAGGTGAAATACAGCCATTATTCCCATATGTTGAAGGAGGTATGAAATAATCTCCATCTCCACCAGGCAATGAACCTCTATCATACGTATAGGGAATAGAACAAGAAGAGGAATTTAATCCTATTGTAGTTGTACGAAGTCCGCTTCCAGTATTTGTAAAAGCCCCGCTACTTCTCACGCAAGAACTTCTAAGAACATAAACGCACTGACCTGCACCACATAAGCCAGAAAAATCGTACGAAAAAGATGCGACAGAGCTTACTTGAACAATAACAGTCACATTAGGAGGAACTTCATCACCAGGTCCTACTGACGTCACATTTGGGCAACCTGAAATGAGACCAGATGTCCCCATAGACCAACCACAGGAGGTCCCACTTAAATTGATATCATCATTCTGAGTGCCACCATTATTGTTATTAGTATCAAAATCAATAAACAGATCATTCACATTAAACCCTCCCCCCGAATTAAGGATAATGAATTCATCATTCGGTTCTACCCCACAGGCATCAACCATAATCGCTTCTAAAGTAGGGCATTGCGCATGAATCGAGGAGGCCGATAAAAAACAGAAAAGCAGACAAAATACCTGAAAAAGCCTCAGTTTGTGATAAACAGTAGAGTTATTCATAAAGCAGTTTCAAAAAAAGTTAACCCTTCACACAAAGGAAGGAAGTCAATGTATGCAGTGATAATTTGGGGTGTCGTTGCTTTCAAAAGGGCATTACAAAAATAGGCATTAATCGCAAGCCCCACAGCCCAAGCGGTGTTAACTACAAATTAATTAATGAAAGGGCACATAAACAACCTACTGCCCCTTTTTGATTGTCCGCAGTTTTCCTTACCTTAAAAACGAAATACACTGGCGTATTTCAGTAGATATTTTTTTGTTTTTCAAGGGAAAAACTTACCTTTGCATCCGCTTTTTACTGAATGACGCAGGGCCAGGCAAAAGAGCTGGTACTGTTAAAAAGCCAACTGACATGGATCCGCTAATCAATTTTTCAATCCCCTTACGTGGATTGCACGAAGGTATCCATCAATTTGACTTCCAGATTGATCGCGCGTTCTTCGACGCATTCGAAAATGCCCCTATTGGCGAAAGCCAGATTCAACTCAACGTTGAACTGAACAAACGCCCCGGGCTGCTGACTATCCTCTTTGACTTTGAAGGGACAGTAGATACCGAATGTGACCGCTGCCTGGCTCCAATCAGCCTGCCCATAGGGGGTGAACAGCAACTGATTGCCAAGGTCAGCGAAGTGGTCGAAAACGAAGTCGTTCAAGATGAAGACGACCCGGACGTGATCTTTATCCATCCGGAGCTGCCTAAGCTCAACCTCGCACCTTTTGTGTACGAGTACCTGTGCCTGGCCCTCCCTATGATTAAGATTTACGACTGTGACTCTGATTCGCCACGCCCCTGCAATGACGAGATGCTCGACCGCCTCGGCGCTGCAGAGGACCTGACCGAAGAAGAGCCTACGACCAATCCGGTCTGGGACGAATTGAAGAAACTGGGCAACAACAATTAATAAATTCAGGGCTGTAACGCCTTTCAAAATGTTATAACGATGGCACATCCTAAGAGTAGAATCTCGAAGCAGCGTAAGCACAAGCGCAGAACGCACAAGAAAGCGAAAATGCCTAATATCGCTACCTGCGCAACGACTGGTGAAAAGCACCAACTGCACCGCTCGTACACCGACCTTGACGGCAACGTGTACTACCGCGGCAAGATGCTCATTAAGGCAGATATCGAAGAGTAAACAGCCCGGGGTTTTAAGCCCCTACGGCTTTATCTAAGCAATACCATAGAGCTCCCATCCGAATGACGCGATGAGGAGCTTTATTGGTTTTACCTGTACCCACCATGAAGAAAATCATTCAGACCGACAAAGCGCCTGCACCGGTAGGCCCCTACAATCAGGCGATCATCCACAGCGGTACGCTTTACATTTCCGGACAGATTGCCCTCGACCCTGCAACGGGCGAACTGGTGACCGGCGATATCGAAGCCGAAACACGCCGGGTCATGGAGAACCTCCGGGCAATCCTGGCAGAAGCAGATCTGACCTTTGAGGATGTCATCAAATGCAGCATCTTCGTTTCGGATATGAACAACTACGGCCGAATCAACGAAGTGTATGCCACTTATTTTGATGAAGCAACCGCTCCGGCCAGAGAGTTAGTGGAAGTCGCTAATCTCCCAAAATTTGTCAATATTGAAATTTCTGCCATCGCGGCATTTGACTAAAACTTGTGCTATGAAGACTGCACTTCCCCTTTTTGCATTCGCCTTCTTGCTGTCCAGCTGTAATCCTAAATCCGGCACTTCTTCCACAGCTCCTTCAGAGGAATCGGTCCCGCAAACGGAAGAAGAACTGGCCAACCGCATGATCACAAAGGTCAAGCGCATCGTAGATGCGACTGACGAGCGTCTTGTCACGGCAGAGCCTATCGTGGACACTCTACCCACCGAAGCAGGCATGGCGAGCGGCCGTATCATCAAGCTCTGGCTTGAAAACGAACAAGCCACCAAGCTCACAGTCACAGAGCCCGATGACAGAGGCCAAATGACTGGGCTGTCCACCTTTTACTTTGCCGGGCCAGACTTATTCTACGCTTCCCAGCCTTTTGCTCACTTTATTTTCATTGGCGGCAAACTGGAATACTGGACCGACGAGACCTGGCAGGTCCACCCTGTCAGCAAGGACATCCTCGATGCCCGTGAGGGCTACCTCTATGATGAAGCCAATAAGTATATGAGCTGGTTCTTTGGCAATTAAACCATTATGGCGTCTTATTGTGAATTTGTGCGTGATCTGCCGGAAGGCAACGTCCACCGGCAGTACCATGACCACCACTACGGCTTCCCGCTGACCGACGATAACGAGCTGTTCGGCAGGCTGATCCTGGAAATCAATCAGGCCGGGCTGTCCTGGGAGCTCATCCTGAAAAAAGCCCATAACTTCAGAGCGGCTTATGCCAATTTTGATATTGATACAGTGGCGGGCTATACAGATGAAGACCGGGCAAGGCTGCTTCAGGACGCGGGCATCATCCGCAACAAGCTCAAGGTAAATGCCGCCATTCACAACGCTCAGCAAATACAACAGCTACAGGCAGAATTTGGCAGCTTCAAAGCCTGGCTGGACCACCACCACCCCATGCCTAAAGCGGATTGGGTGAAGCTATTTAAAAAGACCTTCAAGTTTACCGGCGGAGAAATCACCGGCGAGTTCCTGATAAGCACCGGGTATCTGCCCGGGGCGCATGATATGGGCTGTCCGGTGGGGCAGGCTCTGGTGATACCTTAGCCTGGATCCGACTCAATGTTTTATGGTCTTAATTTCATATATCTGCTGTATGTATTTTCCTGAGATCTTTCCTACATTGGTAGACGGAATAAAAAGCCAAAAAAACAGTAAGCCATGACGGAAGGATTACTACAAAGATTATTGGCATCCGAAACAGAAACGGAGGTATTGGAATTTAAACGGGCCGAAAACCAGTTTGACAAGAACAAGCTGGGTCGGTATTTCTCTGCGCTCAGCAATGAGGCGAACCTGCTGGGCCTGAAAGCAGCGTACTTCCTCTTAGGCGTTGACAACGATAAAACCCATCTCCGGAACAAAAATCTCCGATAAACAAGTCAATGAATACAAACAGGAAATAGCCGCCCATACTTCTCCAAATATCGGCTTTGTGAAGGTTAGCCCCATTGATACCAAAGATGGGAAGGTATTGGTTTTTGAAATCCCTGCGGCCCCTCAGGGCATGCCTATTGCGTGGAAGGGACACTACTACGCGAGGAACGGCGAGAGCCTGACCGCTTTGAATATTGAAAAAGTTGAGCGCATAAGGAATCAGGCCTTGGCCAGTGACTGGAGTGCTCAAATAATAGCAGGTGCAAGCATACACGATTTGAATGAAGATGCCATCGCCAAGGCAAGGCAAATGTTTACAGTAAAAAACCCAAGGCTGAAAGATCAAATACAGACTTGGGATGATACCACATTTCTAAATAAGGCCAAAGTCTTGATTAAAGGTCAAGTTACCCATACTGCTATACTCCTGCTGGGTAAAGCGGAATCAGAGCACTTCATTTCACCTGCATCTTCAAAAATTTCGTGGATATTAAAGGATAGAGACAATCTGGAAAAAGACTACGAACACTTTACTTGCCCACTGTTGCTGCAGGTCGAAAGCGTAAAGGCAAAAATCAGAAACCTTAAGTACCGTTATATCAAGGACCAGACCTTATTTCCTGATGAGGTAGATCAGTACGACCCCTTTATCATTCGTGAGGTACTGAACAACTGTATTGCCCATCAGGACTATAGCAGAGCTAAAAGACTTAAGCCTACAGGAAATTATGCTCTTGGACAAAGTGGCAAAAAACAAAACTATCACAGATGAAGAAGCCCGGCAGTTAAGAGCCAAAAAACTCATTGAAGGAAGAAAGCCAAATTATCATATCTCTTCTTCAGTGGCAAACGTAACCGGTGAGAAAGCAAAATACATCAGGCAAAGAGGAATTAATGATAAGTACTGTATGAAAATCATAATCGACTATATTGAAGAATTCAAAGTAGCCTCTCGTTCAGAAATTGAAGAATTGGTACTAAACAAGCTTCCTGATGTGCTAGATGATATACAAAAAAAACACAAAGTGAAAAACCTGCTTCAAAAACTAAAGAGAGCTAATAAGATAAAACTCAATGATAATAGAAAGTGGATTTTAGACGAAATTTAGACACTCCTGACAAGATTAAATCACAAACAACTGATTATCAGAATCTAAAAGCCATCTAGTCAGGTTTACTAAAAGATAATTAGATGAACTTTAGACGAAAAGCAGGACATACCTAAATCTTAGTAAAAGCTTCCTTTAAATAAGCAGAGTGTGTTAAATGTACTGAAAAACTGAGAATACCTGAGACACGAGAAAAGCCAATTGCTCAGAATCAGAATCCTCCTCCCAGCTGCCCTCAAATCTCTCAACAAAAAAGCGCTGCCAGCAAAATAACCTGGCAGCGCTTTTTTACGCGGTTATATGCCCTCCCACTACGAATGGAAGACCGCAGTGATGGCAAGGAAGACCGCAGCACCCGCCAGGAAGCCGACCAGTGCCAGCCATGCAATTTTCCTGAGGTACCAGATGAAGTCGATACGCTCCATACCCATTGCCGCCACGCCCGCAGCCGAGCCGATGATCAGCATACTACCACCGGTACCAGCAGAGTAGGCGATGAAGTGCCAAAGTTTGGAGTCCATCGGCATTTCGTACATCCCCATAGAGGCAGCCACAAGTGGTACGTTGTCGATAATCGCCGAGGCGAAACCGAGCAGTATGACGACCACGTCCTGATTTGGAATGACCCGGTCCAGCACCTCTGCCACATACCGGAGCGTACCCACCTGGACTTCTGCACCATCACGAATAACCGTAGCGTAGACCAGGCTTTCCAGCGCAGCAACCGCCATCAAAATACCGAGGAAGAACAGGATACTGGACATTTCAATCCGGGACAGGGCTTTATGAGCTGAGTACATTTCCCGCCGGGAATGCGAAAAGTCCTCTTCCGGGTGGATGTACTCAGAAACCAGCCAGACTACGCCCAGCGAAAGCATCATGCCAAGGTAAGGGGGCAGGTGCGTAACGGTCTTAAAAACCGGGACAAACACAATAGCGCCCAGGCCCAGGAACAGCATCGTCTGACTGCTAAGCAGCTTACCCGCCTGAATATTTTCATTCACATCCAGGGTAATTTCACCCCGGAATGGCTTCATGAAATAGGCAGCGATGACAAAGGGAACCACAAAACAGGCGATAGAAGGCAGCACAAGGTATTCAATCAGGCCAGCCGCCGACACTTTATTGCCAATCCAGAGCATGGTGGTGGTCACGTCACCAATGGGCGACCAGGCACCGCCTGCATTGGCAGCGATCACGATCAGCGCCACAAACCACAATCGTTCCTTTTTATCCGGTACAATCTTGCGCAGCAGCGTTACCAGTACAATCGTCGCAGTGAGGTTGTCAATTATAGCGGAAAGAATAAACCCGAGGATGCCCACAATCCAGAGCAATTTCCGCTTACTCTTCGTTTTTACGTAGCTCTTCAGCACTTCAAAGCCCCGGTGCAAGTCGATGATCTCTACAATCGTCATCGCGCCAATCAGGAAGATGAGGATTTCCGCGGTTTTGCCTAAGTGATGGAGCAAAGTGTTGTTGAAGCCCTCCTCAGCAAGGTGGTGCCCCTCGCCGTGGGCGTCGTGCGCGCCTACCAGGCTGTAGATATGCTCGTGGGTGTCAACAACTGAAAGTAACCCGTAGTGAAAGCCCAGCGCAAGCAGTGCCCAGGCGACTGCCGCCATGATGAGCGCGGGTACGGTTTTGTCAAGCCGGAGTGGATGTTCAAATACAATGGCCAGGTAGCCAAGAAAAAATACCAGGATAATTGCCGAATCCATGTAAAGGTTAGTTGGTTCTTAGTGTGCGTAAATTTATGATTTTCTTTTGAGCCCCAGGTCATAATCCTGAACTTATTATTCCCGGGCATCGTTTGTCGAAACGGACAGGAATTGCGTACTTTTGCAGGCTGTAGCATTAAAGGCAGAAAGATGGTAAAAATTGGTGATGTAAATATTGGTGAATTCCCGCTGCTGCTCGCACCCATGGAGGACGTTAGCGACCCGCCGTTCCGGGCGCTTTGTAAGGCTCAGGGCTGCGACATGATGTATACGGAGTTCATCTCGGTAGAGGGGTTGATCCGCGACGCAGACAAAAGCGTTCAAAAGCTCGACATTTACGATTATGAGCGCCCAATCGGTATTCAGATCTTTGGAGCAGAGCACGATTCCATGATGCGGGCGGCGGAAATTGTAGAAGAAGCCAAGCCGGAAGTCCTCGATATCAACTTCGGTTGCCCGGTGAAGAAGGTGGTCTGCAAAATGGCAGGCGCCGGCATTCTCCAGGATATTGACCGCATGGTCAAACTGACCGATGATGTGGTCAAGTCTACCAACCTGCCCGTCACCGTTAAGACCCGCCTGGGCTGGGATGACAATACCAAATACATTGAGGAAGTTGCCGAGCGGCTGCAGGATGTTGGCATTAAAGCCCTTTCCATACACGGGCGTACCCGCAAGCAGATGTACAAAGGCGAAGCAGACTGGTCGCTCATCGGCAAAATCAAGGAAAATCCACGTATCCACATCCCTATTTTTGGGAATGGCGATATCGACAGCCCGGAAAAAGCGAAGTTATACCGGGAACGCTACGGCGTGGATGGCATCATGATTGGCCGGGCAGCCATTGGCTACCCCTGGATTTTCCGGGAAATCAAGCACTATTTCGCTACCGGAGAACTGCTGCCCCCACCCACGGTGGAGGAGCGTGTGGCTGCTGCCAGAGCTCATCTTGAGCACTCCGTTTCCTGGAAAGGGGCTAAGCTTGGCATTTTGGAAATGCGCCGCCATTACACCAATTATTTCCGGGGCTTCCGCAACATCAAAGAGTACCGCAAACGCCTCGTCACTGAAGAGAACCCGGCTGACCTCTATGCTATTCTCGATGAAATTGAAGCCGTTTACGGCAACAAAGAAGCACTGGTCTAACCCCAAAATGCAATCCATTGGTTTTTAATATTGAGCCACACGAGCGGAAAATATTTGAGCTGATCAGCAAGGCTGCTACAGAACTGGGTTTCCCGGCTTACGTGGTCGGTGGCTACGTCCGGGACCGCCTGCTGGCCCGCCCTTCTAAAGACATGGATATCGTCTGTGTAGGCAGTGGAATAGATTTGGCAAGGGCTGTTGCCGGGCGCCTCCGACCTATCCCCCGGGTAACGGTCTTTAAGCGTTTTGGCACTGCTATGCTCAAGCACCGGGATATGGAAATCGAATTCGTGGGTGCCCGCAAGGAATCCTACCGCTCCGATTCCCGCAAGCCCACCGTAGAGGAAGGGACGCTGGAAGAAGATCAAAACCGGCGCGACTTCACCATCAACGCCCTGGCGGTCAGCCTGAATGAGCACGACTACGGCTCCATAATCGACCCCTTCAACGGGCTGGAGCACCTCGAAGCCAAACTGATCAAAACCCCGCTGGAACCGGGCAAGACCTTTTCTGATGACCCCCTGCGCATGATGCGCGCCATCCGCTTTTCCACCCAACTGGGCTTCACCATCGACCCGGAAACGCTCAGCGCCATTGAGCAGTACCACAGCCGCATCAGTATCGTATCCAAGGAACGGATCACCACGGAGCTCAACAAAATCATACTTACGGATAAGCCTTCTATCGGCTTTAAGCACCTCTTTGACACCGGCCTGCTTCAAAAATTCTTCCCCGAAATGGCAGCTCTGCAGGGTGTGGAAGTCCGCAACGGCAAAGCCCATAAAGACAATTTTTACCATACCCTTGAGGTTCTGGACAACCTCTGTGTCAAGACCGACAAACTCTGGCTGCGGTGGTCGGCTATCCTCCACGATATCGCCAAGCCGCCCACTAAACGCTTCCACCCACAGCACGGCTGGACCTTCCACGGGCATGAGGCACTGGGGGCGAGCATGGTGCCCCGCATTTTCAAAAAACTGCGCCTGCCGCTCGACCACAAGATGAAGTACGTGCAGAAACTGGTCCGCCTGCACCTGCGCCCCATTAGCCTGACGAAAGAAAACATTACCGATTCCGCCATCCGCCGCCTGTTGTTTGAAGCTGGTGATGATATTGACGACCTTATGCAGCTCTGCGAGGCCGACATCACCTCCAAGAACCCAAAAAAGGTAAAGCGCTACCTGGAAAACTACGAGATGGTACGTGAGCGCCTGCAGGAAGTGGAAGAGAAAGACCACCTACGCAACTGGCAGCCCCCGATTTCCGGAGAGACCATCATGGAGACCTTCGGCATTGCCCCTTCACGGGAAGTCGGCATCATCAAAAATGCGATTCGGGAGGCGATTTTGGATGGGGATGTCAGCAACAACTACGACGAAGCCTATCAGTTTATGCTCAATAAAGGTGCAGAATTAGGCCTGACAGTAGCTAACCAATAATAAATTGGCGCAACCCCAATCCAACCCCGATTAAATTTTCTTATACTGCATTCCCAAAATTATCCGGGTCTATAATCAAAGCAGTGTATGAAAAACCAAAACGTTATTTTCTGGTCCTTTACCGTGGCCCTTGGCGGCTTTTTATTTGGGTTTGACACCGCCGTCATTTCCGGGGCAGAAGGCGCTATCCAAAAGATATGGGGGCTTAGCAATACTATGGTCGGGCAGATGGTCGCCATGGCGCTGTACGGTACGGTTATCGGTGCCCTTTTAGGAGGCTGGCCTGCCGAGCGCTTTGGCCGGAAAACCAGCCTGTTCTGGATTGGCGTGCTTTACCTGATTTCAGCCGCCGGCTCAGCCCTGGCCCCCGATGTCTACAGCCTTATGTTTTTCCGTTTTATCGGCGGGCTGGGCGTGGGTGCTTCTTCCGTGGTGGCCCCCATGTACATCACCGAGGTCGCCCCCAAGGAGCAACGCGGGCGGCTGGTCGCCTTTTTTCAATTCAATATCGTGCTGGGCATTATGGTCGCCTATGTCTCCAACTGGCTCATCGGCAGTGGCTCCTGGCGGCTGATGCTGGGTGTGGAAACCCTGCCTGCCCTGGCTTTTGTGCTGCTTATCCTGAAAGTACCCCGCAGCCCGCGCTGGCTGGTGGTCAAACGGGATGCGCACGATGAGGCCCTGGAGGTCCTGCAGCGCATCAATCCGGAAACAGCGAAACAGGAACTGGCTTCTATCGAGCACGCACACGAAAATGCCCGGGCCGGAGGGCTCAGGGCCTTCCTGTCGGGTATCTATAACCGCCCTATTTTGCTGGCCTTCCTGTTTGCCTTTTTTAATCAGGTATCCGGCATCAATGCCGTGATTTACTATGCTCCGCGTATCTTCAAGCTGGCGGGGCTGGAGGAAAGTGCCGCCCTGCTGGCGAGTACAGGCATTGGTACGGTCAATCTCGTTTTCACCCTCATCGGCATGTCGCTCATTGATGGTTTCGGCCGTCGCAAACTGATGTACATCGGTTCCCTGGGCTACATCATTTCGTTGTCCGCCGTGGCGTATGCTTTCTACAGCGGCGTATCCGGTGGATATACGGTGCCGTTTTGGCTGTTTGTATTCATTGCCTCCCACGCGATTGGTCAGGGGGCGGTGATCTGGGTGTTTATCTCCGAGATTTTCCCCAACGAAGTGCGCAGCTTTGGCAACTCCCTGGGCAGCGGCACCCACTGGGTCTTTGCGGCCCTCATCGCCGGTACGTTCCCTTATCTGACCGGGGTAATGGAAGAGTTCGCTATTTTTGGTCTCTTTGCCGGGCTGATGGTACTGCAATTGTTATTCGTAGCCTTCATGATGCCCGAAACCAAGGGGATCTCTCTTGAAGAGCTACAGGAACGTTTGATGAAGAAATAACCTTACCTTTTATGAGTGTTGTCAGCTTTGGAGAAGTACTTTGGGATATGCTGCCTGCCAGCAAAAAAGCGGGTGGTGCACCTATGAACGTTGCCTTCCACCTGCGGAATTTCGGGTTTCAGACCCAACTCATTAGCCGGATCGGGCAGGATGCGCTGGGCCAAGAACTAAGGGCTTTTCTGGATGCCAAGGGGATCGACCACAGCCTGGTGCAGGAAGATGCCGAACAGCCCACGAGTACCGTTCAGGTCACTCTTGATGCAAAGGGGCACGCCTCCTACGAAATCGTACAGCCGGTAGCCTGGGATTTCATCACTGCTTCTGATGCGGCAGCGCAGGCGGTATCCGAAGCAGAAGCCCTGGTCTTTGGCAGCCTGGCTGCGCGGCGGGAAGGCACGCGTGCCACTTTGCTGCGTTTGCTGGAGCAAGCCACTCTGGCCGTATTCGATGTCAACCTACGCCCGCCCCACTATACGCCCGAACGCCTAAGGGAACTGCTCAGCCGTGCCCACCTGGTAAAAATGAACGAGGAGGAACTCGCCATTATCGCCGCATGGTATACCGATCAGACCGGAGAGGAAGCTCAAATGAAGGCCATCCTCGAAGCCCACCAACTGAAGGGGCTAATGGTAACCAAGGGCAGCGATGGTGCCGCTTGGATGGCCCCGGATGGCACCTGTTTGCAGCAGCCCGTATTTCCGGTTAAGGTAGCAGATACCGTAGGCAGTGGCGATGCGTTCCTGGCGGGCTTCCTCAGTCAGTACCTGCAACAAAAACCGTTGCCGCACTGTCTGGAATTTGCCGCCGCCGCAGGAGCCCTGGTAGCCACCCGGGAAGGCGGTACGCCCAACCTGTCGCCCAAAGACCTTGATCTATTCATGGCCCGCTAAACCTGAAGTTATGTATCGATTACTATCAAAAATTGGCTTGAGCAGCCTACTTTTGCTCGCCTTATCGCATTGCACCACACCTACAAATCAAGCACCCATGGCAGCCGAAGAAGCCTACTATCAGGAGCCCCACCGCCCGCAGTTCCACTTCTCTCCGGACAGTATGTGGATGAACGACCCCAATGGCATGGTCTACTACGAGGGTGAGTACCACCTGTTTTATCAGCATTACCCCGATAGCATCGTTTGGGGCCCTATGCACTGGGGGCACGCCGTGAGCAAAGACCTCATCCACTGGGAGCACCTCCCCATTGCCTTGTACCCGGACAGCCTGGGCTACATTTTCTCCGGCAGCGCAGTTATCGACTGGAACAACACGAGTGGGCTGGGCGAACCGGGCCGGCCACCAATGATTGCCATTTTCACCCACCACGACCCGGTAGGTGCAGATGCCGGAACCCATGATTACCAGTACCAAAGCATTGCCTACAGCCTGGACAAGGGGCGGAGCTGGACCAAGTACGAAGGCAACCCTGTGCTGCCCAATCCTGGTATCACAGATTTCCGCGATCCCAAAGTCTTTTGGTACGGAGACACAGAAAAGTGGGTTATGATTTTCGCAGCGGGTGACCACATCAAGATCTACGACTCCCCGAACCTGATCGACTGGGCTTACCAAAGTGAGTTTGGGCAGGGCATTGGCGGGCACGGAGGTGTTTGGGAATGCCCGGATCTGTTCCCGTTGCAAGTGGATGGGGACACGACCTGGGTGATGTTGCTGAGCATCAATCCCGGCGCGCCAAACGGGGGTTCCGGTACGCAATACTTTCTCGGCGATTTTGATGGTAAGGCGTTCAGCATGCACCCGGCTTTCGCCGAAAAGGTAGCGGCAGACACGGCATCCGGCAATCCGTTCTGGATTGACTACGGGCGGGATAACTACGCCGGGGTGACCTGGTCAGATGTGCCCAAAGAAGACGGGCGGCGTATTTTCATCGGCTGGATGAGCAACTGGAACTATGCCAACGTCGTGCCGACCGATCGCTGGCGGAGCGCTATGACCCTGCCCCGCACCCTGAGCTTGCGGAATACACCAAAGGGGCAACTGCTCTGTGCACAACCGGTAGAAGAAGCGAAGGCTATCGTACAAGACAAAACGTCTATCCCGGGCCAAACAGTCTCCGGACAGCTCGATCTCACCGGCATCCTGGACACCCCCTCCCCCACCCTGCACCTGGATTTACAGCTATCCTGGACCGCCGGTGAGCAGCCGGAAGAAATCGGTCTGATCTTTTCAAATACAAAGGGCGAAGCTTACCGAATTACGCTGAAAGGCGACACCTTCTATGCTGACCGCAGCAACGCCGGGAAAACGGGCTTTGAGGAAGGTTTTGGCCGTACAGCCACCGCCCCGCGCTGGTCCGATAAGAACAAGCTGGATGTGGAAATATGGCTGGATGTCGCCTCGGTAGAATTGTTTGCCGATAGCGGTGCGACTAACCTGACGGAGATTTTCTTCCCTGGTGAGCCCTTTACGCAGGTTACCCTTGAGGTGGAAGGCGGTACCATTGAACTTGAAAGCGGAGAGATTGGAAGGGCCGTCTCTATTTGGCAATAAAAAACCGCACAAACACCGGGATGGTTTTGGACCCTCGAAAAGACATGGTTAAGGCCGCCGGTGTGGTTCAGTAATCCCCTTGTCGCCGAAGCGAGTCCCGGTAAAACCAAGACTGAGGCCCGCCCTAGTCACACCAAGTCGTACCCTAATATAATTAAAAATGTAGAGTCAAAACTTTTGATGCCTGTACGGTTGACCACCAAACTTCCTGAGAAGTACACGCTGCCGGGCAGAGGATGACGGTGCAGTGCCCCTGTCGCGCGTGCAGCGCGGCTTTTCAGCCAGTGATCAGAACAAAGATAGGGATAATAAAGGCGCTGCAAAAGAGCGGGCTTGTTAATCCTGAATCTTTACCTGCAAATTACCTTCCTTTCTGCAGGACCTGCAGGACTCGTTTTCTGTATACGCCGGATTTCATAAAAAGCCGTAGCCGGGATGGTAGAATCTGAAAAAACAGAGTGCTGCCAAAGACCACGTGGTACCACAACTGATTGAGCCGTGGGCGCTGCAATTTGACTTTCATTACGGTCACACGCCAATTGAAACGGGCATGAAACCCATCAAAAAACGGGCTTAGTAAAGCAGCATACTGCCGGGCCACACCATCCGTATGCAGCAAAGACTTCAGCCCTTTTTCCCTTTGCAGAAGTACCAGGGTATCATAAACAGACCGGAAATGTACATCAAGCTTGACCCCTCCAAAATCATTGATATGCCAGTTATAAATATTATGCCGGAGCAAATCCTCCGGGGCGGGCAGAGCGATGTCACCATTCACCCGGTTATCTATAACACGCTCTGTTTTTAGCCGTTCGCGCTGAAAGGTATTATGAAGATAGTTGTGCAACTCAACAGCAGCAATCTCCTGCGGGTGACGAAGAGCCGGAAGGTGCTTTGCCCTCTCATAATCGCTAAGCGTTTTGGACTGCAGCCCTGCAGCTAAGACCTCTACGTAACCCCGTTCCTTTAAAAGCTGATAAGCCTTGATCTGATCTCCGGGGGCAATAAGCACGTCAATATCCCGGAGCATACGCTCTGCATTATCCTGGTAATAGCTGCCCCCGATCATTGCAGCCCCTTTTAGGTAAACGTGCACAATACCCTCTTTTGCAAAACACTCCGACAGCCGCTCCATCTGCTGCAGTATCGCCAGGTTCCGCTCCCGGTTGGCCCGGGTAAGCTCTTCCATATAAACGGTGAGCTCTTCCGGAAAAAATGCCTTTAGTCCCTTACGCTGAATTTGAAGATAAAGTGCCGGAACAACGAGGTTATTGCTGCTAATATATACGAAACGCTCCCACTGAAAAGAGTTTACCTCCAGGAGTTTCCGGACACTTGCACCGTCCTTAGCCGGATCGAGCAGGGCTGCAATGAGTTGGTAATACCGTTGTGTATCTTTCATGGATAGTGGGTAAGCACATTGAATAAAGGTACCACTTCCTCCAATCGGCTGTAGGTCAGCTGATAATAACGCCGGCTGCTGAGCCATTCCATAAATACAGCTGCATGGCCCCGGTCGCCAGCAACCCAGGAATCCGGGATCAGCGCTTTCAGGATTACGGACGGCGCCACCGGCTGCAGCCTTGCCTTAACACCGGGCTGATACTGCACCAAAACCAAATGCTGGCAAGGGTAGCTTGGCTCAACCGGAGCAGGCAGGGGCAGGTATTTGACTTTCCCTTTGAAAGCATTGAGATAGATTTCGGGCAAATCCCTAAACCCGGGAAAGTAGCGCCCAATGATATCAAAGGCCCCTGTTTTTACGGAAACCGCGCTTGGGTTGTGCCCCAGCTCGAGGTTATCCGCCCTTAGTGGTGTAATATCATCAGCCAGCAGCTGATAGCCGGCGCTGCAAAGCAGGGTAGACAGGGTACTTTTGCCCTGCCCCGACTGCCCGGTAAGCATAATCGCCTGACCACGACGGACTACCGTGGAGGCGTGCAGTGTACCAATCCAACCCGCCTCAGGTACCTGATGCTGCGCAACAATGATGTGCATGAGGAATTTACCGGTGATGTAATGATAGTCTTGTTCAGGTACGGCCTGCAGGAGCACGCCATTTTTGTACAGATAGAGATGCCCCGCTGCTTTTTGCAATTGGAAGACGACATCGGCGGTGCCGGTTGCAGGAATGGAATGATGGGCCAGGGCGGGACAAAGGAGCTCCAGCACACCCTTTTCCTGCCCTTCCACCCGTACGTGCCGGTTGCCCAGCTGAAAATCCTGCCGAACCGCAAAGGAGCCCTCCTCGTACGCAACAGGCGGCGCAATGGGCAAGCTTCCTGGTGAAGTTGCAACCTCTTGCAGAAGGGCGCTGATGTTTCGTTGTGCCTCTAAGGCCTGCCCCTGCTGCCAGTTGGCTCCTTCCAACAGCAGTTGGCGAAAGGTTTCAGCATCTCCCTCCACGGCATAGTATAAATCCAGTACTGCCTTTTGTGGTGGGGACAAAATGACATATCGGTTGAGGGCTTCAAACCATAGCAGCCAATCCCTACCAACCGGACAAACAATTGTTGGGGCAATAAAAGGACCGTTGGAATCTTCAGTTGAGTTCATATTGAGCTCAAAATAAGGCTCAGGAGCAAAAAAACAAAACAGCACGGGCACTCCGGAAACTAAAAAACAGAGCGCAGCATTATTTTTAACCGCCACACGCTGCTCACTATAAAAAAGGCGTCTTTAGCTCCTCAGGGATTCCGGGCACCTGCCGGACAACTCGAAACCGGAGCTGTTTTTTTTACACTTTGGGAGATAGTTTCATGTCTTTGTATTTTTTTATAATGAATGAATCAGGTCCGGAGCAGGGAGGAAGGTGTGGGAGGCCTACGCGAGGTCGCTCCCACACTCCTAAAATACTCCCAACACATATCTTAGCGTAATTTATTAGCCGTACCCCACAATACGGAGGCAGGTTGAGGTTGGTCTTGAACGGGGGCTTGACCAAGGTTGAGGTTGAGGTTGAGGTTGAGGGGCTCGGCTTGGTCTCCCTGGGGGCGACAGCTTGCTGTCGCTTCCGGCGGAGGAACCCGGAGGGTCTCATCCTTAGCCTGCCCTGGGCGCGGCCCCGGGCCAACCTTAGCCTTAGCCTGGGCGGAGGCAGGTTGAGGTTGGTCTGCAACGGGGGCCTGACCGAGGTTGAGGTTGAGGGGCGAAGCTTGGTCTTCCTGGGGGCGACAGCTTGCTGTCGCTTCCGGCGGAGGAACCCGGAGGGTCTCATCCTTAGCCTGCCCTGGGCGCTGCGCTGGGTCAACCTTAGCCTTTGCCTGGGCGGAGGCAGGTTGAGGTTGGTCTGCAACGGGGGCCTGACCGAGGTTGAGGTTGAGGGGCGAAGCTTGGTCTCCCTGGGGGCGACAGCTTGCTGTCGCTTCCGGCGGAGGACCACGGAGGGTCTCATCCTTAGCCTACCCTGGGCGCGGCCCCGGGCCAACCTTAGCCTTTGCCTGGGCGGAGGCAGGTTGAGGTTGGTCTGCAACGGGGGCCTGACCGAGGTTGAGGTTGAGGGGCGAAGCTTGGTCTCCCTGGGGGCGACAGCTTGCTGTCGCTTCCGGCGGAGAAACCCGGAGGGTCTCATCCTCATCCTAACCCTGGGCGCTGCGCTGGGTCAACCTTAGCCTTTGCCTGGGCGGAGGCAGGTTGAGGTTGGTCTTGAACGGGGGCTTGACCAAGGTTGAGGTTGAGGTTGAGGGGCTCGGCTTGGTCTCCCTGGGGGCGACAGCTTGCTGTCGCTTCCGGCGGAGGAACCCGGAAGGTCTCATCCTTAGCCTGCCCTGGGCGCTGCCTTGGGTCAACCTTAGCCTTTGCCTGGGCAGCACCAGAACACCATAAAACCAAAACACCAGAACACCAAAAAAACCTGATAAAGGATAAAGTGCAAAGCTTCAAAGGTTAAAGTACCAACCCAGGCACCAAAACACTAGAATCCCCCCCGCCCAGCCAATGCCAAACAGGTCCCTCCCTACCGGCTGCGCCGTTCCGTATCCGAGCTGCCCCAGATACCGCTGCGCTGACCGCCCCGCGAGCGGTTGCGATAGGTATCGGCTGCATTACCGTCATCGCCCCATATAGCACCACGGCCACGGTCCGTCTCAAATTCATGTGCCGAAGGGCTATAGCCCCCAGGCCGGCCACTACCCCCAAACGGGTCGCCACCGGGGTCGGGGACCGGAGAGTTCGCCTGCGCCTGCTTCGGGCTCAGCACCAGAAACGTCCCTGCTGCAGTAGCCGCTGCGTATTTGCCCAGCTTCCGGATCGCCTCCTGACGGCTGATTAAGGGTGCCTTTGAGGCGTCTTTATGCTTATTGTCAATATTCATGACCTTAAATTTGTATTCGTTGATGGATATGAGTTGGATCCCCCCGGCGCCGTATTGCACCGGGGGAAGAAATATTAAGGGGGAATCCTCTACGGGATAAACAGCTGTTCGGCACGTACGCCCTGCGGGCTCTCTATGCGCACCAGGTAGATGCCGCCCGGCAGATTGCCCGTAGCGACCGTTTGCTGCGTAGTGCCCGCCGACAGTGCCCGGCCCAGCAGCTTACGGCCCTGTACATCGAAAAGCGACAGCTGCGCCGCGCCCGGCAGCTCGCCGGTTATGACCAGCTCCTCCCGGTACTGTGGGGCGTAGATGACCAGCGCGCTTAAATCGCCACCATCCGTCTCTGAGGAGGTGCTGACAACCTGCCCCTCATTGAAAACCAGGTAGTAACGGCCCGCGCCACTCAGCGCTGCATTCGGCGTGAAGGTGTACGGCAGCCCGCTCAGCAGCGTGCGCTCCCCGTTCAGGGAGTCCAGCAGGTACACCTCTATGCCCGCAGGCAGTTCCTCTTCCGTAATCGCAAGCGTCAGCGGGATGCCGGCGGCGGCCTCCAGGCCCAGCGGGATGGCCAGCTCCGGGTCATCCAGGTCGGATAAGCCCAGGGACTGCAAGGCGAAGGGCTCCCCTTCGTCTTCCGATACCAGATGGGTGTACACCGCAAAGTCCGGGATGGCATCGCCCCATAGCACCGCATCGTACCCTACGTCCAGCCCTGTAGCAGACGCTTCGTTGAAGTAGATGCTTGTGCCGTAGCTGCGGCTGTCGGTGAAGGCCTGCAGTTTGAAGTAAACCGGCGTTTGGACCGGCGCGAAACCACTGATAAAGTCGTCGCTGTCTCCCGTGCGCATCATCGTAGGCGTAAACGTCAGATCGTAGGTATCGACATCCGCAGCGTCTGCCGCTACGAAGAAGCCCTGACCGGGCGCCATCAGGCTCGTGCTTGCATTCGCCAGCGTGATGACGGTCCAGCCATCGGTGCTGTTGCCGTCGTAGCCGTAGATGCCGGCGGCGCTCTCTACCATCAGGCTTTGGTTGGTCACGCCTCCGCCGTGGTCGTAATTCAGGAAGTCCGCCATGCTCAGATAAGCCGGGTAGGGGTTGGCCACGGCGTTCCACTGACTGGCAGCATCGGTAATGTTCACCGTCACATTGCCGGTCTGTACCGTACCGGTGAAGATCACGGGTGAGCCATCTGTAGTCGCCGCCCGGTAGCCGGTGCCCGGTGTGAGCGTGGTGCCCGCATTGCCCGTCACATCATAGTTGATAAAGCCGGTGCCCGTGTTGTCCCAGGGGCCGAATGCCCGCAGGCTGCCGGAAGCCGCTAAATTCGTATTGGCAGCGGCAAAAGGGCCGAAAGTCTGACCCGTGAATGGCGTGCCCACCAGGTCGTTGCCCCCGGAGCTGCCCGTGCCCACCTGATTGGTGTAGCGCTCGTAGCTGATGCTGCCGGTGCCGGTGATCGTACCCAGTACCTTCAGGCTGGAGTAGCTGGTAGAGGTGGAGGTCAGCGTCAGCGGGCTGTTATTGACCAGGCTACCGCCGAGGTCAATACCTTTGCCTGCAGATACCGTTACCCCGTTGGAAAAACCAAGCGTGAGGGTATGCGTGCCACTGCCCGGTGCGATATTTTCGCTTACCGTCAGGCCGTTGCCAAAGAGCTCCAGATCGCCAGTTGACAGTTGGTTGTTCAAATCGCTGGCATTGACACTCACCGCTCCGCCAGATAACCCATAGAGCATCCCTCCGTTTACAGCCCAGTCTGTATCCTGTGTGCCGCCACCAGTAGAGACAATCGTCAGGTCCGTGCCGTAACTTGCCAGCGGAGGCCCTACTCCTGAAAGGTTGGGGTAGCCGTTGTTTTCTGTCGCATCGAGGTACCAGGGGGTGCTCCACCCGGCATCCGTGAAAGTGGTGGCCGTCTTCATCTCCGCAGTCGTCTTGCCGGTGCCGCCGGCGCTTGTTGCCTGGCCGGAGGTCTGCGTGTCCCAGAAGGAGTTGGTGATGGTGCCGCCAAAGCTTAGACCTAACAAGCCTCCTACATTATCTCCTATTCCTGTTACTGTTACAGCACCAGTGCTGTAGCAATTCGATATAGTATAACCAATATATAGTGTTCCGACCAAACCACCGAGCCTGGTGGAGCCGTTCACACTACACCTGGAATAGCAATTCTCTATTATACTGCCAGTACCGAAACTGCTCCCGGCACTGCCAACTACCCCTCCAATACTCGATGCTCCATCAACGCTACCTGTACTATAACAACCACTAACACCAGCGGTCGCATCGGGGGAAAGATCACCAACTATAGCACCGACAAATGCAAATCCCGTTATATCTGCGTTAAGCAATCCTAAATCTGATATCCCTACACCGGAAAGTTCAGTATAGCCAAATAGCGCAATACCATTTACAACCGCCCGATTGATGAATAGATTAGAAATGGTCTTCTCATTTCCATCGTAAGAGCCGGTGAATTTGGTTGTACTACTATTCCCAATAGGCGAGAAACCGGCAGGGCTCGCACCGTCCGGATTACCATCATTATCCCAGTCTACGGCTGTCTCATCCGCACCGAAGTCGATATTAGCAGTCTGAATAAAGTGCTTATCCCAGTCCCCGCTGTTGTTCGACAGCTCAATGAGGTGGGTGGCAGTATGAATCTCATATGGACTGCCCGAAGTACCATTTCCGCCACCGTACTTCTGTGTGCGGAGGTCTGCCCCGGGCTGCCAACTCAGGATGGGGTAGCTGTTGTTGACCGTCCCTTCCTGGTCCATGTCCCATACATCAGCTGTGCCATTGGCCGTCTCCGAGACAAAGTCCCAGCCCGCACTTTGGAAGGTTGCGTACGATTGCATCTCCGCTGTCGTCTTGCCGGTGCCGCCGGCGCTTGTTGCCTGGCCGGAGGTCTGCGTGTCCCAGAAAGAGTTGGTGATGGTGCCGATATCAAAATTATTGTCTCCTACCAAGCCTCCGACAACAGGAGTGCCACCGGAAGCAGTGACAGTACCCGTACTGTAGCAGTTCGATATAGTGGTTTCAATATTGTTTACTCCGACCAAACCACCACACTCGGTGCTTCCTGTCACACTACACGTGGAATAGCAATTACTAATTGCCGTAATAGTAGTATTACTTGTAGCGCCAACTAACCCTCCAACAGAATTTTGGGTTCCCTCAACGCTACCTGTACTGTAACAACCACTGGCGTTACCACCTTTCAACCAACCAGCTAAAGCACCGACTCTGAAATCTCCCGTTATATTTACATTGATTAACCCTAAATCTGATATTCCTCTGCCAGAAGGGCTCACCTGCCCAAATAGCCCTACATTACCCGATGCTGGCCGATTGATGAATAGATTAGAAATGGTCTTACCATCTCCATCGTAAGAGCCGGTGAATTCGGTTGAATTGCCAATAGGCGAGAAACCGGCAGGGCTCGCACCGTCCGGATTACCATCATTGTCCCAGTCTACCGCTGTTTCATCCGCACCGAAGTCGATATCAGCGACCTGTATAAAGTGCAGCCCCCAGTCTGCTGAAGTCTGCGACAGGTAGATCAGGTCCTCTACGCTTGCGATTTGGTGGGGGTCCATCTCCGTGCCAGCGCCGGCACCATCATTGTAAGGAGATGGTAGTGGTATCTGTGTTCCATTGCCTTGCAAGTTGGGGTAGCCATCGTTCGTACCGGGATCCATATACCATACTGAATTGCCCCACCCGGCAACCGAAAAAGTGGAGGTCGTCTTCATCTCCGCCGTGGTCTTGCCGGTGCCGCCGGCGCTTGTTGCCTGGCCGGAGGTCTGCGTGTCCCAGAAAGAGTCGGTGGTGATGCCGCCATTTATATTCGCGCCTACCAAGCCTCCTACATCATCTCCTGTTCCTGTTACAGCACCAGTGCTGTAGCAATTCGATATAGCTGTAGTAGTATTAACAGCCTCTATTACGCCGACCAAGCCTCCGACCCTGCTGCCGCCGTTCACACTACACCTGGAATAGCAATTCTCTATTCTAGAGGTCGGGCTATTCCCAACTGAGCCAACTAATCCTCCAATCTGATTATTGCTTCCCACAACGCTACCTGTACTGTAACAACCACTAACGCTGCCGGTCGAACTGGAGGCAATAAAACCAACTATAGCACCGACAAATGAATTTCCCGTTATATCTGCGTTAAGCAATCCTAAATCTGATATTCCTCCGCCAGAAAGGCTCACCCGCCCAAATAGCCCTAAATAAAAGGAACCCGACCGATTGATGAATAGATTAGAAATGGTCTTACCATCTCCATCGTAAGAGCCGGTGAATTCGGTTGCAAAATTGCCAATAGGCGAAAAACCGGCAGGGCTGGCACCGTCCGGACTACCATCATTATCCCAGTCTACTGCAGTCTCGTCCGCACCGAAGTCAATATTAGCAGTCTGCCTAAAGTGCTTATCCCAATCCTCGCTTATGCCTGACAAAGCAATCAAATCGGCTGCGGTTGCAATCTGATAGGGGTCGCCTTGCGTTCCTGCCCCACCGGAGTAAGTGTAAATTAAGTCATCGTCCGCACCTGCCTGCCAGCGGAGTATCATGTAGCCGTTGTTAACGGTGCCCAATTGGTCGGCGTCCCAAATATTAGCGGTGCCGTTGGTGGTCTCGCTGACGAAGTCCCAGCCGGCGGCAGTGGCGGCAGTGGCGGCAGTGAAGGTGGTGTAGTCCTTCATCTCGGCGGTGGTCTTGCCAGTTATTCCGGTTATAGTTTGGCTCGTGAAAGCGGTATTGACCTGCTCATCGTAGAAGCAGTTAGTTGCAGTGACGGTTGCAGAACCACCTTTAGACACAAGGTCTCCAACCGATGAATCATTGTCAACGGTCCCTGCGTTGTAACAATTCACAACCGTTGTGGCACCTCCATCCGTTTCCTCACCAATTATACCCGCCGACCATCCTCCGTCAATTGCGCCGGTATTGTAGCAATTGGTCAGGCTGGAATGCCCGGAAGCAGGAGTTTCCACTCTTCCGATAATACCACCAGAATTGGCACTGGAAGTGATGCTGCCGGTGTTATACGATTCGATAATGTTCGACACGCCGGTTGAGGTTCCGACTATGCCACCGGCCTGATTTGCGTTCGATGTTATAGTACCTGAATTATAGCACTCCGTAATCGTGACCGTACTGTTTGAATTGACTCTTCCGATGATACCGGCTGATTTCCAATTGGCATTGATGCTGCCCGTGTTATAAGAGGTGCTGACATTCGCAGTCCCGTCTGTGGTCCCGATGATACCGCCACCCTCATCGGCGGTCTGCGTTATGCTGCCTGAATTGTTGCAATTCGTTATCGTGGCTGTACCGCCTTCCACCCGGCCAATAATGCCGCCGCAGTGCCAGGTACCCGATATAGAGCCCGAAAAGGAGCAGCCGCTAAAGGAGGGCGTATCTGTGCATTTACCGGCAATCCCGCCCAAACGGTCCGAACTATTGCTTATCGTTGCGGCACTGCTGCAATTGGTAAAGGTGGGGTTGTTAAAAATGTTGCCTACAATTCCACCCAAACTGGACCCCGTCATTTGTGCACTACTCGATAAGTTGGTATAGGTAGCACTACTTACTGATTTGCCCACGATTCCACCACCCGTATTGCCGCAATCTATCATACTTGTTGCATCCACAGTGGAGTTTTGTATCGTGCATCCACCACATTCTCCAATCAGCCCGCCGCTATCAAAATTGCCATCGATGCTGACCCCTGTAGCATCTACGTTATCAATGGTCGTACCTCCGCTCGCTTTTCCTGCCAACCCACCGACCCTTACGCCACCGGAGATATTGAAATTATTCAGGGTCAGATCCTGCACTGTGGCCGATCCAACGAGCTCACTAAACAAGCCTTTGTCGTTCGAAGTACCGGTTATGGTGTAATTGGAAATCGTGAAGTTGTCACCGTCGTAGACACCGCTGAAATCTATGTCATTAAGGGACACACCATTCAGGTTAATATTGGCTGTTTGTCTAAAGTGCAGCGCCCAGTCATTGGGATCTTGCGATAAACTTACTAAATGTGCTGCAGTTGATATCAAATACGGACTGCCCGAAGTACCATTTCCGCCACCGTACTGCGCGAAACCCTGCCGGGCTCCAAGGGTGAGCAACAAGAATAAAAGAAGGAGTTTTCCGGCCGTACGACCGTACGAATGAGGTTGAAGTAAGTACATATTTGCTTGTGCATTTTTGAGTTTAACACATAATATCCGTCGAAAGCGAATACAGTCGCAAAACACGACATATTAGCGTAGCGGTACAATGCTTTAAAACTCTCAAATGCTTTAACACTTTGTTTTGCAGCTACTTACAGCTCAACTCTCAAAATAACTTATTAAACTTTTATCTAATGCATTACTGCTTTGGAGGGGCTTGGCAAGGGCGGAGGCAGGTTGAGGTTGGTCTTGAACGGGGGCTTGACCGAGGTTGAGGTTGAGGTTGAGGGGCGAAGCTTGGTCTTCCTGGGGGCGACAGCTTGCTGTCGCTTCCGGGGGAGGGCCACGGAGGGGCTCATCCTTAGCCTGCCCTGGGCGCTGCGCTGGATCAACCTTAGCCTTAGCCTGGGCGGAGGCAGGTTGAGGTTGGTCTTGAACGGGGGCTTGACCGAGGTTGAGGTTGAGGGGCGAAGCTTGGTCTTCCTGGGGGCGACAGCTTGCTGTCGCTTCCGGCGGAGGGTCACGGAGGGTCGCATCCTTAGCCTGCCCTGGGCGCTGCGCTGGGTCAACCTTAGCCTTTGCAAGGGCGGAGTAAGGTTGAGGTTGGTCTTGAACGGGGGCTTGACCGAGGTTGAGGTTGAGGGGCGAAGCTTGGTCTTCCTGGGGGCGACAGCTTGCTGTCGCTTCCGGCGGAGGGCCACGGAGGGTCTCATCCTTAGCCTTTGCAAGGGCGGCACCAGAAAACCAAAACACCAAATCACCAAAACACCAAATCACCAAACCACCAGAACACCAAAACACCAAAACACCAAATCACCAGCCCCCCAGCCAATGCCAAGCAGGTCCCCCCCCTACCGGCTACCAATCCCTTCCAGGTAGCTCTGCAAATGATCGGTACGATTGAGGCCCAGCTTTTGCCGGACCCGATAGCGGGCATTATCAATAGCCCGGACAGACTTATCAAGAAGAGCAGCAATATCTTTGGTTGTATAGCCCGACCGGATAAGAGCAGCCACCGCCTTTTCGTAAGGCGTGAGGGGCTCCTGAGCACGCTCGCTGAGCCGTGCCATGAATACCGGCAGTTGCTCATTGAGCTCGGTTTCCAAATCCTGGCTTTGGCGGAGGGCACGGAGACGCTCCTGCTCCATCTTAAGATGGTTGAGGAAGCGCCCCTGATCCTGATCTCCGGAAGTGTTTTGTGCAAAGGCCACCGCCTCCTCAAACAATTGACGGATGTGCAATTGCTGGGTAAGGGTAAAGTGCAGCTTCTCCTCTTTTTTGGACAGCTCGTCCTCCAGCAGTGCCATTTTTTGGGCAGCAACCTGCTTACTCTCTTCCCGAAGGGTCTTTTCCTCAATAGCCAGCTTCCGGGCTTTGCGGAGATTGAACAGAAACAGGAACGCAACGCCCAGGCTCCCCAGCAACAGCCCACAAAGGGTGAAGGTAATGATCCGGTTGCTGCGCAGCTCGCTCGTCCTATCGAGTAGGTCTTTCGACAGGGACACGACCTCTTTCTTCAAACTGCTGCTACGATATTGCTCTGCAAAATCCGCAAACTGTGCGTTTCGGAGGC
The DNA here is from genome assembly GCF_000759025.1 of Phaeodactylibacter xiamenensis. Lineage (GTDB taxonomy): Bacteria > Bacteroidota > Bacteroidia > Chitinophagales > Saprospiraceae > Phaeodactylibacter > Phaeodactylibacter xiamenensis. The sequence goes on along the minus strand of NZ_JPOS01000038.1, from coordinate 131,317 downwards.
TGTCTTGCCAAATCGCCCCCACCTGATCAGCCTCCCGAAGCCATTTATGGGCTTTTTCCCAATCGCTTTGCCGGGCAGCAATTTCACTCTTCAGGTGCAGCAATTCATAGAGCTGCCGGGGTGTTTTACGGTCTGTATTTCGCTCCACACAGCGGTTGATCAGTTGTGTATCCAGCAAGAGCACGCCCTGCTCCGTGAAGTAAGCCTCGAATTCCGGCAAAGCATGGATATAGCGGACATCAGGGTCTGCCGCCGCCGCAGCAGCAATTTGAACCAGTTGCTCCCTTACCAACGGCCAGTCCGCAAAAGCAAGGCCTCCTTCAGCAATAATTTGCAGCGTATGGCCCGTAAGCTGTCCGTCCTCATAAACATAAAGCGAGTCGAGATAGCGGTAAAACTGTGTTTTTTCTTCTCGTGCCCCTCCTATGGCAAGCAGGTTCGCATAAACCAGGGACTTCAGGTAGGGGTTTTCTGCTTCTGCCTCCAGCTCGCGAAGGATCTGCCGGGCATAGTCATAAGCCTCCATATGCTGAAGCGCTACGGCCATATTCAGGCGGGTAATGCCCAATTGAAAAGGAGTGGCATCCGGTTCGTCTTTTAGAATTTCATAAGCCCGGCTCAGGTGCTTAAAAGCAGACTGAGCATACTGTAGAGCAATGTACCCTGCTCCTAAATTGGCACGGATACGCCCTTCGGCGGAAGGGCGCAGCACCGATGCTCCGGTAAGCGACAGGGCTTTCTTCCATACCGAAACCGCTTTATGATAGTCGCCTTTGAAATAAGGTATTTTCCCTTGTTCCATGTAAGCCCTAAACAATAACTGCGTATCCCGGCTGCGGCCGGCCTTAACTATAGCTTCCTGATAGGCTGCTTCTGCACGGTCGAATTCCCGCAGCACTCGTGCACTATCGCCTTCTTCTAAATCGGACCAACCAGGGGAGCGCGGCTCGTTATCCGGTGTAACTTGTAGCCTTGTGGAATCGGCCAACTCTTCACCGTAGTATTCCGGGCGATTAGCACAAGGGGTACCGTAGGTGTTTTGTAAAGGGAGGAACAACGTACCAAGCAATAGGAGTAAAATCCCGTAAAACCGAATGGCATGCTTATTGAGTTGCTGCCTGTTGCGGGGCAGGCTTACGTTGCCTGATGTCCGCCTCTGCGAAGCCACACTTGCCGGAACAAGGTTGGAATCTGAAGATATACCGACGACGAAGTAGTTTGGGACCAAACACGACTTCGTGCCTGCCCGACATGCAAAGGCAGGCGGGTCGGTATATACTCGTGCATCGGGTTTGTGCCTTACGCCCAAACCTCTCCGTTCCGAGTATAGCTGCCCGACCCTATCATGTCTAAAAGGGCACATACAAATGATGTTAGTTGGTAAATAAGGTTTAAAGGTGTACCTGCCGGTTGATCGTAAAAGTATACTAAAGTAGTAGGACAGAGAAAATATCCTAAACGGAGTTTGCAACTTTTTACTTTACCCTAACACTTACCAACCGGATACAGCGCGCCCTAATACACCTGAAAATCAACGGTTTATACCACAAGAACGGATACCCCTACCCTGCCAGCGTGCTACCGGCCACCCTTCGGCCGGATCGCCAAATGCAAAGAGATGATATGCGAGTAAGTACTCTCCTCCGCACCCAAATCCGTGTAGGCATAGTCCACCGTCAGGCTGGATATCCGGAAGCCTACACCCAGGCTGGGGCGTACTTTCAGGTTTTCGCTACCGTCAAAATTGGTGATCTGCTGGAATTGGCTCACCCCGGCCCTCAGGAAAACAAATTCCTTATAATCCGCTTCCACGCCCCCGGCAATATCCATGCTGATGGGGTCGGCAGAGAGCAGAGTGTTACGGGCGCCATCGGTAGTGAAGATGAAATTCGCCTCTGGCATGAGACCTACATTCCCAAACTGGAAGCGGCGGGCAGCACCGAGGAGGATTTGCGGGCGGGTGATTTCCACACTGTTGATGGGCACTTCGTTGTTGGTGAGTTCCAGCACCTCCCGTTCGTCCTCTGAAAAGCTAAAGGACCAGGCATTGAAGGTGGAGGTGACGTCTTTGGCGACCAGGCCGAAGTTCCAGTCTTTGATGTGGTACTGCAGCCCGGCATCCAGCCCGAAGCCCCAGGAATTGGCAAAAGGCCCAATGCGCCGGTGGATGACCTTAATGTTGGCTCCGCCCAGCAGTTGCCCTTTTTTTACCTTGAACGGCTTGGCATAGCTCAGGATAAAGGCATAATCGGCAGCGGAAAACTCCGTGACGTTGTCGAAATTGATGGTGCCATCACTATTGTACAGGGAGAGGGTATTCGGAATACCGTCAATGCCGAAGCGCACGAGAGACAGCCCAATGCGGTTGCCATTAGCCAGGGCCGTGGTAAAACCAAGGTAGTCGAAATTGGACACGCCTGCGAACCACTCGGCATGCATGGCGCCAATCTGGTAACCATCATCCGGTTGCAAGGTAGCCAGGCCGGCTGGGTTCCACATACCTGCGGTCACATCATCCACACTGGCGATAACGGCGGTGCCCATACCATGCGCCCGCCCCCCCACGCCGATGGTGAGAAATTCGTTGCTGTATTTTTGTGCCTGACCGGAAAAGGCGAATAAAAGCCCTGCCGTAAGGAAGAGTAGCGTTCTGTACATAAGCTTGGTTGCGTTTGCTGCCATTTGAAACGCAATAATACGGCTTTGCGTGTGGTGTTAAGACCCGGTATGCAGGATATTTTGCAGAAATGCGCAGCGTATTACACTCCGTCACGGCTTGACAAACTGCCGAACGTGCTGCCTATACGCTCCCGCCCAGTGCACCCAGTAAGTCCCGGCCGGCCAATTGTTCAGCGGCAGCTCCCACACCCTACCCGGAGCTACCTGAGCCCGATAAACTTCCGTACCTGTACCGCTGAAAACACGTAGAAGCGCTTCCTTTCGGGAGTCCTCCCCATTGACTTGAATGTAGAGTCTTTCTTCGGCAGGATTGGGCCAGATTTTCAATTCAGATGCCGCCTCGGCTATTGACGAAACGTTTGTCACCATCCCCTCCCCTTCCGTGATGAAATAATGCTGATCAACCCCAAGCCCTTCATAAGTTTCCACCGCCCCACTCGGCCAGCGAATGGACAACCGGTCGATAAGCGTGGCGTCCCCCAACCCGAAGTGTAAGGTAAAACTGTTTTGGGAGGCATAGCCCATGCCTGCGCAGACTTCATCCATTTGCACCTGCCCGTTGGCTTCCACCGTGACCCGCGCACCAATAGCGGCAGTATTGCTTTCCGTGCCCCGCAGGCGTACTTTGACGAAGTGGTGCCCGTTTTCGGTGCTGTTCAGAAAAAGCTGATTGCCGTCCTGAGATCCGGCATTGACGAGCAGCAAATCTGGTTTCCCATCGGAGTTGACATCACCCGTAGCGACGCCGTAGCCGGCCATCGGGCTTGAAAGGGGCGTACCTTCGCTGACGATTTCAAAAGTCGTATTCCCCAGATTGCGGTACAGCAGGTTATCGAATGGGGCGAAGTAGGTGTCGTTGGACACATAAATATCGCTGTGACCATCGTTATCGTAATCCAGGAAGACCGTCCCCCAGCCCATGCCCAGGTCATCCACCCCAGCTGGACCACCGATTTCCGTAAAGGTGCCATCCCCATCGCTGAGCAGCAGGACGTTTTCATACAGGTTGGTGATGTACAGGTCGAAGAAGCCATCGTGGTTGATGTCCGCAAAATCTACGCCCATGCCCTGAGCGGCGATGTTAGCCCCGGAGGCCACCGAGACGTCCTCGAAGTGCCCGGTCCCGTCGTTGCGGTACAGGATATTGGGCTGATTGGCATCGTGGGTGAGGTACAGATCGAGGTCACCATCGTTATCGTAGTCAAAAAACAGGGAGCCCATGGCGATGCCAAAGTCCTGGGCATTGGCAGCCGCTGTAATATCGGTGAAAGTTCCATCGCCGTTGTTGTGGTACAAATAATTGGGCGCGGCAAGGTTGGCTACGTACAAATCGACATACCCATCCCGGTCCACATCTCCCCAGAGGACCGCCCGGGTGCGATGCCCGGAGTTGACCCCTGCGCTTACGCTAATATCGGTGAAGGTGCCATCGCCATTATTGCGGTACAAAATATTAGGTTCATCCCGGTTGCCCAGGTAGAGATCGAGGTGCCCGTCATTATCGAAATCGCCCCAGGCACTCACATTGGTCGTCCCCACATGCGCAATGCCTGCCTCCGCAGCCACTTCCATAAACTGTCCGTTGCCGATAGCCCGGTAAAGCAGATTGGGCGCATTGTGGCGGGAAATGTAGATATCATCGGCCCCATCGCCATCGTAATCACCAAACGTGACGCCAAAGTTCCGGCCAGGATGCCCAATGCCGGCACCGGCGGAACCATCAAAGAAAAGAGGCTGTGCGGGCAGCAGCCTTGCCATCAAAGCAAGCAGCAAAAAACATAACCGAACCATAAGTCCTGCATTTCACTTTTCTGAAAAGTAGCAAAACTTCGTCAATGAAAGGATATCCATTCGGCTCAAAACCCTACATTTTGACTTGTGCGATACGATTTTTGACGTTTTAGGGGAACCTTGTCTTGGATCGCCCGGGAAAGGCTAAGGTTGAGGTTGAGGTTGAGCGCCTAAGCGCCGCCCGCAACGCAGCGACAACTTACTGTCGCCTCCAGGCCCCAAGAGCCATGTTCGCCAGGATGAAGACCGGCACCGCTCGCCCAACGCCGGGGGCTCTACTTTTCCCCCGGCGTTCTAACTCAAGCACGCCCGGCGAAAGGAGTGCGCCGGGCGAGACTACCGCACCAACAAAACCTCCCCACCAATCTCCACCTCCCGCCCGTCCAGCAACAGCAGGTGCAGGCGGCAAAGGTAAACGCCCGAAGGCGCAGACTCGCCCTTATGAACGCCGTCCCAGCCTCCTGAGCCGGGAGCGAAGTTTTGCGCCTCATAGACCAGACCGCCCCAGCGGTTGTAGGCCTGCATCAGGCGGACCTCCGCGACGCCCGTGCCGGCATAGACCGTCAGCAGGTCATTGCGGCCATCGCCGTTGGGCGAAAAGGCGTTGGGCAGGTAGGCAGGAGCGGACGCATCCACGTAAATGGTCGTGCGGGCCGTAGCCGTGCACCCCAGGCTGTCCGTCAGGGTAGCGGTGTAGGCCGTGGTGCCCGGCGGCTGTGCCAGGGGCACCGGGCAATCGGTGCAGGACAAGCCCGTGGGCGGGTCCCAGGCGATGTCAAAGCTAGTGGCATTTGTAGCAGCCGGCAGCCGCACTTCCTGCCCAAGGCGGATGCTCGTATCGGCGGGCAGGCTCACCTGCAGGGGCGTGGCTGCCGGCAGGGCCGCCTGACGGGCCCGGGCGCAGCCGCTGCCATCGATTACCGCAATCGTATAAGGCTGTGCAGACAGGTCGGAAAAGACCGGGCCGGGCTGTACCGGGCCATCATTGAGCTGATAGCTGTAAGGCGGCATACCGCCCCAGATGCTGTCGACCCGCAACTGACCGGCTCCGGGCTCCGGGCAGCCGGTATAGCCCAACGTAAAGGTGAAGTCTATACTGTTTTCCGAAAGGCTCAGGCTGTCCGAAGCGGTGCAGCCATTGGCATCGGTGAGGGTGACGGCGTAGGTGCCGGGGGCCGTGGTGCTCAGGGCAGGCCCTGCGGTGCCATCACTCCATAAGAAAGTGCCGCTGCCATTGCCCGTAAGCGTTGCGCTGCCGCCGTTGCAGAGGCTGCCCGACTGACTGATGGACAAAGCCGGCTCCGGGAGGAGCCCGAGCTGTAGCACCACCACACTGTCGCAAGGCTGCCCGTCCCTAATCGTATCCCGGTAGGTGCCGGGCACGGTGAGCAGCTGCCCGCCGAAGGCATAGGCCCCATCGGGGCAGATATCCGCCTGTAGGCTCCCCTCCCGCTGCTCGTAGCGCAGCTCCAGGCAGTGGGTGCTGTCGCAGCCGTACTGGGAGGTGTAGGTGAGGCAGAGGGCGGTGTCGGTGGTGAAGGTTTGGTTTTGCCACATATAAGGCGTGCCTGCACAGTCTTCCACCACATCGGTTTGCAGGAAAGTATCAGCTTGCAACAGCTCAAAGTCTGCTGTAGCTTCACATTCATTGGCATCGGTAAGGGTAACGGTGTAGGTGCCTGCATCAAGCCCCGTTGTGGTGGCACCGGACTGCCCGTTGCTCCAGGCGAAAGCGTAAGCGCCCGTACCCCCAACTCCGGAGGCGGTAAGGCTGCCACTACCCTCGCAGGCAAACAGTGCCGCTGCCGTTATGCCCACCGAAAGGCTATCGGGGGTTTGTACCCAAAGCGTATCCCGTCCACTGCACCCCTGCCCGTCACCGATTTGGATGAGGTAGCTCCCCGCTCCAAGCCCACTGCGCTCGGCAGCCTGTACACCATCGGGCCAGGTGAAGGTGTACCCACCCGTGCCGTTCTCGCCCTGTAGGGAGACCGAAGCGTCCTCCTGTCCATAACAGCGCGTAGAAGCCGTATCAGCGGCAAGGGCGAGGTTGTTCAGGGTATCGAGCGTAATGGTAGCGATGCTCGGCATAGTCCCGTAGTAGGAAGAATACATTTCCAACAGGATTTCCCGGCTGCCCAGGGTAGGTAAAGCAGCGGTATTTTCATACACCACAGCCTGGACCGCAGCTGCAAAATCGGTACCGAGGGAAGCATAGCTGTTGGATAAAAGCAAGCTCCCGGTGTTGTTGCCCGCTACCTCCACTCCGGGCGCCCCCGGGCAGGATAACTGCTCTGCCCCTCCATCGGGCGGGCTCAGCACCTGCAGGCGGATTGAATCCAGCACAAAGGGCGAAAAAACCTCCACATCCGCATCGGCCACCGGCACCGGGCCGGTGCAAGTCGTGCGCTGATAGCCCAGCCCGGAGGCACCGGAGCTGTCGTCGGGGTCCAGGTCGGTGTAAAGCATACTGCAAGGCGGCAAAGTGCATTCGGTAGAAGAAGCGACCCCCGTGACAAAGGCATCAAGTGTACAATGGAAGGACAAGCTATAGTCCTCAACATCCAGTTCATAGACCTGAGTATCACCGGTATCGTCCGTCGCAAAAACGTAAGTGGCGATGCTGTCGCAGGCATAAGGGAAAGAGCCCATTGCCTGTACATCGCCTATGGAATCCGGAAACATATGCACAACCTGACTTTGCTGAAGGTCAGCCATATTGAGCAGCACCAGTTCGTTTTCCAGAGTAACCATATAGAACCGCCCGCCCCGCTGCGTAAAGCCCCCGCCACAGCGCAGCGTATCGGGCAGGCTGCCCAGCTCCTGCAGGGCACCGTTGGTGTAGTCATAGGTGCTCACTGCGGCGCCGGCCAGGTACGCCCGCCCTTCGTAATTGCAGGTTGCCCCCTCAATACTTGTGTCGGGCAGTGTCCCTTTTAGAGTGATCCCGGCATTGAAGTTGCTGCTGATCGGGAAGGTGTAAATGCCTTCGCCTGCCAGGGAAAACTCTGCCTGTAATCCCGTATAATAGGTTATGAGGCTATCCGTGCCAATGAATGTATAACCATTAGGGGTCAGTAATGACCCCAATGTCCTCGTGTCAAGTTCCTCACAGGTCTGAATATCATAATGCACCCATCGAGCACTAAAAATAGTATTTATACTATCGAACACCCAAAAGTCCTGAGCATTTGCAGGCTTTGAGGACAAGGCGGACAAGGTGCCCAACAGGAAAAAAAAGTAAATGCGCTGACGCATCATATTTATTGTTTGATACACTTGAACAACTGAGGGGGCTGCCCTTCTATGGCCACTTCCAGCCAATAAATGCCGGAGGGGAGATGGCTGAGGCTGGTGATGGACAATGTACCTTGTTCGAACACCTCCTGATACGAGTGGCTGTACACCCTCATGCCTAAGCTGTTTAATAATGAGATATAGACTTTGCTGGTATTTTCCAAGCTCAAACCCTGATACTCCAATTGGAGAAAACTGCTGAATGGAGCTGGGTAGACTGCGAATTTACCATTTTTTGAAGAGGAGGCGTTTGCTCCAAAACAGATATTGCCGGCAGGCTTGCACCCTCTATCACAAAGCTGAGCGTGCTGTTGCACTCATCATCATCTGTCACCGTTACCGAATAGCTGCCTGCCAGCAGTCCATTCAATTCTCCTACGGTGGTGTTTGCCCCATTGCTCCACTGAAACTGATAGGGTGGCGCACCGCCACTAGCAACTACCTCAACAGCACCATTGCTCAGCCCGGGACAGGCGCCTGACACAGATGACAGTTCTAAAGAAAGCGGCGGCAACTGTTCTACCTCGGGTGTTTCCGCGAAATGCACACAACCATTTCCATCCGTGACCTCTACGCTGTAAGCCTGCCCTTCTTCCGCATCCTCAAAATCCTCCGAAGTCACAGAAGGGCTGCCATTGACATACCATTGGTAGGTGAATGGCGCTGTGCCCCCGGTAAGGGTAAGATTTATATGGCCGTCGTCTACTCCGCAATCAGAAGGGGGGTCGATATCGAATTGGAAGGTGGGTCCAGTACAGGCCTCTAATACCACACTATACGTAAAAGAACAAGCATAAGCATTATAAACCTCAAGCGTATACTCGCCTGCCAGCACAATATCGTCCGGCTCTTTTGCTGTGGAGGAATAGCCATTAGGGCTCGACCACTCATAGGTGAAGGGCCCGGCACTGCCCTCAGCCGTGACTGAAAAGGGCTGCTGTGGGGTGCCTTCGCAGAAGCAATCGCCTGGTTCGAGATCGAGCTCAATCCCTATCTGTGCCTGCAGCGCACTGAGCAGGGTTACAAAGAGGACGGTAGTAATCGTGTATTTCATCATACTCGTGTTTGGGCAAAGGATGTGGCTATGACGCACCAATAGGAATCGGTGGATCGCCCCCTTGCGATAAGTTGACATTTTTATGTTGTTGATGCCTCTTGTTTAAAAGACACTTGGTGTAATCTACTGCTTAACCTCTTAAAATCGATCCGTAGCTAGTTCGAATGCCTTTACTCCTTCACAATCTAAATCGTCGTATCTAGTCAAATCTAGCTGAAATGATCTTTGCTCATAAGACCGCTTATCTGTTTCTAGTTTTTGCAAAAATTCTTCAAACCCTATATATGACTTCTTACTTTGCTGAAGTAGACCATCTTTGTATTCAAACCTAAATAACAAGTAATACTCTCCAGTAATATCTTCAAAATCATTATAGTTTGTGCTGTAAAACTGTATATCGATTCTGCTATAACTATCTATTGATTCTATCGAGTTTGGTACATAGGGCGTATTCGGTTTAAATTGATGCCGGTTTTTAAGTAAGCAAACAACTAAATCATTCAACTCACTTACCTTAGCAGTATCCGAAAACTCAAAATCTCTCTTAAGAAAATACTTGAGACTTACCTTCTTTGAAGCTCCAGTAGTTACAATCCATCTGTACTTAAGAGATTTATAGTCATGTGGGTCCCAGCGCCCCACACCGATTTTTGAACAGCTTTGCATTAATATAATGTGTACAAAAAGTAGTGTAATCAATCTGTACATATTATGTATTTTTTAAGCACTTCTGCTGAATGATTAGTAACAGGTAGGAAACATGGCTCGGTTTCACTACATCCATAGGTGTTGTCTTCATTACGAAAATGCTGAAGGACAAACTGCTCTGCAATTCCAGGTATACTCCACTTCTCAGTTAGCCCGAGCCCAAAGTTGTCATAAACTGTAAAAACGACTTCTATCTCATAGCAATTCCCAAGCTTGGAAAACTTTCTAATCTCAATCTGTCTTCCCTGTGTGCCACCCATCATAGCAAATGCCCATAAGTTAAGTGGGTTACTTAAATTGGGAGCAGTGACAACGCTTTGTATTTCTAGTTCTTGCCCTAAGAAAAAATCTTCGAGATTATCATTTTCATTAAGCCAATTTTTAAGCACCAACTCGAAGCCATCAAGAATATCAACAACCTCAGGCAGAATAGCAAACCCCGTCTTTGAAATTTCTGATCCACACTTCCATGAAAGCTCATCACCTCCACCGTTTGTAAAATGGGTAAATAATATATCCCTTTCTTTCTTAAACTTAAGAATAGGACTAACTCCCAATATGCTAGCAGTATATGCAGTATAAAACTTCCTAACTAAGGTTTCTGTCGGATATAAATCGGGGTATGTAGCATAAAGATAAACTTTGAGTGTAGGTTTCCAATCAAAATTAGAAGTCGGATTCTCGGGGCTAAACCCAAGGTCTATCTTTGCCACTTCACCATTTGATCTCAATATATCTCCATCACAGCATTCATACTGGGTTGGATCGGCTAAACCAGATATTGGTTCATTCATTTCCACAATATCACCTGTATACCAGATTCCATTCTCACAGTTAAATCCATAGAACTCCTCATCATCGAAAGTAGAAACTGCATAAGGGAGAAACTCCTCATTGCAAGCAGGAGGTAGGTTGTAAACAGGACACTCATCCCCTGTGTAAGCTTCAGTTGCTGCCTCATCTACATCAGGTAGATTCCCTGAATAATGGGGAAAAAACTTCAAGAAAAATTTACTTTGTCCATCTTGAAGTGGTGCCTCCCAAATATGCATATGCACTCCATAATCTTGATCTTGAAGGTCGAACCCACTTAATATTTGACTACCTATGTTATTATCCAAGTCCGAACACAAGTTAGTGTTTTTTGTAATATAAGCCTTAGCATTGTTCACATCTAGCATAGCTCTATCTATGTCTAGAAAAAGGAACTGTTTCGGGTACATATCCTCACCTTCCCAATGGATAGTTAGATTTGCATAATCGATTACCAGATCATTAAAAAACTGCCTACCAGTAGCGGACGAATCATTTTGCTTCAGACTGATTTCATCAAGAACTTCAATATCGAACTGTACATAACCTTCCTCATTTAGAAAAAACTCTTCAATCTCATTGGGGTTCTCTCCATCTATGGCATCTACTTCAGATACTGATGTGCAGCCAGTTGTGCTATTTGTTACAGTAAGACCATAACTGTCAGGTTGAGTTATAAAAATTGACTCTGTCGTTTCTCCCGTAGACCAATTGTAACTCAAATCAGGAGCACTATCTGAACTACTCAATTCACCAATACCTGAGCAAATGACTGGATTAATAGGAACAATAGAAGCATCAAACATTATGACACTGACTACTACTTCCTCCTCCACAATCAACTCCCCCTCCGAAGTAGTCACATAAACGGTGTAGGTAGTCGTCTTAGAAGGCGTCGCATAAGGCATAGCAGATGCAGGGTCATCCAGCCCATCTATAGGCAGCCAAGCATAACAATAATCCACGCCATCCAATGGGTGAGGCGCTGGCAGGCAGCCCGTACCCAATTGTACAGTCTCCCCGGCGCAAATGATGTGGTCCGGCCCGGCGACACTAGTACAGGGCGGCTCCACCCCCACCCCAAAGCTCATCACTTCCTCACCATTTCCATCCGTGAGCTGGAACGTGTATATACCGGCGACAGCCTCTGCGCTTGGCGACAGCTCGAAGCACACATTGTCAGTACTGCCTGCCGGGAAGGTCAGCGGCATAGTGGTGAAATCACTAAAGTGCGGGGAGCCGTCCCCATCAATACTAAGCGCTAACGCCATATCCTCAACAGGCGCGCTGTCAGGCGACAGGCATAGCGTGAACGAGGTGCCGGGCTCGGCCTCTATGCCGCCTGTTATTGGGTTACCATCATTATCTGTCAGAGACAAACTGGGCATTGGGGCTTCTTCCAGGGCTTCGACCATGAAATTATCCAGCCGGGCAAATACATCGGGGAGATTCGCACCTCCATGCTCCGCAGCCACCCAGTAGTTGCCATTAGCCGCTACAGCAAACGTATTGCTTTCCATGGTTGCACCAGGATCATTATAGTCAATATCAGCAAGCGGAATACTCTGTGATAGGACTGTAACCTGTTGGGGATTAGACGCCGGCGCATACGCAAAATTGACCGCCTGCCCGGCTCTGTTCACCTTCCCATTAATGGATACCCGATAGGTTACACCTGCCAGCAGGGATACGCACATTCGCATACGGTCCTGAGCACTAAAGCTGTTTGTGAACGCGCAAAGGTCATTAAAACTTCCGGAAGCACCATTGTTTCCCTTTCCAAAGCCTTGTTGAGCAAACCCCTGAACCCCGGTAAGGCTATCTGTAAAGGAGGGGTTTGAAAAATCAACAATCCGCACCGTATCCCAGCTCTGAGCGAATGTGAGGAAGGGCACTATAAACAGGGCAGCCAACAGGACCAGTTGCCCCAGCCGCTTACTGAAAAACGTACCGGAAAATACCGTAAAGGATGTACAGGAATGAGTAGCACGATGTTTTTGCATTTGAGGCTGTGTTGCGATTTCACCCTTTGGGCTGTATTTGCCAAATTTCATCCTGCACTACGTTCCTCTTCAGTCACGTAGCTTTGGCTATGCTCCTTCATCGAGCCTTGTTCAGAATGAAATTTGACTGCATTCGCTCCAAAAGCGAATTCCCAACACAGCCTTAATCTAAGTTTTAATGCCCGAATCAGCATGAAATTGACACCCGGGCAAAGGGGTTTACCCTTCCGGCGGTACACGATGCCGGAAGCTGTGAAAACGAATATTATGTCAGGTATGCACCAACTTGTGCATACAGGGACGCATTAACAGTTCAGTCCTTACCGAGGACCGTTGATGGACCTTACACTTAATCTTTGTGCCGGGATTACCGCACAAATAATGCTAATCTAATTCACCATTTGACAACCCAAACATTGATACATATCTATACATGTAAGAACCCAATTGTTAAGGTTCCAGGCATAGAACTCCTAATCTTAGACTTGAACGGCTAAGCCCTGGCAGAAAGGTTCGAAGTAGGGCATCAACGGATTAAACAAATATCGTACCCAGAGCCACACTATCGATGCTTTATTCCAAACCAATCTAGCCACCAAGACAGCTTCTAAATGCATCAGCCAAAAGGATAAGCTTTATACCTGCGAACAGGTAATCCTATCTCTTATTGAACGAGCAGACATTCATCAGACATAGTAAACCATGCTGACGACAGAAGCCATACTCTTTACCGATTTTGTTCCCCAGATAAAAATGTGCAATAGATGATTAAGCGCTTGCGCGAATATACCTTGTGCATACAGGAGACAGAAGTCTTAGTTGCTTCTGTAACTCTATGTAGTTTACTAACAATGGTAAATTTACCCCCCCCCCGCGAGATTCCAAAATTTTTGGGTTGTTTTTTCAAAAAAACATTGTGCCTCTTACACTTTCAGGCATTAATTGGTTTCTGGTCAGCGAAAAGGGAACGTTTCAAGCCCGCTCTGCTTATGACTTGAAAGCCAAATAGAGACTGAACAAAAAAAGACCAGACCAAAGGTGCACCATTCTTCAATGCCGTTATCATTATGGTGGTTAGCGTTCATTTGGATTTCAGCCGGATGACACGAGCAGCCCCCCACCCCACCGATTTATCCGCCCATAATCCCAATTTTCCATACTATTTTTATCTTTGTGGCGTTGAAAATCAGCCTAAAGCCTCAACGCAAGCTAGTAATTATTACCGAATCAAAATACTCGTACCGAGCATGAAGAATATTGGAATTACCCTAATGGCAACCCTCCTGTCCCTGGCCGTCTGGCAGTGTGCCCCTGAGGTCAAAGGTACCGTTATCGACGGGCAGATTGAGAATGCAGCGAATATGCAGGTCTACCTCGATCAGGTGAAGATCGGCAAAGCAAGTAATGTTTTAGCGAAAGCGGATATGGATGCCAACGGGCAGTTCAAAATGGAATTCCCGGAAGGCATTGAGGCGGGGGTTTACCAAATGCGCATTGGTGCCAAGAATTTCAACCTCGTCTTTGACGGGAGCGAAAAGCAGGTCACGCTCAAGGGCGACCTCAACGATATCCAAACCTTTAACTTCGATATTGAGGGGGCTCCGGATTCCAAAATCCTGGCGCATACCATGAACAGCCTCTTCAAGCGGGAGTATCAGGCTTCGGATATTGAGAATTTCGTCGATTCCGTTTCCAACCCGGTGCTGGGCGCTTTTGTCGCTTACCGCTCGCTGGGCTCCAACGGGCAGTTTCTGGATACCCAAAAGAATGCCCTCCGCCGCCTCAATGAAGCCATCCCCAACTCGGAGATGGGTGCCAACTACAGTGCTTTCCTCACCGCCGTGGAGCGTCAGTACATGCAGCAGCAGGCACAGGAACTGATTCAGGTGGGCCAAATGGCGCCGGACATCAAAATGAAGAGCCCGGACGGGAAAGAATATGCGTTGTCCGACCTTCGCGGGCAGATCGTCCTGCTCGACTTTTGGGCAAGCTGGTGTGGCCCGTGCCGCCGGGAAAACCCAAATGTGGTGGCCGTTTACGACAAGTACAAGGATCAGGGCTTTACGGTCTTTAGCGTTTCTCTAGACGGGCTGGATTCCCGTACCCGCAGCCGCCTGAATTCTGAAATGGAGGCCGAAACCTACCTCCAAAACCAGAAGCAACGCTGGGTGCAAGCCATCGAACAGGACAACCTGAAATGGGAGTACCATGTGAGCGACCTGAAAAAGTGGGAGTCTGATGCTGCCGCCCTCTACGATGTGCGCAGCATCCCGCGTGCCTTCATGATTGACAAGGAGGGCCGGATTGTTTCTACCAGCGTCCGTGGTGCGGAACAAATCGAAGCGGAATTGAAAAAACTCCTGTAAGCAGGCTGTAATTTAGTCTGGATAAAAGCCATTCGGGTATTGCCTGGATGGCTTTTTTTGGAGGTGCCCTGGGGGAGGTTGAGGTTCAGGTTGAGGCTGAGCGGGCTAAGGGTGGACCTCCACGGGCACGACCGCTTTGCGATCGACTCCGGGCGGCTGCCGGATAGCTCGCTATCCCTGTTTTGAAGCCCCTGCCAGGACCTTATCCTCATCCTGAACCTTAGCCTTAGCCTTCCATCACCTCAATTCAGCAGTACCCCAATAATAATCCCGGCCGCCACCGCCGCATTCAGCGACTCCGCGCCGCCACCTTTTCCTCTGGGGATAGACACCCGGTGCGTCACCTGTTCCATTACTGCCGGGGTGATGCCTGCGCCTTCGTTGCCGATGACCAGTACACCGGTTTGGGGCAGATCGGCCTGGAAAACATTCTCCCCTTCCATATCTGCGCCGAAGATGGTCAGGCCGGGCGCGGTGTTCCGGACGGCTTCAAAATCAGCAACGATGGTGGAGACCCGTAAAAACGCGCCCATGGACGCCTGTATGACTTTAGGGTTGAAGACCTCCACACAATTCGGCGAACAAATCACCGTTGAAATACCGAACCAGTCCGCCAGTCGCAAGAGGGTGCCCATATTGCCGGGGTCCTGCAGGTCGTCGAGGTAAAGCGACAACCCTCCTGTGAGGTCTGCCGCACGGAGGGCATAGCGGGGCTGCCGCACGAGGGCCAATACCTGATTGGGCGTTTTGAGCAGGGACAGGCGGCTGAGTTCATTTTCAGAGACGGTGAGCGCCTGTAGGTCAGGTGGCCACTGCTGCGGGGGCAAATGTTCCATCCAATTGGGCAGCGCAAAGAGGGTTTCTACCCATTCAGAGCGGTGTTCGAGCAGTTCGCGGACCATCTTATCGCCCTCTACAACGAATTTATCATACTTTTGCCTGAACTTCTTCTGGCGGAGTGATTGTATATATTTGATCGTATTTTTAGAAACCGGCATAACGTTTTTTGGCTGTTGATCAAAATGCCCATGCGTAGCAGTGAAAGCACAATATACTTAATCGGTGCCGTTCTGGCACTGCTGTTTTTTTCATCCTGCAATTCCTCCAGGTACCTGGCGGCGGATGAATACCTGCTGCGCGGCAACAGCATCAAGCTACATGCGGATGACAAGCTGGAACGGGAACGCAATATGAAGTACGAGCTGTCCACCTTGTACAAGCAGACCAAAAACAACCGGTTCTTTTTCATGCCGCGGGAGTGGTTTTACTTCGTCACCAACGGGCCCGGCGATACGACCAAATTTGACCGGCTGCTGCGGCGGGTGATCGGCGAGCCCCCGGCGATTTACGATCCATCCCTGCGTGAAGCCACCGAACAATCTATGCGGTACTACCTGCAGTACAAGGGCTACTTCGATGCCGAGGTCTATTCTGACCCACTGGTCAGGCGCAAAAAAATGTACATTACCTACCACGTCACCCCCAATGAGCAGTACCGGGTAGATACTATTGTGTTTGCCTGTAAGGACCCCACGGTGGACAGCATCCTGCGCTCCATAGCCCCCCGCAGCTACCTGAAGCCGGGGTCTGCAATTGACGGGCAACTGTACGATCAGGAACGGAAGCGCATTACCAGCTACCTGCGCAACCACGGTTATGCCTACTTTTTCAGCAATTACTTTGCGCCTCTGGATGCAGACACGACAGTGGAAGGGCAACGGGCAGCGCTCCGGCTGGAAGTCCTGCCCCCGGCTGAGGATACCGTGCATCAGCAGTACCATATTGACGACATCACGGTTTTTCTGGACTACATCCCCGGACAGGGCGACTCCACCCTGGCGGACACCCTGATCAACGACATCCACCTGCGCACTTCCCACCCTTACTTTCGGGTAGACCCGGGCACCGTTGTGGAATCCATCTACCTAAAGCAAGGCGAACTCTATAGTCAGGACGATTACGACCTGACCAACAAACAGCTCAACAGCCTGGGGGTCTTCCGTTTCGTCCGGATCAAGCAAAACATCGATTCGCTCTACCCGGACCGGCTGGACATCCGCATTGAGCTTACGCAAAACAAGCGTCTGGAAGTGGGTGCCGACCTGGAGTTCAACTACGCCAGCCGAAGCGCTACGGGCATTGGCAACCTCATTGGCACTACGGTCAGCCCATCGCTGCGCCACCGCAATGTCTTTGGCGGGGCGGAGCTCCTGATCACGGACTTCAACGCCGGTGTGGAATTCAACCCGGCTCCCCAAGCCATCTCTGCCGGGCAGTTTTGGAATACGGTGGACCTCGGCTTACAGACCAACCTCTACCTGCCCCGGTTTATTGATTACCTGAGCATCTGGCGGCGGCTGGACAGGGCCCGGCTGGGCAAAAAGGAATCGTCGGTCTTTTTCAGGGAAGGCTTTTACCAATCGCTTCAGGAGAATGCGTCCACCCGCGTATCCGCCAACTACAACTACCTGCTTATCCTGGATTTTTACCAGTACAACCTTTTCACAAGCACCTACGGCTTTGACCACCAACCCGCCAACAACAAGCGGTTTATCCTGAACCACGTGGGCATTGATTACCTGCTGCCTACGACTGAAGCGAACTTTGACTCCCTGCTCGCCTTCAACCCCTTCCTGGAACGCTCCTTTGGCGAGCAGCTGTTCGTTAGCCTGCTCTTCCGGGACATGAACTACGTGTACAACTCCCGGCCCAACCGCCGGGGCAATTCCTACTACCTGGGCTTCAATCTGGAACTTGCGGGTGCGGAAATCTGGGCAGGCAATGCGATTTACAATAGCTTTTCCCTGGAACCGGATACCCTGCGCCTTAATTTGGGCGGTGGGCAGGGCGTGGATTTTTCGCAATACGCCCGTACACAAATTGACCTGAGGCGGTACTGGCAAAGCCGGCCCAACCACAGTTTTGCGGCCCGCTTCTCTATTGGTGTAGCCCGGCCGTTTGGGTACACCACCGATGTCCCCTATGTGAAGCAGTTCTTTGCCGGAGGGCCCAACAGCATACGGGCATGGGCACCCCGCGGGCTCGGCCCGGGTGCTTATGAAGATACGCTGGCGGTGCGGAGTGCGAATAACACCCGGCTCTACCAGACCGGCGACTTCAAACTGGAAGCCAATCTGGAATACCGGTTCAAAATATTCTGGCTGATGAATGGGGCATTTTTCCTGGATGCCGGGAATGTGTGGACGCTCCGGCGGGACCCCAACCGTTGCGGTTCTCAGTTTTTACTAAGGGGCAAAACCTATACCTGTGTGGACCAGGAATCCGGGGAGCGGATTTCGTATACCAATGAGCCTTTCTACCGGCAGATTGCTATAGGCGGCGGCTTTGGGCTGCGGCTCGACTTTTCCTACTTCATTCTGCGGCTGGACATGGGCGTGAAACTCCGGCATGCTGCCCCATTCCCCAATGAGCCCGACAGCCCCGCCAACTGGCAGAACTACTGGTTCCGGGACTTTCGGGCGGACGGGAACCGCGTGGACCTGCGCCTTGGGGATATCGTGGCTTTCAACCTGGGCTTTGGCTACCCCTTCTGAACCTGCTGCTGTATGGGCTTGAAGATTTTGCTGTCCGCCACAAAGGTCCCGAATGGCACAATGGAGGCAAGCAGCGACCAAAAAGTCTGCCCCAGGCTCATCCTGTATTCTGACCGGGCCAGTATCACTATCGTAATGTAGCCAATAAAAAGGAAGCCATGTGCCATTCCAACCACGAGATTGGGCTCAGGGATACCCGCCATATACTTAAGCGGCATAGTAAAAAACAGGATCAGCAGGAAGGAAACGCCTTCCCATAAAGCCAATATGCGAAGGGCTTGTATGGTTGTTCCGAAATATTTTTTGAGCATAGTCTCTCTTTTTTCCACAATAACAGCCAAGCCCGGAGTTGGTTACTACCCTATGCCCTAAATGACCGGGTTATTGCAATCGCTAACTTTTACTTAAACAGGGTTTTGCGGCCGTACTGACTGCAAATCGGGCATTCCCTTGGGTCGTGCCCCCTTGCCGGGCAGTACTCTCTTCCGAAAAAGATGATTTGCAGGTGCAGCTTGTTCCATAGCTCCTTCGGAAAAAGTCGTTTGAGATCATACTCCGTACGCTGTACATTCTTACCGGTGCTCAGCCCCCAGCGGTAAGCCAGGCGGTGGATGTGAGTGTCAACCGGGAAGGCAGGCTCTCCGAAAGCCTGGGACATGACCACGGAGGCCGTTTTGTGACCTACCCCGGGCAATGCTTCCAGCGCCTCCATCTCTTCGGGCACTGCTCCTCCATATTTTTCTACCAGGATATTTGACAGTTCGCTGATGGCCGCTGATTTGCGGGGAGAAAGGCCACAGGGGCGGATAATCTCCCGGATTTCATCGACAGGCATCTGTGCCATATCTTTGGGGTTGTCCGCCCGTTCAAACAACAAGGGCGTAATGCGGTTAACCCGTTCATCGGTACATTGAGCCGACAGTAATACGGCTACCAGGAGGGTGTAGGGGTCTTTGTGATCGAGGGGGACTGGAACTTCAGGGTAGTAAGATTCCAGAATCTCTGTAATAGCTTTGACTTTCTGTTGCTTAGTAACTCTTCTCATGCCTGTTCAAAGTGATGGTGTTTTAGTAGCGGCAAATACGCTTCGATTCTATTTTCGCCTTTGCCCGCTACCTGAAATCTTTCGGCATTTGAGGATCTTGGGGTTGGTGTTATCCATTAATGGTCGTATTCAAAAGTACCGTAGAGGCTTTCCACCCTTACCGTTGGCTGATCGGCCTTTTCAACACGCCCAATGATTTGAGCATCAATATTAAACTGTTTGGCGATATCGATGACCGCCTGAGCTTCGCTTTCCGGAAGATAGACTTCCAGGCGCTGCCCCATGTTGAAGACCTGATACATTTCCTTCCAGTCGGTGCCAGACTCTTCCCGGATCATCTGAAAGAGGGGCGGTAGGGGCAGCAGGTTGTCTTTGATCACCCGCACGTTGTCAATAAACTTGACCACCTTAGACAACCCTCCGCCGGTATTGTGGATCATGCCGTTTATGGAAGGCTTCAGATGCTTCAACAGCTGCGCGATCACAGGGAGGTAGGTCCGGGTGGGCGACAATACCAGCTTGCCGGCTGTCATCTTTTGCCCGTTCCCGATACTGACTTCATCCGTCACGCTCTTGGAGCCCACGTAGACGACGGTTTCAGGCAGTGTGGGGTCGTAGCTTTCCGGGTACTTGGAAGCATAACGGTGACTGAAAACATCGTGGCGGGCACTTGTGAGCCCGTTGCTGCCCATACCGCCGTTGTAGGATTTTTCGTAGGTAGCCTGGCCGTAGGAGGCGAGGCCAACAACCACATCGCCGGGCTGAATGTCATTCACAATCAGGTCACTGCGCTTCATCCGGGCGAAAGCCGTATAGCCCACATCAATAGTACGGACGATATCTCCGACATCGGCCGTTTCTCCGCCTGCGAGGTGGATGTCTACGCCGTGGCTGCGCATTTCTTCCACAAAAGCAGAGGTGAAATTGATAATGGTGCTGATGACATCGCCCGAAATCCGGTTTTTATTCCGGCCAATCGTTGAGGAGAGCAGGATATTGCTGGTGCAGCCGACACAGCCCATGTCGTCAAGGTTCATTACCATCGCATCCTGTGCAATACCTTCCCAAACGGAGAGGTCGCCGGTTTCTTTCCAGTAGAGGTAAGCGAGGCTGCCTTTGGTGCCAGCGGTATCGGCATGCATCAAGGTGCAATGCTCCGGGCTACCGGCTGCCACATCAGGCAGGATTTTGCAGAAAGCGTTCGGGTATAAGCCTTTGTCCAGATTTTTTATGGCGGCGTGCACTTCGTCTTTGGTTGCTGAGACGCCCCGTAGCCCGTATTTCGATTGGTCTGCCATCCGGTTTGGTAATTTCCCGCAAAGGTAGGGAATTCCGTAGAAATGATTAGAAAAGCGTTCAAAAAGGATATAAATAGTTGGAGAAAAAGAAGTGGCGCAAAAGTTTTTATACGGGGAGCTGAACAAAAAGTTCCATTTTTTGTAATTTTAACAATTAATATTAGGCGCAGCTTGCCGCCGCTTCTATATTTGCAGGTGCAAAAAACATTCAGCACCTTTTGATCCCATGGTTCTCGTCCCAAAAATTAGTAGCTATTTACCGTATTCACCCCCAATACTGGCTTGGTATGCCGTAATTACAGCACACCATTTATTCATCAAACCTACTTCATCGTGGATCTAACAGAATCGATTAACCACTTTTACCGACAGTATAAACGCACTATACATATTTCAGCGATCTCAATTGCCGTCCTCCTCGCGGGCACGGCTATTTTTTATGCCGCTACTCAGCTGAATAGCAAAAAAGGGCTGCGGGCTTCGCTTTCTTCAGCGGAAGCACCGGTGGAGCTTAGCGCTTTCCCGGCAGTAGTCCCTACCATGAAGTACGGCTTTGCTATTGATACGCTGCAATTGCAGGAAAACACCATTCAATCCGGACAATTCTTAGCCGACATCCTCCTGGGTCAGCAGCTCGATTACCCTTCGATTGAGAAGCTGGTCGCCAATATGGAGGATGTTTTTGATGTTCGCCACCTTCGGGTAGGCAAACCTTATACCATTCTTTCCAAGCCGGGCGCAGAGCAGCCGCTTTACATGGTCTATGAGCCCAACGACTACGAGTATGTGGTGTTCGAGCTCTCCGGTGACTACAAGGTGGAGCGTAAGGAGCGTGTTGTGGAAACGCAGCAGGGCTCTGTAGCTGGCAAGCTGGAGTCTTCCCTTTGGAACGCCATCGTCGGACAGGGGCTGAGCTACGAGCTGGCTGCTAAAATGGAAGGCGCGCTGCAATGGTCGATTGACTTCCACCACCTGCAGAAGAACGATGAGTTCAAACTCGTTTTTGACCGCGAGTTTATCGATGGCGAAGAAGTAGGCATCGGGGCCGTCCACGCAGCTTACTACAAAACAGGCGAGAACGAATACCACGCTATTTACTACAAGAGCGAAGATGGGGCACACGAAGGGTACTATGACCTGGAAGGCCGCCCGATGAAGCGGGGCTTCCTCAAATCGCCGGTGAAGTACTCCCGGATTTCCTCCTACTACAACCTCAACCGCTTCCACCCTATCCTGAAGCGCCGCCGCCCGCACTATGGCACCGATTACGCTGCGCCTTACGGCACACCTATCTACGCGGTGGGTGACGGTGTGGTTACCCGTGCCTCCTACACCAAAGGCAACGGCAACTTCGTAAAGATCAAACACGATAAAACCTACGAAACGCAGTACCTGCACATGCAAAAGTTCGCCAAAGGCATCAGCGTCGGCACACATGTGAAGCAAGGGCAGGTGATTGGCTATGTGGGCTCTACGGGCCTGGCTACAGGCCCTCACGTTTGCTTCCGCTTCTGGAAAGACGGCAAGCAGGTCAACCACCTGAATATGAAATTCCCACCTGCCAAGCCACTGCCGGATTCAGAGCTGTCTCAGTTTGGGCTGCAGCGCGACCGCTACATGGAACTGCTGAATAATGCCAAACCGAACAAGATCGTTTCAGAAGAAACCGATGAAGCAACCGGTGCGGATAACCCGTAAGAAAAACAAGATCCATCAAAACAAAACGAAGCCCCCTTCGGCTGCCAAAATGGTACTGAAGGGGGCTTATTCTTTTTAGGACGGCGGGTAAAAGAAGAGGCTAATTCCAGCTAACAAATTCCGGCATATTCGCAATGACCGTGTAAGCATCACCTTTGTTGTACATCGCCTGCTCCCATACCTGACCGGAGTCCATATTGAAAAGATAGTTGGCGTGCATGTCTGCCACCACCCAGGAGCCGAGGGTCATCTCATCATCGAGCTGCCCTTCCGACCAACCAGAATAGCCAACGAAGAAGCGGATATCTTTAGGCTCGATGAGCTGGGAGGTCGCTAAAAATTTCAGTTTTTCGAAATCACCGCCCCAGTAGATACCGTTGCCGACCGGGCGGCTGCCTTCCAGCAAATCCCCTACCGTGTGCAGATAGTGGATGGTATCGCGCTGCACCGGCCCGCCGTAGAGGACCCGGGACTCAAATTCCGGGAAGGACTCGACCAGGGCATCGATCTGCATATCAAGTGGCTTATTCATGATGAACCCCACGCTGCCTTCCTCGCCATGCTCACAGAGCAGCACCGCAGCGCGTTTAAAATTTGGATCTAACATGAAGGGCTCTGCCAGTAAGACCTGCCCGTTTTTCACTTGATTGCTAACCATAAAATTGTGCTTTCATTACAAAAGAACCCATCGGGGACGGGAATTGGTTCAGCCGGGAGTCATTTTTTTGAATACTACAAAGCACTTGTAGGGAACTGCCGGTCTACCTTCTTTACAAAACCCTGGAGCGTCTTGCCATTCCCACCGACCTCGATAAACTCGGTGACGCCATCCGCGATCATGTTTTTCATGGTTTGTGTCCAGCGTACGGGGGCTGTCAGTTGAGCGATGAGGTTTTTTTGGATGACTTCCGGGTCGGTTGTGGCGGTCGCGGTAGCATTTTGATAGATCGGGCAAACCGGTTGCTGGAAGGCTGCTGCCTCTATAGCCGCCTGTAGTTCGTCCTGAGCAGGTTGCATTAATGGAGAGTGGAAGGCCCCACCTACCGGCAGTACGAGCGCCCGGCGGGCCCCCGCTTCCTTCAGTGCCTCCACCGCCTGATTCACACCTTCCACAGAGCCAGAGATCACCAGCTGGCCAGGGCAGTTATAGTTGGCCGCGACCACAATAGCATCGATACCCTCACAAATCTGCTCTACGACTTCGTCCTCCATACCAATGATGGCGGCCATGGTGCTTTCCTGCATTTCACAGGCTTTCTGCATGGCCTGAGCACGGCCTTGTACCAGCTTGAGCCCCTCTTCAAAACTCAGGGCACCGGCGGCTACAAGGGCAGAAAACTCGCCCAGGGAGTGCCCGGCTACTGCACCAGGGTTCATCTCGTCTCCCGCCATTTTGGCTTTCACAATGGAGTGCAGGAACACCGCAGGTTGCGTCACCCGCGTCTGCTTGAGGTCTTCAGCGGAGCCTTCAAACATTACATCCGTAATGCGGAAACCAAGAATATCGTTGGCTTGCTCAAATAGCTTTTTAGCCAGGTCGCTGCTTTCGTACAGGTCTTTGCCCATACCTTCAAACTGGGAAGCTTGGCCGGGGAAAACGTAGGCTTTCATGGTTGATTTCGTTTTGAAGTTTTCTGATTATGCTCCTGAAGGAGCCTTCTTTCAATGCAAATCGGCACTGACCAGGTTTAAAAATTCTGCCCGGGTCTCCGCCCTTTGGAATTCGCCGGTAAAAGCAGAGGTGGTCGTTACTGAATTTTGCTTTTGTACGCCGCGCATCATCATGCACATGTGGCGGGCTTCAATCACTACAGCCACACCCAGCGGGTTTAGGGTTTCATGTATGCAGTGCAGAATTTGATCCGTCAGGCGCTCCTGTACCTGCAGCCGCCGGGCGAACACATCGATCACCCGCGGAATTTTGCTTAATCCCACGATGTAACCGTTGGGAATATACGCCACATGCGCCTTTCCAAAAAATGGCAGCAGATGGTGTTCGCACAGGGAATACAATTCGATATCTTTTACCAGGACCATTTCGCTGTATTCTTCCCGGAACATAGCAGACTTCAGTATCTGTTCTGCGTCTTGTTCATAGCCCTGTGTGAGAAACTGCATAGCTTTGGCAGCCCGCTCCGGAGTCTTGACGAGCCCTTCGCGGCTCACGTCCTCACCCAATTGCCCAATGGCAGCCTGGTAAAGCCCAGTCAGGGCTTCGGTAGTTGCTTGATCGTATTCCTCTGATTTGTGAAAAGACATGCCTGTTTGAGTTGATTCCTAAGAAGAACGCCGATAACAGCAAAGGGTTGTCTGCAAGGCTACTCGCCATAGTATTCAGCGAAGATATTTTCGGTCTCGTACAGCTTGATGCAGTGCAGCTGACAGCCTTCCAGCAGGGGCTCCAATTGCTGCCAGAACAGGATGACGAGGTTCTCAGTTGTAGGCTGCATACCTTCGGGGATAAAATCGACGTCCAGGTTAAGGTTGCTGTGGTCTACTTTATCCACAATCGACGACTTGATGAGCTTACTCAGCTGTTTGACATCCACGATAAATCCGGTGACCGGGTCCGGTTTACCCTTGACGGTTACGAACAGGTCGTAGTTATGACCGTGCCAGTTTTTATTGGAGCATTTGCCAAACATCGTCTGGTTTTTCTCCTCACTCCAGCTATCGACCCATAGTTTGTGGGCGGCATTAAACCGCTCTCTTCTAGTCAGATAAACCATAGTGGCTTTTGCAGTTTTTATCGATTTTCAGCGGCATTCAAAGCCTGTTGAAACAGAACCGCAAAAGTACAAATATTTCTGTTTCTTTAGTGCCCTGCCCGCACAAAGTCGATGATCAGCCTTAATCTGTCTACATTTTTTGATGCCAAACGGGCATTAGCCGTATATTGGCAATGCATTTTCGGAAAGCATAACGACCAGCAGACTTGCAGCAATAACTATGGAAAAACATTTCCAGACCTCCAGAGCTGACCGTATCTACCAGGTACTCACACGGCGTGAAGTATACCACAGCTTGTTTTGGCTGATGGTGCTGCTGCTGCTGACGGTGTTTGAAAATACCCGGCAAGGCTTTTGGTTTACGCTAAGTAATGAAGTAATCAATATCCTGTTTTATGGTGTCATCGTTTACTTCAACCTCCTCTACCTTATCCCCAATTACCTGACCAAAAAGAAATTTTTGACCTACAGCGGGCTGCTTATCCTTGCCACGCTGATCATCACCCCGCTGAAAGTGCTGGTTTTTTACTTCAAATTCAGCAAATTGCCTCAACTGCAGGCCGACCTGCTGGAAAATATGAACTGGTACTTCCTGCTGACCTTTTTCATTGCCGGTTCTTCAACCGTCTTTAAAATCATCACCGACTGGCTGCGGCACTTGCGCGAAAAACAAGAGTTGCAGACCCAAACCATGCAGTCTGAGCTGCGTTTTCTAAAGTCGCAGATCAACCCGCACTTCCTTTTCAACACTCTCAACAACCTTTATGCCCTGACCCTGAAAAAGTCGGACGAGGCACCGGAAATTGTGCTGAAACTTTCGGAAATGATGCGCTACATGCTCTACGAGTGCAACGAAAAGCAGGTCCTCTTGAGCAAGGAGGTCTCCTACATTCGCAACTACCTCGACCTGGAGCGCATCCGGCAGGGCAAAAACGCCCAAATCAACTTTGAAGTCAACGGGCGCATCAGCGACCAAAAGATCGCGCCCCTGATGTTCATCCCCTTTTTGGAAAACAGCTTTAAGCACGGGCTGAGCAGCCGCATTGACGAAGGCTTTGTGAATATCGTATTGAATGTTGATGAAAATAACGTACATTTCTACATTGAGAACAGCAAGTCGGATGCGCCGCCCAGCCGGGACCCCAGCCGCCCCAGTGGTGGCATCGGCCTGGTGAATATCCACCGGCGCCTCAAGCTTTTGTACCCGGACCACTACGAACTAGACATAGAAGACAGCCCCAACACTTACGCTGTAAACCTCATGCTCGACATCGAGCCTCATACCAAAAAATTGGAAGTATGATCAATGCAATCATTGTCGATGATGAACCGCTGGCACAGGACGTGCTGGAGACCTACATCGAAAAGATTCCGGAAATAACCCTTGTCCAAAAGTGCAGCAACGCCCTGGAAGCCAACGAAGCACTAAAGTCTAAAGACGTTGACCTCATGTTCCTCGATATTCAGATGCCGCAGCTTACCGGCGTGGATTTCCTGAAAACGCTGAACAAACCACCGGTCGTCATCTTCACCACCGCTTATCCTAATTACGCTATTGAAGGGTTTGAGCTCAATGCACTGGACTACCTGCTGAAGCCTATTTCCCTGGAGCGCTTTATGAAAGCCACCAACAAAGCCATCGAGCAGATTGAACTGAAGCGAAAAGGCAATGCGGCCGAAACGGCACCCGCTGCTGCCGATGACCCCGGCTACATCTTCGTTAAAGCCGATAAGAAACTGGTCAAAATCCACTACCAGGATATCATCTACATCGAGGGGCTAAAGGACTATGTCATCATCCGGCAGGAAAATTCCCGGGTCATCACTCTGCAGACCATGAAGAGCCTGGAAGACAAACTACCTCAGGGCACCTTTAAGCGCATTCACCGAAGCTACATCGTAAACATCGAGCGCATTGATGCGGTAGTGGGCAATATGGTGGAAGTGGTGGAGAAGGGACAGGCTAAGCATCTCCCTATCGGCAAAAACTACCGGGACGAACTGCTCGATATTGTCAATAAAAACCGCTTGTAGATTTTGCTGTCAGATGCCATTCTGCAAGCCTGTATTCAAGCTACCGGGTCGCCAGTGGAGCGCAGCCAGCCGGTGAGTGGTGGGAGTATTAATGCTGCTTACCGCCTGGAGACCTCAAAGGGCCACTTCTTCCTGAAGGTCAATGATGCCCCTCAGGCCGGTGCCATGATGGCTGCTGATGCCTATGGATTACAGTTGCTTAGGCAGGCGGGCCCGCTGAGCATACCGGAAGTGATCCGGCAGGGCACGGTGGACGGGCAAAGCTATCTTTTGCTGGCGTTCATTGAGGAAGGGCGGGCTACTGCAGCTTTTTGGCAGGCCTTTGGCGAAGGGCTGGCCAGGCTGCATCAGCATACGGCCGACACCTTTGGGCTGGATCAGGACAACTTCATCGGCAGTTTGCCGCAGCGCAACCACCGGCATGCCAACTGGGCCGACTTTTACCGAGAGGAACGCCTGCGCCCGCAAGTCCGCAGGGCTACACAGCAACATTTGCTATGGCCGGGAGCCGAGGCGCAGTTCAGCCGTTTGTACGAACGATTGCCCGACCTTTGCCCCCAGGAGCCCCCTGCCCTGACCCACGGCGACCTCTGGAGCGGCAACTTTCTGACTGCCGCCGATGGCAGCCCGGTCCTGATTGACCCGGCCGTGAGCTATGCCCACCGGGAGATGGACCTGGGCCTGTCGCTGCTGTTTGGCGGGTTCTCACCGGCATTCTACGAAGCCTACGAGCAGGCCTACCCTACCGCTCCCGGATTCAGGAAACGCGCCGGCCTTTACCAACTTTACTATCTACTGGTCCATGTCAATTTGTTTGGCCGCAGCTATACCGGCTCGGTGCAGGAAATTGTCAACCGATGGGCCCGCTAATGCACGACAAAAACATGTACAGCCACGAATTCAAAAAGCGGGTACGCTACGGCGAAACCGATCAGATGGGTTACCTCTACTACGGCAACTACCCGCAATACTACGAAATAGGCCGGGTGGAAATGCTGCGGTCCCTTGGCCTGACCTACAAAGCTATGGAAGAAGAACAGGGCATACTCATGCCAGTCGTTTCCATGAACATTCGCTACGTACGGCCCGCTCATTACGACGAATTACTAACCATCCGGACAACGCTGCGGCAACTACCGGAGCGCTTCATCACCTTTCACATGGAGTTGTTCAATGAGCGCGGCAAGCTCGTCAACGGGGCTACCGTAAAGCTGTGCTTTGTGGATGCGAAGTCGGGCAAAACCATTCCGGCACCTGAACTGTTGGTCAACCAATTGAAGCCTTACTTTGAAGAAGCCTAAAATAGACATAGAAGCCATACAAAAACGGTTGTTCAACCTGCCCATCGTCAAGCAGGTGATCGAATGGTCGCAGCATAACTCTCTGCCGGGGTTTTTCAAGGTTCCGTTGTATGACGTGATTGTCTTCATTCAGAATGAGCTGAAGCGCAATGACCTGTTTACCCGTTCCTATGCCATTGCCTACAACTTCTTCCTTTCTATTTTCCCCTCTCTTATTGCATTCTTTACGCTTATCCCCATTTTCAAGTGGGCATTTATTCAGTACCTGCCGGAGGGAGAGAACTTTGATATTTACCTGCGCACAGAAATACAACGAATATTACCAGGTGTAACCGGAGACCGGTTGTTTGCCTTCGTGGACGACATCACCAATAATCCACGGTTTGGGCTCCTCAGCATTGGTTTTATTTTTGCCATTTACTTTGCCTCCAACGGCATGATTGCGCTGATGCGCGGCTTTGACAAGTCTTACAACAAAACCTTCAAAAGCAGGAATGCTTTCAAAAAGCGCTTCATCGCAATAGGCCTGACTTTTTTGATCGGTGTGCTGCTGATTGCTGCAGTGGTACTGATTATCCTGGGCGAGTTCCTGCTTGGGCTGTTGAATGACTTTATCGCTCTGGACAGCTTTACCAATATCACCATTCAGCTGCTGCGCTGGCTGGCAATTCTGCTGGTATTTTACATGGGTATTGCGCTGATCTACCGGTATGGGGCCGCTGCCAAACGGCGGTTTGCCATCTTTTCGCCGGGGACTACGCTGGCGACTATTTTATGCATCATCTCATCTCTGGCCTTCTCTTTTTATGTCAATGAATTCAACACCTACAACGAGCTCTACGGCTCGCTCGGTGCCATCATCGCATTGATGCTTTGGATACAAATCAACTCCCTCATCCTGCTCATTGGCTTTGAGCTGAATGCGAGCATTGCCGTCAACCGCGACCTGAAAAAGCGCATCCCGGCCAAAGAGGTGTGATTACTGCCGGATTTCTATCTTCCTGACCTGACTTTTCCCACCCTGCGTGACCTCAAGGAAGTAATCATCAGAGCCATTCTTCAGGAGGTTGGTCCGGTCTCTGAAGGTTCCGGAAAAGCTGCCCAGGTCGAAATCGTATACGGCCCGCCCCCTTGTATTGAATACCTTTACCCGAGTTGGGCCGCTACCTGGTAATTCGAAGCTCAGCTCAAGTACCTTCTGATCAAAATCGGCACCAAAGTAAAAGTTACTGACCGGCAGGGACTGATCTGTTTTAAGACCAAGCCCATACTGCCGGTTGGCCTGTTGCACATCGTTGCGGTCCATGCTTTGACTAAGCAGTTTACGGCCGTTCCTGTCCTTGATGTAGGTATCGAAGTACTTATTCTCCTGCTTTTCGGTAGTACGTACGGTAGCTGTGACCTTGTTTTCTTCATAAGCGCAACGCGACTGAATGGGATGAGAACGTTCAATCCGGCCTCTGCCCCTCCAGGCTACAATTTCAATATCCGAGCCCACTTCCGTATCATTGATGGCGTAGGTCAGATCAGTCCAGTCCAGAATTTTATAGCCATTGATACGCAGGATTTCATCTCCGTCTTCCAGCCCCATCTCATCTGCAGTGGAGCCCCTTACCACCTGAATGACAATTCCATCCTTTTGAGGCGCTTTGCTCATTTTCATCACGCCCAGGAAAGGGTCCTGGCAGGGGGTAACCGAGATACTTCGGCGTTCTTCATTCCGGTTGCCGAAAATAATATCCAGCCTGACCCGGCCGGTGCCCCGTTGTACGTATAGCTTGGCCCGATCGCCGGCATTATATCGGTCGAGAATATCGGAAAGGGATTGCTCTGCTCCTGTACGATAGGCATCCACACCATAAATATAATCCAGTGCCCGCAGCCCGGCCCGGTCGGCGGGCGTACCAGCGATCACTTTCCGAATGTAGCTACCGTACAGGTTTTCAAAGCCCAGCGCCCGGGCTTTCTCCGGCCCAATCGAATTCAGGTAAACCCCCATATAGGCATCGTTATCCGGCCCCATTGCCTCATAACGGTTGCTCAGGCGGTATTGAGTGCCCTGAGCGTTTAGGGAGGCAAGGTGCAGCAGGCAGAGTGCAAGTATAATATGAAGGGTAGCCGCGGTTTTCATAATTTTCTATATTCGCTTTAATGGGAATAGACAGTGTCGTTTATTTTTGGTTGCAAAGATCCCTCTTGTTACTACTGGAAAAACCTGTATCTTAAGGTAAATTTCAAGCTATGATAAAAAACGTACCTCTCGCATTGCTGATCATTTTTTTCACTTTTACCTCTGCGATAAATACACTACGGGCGCAGGCTCTACCTGCTTGGTCCGTTGGCGGGAGTATACAAGGTGGTGCAGGCAGTAGTTCATATAGTGACCACCCCTACCTGACCCAAAACCGGGAATTTGGCATGGTCTGGCATTACGGCATTCACTTCAATACCTGGTATCAACTTACCTCCAGGCTTTCTTTAGGTGGAGGTGGCGGAATCCGATCTCAGTATTTTCAGCTTCAGACCTTCCGTACCCTGCCTGATTTGGCGAGCGATATTGGTTTTGTCCCTGCCGATGAAGAAACAGACTATTATTTAGCCCGGATAAAGCATAACAGCACTTTCCTCAAATTGAACCTCCGTGCTGAATACCTCATGCTCCCCTATCAGCAAACGGCATGTAACCTGGGGCTGATTGCAGGTGCTTCCCTGGGGGTTGCACCATTAAACCGGATCAGAACCGCCTACGGAGAACTTGACCCCTTTAGCAAGAACTTCCTGCCCCGATTTGGGTCTAACCATCTTTTCGATGGTATACAGAGTGAGGCACAAATCGAGGACTACTTCAGGCAGCAGCTAAACAGAAGCCTTCTTTTTTATCAGCTAGGTATGGTTGTTTACGCTTCTAATCCTAACCGCCCTGCCCGCACAATACGGATAGCACTGGTTTATGAAGGCACCAATCAGGCCCTAAGCCAGGGATTCAATAGCCCTATGCAGGGGTTCAGCCTAAATATTGGGGTGCGCCTGAATCGATAATGCCCAACAAACAGGACTTCCAAAGCACCAATTACGCACCAAACAGCCACTGTTTCTCATCCATATCTCCGCTTCAGAGGGCAGGCTTTTTCTAAGGCCTGACGCGATTCCGGGAAAAGAGGAGCTCATCCCTTCCTCTGACACGACCTTCTACTTCAAAGGCCAGAACCTGTCCTGGGAGTTTTTCCTGAATGAGCAGGAAGAGGTCATCGGTTTCGGAATAGAAGGCGACCGGGAAAACATGGGCATTAAGCAATGAACACGGTGAACCGTTACCCTGGCGACAAACGCCCCCGGACCAACCACACGGCCAGCAGCAAACAAAGGATCATCAGGAAACCGCTGCCGATGTAGGGGTATTGGTAATGCAGCCCGTACAGCCAGCCCCCCAGGAATGGGCCTACTACCCTACCGAGGGAACCCACTGACTGCCCCAGCCCCAGAATACGCCCCTGTTCTTTTTCCGAGGAGTTCTTCGATAACAGGGAGGTGATGGTAGGTGTCAGTGCGCCATTCGCCAGCGCAATCAGTACGATGGCCAACAGTTCAAGAGGGATAAAGTATTGAACGGGTACAAAGGGTAAAGACGTCAGCCCAAAGAACATCAGTACATACCCGGCAACCAGCAGAGTGCGGTCGCCGAAGGTCTTCGAGGCCCAGCCGACCAGCCCGCCCTGAACGATGGCTGTGATGACCCCCAGGAAAGCAAAGGTATACCCCACCTGCTCTTCATTCAGCCCGTAGTGTTCTTCCCACAGCAGGGTGACCGAAACGGTCATGAGCGAAAAGGCAGTGATGAAAATGAAATTAATGATCAGCAGCTCATTGACCACCGGTTTTTTTAATCCATAGCGGAAATCAGACAGCGGGTTCTCGAATAGCGGGCCTTTTGCTGATTTGGGCTCCTCCAGGCTTTCTGACAACAGGAAGTAGGCCATCAGCAGATTGATAGCGGAAAGCGCGGCGGCAACGTAGCCCACGTATTCAATCCCAAAGTTACTTTTCAGAAAACCACCCAGGGGCGGCCCGAAAATAAAGCCCAACCCAAAGGCTGCACCGATAATCCCAAAGGCCTTCGCCCGCTTATCGGGCGGTGTGATATCACTGATATAAGCCTGGGCAGTGGAAATGTTTGCTGAGCCAATACCCGCAATAATACGAGCGGCAAAAAGCAGAAAAAGGCTGGCAGCGTGCGCAAAGATCACATACCCCAATCCGGTGATAAAAATACTGATGAGCAGGATGGGCTTCCGGCCTTTGCGGTCACTCAGATTCCCCCAAAAGGGAGCCACCAGAAACTGCATAAAGGAAAAACTCGCTGCTACCAGACCAATAACCATACCCGAAGCCCCCAATTCATTGGCATAAATTGGCAGGATAGGGATGATCAGCCCGAAGCCCAGCAGGTCTATAAAAATGGTAACAAACAAAACGAGTAGTGGCGATTGCTTCATGCATTTCCCTTTTGGTGAAAGGTACGGAATTTGAATCCGTTTGGAGTTTTATGGGTAACGAAACCCACTGCCCTTCCCGCTCAAAGAGCGGTGGCAAGGCAGGTTTGACAAAGGTATGGCAAAAGCCTTCTCCTGTTAATGCTCTACCCTAACTAATTCCTTGTGTTTTTTGCTTGCTTTTTTCCGGAAAGTAATACAATTTGACCCCGATTTGCGTGATCAATGCGCAAATGATAACAATGAACAGAAAACTAAGCGTGCTGGTCCTCACCGATCACCGCAACCACACAGAGCATAACTCCGTCTACGCCCTGTGCAGCGCCCTTCGCCGACAACCAGGCATTGCTCACGTACACGTGGCCAGCCGGGGCAATTCGGCTAATGCTGCTTTCTTCAACGATTACACTTCCACTCAGGTCCGCGCCTGGGCATTAGACGGGGAGATGCACTTTGATCATGCTGCCTATCGGTTTCAGCAGGAAACTGTTCCCGCCGACCTCAATGACTATGACTGGATATGGCTGCGGCTGCCTCACTCTATCCCCGAGGGCTTCTTTGAATTCCTTTGCTCCGTGTATCCTGAAGAACGCATCTTCAACCGCCCTTCCGGTATCATGGAGACCAGTACCAAGGCTTTTCTGACCCAATTCCCGCAGTGGAGCCCGGATGTACAGCTCTGCCAGTCTATGGAAGACGTATGGGAAATGCAGTCGCGCTACCCCATCGTACTAAAGCCCCTGCATAGCTACGGCGGACAGGGCATTCTCAAAATCAAGAACGGCAAGGTCTACAATGAGCCTAAACCGGTCAGCCTGCGGTCCTATCGGCAGGTGCTGGAAGCCGGGTTTGAACAGGGCGGCTTCCTCGGCATGCGCTTTCTGAAAAACGTCAAAAAGGGCGACAAACGCATTGTAGTCGTCAACGGGCGGATTTTGGGCGCGGTGCTCCGTATGCCCCCCAAGGGTTCCTGGCTCTGTAATGCAGCTCAGGGCGGACAGGCAGTATTGTCAGAGCCGGACGAGCGGGAGCGCCGGATGGCCAGGGAGCTATCCAAAGTGCTGCTGCCCAAAGGCATCGTTATGTTTGGCATGGATACCCTGGTCAACGATGAAGGCCTGCGGGTGTTATCGGAAGTCAATACCCTGAGTATCGGTGGAATTAAGCCTATGGAAGACCTCTCTGGCAAGCCCATGGTCAGGCGGGCTGCTCATCAGTTGGCCCGATACATGCAGGCAAGCACAACTCAACCGCAGACGGCAACGTTCTAAGGGTATCACAATTAATTGATTATGCCCTTTTTTAGTAAGGGAGGGTTGAAGGTAACACTTCGAGCTCTGCTGCTTGCTGCACTTATTGCTATTCGGATCAACCTTCCTGCCGCATCTTACCTGGATGATCCGTGGGCAGCCCATGCCAGCCTGGTGATGGGGTTCATTGTCTTCGCTCTGAGTGCAAGCCTTGCCGTAGCTATCCTGAGTTACCTGTACCGCCGCAACAAAAAACTCCCCTCTTCTAAGAACGATAACGTCCTGCTGGGCTTACGCAACATCTATTACATCGTGCTCACCGGCGCGGCTATGATCACTATTCTGGGTTTCTGGAATATTGACCTGAAGACCCTTTTTACGACCCTGAGTATTGTGGCAGCTGCCATTGCCATCATCTCTAAAGACTATGTGTCGGAAATCATCAGCGGGATCATTATCAGTTTTTCCCGGGAAGTCACCATCGACGATTATGTGAAAATCGGAGAGCACAAGGGGAAAATTATAGATATCAACCTCACCAAAATTGCTCTGCTCAATGAAGATGATGATGTGATTTTCATCCCCAACAACAAAGTCTTTTCCAGCGAAATTGTCAACTACACCCGGCGCGAAATCAAAAAGGTAAGCATCGAGTTTGAAGTCCTGACGGCTGCCATTGAGACCGTAGAAGAACTGGAGTCAGACCTCATCCGGTCTATTCAGGAATACGAAGCCCATATTGAGCCCCAGAGTTACAACCTCAAGGTCGTGGATATCCGCAAAGACAGCGTGAGCCTGAAGTTCCAGTACGTTCTGCGCGAGATCAACCGGGACCTTGAGCGGGAAATCCGCCGCAAAACAGTACGGCGGGTCGTCAACTATATCAAAGGCACAGCCTGAACAGGGCACTAAAAATTACCAGGAATTTTGTATTATGGCGATGCAAAATACAGGCTATGCAAAGCCCCAACCTTCCCAATTCAAAAACCATCAGGGCTATCCTTGGAGATGGCCGGCTGAAAGAGGCCGTTGAGCGGTTACAGTTCAGTGCCGAGCAACGGCAATGGCTGCCGGTCATTTCTTCTGCTAATGACTTGCAGCGGATAGGGCAAATCAGCTCCAATACCCAACTGGCGATCCGGTTTTCCAAAAACGCTACGCCTCCCCAAATGCGGCAGTTGGCACAGTATGGAAAAACGGCTTTGCGCAACCCCAAAAATGCCGCTGTCCTTGGCGCCCTCCTCGCAACCGGTATTGTGGCAGGCTATGAACTTCTCGAAATAGAAGACAACGATCAGCCCGCTGCTATTATACCGCAATCTGGCACAGGAGTAGCATACGCAGATATCGGCCAGCTGGCTTCCAAAGAAGAAATCATCAGCGGTTTAAAAAACTTCAAAATTTCCCAGCAAATCCTCGATGCGGTCTCCGCAGAGCTTAGCCTTCCTGCCAGGCAATCCACACAGCGCACAACTCAATCGCTGACCCTTTCCACGGACAAGCTGAATACCAAAGCTTTTCTGCCCCCTGTTGCCAGTGCAGAAGCACGCCTTGAAGAGGTTAATTTTTCCCGTTCTTTCCGGGATAGCACCGTATATTTAAATATTTCCATTGCCGGGCAAATCACCAACCAAACCCGGACGATCGTGAAAGCCCGGTTTTTTGACCCGGCTGGCCAACCATTACTGAACCCTGGTTCAGACTATACTGATGATAGCGGTCAGGTAGAAGCCCGCCGGGAATTAATCGGCGTTATTTCAGGGAATAAATTTCACCAATTCCCGATCTCTAAGCCGCTGTCACTATCTTTACCCATCACTGCTTTACCCAATCCGGAAAACATAAAGTGCCGGATTGAAGTATGGCATAAAAGTTCAGGAAAACTACTCGCCGCATCGGCTATTTTACCAATTTCATAAAAAACCAGGTTACTTCTATGCAAAAGACACTCCTATCTATACTGGCGGCAGCATGGCTATGCGCTGCACAGGCACAAACCGACAATAT
Source organism: Phaeodactylibacter xiamenensis (assembly GCF_000759025.1). GTDB lineage: Bacteria > Bacteroidota > Bacteroidia > Chitinophagales > Saprospiraceae > Phaeodactylibacter > Phaeodactylibacter xiamenensis. The sequence goes on along the minus strand of NZ_JPOS01000038.1, from coordinate 95,197 downwards.
GGATCAATTTATCGAGGACCTGCTCTCCAAGATGACGCTGGAGGAAAAAGTGGGGCAAATGAATCAGTACAACGGTTTTTGGGAAGCCACAGGACCGGCCCCTTCTGATGGAAACGCCAAACGCAAATACGAAGACCTCCGCAATGGCCGGGTGGGCTCCGTGCTGAATGTACGGGGCGTGGAGGAAGTCCGGGCTATGCAAAAGCTGGTCGTTGAGGAGTCCCGCCTGGGTATTCCGTTAATTTTCGCTTCCGATATTATCCACGGCTACAAAACCCTGGCCCCCATCCCATTGGCAGAAGCCGCCAGCTGGGATCTGAAAGCCATTGAAGCCTCCGCCCGTATGGCTGCCACTGAAGCTTCAGCTACCGGTGTCAGCTGGACCTTTGCCCCCATGATGGACATCTCCCGTGATGCCCGCTGGGGCCGGGTCATGGAAGGCGGCGGGGAAGACACCTACCTGGGCAGCGCTATTGCTGCCGCGCGAATCCGGGGTTTTCAGGGCGAAGACCTCAGCGCCAACAACACCATCATGGCTTGCGCCAAACACTTTGCCGGCTACGGGTTTGCCCAGTCTGGCCTGGATTACTACACCGCCGACATAGGTACGGCAACCCTGCACAACACCGTCCTGCCTCCATTCCGGGCCGCCGTCGAGGCAGGCGTGGGCAGCTTTATGAATGGCTTCAACCTCCTCAATGGCCAACCGGTGACCGGCAGCAGCTACCTGCAACGGGATTTGCTGAAAGGCGAATGGGGTTTCGAAGGAGTAGTGGTCTCGGACTGGGCCTCCATTGCCGAGATGGAAGAACATGGCTATTCTGAAGACCTGAAGGCTGCGGCTAAGCAAGCTGTCACGGCAGGCTCCGATATAGATATGGAGTCCTACGCTTACATCAATCACTTGCAGGACCTCGTGGAGTCCGGTGCTGTCAGCGAATCCCTGGTTGATGACGCCGTGCGCCGTATCCTTCGCGCAAAGTATAAGCTAGGGCTGTTTGAGGACCCATACCGGTATTGTAACGAGGAGCGGGAAGAAGCACTCCTCTACAATGAGGCTCATCAGGAAGCAGTCCTGGATATGGCTAAAAAGTCGATTGTACTGCTCAAAAACGAAGGCAACCTGCTCCCCCTGAAAAAGGAAGGCCTTAAAATCACCTTGATCGGACAGCTCGCCAATGACAAAACCAGCCCCCTCGGCAGCTGGCGCATCGGCTCCGATGATGGCACCGCTGTCTCTGTTTTAGAAGGGCTTTCTGCCTATGAGGGCAATGAAGTCACCTTTGCAGAGGGGCCAAAGCTCTGGGCCAACGAACCCACTTTCGTCACCCCTGTCGACGTTAACACCACCGACCGGACCGGTATGGCGGAAGCGATTGAGACCGCTCAGAATGCCGATGTCGTCATCATGGTACTCGGTGAACATGGCTTTATGAGCGGAGAAGCCCGCAGCCGTACCGATATCAGCCTGCCGGGCCTGCAGCAGGAGCTTTTGGAAAAAGTCTACGAAAACAATCCCAACGTTGTGCTGGTGCTCAACAATGGCCGCCCGCTGACCATTCCCTGGGCTGCAGAGCGCATCCCGGCAATTGTGGAAGCGTGGCAACTGGGTTCTCAAACCGGCCATGCCGTCGCCCAGGTACTTTACGGCGATTACAACCCGAGTGGCAAGCTGCCAATGACCTTCCCCCGAAATCTCGGACAGGTCCCCATCCACTACAACATGCACAATACCGGCCGCCCCAATACTAAGGGAGATGTCTTTTACACCCACTATATCGACTCGCCCCTGAGCCCGCTTTTCCCATTTGGCTATGGGCTAAGCTATACTACCTTTGCCTACGATAACCTCCGGACAAATCTGCGTGGGCAATCCGTAGAGGTAACGGTTAAGCTAACCAATACCGGCGACCGGGCCGGGGAAGAGGTTGTTCAGCTCTACATCCGGGACCGGGCGGCAAGCGTGGTGCGCCCCACCAAGGAACTGAAAGGGTTTGAAAAACTGATGCTCCAACCCGGCGAGAGCCGAACGGTTGCCTTCCGGCTGACGCCACAAGAGCTGGGCTTCTACATGCCTGATGGCCAATTTGTCACCGAGCCTGGCACTTTTGACATCATGGTGGGCCCGAACTCCAGTGACCTGCTGCAGACGACTATTGAGTGGAAATAACCAGCTATGCCGAAGTACATCGCTTTGCTGCGTGGCATTAATGTCAGCGGGCAAGCACAACCTTGAATTATGCAATACCGAACCTTGGGAAAGACCGGATTCAACATCTCCACCATCAGCCTGGGCACCTGGCAGGTAGGCGGGAAATGGGGCAGCGGTTTCGACCACGATCTGGCACAGTCCATCCTTCGTAGCGCCATCGATCAGGGCGTCAACTTCATTGATACCGCCGATGTGTACGAAGCCGGCGAAAGTGAGCAAGCTGTGGGTAAAGCGGTCCGCGAATCGGGTGAGCGCATCTACGTGGCCACCAAATGCGGTCGGCAGATCAATCCCCATGTCAGCGAGGGCTATACGCCAAAAGCGTTGCGCGGCTATGTAGAAGACTCCCTGAAACGCCTTGGCCTGGAGCAAATCGACCTCATACAGCTCCATTGCCCGCCCTGGGAAGTCTACTATCGCCCGGAAATTTTCGGTCTTTTTGAGGACCTCAAAGCGGAAGGCAAAATCGCCCACCTCGGCGTAAGCGTGGAAAAGGTGGAACAAGCGATGAAAGCGCTGGAGTTCGATAATGTTGCCAGCGTGCAGATTATCTACAACATGTTCCGGCAGCGCCCGGAGGAGCACTTTTTCGAAGCGGCAAAGGCAAAAAATGTTGGAATCATCGTGCGTGTACCCCTGGCTAGCGGGCTACTGACCGGGAAGTTTTCCAAATCCTCCACCTTCGGAGCAGGTGACCACCGCCACGGCAACCGCAATGGGGAATGGTTTGACAAAGGGGAGACTTTCGCGGGTATCCCGTTTGAAACAGGGCTGGAAGCGGTAGACAAAATCGAAGGCTTTTTGCCGGAAGGCTACCCCCTCACCCATGCAGCTCTGCAATGGATTCTGCGCCGCCCGGAAGTGAGCACCATCATCCCCGGTGCCCCCCGCGCCGAGCAAGTTGACAGCAACATGGCGGCAGCCGGGGCAGTACCGCTAAGTGATGACGTACTAAAAAAGATACAGGGGCTGTACGAAGCGGATATCAAACCGCTCGTGCATCAACTCTGGTAAGCCGAATAGGTAAAAACACTACTCACAGTATGAGCCGTGTCATCTACATCATGGGCGTTGCAGGAAGCGGGAAGTCGACCATTGGTCGGCAGTTTGCCGAAGCTACAAGCCTTCCTTTCTACGACGGGGACGATTTCCACCCCGATGCCAACGTCGAAAAGATGGCCGCCGGCCAGCCGCTAACAGATGAAGACCGGGCTGACTGGCTGGCAGCCATACACCGGTTCGTTGTCGAAAAACTCGAAGCGGGGGAGTCCTTAGTGCTGGCCTGTTCTGCCCTAAAGGCCCGGTACAGGGCCACCCTCAGCGCCGGTATTGAAGCCCAAACCACCTGGATCTACCTGGAAGGCAGCTACAACCTGATCAAATCCCGGATGGAAGCCCGCAGGGACCACTTCATGCCCCCGGCCCTGTTGCAGTCTCAGTTTGATGCGCTTGAGCCGCCTGCTGATGCGGTGGTGCTGAGTATTGATGCGGCTCCGGAGGTGTTGGTGGCGCGGTTAAAAGAACGAGTTGCAAATATTCAGCGTAGTCTGTAAATCGCATTTTCTGCCTTTGTTTGCCCCAACCCTAAAGGGTGCAAAGCCAGAAAATGCACTGGCTCCCTTCAGGGATGGGGCAAAACAGGGCATTTTCTACTCATTTTTCCATGTATGCTAAACAGTTACAACGAGTTTTTTTTAATAGCTTTCCTCTTGGGTAGTGTAGACTAAGATGGGAACTTGTACAAACCATTAATCGTTTATTATCTGAATAAAATACCAGGCGAAATAGAAAAAATTGAAGTCATTATGAGTGAAATTCCCGCCGCACAGCAACCAGAATTTATCAGCGCGCTAGATGCTTATGAAAACAGGGGCGCTGATAAAAAGACAAGGCAAACCTGCATAAATATGATTCGGCTTGGCATGGAAATTAACTTGATATGTGAAGCCCTTGAAGTTGATGAAGACTATGTGAAAAACGTAATTACTGATTTAGATCAAAATACCTATTAGGCAGTATTCTTCCCCTCTCTGAACTAACAACCTACACCGCCTTCATCGACAACTGCACCCGGCCCCGCTTCAGATCCACGTCCATCACTTTGACCATGACCTCCTGATTCAGGGTGACCACATCGGCCGGATTTTTCACAAACTTGTTGGCGAGCTGACTGATGTGCACCAGGCCACTCTCCTTGATACCGATATCCACAAAGGCACCAAAATTGGTGATGTTATTGACGATGCCCGGCACGACCATACCGATTTCCAGGTCATTGATGGTATGAATATTGGCGAACTCAAAGGTTTTGGCCGTACCCCGCGGATCGAGGCCCGGCTTTTCCAATTCCTTCATGATGTCGTTGAGTGTCGGCAGACCTACCGTCTCAGATGTGTAGCGCCGCAGGTCGATCTGCTTCCGCAATTTTGGCTGATCGATCAGGTCTTGTACCGTACAGCCCAGGTCTTTAGCCATCTGCTCCACAATCGGGTACGTCTCCGGGTGCACTGCCGTATTGTCGAGTGGATGCTTGCCCTCCCGTATGCGCAGGAAGCCCGCCGCCTGTTCAAAAGCCTTTTCCCCCATGCGCGGCACTTTCAGCAACTGCCGCCGGGATTGGAAAGGCCCGTTTTCAGACCGGTAAGTCACGATGTTTTTGGCCAGCGTTGGCCCCAGACCGGATACGTACGTGAGCAAGTGCTGACTAGCCGTATTCACATTGATGCCTACGGAGTTCACCGCGCTTTCCACGACCTGATCCAGGCTTTCCTTTAACCGGGTCTGATTGACATCGTGCTGATACTGGCCCACGCCTATACTTTTAGGATCAATCTTAACGAGTTCCGCCAGCGGGTCCATCAGGCGGCGGCCAATAGAGACTGCGCCGCGCACGGTCACATCCTCATTCGGGAACTCCTCCCGGGCAATTTCAGAAGCAGAGTAAATAGACGCTCCTGCCTCATTCACTGAGAAGATATCCAGCTTACGCCCAAAGTCAATAGCCCGGCAGAGGCTCAGGGTTTCCCGCCCTGCTGTACCGTTACCCACTGCGATGGCTTCAATCTCAAATTGCCGTACCAAATGCTTCAGGGTCTCCGTCGCCTGATACTGATCTTTTTGAGGCGGATGAGGATAGATGGCGGTATTGTCCAGCAGATTACCGCTTGCATCCAGCACCACCACTTTGCAGCCGGTACGGAAGCCCGGGTCGATACCCAACGTACGCTTTTGCCCCAGGGGAGCCGTCAGGAGCAATTGCCGGAGGTTGGTAGCAAATACGCCAATCGCTTCCTCATCAGCCTGTGCTTTGGAAAGATTGCGGAATTCGGTTTCGATACTTGGGCTAAGCAGGCGCTTGTAGCCATCCTGCACCGCCTCCTTCACCTGCCGGGCAGCACTGCCGTTGCCCTCCACGTATTTGCGTTCCAGGCGGTAAATGGTATCGTCTTCATCGGGCGTCACATACACCCGCAGGATGCCCTCCTCCTCTCCCCGGCGGATGGCGAGCATGCGGTGGGACGGGCATTTCTTCAGCGGTTCCTCAAAATCGAAATAATCGCGGTACTTCGCGCCTTCCTCTTCTTTGCCACGCGCCACCTTGGATCGGATGGTCGCCTCCCGGCGAAAGGCTGCCCGCACGAGGTTACGGGCCTTTTCGTCTTCATTTATCCATTCAGCAATGATATCCCGCGCACCCTGCAAAGCTTCTTCCACATTAGGCACCTCATCATTCAGGAAAGGTGCTGCAGCCCGCTCTGCATCCCGATCCTGTTTCCGGAAGAGCTGCTCTGCCAACGGCTCCAATCCTTTTTCGCGAGCTACGGAAGCCCGCGTTTTACGTTTGCGCTTGTAGGGCAGGTAAAGGTCCTCCAGCGTAGTACTGTCGTAGGTCTGCTCAATGCGGCGGCGCAGGTCATCGGTGAGCTTACCCTGCTCTTCAATGGCCGACAAAATGGTTTCCTTGCGTTTTTGGAGGTCCTCCAGTTGCTTGTGCTCCCGCTGTATTTCAGCAATCTGCACTTCATCAAGCGAGCCTGTGGCTTCCTTACGGTAGCGGGCAATGAAGGGGATGGTAGCCCCGTCCACTAAGAGCTCCAGGGTATTTTTGACTTTGCGGATGGGCAGCCCGGTGCGTTCGGCCACCAGCTTCAGGAGGATATCGGATATCATTGGGTATCGGTTTTTTTCGAAGGGCAAATGTAAGCATCCTCCGCTAAACCCAGGCTTATTTTCCGGCTTCAATGAGCAGAGCGAGCGGCGGGGAGGCTTCATCCACATACACTTCTCTCCACTTAATACTATTAAAACCAGCATGTTGCAGCAGTTCCTGCCAGCCCGCTTTGGTCCAACGGTACCAGGCGTAGCCCGATTGAAAGGGCTGTTTCATAGCCGACCAATCTTCAGTCGCCCAGCTGCCAGGCGGTGCAGCCAAAGGATAATCCGGATGCAACGTTTGGATGACCCACCGGCCATTTGCTGTAAGCAGGCTGTACACCACTTTAGCCAGCGCAATAGTCAGGTCTTTGCCAAACAAGGCGAAATTGCAAACCGCCAGGTCATAAGGGGGCTTCAGGCCCTCAGGCAGCCCACTGAGCAATTTTTCATAGGAACAGGTGAGGTATTGGGCTCCGCCTTTGCGTTGTGCATTTTCAATCAGCCCCGGAACACCATCAATGCCGGTCATTTCCACCCCAGCTTCAGCCAGGACCCGGCACAGCCAGCCTTCCCCACACCCAATATCCAAAGCACGTTGGGGTTTCAGGCTCAGGGAGGCATCCACTATCGCTTGATTCGTTGCCAGTGCACGGGAGGGGATATCTCCGTTCTCCAGGGTAGCAATCCATGGCTTGGCATTAAGCTGCCAGGTTTTAAGGATATCTGTTTCAGAATACGCCATATTGGTAGCATTAGAGCGGGGAACAGCGGACGAAAATAACGCCACTGTTCCCCGCCTTTCAACTTATAAATATTGTGAAGTCCCTTCTAAAAAACAGCTGTTTAGATCTCGGGGTCTTCCGGTGTGTTGGTGTTGTTGGCCCGCTCGCTGTCCGGGTACGGATAGAAATTGCGGTTGCGCTCTTCATTGTCGGTATTGGGAGCCGGGCGGCCAAAGCGGCGGCTGTCCTCCAGGCGCAACCCGGACATCATAAGCTCAATACACCGATTGGCATAGATGGCATCAAGTACCGCCTCCTGCGTTTCTGCTCCGTTGTAAGCATCAAGGCCGGCACCTACCCCGAAGGCATCCTCGGTGGGCTGTTTGGTCAGCACTTCATTCAGCGCATCAATAGCCTCTCCTACCATTCCCTTGCGGGCCAGCGCCTCGGCACGGATGAGCGCCATTTCCCCAGGCAGGTATACCGGGATAGCCTTGTCTGGCGCATCCCAGAACGCCGCCGCACGGAAATCGTTGTTGTCAGGGGTCAGGTTCTGAAAGTAAAACGGCAGGCGCTGATCGCCAGCATCCGGTGCCAGCCCATCAGGCAGCCCGAGGGTGAGGTCAACCGGCTGATAGACGTTGTTGGTCAGGATAGAGACAAAAGCGATGGGGTTGGTATTGACCGCATCGTAGGCAAAAGTGGACATGGAGGACAAGTCAACCCGGTTCGCGGCCTCAATAGCAGCGTCGTGGTTGCCGAGCATGTTGTGGTACCGCGCAAGTAGTGCATTAATGGTGTTAATAGCGTCAATACTAGCAGGGGTTTTGTCTAAAAACGCAGCGGACACCGGTGCTGCGTTGACTGTACTGCGTGCCGCTTCCAGGGTTGCAATCGCATCTTCCAGTGCCGCTTCACGGGAGCTAAACACGGCATTTTCTGCATTTGCCAAAGGCAGCTGCTCAAAAAACTGAGCCAGGGTGCCATTAGCCAGCGCCTTGAAAATCGCACCGGTAGCGATTAGCCCGGAGCGCACCCCGGCATCCGGGATTTTTTCTGCATTCGCCAGTATCTGATCGGACTCATTGCGGACCAGCAGGGCTTCTTCCCAGAGATTGGACACCACGCCGTTGGTACCGATCAGCTCATCTTTGCCAATGGACAGGGCGTTCTCCTCACTGTTGCCCGGGTTGATGAGGCGCAGCTCGAAGGTCGTAAAACCAGCGGCTGTCACGGTAGTATAAACCGGGCTCTGCCGCCCCACACTCCAGCGTTTTTGAATACCCACTGCCAGGCCGATGAGGCCATCAGGGCTGTTCAGCACCTGATCTTCGGTGGCAGCGCCGGGATTGGTAAAATCTGTCTCACAACTGGCCAAAAGCATCAGGGCCATTAGCAGGCTGCTGAGGGTTTTATATCTTGAAATCATCATAGTTTGCTTTTTCTGGTTCTACAGGTTTAGAAATTGGTACGGATGTTCAGGGTATATACCCGTGGGATGGGCACATTACCGAAATTGACGTTCCGCATCAGGTTACTTTGCCCACCGGCATTGGTCTCCGGATCGTAACTGGTGAAGTTGTCAATGGAGAAAATGTTCCGGCCGCCTACCGAGATGGTCGTATTGCTCAGCACACCGCCGATATCCGGGATGGTGTAGCTTACAGACAACTCCCGGAGCTTAGTAAAGGAGCCATCAGAAATCCGCCATTCCAGGATGGGATACATGGCCCAAACCCAGCCCCGCGGCAGTTCGCCGGATAGTTCCTGCTCAGCAAATTCCCCTATGCCTACGCCCTGACGGGTCCGCTTGTCGGCGTCGAATACGTCCTGCCCTTGTACGCTCTCGATTACAGCTGTAATTCCGAAGCGCTTGTAGTTGAAGGTGGTGCTACCGCCTAGGATGTAGTCGGGGTTAGGGTCACCAATAACCTGCTGAAGAGGCGTACCTGTTGGCTGCCCGTTTGCATCCCGCTGTGGCATATTGGTAGCAGCATCGCCCCGCTCCTGCTGCAGGAAGCCTTCCGGTGTAAGTAGCGGATCGCCGTTGTCGTCACGGGCAATATAAGTCCCAAAGAATACGCCCAGCGGCTGATCGTCAACCAGGAAGATCGGTGCACCGGTTACGTTAGGCACCGCTGTACGCGCCTGTCCAAGGTTGGTGACGCGGTTGCGGTTGCGGGAGAAATTGAGGGAGATATCCCAGCTAAAGTCACGCTTGCGGATAGGCGAGCCATAAAGCAGGACTTCCACACCTTTGTTTTCCAGCGACCCCACGTTAGTTGTAATGGCACTACCGCCCTGAGAAGCAGCTAGTGAACGGCTCACGAGGAGATCGTCAATATCCTGATTGTACCAGGTGAGGGACATGCCAAGGCGGTCCTTCAGGAAAGAGATATCTGCACCGATTTCCGTTTCTGTATTCACCTCGGGGCGCACATCCGGGTTGGCCAGGGTACTGCTTTGGTTGATGGCTACGCTGCCTGCAAGGTTACCGGTGTTATAGGTAGAGAAACGGGCGTAAGGCCCGATGGCCGTCAGGTTACCTGCCTGTCCCCAGGAAGCACGGAGCTTGAAGAGGCTGATAGTCCTGCCCAGCGCGCTTTCCTGCCAGAAAGGCTCACTGGATAAAACGTAGCTGGCACTCACCTTAGGGTAAATGATATTGCGGTTGTCTTCGCTAAAGGAGCTGGCTGCATCCACCCGGGCTGCCGCAGTCAGGAACAGGCGGTCGTTCAGCCCAAAAGTTTGCTGCAGGTAGTAACCCCAGATGCGCAAGCGGTCGGTATTGGCCGACGGGTTGAGAATGATACTCGCACCATTGACCGTTTCCACAAATGGCGCCAGCCCGCGGCCCTGGGCCACCGAGAACGCATTCTGAGAATACTGGTCAGAGAAGCCTGCTTTGGTAATAGATACCAGGCTGCTGCTGATTTCCTTCTCATACGAGATATTGATATCGTTGTTGATCAGGAAAACGTTGTTGTTCGCCGTAGAAGCATAGCCATCGTCGAAGTAGGTAGGATTGACCGGAGCGTATGGATAAGGAGGGATGAAGATATTACCCTCCTGATTGTACGCGTCTACCCCGACTATGTAGTCGATTGTCAGGCCTTTGAGCGGAAAGAGTTTGAGCTGGAAGTCAGAAATAGCCCGGTTGACCGATTGTGTGATGTCAAAATCTTCGATAACGCTGAGTGGGTTCACCCGGGTAGGCTCCACAGACTGCAGATTGCCCAGCTCATCCCGCTGCGTGATATCCCAAATGTTGTTGGTAATATTGAAGGCATTGATTGGGGACCAGAAGACGTTGCCGTCCGGCCGTTCGTTGGAAAACGAATTGTTATAATTCAGCCCGATGGAGAAGCTCGCCCAGTCGTTTACCGACTGATTGAAGCGGAAGCGGGCACCATAACGCTGAAAATCCGTATTGCGGATGATGCCCTCATTGAGGGTATACGACAAGGATGCATAATAATTGGACTGCTCATTGCCGCCGCGTACCGAAAGGTGCTGATCAGTTCCATAGCCGGTATCAAAGATCTGATCCTGGTAATCGTAGCGGGTCACTGGTACTTTCTCTGTGGAGAAATTGGCGCCAACGGTAAGGTTTCCGTCCTCGTTTGTCCCTGCAATAGGGTAAAGGCGCTGATCCGCGCTGCCGAACTGTTCGCCCCTCAGGTTGACGTAAACCGGTTTGCGTAGCTCGTTAACGTTAAAACCGGAGGAATAGCTAAAAGAAGGCTTGCCGGCCTTGCCCCGCTTGGTGGTAATGAGCACCACCCCATTGGACGCCCGTGAGCCGTACTGAGCCGCCGCCGCAGCACCGTTGATAACCGTAATATCAGCGATATCATTCGGGTTAATGTCTGCCAGTCGGTTGGTGCCCGGCTGAGAGGCGCCGCCGCCAACGTTGATATTGGTCACATTGGTGGTATTATTGCTAATGATGACACCGTCGATAACGTAAAGTGGTTCCGAAGAGCCCAGGAGTGTACTTGCCCCCCGCAACTGCACGCTGAAGCCACCGGCAGGGTCTCCAGAGTTTTGCGTAATACGTGCGCCTGGAAGCTTACCCTGCAGTGCGCCGGTCACGCCCTGTGGGTTGGCCACGGTAAGCTTATCAGACTTCAGCACATTGACCGCGTTGCCGAGCTGCTTGCGCTTGGTGGTTACGGAAGAGCCCACCACAACGACTTCCTCCATGTCCATGACATCATCGACCAGGCTGATCTCCAACGTAACTTCCGGTGCAGCCGCGCTGATTTCGAACGTTCGCCTTACCGGTGTGAAACCCACATAGGAAATCTGAAGCTGGTACTTACCGGCTTCAGCTTCCCCCTTGATGGCAAACTGCCCGTCTATATCGGTGACCGAGCCCAGCGCCAGGCCTTCTACAAAAGCAGAAGCTCCAATAAGCGGGTTGCCGTCATAATCTTGCACGGTACCACTGACCGTAAAGTTGATTTTCTGCGAAAATGCCAGCAGTGGCAGCCCCAGCATGAGGAGCATCAGGAGCGGCATCTTCGCCTTGAGTAGGCTTTGTTTCATAATCTGTTGTTTTTGTTAATAGCGATTGGTGTAAAGTGTTATTTGGTATTGATTCTAAGCCTTGCCCGAAATGCGGTATTTTATTGAGCCTTACCGCCAATTTCAATGCATAATACAGCAAATAATTAAAATTAATGCCATTTTGTTTGCAACTTTATGCAAGTTTTTAAGAAAACTCCGTGCCCCTACACTCGTGATCGGGTTATTCAATTATTTTAAGCAAACCCAAACTGAAGAAATAAAAGCATGCTAAAACCGGAAAGACAGTTGCTAATTTTAAGGGAAGTCAATGTGCACAATAAGGTTCTGCAAACTGATTTAAGTGAACTCCTGAATGTTTCAGAGGACACTATCCGCAGAGACTTGCAGGACCTTGCAGAAAGCGGCAAGCTTAAAAAAGTACGGGGGGGCGCCATATCCAACTCCTTTCAGATGGTGGGCACTACGGAGCTGGAAATTTACGCCTATGCCGAAAAGACGGCTATTGCCCGCAAGGCAATAAGCCTTTTCCGCAACGGCATGCACATCCTTATTAGTGGTGGCACAACCAACCTGGAGGTAGCCCGCCTTTTGCCTCCGGGGCTGAAAGTCACCTTCTTTACCGTAAGCCTGCCTGTGGCAATGCAGTTGGCCCGGCATAGCGACAGCGAGACGCTCTTCATTGGTGGCCGTATCTCGGGCGATGCGCAGATCAGTACCGGAGGGGAAGTCATCAAAAAGTTGCTCAGCCTCAGCCCGGACTTGTGCCTGCTTGGGGCCAACAGTATTGACCCCATCAACGGCCTGACGGATAGCGACTGGGAAGTAGTGGAAGTCAAACAGGCGATGCGCGAAGTCTCGGGCCAAACCGCCGCACTTGCTATTTCTGAGAAGCTTAACACCAGCACTAAGATGCGGGTCTGCCAACTCAGCGAACTGCAGTACCTCATCACGGAACGCCCACCGGACGACCCCTTCCTTACCCCTTTCCAGATTCCGGGCCTTACGTTACTCTAATAACTGCACCATGCCTGTACAAACCGGCCTAGACCAACTCCTGCATAATACAGCCCTTCAGCAGACATGCGGACAGCATATCGGTTATCTTTGCCACAATGCCTCCATAACCGCTGCGGGGGAAGATGGGCTGTCTGCTATGCACCGGGTTTTCGGCCCCCGGCTGCGGGCTGTTTTTTCGCCTCAGCACGGCCTGTTTGGGGAAGCGCAGGACAATATGATCGAAAGCCCCCACTACATCCACCCCTTCTTCCAGATACCGGTACATAGCCTTTACGAAGCCGACCGCTCCCCTACCCCGGCCATGCTGCAGGGACTGGATCAGGTCATTGTGGACTTGCAGGACGTAGGGGCGCGACCTTACACCTACATTTATACTTTGCAACTGATGATGGAAGCCTGCGCCAAAGCCCGCATCCCCGTTTGGGTCCTCGATCGCCCCAACCCCCTTGGAGGCATACGGGTTGAAGGCAATCTGCTGGATTTGGAGTACCGGTCTTTCATCGGGCTGTCCCCTTTGCCCGCGAGGCATGGCCTGACGATTGGAGAGTTTGCGCTCCTGGTCAATGAAGCCACCGTAACACCCTGCGACCTGAAGGTGGTGGCGATGGCCGGTTGGCATCGTGCAATGGGCTTTGAAAAAACGGAGTTGCTGTGGGCCAACCCCTCGCCCAATATGCCTGCGTTGCTGACCGCCCGGGTTTTTCCGGGCATGGTCTTTTGGGAAGGTACCAATTGGTCGGAAGGCCGGGGCACCACCCGCCCGTTTGAAGTCTTTGGCTACCCGGGATTTGATCCTTATCAGGCCCTGCCCGGCCTGGAATCTGCTTTGCTGAAGAGCGGGTTGCGTGGCTTTCGGCTACGGCCCATCTACTTTGAGCCGACCTTCGAAAAACATGCAGGCGAGCGCTGCGGGGGCTATCAGCTGCACCTCCTGAATCTCCAGGATTTCCGGCCCTGGCAGTCCGGGCTCTGTATTCTGCAATACCTGTTCCATTTGCCGGAAGCCCGGCTCCGGTGGCGGCAGCCGCCCTTCGAGTACGAATACAAGCTATTGCCTATCGACATCCTTAATGGCAGTAACGAGGTCAGGCTATGGATAGAAAACCGTGAGCCCCTGAAGGCACTCCGGGAACTTGAGTTGCAAGGCAGATCGGAATATATGAAGCAGCGGGCAGCAGTATTGCTTTATGACTGATCAGGCGATGAGCACCTTTACCCCTTTATCTTCCATGGCCCGTCGGGTCGCATCCGGCAGCCCCGCATCAGTGATAATGGTATGTACCGCTTCAAGGTCACAGATTTTCCCAAACCCCTTCTTCCCAAATTTACCGGAGTCTGCAAGAATGACTGCCTGAGGAACGGCTTTAATCATCTTTGCATTCAGGTGGGCTTCCATCATGTTGGAGGTGGTCAGGCCAAAATCCGGGCTAATGCCATCTACACTCAGGAATAGTTTAGTGCAGGCAAAATCAGCCAGCATGCCTTCCGCGTAGTGCCCCACTACCGACGCACTGCTCTTACGCACCACACCGCCCAGTTGCACCAGCTCTACCTCCGGATGATCCAGTAAAGCCAGGCTAACATTCATGGCACCGGTGAGCACGGTGAGCTTCATCGTTTTGGGAATGGCTTGGGCAAAGGCGCGAACAGTTGTACCCGACCCAATGATGACCGCTTCTTCCGGGTGCAGTAATTCCACTGCCCGGACGGCAATCCGCTGCTTATCCTCCACCCGGATTTGCATTTTCTCGTCAATGGAGCGGTCATTAACGTAGGTGTCCGGCAGGCTTGCCCCCCCGTGGGAACGCAGTAACGCCCCTTTTTCCTCAAGCAGGCGCAGGTCTTTGCGCACCGTGACGGTGGTGACGTCCATGGCTTCGCTCAGTGCCGCCACACTGACTGCCCCTTTTTGCCGCAAGGCATCCAAAATGAACCGGTGGCGCTCCGCAATTTGCATAGAATACTGTCTAAGTTTCAAACAAAGGTAAAAAAAGAAAACTAAACTTGCTTTTATTTTCTTTTTTGTGCACTTTTGAAGGACAAAAGAAACAAAATGAAAAGAAACGAAAATATAGCAAAAATAAAAAATCAGTCTGAGCCATGGGATCTTGCCGTAATCGGGGGTGGTGCATCGGGGCTGGGCATTGCGCTTGACGCGCTTTCCCGTGGTCTTTCGGTCGTTCTTTTGGAGAAGGCAGACTTTGCTAAAGGAACTTCAAGCCGAAGCACTAAACTGCTGCACGGCGGGGTCCGCTATCTTGCGCAGGGGGATGTTTTCCTTGTGTTGGAAGCACTGAAAGAACGGGGGCTTATGATGAAAAATGCACCTCACCTTTCCGGTAAGCAAGCCTTCATTATCCCGATTTATACACGCTGGGACCAACTGAAATACGGGGTCGGGCTCAAGGTGTATGACCTGATGGCTGGCCGCTTGCGTATTGGCCGTTCCCACATTATCTCCCGTAAGAAGGTCGTCGAGAAAATCCCCACCATTAAGCAAGAGGGGTTACTGGGAGGCGTGGTCTATTACGATGGGCAGTTTGATGATGCCCGCTTGGCGGTTGCGGTTGCCCAAACCTGTTCGGATATGGGTGGCTGCGTGGTGAATTACACCGAAGTGACCGGGCTGAGCAAAGCTGCCGATGGAAAAATCAATGGTGTGGAAGCCAAAGACCTTGTTGAAGGAGAAGCTTTTTCTATCCCCGCCAAGTCGGTCGTAAATGCCACCGGAGTATTCTCCGATACGATCCTGAAAATGGATCAGCCGGGCGTTCGAAAGTCCATCCTTCCGAGTCAGGGTGCTCACCTTGCATTGGACCTGTCCTTCCTTGGCGGTAAAGATGCGCTGATGATCCCGGAGACACCGGACGGACGGGTGCTTTTTGGCATCCCATGGTTTGGCACCCTTATTCTGGGTACCACCGATACACCACGGTCTGAAGCAGAGGCCGAGCCCAAGGCCCTGGAAGAAGAAATAGACTTCATCCTGGAAACTGCCGCCGACTACCTGGTCAAACCGCCGACGCGGGCCGATGTGCTTTCGGTTTTTGCCGGATTACGCCCCCTTGCGGCGCCCAAAACAGAGGGCGCTGCGACCAAGGAAGTCTCCCGCAGCCATAAAATTGTGGTGAGCGACAGTGACCTCTTCTCTATACTCGGTGGCAAGTGGACGACTTTCCGGCAAATGGGAGAAGATATGGTGGATGAAATCCTGAAGGTGAAGAAAATGAGTGCAAAAGGCAGCACTTCAGCCCAAATCCGGCTCCACGGCTATCCCAACGGGCACCCCCCGGAAGGTCATTGGCGGGTCTACGGCAGCGAGGCGAAAGCCATTCAGGCGCTGATCGCTGAGCAGCCCGAATTACAGCAACCCCTTCACCCCAAATATCCTAACACCAAAGCCGAGGTCGTTTGGATGGCAAGGCACGAAATGGCGCAGCGTATTGAGGATGTGCTTGCCCGCCGTCTGCGTACCTTGTTTATGGATGCTCAGGCTGCTTTGGATATGGCAGCGCCTGTAGGCAAAATCCTGCAACAGGAGCTGGGCAGGGACGATGCGTGGTATGATAAGGAAATGGCTGATTTTCAGGCGGTGGCGCGGGGGTATTTGTTGGTTTGAAACATCGCTACCTTCCGTAAGTAGCAGCCGAAGTAAATGGCTGAATAGATTACTCTGAAGTCTCTACCGGAATCTGAATAGGCTCCTTTACCAGCTCGCAAATAACACCTTGATTGTTTAACAGGTGTTGTATTGATGAGATGTTATCTGGCATTTGGGCTATGGTTTCGGCTGGAAAATCCAGGGTAACCCTAATATCATCTAACAGCTCTTTCTGATCTACCTTCAATCCAACCCCATGATGCCCCAACCACCAACATACAGTTGACAAAGAAGCGTTGCTCAAGGTTACATCCCCATTTGAAAGTAGTTCGGTCCCACTGTTCTTTTGGTTGAGGTTTGGTGCCTGTTCCACGCTACGGAATATCAGTGTCTTCTTTTCAACCTGTTCCAGCTGAAGTTCAAGGTTATATCTATTCATCAGTTCTTTAGCTATCCGCTGAAAAAGAGCATATTCAGCTAGCTCAGACTTACTGCCCGCTTTTATTCTGATTAAGGGGACCTTCTCTAATTCGATTAAGTCTTTTGATATGCCTGATCCTGTTCTTGCCAGACAGTGGTAGAGAACATCCCGAAGTGGATATTGAGCGGTAAAAACAAAGTTTCCTCCTCCCATATAACGACTGGAATCTTCAAAACTAATCTCTTCTATCTGGATAAATATTGTTTGACATATACTCTTCATAGGAAGGATAATAAATATGGCTATGATGGAAGCTATGCAGTGTTGGATCATCCTCTACTAGCTTTTATATCTCATTGCCGAAACCCGTGAGCCAGGCAATCTGAAATCTATCCCTAATTAGTCACTAATTTTCTGAACTGGCAACCGTTTTATACTACAAATCACACCCGCACTTTTCATAATGGCAACTACCTTTTCTATAGGAGAACTATAGGAAAAGACTTCATCAGAAAGGTTCATGAATATTTTTTCATTCAGCAACAACTTATCCAAAACCTTTACACGTACCCCCCTATTGATCAATTTCAAACATAGCGTAGACAAGGATGTGCTATCAAAAACTGTGCTTTTAAGGCCCGTTCCTGACTGGTCCCTCAGTTTATCAAAGCGTTCTTCTTCTAACCCCGTTATGACGATTACATCAATTAATGCATCGTTCTCCATTAATTCTGATAACAAATAATCTTGAAGAAGTCTTTTTAGACCGTGCTCAATGTAGTGCGAAATGGGTCGTGGCATCCGGCTTACTACTTGAAGTCTAAAAAGAGGATTGTGCTTTAATGAAATCTGATCATCGCTGATGGGTTCACCGTAAAGTGCATATAAGTTTCTCAATACCATACTCAAGCTATCTTCCATATGCAGCTGCGTATTCCGGTCCCATTGACCCCCCTATTCCGATTTGGTCTGACCCCCCTGTTCCGGTGTCATTGACCCCCTAAATGTGGAAAACATTCCGGTCTTACTGACCCCTCCAGTGTTAATAACATTCCGGAGTCACTGACCCCCATCTGCAAGGCGCGGGCGATGTTGGTTTTAATCCTTAATCTAGCCAAAAAAACGGCTGGATGAAGAGCAAAACCAAACGTATGGACGAGATACGCCAGATATTAGAGACTTACCATGCCTGTGGTTATTACAAGCGCACAGCCAGGCGCTTGCAGGTATCCAAAAACACCGTTAAAGGCTATGTACAACGTGCAGAGGCCATCTACGGCACTGTAGCCCAGGCCCTTGCCGTTGAAGATGAGGCGCTGCAAGAAGCGCTGTGCCAGCCTGCAGCTAAAGCGCGCCCTTTCCGGGAGCAGGCTTTTGACGCCCAGCTGGAGCATTGGTGCGCAGAGCTGAGGAAAGTGGGCGTCACCCGCTATCTGCTGTGGCAGGAATACCGGCGCTCGCACCCAGATGGCTATGGCTACACCCAGTTCTGCGAGCGGCTCAGGCGGCACCTGCAGGCCAAAGGCTTGTCGATGGCCCTTTCGCATAAGCCAGGCCATGCAGTGTACCTGGACTTTGCAGGGAAGACAATGCAGTGGGTGAGCCGGGAAGACGGGCAAGTGCACGATTGCCAGGTCTTGGTAGCGGTGCTGCCCTACAGCCAATATACTTTTGCTGTCGCGCTGCCCTCCCAAAAAGTGCTGGACTTAGCCCACGGCATCACTGAGGCCCTGCTTTTTTTTGGCGGCGTGCCGCAAGCCATCCTCTCGGACAACCTCAAGGCTTTTGTAACCCGCTCGGAGCGTTATGAGCCTGAGTTCAATGAGCTTTGCGTACAGCTTGCAGCCCATTATGGCTGCGGGCTTGAAGCTGCCCGCCCAGGCAAGCCAAAAGACAAAGCCAGCGTAGAGAATATGGTCAGCACGGTCTACAAGCGTGTTTATGCGCCGCTGCGCAACGATTCTTTCCATAGCCTCAGCGAGCTGAACTATGCTATCGCCCAGGCTGTGGCAGCGCACAACCGCCTGGCTTTCCAAAAGCGCCCGGGCTCCCGGCTGTCTTGCTTTGAGGCAGAGGAGAAGCCGCTATTACAGGCCCTGCCCAGCCACCGCTTCGAAGCCAAGAAGAGCGCCTCTGCAAAAGTCCAGCGCAACTACCATGTCTTCCTTGGCGAAGAGAAAAACTTTTACTCCGTGCCTTACCAGTACGTAGGCAAGCAAGCCCATGTCATCTACACCTCAAGGGCTGTAGAAGTCTTTGTGGGGCAAAAGCGCGTGGCTTCGCACCAGCGGCTGCCACCACACGGCACGTACCTCTACCAGACCCAGGAAGCCCACATGCCCCGCAGCCACAAGGAATGGCGCAAAGCCCAGGGCTATGACGCTGCCTACTTTGCAGAGCAGGCACAAAAGATAGGCCCGGCTACTGAATGGGCAATGGGGCAGGTGCTCCTCTCGCGTGCCCACCAGAGCCAGAGCTACAACTCCTGCCGGGGCATCCTGGCCCTGGGCAAAAAATACACCCCATTGAGGCTGGAAAGGGCTGCCGTGCGCTGCCGGGGCGCTGGCAAAGCATCCTATGGCATGCTCAAGAACATCCTCGAGCGCAAGCTTGACCAGCAGGCGCAGCAGCTGGATGCCTTCTCTCCCCCTGAGCATAGCAACATCCGCGGCCCAAAGGCTTATCAATAACATTTAATCCATTAAAATCAATAATCATGACCAATGCTTCTTTGACACTGATGCGGGAGCTTAAGCTTGCCGGCATGGCAGACGCCTACCAGGCTGTCCTTCAGCTCCCCATTAACAAACAGCTCCAGGGCGACGAGCTTGTCGCCCGCCTCATCGATGCCGAACAGCAGCACCGCCAGGCCAAGCGCATGAAAATGTATACACGCCTGAGCAAGCTGCGCTACCAGGCTAACATCCAGGACATCCAATGCTCGGAGCACCGCAACCTGCCCCGCGCAGCGCTTGCAAAGCTCAGCGAAAGGGCATGGATAGAGCGGGGCGAGAACCTCTTGATTACCGGGCCTACCGGCTGCGGGAAGTCTTTCCTGGCTTGCGCCCTGGGGCACCATGCCTGTTCCCTTGGGCTGCGCACGCTCTACTTCAATATGAACCGGCTCTGCGAGGAAATCACGCTGGCACAGGCTGACGGGTCCACCATCAAATGGCTCAACCGCTTAAAAAAAGCAAGGCTAATTATCCTGGACGACTTCGGCTTACAGCCCATCTCCCACAAAGTCAAGCTATTGCTGCTCCAGATACTAGAGGACCGCTACGAGCACAGCGCAACCCTGATCTGCTCGCAGCTGCCTGTGGCCAAATGGCACGAGTACTTTGATGAGCCTACTATCGCTGACGCTATCCTTGACAGGCTCGTGCACAGGGCACACCGGGTAGAACTGCGGGGCGAAAGCTTGAGGAAATCAACAAATAACCTATCTTCGTAACTAACTTACCAACATCCCCGCCCAGAGCAAAAGTGCTCAGTTATCAACAGGTCTTTGATCCTGACAAGCAGCGCTTCGTCAGTGGGGGTCAATGAGACCGGATAGAGGGGGTCAGTGACTCCGGAATATGCATGCAGCCCCATAGAATTGGTTGAGAACACACCAAGAGGAAGAACAGCTTCATCGGGCGCTATTTCCTGATGAGCAATGATCATACTTTGAGCGTTTAAAGAGCTACTTAACAGGAGTAAAAAAGTGATGAAAAGCAACTTATCCATGGGT
This sequence comes from Phaeodactylibacter xiamenensis, assembly GCF_000759025.1. Classification (GTDB taxonomy): domain Bacteria; phylum Bacteroidota; class Bacteroidia; order Chitinophagales; family Saprospiraceae; genus Phaeodactylibacter; species Phaeodactylibacter xiamenensis. The sequence continues at coordinate 74,800 of NZ_JPOS01000038.1, read as the reverse complement.
GCAAATTGTACGGAGTCATTACTGTTTAAACGGAAGTGCTCTCTTTGAAAACGGTGTATTTATGTTTTTTTTAACGTCTTAGTTTTGAAATTTCAAATCTACCGTACTAATTCATGGCGCTAGGGTCTTTGAAATAATGACTTTAATACTACTCGTTCTGACATAAAAGCTTTTTGCATTTTCAATCCGTACGTTTGTTCTAATATCTCAAGGTAGTAGCTTGATGGTTGACCTTTTTTCAGCCCTACAAATAACCGATCATCAAAAGCAGGACCTTTGAAAACCACATTATCTCCAAACTCGACTTCTAAAAAGCGGACTAGTTCATTCACACTTATACCATTTCCCAACCAGTAGTCGGCTCTTTGCTGGAAGGCATCTAAGCTAGACTGGTTTTTAGATAAATTCAGCAACTCTGAATCAGCAACCTCAAGAACCCAATATTGTCTGTTATCCATTACTCTTCTTATTTCAAACAAATAAAGTTGGCTCAAAAGATCAATTAGATTAGTTTCGTTCAAACCAAGACCTGAAGATTTAATCTCTAACACAGGGTTATAAATCAAGCTGTCAGTATCTACATTTGAGTATGGAATATCCAAAAGGGTCGCAATAATGGTTGATAAGGTATCTCTCATTACAGTAAAACCAAAACCATTACTAAAACTCACCAAAGCCACCGAATCCTCTGCGTCAACTTCTTTTATTGAAAACAGCCTGGTTGCCTTGCCCTTCCGATGTGGTGATTCGTTCTTCCGATTCATGGATACAACCCGATCTGGTAGACTATAATCATAATGATATTCAGCAATCAGCTTTTCTATGTTTGATTTAACAATATCTTCTGGTCTTCCCTGCAAGAGTATATTGCCATCCGGCGCGATTAAAAAACAATGTATGACCTGGGATTGAACCTCAAACCCCTTCCTCGTCAGGTAATCATAATCTGTAGCCAGATGACTGAAATGGTAGCCTGCCAATTCACTCTGCCATAATTGGCTTATCATACCAATTAATGTCAAGTTATTATACGACTTCATCTTTTGGTAGAAGTTGTTTGTATCCAGAACGGAATCAGCCTGATTGATATAAACGAACATGAGAAAATTATCGACTGGTATTTTGGGTGGCCTACCTACACCTATCCAATAATCAGCAATGATCGGTGGGGCGATGCTCATTTCTCGATTTTGCGCAGCGACAAGACCAGTTGTCTGTACGATCCAAAAAAAAATTAGACTGTATTCTAGTAACTTTAAAGCATATTTCGAAGGAAAATTCATTTTTTACAGCTTTTACACACAAAATTTAAGATTTAGCATAATCATTAATTTACCCTGCCGAACAATCATTTTCCCGGTTAGCAATGTCCACAATTCCTTGACAACCAACTTTCGGTTTCTCCAAATATGCACAAGTGGATTGAGCCGTAAATGCCTGACCACTTAAAGTGCAGCATTTGCAAGGGCTTCAGGGGCAAGAAAACTAGCAAGTAATTCGGCCTAGAAAGAGGTTGGATTTTGAAAACCCTATTTTTATCGCTCAAAAATTAACAAATCGAAAAGTTACATTTGTGACTTGAATGTAGGTTATTAATACGCACATTCCCAGTGATATAGAAATATAGTCCTAATATATTCAGGACCTGGAATATTCGGATCTAAAAAATCCACCTGATTTACATCCATAAAACCTTGACATCCAGAACCTACAACATTTGCACTGACAATAGCTTCAAATGCAAGCCTTATCGTATCATCTCCCACAGGTGGAACTTGTCCATCAAAAAAATCATACAAGCCATCTGCTCCATAATTAATGGCTTCTGACGCACAGAAGGCAGCTAAATCAGTATCAAATTCGGTAGGTATACTAAATTCAATTGCTACAGGAACTTTTTTAACTATGCTAGTTCCCTGTTTCCAAATCAAGTCTAACTTAATTGAAGATCTGCGCATCAATGCACCATCAGGGTTAACACTGTAATGGTTAAAATCAAATGATTTACAGCTTACCCAATTGCCCAATACAGGCGGAGCATCATCTTCCTCTATGCATTCATAAGCCATTTGTCCAGGGCAACTACATACCGCTTCCATAAATTCAGCTGAAAACTCTTCTGGATCAGACCAAAGTAAACTCATATCAACAAATGCGTAGTTGGAAAGGGCTTCCTCAAAATCCAACATAGAGATATATTCATTAGGACCAGTGTTATTGCAAAGGTTTTGCATAATATTCCCAACAATTTGATCTGCGGTAGCGCTCTGACAGGGGAAAAATAACGATAAATTATTGATCTGAGTAGCTAAGTGGGGGGCTAATAAAAATTCAATTTGAGCTTACCCCAGAACAAAATTCCTTGACATATTTTTTTGGTGATTACTGAAACCCCGCCCCGCTTATGTTGTAAATTCCCCAGGAAAAGCTCTAAACTCAAATCTTATGTTACCATCATCCTCCCACGCCAATAGGACACTGATAGCACTGATCTGACTTATCGAACTGATCTGCTTTGCTGGGCCCGCCCCGCTGGAGGTACTCTCTGCAATCAGTGAAAATCCGCGCAATCAGTCCAATCTGTGTTCCAAAACCGCTATGCACGACATGGGTACACTAATGCCGCTGATCTGACTGATGACACTGATCCTGGCAATCCGGTGCCGCCACACAAGCATGTCCCCGCTCGAAATCCGTGAAAATCTGCGTAATCCGTCTAATCTGTGTTCCAATGTACCTCCGCGATCTTTGCGTGAAGCCGCCTCCCTACGCAGTCACTTTAAACCGCGTAAAGCCCCCACTCAAACCTCATCCACCACCACCTTATAGGTTGGGTCTTCTGCCACATTCACATCAATAATCTCCTCTGCATTTTTCAGCAGTTTTCGACAGTCGGGGCTCAGGTGGTGCAGGTGTACTTTTTTGCCCACCTTGCGGTAGCGCTCTGTAATTTTATTGAGGGCTTCGATAGCCGACATATCTACTACCCGGCTTTCCTCGAAATCAATGATGACCTCATCCGGGTCATTCAGCACATCGAATTTTTCATTGAAGACGGCGACCGAACCGAAGAAGAGCGGACCGTATATCTCGTAGTGCTTCACGCCATCCTCATCAATGCGCTTGCGGGCACGGATACGCTTGGCATTGTCCCAGGCAAAAACCAGAGCCGCAATAATCACGCCGATGAGCACCGCTAGTGCCAGGTTGTGCAGGACGGCGGTAATGCCGGTGACCAACACCATCACGAAGATATCAGAAGGCGGCATTTTGTTAAAGGTCTTCAGGCTGGCCCATTCGAAGGTGCCAATTGCCACCATGATCATCAGGCCAGTCAGAGCTGCCATGGGGAGCTTCTCCACCAATCCGGCACCAAACATGATAAATACCAGCAGCATAACGGAAGCAACGATGCCCGAAAGCCGGGCGCGCGCACCTGCCGATACGTTAATCAGGCTTTGCCCGATCATCGCGCAGCCGCCCATGCCGGAAAACAGCCCGGAAAGGATATTTGCCGTGCCTTGAGCCACCGCTTCCTTGTTGCCGCTGCCCCGGGTCTCTGTGATCTCGTCGATGATATTCAGGGTAAGCAGGCTCTCAATAAGGCCTACACCTGCCATAATGCCTGCATAAGGGAAAATGATCAGCAGGGTCTCCATGGTAAAGGGGACCATTGGAATATGAAAGGGTGGGAAACTGCCCTGAATGGAAGCAATATCGCCTACCGTACGGGTATCAAGCCCAAAGAAAGCCACCACGCCAAAGATGGTAAGGATAGCCGCCAGAGAAGAAGGCACGGCCTTAGTAATCTTAGGAAGCCCCCAGATGATGAGCATCGTTAGGAGTACCAGTCCAAGCATCAGATAGAGGCTGTTGCCTGCCATCCATGCGCCTTCCGGTGTCTTGAATTGCTCCAGCTGCGACATGAAGATGATAATCGCCAGGCCATTTACAAATCCAAAAATGACCGGGTGAGGGACCAAACGCATCAGCTTACCCAATTTGAGCACGCCCGCCAATACCTGAATCAGCCCCGCCAGAATGACGGTAGCGAAGACGTACTCTACGCCATGTGACAACGCAAGTGCCGCAATGACCACTGCCACCGCACCTGTCGCTCCGGAGATCATGCCCGGACGGCCGCCCAGTATAGAAGTCACCAGCCCCATCACGAATGCGGCATAAAGCCCCGTAAGCGGAGAAAGCCCGGCAATAAGGGCAAAAGCCACCGCCTCGGGGATCAGCGCCATCGCAACAGTCAGGCCCGAGAGGACTTCGGTCTTGTAGTCAACACGTTGGGAAAGGTCAAAAAGATTGAATAACTTTTTCATATAGTACACAGTAGTTTGGTGCCCGGCAGCCGACCGGGACATTAGTATTTTTCTGGAAAGGTTAGGGCAAGCTCTCAAAAGGAAGGCGCGAAGGTAAAGCTTTTTTACCTTTGACCAAGCCACAGACAATTATGTTTGTGTTATACGCACAACGAAGTGGTTTGCGACATCGGCCCGTGACGAAGCTTAGCTTGTCAGGGCAAGAGCAAGCCACTTCCCAGCGTAAATGCTGACATTGAGTAGGTTTGCTATGGCAAACCACTTAATCGTCAGTATAAACTAACACTAACCCTCATGAGCCTGCCTTTGACTGAAGATCAAACCTTTGAGCACTGGGATACCGCCACGGAGCCCTTGTCGGTCGGTATTTACATCAACTGTGTATTCCGCAATTGCCAGTTCTCCAATGCAAATTTTATGGATTGCCGCTTTACAGAATGTCGTTTTGAGGATTGTGACCTGAGCAACGCGGAGGTGGCGGGCACGGCTTTCCAGGAAGTCACTTTTGCCGGGTGCAGACTGTTGGGGGTCGCATGGGAAGACTGCAAGCCTTTGTTGCTGCAGCTCCGGTTTGAAAAATGCCAGCTCGACTACGGCGTTTTTGGAGCCCTGCCGATGGAAGGCACTGTCTTTTCGGACTGCTCGGTACGGGAGGCGGACTTCACCGGCACCTCACTCAAAGGAGCTGACTTTAGCGGCACCGACCTGACGGATGCCCGCTTTGAGAATGCCCAACTGCAAAATGCCGACTTCCGGACGGCAGAAAATTTCACCATCCATCCAGCCCACACTGACCTGAAAGGGGCCCGTTTCGCCCGGCAGGAAGCATGGCGCTTGCTGCAAGGCTACGGCCTGAAGTTTGAATAGCCCCTACTCCACCATCAGCGTGCCCCGCATCACCTGTGCGTGCCCGGGGAAAGTGCAGACATACATGTAGTACCCTGGTTCTTTGGGAGCGGTAAAGTACAGCGTCTCAGAGGTCTCTGGTTGCAGGATACCCGTGTGGTACAAAATCAGATCCGACTCCGGTACGTAGTTCATCTCCTCTCCTTTCAAGCCCAATTTCATGGACAACTCCGCCACTTTGCCCACAGCGTCGCCTGGCTTGACGATGACGAGGTTGTGCAGCATATCATCGCTGTTGCTGAAGGTCAGTTTGACTTTGGTACCGGCGTCCACCATAAGTACGGTTTCATCGTATTTGAGGCCGGGTTTGGTCCCCAAATTAAGTTCCACATCCGGCCCATCTGTCCAGGAAGCGGGCATGGTATTGGGGCGCTTTGTAGGGCCAGCATCTGCAGCCCCATCCTCCGCAGAGCCTATAGCTACAGATTTCAGCTGTCCGCCCGGCACCGTATTAAGGGTGTAATAGCCGGTATTGTGCAACAGTGGCTTACCGGCACGGGAGCGCAGGCCCTCCGCCACCACCTGATGTATGAAGCCCAGGCGCATGCCTTTCACCAACAAGCGTGCAGAAAGCCCATCCTCACTAAGCTCCACCTGATACACTTCTCCATCCTGCTGATCTACGATGGGGCTGCCGTAGGTCTTGTGGTATTCGTAATTGAAGGAGGTGACCGCGTAGGAAGCCGGATCACTGCCCGTGCTTTTGCTCACCGGTTCTGTGAAGGTGAGCAGAAAACCATCGGGCTTCGCCTGCATAGTTTTGATTTCGAATGGCGTTTTGCCCGACCACACCAGCCGCTGCAAACCATAGGGCGCCTTTCCGGTAGCGGGCCAGCCCCGGCTCGTCATGCCTACGAACATGCTGTTGTCACTACCCCAAATCATCCGCAGAATGCCGGAAGCGAAGCCATCGATAAACCCGAATGCTGCGCCCTGATAGACCCCGTCAATCTCTTCCATGTACACCCGCATGATTTTGCTGTGCCCCTGATCGCCTACAAACCACTGTCCTTCGAAAGGGCCGAACTGGCCACCGGTATTGTCCACCAGAATATCAGAGGTGGAAATACCCAGAATGGTGTGCGGGAACCATACGGCAGGCGCTTTTACCGCAGGGACCTTTTTGGCGTATTCGAATAAAGACATGCCCGGATAATCCGGGATGCTACCAGCAGCCAACTTTACCGGCGAGTTAGGTTCGGCTGCCCAGCGCAACCCGGCCGGGTTACCGGCAAAATCGCCTTTTTCCAAGTGCGTCATCCGCCCGGAGCCAACCCAGTCGCCCTGATTTTCGGTATAGAAGATATCGCCTTTTTCATTCACCATAAAGCCCGCAGGAGAACGCAAGCCGGTAGCCAAAGGCTCCATATCGCCCTCCGGGGTAATCTTCAGCAGCCAGCCCCGCCATTTGGACAGGCTCGCGCCGTGCCCAATCCAGGAGAGGTTGAGGGTCACCAGCATATCGCCACCGGGCAGGAACTTCGGGCCGTAGGAATAGTCGTGGTAATTCCCCGAAAGGGGCCAGGAGTAGACCGTGCGAAAGACATCGGCTTTGCCATTGCCATCGCGGTCCTCCAGGCGGGTCAGCTCGCCCCGCTGGGTGGCGTAGAAACCGTTGTCACGAAAAGCCAGCCCCAGGGGCTCGTGCAGGCCTTTGGCAAACAAGCTGTAGTCTGGATTTTTGCTGTACGGGCGGTCAATGAGCCAGACCTCGCCCCGGCGGGTGGAGACGCCCAGCTGATCCTGATCATTGAGGGCCAGCCCGCCGACTTCCAGCACGACTTCGTCCGGAATGGGGACATCCACAATTTTATAATAGGCAGACATGGGGTCTTGCTGTGCGAATAGGCCGCCCAGCAGGCTGCAAAATACGAAGGTCAAAAAGGATCTCATGGTCTGTAAATTTACCAGATGATGTCGTATTCGATGGTTTGTGCACCAGGGCTGAGGGCGAGCAACAACTCCATTTGCCCGTTGGACTGCCGGAGTTTAGCTTCCTTTTCCCCAAGGTCGACCAGGTACTGATGGTTATTGACAGCATAAGTGCCATCGGGCAATTCCTCGATCGTCTTACCATCGCCTAGTTTCAGCCACAAGCCATCGCCATTGGTAATCGTTAGGATGCGGGTCAAACGGCGCTCCCCTGCAGCAGGACGGTGCTGTACGTTCACGGAAGTGCCATCCACCTGATACAAAAAGGTGGGGTGCCCTTCAGCGTCAAGTTCGTAGCCCTTCTGCCGATAGGTTTGACTGGCAGTCAGGGTATCTGGCCAGGCTGTCTTTTCGTCCTTCAAGGCGTACAATTCAGGGTCGCTGTGGAAGGCGATGACCATGCCCAGGGGCTGACCCAACTGTGCCTCGCCCCGCTCGTGCCACATGTCGGTGGCGTCCAGGAAGCCGCCCGACCAGGCTTTGAGCAGGGTACCCCGCTCTACGTCGTAGGCATAATGAAGCCCTTGCGGTGTGGCAACGGCTACGGCATGTGTGCGTTTTTTGCCTTCGTGCAGCATGAAGCAGCGCTGCAGGGTAGCCTGCGTTTCGGCAGCTATGATAATGGGCTCAGGTTTGGGGCCTTGTTTTGCAGAGGCTGGGGTCGTAAGCGTATGCCGTTCGATACCCGGGCCTTCCACTTCCAGCCCAAAGCCCCGCCGCCAGCCACGCCCGGGTTTGTGAAGGACCAGTTGAAACGGGACCGTCCCCGCTGAGAGACCGGTAATCGCCCTTGCTTTGGCACCCATGGAATAGCTATTATCCCGGTCAAATAAGGTATCCTGACCAACAATAACCCGGATGGCGGTGTGGTTGGCATAAGTGGTGAAGAGATAATCGCCGGTTGCCGGCACAGCCAATACGCCATCGTAAATTAGGGCGAAGCCGGCCCGGGTGCCTGCCTGATAAAAGGAAATGGAATCTACCGGTGTATTGGACTGTAACTCCAGAGTATCCCAATCCGGTATCTCCTCTTGCCGGGTTTCGTACTGTGCTACGGTGAGGTTGCGGGTTTCAACCGGCGGATTATCGTACCGTTTGTACCGGATATTGCGGTAAGCGACCGGCCCGTGGTCGCCCTGCAGCATAATGGGGCCGGTGGGGGCTTCATCCGTAAAGAGCGCAGCGCGGGTCGGCCCGGTCAGTTCCACGTTCTCGTGCACTTTGATGCCGTTGAGCCAGACTTCCCGAAACTCGGCATTCTGTACCTTCTGCCCGTTATCGTCAAACCGGGGCGCATGGAACAGGATGCGCACCTGCTGCCACAGCCCGGGCGCTTTTGCTGCATTCATCATGGGTGGGTGGCCTTCGTAGCCACGTTCGCCTTTGGGAGCGTCATCGTCCCACCGCTGATAAATGCCGCACATATCGGAATGCTGCGGCGTTTTCACACCCCAACTGTCAAACACCTGTATCTCATAGCGCCCCTGCAGGTAAATCCCGGAATTGGAATTTTTCGCAGTCATCACCTCCAGCTCCAGTTCAATATCGCCGTGTTCAAAGGCAGTGAACAGGTGCGCTCCGGACCTTGGAGGAGCAGTATTCACCACCACGCCCGTGCCTTCGAGGGGCTCCATCGTCAGTGGTTTGGAGCGGTCGGCGTAGGCACCTCCGGCGATGGCCCAGTTGTCAGGACCCGATTGAAAGCCGGAGAGGTCCGATAGATCCATGGCTGTGAAGGGCAGGGCAAGCTCAGGCTCCGGTTCTGTCTCCGGTGGCAGCTCAGGGTCAGGAGTACAGGCAGACAGCCAGAGTAGGGCTAGCAGCCAGGCGAGGCGGTAATTCACGTTCATACTTAAGGCTTTTCCGGCTTTGGGGTGGGCAATTGACTTGCCTAATATAGAGTATTTTTACAGTAAAAAGTAACCTTGGTTTTTTGGCGGGAGACCTACCACCCCAGCGCAACGGTAATCACGAGGATCTTTTGGGTCATCAGGATAGCGCGTTCTCGTCAAAGTGCTCCCGGCTGATGAACCAGAGATAAAGGCATTGAGCGGTCAGCCACCCGGGGAGTTCCGCCGGTGAGCCCGGAGGCGGCGCAGGCGGATTCGCCCCCGAATAAATTTCAGCCCACCCCAAACCAATGACAGTGCCCCTAAGACGAATAGCAGTTGTGGCAAAACCGGGGCGCCAACCAAAGCAGCAAGGTATAGCACGGGAGGGGATACGGACACGAGCCCAATGACCAGAAAAGGGCGCCCGGCTTTAATATTGCGACGGGCTTCTTCTATTGTATAAGGCAGGGTATCGGCGGGCAGGGGCACGATGGCCCCTTCCATTGGCGCTATTGGCTCAACTGCCACAGCGGAACGATAACCGGATAGGGAAGATGCAGCGCTCGCAGCAGCGCAAAGGGCCAATGAGCAGCAGAACAGCAGGGGAAGTAGGGTTTTCATAGGCTGAGGTTTCTACCTCAAAATACGGAACTTTGGATGAGCGTGCAAAACGGGAGCTGTAGATGTATGCGTAACAAATGGTACTGCTTGAATAGCCCGGCAGCATTCGTGGATAAGCTGGAGCAGAGCGAAAAGCTCCACCCCAGCAGCTATCGCACTTAACTGCAGAGGGTTGTCCCCTAGGATTGGGTCACTTTCTGTTTTTTGTGCAATTGGTTATATACACGCTGTGGATAACCGTTTTAGCTTGTTTTTTTGAATAGATGTAACTGCCCGCCCGTATCGGCTGCCGCCAGATAATCGCCATGTACTTTGGGCATGCCGATTTGGTATAGCCCTTCGCCGGGATGGTCAAAAGCCCACTCCCAGTCTATCTGCCGGGTACGCCAGTTGAATGCCGCGAGCTTGATATCGTGCCCGAGCGTCCCGTCCGGCTTTTCGAATACCTCGTCTGAGGAGAAGTACAGGTGGTCGCCCTGACACACCGGCCGGGTCATAGCACGCAAGCGCCTCGACTTAAACCCGGAGGTACAGTCCTGTGCCTGCAGCGCTCCGGTCTGCAAGTCGATCTCCCAGTAGTAGTAACCGGTCAGCCCCAGTATCTTGCCTGCTTCCTCATGCAACACACTATGCGCGGGGTTCGGTAATACCGTAGACTGCTGCGGGCCAACGGTGGTGCCGGTGGGGAGGGTGTGCCAGGATTGGAGGAGTTGGCCGGTGGAGAGGTCGAGGGCGGCTATGGCGCACTCTAAAGTAAGAAATAACTTACCTTTAGAGACGGCTAATATTTTATAAGTATTGCCTTTACTTTTGTCTTCTTCCTGAAGAGTATGACTTAACTCGGCAACCTCACGTAAATCCTTTGCCCATTCAATCTCTTCACTAGAAAGGTTAATTTTCTTGAGCTTGGTAAGTCCCTCTTTTGAAAATAAATTATTGTTGCATGTCTCCAGTCTTTCGAAAAATGGCTGGGTAATAATTTTTCCTGACTTTAGAAATAACACTCCTTCCTCTTTCTCAACAGGATAAAAGTTAACAAGTCTTGAAAAAAAGACTCCGCAGTCTTCCTCTTCATTCATGAAACCAGAACTCACAACAAAAGTGCCGTCTGTTTTTCTCGAAGCAGTCATTTCTAATTGATTATCAAATAAATAACTACTTTTACGTTTGTTGGAAGTAGCAATAAACCGGGAGTCGTTAAAACGAGTTATTTCATCTAATCCTTCAGATAACTGAACTTTAGCCAGAGGCTTTTTCTCATAAGACATTCTTATTAACACGTTGCCTTCAGCGATAACGAAGCTATCTGGGAAAAGAACAAACTGTGATTTGTAAATCTGTAATATGTGAGTTCTATTCAGCATTTTAGTCAACCTTTATAAAATCAAAGAATGTGCTTTTCCAAAAATCTGGATTATTCATAGCTAATTGACCCAGCTCCTGACCGCTATTGATATCAATGACCTGACCACCATCTAGTACTATCCCATTGAACATTCCTGAAGAGGGGTTCGTATTATTGACTACGTTAAATAAATCATCGGCCTTTACACCATCACTAAGCATATTCTGAAATTCCTGCCTAATGGGCATTCCCCACTGCGGCGACATCCGAAAAAAACAAAGCCGCCAAGCCCACCAAAGAACGGGTTCCCCCGCTTTCTCAGGTAGCCTTGGCGGCCTTTTTTAACGATGTTTTACTATTCGTTATTAGTTCCGGCGCCGGTTATTACTCCGTCGCTTATTGCGGTTGCCTCCGTTGGATGAACGGCCGGAACGCTGCCCTCCGCCACGGTTTTGTCCATTGCCATTAGCTGGCTCCGGTGCCGTACCATCATCCGGAAAAGGGTGTTCGTCGACCACCGGAATAGACTGCCCAATGAGCTTTTGAATGTCTTTGAGGTAGGCGCGCTCTTCCGCATCGCAGAAGGAAAGGGCTACGCCGCTTGCATCCGCCCGCCCGGTGCGGCCGATGCGGTGTACATAGGTCTCTGGTACATTAGGCAGGTCGAAGTTGACCACGTAGGACAGTTCGTCTACGTCGATGCCACGCGCCGCAATATCGGTGGCGACCAGTACATTCAGGTTGCCGTCCTTAAACTTTTGCAGTGCCTTTTGGCGGGCGCCCTGCGACTTATTGCCGTGGATAGCGGCGGCATTGATGCCTGCTTTATCCAGCTGATTGGCGATGCGGTTGGCTCCGTGCTTGGTGCGGGAAAACACCAGGGCTGAATCCACATCATTTTCCTTAAGCAGGTGCAGGAGCAGTTTACGCTTGTCCTTTTTAGTGACGAAGTAGACATTCTGCTCTACCCTTTCGGCGGTTGCCTGCTCCGGTTTAATGGTGATGCGCTCCGGATGCCCCAGAATGCCCTTGGAGAGCTTCAGGATTTCCGGTGACATCGTAGCAGAGAAGAACAGAGACTGCCGGTCTTGCGGCAACTGCTTCACGATTTTCTTGATGTCATGGATAAAGCCCATGTCGAGCATGTGGTCAGCTTCATCCATTACCGCAAACTGCACATGTTTCAGGCTAATGTAACCCTGCCCCATAAGGTCAAGCAGACGCCCGGGAGTTGCGGTAAGAATGTCAATGCCTTTGCTCAGGGCACGAGTCTGCGCCCCCTGCTTTACGCCACCAAAAATGACCGTATTGCGCAGGTCGAGAAACCGCCCGTAGGCAGCAATGCTCTCATCAATTTGAATAGCCAGCTCCCGCGTAGGCGCAACGATCAGGCACTTGATTTCACGCCTGCGGCGGTCCCAGCTTTGGTCCTCATACATTTGCTGCAGGATGGGAATGGAGAAAGCTGCAGTTTTGCCGGTGCCGGTCTGCGCGCAGCCAAGCAGGTCTTTACCCTTAAGTAGTTTTGGAATGGCTTGCTGTTGGATAGGTGTGGGCTGTTCGTAGCCCTGAGCACGAAGTGCTTTAAGAATGGGATCAATAATCCCGAGATCTTGAAAAGTCATCGAATAAATTGAAATGCCTAAGCTTAAACAGTTTGACGGGAATGGGAGGTATCAATCATTTATAAAGGTATCTTACCTTGCCGTCTCACCCACTAAAGATAGGTCAGTTAAAAAAAGGTGGGAGTAGGCTTTTGTTGGAGCACGCTCCCCATCTCCGGGTAATCTGTTACCCCTGAGAGATGAATGCAGATGCAAATATACTCTAAATAGTTGAGACTATTCTAATATTGTCCGATCTGGAAGAAAGTAATAACTTTGCACACTGATTTTTCTGACAAAACTGAGGTATGAATATGAATAGTGTAAAGTTTTGGATACTGTTTGGCGTCATCGGCACACTGGTTTTCAGTTCCTGCGATGACGATGGGTTCGATTTCAACATAGCAGAATGTAAGCCGGAAGAATTTTTGGATAATTGGTCCATGGAGGTGATACAGCCAAATATTGCGTCTAACTTCCTGCCACAACTTAATAATGCAGACTTCACCACCACTTCTGTGGGTTACGCTGTAGGCGAGCTGGGCACATTAATCCGTATCAGTGGTGACGGAGCGGTATGGGAAGTCCAACTCACCGGCCAGGAAACCGATGCGCTTACGGTACAGGCTTTGCTGTCTGTGGACTTCTTTGCAGAAGACCAGGGCTTTGTCGGCGGGTCGGACATTTTGCCTCAATTTAGTGAAGAGCGCGATTCCGGTGCAGTCTTTCTCTCTACCGTTGATGCCGGAATGACCTGGGAGCGCCGCTATGTGGACGAGGTGCGCCGGTTTATGGACCTGGAATTCTACAATCCACTGCTTGGTTTGGCACTAGTCCTGCCCGAAAGTGCAGGCAGCAATAGCGATTACAGCATCGCCCGCACAGAAGATGGTGGCGAAACCTGGGCGATTGAGGACCTGCCGGAAGAATTTGGCTTCCCTCGTTTCCAGCGGGCCAGCAACCGTATTTTCATCCCAATGAACCGCCGGTTCCGCTTTTCGGATGACCGGGGCGAAACCTGGACAGAGCGGACTACGCCAGTTAATACCATTGAGGTCTTTTACTTTGCTACGCCTGAGGTGGGCTTCGTGGTGGGCGAAACCACCGCATTCAGAACCACGGATGGCGGACAAAACTGGGAGGAAATGCCCCTGCCCGTTGAAGGCGGTGGCGGCATTATGCACTTTGTGGATGAGAATCAGGGCTTTTTCCTGCGCAGCGTGATCAGCCAGGAGCCAGAGACCGGCATCAACTACCTCAGTGGCGTGCAGACACTCGAAACGCAAGATGGGGGCGCTACCTGGACTGTAGTGGCAGAAGAAAGCGGCTGCCTGGTCAATGGGGAAGTGACTTTCCCTTCTTCCGTCATTGGCTATGTAGTGAACCCGAATGCCATTTACCGTTTTGTAAAGCAATAACTGCGATGAGCCCACTTTTTAAAAAGCTGAACTGCAAAGAAGAGGGGTTCCTTATCGTACTGAATGCACCGGATAATTTTGCGCCCTATCTGGAGGGGCTGGAAAGAGCGGCTGAGATTGCCAACAGCCTGAGCACCGCACCCGAGGTGACCTGGCTGCTGGCATTCGTCACCCAACCAGACGAAATCGCTACAATAGCCCATCAGCTAAGCAGCAGGCTGGCAGGCGACCCAACGCTATGGTTTGTCTACCCCAAAAAAAGCTCCAAAAAGTATGATTCCGAAATCACCCGGGACCACGGCTGGGCTCCTTTGGGCGCGCTCAACCTGAAGCCCGTCCGTCAGGTGGCGGTCGACGAGGACTGGAGCGCCCTGCGCTTCCGCCGCGTGGAGCACATCAAAAGCATGAAGCGCCGGAGCAGTATGCGGATTAGTCCTGAGGGGAAGAAGCGGGAGGGCTAAGCTTTCATCAATTGCTCTAACAGCCACTGTTTTTCAGTAAGCGGCTGGGTTTGTTCAATCCTTGCCCTGAGCGTCTCTTTAGCGGAAGGGAGGTATGGGTTTAGGGCCAAAATTTTCTTTAGCAGGGCTGCAAAGTTGCGATAATTGTTGCGATGGTAGGTGAGGATATCCTTGCGGGCCAGAAAGGACGTCATGGCCTCCAGCTGAGACTCCAGCGCGTCCCATGCCCCGGTGACATAAAGCGTTTTTTGCAGCAGGGTTTTAGCGGCCAGATTGAGCAGTAAGTCCTTGTAGTTAGCGCGCTGTAAGAGTTGAAGGACATCCCCGTAGTGCCCTTTCTCATAAGCGAGTCTCGCCCGGCTGAAGCTGTACATGCTGTCCTGATGCTCTTTAGGCAAATGCTTTTTATAATCTTCAATGAAGGAGGCCGCCCAATCCAACGCCCCGATAGCAACCGCAAGCGCCACCGCATTCCGGTACGTGAACCGGGACAGGAAGCCATCCGAAAGCAGCACACCGGAGGAAAGCCCTTTTTGGTAAAGGTCCAGCCCCTCCCGGGCAAACTCCAGGCTACCGGCATTGAACTTACGGATGCAATAGTTCAGCCCCAGCAGCAGCAGGTCTCTCGTTTCAGATTCCGGAAAACGGGTCCAATGCTGAAGCAGATGATCCTTAAAAGCCTGAAAGTCCTTTTCTGTGCCACCGGGCGACAACGCGTAATAACAATGATAGTATACACCGATGGCAGGCAAGTCCAGCAAATTTCGCTGTTTGGCGAAAGCCAGCACTTCCTGCAACAAGCCAAAATCATATTCCGCTTTGTAGACCGCCTGATGGCTCAGCAGAAAACAAGTCTGCCGTAATTTTTGGGCAATGAAAGCGATGTCTGTGGTATCGGATATTTCCTGCAGGTTAAGGCTACTGACTCGTTTTTGACCGGCCGAGAAGAGGTAATCCTCCCATTGTACCTGATACTGCCACTCATAATATTCTATGTGACGAAGAGGCTGCTCCTCTATCTCCTGCCGGGCCTTTCGGATGGTTTGCTGAAAGTGCTTTGGCAGCCGCTTCTCCCGGTAGGCTGACGACAGTGACACCCGCTGCTGAACAGAGGGGAGCAGATGGGGGGCAAGCGCCAGATACTGCTCTACCAACTTCATCAGCCAACTCATCAGGTAGCGGATGCACTGTGCATCATAAGGCTGATCCGGAAAAAGATGATGGAAAGCGGCTTCTTTAGTGGGTATTTCTCCTATCCAGTAAAGCCGCTCCTCCAAAAACGCCCAAAATGCAACCACATCCTGACGTTGATTGAACAGCGGAGAACGGACCATTTTGCCAAAGGCTGTTACCTCTTTTCTGCTTAATTGCTCTAATATCATGAGGAGCCGGCTTCCTTTCAAGTTAAACTAATTTATATGTATTTGATAAAAAATTATTGCTTACCTTTCAATAAAAGCAATTAGGCTTAAATCTAAACATTTGCCTTTGATAAATGGCATTTTTTGTATTTGTATTCCGGTCTCGCAATCCTAATATTTGTTAAAAAGAAAGCTATGCGGCGTTCCCTACTACTCATTGTACTCCTCGGCCTGACTTATTCTGCCCAATTTCTGCATGCACAAGGCTGGAAAAAAACCTTCAGCATTGAAGACACTACCGGCACTGCTTCATACAGCCTGATCCGAGATGTAAAAGCCACCGCTGATGGCGGTTACTTATTGTATGGACAGGCATTTTCCAGTAATCAGCTCGCGCTTTGGAAAATCGACACCTACGGGAACACTCAATGGTCAAAGACATTTGGAGCAGGAGCCGAAGCTTATGGCTACGCCAGCAATATGCACCTCTTAGGCGATAGTGCAATATACATCAGCGGACGTTTTTCAGACGCTGATCAACTTTCACCTCAGCACGGGGTCATGCGTCTCAATATGCAGGGAGAAGTGCAATGGCTCGAACGCTACTATGTTAGTGATACGCTGACCACCCTCTCCACAGCATTTACTCCCACCACTGACGGGCACTTCATCACTGGCAGTGAAACCCTGGCTGGCGACAGCTTACTCATTCATTTGCACAAAATCGATCAGCAGGGCAATGTAGTTTGGGAGAAGACCTACCCTCGTTTTAGTTATTGGGATGAGGTTTTGCTTCCCTATGTGGCGGATATCACGCCATTGAGTAGCGGGGGGTATATTGCAACCGGAAGTAATATTTCAACGCTTGGCCTGCAGTCTTCTCATATCATCCGATTGGATGATAACGGTGAAATGCTTTCACAATTTAACCTGATGGGAGTTTCAGATGAAATTTATACTCATCGCGTGAAAGAGACTTGTGATGGTAATTATATCGTTTGCGGAAGCTCGGACGGCAACTTCATATCACCCGGATTTGTAAAAAAAATTACGCCTCAAGGTCTGGAAATATGGAATCGGAACTGCCCTGCACCAGCAACTGATATTGAACAAACACCTTCTGGCGATTATCTCATTGCAGGAGGGTTCGGGGAGTACGCCTGGGGTTCAAATCTTTTCGGAAGCTTTGTTTATAGTTTCCGTGAAAATGGGGATAGCAATTGGAGTTTTCATGACTTGCCCTCCTTTACCTCTCACGGATTTGCTGCAATTACAACGGGAACAGATGCCAGTTGCATGGCAGCAGGCATCAATAACTCGCAAGCTTACGCTGTCAAACTGGACAGCCTGGGCAATGTATTCACCCATACCCTGCAGGGCACCGTGCAGCGCGACGAAGATGGGGACTGCGCACCCGATTCTACGGCACTCCCGCTGTCAGGTTGGAACATTACCGTTTCCAATGGCACGACTGATTATTATGCAACGACCGACTCCAACGGTTTCTACTCCATGACCGTGGATACCGGAAGCTATTCGATTTCGATTACCCCGCCGAATGCGCTGTGGGTCCCGTGCCAGGCGGTCATAGATACTGTACTGGAAAATTTCTATGAGGAGACAGTAGTTAACTTCCCGGTACAAACCCAGGTCGATTGTCCGTTAATGTCCGTAGATGTGTCTGTCCCCTTTCTCAGGCGCTGTTTCCCCAACTCCTATTCGGTCCGCTATTGCAACGAAGGCACTACTGTTGCTAACAACGCCGCTGTGGAAATACAACTGGACGAACACCTTACCCTGGAGTCGGCTGAGCTTCCTTACTCGGAAACCGGGGATCAGACGTACCGATTCGAGCTGGGCGACCTCCCCCCGACTACCTGCGGGCAATTCCGGTTTACGGCACATCTGGATTGTGATGAAACACAGCTCGGGCAGACTCATTGCGTGGAAGCGTTCGTCTTTCCTGACACCCTTTGTGTACCCACGCCCCCTGCCCCACTCATTGAAGCAGATAGCCGTTGCGATGGCGACTCTGTCATTTTTACCCTTCGCAATATTGGCGATGCAGATATGGCTGATAGCGCGCCCTATATCGTTATTGAAGACGACGTTATGTTCCTTACCCAGCCCTTTGAGCTGGGAGAGGGAGATTCTATCGAAATCTTCCGCCCTGCCACCGGTGTCACCTACCGGCTGCAGGCGCCCCGCAGGCCCGGCTTTGCCCCGGGAGAACTGATCAGCTCCACGCTGGAGGGATGTGTGAGTGACAATCAGCTCGTATCACTGGGGTTCTTTAACAGCTTCCCCCTGTATGGCGATGGCGGTTTCTCAGATTTAGAATGCCGGGCAAATATCGGTGCCTATGACCCCAATGACAAGCAGGGCTTCCCGGCAGGTGCCGGGCCGGAGCACTTCATCGAGCCGGACTCCCGCCTGGAGTACCTGATCCGTTTCCAGAACACGGGTACAGATACAGCCTTCAATGTAGCTATTCAGGATACGCTGTCAGCATGGTTGAACCCTGCTACTATTTCTCCCGGTGCAAGCAGCCATCCTTATACGTGGCAACTGGCACAGGATGGCACCCTGCTTTTTGAGTTTGCCAATATAATGCTGCCTGATAGCAACGTAAATGAGCCGGCTTCCCATGGATTTGTAAAATTTGGCATAGACTTAAAAACCAATACGCAACCTGCCACCGCTATCCACAACCAGGCCGCCATCTTTTTTGACTTCAATGCACCAATTTTCACCAACAAGACCATGCACCGGGTGAATGTTGACTTCCTGGAAAACCTACTTGCCGCAACAGAGCAGACTCACTTGTATACGGGTAAGGTTCAGGTAGCTCCAAATCCGGCTTCCCAGGTCATCAGATTCGAAAAAACGGAAGAACAAAACTCATCCGCCCTGATTGTCATTTACAATTCTAACGGGCAGCGCCTTGGTACATACCCTTTCCAGACAGCCGAGAAGCAGATCCCTGTGGATCAATGGCCCGCCGGGCTTTATTTTTATGACGTCCGCTTCGGCACTGGACATACTGCTGGACGGTTTGTGATTCAGCGTTAACGGCAGTGAGCAGGTAAGCGGGGAGCAGTGTAAGAGACCTGCTTAGCTCGATGCCGGGACAATCGGTCTTCTAAATTCTTGGTACGCCCAATATAATATTTACCGTCCCGACACTATAGTGTGTAAACGTAAAACTGCTGCTGTTCCATGTTTTATTGAGGTTGGAGCGCTGGGAGCGGACGCTGTTCGCCGTAGCCCGATGGGAGAATATGCTTTTAATTTAGGAGGATAAATATGGGCAAAAAAGCCCAACTTCCCTACGGGCCTATCCATTAAAATGGATTTTGGCGCATAAAGCTACGTCGGGCGGAGGCGGAGGAGGAGGGATTGGCTTCGCCCCTCCCTAAGGCGGGGAGAAACAAAAGCTGAAGGAAAAAGCACTACGTGCTCCTTTTTTATGCCCTCCTGCCTTAGGGAAGGGCAACCTTCCCACGGCAAAGGGCATAAAAAAAGCCACCTTTTTCAAGGCGGCTTTTTCCTTCAGCTTTTGCGGAGGAGGAGGGATTCGAACCCCCGATGGTGTGACCCATGCCGGTTTTCAAGACCGGTGCATTCAACCGCTCTGCCACTCCTCCGGTTGATTTTTCTTAAGCGATTGCAAAGGTAAATTTATTTTGGAAACTGCACAAGAGCAGGAGCAAAAAAAAGCAGCCCGAAGGCTGCTGCTATACCCAAAACAATCCATTAATCATGTTAAAAAAACTCCCTAAATCTTGGTGCTTAAAGCGTTATGTCTTCACTGAGGCAGTCCTCAACCTGATAGAATCCGTACACTAATGTGCCGTCCGGCCCTACTTTTGGTGTATTACGCTCCTCAATGTCCTTAGTGTCGTAGATGTAGTGTGTTTGGTTAGACCCCTGATGATTGCCTGCAGTAACAAATGCAATCATCAAAATTCCCAGAATCGTTGTTAGTGCATATTTCATTGGGCTAAACTTTTGATTGTCAGTTACATCTACATATATGCCAAAGCTATGCCAAAAACTAAAAAATGCTGATAATCAACGTCTTAAACAAAGTAAAATTCAAAAACTGATCTAACAGGTAGAGGTTATTCCCAAAATGGGAATTCCAGGCATCAGAATAAGTAGAAAAGCAGGGCGGCTATGCCAAACCCTACCCCTCCCAGTACGGCTGTCAGCACAGTCCAGGAGCGGAAGGTTTCTTTTTCGCTGAGCCCGAGGTAGGATTTCACCAGCCAGAAGCCACTGTCATTGACATGGGACAGTACTGTGCCACCTGCCGCAATCGCAATAACTACCGCTCCCAGCTGCCCGGCGCTAAAATGTACACCATTGCTCAATAGCGGTGCAGTCAGGCTGGCTCCGGTTATCATAGCGACCGTAGCGGAGCCTTGTGCCACCCGGATCAAAGCGGCGGCGAGGAAGGCAAAGACTACCACGGGCAGCCCCGCCGCTGTCATAGAAGCGGCAATCTGCTGGCCTGCGCCCGTGTCCACCAGCATTTGTTTGAAGACGCCGCCTGCACCTGTGAGCAAGAGTATGCTGCCGGCAGTGGACATGGAGTCCGTAGTGGCTTTGAGCAACACCTCCGAACTGTAGCCACGGCGCAACCCCAGCAGGTACCAGATCAGAAGATTGGCCAGTAATAATGCGGTGAAGGGATGCCCCAAGAACTGAACCACCGGCAGCACAGCAGCGGGCAACGGCAATGTGCCCGATTGCGCCAGCGTGCTCAGCACAATCAGTACAATAGGCATACCGATTATCACCAGGATCAACCCCACCGGTGGCAAAGTGTCCGGGGTTTTTGCTTCCGAAAAAGCAGGGGGATCGGGATCAATGCGGCGGGCAACGCGCTGACCAAACCACAGCCCACTCACCAGCACAGCAGGCAGTCCGGCTATGGCGCCCAGCAGGATGACCCACCCCAGGTCTGCGCCAACGATTTCAGCTACCGCAATGGGGCCAGGCGTGGGTGGAATAAAGGCGTGGGTGGCCGCCAATCCGGCAAGAAGGGGCAGGGCGAATTTTAGCAGGGAGGCTCCGGTACGCTCCCTGAGCGCGTAGAGCACGGGAATCAAAATGATAAACGCCACATCAAAAAATACCGGTATCGCAATCAGGAAGCCCGTGAATGCCATCGCGGCAGGCGCCCGTTCCACCCTTTGCTTACGGATGAGGTATTGCGCAATCGCTTGTGCCCCACCGGCATTTTCCAATAAAGCTCCAAACATCGCGCCCAGCCCCACTACCGTAGCCACAAAGCCCAGGGTGCCGCCCATGCCGTTCTGCATGGCTTCTATCACAGCGGGGCCTTCCAGCCCACTGCCCAAACCGGCCGCAATGGCAGCAATCAGCAAAGCCAGAAAGGCAGGGATGCGCCATTTCAGAATGAGTAGCAAAAGGAGCAAAATGCTGAGTACAGTGGCCAGTACAGGCATAGGGCAATAGTGTTTTTCGTTATTTCCGTCGTGCGAAAACGCGTCAGTACTTCTTATCAAACTTAAACTGCCACATGTACTCTACCACTTCCTTCCAGCTCCACCATTCATAATGTGGGCCCCGGAAGTGCACGGCGAGCATATACCCGTAGTATCCCAGCAGCAGCCAAAGCGCCACCAGGAAAATCTTCAGTACCAAAACTTTGCTCTCCAGCACCTGCGTAAACAGCCAGGCATAGGGTACCGCCAGGAGCACATAAAACTCGACAAACTGCCGGTGCCCGAAAGCGCCTCCAAACCACCAGCACCACCAGCAGGAGGTGATGTACAGCAGGAGCAGCCAAATGAGGAATACAGGGGCAATATTGTAGCGGTTTTTCCACATCCCAACCAGGCAGCCGATAATCGCCAGGCCTGCCATCGGGCTGAACAGCAGCCAGCCGTTCTTAATGTGGAAGAGGACCATGTCAACCCGGGGCTCCAGCCAGTTGAAGCCTTCCTCCCCGTAGGAATAAATGAGCCAGTCGCCGGAGATGTGCTTCCAGTACAAAAACTGGGGTATAAAGACCAGAAAGCTTGCTATTGGTGCCAGGAGTAATGCGCCCAGGTGTTTCCTGAAAAAGAGCAACCGCTCCCTGACATCCGCCCAGGAGCGCAGCCCGAACAACAACAAATAAAGCAACAACAAAATATTCGTGGGCCGGATGAGCACAATCAGTCCCGCCAGCAGCCCCATACCTCCAAAGGTTTTCCAGCCGGGCTTTTCATAAAACCGGGGCGTCAGCCAGACGAAAAGCCCAAACAGGAAAAAGGAGTACACGTGCGACATCCCCGGTTCCTGCAGAATGTAGTGGTAAAGGTTGGTGCCCAGGAAGAAACCGGTCACCGTCATCATGACCGCTACGGGCTTGAAATGCCGGGTCAGTATTTTCTTCAGCAACAGCAGGCCCAGGAAGCCGTAAAAGAGGCCTGCCAGTTGTAAGGCACGAATGTAATAATCGCTGTAGCCGTCCGCCTCTCCGCCAGTAACCAGCGTAAGGGCGTGTGCCCCCAGGAAAAATGGTGCTTGCATGATGGCCACGCCGCAGGTGTACTTTGTGAAGGTTTTATTCGTCCCTTCAAATGGCTTAAACTGCGCCTTTGTTCTTACCTCAAAATCTTCGAACCCCTCGTTGACAACAAGAGCGGGCAGATACAGGTAGTACCCTTCGGCATCCGACCAAATCAGCCCGCGGTAAAACCGGCCCGCAAGCTCTGCTGCCCGGTAACCGGCAAACAGCAACAGGATGAGCAGGTAATACCGCATCCAGAACCGGGCTATGCTTTTGAGGAGGTTTTTCATATTGTTTTGCCTTCAACTGCTGATTTAGCGGAGTAGTATGAGCTGCCCGTAGTGCCGTTGTGCCCCATTAGTCACCCGGTAGAAGTAGGCACCGTTGGGCAGTTGCCCAGGCAGGATACGCTCGCTAAAGGGCGCTCCACTGTCCGTTTCCCAGGACTTTTCCAGCACCACACGCCCGGCCTCGTCCAGCAATTCCAGACGGACCTGCCCTGCCTGTGCTTCCAGAAGCTCAAGCGTAAAGGCATCCCGCGCCGGATTCGGAAAAACATTTATGGCCAGCGGCTCCGGATAGCCTATGCGCAAAGGATTGGAATAGCGGTAAGCACCGTTTTCCGTTACGCCCTTTATCCGGTAGATGTTGGTACCTCTTCTCGGACCATCGTCGAAGAACGTATATTGTCCGTTGCCTTTAGCAGCGACCTGACCTAGTGCGGTGAATTTATGCGCATCCGGGCTGCGCTGCACCTCAAAGTAGGCCAGACTGTCCTCCAATTGAGTATCCCACGTCAGGTTGACACCGCCTTCCGCAGCTGCTCCTGCCAGTTCATTCCACTCCAGGAACGGGTCGCCGCAGTAAGGGTACACCTGCTGCGTCACCGAGGTCTTAAGCCCTCCGGGGTCTGTAACGGTCAGCTGAATGCGGTACCAGTAGAGCTCTTCCTGACAGCCCAGCGGGCTGATGAGGGCAAAGCTGAGGTGTTCAAAGTCCACAGGATCGGGGTGGAAGTGGTCGTTATGGTGAAGGAAAGTACGCCATTCGTACATGAGCTCTTCGTCGGCATGCTCAGCATCCGCAACCTCTGCTTCAAGACGGAGCAGGGTGGTACTCTGATCGAGCGGGTAGCGGTCGCCATCCTGAAAGCTGATGATATTTACCTGTGGAGGAGTGTTGTTGAGGGCGACTACCGCTTCATCGGTGGCGGAGGCGCCCAGGCTGTCGTAAACGGTCAGCACAGCGGTGTAGCTCTGCTGGCCTGTGCCGGTGTAGGTGTGCTCCACATTTTGGCCTTCAGCCGTTGTGCCGTCGCCAAAATCCCACTCGTACCTGACAATAGGGAGGTTAGAATCGTAGGACGCACTCCCATCAAATTCGACCGTAAGCGGTCCGGGGCCAAAGAATTGCTCCGCCTGAATCTTCGCTACCGGAGGCGGATTACCCCCATAGCTAATCTGATGCACCGTGCCTTCAAGGCTGATGTAATAGAGCTTGCCATCTGCCGGGTTCAGCGCCAGGTGGATAATATCCTTGGCATTGCTGTGGAAGGGCTTGACGCTGTGCAGTTGGTCCGCATCATCAAAATCTGCCACCTTGATCCAGCCGCTGAAGTCGACCATGAAGTACTTGCCGTGGTATTCCTCCGGATATTGATCGCCTTCGTAAAATACGCCTGCCAGAGAGGAGAAGCCATCAAACAGCTCCGTGTCTTCCAGGCTGGACTCCGGTGCATCAACATTCAGGCCCTTGTACCAGCCGTTATCATCAAAGCTCGCTACCTGCGCCCGGGTGGGCGGGTTCCAACGGGCATTGCTCCACTGCAGTGTGGGCATCGTCCCTACCGTATAGCCTTCAATAGGCACGCTATCGTCACAGGGGTTGGAGGGTACGCGGTGGCCATCTTCCCGTGGGTTCACGTAGAGGTCTTTGAAATTGAGAAAAGCCTGATCGCAACCTCCGCTTCCATAGAGCGGATTGGGGTGCAGCTGATTGGCAGGAGCAGGCTCATTGATATAGGGCCAGTGGCTACCAAAGCCTTCCATCATTGGCCAGCCGAAGTTGAGCCCGCCCGCCGTGGCAATGTTGAGCTCTTCCCAGGCACCGTTGCCCACGTCTCCAATATATAAGGTGCCGGGATCGCCGTCCTCCGGATAATGGCTTCCGGTATTGGGCCGGACCTGAATGCGGTAGGGATTGCGGAAACCATAGGCCCAGATGCGCGATTGGGGCGACCGGGGCGCATCCGGCCGATAGAAAGGGTTGCTGCTCAGCCCATCGCCGGTTTCGGGGTCTATCCGCATGATTTTGCCGTTGTAATTGACCAGGTACTGCGCCCGGTAAGAGCCCAGGTCTTCATCTTCGGTAATAATGCCGGTAGCAATGGCTTCACTCGCCATCGTTCCGTACTCATCACCGCCGGTATCGGGGCCGCCATTGCTCGTCCCATCGCCGGCACTAATGAGGAGGGTACCATCCTGTCCCATCACCAGGTCACCCAGCCCATGAAATTCGTACATCAAGGGGATGCCATCTTCAATCGTTTCGCCCAGCAGGATATGCCGGCTACCTTCCAAAACCCGGAGGTAAGCCGTAGTCGGATCGGCCCGGTAACGCACCACCCGGCCAATCGTTGGCTTCCAGGTGACGGTGCTGTCGGGGCTGTATTCCGGTGTGCTGTAATATTCATAGTGGTGTAAATCCAGAGCGTAGAGCAGGTAGAAATAGCCGTTGGCCAGGAAATCGTTGTCCAGCGTAAAGCCCATCAGCCCGTGGTCTTTCCAGTTGCTGACTTCCTCTGAGATATCGATGAGGGGCTCCGGATAGAGATTGCCCGCAGTGTCCACAACCCGCACCACGCCTTTCTTTTCCCAAACATACATGCGCCCGTTCTCATCAAAGGTCATCCCCATGGGGTTATCCAGCTCCGTGAGGTAAGTGATATCGTAAAAATCTTCGGGCAATTCCTGAGCGCAAAGCCCGCCGGTGATCAGTAACAAGAATGCTAAAAAACGATAAGCCATAGTCTACTTTTTACAAACCCAGTAATGTATTCCCTTCTGCAATATTGGTCAGGCGGTCCACGCCCTCTGCCTGATGGGATTCCACGATGATGGTGCCAGGCCCAAATTCGGGCTTTTTCTGGTAAGCTACAAAACCCTGCCGGCAGTCAATCAGGGAAAGGTCGCGTACCCGCAATACCGATAAGTCTTTGCTCGCTACGCCGATGGGCGCTCCCTTGATGCGTGTACCGAAAACCGTCACATCGCTCTCCTCCCCTACACTGATGCCTTTGTCCCCGTTCCCTTTCAACTGGCAATCGCGGATTGTGACGGTACTTCCGGAGAAGTCCAGCCCGTCATTACCGGTGTTTTCGATACGGCAGGCGACGACCTCGCCTTTGCAAAAGTCAGCATCAAATCCATCTGAGAAGGTCTCCCCGATGTAGCAGCGCTCCAGCTTGAATTCAGACCGGATGATGTTAAGGGCATCCTCACTGCGGTTTTGGAGAATGGCGCTGTTGTGCATCCGGACTTCGGACTCGTAGAAATTTACAGACCCGGTCAGGGACCAGCCTTTGTACTGAGGCGCATCCAGCCCTTCGGCCACCATATAGGCAACGGAAGAGGGCAGCGGTGCCCCAAAAACAGCCAGCCCTCCCCCATCGCGGTTGGGCGCGCTGATACGAACGGGGGCATCTTCTGTACCCAGGGCTTGCAGCGGGCTGTAGCTCAGCAGGCTGGCACCGTTGTACAGTCGGATATTCGCACCGGCCTCCAGGATCAGCTGCCGGCCAGCGGGAACAATAACCGTTTTACGTATTTCATGCACACCGGATGGGAAAACCACCGCATCGGCAGCGACGCTATAGGCGCTGTTCTCGTCCAGTACAGCTTCCTCCGCCAGCAGCTGCCGCCCGGTGAGATGGCCGGGAGGCGTTTGTGCCAAAATGGGCGCTGCAAATAAGCTATCGATGCCGGGCACCTCATAGAACAAATATTCCGCAGCCGAGCCTATCGTCACGCTTGTACTGCCCGGAGGCGCCTGCACAGCCATTGCTTTTTGTTCCAGAAAACCGGGATTGCGCAGCGTGGTATCCCTTCGCAGCCGCATTTCGTACACCCTGGGCATACGGGCAGGGAGCATCACCGGGTGTTCCAGCCCGCCGCGCATTTGTTTGTCACTACGGCCATACCCACGGATGCGCAGCGGCAGATGATGGCGGTTGACGACCTGTAGTTGCTGTTCCGGGCCTTGCTTTTGGAGGGTATAAACGGTCAGGCTGTAAGCACCAAACGGGAGCAACAGGGAATGCACGTACTGCGCATTGCGGATAAAATCGTCCAGCCGGGGTTGATAACCCGGAAATTCCCGCTGCACGTATTCCAAACGGGCATACCAGGCGGTAGCCAGGCTGTCCAGGGCTGGCAGCAGATAGTCGCGACTGCTGTACCGGTGCAGGGCTCCGTGGTAGAGCCGTACAAAGTCTTCATCCATAAACAGGCTGCCGAGAAGCGGGTGGTAAGCCTCCTTGTGCGGGTTCAGGGCGCCGCTGCCTAACACTTCGTACTGACTAGCCGGCGGGCCGCCAAAGCCATCAAAACCAATGGGCTCCAGTTTGCCGGTAATGGGGTTGTAGTAAAACCGCTGATTGTGCCAGGCGATACCGTGGTAGCCGTTGAAGACATCGCAGAAGGCCAGAAATTTCGCCATACGCGGTAAATCAAAGACCTCGCCTGCCGGTTGCAGCCCGTCACGGTACTGCTGCATGAGTTGGCGGGCGGCTTTTATCTGGGCCGCCATGCCAGGGTTATCTTCAGTAGGCTTATCGTCGAAAGCCTCAATGGGGGCGCTTTCCAATTCGGCAGCCCCGTAGCGGGCATTCGGCTTGACATAGCCATGCGACTGCAACTGCCGGCGGATGGTCTTCCAGTAGCCGTCTTCCGAGAATTTCATGATCGGGCCTTCCCGGCGGCGGCGCGATTCCACAAGTTGTTTCTCAAAGTGCTCTTCGTAGGCGTACACACCCAGGCTTTCGCCATTGAGCTGCAGCTCTACGAAATCATAGCGGGTAGTGAGCACGTCTTCCTTCTCCCAAAACTGGTGCAAGAGCCATTCGTGCAAAAAGTGGCGGGCGCGGGGCGTGTGAAGAGAAAAGACCCGCATACGTCGCCAGGCTTCCGTGCCTTTGACTTTCACCCGAAAAGACCACTTATCGCCACTGAGGTGGTCGAGCCAGTCGCCTTTGAGGCGGACTTCAACGGAGATAGGCTCATCGTAGGCGCTGCTACTGAATTGCGCAGGCACCCAGTCGCCCCCATCCGTTTCGAGAATACCGGAGCGGAGGGCTTCCTGCCGCTTGGCTTCCAGCTTTTGCATGTGGCGGGGCTTGATTTCCAGCTGTAAGACCTCCGGCACGAAGGCACTATCCACTGATAAAGGCTCGATGAGCAAATCATCAAACCAGGCCGGTTCCTGCCCGGTACTGTAGACGTAGACTTTGAAGCGCTCACTGGGGGCACCAAATGGCACACTGAAGTGGAGTTCCAGCTTTTCCCACCCCAGGGTGTCTGCTGTGGCCGGTATATTTTCCTGATGGTAGCGTTTTTCCGGGCCTTCCACACTCACTGCCAGGTAGGACTGCTGCTGCCCGGTTTGTTTGCGCCAGACGCTTACCCGGTAGGCAGAGCCAGGCCGGGGCGCCTCCAGCTGATATTCCATGCCATACTGTGGTTCGGATGCCTGGGGCAGGTAGCAACTGTATTTTCCATGGCGGGCGTATTGGGCAGACTGCGTGGTGCCACCTTTGAAAGCTACGCCATCGTGCACAAATGTTTCACCCCGGACCTTTTCCGCACCACAAAACACCTGTCCATCGGGCAGGGCATCATAGGGCGAGGGCTCCGGCCAGAGGCTGACACTGAGAATGAGCACAAGGGCACCGCCCAGTACGCCGAGGAGCAGGCGGCCGGCATTTTTTCGCTGTTGTTTTTCCTGGTCTTTGATGATCATAGTTACACAATCAGATCTGGCTGGTCGATGACCGAGAGGCGGGTAGCGGGCGAGAGCTCCTGCATGGCTGTTTTTAAACGGGCAATATCTCCCAGCTCCTTTGCACGGCAGACGAAGGACAAGTCCATGCCCTGCTCAAGGGTGTCCATGCGTTTCAGCTCCACATAAGGCAGGTGCTGTGCCAAAATACCGGCAATGGCCTCCACATCTTCCTGGTCGGTCTGAATATTGACAAACAAACGATTTTCCTGACGAAACACTTGTTGCCGCCCAAGCAGTTTACTAAGGTAGAGAATGCCGAGGATGACCGCAAAAGCCACGATCGCCAGAATAGGCTGATTCGCACCGCCGGCGAGCCCCAGCCCGATGGCGATGAAGAGATAGGTCAGTTCCTCCGGATCCTTAATAGCTGCCCGGTAGCGCACGATTGACAGTGCACCGACCAGGCCCAGGGACAAGGCGATGGAAGATTTGACGATCATGATAATGAGCAGGGTGCCCAGGGCCAGCGGCAGGAAGTTATTGGCAAAACGGCGGCGGTTGGAAATGGCGTTGCCAAAGTGGATATAGAACAGCCGCAGCAAGGCTACGAGGATGGCTGTGACGATGACATTGAGCAGGAATTCGTCCAGCGGTACGTTATTCGAAAATTCCTGTATATATTGTTCCTGTAATTTCTGGATCAGATCCATACGTCTGTTTTGTCGAATGAAGAAACAAAGATATTGGTTTTTCGGGAAGCGTCAGGCAGGAACAAAAAAAGGTACTCCGGATGGAGTACCTGCATAAA
Source organism: Phaeodactylibacter xiamenensis (assembly GCF_000759025.1). Classification (GTDB taxonomy): domain Bacteria; phylum Bacteroidota; class Bacteroidia; order Chitinophagales; family Saprospiraceae; genus Phaeodactylibacter; species Phaeodactylibacter xiamenensis. The sequence continues at coordinate 45,655 of NZ_JPOS01000038.1, read as the reverse complement.
CTATAAACAAACAAAAAACATTAGCGATTCATAAAACTGTGAGCCTAACAGGGCAAATAAAAAAGGGTTCAACAAAACACAAAAAAAATTTCATGCCGCAGCAAAAAAACAATTGGCTTAGTCCGTTTCGTATAATCCTGATCGTGGTAGGAATCATTCTGTTGCTCCGTTTTGCGGGCCCGCTACGGTTTATGATCCTGACGCTGACCATACTGGGCGGCATTGGCTTTTTGGGCTACCTGGTCTACGAGTACATCCGTCAGGAGAATAGCAATTTCCGCAACCGGGGCAGTGTGCCTGCCGGTGTTGGCGCACGTCTGGAACAGGTGGAGGAGCAACTTGCCCGCAATGAAAAAGAGATTAAGTCCATCCGGAAAAACCTGCGGGAGCTTCGGCTCGAGCTGCACGATGAGGACGCTCTTAACACCAAAAACCGGACTGACGCCAATTACCTTATCCGGGAATTTGAAGCCGAACTGGAGCTGCGCCGGGCCAAATCTTCCTTCTACAAAACCGTTAAACACAAACTCAACCGCCTGCTGCATAACCACCAGCTATCACAGTCACTGGCCGACAAAGAAGCCGAACTGCGCCGCCTCAAAGAGCACCACTACGATGACCTGGCAGACATGGAAGCCCTGCGCTCCGATATGGAACTGGAAACCCTTTATCTGGATACGATTGACGAACTCTCCCTGAAAGTCCCTGATAACCTCTCCCTGGAGCATGTGCAGGAATTGCAAAAACAGTTGGAGGAGATGACGCGGGGGCTGGAGCGGTGAGGGTTTCAGACGTCAATGTATAGGTAGAGTCAGAAAGCGCTCTTATTCCGAATACACATCATCAACGGCAAGCACCTCCCCATACAACCCTTCCAATTCCCCAATACAAGCTTCAAAATAATTGATGCCTACCTTCAGGTGAAAAGCCCGGGCCTCTCCTGTTTGCTGAAAAAGAAAAAGGTCATTCTGCCCATTGGCCGCAAACCCGTCCCGGTTCACCCCAAATGCCGCCTCAGCTCCTTTAGCTCTTCGTCCGTCAAATACCGCCACTGCCCGGGCTTGAGCCCGCCCAGATGGACATTCATAATGCGCACCCGCTTGAGGGTCACGACATCGTAGCCCAGGTAGTCGCACATGCGCCGGATTTGCCGGTTGAGCCCCTGCGTGAGCACGATGCGGAAGGCCTGCCGCCCGATTTTTTCCACCTGGCACTTTTTGGTCACGGTGCCCAGGATGGGAATACCCTCGCTCATCCGCCTGACAAAGGAAGCGTTGATGGGCTTATTGACGGTGACGATGTACTCTTTTTCGTGCTCGTTTTGCTCGCGCAGGATTTCGTTGACGATGTCGCCGTCGTTGGTCAGAAAAATCAGCCCGGTGGAAGCCTTGTCGAGGCGGCCGATGTGGAAAATGCGCTCCGGGTAGTTGAGGAAGTCGATGATGTTGGACTTATCCTTGCGGTCAGTGGTGCAGGTGATGCCGGGAGGCTTGTGCAGGGCGAGGTAGACCGCTTTGGGTTTAGCTTTGAGGGGCGCACCATCCAGCAGGACCTCATCGCCGGGATTGACGCGGTTGCCTTTACGGGCAGTAGTGCCATTGAGCTGTACCCGCCCGGCCTCAATCATACGGTCTGCTTCCCGCCGGGAACAAATGCCGGTGGAACTGATGAATTTGTTGAGGCTGATGGAAGGGTCTGACATGCCTGAGCTAGCTTTTTAGCAAATGTAGCAAATGCCCCATAGAAAGATAAAATGATCTGAGTTACCTAAACCTGAAAGATGCAGAAAGCACTTCCTTTGGAAACCAAGTTAAAAAAAGCTTTGTTTACAAGTCAAAATATAAATTATGGAAGGTAAGCTGGAAATCAATAATATCATGAAGCTTATTCATGCACTAAGCCTGGAAGGCAAGTTAGAAATAATGAACAGGCTTTCCAGCGAAATAAAATCAGATATACCTCCTCAAAGCAACGACATCGAAAAATCGGTTCTGGTAGACCGCCTATACGGAGCCTGGAAAGATATTGACGAAGATATTTTTAAAAGCATTCTTGAAAGCAGGACTTTATCAGAAAGAGACATTAACCTGGACGCTTGATTTTAGCCATGAAATATTTAATCGATACAGATATTTGTGGATTCTACCTTAGAGGAAAGTACTCGATAAACGAGAAGATAAAGGAAGTAAAGCCAGAGCATTGTTTTGTGAGTGAGATCACGATCCTGGAACTGATTTATGGCGCAAGAAAAAGCGAGCAATACGAAAAACATATCAAAGATATTCAAGTAATTGAGACGCTATTTACCGTAATCCCTATTGAAGCGGTTTATGATAGATTTGCACTGGAAAAGGTGAAACTTAAAACCGCTGGCAAGCTTATTCCAGATTTTGATCTGTTGATTGGTTCTACAGCTGTGGAGCGCAGCTTGATTATGGTTACAAATAATGAAAAGCACCTTAGCCGGATATCAGATATTTCAATTGAAAACTGGACGAACCCTGTATACAATAAGTTCGCGGAAAGAAACACCTAAGGCGGCAATTTACCTATCAGGGACTTTAACGCCATTATCCTTGTAGGATGGGCGAAAATAAAAAAGCCCCGGTCACTGCCGGGGCATAAGTTCAACTTGGTTCAATTTGGTAAAAGTAGTGTAAGGCTGAGGGACAAACTTGCTAGCTAGCCAGTACTTTTGGCGCAGCAGCAAGGATTTCATCGCTGGTTTTCGCAGCGAATTTTTCAAAGTTTTTATTGAAACGCTCGGCCAGGTCATTCGCCTTGGCATCGTAGGCATCGGAATCTGCCCAGGTCTGCTTCGGGTCGAGGACCTCATCAGGCACGTTAGGGCAGCTTACCGGCATGCTCAGGCCAAAGATTTCGTGGGTGTGGTAGTCCACGTCGTCTAGTTCGCCGCGCAGGGCTGCCGTGATCATCGCACGGGTGTACTTGAGGCTCATGCGGTGACCTGTGCCGTAAGCACCGCCCGTCCATCCGGTATTCACCAGCCAGACATTGACGTTGTGGGCCTGCATCTTTTCACCCAGCATCTCCGCGTATTCCGCAGGGTGCAGCGGCATAAAGGGGGCACCAAAGCAAGCCGAGAACGTCGCCTGTGGCTCCGTAATGCCCGCTTCTGTCCCGGCGACCTTTGCCGTATAGCCTGACATAAAGTGGTACATGGCTTGACCAGGCGTCAGTTTGCTGATCGGAGGCAGTACGCCAAATGCATCGCAAGTCAGGAAGAAAATATTGGTCGGGTGCCCGCTGCGCGAAGGCTCAAGGGCATTATCGATGTGGTAAATCGGATAAGAGACCCGGGTATTTTCGGTAATGTCGCTGTTCTCAAAGTCCGGCGTTCGGGTGCCAGGGTAGCACTTGATGTTCTCCAGGATCGCCCGGTGCTTGATGGCGTGGTAGATTTCCGGCTCTTTCTCCTCCGACAAGTCAATCGTTTTGGCGTAGCAGCCGCCTTCGAAGTTGAAAATGCCGTTCTCAGACCAGCCGTGCTCATCATCGCCAATCAGGTTACGGTTAGGGTCGGCAGATAAGGTGGTCTTGCCGGTGCCGCTCAGCCCAAAAAAGACAGCGGTGTCGCCCTCCTGCCCTACGTTGGCAGAGCAGTGCATGGACAATACCTCACGGTGCTTGGGCAGGACATAGTTCAGGACAGAGAAAATGCCTTTCTTAATCTCTCCGGTGTACCCTGTACCGCCGATGATGATCTGCTTTTCCGTGAAGTTGATGATGGCAAAATTGTGCTGACGGGTGCCGTCCACTTCCGGGTCGGCGTGGAAGCCCGGCGCACAGAGGATGCTCCACTCCGGCTCAAAGTTTTCGAGCTCTTCTCCGGTGGGGCGCAGGAACATATTGTAGGCAAACTGATTGCTCCATGGATATTCGCTTACCAGGCGCAGGTTCATGCGGTAGTCATCATCTGCGCAAACGTAGGCATCGCGTACGAATACATCCTTGTCTGCGAAGTAGTCGATGATTTTGCCTTTGAGCTGCTGAAAGTACCGGTTGTCAATAGGCTTGTTGATGTTGCCCCAATCGACCGTATCCTTCGTTTCGGCGTCCTCCACGATGAAACGGTCCTGAGGAGAGCGGCCGGTGAATTCTCCGGTTTCTACAGCGATAGCGCCCAGATCAGTCAGGAAGCCTTGCCCGCGCCGGATCGTCTCCTGTACGAGCGCCTCCGGGCTTAGATTCCAGTGGGCATTTTTGACCTGCTTGATGCCCAGTGTTTCCAATGTTGCAGCAGGGTTTTTAATCTCAAACTTCTCCATTTTAGGAAGGTTAATTTTGCTATTCGGGAAAAATTTGCGTTGCCTGTCGGCAGTACAAACTTGAAACGTTGGGGCAAAGAAAGATGTTTTTCGCATTTAGAGAAAATTTCTCTAACAGATTTTTTTTCAAATGCTTAAATTTGCACCTATGTTAAGAGAAATCGACACGGTAAAACTCATTTTCGGGCTCAAGGTGCATCAGTTACGGCAGGAGCAGGACTTATCCTATCAGCAACTGTCCGACCGCACCGGGCTGGCCATTTCCTACCTGCACAATATTGAGAAAGGCAAAAAGTACCCCAAGGCCGACAAAATCCTGGCCCTCGCCCGTGCCCTGAATACGGAATACAACTACCTCGTCTCTCTGGATGCGGACAAGCGGCTGAAGCCCATTATTGACCTGATCCACTCGGATTTTCTCAAAATCTTCCCCCTGGAGCTCTTTGGCATCAATACCCCCAAGCTGATTGAACTGCTGTCGGTGACGCCGGACAAGGTGAACGCCTTCATCAGCACCGTGATCAAGATTGTGCGTAACCACCACCTGCAGGGCGAGGACTTCTACAAGGCCGCCCTTCGCTCCTATCAGGACCTGCACGACAACTACTTTGGTGACCTGGAACTGGCCGTTCAGGAGTTCAAATCCAAAAACACGCTGAAGCAACAGCCCGGGTTCGAAACGCCGGAGCTGGAGCACCTCCTGCACAAAAACTTCGAGGTCAGGGTGAACCGTGACTTCCTCAGCAGCCGACCGGACCTGACGGAAGTGCGTTCCTACTATTCTGTAAAAAATAAAGTGCTGTACCTCAACGGCGGGCTGAGTTCCGCTCAGGAAAAAGCCTTGCTGGGCAAGGAAATCGGCTTTCAGTTTCTAAAATTAGAGGAACGCCCCTACGAGACCCGCATGATGGAGGTCGACTCCTTCGACAAACTCCTCAACAATTTCAAGGCCTCCTACTTCTCCGTTGCCCTGCTGATGGACGAAAAGGAAATGATCGAGGATATTGAAACGATGGCCCGTTGGCGGACCTGGGACGCAGAGGCCTTCCTGGAGCTGTTTGCCAAGTACGATGTCACCTCTGAGATGCTCATACAGCGCCTGACCAATCTACTGCCCCGGCACTTCAATATTCAGGATTTGTTCTTCCTGCGTTTTTTCGCACGCCCCGACCTGCAGAAGTTTGAAATGACCAAGGAGATGCACCTTTCGCAGCTCCACAACCCCCATGCCAATCAACTGGACGAGCACTATTGCCGCCGCTGGATCAGCATCAACCTCGTCCGTCAGCTGAAAGCGCAGCAGGGCATTAGCAATACGGAAGGGCCTATTGCCGGGGCGCAGATTTCGCGTTACTGGGGCACGCCCAATGCTTACCTGTGCATTACTATTGCCAAGCCCGGCCACAACCACGCCGACAACAGCTCAAGCGTCACTATCGGCCTGCTGGTGAATGACAAGCTCAAACGCCTGTTCCGCTTTCTGAATGACCCGAAACTGGTCACCAAAGACGTGCACACTACCTGCGAGCGCTGCGGCATTTCGGATTGCGGCGCGCGGGCAGTGCCGCCAACCGTACTGCAGCATCACCGCAGAAAGGAGAACATCCGTGCTACGCTGGAAGAACTGGAACGGCACCGGGTGGAGGGCTGACGGGTGCTGTCCCGGGGGAGGTTGAGGCTGAGGTTAAGGTTGAGGACCTGGCATGGTCTCCCTGGCGGCGACAGTGAACTGTCGCTCCCTGCGTAGGTCCCCGGTTGGTCTCAACCTCAGCCTTATCCTCAGCCTATTCCTAGTCTCACGCATTGCCACTGCCCCCGGCACCATCCTACAAATCCACTACTTCTCCCGTACGGTCCGCCTCCATAATCGCCTGCACGATACGGATGTCCCGGAGTCCCTCCTCGCCCGGGACCAGCACCGGCGTACCATTCAGAATAGCCAGGGCATCGTTGTCCATCTGTCGGGCTTGCTGGTCTTTGATCGGTTTGTCCAGCCGTTTACCATCGCTGGTGACACCCTGCACGCCGCTGTAGGACTGCATAGGCTCCAGCTTGTACCAGCCATTGGCGCAGTCTACCCGCAGGCGGTTTATCGTTTCCACCACACTGGTTTTTCCGCTGCCTTTCACTCCATTCGGAAAAACGAGCTCAAAAGTGGTAGTCACATCGACTTCATTGGGAATATCACGGGAAGCCGAACGCACCTGCACCGGCTCCATGCCTGTGGCGTAGCGTAGTCCGTTGATGGTGTACACGCCCATATCGTAGAGTGCGCCACCGCCCATATCGGCCTGAAAGCGCCAGCCGCTGCCCTGCCCGGACCCGGCATAGCCCGCTAGTGCCTCAGCGGATTGGATAGCACCATAGGGCTTTGTTCGGGCGTATTCAATGACCGTCTGCGTGTTGGGCTCGTGCTGCATGCGGTAGCCAATGCTGAGCTTCACCCCGTTTTGGTCACAGGCATCAATGATCGACTGGCATTCCTCCACATTCATGGCCATGGGCTTCTCACACCAGACATGCTTGCCAGCGTTGGCCGCGCGGATGGCATACTCGGCATGAAGCCCGGTCGGCACCACGATGTAGATCACATCAATATCCGGGTTATCCGCCATTTCGTGCATGGTATCGTAGGAATAGACATTCTTATCCGGAATGCTGTACCGCTGCTGCCAGGTGGGAATTTTCTCCGGGCTGCCCGTCACAATACCGGCGAGGTAGCAATGCTCCGTCATTTGGAGGGCCGGTGCAAGTTGTCCGCGGGAGTAGCCGCCAAGCCCGACGAGGGCAACGCCCAGGCGTTTTTTCGGCTTTTGGCAGCCCAGGAGTGCAGGGGCCGCCAGCAGGCTACCGGCTGCCATTGCAGACTGCCGGAGGAAGTGGCGGCGGGAGGTTGACCATTTATCCATAAGCTTTTACTTTGGATAACTGCCTGGCAGGGCGGGTTGTTGATGCTAAGCCCGGTTTCCGCTTCAAGAGTCAGGTGGCGACTTTAGTCCGATAGCTATACGGGGGCGGCCTGACAGGCAACCCTGGACCACGTTCTCCGGCCACGATTCCAAAATCGTCGCCGGAGTAGCAATAAAAGACATTTTCAATCGAGTATTTATTTTCTTAACACCAAACCCTCATCGCCTAAATTTATCATCTAAAATCACTGGCTCAGTATTGTCGAGTAAATCTAAATGCAGCCCAATGGGCACATGATTGGGACGGTGGTTCCTCCATCCATCCAATCTGTCTACCCAACTAATTGTTCCACTAAAGTCCCCCCCATACGCCCTGTCCGTATACACCTACTCCAAGTGCTCCGCCCAGCTTTCGCAGATGGCGAGGCGGCCGGCATCGGATGACCGATTACGACGCTGCCGCCCCATGAAGATTTCATCTCACTCCACTACGTAAAAGCAGTAGCCGCCATTGTCATGAAAACGCTCTTGTGAACGTAGCAACACCCAATCGTTGTAGTGTGGGTCAGGGCTGGCAGACAAAAACTCAATGTTATTCCCTGCCCCTCCATTCAACTCCACATTGGTATTAGAAAGTTTTCGAGGGCAGCGACCAGGGAAGTCTTGGTCATCGTCGAATGACTGCACTGCACCGTGAAAAAAATAAAATAACCCGGTGTCTTGTGGTACAATCGCATATTCTAGTGCGTAAGTACCATTTTTATAATTATACTGCCCAATCAACCCCACATCGCCACTTATATAATTATAAATAATGTAGTCAAAATCTTCCGGTACAATTACATCAAAACTTAGCAGCGCGTCTCGAACAAGTGGAGTATCAGCCACATCAATTCGGTCAATTCCAGTATCTGGATAAAACCGCCAGTTCTCTAGCTTATAGTACTGCTGCGTCTGCCGCTCGTATACTTCGTCGCTAAACACAGAAGAAATGTGGATCGTGTCCCCTATCCGGAAGGTGTCCCTCGCCGGGCTCAGCGTAGCCGGGATAACGAACTGATAGGCACCGCCGAAGTCGGCATCGCGGCATTCTTTGCGGGGACAGCCCCAGCAGAGGAGCAGGATGAAAGGGAGTAAAATGATTAAATATCTCATAAGCAGAAGAAAAGTGGGCGGCAATCAATGCCGCCCGTTATTTTTTAATAGCTGTTAAAAAGTGCGTCGACATCGCCAACCGCGATCCCTGAGCCAGGCAACAAATCATTGATAATACGCTGCCGGTATACCTGAGGATCATCAGTGGCTGCATCTATACTCGGAACGGAGAGGTTTGGGCGTAATGCACAAACCCGACGCACGAGTATATGCCGACACGAAGTCATGGTTGGTCCCAAACTACTTCGTCGTCGGTATAAAACGGAAAACAGCTGCCCGTTTGTAAGGCCCGTAACATTATCAATTACTGCGCCACTGCCTCCTCCAATTCTATCAAATGATACCATCGGTTCTACGTTGTCGATTAAATCTAAATGAAGTCCAATTGGCACGTGATTGGGCCGGTGGTTCCTCCATCTATCTAACCTGTCAAACCAACTTCTTGGCCCACTAAAGTTCCCCCCAAACTCCCGGTCCGTATACACATGCTCCAAATGAGAAGCCCAGCTTTCGCAAATGGCGAGGCGGCCGGCATCAAACACATTCTCATCCCCCCACGAAGAACCTGTAGAAATCCGGGCATTAAGAGTGGCTAACCCCAATTGCCCCCAGAATACGGCTCCAACATTGGTGAAATGAGAGGTGTGGGCAAGTTCATGCTGCGCAATGGCCCATTGCTCGTCAGAGTTTTGAAAGTCGCAGCCTATGGCTACGTCCGGTATTAGAAGAAGGCTATTTATAACATTTGGAAGCAGCTGGGAGTTGAATAATCCCTGGTTGATCCACTGTTCTAATAGCTGCACGGGTATCTGTGAGGTCATCAGCGCAATGCCATCTGTCCGGTACGCCGTCAGGTAAATATCCAATCCCATCGGCGGTGGGTTGATGCCGTCATTTTGGGATTCCGTATGGAAATGGTGCAGGGCATTCATGACCGTGGCGGCCGACCAGTTGCGGTGGTCCCGCCCGCCCTGATTGTTCCAGAGGTTGTATTCAGTTTGAATGTTGTTGTAGGAACCGCCACCAAGCTCCCCGCCGTAATCGGTCACGGTCGCCAACAGGCGCCAAACCTGCACCGTATTTCCTACAAAGCCCCGCAGCCTCGCCCGGTCGTTCAGGAAGCTGACCCACATATGGGCTTTCCCATACTCCCGGTGGTTTTTGATCTGCCAGCAGCCCCGTGCATCTGTTTCGGCCGTCTTGAAAGTGAACCAGCCATTCCACCAGACCACCCGCACTGCTTCTACCGGAAATAGCCCGTTGCGCTCAACATCCTGCACCTGTATACAGCCCGCAGGCATCCGCACATCGCCCGGCACCGGGCAGCCGCAATCGTTGAGCTCCTCTTCCTCATCGTCGTAAATCACCAAACAGTCAGGCCAGTCCGGGCTGTCTGGCGTGCAGTCCCCGTTGTAAGTCGGCGGGCCTGAACAGCCAAAGTGCTGCGGGAAGTAAAAACAATTGGGGTAATTCGGGCACTCCTGCCCGCAGGGGTCCGGTATGGCACTGACACCGGTGCCACCCAGCCCTTCAAAATAGGCAGAAAGGCCGCCAACCTCCTCAAAGGCACGAGCAGTCAATGGGGTTTCGTAGGGAGGGATAACCAGGTCTTCCAGGACCTGATACGTTACAGCCGGCACCGGCTCTCCGGCTTCCAGAACGCCATAAAAATCCGGAATGCCCTCTGCCCCAAGGCCTTCCTGTGGGTAATAATCGCCCAATTGCACCACCTCGTAGCCCAGCGGAAAATCAACATAAGTGATCCCGCTTTCTGCAAGTGCCTTGTATTCCTCAAGGCTTTGGGGGTCAAATTTTACGTATTGGTGGGTGGCCGGCAAAGCAGCGTAGGATTTGTGCTGCCCGAAAAGATTGTTCCAAGCCTGTGTCATATTCGGTACGGTGTAGGGGTTGTTGCGCTGTGCGCCCAGAATAGTGGGCACTGAGTCTTTCTCAGACCGGAATACAATACTCGGTTCCGGTGAAGCCTCTGTTTCTGTTATTGCGGGTGAAGGCAGTGCCTCCTTCTCACAACTCCAGCCCAACATGATTATGCTGAGAAGTATCAGAAGGGGCACGATGGGTGTCCTCCTTCGCCTAAGTTGCCTGGAGGGAAGTGTGTCCTCCTTCGCCCTCTGGCTTCGGCGGATGGAATGTGTGCCCTCCTTCGCCTATTGGCTTCGGCGGATGGAATGTGTGTGTGTACAGTCACACTACCGTTTGTTGAATGGTTCACAAGTGTTATTTGGTTTAAAGAGATGCAATAATGCTCCTAAATTACAACAATGCTACCAAAAAGACAAGCATGCATTGTAAAAAAGCATATAAACTACTGCTGAATACAGCAGGCACACTTTTTATGCTACACTTCAAAACCGAAGCTCCATGCCCCTGCGCCCTTTACCAGACCACGGCGCCTTGAACTGAAGGATCAGCGTAAGATTGAGCTCATTAATGGGGCGGAGCATTTCCCGCTCCCTGTTCCTCAGCCCCAGGCCATGAATGTAGGAAAGCTCTACCATATACCTTTTGTACCAGTAGGCGAGCGACAGGTGTGAAGTGTACTCGAAATAACGATGATCAGGAGCATTGCCCCCAGAATTACTGACTTCCGAATAATCTTCCCCAGTTACGCTTATCTCAGGGTTATGAATATAGTTCAGACCTAGCCCGGCGCCTATCAAGAATGCATCTGCAAATGACCGCTTGACAGCAAAATCCGTACGCCAGCTATTGAAGCGGTGAAAACTATATCCAACAATATTGAATACTGACATCTCAAATACCCGATCAAAATAATAACTGTTTGTCCAGGAAAGGAAAAGCGCTTCGCTGATCTGTTTTTCTAAGCCTAGCCCCACCGACCAATGCGGCAGGAGCCGATCTCTCACTTCGTAAAAACCGGGTGAAGAAACTCTATGAAAATCCCCCCCCTTTATCTCCGTTACACCACCACCCAGCCGGAGGCTGAAGTAGGTCTGCCCGTACAGGGCACTTGTGCTGAGCAGTAGGAGTAAGGCTGTAAAGGTGCTTTTGAAGTAGTATTTCATGGCTATATTTTTTAGCCCTCCTGATTTCTGAAATTGTTTCTTTTTCTGGAAAGAAAATGCAAAATAAGCATGACCTATTCTTTCTGGAAATCAGGAGGGCAGTTTTAACTTTATGCTTTTAGCTTCATGCCATATGTTTGGGCACTACTTTTTGTGTTGAAGCTTGCTAAAGTATTTCCATTGGGGCCGCTTTGCTGCCAGAGGCGGGCAATTATAACCGAAAACCAAACAGCCTGCCAGCGCTCCAGATTAAGCTGACAGGCTGGTATTTATAGTCTACTCAACCACCCAAAAGGTCAAAGCACCTGTGCCTCTGTATTCTTCTAAATCTAATAACTCCGGAAGGTACTCCACATTGGTTTCTGAAATCAACCTTTGATATCCTTCTTCAGAAGTCGCAGGGTTTTGATAGAAGAAATTTACGCTCGACCGCCGGTTCCGGCCACAGGTGTACATCGCCGGGTGTTCATAATCTTCATACAAAAACTCCGGAGTACTAAAGCCAAACCAATATAGTCCTGGCTCTAACAGAACGAAACCTGCTTTGAAGGAATAATTCAAAGAGTCCTCAACAATACCTATGGGATATTCTGCAGCAGTAAATGAAGGTAAAAAGTCTACTGTACCTATCCTTTCAAGCACCCCCACTTCGTTACCATACTGCTCTATGGTATCAGACACTTCAGAGAAAAATAGTGAAGTACGGAATTGAAAGTCCTCCAAAACGATTTCCCCACTGGCATCCTTTACGGAAAATACCTTAGGAAACAGGCACTCTACCCATAAGGTATCTCCTAATTGAAAGGTATCCTTATTTGGGTAGGTGGAAACCGGTAGTTCTATTATCATCTGCTCGCCAAACTCATCCTCTTTGCAGCCGCAACTGCTGATGAACAGGATAAGCCCTAAAAGCCCGCAGAAAGCAATCATTCTAAAAGCCATAGTCCTGAAAAAGTTGGTTATAGTTTGCTAATGTGTTTCCGTTGGGGCCGCCTTGCTACCAGAGGCGGTCAATTATAAACGAAAACTAAACAGCCTGCCAGCACTTCAGATTGGGCTGACAGGCTGGTATCCGTGCCGCTATTCAGTGACTATAAAAGTAAAACCTCCATAGTCTGAATACCGCTGAAAGTCAACTAACTCTAGCAAGTAATCTACCTCTGTTTGCAAAAATAAGCGCTCATAACGCTCCTCATTGGTTGCACTATTTTGATAGTAAATCTGTACTTGACTTCGCCTATCATTCTTACAAGCGTACATAGCCGGATGCTCATATCTTTCCAGTACAGATTCTGATGAACTTATCCCGAGATGGAACAAACCCGGCACTTTTAAAACGATGCCTGCCTCAAATTGGTAGGCCGTTTCAGTTTCCACAAAATACATGGGATAGGATATTGCAGTCTGCAACGGCAATACTTCCAACTCTCCTTTTCGGACAACGAATGTAGGATTTGGGATATACCGCTCTACGGTATCGCTAATTTCAGAAACGACAAGGCTCGCAAAAAAATTAAAATTTTCGAGGTAAATCTTTTTTTCCTGTCCTCGTACCTCTACATTTTTACTAAAGTCAGCAGATATCCAAAGGGTATCTCCTAAACGGAATGAATCTTGTTCTGGCTTCACTTCTATCGGAATGACAAGCTCCAATTGTTCTCCAAAGGAATCTTGTCGGCAGCCACATGAAGCCAAAAATAATGTCGCCCCTACCAAGCTAAAAAACCGACCTAAACTAGTAACCATAGTCCTGAAAAATTTGGTTGAAGCCTGCAAGTGTATTGCCTTGAGGGCCGCTTTGCTGCCACAGATTTGTTCTAAAACCGTTTACATCTTCTGTAATTGGGTTGAGCGCAGATAATTGATCTAGAAAAGTAAAGCTTGAAACATTATCAACTAATGCATTAGGACTTCCCAATAACATCGGCTCCGCTGCAGGAGCAATAGGTATTGGTGGATTGACTCCATTTTCATCAAAAAGATCATAAAACAATCCCTCAGGAATGAACCCAATATTATTCTCTTCTAACCAGAACTCAAGTTCCTCTGCTTGATTAGCATATCGATTTGCATTGACCAGTCCATCACTATGCAACAACCCATACTTCAAATCCGCCAGGTACAGCTCCACGGACTCCGCCATGCCTTCTGCCAGTTCTGCACGGCCGGCACCGGGGTCCGTACCGTCTCCATAGGGCAGAGGCTCCCCGGAGCCCACCCGCGTCATGATATACGTTACATAATCAATCCACCAATCCCGACCTACCTGGGCATACTGGGAGGCGTGCACCATCTCATGGTAGACCGTTTGCCGCTTATCGTCAGAGGGATCGGGATCACCAAAACTAATGAAGATATCCGGTTTTGAGAGCTCCCAGTAAGTGTACAACAGACCTGTAAAGGGGGTTTGATAGGCTAATAAGTACCCAGCAATATCCCCAAGCCCAAACTGTTCATTATCAATAGTCCGGAACATAGGGGCGGCATTCAGGCGATCATCTAAGTTATGAATCAAAATCCGTAGCTTGCCAGGGCTGGGCAGGTCAATACCAAAGTCGTCATAATACTCATGCATGCCGTTATTGGTCAGGGCGGCTACATAGGCTTCTTCCTGTTTGCTGCTGTGGTCTTCCGGGTCATCCTCCAGGCGCAGGCACAGGGCATGCCAGTTTTTACCATTTCGCCGTAGCTTCCAGGTATATTTTACCGGCTTGAGAAAAGCATTCCAAAATCTCGCTCCGCGGAATGACCGGATGACGGCCCGGTCGCTGGCCCGGTCTTTGAATACCACTTTGGTTTTCATCCGGCGGACATTGTAAGCTTTATTGATTTTCCAACAGCCCTCATCATCCGTGTCTGTATTTCGCCAAATGAACCCCCAGTGGTGCCTGGTTGTTTTCACCTTCACTCGCCTTACGCCCTCGTCACCTGTTTGTGTGTCGGTCAGTATAATACGCCCGCCAGGCTTCTTTTTGTTTTCATAAACGAAGCAACCGCATTGTTCTACCTGGCCCGCAGGTGGCTCAGGGTCTTCTTCTTCATCGTCGTCGCCTTCGGTGGGATCTCCATCGCAGTCGCAGTACCACTCCAGGTGGAAAGGGCCGGCACTGGGATTCAGCCTCAATTTTGCGATGCAGCCCGGAGGGCACTCGATCGGCTCTGGAATAATGGCGTTAATGACCTCATGCTCTCCATACAGCCCCATCCGATCATCAAGAATGTAATTAGGGAAATTAGCCCTAGGTGCTGTAGACGCTATTGTGCCGGCGCTACCAGACCCAGCTAGTGCTATAGTGCCTAAAGCGGTCCCCGGCACCACCTCACAGGTGAGGCTGCTGTCTTCAAGGCAATCCGGCCAAGTCGGGCAATCCGGATGGCACAAACCTTCTGTCGCTTCATAGTAGGCTTCATTTCCTGAGATAACAAATGCGGTGAAGGTAAGCCTTGTTTCATATTGAGGGATATGCATAACTTCGAGCAATTCGAAAGGGACGGCAGGCATTGCACTGGCATTAAAATGAGCAGCCGTAATAGCTCCATATTCAGGAGAAAACCCATTTTCACCGATCGCAGGATCTACATAGTTCTCTGTCCCTTCATATACGACCTCAAAGTGAATAGGCTGTGTTTCAAATTCATAACCATAGGCCTCCTCAAAAGCTTCTAATGCTTCGGTATGCTCACCCGTTTGAGGCACCCACTTCAGGTAGTAATGCGTGGGCAGTAAATTACCAGCACTCCCCCTTAACATCTGGTAAGCCTGATTGATATTATCCAAAGCATAAGGGTTGTTCAATACATTACCAAGAACGGTTTCACCTGACCCGCTAAGTACCCCTCCAATAGAGCGGTTTTCAATGGCGCTGTTCACTGAAATATCAAGCAGTGCCTCCTTCTCACAACTCCAGCCCAGTATCATAATACTGAGGAGTATCAGAAAAGGCGCGATACGTGCCTTCCTTAGCTTAAGTTGCCTGGAGAGAAGTGTGTATGTTCTCCTTCGCCTATTGGCTTCGGCGGATGGAATGTGTGTGTGTACGGCCACACTACCGTTTGTTGAATGGTTCATACGCGTTATTGGTTTAAGAGATGCAATGATGCTCCCAAATTACAACAATGCAACCCAAAAGACAAGCATACATTGTAAAAAAGCATAACCAAAACCAAACGGAAGATCCCCTACACCTCCCAAAACCGCAGCAACAACACCTCCACCCCCAAAAACACCAGCGCCAAAATCAGGCACCAGCGCCATAGCGGTATACCTTGGCTCCGCTCTTCGATAGTAGCGGTGAGGACAGCGTTGTCGGCTACATTGATGAGGCTCGCCAATGGCCCAACATACTCCGCCAACTCATCCGGGCTGTAGTAGTCGAGGTCGGACTCCCGGCGGTCGTAGTTGAAGGCGTAAGTGCCCAGTGGGTTCTCCGGCTGCAGGAAGAGATCGTAGTAGCCGGCTTCATCGACCTGCTGCCCTACGGTAAGGTAGACTTTCGCGCCAATAATGCGCTGTTCGGGGATGAACTCTTCGGCTTCGCCCTGCAACTTGTAGACAATATCGCTGCTCGTGGCATCATGGGGAGCGACGATCGTAGCATCCTGCCCAATCGTGTAGGACAACTGCTGCCCCTGACGGGAGGATACCGACATCTTGAACAACATGGGCACAAAGATTTCTCCGTTGCGCACCAGGTCGTTGTACTCATCCGAAAGCGGGGCGGCACTGAGGTAGAGATTGCCCTGTCCGTTCTGATAGCGGGCCAGCAATACCGAACCATCGCGGTAGGTGAGCAATGGCTCTTCGCCCCGGTTGGCAAAATTGCTGAGGCTGAAATTACCCTGCGTGGCGGGGAGCTTCAGGTTGGCAGAGCGGTTCTCGAAAACATCATTGAAGATGAAGGCATCGGTATTGATCTGCCCCACCTGACGGGGGCGCTCCTCAAATTGCTGCAGCTCGTTGGCCGGGAAGCCGGTTAAGAACCCGCGGTAAGTACTAACATCAGCATTTCGGCTGGGGAAAACCAGCAGATTGCCGCCATCCTGTACATACTGACGGAGCTCAAAGCCCAGCCCGGAGGATACCGTCCGCAGGTCGTTCAGCACAATCATATCGTAGTTCCCAAATTGGGAATAATCCAGCGCCTGACTCGGCAGGTTGTCAATTTTGAAGTTGTTGATACCCTGGAAAGCCGCCGTCAGAAAGCGGTTGGGCTGCTGCTCATTGATGGCCAGCACCCGGATTTGTTCTTTCACATTGAAGGCAATGTGATAATTGTCGTCAAACTGAATGGGGAAGTCGGTGATGTTGAGGCGGGCTTCGTGCCAGCCGGTCCGCTGTATGGAGATATTGACGGTATCTACCACGGAAGACTCGGCGGGAACGGTCAGCGTGCCTACCGGTTTGTTCTCTCCCTCATAACGGATAGACAGGCGGACGTTCTCCGCAGCTGCTTCCGTGAGATTGCGCACCCGAACAACAAGCGGGTTAGGCTGATTGGGCATAGGCACCGGATTGGTAAACCAGGCCGAATCTATGCTGATGTTTTTTTCCTGTACGGCCTGCAGGGGCACGAGGTTGAACTCCAGCGTGGTGTCGCTGACGGCTTCGATATCGGTGATGTTGCGCTGGAAGTCGGAAATATGGTAAACCACTTCGTTATCGGCCTCTGCCGTGGAAAGCGCCTGCCGTTGGCGGGTCAGGACTTCCGAAAGCTGCCGTACCGCGGGACCGGGCTTTATTTCGTCAATCAACGCGATAGCATCCTCCTGAGAGACCATGCGCTGATGCCGCCCTTCGAAGTCGTTGGTCAGGATTTGAAATTCATCGGTAGGCGCGTAGGCTTGCACAATCTCCCGGGCGCGCTGTTTGGCTTTCTCCACCAAAGGCACGTCCTGGCTCAGGGCCTGCATGCTGAAGGAATTGTCGATGAACAGGCTGACTGCCTTATTCCCCTGCTGTACCTCCGCGTCTTCCTGCGGGATGAATGGCTGAGCGAAGGCGAATACCAGAAACGCCACCGCCAGCAGCCGCATCAGCAGTACGAGCAGGTTGCGCAGACGGGAGCGGGCGCTTGTCTCCTCCTTTACTTCTTTCAAAAAGCGCACATTCGTAAAGTACACCTTCTTAAACCGCCGGAAGTGGAACAGGTGGATGATCACGGGGATCGCTAGTGCAGCGAGGGCGAACAAAAAAGCCGGGAAGAGAAACTGCATATATTCTTTGGGTTGCTTTTGGTCTGTTTTTCACGTATCTTCTGCAGGCTCACTAGTGCGACTAGACCGAATTATTTGATAGTATTTTCAAGCTCAAGCCCTTCTGTAATGCCTGGTCTTTAACTGTCAAGTATTTACGCCTCGATCCACTAGCCAACAGAATCAAGATAAAGAACGCGAATTTAACCATAAAGTTATTGCGGGGCAAGGGATTGGCCACTAATACCTTTATGCATCATCAAACACCCAAAGTATTATGAAAAGAATGATTTACGTGCTTTTGCTGACGATTAGCGCTTTCCTGCTTGGGCATGCTCAAAGCTCTTATCTGGCTGGCAACATGCGTATTATTCAGGAAGACACCCCTGAAGCGAATCTGACGCTGGAAGCCCGGGTACAACTGATCAGCCCTATTGATAGTCCTGTAGAAGATAGTATACCTGTTTTTTGGGGAGACGGGAGTTCGGGTTGGCTATTGCTCCTGCAGGAAACAAATATCCCCCCGGACCTAGCCAGACGGTTCTATACCAACACCCATACGTATCCTGCCAGAGCATCCTATACCATTACTTCACCCGTCTGCTGTTTCTCTGAAATGATCGCCAATCTTGATCCGGGGGCAACCATGCCTCTTCAAGCCCATTATACCATTCTCAACCCTCAGTTTCAGGGAACCAATACTACGGTTGTCGTTTCAGATTTGGAGGAGACAGGCCTCGTGAATGAGCCTTTGAGTTTCTCCCCTACTCCTTTTGATACGGATAATGATTCTATTTGGGTTTCTATCCCTGATTTAGATGATTCCTTTTCGGGATATCAACCTGTGAATGTTGTTGATCCCGGAGGGAGCAGCACGCTACTTGTAGAGAACCCCTTGTTTGGGGGAACGGTCTGGGATAGCCCAGGTACAGCAGGTCAATCCTACATCGTACCCTATCATCTTGAGGAGTTCCGCAACGGGCAAAGGATTTCAAATGTCTTGGCTTACTATTGGCTCCGGGTAGCATCACCAACCAATGCCAACACGACTGCAAAACCGAACTTAAAAGTCTTCCCCAACCCTACCAGCCAAACCCTGCAGGTGCAAACGGAAAACCCCACTCAATGGTCGGGCGTACTCTACAACGTACAGGGGCAACTGATACAGCAATGGGCTCATCTGCCTGCGGACGGGCAAATCAACCTCTCCTGCCTCGGTGGGCTGTATCTGCTGCAATTGCAAAATGGAGATCAGGTGCGAACAGAGCGAATCGTGGTGCGGTAAAAAAAGCAACCTGACAAGTATCCACAGGCATCAGCCCGTGATCTTGTCAGGTCTGGCTGTATTTTAGTTCCCTTTATCGTCTAATTCTCATCAATCAAATCGCCACTGCCGGTGATGTTGACATCAATCTCGGGCGAGCCAATGAAGCGCACGTCACCGCTGCCGGAAATGCGGACTTTCAGGAACTCCGCCACATTGACCTCGGTGCCACCGCTGCCGCTGATGTTAATGTCGGCCGTACGCGACTGCATGCCAAAAGCCTGCACATCACCGCTGCCACTAAGGCGGTACACGGCTTCGTCGCAGAGGCCGTCAATGATCAGGTCGCCACTGCCGCTGATCTTCACATCTATATCATCCGCTTCTGTTTCTATGCGGACATCGCCACTGCCACTAAGCTGAAAGTCGATGTCTTCTGCCAGGAAAAGGTTTTCGCCCATGATATCGCCGGAGCCGGAGCTGTAAACCTGCCGCAGTACCGGCAAGGTGATGAAGATTTCCATATTGTCCAGATCGCGGACGCAACGGTCAAACTCAATTTCCCAAATACCGTTATTGACATCCAGTTCCAGTTCATCAATCGCATCTTCCTTGCCTTCCACGATGACTTCCTGTTCGTCCCCCTGCCGGATGAAGACCTCTGCTGACGTTTCATTTTTAATACCGCTGAAGTCGTCAATGACCAGGCTTTGGCTTACAAATGGCCCGTCGGCATTCAGGCAGCCAATGGAAAAGCTGTCATCGTCATCGATGTTGATAAAGCAGCCGCTGCCCAATAGTGCTGTGGCAATGGCGAATAGCATCATTTGAATCGTTTTCATAGTTTCTTGTTTTTTACAAGATGCTATGTTAGCATCTCTACAGTGAGTGAAAAATGTCGGGTGATTATAAGCTTGTTAGTTGTCCCTGTCCCACCCGAACCAGCCGAAGCGGAAGGTCAGGTTAGCCAGGGTGCCATCAAAGGCATTGGATTTGTAGGGGCTGTTGTCGCTTATGCCGTCCACATAGCGATAGCCTACGGTACCCGCCACGCGGAACCAGCGGGTCACGTTCAGCTCCAGGCCGATTTCCGGTGTTACCACAAATACATTGTCGGTGTTATCCGGGAAGGAGGAGTTGTCGGAGACGTCAATGCCGACTGCGCCCCAGCCCAGGCGGGCACTTGTATAAAGGTGCAGTACGCGGTGAGGCGCCAGGGTGTACCCCAGCCAAAAACCACCGTGCCCGAGCTCGATTTCCTGAATGTCGTCATCCTCAATCAGGCGCTCAAAGTCAATGCTCCCTACGCCGTAGCCACCGATAAAGAAGTTATCGATCACCACGCCGCCGCCACCGCCTACTGCGGTCGTCATGTCATTGCCCAGCCCCATCTCAATGATTGGCGCGCCAAAGCCGCCAACAACGCGGGCATTGTTAAATAAGGTTTCGTGCTGTGCCTGAACAGCCAGCCCCAGCAGCAGGGCCAAAGTGAGCAATCCTAACTTTTTCATGATCTATTGCTTTTCGTTGATTTTAAATAATGATTTCTCGCCCTTGCAGCCGGCAGAAGACCGTTCCTGCAAGGCATAACTATGGCTGGCCGGGATGATTCCCGGACGTTGCCTGTTTCAAAAAATTTTGGTCAATTCGGTGCCCGGTTTATTCCGGGAATCACATGCTAAAACCGTATGCCGCCCTGTACGCCTACCCAAAACCGCAGGTGGGTATTTTGCCCGCCTTCCGCAAGGGTATAGGAAGGATCAATCACCCGTGACCCCAGTTCGCCCGTCTCAGGGTCTGCTACCCGGGACACCATCAGGTGGGCGATGGGGCCGGCAAAAAAGCTCGTCTTTCGATCGGTGCCGTTGTAGCCCAGCGTCAGGCTGAGCTGATTGAGCAGGTTGACTGCTTTGGTCCACCGCTCCAACTCATTGATGTGCATGCAGGTGGCTTCCACATTCATCATCAGGTTCGGTGTGAAGCGCTTGGTGGTGCCTATGCCGTAGCCGAGCCCCCAGCTGTAAGCCCGCGCTTCTTCAGCTGCCCCCACTGTACCAGGCTGCTCCTGCATATCCCAGCGCATCCCGACTTTGAAGATGTTGTAAAAGGAATACGCGCCAAGCTTCAACGCCGCATTGGCAAACAACGCGTCATTGGACGACAGTTCGAAGCGATTGTAGCCGTTCTTAACGATGTTAAGCAAGCCAACCGGCACACCGTTCACCGTATCCGCTACATTGATGAGTGCCACCTGAAAGCCGTCTACCCGTTTTGCCTTATTGAAAAGGGCGCTGACCTGACCGCCTTCCACATCTCCCGCCTTATTGAACAGACCGGATATCTGGGAGCGGGTAAAGCCCTGGCTTTTATTGAACAAGCTTGCAACCTGCAGCCCTTCTGCTTTGCCCCCGGAGATGTTGAACAACCCCGAAGCCTGCAGCCCGGCAGCGTCGCCATGACTGATGTTGAACAGGCCGGCAGCCTGAATGGCCTGCGTCTCTCCGGCTATATTGAATACACCGGCAGCCTGCACACCTTGTACTTTGCCATTATTGACGTTGAAAACACCGCCGACCTGTGTGCCAATGACATCTCCGCCAACCTGACTGCCCACACCGGCAATCTGTACGCCTTCAACGTCATTGATGATCTTGTTGTAAAGACCGCCCACTTCGAGGCCGTCTACACCGCCATTAGTGCCCCAGAGCACATTAAGGGATACATTGTTCGTAATCTCAGCGCTGCGCTCAAGGTTAGTCCCTACGTAAGGCAGGATAGACACCTGAGCCAGCCGGCGGTCGCCCCTGTACACCTCTTCATCGGCTTCTGCAGTGACCGCAGGTGGAGGCGGCAAATGGTAGAGGTCGACATGAATTTCCTTATAAGCATTCCCTCCCGGGCTGTTGATCACTTTGGTTTTAGGTTGCCGGATAGGCTCCATCCGCTGGCTTAAGCGCTCCCGCTCGGCAGCATCCTCCGGATAGATTGGGCTTTGCTGCCTGACCTTGGGCTTCACCGGTTCCAATTGCCCCAGTTCATCTGTTTTGCGGCTGGGCTTCAGCATCACCTGATTGCCCATTTTACGGTAGGAGATCGGCAGTTGACGGCAGATTTCGTCCATAATGGCTTCCAGTTTGGCCCCTTCCTCCACATTCACCGAGACTTTCCGTTCCAGCGGGATAAAGTCCGGGCTGTAGGAAAAGCGCACCTGAAATTGCTGCTCCAGGTCTTTGAGCACCTCCCCCAGAGACTGATTGATGGTACGATAGCTTGCCAGTGCCACCGGAGCTTGTGCATTGAGCCCGGCACCTGCTAACAATAATCCCGTAAGTAACAGCAGTTTTTTCATGGCTTTTCGTGCTTTAGTAGTTCGACGGAAATAAATGATACAATTTTTCTCCGTCACTTACCGGCAATAGTCTCCATTGCCCTTGATTACAATCTGCCCATTTTCTTCGACAATTTCCAGTTCCATCGTGAAGGCCATCGCATCCAGCAGTTCCTGCAGCTTAGGGTTGGGAAAATCTCCCATGAAGCGGCAATTCGCCAGCTGTTCATTTGTCAGTACTACCTTCTTCCCAAAGTACCGTTCAATCGCACTGGCGACCTGGCCCAGCGGCTGATTGTCAAACTGCAGCCGGTTCTCCTTCCATGCCATTGCGTTGGAGACCGGTGCTTCCCGGACTTTATCCAGCATTTTATTGTACTGCCCGGAGGCACCAGGAACCAGTAAAACTTTCTCTTCTTCTTTATCTACAGAGGCCACTTCCACCTTCCCGGTAGCCACCGAAACCGTTACTTCCGGTTCATCAGGATAGGCTCTGACATTAAAGGATGTACCCAGTACAGTAGTTTGGGCGCCTTCTGAAAAGATAGTGAAGATAGCGCCGTCCTGCTTTACCACGTCAAAGAATGCCTCCCCGGTCAACCTGACTTCCCGCTGCTTAAAGTCTTTGGCGTAACGAATGGAACTATTCTCATTCAGCACTACCGTGCTTCCGTCAGGCAGGGTGAGCGTTTGCTCTTCCTTATCAGCGGTTTGAACCTCTGCAAACACCGGCGAATGGTCTATAAGGCCGGAATACCAGTACCCCCAGTAACCGCCCAGCAGTAACAGGACCGCTGCAGCTGCATAGCGCAGGTATAGCTTCAGGGTTGACAATCCAATCACTTTGGCTTCACCGGTTTTCTCTGCTGCCCCGATCCGTTCCTCCAGCAAATCCCAGGCTGCCGGCTTTCCGGCAGAGAAGTCAGGCATCTCATAGGATGCCGCTACCGACCATAGTTTTTCGGCTTCTTCTAGCACCGCCCGGTTGGCAGAATCGGCTTCTACCCAGCGCATGAGCGCTTCCCGCTCTGCCTCGCTAATATCCCCGGAGAGATACCGCCCTATCAATTCAAGGTAGTCGCTTTGATCCATGTTGTTGTTAGTTTCCGGAATACTGATGCATGCGGTTTGGCATCCCCCCTATGCATGCATCAATTTTTTTCTTTCTTTTTTACTTCCAGTTCCTTATACCCGTAAGTATCGTCTGCCACCCGCAGAAATTCATGGCCCGGCAGCAGTCCCATTACGATTTCAGCCGTCGTGTAAATCCGGCAACCTTCCATCAGGTGGCCGCCCAGGCAATGCCCGGTTTCATCTGCGACTGTCAGGTGCAAATGGGAGCCGTTTTTGGATAGGGTACCGGTCATGCTTGTGATCTCAAAGTGCCCCTGCCCTACGCTGGCTTCAGGCTGATTGGCAAAGCGAATGGCGTAATCCGTCAGGCTGCCCACCGCGCTTAAAATGACGGCAGCGTCAACATCATTCGAATCTACCCACTGCTGCAGGGCTGTTTTCAGGTCCGTGCCTGGTTTCAGGCGAAAGGCGGCATATTGCATACTATTGATTTCGGCATGTACGGGAGGGGATGCTGTAGCCGGCTGCTGACAGGCGGACAGCCACAACAAGCCAAAGAGCATAACAAGCTGAAGGTACTGCTGCAATTGTTCACGTAGTACCCGCAAGGCTTTGCCCATCTGGTTTTCCACCGTTTTTACGGAAATCTCCATCTGATCAGCAATCTCTTTGTAAGTGAGCTCTTCGTACCGGCTCAGTTGGAAAACCATTCGGCATTTAGGGGGCAACTGATTGATGGCAGCAGTAACATTCTCCTGCATTTCACCATGAAGAAATTTGTCCTCAGCGCTATCATCCACGCCGGGTTCATGGCCCGGTTCAAAGGCTTCCTGCTCCCAGCGCTTGTTGCGGCGCAGGTAGCCCAGCCCTTCGTTGATGGCCATACGGCGGATGTAAGCACCAAGGGAGGAGTTGATTTCGATTTTGTGGCGCTTTTCCCAAAACCGGAGGAAGACTTCCTGTGCCAGGTCCTCAGCGGTGCTGGCATCAGGCACAAAGCGGTAGATCGACTGGCAGACCATTTCGTAGTGATCTTCGAAAAGGTGCTGCAGCGCCATCCGATCGTCCGCTTTGAGACGGGAAAGTAGGTTTATTTCGGTGTTATCTGACATTAAAGCCGGGTGTATTTTTCGGCCACAAGATTAAGTTTAATTCCCTACAAAAGTAAAAGGCTTTCGACATACGGGGGCATTTATTAGAGCGAATGGCAATCAGACCTTTCTGAACTGGCAGAATTGATTACTCAATTACAATCCGGGACAGGTAGCGCTGTTGCCCCGTTTGGCCCTGAAGCAAATAAAGGCCAGCTGGTAAAGCGGGCAATGTAAAGGATTGCAGCCCTCCGGCATGCGCAACGCCCCATACCCGCTGCCCCAAACTGCTCAATAACTGCAATTGGCCATGCCCCGGAAGCTCCACATGCAATGTGCCTGCTGTAGGGTTTGGGAAGGCACGGAGTGGCCGATGCACAGGGCGGAATACACTGCTGATATTCGAATCGTCAATTTGAATCAGGTAAAGGGCATCGAAGTCGGGCGAATCATAGCCGGTTGTCAATGACCATCCATTCCCAAACGCGAGGGGTTGGTTGAAGTTCGCTGAGGCGTAAGCCCGCCCTTCCGCGTCCACCATAATGTTATGATTGGTGCTGAAGGGGGGATCTCCCAACAGTTCAGGCTGATGTGCCCAGGATAGCTGCCCGTCCGGGAGGAAACGTGCCCACAAACTTACAGACCCACCAACTTCGAACGACAGCGCGGTGCTTTCCGAAAGGGCGACCTCAGCCCGAAAGGCGGCGGCTGAGAGGTAAATATTTCCGTCCGGGTGGACATCCATTGCGCCATTAGAACAAAACAGCGTATTACCCCAGAGCAGTTGCCCATTGGCATCCCAGCAGAGCAAAGCCGTCTTAAGCAGGTCATCTTCGGCTTGAAAATACTGCAAAGTGGCTGATTCCTCTATGAGAACTTGCTGCTCATGAGAAAAACCCAGGTAAATCCGGCCCTGCTCGTCCGTTTCAAGGCCAAAGGGGACAATTAAGCCTTCCTGTGGCTCGATATTCCGGTACCATTGCCGGTTGCCTTGTGTATCGTATTTAACCAACAGGCAACCATCATCACCATCCTGATTGTCATTCATCAGAATACTACCATCAAGCAGTAAACCACCAGCGCTGTAAGCAATAGAGACGATGGGCTCACCCTCCAAGCTCAGGGCTAACCCGAGGCCTTCCGCATTCCCGCCATCAATGGGCAGGGGAGACTGAATTTGCTCTGCCCATTCCAGGTCGCCATCAGGTGTAAGCCGGGCCAGGTAGAACGTCTTGCCTCGGTCAGAGGGCTCCGTGAATACGGTAGGACCACCGAAATCCATCTCCCGGTGATAACTGCCTGTAATGTAGATCGAACCGGCATCATCAACCGCCAATGCGTTCAGCCGGTCCCCTTTATCGAAGAACTCACTGTCTGCTCCGCCGTAGGCTTTTGCCCATTCCAGCGTGCCTTCTGTATCAAACCGGGCAATAAAAGCATCCCGGTAGCCATCGGCAAACAACGTCCGGGTAGCCCCTGAGGCATCCCGCTGAATGAGCAGGGGACCGTATTCCGCGGAGGCAATTTCTCCCCCCACGTAAACCTTGCCGCTTTTGACCGCTAGTGTCCGCATATCGCCCATCGTCAGCCGCCGGTACCACAACACTTCGCCTCCACCAGAAAGCTTCTGCAGGAAACCGGTTTGTGCACCGCTGTAGGGCGGGTGGACCACTGTACCATCGAGCTCCAAATCAGAACGGTGAAAGCCTAAAAGGTAAATATCCCCGGCCTCATCCGTTGCCATATCGATAATATTGAGGTTTTTACCAAAGGAAAAAATCGGCGACTCAACAGCATAGCGCTGCACCCAGGTGACCTCAGGCTGGGCCACAACGACTAAAACCCATAAAATTTGCAGTGCGGAGGACAAGAGCAAACGTATCATAAGCAGGGATCTTTTGCTGCAAAAGTACGGGATGCCCGGGGACAAAAAAAGGGGAATAACCGTTTTGGCTATTCCCCGTCTACTTAGCTTAACCTATTTACCTATTCTTAATGAAGATTAAATCCTCAAAACTCTTTTGGAGAAACGCTGAGTCTCCTTTTATTTCTTCTAAGTGTTGTTCAGTTGTGTTTGCTTGAGTGTTTGTTGGAGTTTTCTCCAATCGTATCCCTGCTTTCAGGAAAGTTTGTATTTGCTTGCTTTTGCTGTAAATAATATATCCAAACCTGTGCCAAAAAACATAATCCGCTGTATTACAGAAATTTAAAAAATCAAACCTAGTTAAATTTGTCCCAAAAAAAGACTAATTTCCATTTTTGGGAATAAACAACGGTTATTCAGGTGTCTGCAGGAGACCCGAAGATAATGCGATGCCGAATATTGCAAACCCAAGCCCAGCGAGTATATTTGCAGAAATTTTTCTTATGGCAACGGTTTATCTTCGATACTTATTAATTGGGTTGTTTTTTATCCTGGGAGCGGTTTTGCAATTCCGGCTGGGCATCAGTCAGGCCTGGTACCTTTACCTTGGCGGCGTTTTACTCCTGCTGACGCAGGCTTTCATGGGCAATGTATGGACGGCCCACAGCCTGCTGAAAAGAGGGAAGGCGGCAGATGCAGAGAAAGTCCTGGATCAGGTATGGTTTCCCGGCTTGCTGCTGAGGCGGAACCGGGCGTACTACTATTTTTCGCTGGGGCTAATCTATTTGCAGCGCAAGGATATGGCGCCTGCCAGCGAAATGCTTACCGAAGCCATAGAGCTCGGGCTGGAACACCCTAATGACAGCGCCCTGGCTTGCCTGAACCTGGCGCATATCCACTACGTACAAATGCGCCCCGAGCAGGCCCGCCACTGGATGAAGCAAGCGCGGAGTTTCCCCTCCAATGATTTGCTGGTGAAGGAAAACCTCCAGAAACTGGAACAGGCACTGGCTGCCAGAAACAACTAATAAACAGAACAGGTGTTACCCAAAATGCGCACCGCCCGATCAAAATTTCTACATTTGCCAAAAATTAACCGAACGCATGTTAACAATTAATATTTACCTCAAATTCGCTTTAATTGCCGTGGGCCTGATTGGTGGTATTGCACTTTGGGCAACGATGGGGGTATGGTATGGTATCTGGTTTGTCATTCTGGGATTGGTTATGCTGGCCACCTACATTTTTCTGGGCACGGTACAATCGGCAGCCGAGATGTTGCAGCAGTCCGACTTCGAAGGCGCCAATGAACGCCTGAACCTCACGCTTAAGCCGGAGTGGCTGTACGCGACCAACCGGGCTTACTTCTGCATGATCAAAGGCTCTACTGCCCTGGCCCAGAAGAATGTGGAGGAAGGCGAAAAGTGGCTGAAAAAAGCTGAGGAAGTCGAAGTTCCGACTGATAATGAGCGAGCTATGCTGCAACTTCAGCTCGCAAATATCGCTGCCTCTAAGGGGCGCTGGAAACAGGCCGAACGACATTACCGGGTCGCTAAAGGCTGCAAGATTACCGAGCCTAATATCAAGGAACAGTTCAACATGTTCGAAAAGCAGTTCAAAAACCGCGGTGCCGCCAAGCAATCCGGCCAAATGGGCGGCTTCCGCCCCGGGGGCAAGCGCCGCCGACCCAAGATGCGGTAGCCCGCTGCAGGATGAAGGTACTGATCGTAGATGACGAGATCAAAATCAGCAACGTAATCCATAAAGGTTTGCGGCAGTATGGTATTGAATCTATGGCTGCTTTCGATGGAGAAGTCGCGCTTGAATTATTGTCTGCTGAAGCGTTTGACCTCGTCATTCTCGATATCATCCTCCCCAAGGTCAATGGGTGGGAAATCTGCAAACACATCCGTCAGGAGCTGCGCCTCTCCGTCCCGATTCTGATGCTCTCCGCCATGGGCAAGACCGAGCACGTCATCAAGGGACTCGATGCCGGCGCCGATGACTTTCTTGCCAAGCCGTTCAAAATTGAAGAGCTGGCAGCCCGGGTACGCGCCCTTTACCGCCGTAACCACCAATACGCTGCCGTACAGCCTGCCCTGCTAAATGCCGCCGGGCTCACCCTCGACCTCAACCGCATGGAAGTGCAGCGCGACGGCCAACTGATCTCGCTTACCGCAAAAGAGTTTGAGCTGCTTAAATGTTTTATGCAGCAGCCCGGGCGGGTCCTCACCCGGGAGCAGCTCCTGGAAGCCGCCTGGGGTATTGGCTTCGACACTGGCACCAACGTAGTGGATGTGTACATTAACTACCTGCGCCGAAAGCTGGAGGCGGACGGCTCGCCCCGCATCCTGCACACCAAGATCGGTGCCGGGTATTACCTCAGTATGGAATAGCCCCTGCCATGAAGTTAAAAAACCGGCTGGCCCTCAACTTTGCGCTATTCACCTCAGGCATCCTTTTCCTGATGGGCGGGCTGATTTTCTTGCTTTACCGCAACTACCTGGAGCACGAATTCACCTCCCGCCTGCACGAGCGCTGCATGATCGCTTCCCAAATGTACCTCGATGACGACGAGTTGAGCCCTCAGGTGCTGGAGCAAATCCGACAGAAACACATGCGCACCCTGCCCAGCGAACAGGAATACTTCTTTCATTTGGAGAAAAAGGACAGCCTCCTCCCCCACCTGCCCGATTTTTTGGCTGACCGCCTGACCGGACCGGTCACGGAAGCACAGGAATACTTCAAGGTGGAACAAGGGGACACACTTGGCGTTGGCATTCTGTACCGGGACGATCAGGGGCCTCACTTCACCATCGTCACCGCCGTCAACCGGCAGGGCAAGCAGGAACTCCGGGAGCTGGCCAATATCCTTTTTGGGCTGGCCGGGCTTTACCTGGTTTTTATTTTCTTCATCGCCCGCTGGTACGCCCGGCGCATGCTCTCCCCCCTGACCGCCATGACCGAGAAAATGAAAACCGTGGACACCGCGAATTTGCACGTCCGTTTGGAGCCCTTGCCCGATCAGGACCCAAAGGATGAACTGGGTAGCATAGTGGAGGCCTTTAACAAAATGCTCAGCCGGCTGGAAACTTCGGTGGAAACGCAGCGCAACTTCATCACCCACGCTTCTCATCAGTTCAATACCCCCCTGACGACTATTCTTGGGGAAATAGAACTCGTACGGCAGCATTATAAATCCCTGCCCCCCACAGTCGCCGAGTCGCTGGACAATATCTCCGAAGAATCTGAGCGCCTTAACCGGCTAACGCTGCGCCTTCTGCACCTGGCTGAAGTAGGAACGGAAGGCGTCAATGACGAAGGGCAAAGCATCCGCCTCGACGAACTGCTCTTTGAAATACAGGAAGAGCTCAGCAGGGCCTATCCACAGCAGCCCCTTCAGATCGACACCGCCACTTTTCCAAGCGACCCGGACGCGCTCGTGGTCAACGGCAATGCCAACTTACTGCAAATTGCCCTGTTCAACCTGGCAGAGAACGGGCTCAAGTACTCCGAATCCCCGGTCACCGTCACCCTATCAGCCGGCAGCAAAGCGATTGAAGTCCGGTTTCAGGATCAGGGCATGGGCATTCCTAAAGAGGAGCTGGAATCTATCTTCACGCCTTTTTTCCGTGGGCAGCATGTGCAGGCCCGTACCGGCTACGGCGTAGGGCTGCCGCTTACGCAAAAGATCATCGAGCTGCACAAAGGGCGAATCACGGTGGAATCACAGCCAGGTAAAGGCACCCTGGCTACAGTACGCCTTCCCTTAGAGCAGCAGTTCATCTGATCGTTCTTTGTTTCTAATCTTATTTTAATGCCATTCTAATCCCAGCTTAATGCGGTGTTGGGAAATAAGGTGCATATTTACAGATCAGCCTCACCGAAAGAAAGCCATTACTACTGCTACTGAAATTCACAACGTCACCATGAAAGAAACCTTTACAGAATATACCAGGCACTACGCTAAGGATATTCCCGCCTCATTAGTTGTTTTCCTCGTTGCCCTGCCTTTGTGCCTGGGTATTGCGCTGGCTTCCGGCGCACCTTTATTTTCCGGGCTTATCACTGGTATTATTGCCGGTATTGTGGTGGGCGCGCTCAGCCAATCGCATACCAGTGTGAGTGGCCCGGCTGCCGGGCTGACCGTGATTGTTTTTAGTGCCATTGCCGAACTCGGCAGCTTCGAGCTGTTCCTGCTGGCGGTGGTCCTGGGCGGAGTTTTCCAATTGATTCTTGGGTTAGTCAAGGCGGGTATCATCGGGCTCTATTTCCCTTCTTCCGTCATTAAAGGTATGCTCGCCGCGATCGGCCTTATTCTCATCCTCAAACAGCTGCCTCACTTCCTGGGCGTTGATATGGAGGCCTTTGGTGAGATGGCTTTTGCCGATAAAGAAGGCGGCAACACTTTTACCCATTTCTTCTATGCCTTGCAGCACATTCACCCCGGCGCGGCCATTATCGGTTTTGTTTCTCTGGGGCTGATGATCCTCTGGGAGCGCCCATTTATCAAGCAACATAGCATCTTGGGGCTGTTCCCCGGCGCGCTGATAGCTGTACTTTCCGGCGTAGGGCTGCACCTGGCCTACATCGGTGCTTATCCGGCCTGGACACCGGAATCGCAAATGCTCGTGACCTTGCCCAATATCAACAGCATCGCCTCTTTGCAAAAGGCGCTGGCCTTCCCGGACTGGACCGGTATCCTTAATCCGGTGGTTTGGAAGACCGCTGCCGTTATCGCCATCGTGGCTAGCCTGGAAACCTTACTGAGTATCGAAGCGGTAGACAAACTGGACCCGCACAAGCGGCATTCTCCCAAAAATGCAGAACTGCGCGCGCAGGGCATTGGCAACATCATCGCCGGTATGATTGGTGGCTTGCCGATGACAAGCGTAATTGTACGGTCTTCTGCTAATGTGGCTTCCGGTGGGGAGACAAAAATGTCAGCCATCTATCACGGCTTATTGCTTTTGGGCAGTGTGCTGCTTATTCCCGGCTTGATGGGCTACATCCCACTGGCGTCTCTGGCAGCGGTGCTGATTTTTGTTGGTTTCAAGCTTTCCAAACCCAGCCTGTACCGGCAGCAATTCAAAATTGGGTATAACCAGTTCATGCCGTTCATCATTACCATTATCGCTATCCTTTTGACAGACCTGCTAGTCGGTATTTCCATCGGTATGGTAGTGGGCGTGTTCTTCATTCTTCGTGCGAATTACAGAACACCTTACCACTACGATGACGAAGAAGTAGTCAACGGGCAGCCCGGCAAACGGATCAAAATTACCCTGAGCGAGCACGTTTCCTTCATCAATAAGGCCAGCCTTCAGACGACCCTGGACCACCTGCCTGATGGCGCAATCGTCACCATTGATGGCTACCGGACTACCGCCATCGACCCGGATGCGCTGGAGCTTATTTATGACTTTGTGATCAATGCCCCGGAGCGTGATATAAAAGTGACGCTGCAAAACTGCCCGCACATTGAGGGCATGACGGTGGAGGAGCATTAGACTTGTTCTGCAGGGTATGAGGAAGGTGCATCCGGTGAGGCGGTCTCGCCCGGCGCACTCCTTTCGCCGGGCGTGCTGACCAGGAGACACAGAAAAAAGCACACCGGGTGAATGCCCCTCCAACGGCTCGGCGTAGTGCACCCGGTGAGGCGGTCTCGCCCGGCGCACTCCTTTCGCCGGGCGTGCTGACCAGGAGACACAGAAAAAAGCACACCGGGTGAATGCCCCTCCAACGGCTTAGCTTAGTGCACCCGGTGAGCTTCCTGCCCCTTTAACCTTCTCCGACCGACGAAGCAAGCCTGACGCGAAGTCGGTTACCCTTTAACCTTATATACTTTAAAATTTAACCTTCACCCTTCCTACCCGGCAACAAGCCCCGCACCAGGGTATTCAGCAGCAAAAGAGCTGCCCCAAACAGGGCAATGCGCGCAATCAAATCGCCCCAAAGAACGTAGAAGGTCACGCGGTCGCTGAACAGGATGTTCTGCCGAATAGCCGCCGCCTCGTCGTAACGCGTAGGCTGCAGGATGTCCCCCCGCTGATTGATGAAGGCGGAAATACCGGAATTGGCGGAACGGGCGATGCTGCGGCGGGTTTCAATGGCCCGCAGGGAGGCGAAGTAGAGGTGTTGGCGATGCCCGGCGGTATGGTCCCACCATCCGTCGTTGGTCATGATGAAGATGGCCTGAGCGCCTTTCCGGATGTAGCCGTTGACGTACTCGCCAAAAATGGATTCGTAACAGATAGCCGGGGCAACCTTGCCGCTGCCACTGCTCAGTACCGAGCGCTCGGGCTGTGTGCCTACGCCTGCAGTAGTGCCTTCGAGTTGTTCCACCAGGGGCTCCAGAAAAAACAGCGCCTCCTTGAAGGGGAAAATTTCAGGCCCGGGCACCAGCTTGGACTTACGGTAGAGCGGGACTTCTTCCTTTCCAATTTCCACTTGTACGGCGGCATTGAGCACTTCGTACCTCAGGGTATCACCATTGCGGCGAACCTGCTCCCGGACATTTGGGCTCAGGGGCTCGCCTTCCTGAAAAACATGGTAGCCATCAATGCCGGTGATAAGCTTTAGCCCTTTAAAACCGCTCAGCTCATTGCGGATGCGGCGCACCGCCGGATATTGGTTGATTTTTTGGTCATCGACCAGCCCGAAGCTCGTCTCCGGGTAGACCAGGTAGTCGGTTTCGGGGCGGACGACGGATTTGGACAACTCCAGGAAACGGCCGATCTGCTCTTCCTCGGACAAGCTGAACTTGACATAGTGCGGCTCAAAATTGGGTTGGACAACAGCAACTTCCCGGGGCTCGCCTTCGGGCGTGAAGGTCGTGTACCATACCAAAGAAACCACCATAGGCACTACGACAAGCGCCCCCAGCTGCAGCAGCGGCTTCCGGTAGCTTTCCTTCGCCTGGTACTTATTCCAGATGCTCAAGCCCAGAACATTCGCCACCCAAATCCACAGGCTGCCGCCAAAAACACCGGTGTAGCTGTACCATTGCAGCAGGCTCGGGTATTCTGCGAAGCTGTTGCCCAGCGTCAGCCACGGCCAGGTCAGCTCCCAGTTGAGGTGGATGTACTCGAAAGTCAGCCAGTAGCAGATCAAAGCGGCGTACCTCAGCCCGGGCATCACCCAGCGCGTGGTATGGAACAAAAGCACCGGGATGGTCATCAGCAGGGCATTCACCCAAATGGCAAAGATACCCGCTGCGAAGGCTGTATTCGCCACCCAGTAGGTTGCGATGACATTCCACAGCACAAAGGTATGGTAGGTGTATTTGAAGACCGTCCAGCGGCGGGCTTTACCGGCCTGTTCGCTCACCTCATTTTCCACGATGAGCAGGGGCACAAAGCCGATCAGCATCAGCCAGGGCACCGGCAGCAAATCCGGAAACCCTACACCGAGCAGCACCCCACTCAGGGTAGACAAGCCCAGCCATCGCCAGCGGGCGTTGTGGAACCACTTGATAACCAGCACCAAAGCCCCCCACCCGGAGAGGAAAGCCAGCAGCGGCCGGTAGCCCCAAAGCTGCCCCATGCCCCCTCTTTCCACCATATCGATGCCAGCGTAGGCGCACAGCAAAGCGAATACAATAAGCAAAGTCAGGTGCAAGGGCTTCTTCATGGATGGATTGTGGATTGAGTTGCTGCAAGTTTAAGGAAAAAACCGCAGGAATCGGGTGCCGGGCTCAAAGGCTTAACCGTTTGTTGACATTGCTGAAATCACTTGAGCAGTGCGGACTGCAACCGCTCACGCTCCGGGGAAAAGTCAGCCTGGGGCAAATGAACTTCCAGCTGCGCTATTCGCTGCAACTGCTGCCGCACAAAAGCCTGATGTGCTGCCGAAGCTGGAAACAGGGGGCGGTGCTCACTGGCACGCACGATGGCTTCCACGGCCTCGAGCTGTTCCTGGGTGCTCTCCTCAAAGGCTACAGAGGCGAAGCAGGACCAGATGTAATCCACCGCCTCCTCAGAGGGGTGCACAAAGTCCGTCTTGTAGAACCGGTAGTCGCGCAGTTCGTCCATCATCAATTCGTAGGAAGGGAAGTAGTGGACATATTCAGCTTCCGCCAGTGCTTCCGCAGCAAGCAAGAGGGCCGCCTTGCTCCGCTGATTCTCCACCACCCCATCCCGGATGTGCCGTACCGGGCTAACTGTTAGCACCACTTCCAGTCCGGGGCGGCGGGCTTTGCAGGCTGAAAGAACCGGTTGCAGGGCATCCACAATCGCTTTTGGCGAAAGCCGGTACTTCCGGAAAGCGTTAGCGGGTACTTTATGACAATTGGCCACCACCTGCCCGGAGGCCAGATGCTCGTAAACAAAAGCGGTGCCCAGGGTAATGATCAGGCGGTCCATGCCTGCAACCGCTCTTTTCAGTTTCTCCACAGCCAACTGCATCTGCCGGGCCGCTGCTTCACGCTCCGGATGCCCCAGCACCCCGTGAAAATCGAAATGCTGCCAGATGCCCTGACTTTCAATTAAATCGTCTTCAGCAAAGGCTACTTCTCCGAGCCCATACTGCAATGTCCGGCTGAGGGCCAGCGGGTTATACTGAATACCCATAGGGTTGAGGGCAACGGGAAGCTTGAGGCGCTGCAGGCGGCTCCCCACTGCTTCGACAAAACAGGACCCCAATCCCACAGCAGGCGTAGAGTACCCGAAAGCCGGAAGAGGATCCGGCAGCGGCACTTTGAGCCTTAATGGTTGCGATTGAGGGTGCTTTTTGGGCATCTGTTTAGTGGTAATGATTTAAAAGTAGTATTTTCCGCTTCGAAATCAGGCGCAATTTAAAGATATTCACCCGGAAAGCCCGGGCTGCTCAATTTTCAGATTTCAATATGGGATTACTCGACCGCCTTTTCAGGAATGCTGTACAACATACGGAACAACCGTCCATTCGCTTCGGCCGGTATACGGATTCCTATAAGGCGCCCTCCCGTTATGACGCCTGGGACCGCGCGCAGGATCTCTTTGAAGATGAACAGTTTCTGGAAAGCTACAAGCACTTTCTCCTCTACCTCCGGGATGACGAGGAGGACAACGTGCACTGGAAGGAAGTACCGGGTGGGCTGGAATTTGAGCTGTATCAGGGGTCTAAAAAGCTGACGGGTAAAGCCACGCCCCACAAAATCCGGGTGCAGGCGCCGGTCGTTAAAGCCGAGTCCTTCAACATAGGCGTACTGCGCCGCCTGCTCGAGCAAAACTTCGACCTGAAGTACTGCCGTTTCACCCTTGATCCGGAAGGCAATATCGTCATCGTTTTCGACACCTATACCCTCGACGGCTCGCCTTACAAACTCTACTACGCCCTGCGCGAAGCCGCCATCAAAGCCGACAAGCAGGACGACCTTCTGATCGAAGAATTCCGGAACCTGCAACCGGTGGAAATCACCCACCTGAAAGAACTGCCACAGGAGGAAAAAGAAGCAAAGTACCGCTACATCAAGCAAGCCATCGGCGGAGTGATGCAGGAAGTGGAGCACGGGGCGCTAGATTGCAAACGCTACGCAAGCAGCTACGGCTACCTCCTCCTCGACCTCATTTTCCGCCTCGACTACCTGATCAAGCCCGAGGGCTTTATGATGGAAACCCTGGAGCAGCTTCACCGGAAATACTACGAAAACGGCGGAAAAAATACCGCTGGCAAAAACGAAGACCTCTGCAAGGGGCTTAAGGCACTGGCCGAGCGCCCGGCTGAGGATTTCTACCGGGAAATGTACCGGGGCTGCAGCACCTTCGGCATCACGCATACCGTCAACCACGACCGCGTGGTCTCCATCATCAATGGGGAACTGTACCACATGGACTGGTACCTGGAAAACGGGCACGAGCGCATGGCGATGGCCATTCCCGGCTACATCGTTGGCTTCTGCCTGTTCAACTACGCCGTGCCTAAGCCGGACCGCGACCTTTTCCACCTGTATTATCAGATTACTGAGCCGGCCTACTTCGGCGACCTCGGCTTCACCGTAAAGTACCTGGACGATAGCACCCAACAGCCCGACAAGCGTGCCATCCGCCGGGCTATCAGCAAAATTGTGGATGAGAACAAGGGCAGCTTTCCCAACTTCTCCTTCCCCACCGGCTCCCTGGACTTCAGCAGCCTGCCCCGCTTTGCCCGCTCTTACCTGACGATTATGAAGTCGCTCAACCTGGTCAAGGCTTTATAAAGCATTATTTTTAATCATTTCCGGCATTTCAACGTTACACCATTGAATTAACACCGAGATGAAATGCCCTGCACACGCTACACCTTTTTCCTCATTCTGCTAAGCATCCCCTATTTTGCCCTTGCCCAATCTGCTATTCCCCTAACCGGACAGCTACAGGAAGCCAGTTCCGAAAAGAGTCTGCCCTTTGCCACCGTGGGCCTGTATGCCTTGCCAGACAGCAATATGGTGACCAATGCCCTTACGGAAACAGATGGCCGCTTTTTGCTGGAAGCCCAACCCGGCAATTACTACGCCCTGTTTCAATACGTGGGCTATGAGGACCGCTATCTGAGCCCGATTAAAGTACAGGCAGGACAGGACACGCTCAGGCTGGGCAAGGTGGAAATGTCCACTGATGCCATTGCCCTGCAGGAAGTGGAGGTCAGGGCCGAGCGCAGCCAAATGGAATTCAAGCTCGATAAGCGGGTCTTTAATGTAGGCAAAGACCTGACCAATGCCGGCAATAATGCTGCCGATATCCTCGACAACGTTCCATCCGTAAGTGTGGACCCGGAAGGCAACGTCAGCCTGAGGGGGAGTCAGGGGGTGCGCATCCTCATCAATGGTCAACCTTCCGGCTTGCTGAGTGCAGGCGATACTGAGGCTTTGCAGCGCATGCAGGGCGACATGATCGAGCGGGTGGAAGTGATCACCAACCCTTCCGCCCGGTACGAAGCTGAAGGGGAAGCCGGTATCATTAACATCATCCTCAAAAAGGAGGAGAAAAAAGGCTTCAACGGCTCCTTTGGCCTCACAGCAGGACAGCCTGCCAATTACGGCGCCTCCTACAACCTCAACTACCGCAGGCGGGCGTTCAACTTTTTCTCCAACTTCGGGCTGGATTACCGGCGGGCACCGGGCGGCGGCAATGCGACGCAGCGCTTTTTTGAAAATGGCGAACTGACTAACTTCTTCACCAGCGAAACCAGCCAAAACCGGGGCGGGCTCGGCGGCTATCTGCAGATGGGCACCGATTACAACTTCAATGAGCGCAATACCCTCACTGCGGCCCTGCTCTACCGCACGGGAGAAGACGACAACCGGGCTACCGTCACCTTCCGCGACTTTGACCCGGCGGGTAATCTACTCAACACCACGGTCCGCCGTACCGACGAAGTGGAGGAAGAGCACAACCTGGAAGCGACCCTCAACTACGAACGGCAGTACGACAACCCTGATCAGAAATGGACCTTTAATTTCAAGTACATCCTCGACGATGATACCGAGCTAGCCGACTACCGGCAGATGGATGAAGAATCGACTATGCCACTCTTGCAGCGTTCCAGCAATACTGAGGACGAAATCAATATGCTGCTGCAGACCGATTACATCTACCCTATTAGCGAAAGCACTAAAGTCGAAGGCGGGCTGCGGACGGCTTTCCGTACCGTCAATAACGATTTCTTTGTGGAAGAAGAAGGAGCAGATGGGGTCTACACGCCCCTGCCCGACTTCAATGACGAGCTGGAATACACGGAGGATATCTACGCTGCCTATGCCATCGGCGGACATGAATTTGGGCCCTACAGCGTGCAGGTGGGGTTGCGTGCGGAGCTTTCTGACATCACTGCGGCCCTGCTCCGATCCGGCGAATCCAACGATCAGGACTACCTGAGCTTTTTCCCGAGTGCCTCTCTGTCTTATTCCGTTACCGAAAAGGATCAGTTGCAGGCCAGCTACAGCCGCCGGCTGAGCCGCCCTTATTTCCGGCGCCTACTCCCCTTCTCCAATTACAACAACCCGCGCAACAACAACATAGGCAACCCCAACCTGCGCCCGGAATTCACCAATTCCTTCGAAGCCGGTTACCTGCGCTATCTGAAGAACGGCACTTTTCTGACGAGCCTTTACTACCGCCGGACCACAGGCGTGATTGAACGCCTGACGCTCC
This sequence comes from Phaeodactylibacter xiamenensis, assembly GCF_000759025.1. Taxonomy (GTDB): domain Bacteria; phylum Bacteroidota; class Bacteroidia; order Chitinophagales; family Saprospiraceae; genus Phaeodactylibacter; species Phaeodactylibacter xiamenensis. Next base: position 7,332 of record NZ_JPOS01000038.1, on the reverse strand, counting down.
CTGCAGACGATGGGACGGCAATCATTTACCCCGTCAACCTGGCTGTGCGCGATGCCTTCGGGCTGGAGCTCAACCTCAGCGTACAACCTACCGAATGGTGGGACATTACCGGCGATGTGAACCTCTTCCGGGCTATCATTGAGGGCAGCTTTGAAGGTACCGACTACAGCGCAGACACCTATACCATGAGCGGGCAGATCAACTCCAAGGTCAAACCCACCGACCGTTGGCAGGTGCAGGTTTCCTTCGACTATACGGCCCCACAGCGTACGCCACAGGGGCGGCGTTTATCCATTTACATGCTCGATATTGCTGCTTCTCTGGATGTCCTGAACAACCGGGGCACCGTTACGCTTTCCGGGCGCGACATCTTCAATACCCGTCAGCGGCGCTCTGAAGTCGATCTTCCCAATTACGAAGAAGAATCGGTCTTCCAATGGCGGCGCACGCAAAGTGTTATCCTCGCCTTCAACTACCGCCTCAATCAGGAAAAGCGGCAGGAAAGACGGCAATAAGGACTGCCGTCAACCAAGGCGTACGAACAAGCGTTATACTGACGATTAAGTGGTTTGCCACAGCAAACCTACTCAATGTCAGCATTTACGCTGAGAAGTGGCTTACGCTTGCCCTGACAAGCTAGGCTTCGTCAGTGGCCGATGTCGCAAACCGCTTCGTATTGCGTATAGTATTTCAAAGTCCTAACCATTATGACCACAGCAACCACAACTGATGACATCTGGGCCGTCCTGGAAGCGGTAACCGACCCGGAAATACCGGTACTGACCGTCACCGATCTGGGTATTATCCGCGATGTGAAGCTTAAGGAAGATGGCGGCGTGGAAGTGATTATCACCCCGACCTACTCCGGCTGCCCGGCCATGAATACCATTGAGATCAACATCCGCGCGGTCCTTCAGGAGCATGGCTACGACAACGTCACCGTCACTACTGTGCTGCACCCCGCCTGGACCACCGACTGGATGACCAAAGCCGGCCGCCGAAAGCTGAAAGCGTACGGCATCGCGCCCCCCGTGGATGGTACAGCAGATAAAGGCGCCCTCTTTGCCGAACAGCCCAAAGTGGAATGCCCGCAGTGCGGTTCCGAAAACACAGAGCTGGTCAGCCAATTCGGGTCTACCGCCTGTAAGTCGCTCTACCGCTGCCTGGATTGCCGGGAGCCGTTCGACTACTTTAAATGCCATTAAAAAAACCTTTTACCTTTACCGAAAAACCAACCCAATGGACACCATTCTATTCGAGAAACGAGGTGCCGTAGCGCACATTACCCTCAACCGCCCCGACAAATACAATAGCTTTAACCGTGAGATGGCGCTGGCCCTGCAAGGGGTTTTGGACGAATGCAAAACAGACGAATCCATCCGTGCCATTTACCTCATAGGTGCAGGCAAAGCGTTTAGTGCCGGTCAGGACCTGGGCGAAATCGTTGCCGAAGATGGCCCGGAACTCACAACCATCCTCACCGAGCATTACAATCCTATTGTGATCCGGTTGCGGGCTATTGAGAAGCCTATCGTAGCGGCCGTCAATGGTGTGGCAGCCGGGGCAGGCGCCAATATTGCGCTGGCGTGTGATATTGTAGTCGCTGCAGAGTCGGCGAGTTTTATTCAGGCGTTCAGCAAAATCGGGCTCATCCCGGACAGCGGGGGAACTTACACCCTGCCCCGCCTGATCGGATACCAAAAGGCAGCCGCACTTATGATGCTGGGCGACAAAGTACCCGCCGTGGAAGCCGAGCGCATCGGCATGATTTACAACTTCTTCCCGGACGAGGAATTCGGGGAAAAGAGCTGGGCAATTGCCGAAAAGTTATCCCAAATGCCGACCATAGGCCTCGGCCTGACCAAGCGCGCCCTCAATTATGCCCTCGATAACGACCTGGAACGGCAACTAGCCATCGAAGATCAATTACAATCTACTGCCGGGCAGACCGAGGACTACGCAGAAGGCGTGCAGGCCTTTCTGGAAAAGCGCAAACCCGTTTTCAAAGGGCAGTAAATGCTGGTTGGCACAACAATACTTAGCAGACGAACAATTGTTTGTTTATATCCTTTCAAAAACAGAGGGGTAATTTTGCTAAAACCGCAAACGAACAATTGTTCGTTCAATAAAAATGCAATAAACCCAATAAAATTTAAAAAAAATCGCATTTCACTTTGCGGAATGCCGAATTAATCCCTAGGTTTGTATCATAACAACAAGCAATGGAACGCAACTACCGCAACTACTTTTTTAGCTTTTACTTTTATGCCGGAGCATAAGGGCTGCTAAATTTTGCGGATTGCGAAAATATATTTAGGAGCCCTGTACAATCAGGGCTTCTTTTTTTTCGGGAATAACCAAATCAAAACCACATGTACAGTCCCAAAGCGGCGTATTACTTTTTTTACTTTTTCTTTTTTGGCTATCCACCAAAGGGGCTGCCGTTGAGTGCATGTGCATAAGCATAAGAACGAAACGAAAGCCCCGCCCGAAAGCGGGGCTTTTTTATTGGTATAACAATTCATAAACCATGACCAAGACACAGGCCGGCTATGCTGCCGGCGACACCACCTCCACCCCACTGCGGGTCAGTATTCAGGGCTACGCAGGCGCTTTTCACGAAGTGGCTGCCCGTCATTGCTTTCAAAACCAGCCCCTGGAAATTGTACCCGCGCATACCTTTGAAGACCTGGTGGGTATGGTGGAAGCGCAGGAAGAAGCAGATATTGGCCTAATGGCTATCGAGAACACCCTGGCAGGAAGCATTATGCGCAACTACACCCTGCTGCAGCAGTCGGGCTTGCATATTACCGGAGAGGTCTTTCTGCGCATTAAGCAAAACCTGATGGTGTTACCCGGAGTACGTATAGAGGAGCTGCGGGAGGTGCATTCTCACCCCATGGCCATAGCACAGTGCCGGGAGTTTTTTACCCAGTACCCGAATATCAGGTTAGTGGAGACCGTAGATACCGCCCTCAGTGCCCGGGAGATCAGTGAAAATGGCTGGTCGCACATTGGTGCCATCGCCAGTACCCTCGCCGCTGAAATGTATGGGCTTGAAATTATCGCGCCAGGCATTGAAACCAATAAAAAGAACCACACCCGGTTTTTGGTGCTGGAGAAAGGCACGCCTAAGCTGGATGCCGCTCTGGAAAAAGTATCCATTTCTTTCGCGACCGATCACGAAGTGGGGAGCCTGTACAAGGCGCTGGCTGTAATGGCCGCCTACAACGTCAACCTGACCAAAATACAGTCGGCTCCTATTATCGGGCATCCCTGGGAATATCAGTTTTACGTCGACTTCGTGGTGCAGGGCAAAGTGGGGCACGAACAGGCCCTTGATGCCATCCGGCCACTGACCCGCAACCTGCAGGTGCATGGCGTTTATGCCTGCGGAGAGCATTACGAGTACTAAAGTATTCCTCTAAAAAACCTTTACCAGAATCTCATTTTGCAATGACCAAATCAGTAGCCAAATCCGACATGATCATACAACCTGCCAGCCGCCTGGGAGAGGTTAAGGAGTACTACTTCTCGACCAAGCTCCGGGAGATTGCGCAAATGCGCGCCGAGGGCAAGCCTGTCCTCAATCTGGGCATTGGCAGCCCCGACTTACCACCCAGCCATGAAGTGATCGACACGCTGACCGATGCCGTTCTTCATAATGACGTCCACGGCTACCAAAGCTATATGGGCATCCCCGAGCTGCGGGCGGCTTTCGCCGAATGGTATGAAAAGTGGTTTGGCGCCAGCCTTGACCCGGAAGGGGAAATCCTGCCACTTATGGGCTCCAAGGAAGGCCTGATGCACATCGCTATGGCTTTTCTCGAAAGTGGAGATGAAGTGCTTGTGCCCAACCCCGGCTATCCGGCCTACCGGGCAGTCTCCAATCTGACCGGAGCCACCATCCGGGAATACAAGCTGGAGCCGGAACGCGGCTGGCTGCCGGACATGGAAGCCCTGGAAAGCACCGACCTGAGCCGGGTAAAAATCATGTGGCTCAACTACCCGAATATGCCGACCGGGACAGCAGCGGATTTGTCTTTTCTGGAAAGTATCGTGGCCTTTGCCCACCGCCACCGCATCCTGATTGTCAATGACAACCCCTACTCTTTCATCCTGAATGAACAGCAGCACAGCATTCTGAGCATTCCGGGAGCAAAGGACGTAGCCGTGGAACTCAACAGCCTCAGCAAGGGGCACAATATGGCAGGCTGGCGCATCGGCATGCTCGCTGGCCGGGCCGATTACCTTAAGGTGGTGCTGCGCTTCAAGAGCAACATGGACTCTGGCATGTTCAAGCCGGTGCAGCTGGCTGCAGCACAGGCTTTGAAGAGCCCTCTGTCCTGGTACAAGCGGCTGAATGGCGTCTATGCCGAACGGCGGGAAACAGTTTTTCAGCTCTTTGATGCGCTGGACTGCAAATACGACCCGAAGCAGGTGGGCTTGTTTGTCTGGGCTAAAATCCCGGATCTGTATGCCGATGCTTATGAACTGGCAGACGAGGTGCTGTACCAGCACAACGTCTTCATCACTCCGGGCGGCATCTTCGGTTCTCAGGGCGACCGGTACCTGCGGATTTCGCTTTGCAGTGACGGCGCACTTTATGAAGAAGCCATGCGTAGGGTAAAAAGGTAAAATGAGGATTGCTTTGAAAGAACTTAGAGAATCGCAAGTCTGCCTTAAAATTATCAAAGCAAAGCCACTCCTGGAAAGCGCTGTTTTTGAACCCGTTCTAAACGAGTGTGGTCAACTGGTTGCCATTTTCACAGCTAGTATAAAGAAGGCTCAGGGCTAACCTGAATGGCCTAACCCTTTGAGAAGGAAGGCTCTTTACGCCTAAGAAGCCATCAAGTGAGAAACTTTTACATTTCCGACGGCCCATATGGGTCACATTAACACAGATTTACATTTTAAATTAAATATGACAGTTGCAATTATCGGTATCGGACTTATCGGCGGATCACTGGCCATTACCTTAAAGGAGAATGGTTTTGCCGGTCACATCATCGGTATTGATGCCAGTCAAGAGAATCTGGACAAGGCCATCCGGCGGCGGCTCATCGATGAGGACATGCCTCTGGATGAAGGTGTAAAAGCAGCCGAGCTAATCATCCTGGCTACGCCGGTCGATGCTATGCTGACGCTGCTGCCGCAAGTCCTTGACCTGGTTGAGGATCAAGTGGTCATCGATGTAGGTTCTACCAAAGCGGAGCTGCTCAATACCGTGGACATGCACCCGAAGCGCGGGCAATATGTGGCTACTCACCCTATGGCGGGTACAGAATTTTCAGGTCCGGAGGCGGCCATCCCTAACCTATTCGATCATAAGTGCGCCGTATTGATTGATGCGGACCGCAGCGCCCCGGATGCCGTTAAAACTGTACAAAAGATGTACGAAAGCATTCCGATGACCATCGTTGAGCTCGACCGGGAGGCACATGATTTGCATTCTGCCTATGTGTCCCACATTTCACACATCAGTTCCTTTGCGCTGGCGTTGACGGTGCTGGAGAAGGAGCGGGACGAAGGGCGCATTTTCGAGTTGGCCAGCGGTGGTTTCAGCTCAACGGTGCGGCTGGCCAAGAGTTCGCCGAACATGTGGATCCCCATTTTCCGGCAAAACAGAGACCACGTACTGGATGTACTGGACGAGCACATCAATCAGCTGGCCCGTTTTCGGTCGTTGCTCATCAAGAAAGACTTCGACACATTTTACCAACTCATTGCACAAGCCAATGATATCAAACGCATTTTACGATAACCTTTGAAAATTTACGTAACCATGGATATGACTTTTAAACCTCTACTGGAAGAGAAGCCTGCCAACAAGCCAATTATTATTGCCGGCCCGTGCAGTGCCGAAACAGAAGAACAGGTACTGACCACGGCCCGTGCCCTTGCAGGTAAAGGCGTAGACTTATTCCGCTCCGGTATCTGGAAGCCACGGACCCGCCCCGGCGCATTCGAAGGCATCGGTACCGAAGGCCTGGGCTGGCTGCGCAAGGTCAAGGAAGAGGCCGGGCTTAAAGTGACTACCGAGGTCGCTAACACACAGCACGTCTTCGAAGCCCTTAAACATCAGATTGATGTGCTTTGGCTGGGTGCCCGCACGACCGTGAATCCATTCTCTGTGCAGGAAGTGGCCGATGCCCTGAAAGGCGTGGACATCCCTGTGCTGATCAAAAACCCCATCAACCCGGATTTCAAACTATGGGTAGGGGCCATTGAGCGCATATACAAAGCGGGTATTACCCGAATTGGAGTCATCCACCGGGGCTTTAGCTACCACGGAGAGACCAAATACCGGAACGTGCCGCGCTGGCAGCTTGCCATCGACCTGAAGCGGGAATTCCCTGACCTTCCTATCATCTGTGACAACAGCCATATCTGTGGCCGCCGGGACATCCTGCAAACCGTAGCGCAGAAAGCACTCGACCTCAATTTTGATGGCTATATGACCGAAGTGCACCCGGATCCCGACAACGCCTGGAGCGATGCCGCACAGCAAATTACCCCGGCACAATTCCTGGAAATGAAAGAGCAGCTCATTTTCCGTCAGCCGACAACTGATAATATGGAGTTCCTTGAAAACCTGGAGCACCTGCGCCATGAGATTGACGAACTGGACGAGGAAATGCTCAACCTGCTCAGCAACCGTATGCGCCTGGCTGAAAGGATTGGAGAGTACAAACAGCGCAATAATATTGCCATTCTGCAAAGCAGCCGCTGGAACGAAATCCTGGAGCGCGCCGTAACCAAAGGCAAGCTTAAGGGGCTGAGCGAAGAGTTTGTTACCGTTTATCTCAAGGCCGTCCATCAGGAATCCATCAACCATCAGGAGAAAGTGATGAACCAGCCAAGGGCAGAAGCATAAAGTCCTGCTCCGCCCTGCCTCCTTACCAGCGATTCCCGCTTTGGCACACAACCCACTGATAAAGAATAAGGTGTACCTTTGAGGAAAAAAGAGAATGAAAAAGCCAAGCGGCACCAGCTATGACAGCCTATATGGCTTATGCAGAGCGTTTTACAGTGGAGTGCCTGACCCGCGTGCGCCGAATGCGTCCATCAAATTGCCCGATTATTTTCTGAGCGCCATGGCGATGTTCCAGTTGAAGTACCCTTCCTTATTGGCCTTTGACAAAGGGCGGACAAAGAAGGAAGAGGTTAACCTTCGGCAGCTGTTTGGCATAAACAAGGTGCCATCAGACACCAGTATGCGCCAAACGCTGGATGAAATCCCCCCTTCTCAGCTTCAGCCTTTATTCGGGCAGGTATTGGGCGAAGTTGAGAAGAGCGGCAAACTAAAGCAGTACGAGGCCATTTACCTCA
>NZ_JPOS01000037.1 GCF_000759025.1 Phaeodactylibacter xiamenensis | reverse complement strand
CCGGCCGTCATGCTTATCAGCACCATTACCAAAAAGTGGGCGATGAAGAATGGCATCTTTCCTGGTGTGATAATTTGCCACTGAATAACAGCGCGGCAGATGTGCGCACGAATTTTTTAATTTTAAAAGTCACGGGCAAAAAAGGCAAAACCGCTACTTTTACTTGGGTTACAAATATTAAAATTAACAAAAGAAATGTAGTGTTTCTTGCCCGATGCGGCCGCGGCCGGTGGAAAATCGAAAACGAAACGTTCAACACGCTGAAAAATCAGGGCTACAATTTTGAGCACAACTATGGGCATGGGAAAAAACATCTATCAAATTTGCTAGCGACTTTGATGATGCTCGTTTTCCTCATTGACCAAATCCAGCAATTGGCCAGCAAGGTTTTCAAAAAGGTATTGTCTGCGGTAAAAACTAAAACCCGTCTTTGGGATGAATTCAGGGCTGTTTTCCGTTTTCTGGGGCTCAACTCATTTAAACACCTGCTCATGGCTTTAGCTTCAAATCATTCAGCTTCAGGGCCTTAGATGCCAAAGCGGGAATCGCTGCCTCCTTACAGGGCGGAGCTCTCAACCCTTATTAAACAAACCTTTACAAATAACAATAATATAAATCTGATAAATACCGGGTATGCGGTATGGAATAAATTGCAGTAAATCCTATATTTGTAACAACGAAAGTAGGCACCGTACTTAACTTAGTGTGTGTATAAGGAACCTCTTTCAAATTTTATTATCCCTTAAACTACATAATCCCATGAAAAAGCAGGTATGTCCTGGTTTTAACACGTTGCGTGTTCCACCCACTCTCCTTTCCGCTAATTTTCCAGTAAGGTTTTCTGAGTACTAAATTTCAGTTGATTCCGAATCAACCCTGAAAATCGTTTAGCCATACGCATGGCTGAGTAGCAGAAAGTGTACGACATGCAAGTAGCAATCCCAAAACTTAAAAAAATACTGCTCTATTTTTGGTTGTTGCCAATTGGGCTATGTGCCCAGAATGATGAGGCGGCATCCATCTCCCCCCAACCGCTTGTCTTTACAGGCACACACGGTACTGTGTTCTGTCAGGATTCCTGGCAGGTACCACCACCGGTTCTATCCTCTTCCTCATCTGAAACAATTTTCTACACTTTCGAAGACCAGTACTTCAACCTGAGCTGTCAAAGCCAGGGCTGGCAAGGCTATTTAGCATGGTCCAACTGGCGCCATGCCACAAGATATGGTGACGGTGGGGTAGATGTCACCGGAGCTCCCAATTCAGTATTAGTTGAAGGGGCTAATAGTGCTTCAATTATTCTGGCTCCCGGAAGCCAGGCAGCTTACGAGCTCGCCATTCCGGCTGACGGATTCGTCAGATTTGATTGGAGTTACGTTGGGGGCTCCTCTTTTTCGAACTACACTTTTAAAGTGTTCATCAATAATGAAGCTGTGCAGGACACTGGTCCTGAGCAGCCTTCCAACACATTTCATTCTTCTTTTCTCAGCACAGGAGATACGCTGAGACTCGTTGCGGAAGCCCGGGAAAGGGGCTTTGAAATCAGGCTCTCCAACTTTGAGTTTTTTAGCAATGCATTGGGCGTAGTGGAGCGTTTGTGGGTGGCTACAGACCCTGAAGCACCCATCAGTACTTTCCGCCAACTGATCAGTATCGAAAAACCGGGGATGGAGAATATCATCTTTCCCGAATCATTTGATGGGTTTGAGGCGCCAATACTGGGCAACCCGGCAACTTCAGATCCTGCGTATACCGGTTTCCCTGTAGTAGATACGGACGGGGACCCGTCCACTACACACGACCAAATAAGCCTGGGCGAAGTATCCTGCAGCTTTATGGCCACCTGGGAGGATGAAACACTATATGAAAACGGCTTTTGCATCATCTATCGCAAGTGGAGCGTGCGGGACCTTTGCGGGCAGAATGCACACCATGCTATCCAAACACTCAAAGTGGCCGGAGGCTGCCCCAACTGGGGAGTACCTATCCCAAAACCGTATCAGACAGAGGGCGTACCCCAGCCAGATTTTGACAATATTACGCCCGACGCCCACACCCTGACAAAAATCATGCATCCGGTAACAGACTGGCTGCGCGCCCCCCTGAATGCCCTGTATCCTTAGGATCTGTAAGCAGGCGGCGAAGCTTCCTGCTTGTAGGTTTGTAAAGGGTTTCTTATTACAGGACACTTTGATGGCAGAGAGCAACGGCTCTCTGCTTTTTTTATTTTAATTTGGCAGGGAGTAAAAACGCCACTTATGAAAAACCTACTTGAAGAATTTCCTGCTGTAGACAAGGCCACCTGGGTTGCCAAAGTGGAAAAAGACCTGAAAGGCAAACCGCTGGAAGATTTATTTTGGCACCTGGGCGAAGACATCACAGTTGCCCCATTCTATCACCCGGAAGACATTGATCATCAAACAACTGCCCCCCTACTCGCTGGCCGGCGGGGCAATGACTGGGAAATCGGTGAGTACATCAACGTTTACAAAGATGCAAAACAGGCGAATACAGCCCTGCTCGAAGGACTGAAAGGGGGCGTACAGGCTCCACTCTTTCGGCTGTTCCAGCCTTTAGACCGTACCCGCCTCCACCAGCTTCTTGATGGTGTGGCACCGGAAATGGTGACGCTGAACTTCAGCGAGCACTATTCTGACAAGCAGCCTGCCCGGTTAATGGAGCTCTTACAGAGCTGGTATCAGGAGAAAGGCGTTACTGGTGCACAGGCCAATTTTACCATTGACTTTGACCCCATTCTTGATTTTGCTGAGCCTCCTGTTGATACACTGTCCGCGTTCATTCAATCCTGTGCTGACCAATGGCCCAACGTACGCCCACTACAGGTCAATGCCAAAACCTTCCACAGCGGCCCCGAACAGGTCGTCGAGGAATTGGCTCTTACCATGGCTAAAGGTGCAGAGTACCTGGCCCGGCTAACCGAAACGGGACTGAATGCAGAAATTATCAACCAGCATTTGCAGTTTGGTATCGCTGTCAGCAAAAGTTACTTTGTGGAAATCGCGAAATTCAGAGCACTGCGCCTGCTTTGGAGCAACATATTGAAGGGCTATGGCGTGAAAGGGAAACAGCCTTTTGTGGTGGCCCACTTCGCTCAGGAATCACAGGACGAGAACCCGAATTCCAATATGATCCGCGCCAGTACGCAGGCGATGTCTGCCGTTATCGGGGGCGTGGACCGGTTGTATGTTTTGCCTTCTAACCGGGCACAAAAGGAGCCTGATACGCCCTTTAGCCGGCGGGTAGCTCGTAACCTGCAGCACCTCCTTAAAATGGAAAGCCACCTCGACCGGGTTATTGACCCCGGAGCGGGCAGCTATTATATCGAAAAACTTACCCGGGAAATTGCCGACCGGGCCTGGGCAAAGTTTCAGCAACTGGATCAGGAGCGCGCATTCGACTAAACACCAGGCCCGCAATACGAAGAGCGCCATCCGGACTGTTACCAGATGGCACTCTTTTTATCTAACCCATTTCAGGGAAAAATTTAGGGCAGCAGTACAGTATCAATAACGTGTACCACACCATTGGCTCCCTGAATATCGGCCAGCTCAACGGTTGCGGTGCTGCTGCCGCCTACGATCTGAGGAGCATCCGGGTTAGAAAGATCCACCTCAAGTGTTGCGCCTTCCGCCAGCGTGCTTACCATCATTCCGTCAGAAAGATCTGAAGAGCGTGCATTGACGCCGCTGCTGACATGGTAAGAAAGTACCGCCTCAAGCGTACCTACGGGGATATCGTTAAGCGTATTCCAGTCATCATTGCTGTCGAGCAGCGCCTGAAATGCCGCATTACTTGGTGCAAATACGGTGAATGGACCGTCACCACTCAATGCGCCTACAAAATCGGTGCTAAGGTCTGAACGGGTGAGTGCCGCCACCAATGAAGACAGCGCTGGGTTAGATGTTGCGAAGTCAACCACAGTAGGTGGCAAAATGACTGCATCGACACCGTGAATCACGCCATTGTCCACATCCACGTCTGGCACGACTACCTCGGGACCGCCATTCAGGACAACACCGTTATCGAGGTTGACATACAGGCTGGTGGTTGCATCACCAAAGCCAGTGGCGCTGAGGGTGGAATAATATCCTGCCATCAGATCAGAAGAAGTTACTTCTCCTCCGAGCACGTGGTTGGTCAGTACTGCTGTCAGGGTTGCTTCCGGGATATCGTCGAGGGTATTCCAGTCCGCGTTGCTGTCGAGCAATGCCTGGAAAGCAGCGTTGTCTGGTGCAAATACGGTGAATGGACCAGTGCCTGACAGTACCCCGTCAAGACCAGCTGCAACTACCGCTTCTGCCAGGATGGTGTAATCGTCGCTATCTTGCGCGAAGGAAACGATTGTTGTGGGCTCCGGCATCGGATCCGTATCATCGTCATCGTCACAAGCTGTAAATGTTAGTGCAGAAATGGCGAAAATGGCTAATAGCCAAAGATTCAATTTTTTCATGTTTGCTTTTTTAATTGATTGGAGAATTATCATCATTTCGGGTTCTTCAACGGGTACGCTTGGCAGAAGTTCACAATCAATTAACATCCCCTTCTAAGAACTGAGCAAAATGCCAATTCCTTTACAAAACCGCCGAAAAGCCTGTCTTAATACAACATTTGACGGACTTGCTCAGCCAGGGCATCATGTTGAACTGCAGTGGGAGGGGATGCAAAAGCATCACCGGAGAGTAGTTGTGCGACTTGTTTTTCGGCAAATGCCGCGACTGGTTCCCGGTAGGCAGCATCCTGAGCAGAAACGAGAACGATTAGCTTAAGGCCGGGGTATCCACTGAGTTTTGTGCCCAGCGTATTTAAGTGTTTTTGAAAGGCCCCTGGAGGTGCGTTTAGCGCTTCATCTTCCTGTCCAACTTCCAAGATCAGGCCTTCGGGTTTACGGTCCAAAAGTTGAGGGAGGCGCTGCAGCAGCCCCGGGAGTGGCTCACCGGTAATACCCGCATTAACCACGGCAGCTCCCAGCTGATCTGCAAAACCGGCTCCAAGGTCTGCCCCCTCCCCTGCCGTCCACCGCCCGCCACAGGCGATCCAGCCTTGGTGTGGCTTTGGTGGTATGATTTCAGTTTCTATCGGATTAGCTGTTACAGGGGGTTGTGGCTGTTGCCGGGTCTGCCTTTGATCTTCAGGCGCTTCCACCACCGGATCACAACTCCACAGCAACAAAGTCAACCAAATCAGGATATTACGCTTCATGGTCGGCTTTTTCAGATAGGGGCTTCAAAAAATTGATATTGCGCTTGAGCCCTTCGTACTTCGTCCGCTTTACCGCTGATTTACGGAAAAGCTCGCGGAAAACCTCTTCCGTCAGTTCTTCCCAATCACGGGCGGAAAGGTCCAGCAAATCAGGATGGGGCTCGAATTCGGGTTCCTGATGGGGCTTGCTGAAGCGGTTCCAGGGACAGACCTCCTGACAGATGTCGCAACCGAACATCCAGTTCTCAAAGTGGTCCCGGTAAGCTTCCGGTATGGCGCCTTTCAGTTCAATGGTGAAGTAAGAAATGCATTTGCTGCCGTCCACCACATATCCCCCGGGGCTGATCGCATCGGTAGGGCAGGCATCAATACAGCGGGTACAGGTACCACAATAATCTTTTATGGGGTGGTCATAAACCAGGTCTAAATCAATGATCAGTTCGGCCAGAAAGAAGTAGGAGCCGGCCTTAGGGTGGATCAGCAGGGTATTTTTGCCTACCCAGCCTATGCCGGTACGCTTAGCCCAGTCGCGCTCCAGCACGGGGGCGGAATCGACAAAAACCCGGCCGTTCACCGCTCCAATTTCGGCCTGAATGTACTTCATCAGGTCTTTGAGCTTATGCTTGAGGACGAAGTGATAGTCTTTGCCGTAAGCATACTTCGAAATCTTCGGGGCATCCGGGTCTTTGGGGCGGCGGTCAGTGTAGTGGTTGTACATGAGCGTAACCACTGTTTTGGCACCCGGCACGAGTTTCCGGGGGTCCACCCGCTTTTCAAAGTGGTTTTCCAGATAGCCCATTTCACCGTGCATGCCCTTGTTCAGCCAGGCCTCCAGCCGGCGCGCTTCCTCATCCAGACGGGTGGCTTTGGCAAACCCCACAAAGGCAAAGCCCAGGCGCTGTGCCTCTTCCCGGATCATCTGCGTATGCAAGGTTTTATTGCTCATAAGGGCAAAGGTAATGTACGATAGTCTAAATTACCGCCCGCCCACCTCAAAGTCGAGGTATTCTTCTTCCTGCGGATCGTAGGTGTCGTGGTCAAATTCAGGGATGTCCTTCCAGTTTTCGGGCTCTTCGATCAGTTCAACGATGCCAAACTCCTGCTCCAGCGCACGCTGAATCTCCCGTTTGCGGAATTCACTCCGCTCAAAGTCTTCCCTGACCCGCTGCTTGGCTGCCGTAATGTTGTAGTCGTCCAGCGTCCCGAGCATAGCGTAGTACAAGTTGAAAAAGCCCGACTGCCGTGCCGGCTTGGGCTTAAGGCTAGGGTCATGCTTTCGGAACCGGTCGGCTAGTACCTGTCCTGCATTCACCTTGAGGTAGTAGCCAATTTCGTTATCAAAGGAGTGCTCTCCGCTAATGGTAAGGTTGAGCGCATTGCTCCGGATGAACATCACAGGCAGGTAGAGCCGGCGGTTCCTGATCTCCAGGAAGTTCTGCATGTCCACAAAATTGATTTCCCGGAGGTCCCGGATATGAACGAAGTCGGAAAAATCCTGCAGCATTTCCAAGCCTTGCAGGGTACCATCGGAAATGCCAATGCCGGCTAATACACGTAGCCGGTCCATGAGGAAGTTGCCCTGTTCATCCCAGTAGGCATAAATGGCGACTTTGGTGTCCAGCTGCCCCTTTAAATGGCGGTGGGTGAGCACTTCCTGCCCGAAATTATCCGCCTGCTCAAATAAGGTGCTGACTTCCAGGTTTTGGCAGGCCATACGCGCCTCCAGGACCGGGGCAGCCTCAAAATTGACTTCCCCGTCCAGGCTTATTTGCCCGCCAAAGGCTTTAATCTCGCCCAGTACATTCATGGTATTGGCGCGGAAAGCCAGCTTGCCCTGAAAGTCTTCTCCTTCAATTTTTTGATAATTCAGTGCCTCAATATTGGCATCAAAGGTACCGTTTAGGAACCCCAGGAATAACGCCTGAGGCTCCTGTTCTTCCGGTGCTAAGTCCTCTTGAGTGGCTGGAGCATCAGCTTCCGCCTCTGCCGAAAATGTGAGGGCTCCCATCAGGCGGTCAATATCAAGGCTGCGGCCCGACAAACGCGCGTCAAACTCCAGTTGTGCCCGGCTGGAGTTTAGCGAATCCGCAAAAAGCACCGGAAGCAGATTGAATGCGGTACCATCAAAGGTGATGTCGCTTCCGGCTCCCTCCAGGCGCAGCCCTTCGATGCTCAGGCGGTTGCCTTCCAGCTGTAGGCGGCCCCGGTCCAGTAGCAGTGCTTCTTCTCCGATGACCAGTCCGGCATCATCAAATTCCAGCATGCCTTCAGCCGATACACGCCCGATGCGGCTCGGGTTGATCATATCTTTATAGCGACCTTCGATACGTACGTCTTGGAATTCAACCTCTCCGGAGCCTTCGGTGATTGCCGGTTTGCCCAGCAAGCCGTAGGCTGACTCAAGCGGCAGGACGCCGTTCAGGAAAAACCGGATATCAGGTTCTTCAAAATTGCTGACCTGCGCAGTCATTTCAATCAGCTCCCGGTTGAAGTACCCCTTAAACTGGTCCAGACGAAAAATGGAAGACTTTGCATTCCGATACTTCCCATTCGTAAATACCGCCTGCAAACTTACGTCTTTCAAGGGCTGCTCCAGCAGGTCACTGCTCAACCGGCCATCCTCAAGGCTGAACTCCACCCGTACCTCCGGTTGCTGTTGCTTGTTGTACTGCCCTTTTACAATCGCATCAAAGGCAAACCGCCCCTTGCTGCTAAAGCCTTGCAGCTGACTGGCGTAGGTAGCAGGCAACAGGGCCAGGACACCGGCCAGGTTGCCATCCTCTGCTGTGGCGTAGAGGTCGAAATAGGTCCCCGTTTCCCAATTTTCCACCGTGCCATCCACTTTAAAGGCATTGCCTTCCACCTCCAGCGCGCCCCGCTGCAGGGCGTAAGTGCCCGCTTCCAGGTCTACAGCCAGCTCCACGTCATAGGAAACAGCCTTACCGGGGAGATAACGGATGCCATCGAGGTCTGCAAATTCAAATTGAATCTGCGCCTCGCTTTCCAGTTCAAAAGCGGTATTGGAGAATGCCCCGGAAAACAAAGCAGATTGAACAACTCCTTCGATCTGTTGCCTCTGGCTTTGGTCGGTATAGGATATCGCAACCTGCCTCAGCTCGGCCGAGGTCAGGTCGATATTGGTAGCCTCTGAGCTGGCTTCTTCCTCTCCGGGTTTGAGAATATCGTAGTTGCCCCTACCCTGCTTATCGATCAGGATGCGCAGTTGCCCCTTATCAACCACTACTGAGCCGATCTCCAGGCTGGATTTGAAGAGACTGAGCAGCCCAAACCGGAAACCGATCGTCTCCGCTTCCAGCAATGGAGCCCCTGCAGTATCTTCCAACCGGACACCTTTTAGATTAGCCGAAAGGCTGGGGAAGCTTCGGAACAGCGTAATGTCGAAGCCCTGAACAGTAAGCTCAGCGGTAAGTTGGTTGTTGATGGTTTGGGTAAGCGCCCGCCCGATGCGGTCCTCAAACAGGTTCGCAATGACCGCCACGGCTCCAATGAGCAGCAGAACGGTAACGGATAGGATGATCAACAGGCGTTTTAAAATTTTTTTCATGGCAGCAGCAGGTTTTCAAAGCCCTGAAAATAAGCGTTTTCCGGCTAAAAAAGAGAAACGTTTACCGATTGCCGATTATTTTTATTTATTTTTTTTCTTGAAAAAGCTTGCGCCGTATCATTTTCGCCTCTATATTTGCACTCGCAATTAACGCACAGCGGAGCAAAAGCGCTCCGAAAACAAAAAAGGGCGGTTAGCTCAGTTGGTTCAGAGCACCTCGTTTACACCGAGGGGGTCGGGAGTTCGAGTCTCTCACCGCCCACAAAAGGGAGTACATGCAAATGTGCTCCCTTTCTTTTTTCCCTGCACTCAGGTCAAAAAAAGAGCCTTCCGGTGCAAAACGATGGAAGACTCATCAGTGCGGATTGTTCATAGGAACTGAATCACCGCTATTCGAAACATAACACGTTCTTTAACGAGGCATAAGGACCTGATTGATCTTCATTCGGGCCCGCAATGCCATAACAGATTGCTGCAGCTTCGTATCATCCTGCACTATATCCGCGACAGGAACCTGATGCAAGATAAAATGCTTTTCTATGGCTCGCTCGAGGCGGGACAATTGGTGCTGATGATGATCAGCAGCTAATTCCAGGTCAAGCTTTAAAGCGCTGATATCAGAGGCTTTACGTTCCGGTTCAACCGACTCCGCATACTCCACAATCGTATCAATAAGCACATTGAAAATCCAGGGGAGGGCCCGGTCTTTCGCAACATCAATCGTTTGAGCCTGAGCCCAGGCATTGACATAGGTCTTAACCAATAACGCTTCTATCACCTCATCGGTCTTACCGACTCGCCGTACAGTGCCATAGACAATTGGGCTGTAGGCTTCGTATAGCCACTCGAGCGCTCTTTTTTCCTTCTTTTTCAGCAAATTCATCATGCTTCGCTCATCCATTTGGCTTGTTGTTTTTATTGTTTACGGATCATACCGCTACCGTAGTGTTTGTTTCAGGCTATTTAGACTGCAAAGACCGGACCAAAGCATAAATTACTGACTTACAATACTTTAACTTTAATCCAGCGTTACTAAAATCACTACATAAGACAACTTTTATCTTATTTAATAAAAAATAAATCAAATTTGTATTTGCCTTGGATTTGATTATATTTAGACTGATTTACATCACGAAAGGCGTGAATCAAATAAAGCCCCCAGTCCTTACGCCCTCACGGCTTCAGGATGGTAACGTATGAAAGAACATTAAATACACCTACGTTCTAGGATTGCCAACATGAAGGAGAAACCAGCTTTAGATGCTGTGGATTTTGCTGCATTGTTCCAGCTCATTATGGCCAGGGGCAATGATGCCGTCATGTTATTTGACAAGAAGGGCCATATCCGGTATGCTAATGCTGTAGCGAGAAAAAGGCTGGGGTATTTGCAAGAAGGGCTCACGCAACTCCAGATTTTTGACCTGGAAGAAGAACTGAACATGGTCCGGTACCTGCAACGCTGGGATGCTGCAGGCGCCAGAAAAAGCAAATCCTGGCTCGTAGAATGGCGGCTCAAGTCTGGTGAAACTAAGTTTTTCCGAATACAGGGCTCGGTTTTAAAAAATACCTCCCCACCTTTACTATGCTGTTTCATACCTCCGGCAGGCTCTATTCAGAGCCTTAAAACACCGACCTACAGGCACCTCAGGCACTATCAAATTGCTATTTGGGAATGGAATATCATTAACGGGGACTTTCAGATGACAGATAACTTTCCTGATATCCTGCAACTGGATGCCGATCAACTCCCTCCGCCCCGCCAATTGAATATTGTATCTGCTCTAAAGGACCGGCTGCCTTCAAATCAATTTGCCACCCTCATCCAAAAAATCAAAGCTGCCCAGAAAAACCGGTCTCCTTTTGAGCTACAGCTGCAGTTACGCCATGACGAACAGCGGCCGGGGTATGAAATCAATATCTATGGCTACCCGGTGGAAGAAGACAACATAGTCGGAAAGCTGCAGGGCAGTATCTCAATAGGGCAGAGCTCCTCAGCGGAAAGGCACCTGGCAGGGGCAGTCCTGGATCGTTCCGAGGCTATGGTATGCTGGATCAACCCCGACTGCACCCTGCGATATGTCAACCGGGCCATGGCCAACCGGCTTGGCTATGAAGCTTCGGAAATGACCGGCAGGCTGGAAATTACCGATATCGATGCAGAAAACACCATTGAGCAATGGCATGAGATATGGGCTGAGGCCTCGGCAGGGGAAACCATGAAAATGGAAAGTACCCTGAGGACCAGAAACGACCGGGTTTTTCCTGCTGAGTTCCATCTTGACTTTTTGGACATCAACGGCACTAAGCTTATCAGCCTCAGTGCTCATGATATCACAGAGCGCCGCCAACAGGAAGCCGAATTGAGGAAAGCGTTGCTTGAAGTACAAACGCTTTCTGACCGACTGGAGGAAGAGAACATTTATCTAAAGGAAGAAATCTCTGAGGGCAATAAATTCGAGAACATCCTGACTCAAAGTGACAATTACCGAAAGGTACTCCAACAGGTAGAGCAGGTCGCGCCAACTGAAGCTACGGTGCTGATCGAGGGAGAAACCGGGACGGGCAAAGAGCTGTTGGCCCGGGCTATTCACAGCCTCAGCAAGCGCAGTGAGCGCTCTCTGGTGAGGGTCAATTGCGCTGCGCTCCCTGAAGAACTGATCCTCTCTGAACTGTTCGGCCATGAGAAGGGGGCTTTCACAGGAGCAACGGCTACAAAAACCGGCCGCTTCGAGCTGGCGGACAAAGGCACTATTTTCCTGGATGAAATCGGAGAAATCTCTTTGAAGATACAATCCCAACTCCTTCGGATACTTCAGGAGGGTGAATTTGAACGCGTAGGCGGGGTGGAGACCCTAAAGGTAGACGTCCGGATTATTGCGGCCACCAACCGTGACCTGAGAAAGATGGTCTCCGGGAAACAATTCCGGGAAGATTTGTATTACCGTCTGAGCGTATTCCCACTGCAAAATCCTCCGCTGCGGGACCGCCCGGAAGACATCCCTTTGCTGGTCCGGCATTTTATGAAACAGTTTGCCCGGAAAAATGGCAAACCGATTGATAACATCCGTGCCAAAGACCTCAAGCGCCTGCAGCAGTACGATTTCCCCGGTAATATACGGGAGCTCATGAATATTGTGGAGCAGGCAGTGGTCCTTTCCAATAACAAGACCCTTGACCTTTCCTACTGGCGCCCGGTACGCTCCAAACAATCGGCAGCCCACTCCGAAATCGGAGATGAATTCCCTACATTAGAAGAAATACAGCGTCAACATATCATCAATGCTCTTGAAAAAACCCACTGGCGGGTGACTGGCCCACAGGGCGCTGCCAAACTACTGGGCATGAAAGGGCAAACCCTGTTTTCAAAAATGAAAAAGCTGGGCATTGAACGGGAGTAGCTTTATTGCCTTCGCCTAATCTATATCTTCAATCAGAGCTGCATATTTAATATACCCTTCCAGTATAATCGGCACGATTATCAGAGAAGCGTCTCCTTTGGAACCACCCTGGTAATCATAGCTGAACTGCAACCGCTCGAAGGGCTTGCCATCAAAGACATTTTCCAGCATTTTTTTAACTTCGTCCCGAATATCTTCCGGCAAATAGGAATAAATAGGCTGCCCGATTAAGTCATCTGACTTTTTGCCGGTAAACCGTACCCGGTTAACAAAATGGACCTTCCCTTTTTTGTCGATAATCGCGATCTGCTGGTCTGATTGGCTAACGAACTGCCTGAAAATCCGCTCGGCTTTTTGTGTTTGATTGCGCGATATCGCGAGTTCGTTGATATTCACAAAAGTTAGCACTAATCCATCGATATAATCCTCCTCGGTACGGTAAGGAAGGACCCGCAGCAAATAATGATCGCCTTCCTTGTCTACAATCTCTTTTTCAAAAGGAGAAAGGGTGCTGAATACCTCCTGACAGACCTCTTCGATATCCAGCCCTTTAAAAGTAGTGGCAAAATTGGTAATCGAACGGCCAACATCAGAGTCTATGAGATTAAACTGCCGCCGGACAGCAGGTGTGAAGCGCCGGATCTTGAGTCCCTTGTCCAGAAAAATAGTGCCAATATCCGTGCTCTTGAGCAAATTGGAAATATCGTTATTAGCGGTTGTAAGCTCTTCATTTTTCATTTGGAGTTCGCTGTTCACGGTATAGAGCTCCTCGTTTACCGATTGCAGCTCCTCGTTGGTACTTTGCAGCTCCTCATTGGAGGCCATGAGCTCGCGGTTGGACGTTTGCAGTTCTTCATTAGTCGCTTCCAGCTCATTGACCAGTTCCTGAGAGCGGCGCTTGGAGGCTTTCAGTTGTTTTTGCAGCGTAGTGACTTTGCCTTCCGTCATATTCTTAGGAGCAGGCTCGTCTTCTTCTTTGGACTCTTCGGGCAGATAAACCTCGATGAGGATGACTTTCGGAGTGGACTCGTTTTCTCCTTTTTCGTACAATTCGGGCAGATGGGGTAAATCAAAGCGGACTTCTGCGATAAATTCCCGGTCGCGTTTCCTGAGTACAACATGCTCAAACGATATAGGACCACCCTCTGACAACACTTGCTGTATGCCCGCTTTAAAAGTAAGCAAATCCTCTTTGCTGAGCATTTTGCTAAGGTTTAACCGGGCTAAAGCCCTGGGCATGTTCAAAATCTGCTCAGCTTCACCGTTGAGGTAAAGAATATCCAACTCTTCAGTCACAAAAAAGGCAATCGGCGCGAAACGTTCAACCAGAAACCGGGTGAACGGGTCAGTATCCGTAAAAGACGGATGGAGGTCTGATTGGAAGCTACTCATATTCTGCTTTGATTTTTCAGTGTTTGCAGGCTTTATATGCATTGAAAACGAGGACTGAAGCTTTGGAGACTTATCAGCGCGCTTCGTAAAGATATTCCAGCTACGGGTGTATTTTTCAAAGGCATATTTCAGACTGCCGAGGGATTCACTTGGCCCAAGGAACAAAAATGCTCCCGGCTTGAGCGCAAAGTGCAATGTGGAAAGCGCTTTTTGCTGAACCTCCGGCCGCAGGTAGATGAGCAGGTTGCGGCAGGTAATAAGGTCCATATTTATAAAGGGCGGGTCGCCCAATAGATTTTGAACAGCAAACATAATCCGTTTACGCAGAGAAGGCCTGACCTGCATGTAATCACCTTCACGGATAAAATATTTGGATTGATACGGTTCAGGCACATCAGCGACCATATTCAGGGAGTAAGTGCCTTTAAGGGCAAATTGTATCGCGTGCTCATCAATATCAGAAGCAAAGACCTTATAATCTACGTTTTTCCTATCGTGCTCCTGCAAATAATCTTCGATTAGCATAGCGAGGGTATAGGCTTCTTCGCCGGTAGAACAGGCCGTTACCCAAAATCTGTATGGCGCGCCTTCTGCCTTCGGCTGGGAAAATATTTCGGGCAGGACTTCCTTCCTGATGGCATCGTAGGCCTCGGGGTCTCTAAAGAAATTGGTCACACCAATAAGGAAGTTACTAAACAGAGCGGCCACCTCCGTTGCATCCTGCTGAATGATTTCCCAGTAAGCCTGAATATCATTGCACTTTCGGATAAGAATGCGGTTTTCCAGCCGCCGGCTCAGTGTAGGCTCCCGGTATTCGCTAAAATCCACATGGGTTCGCTTAGAAACGAGTTGTACGATTTTATCAAAATAGGTCTCCTTCTGTTTTTTATCCTGAAAACCAACTTCTCTTGTTTTAAAATCCCGATGGGTAAGGATATATTCTATATCCTGCGCCAGTTCTTCGGGCGGGCTGATGCGATCTGCAATTTTCAGGTCAATAGCCGCTCTTGGCATCCCATCAAACTTTGCGGTCTCCGGTGACTGCACCAATACAAACCCACCTTTCTCCTTTATGGTACGTAGCCCTCTTGTCCCATCTGTGCCAGTGCCGGACAAGAGCACACCAACGGCATGGCTACCGAGCGATTCTCCTAAAGAATTGAAAAACTGGTCAATAGGCAGGTTTATTTCCGACTCAGGCGGGCGGGCTTTAGTGAGCAGCCTGCCATTGGCGAACACAATGTTCTTATTCTCTGCCATCACGTAGATGTGATTAGCTTTAACAGGCTGATCCTTGTACACCATCGTGACAGGCATACTCGTATGCTTCCCCAAGAGCTCCCCAATCATAGACTTGGTATTGGGAGACAAATGCTGTAAAAAAACAAAAGCGGCTCCGCTTCCATTGGACAATTTGGATACAAGCCTTGTTATGGCTTCCAGTCCGCCCGCGGATGCGCCGATACCAATTACTTTCATAGTCCCTTTTTCTGTTATCCAGGCCAGCGCGCGGGCTATATATGTTCTTGTAAACCAATAAGGCAGCTCGGGTACTTCTCCTTGCAGAGGAGGAATACCCTGCGTTTCCGGCAGACTTGGCTGTTGAATATATCAGAGCCAGTCCACGGGCATTCAGCAAACAAGAGCGTTTGATGGGAAGATAGGAAAATAAAATGAAGATACCTCAATGTGAGGGTTCATTTTCAAGAACAGAAGTCCGCCCGACAGGAATTTTTTCAGTGCCAGGCTACCAAATCCGAGGTCTGACAGGGCTTTGGTCCAATAGCTCAAATATATTTCTCAGCCCAATTAATAATCTTTCCAGTACTTCAGTGTGATTGAGATGACCTGTTCTGCCTGATTAAGCGGTACCGCCGCATCATTGAACGTTGGGGCCCGCCATTTCACGATTGGATTATTGGAAAAAGCATAAGGCTCAGTAGGGATACCCAGGGCGTTTTTATCCAGCTGATCATTGCCGTTCATATCCTGAAAGACCGCCACAGCGTAGGTATTATGGGGCAGGGCTTCCAACTGCCCGCTGACTTCTGCTTTGCCCCGGGGCGACAGAACCACACTGGATAAAGCAGATTCGTCCTGTAAGAAAGTGGCCTCCCGGTGTATGGCAATGTGAATATTCCCTCCGTTTGCAGCCACCCCCAATACGTTGACCTTCAGCCTTGCCGTAGCTGCCGGCCAATCCTGGCTTTGCCCCTCCGTAAATGTCAACAGCAATAAACAAAATCCAAGTACCCCATTCATTGGCTTAAATTTTACAGTAGCTAAACATGGCATTCACAACCTCCCGGACAACACTTTGTTACAACTCTGAAATTCAACATTCATTATGGGAAGCGTCAAAAAAATTTATCAAAAGTACGAATTAACAGATCGGAATATTGACCGGATCATAGAAATGGCCTGGGAAGACCGCACGCCCTTTGACGCCATTGAGGATCAGTTTGGCGTGAAAGAATCCGAGGTCATCCGCATCATGAAGAAGGAAATGAAGCTAAGCAGCTGGAAAATGTGGCGGAAACGGGTACAGGGCCGGGCAACCAAACACCGCAGGCTGCGGGCTAATCAGAGTACACGTTTCAAGTCCACCCGGCAGAAACACATCTCCCACAACAATATCTCTAAGCGATAGGGGGAAGTTAAGGTGCCGTTACAAATGCCAGCGCAAATACGATAACGGATACAATCAGTCCGTACATGAAGATACCGTAGCAAATGCGCAGGTATTTGTACTTCTTGGCCAGCACCACACCGAGGTAGTACAAATCGCGCGTCATAGAGCTGTATAAAAAATCGCTGTCGCGGATCATTTCCATCATGCCCCAGTGAAAATCGTTCAGCTCCATGTTGTAGAAATTGCCGAAAAAGAGCAGATTGGAATTCTTGTTCTCAATATTTTCCCGGGTTACCCGCCCTTCTGTCACCTTGGGGCGGGTGGAAAGGATGGCAAAGACCAAAGCTGACAAACAAACCGCGAGCAGCAATATCGTAGGCAGGATCAGACGGGGATTATCGGAAAAACGGGGTACCAGGCTAGACACCACAATCGAAATGATAATGGCATTGATCGACAACATGATATTGGCTTTATTGTCTGCGATGGAGCTCAAATTTACATGGGTACGGTAGGTAGTCCGGTACATGGTCTCCACGCCTCTTCCCAGGTTCAGTTCCTTCAACTGATCGCCATCCTTACCTTTCTTCTTTTTTTTCTTCTTCTTTTTCTTCTTGGACTGCTCTTCCTCCTGCATCACCTTCAGCGTATCCGGATTGAGGCGGAGCTTTTGCTTGTTCAGCTGCCTGATATGCTTCAGTTTTTGCTCATTGAAGAGCTCGCGGGCCACATCCGTATGATAGCTGTGCTGCATCAGGAAGTTGATCTCAAATTCCACCCACTCCGGATCCGACATTAGTATCCCTCTCGCGATGGCCATTTCCTGCCGCAGTCTGCCACAACGGTCCCAGTAGTGTGCATTGCCCAGATGGCTGAGATCTGCATCGCAGAGTATTTGCTGTAGTAAATTTTCGGGAGACTGAGGCAGCCGGGTCGCCAGTATACATCCCCTGACTTGCTCAATTTGCGCTTCCGGATAACCTTGCTCCTGTAAGAAAGCCCCTGCTAATACCGCACTCCTTGACTCATGCCCTTCCGGGGATTCGAAATAGCCCAGATCATGAAACCAGGCCGCCAGGCGAAGTACTTCGAGGTCCTCCGCCCCAAGTTCATACGCTTCACCGATCAGTTGTACTGCGTTGACAACATTCTCAAAATGCCGGTAATCGTGGAATGGTAGGTTATCCTGAAAATTTTCCTCATAAAAACGCTTTACGTATTGCTCAGCGGCAGCGACAATAGGGGTTTCCGTTTTCGTCATAGCATTATCCAGGTTGGCGATGGAGGTTTGAGGGGGCTAAAGATAGTAAACTCCGCGGTCCGTTTGGCCATTCGGCTCCTGTTAACGATACTGATGGCCCAAATAGTATAAAGTCCCTCAGTTCCTTACCTTTATCAAAAAATATGCGCCCCTGCCTGAATTTAATGTGGACGTTCCTGCCGCTGATCACCGTCAGCCCGCTTGCTGCCCAGTGGCCGGAAGGCGGTATTCGCGCTACTTCCAGCAACCATGTACAACAAGCTTTGGCCGAGCTCGAAGCTATTGCGCCCAATTTGATTGGCTTCATTCCTGAGACACAGCGGCGTTACATCAAAATTCCCCGAAGCAGTGCACTGCCAGATCAGTGGCAGGAGCGGCTACAGGATGCCTTCTATCGGGATGCGGCGGCGGCCTGCCAGCTTTATGGCCAGTTGTACCTTGCTGACTGGCGGGCTCTGCTAAGCAAAGCCGCGAGAGAGTCCTTTTGGGGTACTTCCTTTCTGTCCAACCGCACCCTCAACTATTTTGGCATCCGGCACCACGGCAAACCCTGGATTTGCGAACAGCTTGGCTTTTGCGCCGACCATATTCGCAACGACCCTGAACCGGCTTCATTTGTGGTGTTCCCTAACTTCGAGGCTTCCGTTTGGGCCTTCATCCATACCATTTACAGCGGTCATTTCCTGGCGCGCCTGCCTGATGGCGGCATCAGGGTCGCCGATGCTATACAGTTTGAGCGCAAACATGGCATTCACTATTGGGAGTATACCGCCACAGGGCACACCTACGGCCCCATGCTGCAAGGCCCGCTCTATCCTTCGCAATCCCTGATCTACAGCTGGAGCGGGCACCCTATCAATAACCTCTGCATCAACTGCGACCGGGCAACCGACTGGGAATGGGTACAAAAAATAATCAGGGCTGAAGAACGAACCCGGGCATACCCTCCTGCTTTCAACAATTAATATGCTGCTGCACAATTTCTCAAAACCGAAGAGCGTTTACTACCCGTTTTGGTGCTGCCCAAATGACCGAAGTGTGACTTTAACATCATACGAAGTCTAAATGACAGACAAATGTCGTAAATTAGTATCTGAGGCAATCCATGAACAAAAACCAAAGCCATATGAAAAGCTTACTCTTTCTTGCCTTTTTACTGCCCAGTGCACTACAGTCCCCGGCGAACCTGTCTGCCATCACGCAGGCGATCAGCCAGGGAGATGCCACCACATTAGGCAACTACTTCGACGATTCCGTGGAGGTTTCCATTTTAGATAAAGACGATGTTTATGCCAAAGCCGATGCCATAGGTGTTGTCCGGCAGTTTTTTAGCCAGCACCGCCCTTCCGGCTGGAGCACCGTGCATAAGGGAGCCGCCCGCAATAATGATTCTCAGTACTGCATTGGCAACCTCTCGGCCAACGGGCAGACTTTCCGGGTGTACATCTACATGAAAGAAAAAAATGGCCGCCAGCTTATTCAGGAGTTGCGCTTCGACCGTGAGTAGCAAGGCTTATTTCCCCTCCAGCACGCCCATCCCAAACAGGGCAAAATCATACTTTACAGGATCAGCGGGGTCGTAGCGCCTCAGCGCTTCGGTAAGCTCAAGAACGGCTTGCCAGTCCACCTGCTTGCGAGTCAGCAAGCCCAGCCGCCGCGCTACCCGTTCCACATGCACATCAAGCGGCATCAGCAACTGTCCGGGGCGTATCGTATTCCAAAGCCCAAAGTCCACGCCGCGCTCATCGGAGCGTACCATCCAGCGCAAAAACATATTGAGCCGCTTGCAGGTCGACTTTCGCACAGGCGTTGCTACATGCTTGCGAGTGCGCTGTGGCGCAAAGGGATGGTCGAAAAAACCTTCGTGAAACCCGGCCAACGCAGGCCCCACATGCTCTGCGTCAGAACTGAGATGACGGGCAAAAGCAGTTTCCAATGAGTCATGCGCCCGGTAATAGCGCTGCAAAAAATCCAAAAAATAAAGGGTATCGGTAGGCTGAAAGGTGCGGTGCTTAAAACTAAGAAAGCGGGCGCGGTCTTCCTCTGTATGTTGTGTGATAAATTCGTAGGGAGCACCATCCATCAACGCCACCAGCTCCTGCGCTTTATTGATGATGGTTTTGCGTTGCCCCCAGGCGAGCATCGCTGCCCAAAAGCCCATGATCTCAATATCCTGCTTGCGGGTAAACTGATGCGGGATGCTTATAGGGTCATCCTCAATAAAGCCGGGTCGATTGTAGTGGTCAACTAATGCTTCTAACTGTTGCTTAAGGTCTCGCTTGGGCATGCTTCTGCGGCTGTTCATAAATACGGAAACGCCCCAGCCCCAGCCGCTGCAGCAGATGGCTGAAAGACACCCGCAATACGCCCAGCCCGTACTTGCTGCTGCGCGCAAAATTGATGGAAGAAGCTTCTTCGAAGTATTTGGTCGGGCAGGTCACCTCAGCAATATGAAATCCGGCGTAGATGATCTGGGAAAGCATCTCATTGTCAAAGACAAAGTCATCGGAGTTGGCGTTGAAGTTGATCAACTCCAGCACTTCCCGGCTGAAGGCACGGTAGCCCGTGTGGTATTCGGAAAGTTTGTAGTTAATCAGAAGGTTTTGGGTCAGCGTCAGCGCGCGGTTGGCAATGTATTTGTAGAGCGGCATTCCTCCCGCCAGGGCTCCCTTTCCTAAAATCCGGGAACCCAGTACCACCGGATAAAGCTCATCGCCAATGATGTTGACCATGGCCGGTATCAACTTAGGCGTGTATTGGTAGTCCGGGTGCAACATGATGACAATATCACCGCCCAGCTCCAGGGCTTTATTGTAAAGCGACTTTTGGTTGCCTCCATAGCCTTTGTTGGTCTGATGGGTAATGACATGCTCAATGCCAATCGACCTTGCCAGTTCAGATGTATTGTCCTTGCTGGCATCGTCGCAGAGAATGACTTCATCCACCAGATCAAAAGGGATTTCCTTATAGGTTTTTTCAAGTGTCAGTGCAGCATTATAAGCAGGCAGCACTGCGATGACTTTCTTGCCTTTATACATGATTGCGGTTTATTGGGCGCAAAGATAGCAAAAGTGCGTAGACCTTATGGTATTGAACTGACAAACCAATCACTGGCTTCTTTGTTACACTCACCAAAAAACGAACACCCATGTCCAAAGCCATTCTCTGGTTCCGCAACGACCTGCGGCTTACCGACCAACCTGCGCTTAATGCAGCGCTCAGAAAGTACAAGGCTATTCTGCCCGTATATATATTGGACGAACGCCTGTTGCAGCCCGATCGCTGGGGCTTCACCCGCATGGGCCCCTACCGCCTTAATTTTTTGCTGGAAAGCCTGGAAGACCTTAGGGATGACCTGAAAGAGAAAGGCAGCGACCTGCTGGTCAAAGTGGGCATACCGGAAAAGGTTATACCCGAATTGGCGAAAGCCCATGACTGTACAGCTGTTTTCGCTTCCCATGAATACACACACGAAGAGCTTCAAACCGAAGCAAAACTCGCCAGTCACCTTCCACTCCACCTTTACCACAGCCAACTACTGTTCAACCCTGAAGACTTGCCCTTCGCCGTGGAACAGACGCCGGATATTTTCACGCAATTCCGGAAGCGGGTGGAAAAGTATGCAGATATCCCGCTGCCGCTGGACCCGCCTGAAACGATTGCCACCGTGGCTTTTGAGGCGGAATCCCTGCCTACTCTGGAAAGCCTGGGCTACCCTGCGCCTGTGCAGGACGATCGTGGTGTGCTGGCGTTCAAAGGCGGTGCACTTGCTGCCTACAGCCGCCTCGACCACTACCTTTGGGACACCGACGCTCTGGCGTCCTACAAACAGACCCGAAATGGGCTGATCGGAGCCGATTATTCCTCCAAGTTTTCAGCCTGGCTGGCCAATGGCAGCATCTCCGCCCGGGCCATTTGGCACGAAGTAGAAGCCTATGAGGCTGAGCGCACCAAAAATAAAGATACCTACTGGATGAAGTTCGAACTGCTGTGGCGGGAATACTTCAAGTACGTGGCCATGCGGTACGGGCGCAAAATCTTCTTCAAAGGCGGCATACAGGACAAGAGCGTGCGTTGGAAAAACAGCCCCAAAGCCCTTCATAAATGGATAACCGGTACCACCGGAGACGATTTCGTGGACGCCAATATGCGGGAACTCCTCTACACGGGCTTTATGAGCAACCGTGGCCGGCAAAACGTGGCCTCTTACCTGGTCCACCAACTGAAGCAGGACTGGCGCAAAGGTGCCGCCTGGTTTGAATCCCTCCTGGTCGATTATGATGTAGCCAGCAATTATGGCAACTGGATGTATGCCGGCGGCGTGGGCAATGACCCGCGCGACCGGGTTTTCAATACCCAAAAGCAAGCCCGGGACTACGATAAGGATGGGGCTTTTCGGCGGCTATGGCTGCACGAAGATGAGCGCGACCCTGAGGAAGTTATTGCTCAACTGGGCGTACTTCAGGCAGAACATTTCTAAATAAGACACATAGCGCCTGATTCGTCAACTTTGAATGCCAGCCCACGTTGTAATAGCTGAGTCAAAATTAAAATGCATTATGAGTATTGAAACTAAAAATCTGACCCACGAAAAAGTGGACGTAAATATCGGCATTGAAACCTCTAACCGTCAGGGAGTAGCCCACGCGCTTAAGCAGTTACTTGCAGACGAGCATGTGCTTTACATCAAACTGCGCAACTACCAC
Organism: Phaeodactylibacter xiamenensis; assembly: GCF_000759025.1. Lineage (GTDB taxonomy): Bacteria > Bacteroidota > Bacteroidia > Chitinophagales > Saprospiraceae > Phaeodactylibacter > Phaeodactylibacter xiamenensis. The sequence continues at coordinate 68,991 of NZ_JPOS01000037.1, read as the reverse complement.
TGGAACGTTACGGGTATCCACTTCCAGCAGCTTCATGCTTTCTTCGAAGAGCAGTACGATGCCCTGGAAGACCATATCGACGATATCGCAGAGCGTATCCGCAGTCTCGGCTTTTTCTCTCCGGGCTCTATGGAGGCGTTCAAAAAAGAGGCTCGCCTGGAAGAAACCGGCCACCTCAACGGTAATGCAGAGCAGATGCTTAAAAACCTCCTCGCCGACCATGAAGCTATTATACAGTTCCTGCGCCACGATCAGGAAGTAGTAATGGAAGAGTATAACGATGCCGGCACACAGGACTTCCTCATCGCACTGATGGAGGAGCATGAGAAAATGGCATGGATGGTACGCGCACATCTTGCTTAAGCTATCCTTTGAAGCAAGTGATTCTGCCTCATAGGCAGGAAAAAAGAAAACCGGAGCAGGAAATACTTTCTGCTCCGGTTCTTTTTTGGTGCTATTTGCTTAAGCTAATATTGCCTAGTTGACTTCCAGTTTAAATTTCACTGGCAAGTTGAAGAGGACTTTTACTTCCCGGCCGCGCTGACGGCCCGGGGTCCATTTTTCATTCATATTGTTCATCATTTCGACTACCCGGAGGGCTTCTGCGCCACAACCGCCGCCGATTTCCCGTACCACCTGAGCATCATCAATAGTGCCATCGGTGTCCACAACGAAGCTTACGACTACCGTACCTTCGATGTTGTTATCCCGGGCCACGGATGGGTACCGGATATTCTCGTAGATGAACTGAAGCATCTTTTGGTTAGCGCACATCCGCTTTTCGGAAGCGCTGGCTGTCATTTCTTCACAGCCGGGGAAGCGAGGCATTTCCTCTACCACCTTGAAGATTTCCGCAGCCTCTTCCTTGGGAGGAGGAGGTGGGGGCGGAGGAGGTGGAGGTGGTGCATCATTCTTCTCTTCATAGACTGGTGCGTCAATGTAGGTATCGGCGTCAATAGACTGGTCTTCGAACTCGAAGTCATCCTCTTCGTCTATGTCAATCTCCGCTACCGCCTCAATTTTTGGAGGAGGAGGTGGTGGAGGTGGAGGAGGCGGCTCCGCAGTACGGGGCTTTTCGATTTCGATATCTACATCCAATGCCAAGGCATCTTCAGGGATGTAAACCTCTTTCTCGTAGACGGTCCAGTTAAAGGCTCCGATGACCAACACCAGTACGGCGATAGCAGCGATGCGCAGAAACATGGGCGAATAATTGAATACGTTTACTTCCGGATACTTATTGCGTGCAGCGAGGCGGGAGCTCCTCTTCTCATCGCGGTACCGATCGGCCAGGCCGGAACGGGACTGTTTATTGAAATAGAAGCGCCCCAAGAATATAATGGCAAGAAGAACAAGTACTCCAATGCCCACGCCTGTCAGTAATGCTGGTCCTGTGATTGCGAAATTAGGGTTCATGAGTGAGGAGTTTTTGCCCGAGGGCGTTTAAAAATAATTTCTTTTAACACTCACAAGATGCTGGCTTTCAAAAGGATTCTGAATGACGAAACGCAGGGCCCTTTTATGACTTTTATCAATTTGTTAAAGTTTAGCGCCAGGCTGACTGCCGCATCACTTCAGGATCGGCAAGGGTCCTGGCACGGGCAGCCAGCAGTACCCTTCGGCCTTCGAAGGTACGGGTGTAGAGCAGTTCGAGGGGCTCGGGCATCTGCCACTGTAGCGACTCCCGGTAGGCTTCTGCCTCGGCGCGGCGTTGGCCAAACAGCCCCGGCACCGCATAGTACTGCACACTTAGCAGGGTTTCTCCGTCGCAGTGCTTCCGCAAAATCAGGTAGCGGGGATTGTCAATGGGGCCCAGGGCTTCTTCCAGCAGCTCGAGAAAAAGCTGCTCTTCCTGCAAAGTAACGCCCTCCAGGTAGCACCCCTCTTGGTCCTCCGCACTTTTCACCATGCGGAGTTTGATTTTGAAGTAAGGGCTGCGCAACTTATCCAGCTGCCGCAGGGCAAGCAAGATGCCGCGGGCGGTACGCTCGATGAGCAACCCTCCGTCCCCGGCTTCGTCCAGTTGACGTTGTGCGGCTGAAAGCTTGGGGCCTTGCAGGAGGGAGAGTGCAAGACCGGTAGCGGCACTACCCAGCAAGACCACGGTCAGGCCCGTCAACCATCCGCCAATAGCGCCGGCAGCCAAGGCAGACAGCCCAGCCGCTACCCCTACCCTGCCCCAGCGTACCCTAAGCTGTTGCCCTGCTTCGAATTGCCGCACCAAACGCCGTAAACGACCGATGTAACCATTGCGCCCCAAATTGAAAAGGCTGTACAGCAAAAGCAACAGCACACTAACCAGTAACAGCACCTGTGGAGGGATCAGCCCGGAAACCACCAGAGCTACGCTGCCCGCTGCCACCATTGGCATGACGATGTTCCCCATTTCCACAAGTTCTTCCAGCTGAGGAGCCACCATCGCCTGATTCTTCGCCCAGTACACTTCATAAACCTGCTTTTGGCGCCTTGTCCGAATCACCGGCAACGTAATCTCCTCCGCCATGTGCACACCTCGCTGAATACTTTCGCCCCAGGCACGCCTAAGCCGGTCGCGCATACCGGCCTGTTCCAGCATGCGCCTGTTAGTTTGGGCTACCGCGGCAGGCGTGATGGGCAATTCCCCTAAATGGAAACGCCCCACCCCGTTTTCAATACGTGGCGCGGCTTCAAAGGAAGGACCGGCAAAAGCCCGGAAGCGTTGTGCCAGCTTTTTCCAATCCAGTCCTCCTGCGTGGTGGTAAGGGTCCATACAAGCCAGGTGCCAGATATTGGCGGCTTTGGAGGGCTGCCGTGGGTCAGTACGGATGACCCGCCCCCGGGCCTGATTGGAAGTCACAAATGACTTAACCACAGAGGCCAGGATTAGGGTATTTGCGGCAGGGGCATCCCAACCTTCACCGAGCAGGGCGTTGGTGCCCACCAGGACTTGTAGCTGACCGTCATTGAACAGCTGCGTGATCAGGCCTGTCATCTGCTTTCTCAGGTGTTCCTGAGGCTGCAGGCTTACGTAGTGCGGATCGTGTGGCAATGCTGAGGCCAGGAGGCTGCTATCTGCCAGTCCTGTCTGCGCCATGTGCTGCCGGAGGGCAGGCAACAGCAATTTAGGCAAAATCAACAGGCTGCCAGTGAGCACGCCTATTTCGACTTCTACGGGGAAGAGCCGGAGGAGCACCTCGAAAATGGGAGCTACGCCTATTTTCTGCAATTCGGAATCATCCTCCAGTTCGGCACGGGGCAGGGCTTCCGCTCGAATGTAATCGGTGAGCACCAATAGCCGCAGGTCGCCGCCCATGCTTCCGTACTCTGCCCGGGCGATGGAAGCTATGGCATGCAGTTTGCTGCTGCTCTGCCGGATGCGGCGCTCCAGGTGAGGCGGCTCTTCCAAATAAATACGCCGACGCTCAATGGCATGTGCTTTCCGCAACCTCCGGTGAATGGACACCATACAGGGCTCCTCCCTTAAAGGCTCGAAGTAGGGGTCTTTATAAAAGGCTTCATTGAGGAACATCTCCAGCCATTCGAGATTCATTTCAGGGATCAGGCTGTCATCAGCGCCAATAATACCAATAGCGGTGGCAGGAGCTACCCCGCCTATGCCTTCCAGCACAATCATGAGCGCAGAGAAATACGAGGGATTTTCATAGATGGCTTCCAGGCACACCTCCGGGCGGATGAGCCAGGGATGTGCTTTGAGGTGCTCGCGAAACGTATAATTGGCCTTCAGGTGGTCCAGCAAGTCATCGATGGCTTCCTGAAAAGCCTTTAGCGGAGCCTGTTCTTCAGCAGCAGGCAGGGTAAACCAGATGTAGTCCTGATGCGGGCAGAGATTACCTTCGGCGATCAGCTCGGGCATGCTGATTTCGGCATCGATCAGGCCGCAGAGTTCCTGATAGCGTTGCCATTCGTAACCGGATACATCGTAGGGGGGCGTAGCGGTGAGGGCAATAAGGGTAGGCGACCACTGTTCGTAGGTTTTCATCAGGCTCTGCCACCAGGCTTTTTGCAGGTGGTGGCACTCATCGACTATCAGAGTACCGGCAGCAAGCCGCTTGAGGGTATTCCACACTTCATCTCCCCGCTTTACCGCAGCGTGCAGGGCCTGATAGGTGGTAATGGTAACGGTACCGGGCTTTTCGAGGTCGTAAGAAAGCCAGTCGGGTTGCTGCCCATTCAGGAAGTCCTGCGTGAGGCGTTCGCCCCATTGCTGACGGATGGCCAGCGTGGGGCAAAGGATGAGGCAGGGCTGATTGAGCTGCCGCATGATTTCCAACCCCAACACCGTCTTGCCAGACCCGGGCGGGGCTACCACATGCAGGCGGTTATCCCCGAGGTGCTGCCCCAGCTCAGACAGCAACCGCGCCTGATAGGTACGCCAGGGGAAATTGAATTTCATGTGGGGCGGAAAAGCCATTCGGGTCCGGGCATTAGTTAGCAAACCTTAAAATTAGGGATTCGACGGGGAAATTTCCCGTCCTGGATAGCTTCACTTCAGAATACCTTATCTTAGCCTCAAAAAAGAATGCGGCGCTACCCTGCCCTGTTGCAGTACCTTTTATTTTGGGCCATCACCCAGCTGTTTTACTTTCCCACACGGCACTCCGGCTTCGTCACGGACTTTACAGGGCTGTTGTCCCGTTTTGAAGGAAGGACAGCTGCGGGCATACTGGACTGCTTTGGGTTTCCGGCCATGCAGCAGGTACTGAATGCCCTGCTTTTTACCTGGCATTCCGTCTTTGGCATTGCGCCCCTGCCCTGGTATCTGCTGCAGAGTAGCCTTCATGCGCTCAATGCGTTACTGCTTTTGCAGTTGGGGAAAGCGCTGAGCGAGCGCCTGCAGTTGCCTAATGCTCATCTGATGGGGTGGATGGCGGCTTTTCTCTTCCTGCTATCGCCCTATGCTTCCGAGCCAGTCACCTGGCGGGTGGCACAGAACTTCCTGCTTTCCACCGCAGTCATTTTGGGTACGGCACGCCTCACTTTAGACTGGCTGGACAAGCCTGACCCTCGTCGGTGGGTGCTAATACAGGGCCTCTTTATCCTGGGCTTATTCACCTTTGAGTTGGTCCTGATCATCCCGCTCCTCAGCAGTTTGCTCCTGTTGATGCTACCCCATGGAAGCTGGCCTAAGTGGCGGCGACTGAGCCTGCCGCAGTTTGGAGGCGTAGGGCTTTACTTTATGCTCAACCGGCTTATGCTTGGGTCCTGGGTAGGGCACTACGGAGCGGAGGTCCATCTCAAGTTTGAGCTACCGGTGCTGCTTGGCAACGGTCTGCGCTACACCGCCAAGCATTTGCTTTTTGCCCGCAACTGGCCGCACGCTGCCAAACAATGGCTTTTTGAGGGGTTGGCACAACCTGCGGTTGCGTTGGGGTTGGGTGGAATATTGATTGTGCTCTTAGCCGCAGGGCTTATATTCCGGAACAGACTGAGTAACCGGTGGCGGTTATCGGTCATAGGGCTGACGGGTTTTGGGCTGGCGCTGCTTCCGGTGCTCAACCTGTATTTCAATTACACCCTGCATTTGGAAAACGACCGCTACGGCTATCTCGCCTCTGCCTTTCTCGCGCTGGTTCTGGCCGCAGGCTTGAGCGCGCTGCCGAGGTGGGGCCGCCTGCCTCTGCTGCTGGCCTATCTTGGTTGTTCCAGCTATTTCCTGTGGCAGCACAATCAGTTTTGGTGGAAATCCACACAGGTATACCAGCAAATGCTCGATGGATTTGACTACTACGATGCTCCGGCGGCTTACCTTCTTAATCTGCCGGACAACTTTCAGGGTGCGCCCATGTTCCGCGACTACAGCGGGGAGGATCACGCCTTTCGCGATGCGTTGAAGTACATCAGGCAACAACCTTACAACGGTCAAATCTACGAAGTAGCCCAATACAATATGACCCGTCTTACGGATGGTGCCACCGCTACCGTTGACAATACGGGCACCTTACGGGTGGAGTTTAATCAGTGGGGCAATTGGTGGTGGAGGCGCGGTATTGGTATGGGGCCGGGCTATGACACAGAAGTATATGAGGTCGATAGCAAAGGGCATCATTATTTTTTGACGCTGAGGCAGCCGGAGCAAGGAGCTGTATTTTTGATACAGGAGGGGCTGGAGTGGAAAACAGTAGATTGATGAAGGAAAACAGACAAGCCCCGGCAGCCAACACCGCCAGAGCTTGTCCATAAAGCCTTATTCCTCTTCATGCCTTACCGCTGTACCATCACTTTGAGCTGATGGGCGCGCTGCCCGTCTGCGGTAGTGAAGTGCAGGAAGTACCAGCCCTCTGCCCAGCTGTCGACCGGCAAGCGGTTGGTGCCGGACGGCAGCAGGCCTGACCATACCTCCTGCCCGGCTGCATTAATGGCGCGCAGAGAGAATTGGGCGCCCGGGCTCCACTCTACCGCCACTTCGTCCTGTGCCGGGTTGGGGAAGGCGGAGGGCTGCCTTTTATGCCGGCCAGCCCGTTATTGAGCAGCTTGGCGCAGTCCATCGTGACCAGCCCATAGTTGCTGCCTTCCCGGTTGCCCTCCACGATATGGAGCCCATAGAAATCATTATCCGCCACTTCAGCCTGCCCGCGCAGGGTGACATTAACATACTTGCCTGGCGGGCAGTACAAGCCCACGTCATTATTGGACAGCTCGCCCCCGCTCATGATGTACTCGCCTACGTTGGAGACGTGGACGGCGCCCCAGGTCATATATTCAGGCTCCGTTGGCACATTGTAGTTTTCAATGACACTTGCGTCTACCCGCACAGACTGCAGCTCGTCGAGCAGCATCGCATTCACACCGGTGCCGGTGCCATTGAAATGGCAGTCCCAAACCCGCGCATTGCTGCCGTATGAGAGCCAGATAGAATTCCGGTTATCAGAAAAGCCGCTCTGGAAGAACAGGAAGTCCAGCGCATTGGCTGGGTAGGTATGGTAAGCCTCCACAGCATTGGCAAACCCGTAGGCTTCGTTGTATACAAAACGGATTTTAGTCGCCCCGTCAGCCAGCAGGCCCACCGCCGTCTGCCCGCCGGTCTTCAGCTCTATGTTGGAGATAAAGGCTTCGCCCTGACCTACGGAGATTTTGGCATAATTCCCGTATTCCGCCAGGCCTTCCAGCAGCTCTACGGTATTGTCTCCAATATTAAGGGTCGTATTGTTGCGCAGGCGCAGGAAGCGCTTGCCGATGCCCCGCCCTTCGATGCGGAAAATACCGCCCGTAAGGCTGAGAATATGGCTCTGGAAAAAGTCAAAGAAGCCATTACCGCTGAAGTCGATGCTGCCCTGTACCTCCAGCTCGCCCTGCACTTCGAGCACAGCACGCCCGAAGGGGTCGTCCCCGTCCCAAAGCTGCACGATAGCGCCCGGCTCCAGTACCAGCTTGCCGCCGTCTTCCACCACGCACTTGGAATCCTGGCTGACGCGCAAAATGCCCCCACTGCCAATGCGGGCTTCGCCCCCTTTTTCGATGCGGACCTGCCCGCCAAAGCCTGCGCTGAGCAGCCCATCGGAGAGTACCTCGGTGTAGCCCCCTTCCTGTACGATAAACCGGGAGTCTTTATTGATGTACAGCTCGCCCTGGGCTTGAATGGAGACCGTCGCGTCTGCCTGCACGTAGACCTGGGCGGTGTTGGTGATGCCGGCGGCGGCGTCCCATTGGCCGAGCTCCATACGGGCGGTGGGGGCGATGGTGAGGGTGGTGGGGTCGCCCTCGCAGAAGCTGCTGCGGATGAAGACCTCAAAATCACTGACTTCATCGTTATTGAGATTGGCTGCTATATCCGTAAAGCCGATTCGCCCGGCCCGGTTGACCCAGAGTTGCCCGCCGTTGATGATGTCGGTATCTTCATCGATAATGGGCTCTGTGCGATATACCGGGAAAGGCATAGGAGGGTTGGCGTAATCATAGACCTCCGGGCTGTCCCCGTGGTTGAAGGTACGGTTGTCGAGCGTGGCAGGGGTTACTGCCCCATTGGAAGCTACGGAGAGCAGCATGCCGGTGTTTTCAGGGCTAAAAGGGTTTTCATGGTCAAGGTTTGCAAACTCTACTACCGGATCAATAGTAGCCACCATGTAGTCCATCGTGGTTTGTGACAAGGCCAGCACCGCGTTGTTATCATTGATAGGCTGGAAGGGGTCGCTCAGTGGCCCTGCTAAAGACTGATAGGGCCCCACTTCTAAAGCGCTTATGGTTGGAATAAAGCCAAAATTGGGCTGAAGCAGGCCTGGCAATGCCCCGCCTTCATCATCAACCAGAGCGGAACGTCCTGCCGGAGCACTATCGAAAGGCTGGGTGCCCGAAACTCGGACTTTTACGATGTCGAATACTACGGGAATAGTAAACACACGTACAACTGTCACGTTGCGGTAGATAAACTTTGGAGACGAGGGCATATCTGGCAAGGACCAAACATCAAAGTCCAAATATCCACCTGTGCCAAGAAAAAGATTGCTGGCAATATCAATTGGAAGGCTCCAGCCACTGCCCAAATTAGAAAACTGGGTCAGAAGCTGACCTGAAGTCCCTGCCAGAGAGACAAGTTTATCATGCGGATTAAAGCCCTGCCCAATGCCTATCTGAGAGCCAGCGGCTATCGCCAAATGCTCGCATTGCTGCAGTTTGCCCAGGCTCGTGAAGTAATCATAGAAACTCCGGTAGGAGTTATTGAACAGCAGGTCCTCTTCACTATGGTAGGTCAACAACTGACGAACCGAAGGGCGTTTTAGAGTAAAAGCAGCCCCAGAAAGGTCTGGCACTAACGTGCCTAGTGAGATACTTGCAACGCCCGGGACAACATGCACCTTTAAACCATTCAGGTGATGGACCATATGCTGCAACCCAAGCGGGATATTCGCCCCCCGCAGTGGGGAATCCACACTGACGAACAAACGGGCATCATGGGTTTCCCCATCGCGCTCCATCTCCAGCAGGGCCAGCTTGCCCACTACTCCGCCCATGCTTAGGCCAGCAATCACCAATGGCTCATCGGTAACCTTGCGGTCATTGATTTCCCGGATGGCTTGCTTGACCACTTGGGCATTTTGCTCCAGAGGTTTAGTCTCATCGTCAAAGTCCAGGAAAATGAGGTCGTAGCCGTCGTTGAGTAGGTCTTGAATTACTCGGTTTCCGGTTGGTGTCTGAGCATCTCTTAATCGTTGAATAATAAAGTCAAAATCATTATCAATAAAGAAAGGATGCCCATCCACCTTATTATCCTCGATATCCGGATCGAATAAAGTGGGCGTTTCAAAGCCGCCTATAATTAATAAGGGCCGACGGATGATGTCATCGCAACAGGAGGTTTGAACAAACAGCCGATCGGTTTCATCATCCCAGGCAGGCTCTGTAGATCCAAGATCAATGGTAAACTCTTCTGCTGCGCAATAATCAACCGGATCAATCGGAGAAACCGGTCCGATATCCGGCACTACCGCCATTTTGCTCCGGCTGAGCAGTACCTTACCATTGGTCAGCGTTACCCGGGCTTCAAAATCCATTTCGCTGCCCGATGATGCCGTAAAGGTGTATACACTGCCCGGTGCAACAGCGGTGAACCCCTGCCCCGTATTGATTTCGTACCCCGTTACAAACTGTGCCGGAATATTGGTCGCCACGGTGGGGCTGAATGCATAAACCTGCCCGGCCGTCAGCGCCTTCTTGCGCCACGGAGCAGCCGCAATGGCAAACTCCCGCTTGTAAGGCGAATCCTGAGGCCCGGAAATATCTACCAGCTGATTATTGGTGATACTGATGAGGTTTTGGCTGACCGCATCCGGTTTAAGTTTATGGTAAGCGTAGAGCAGAATTTGGTAATCGAAGGTATCAGAGCCAGACTCCGCAGGAAGCGCGGCCGTATCCACCTGCGCATTGGCATTGACGGTGGCGCTGAGCAAAGTGGCCTGCACGAGGCGGCAGCGGAGGGGCGTGGAGATGGTGGTGCTGTCCGGGTCGCCATTGAAGGCGCTGAGGCGCGTGAAGGGCGTGCCGTGTTCTTGCAGCAAGCCGGTAGACAACCCACTTAAATCGAGGTTAGCAAAGACCCAGTCCGGCGTGTAATATCCGGGGGGGGGGACGTATCTATGGTCTGTTGCGCGCAGAGCGCAGGCGCTGCCAGGATGAATACTCCAAGCAGCAGGTTTCTGAAAATAGCGGTTATACCGACGACGAAGTAATTTGGTTCCAAACATGACTTCGTGTCGGCATATACGCGTGCGTCGGGTTTGTGCCTTAGGCCCAAACCTCTCCGTTCCGAGTATAGTCGCATTTGATAAAGGTTAAAATAGGTTAATTAATTGGCCCAGTCGTAGTCGAATCGGCCATCGGTGATGTAAATCGTGTCGCCGCAGTTATCATCGACCACTGTGCACTGAAAGGTGCCAGAGACGATAAATTCTTCAGTGTCCAGGTTGAGAATTTCTACCCAGTTGTCAGCACCTTCCAACAGACGTGAAGGGTCACTTGACTCTTGACAAGGATGATTTCGATCGTTATAGAATGCATCGTGCAAGCTATATCTACCTACACTATCTACATACGCAGCGATATAAACCGAATCATCAAAGCCCTCACAGCTTCGTCTCATCCCAGAAATCTGAAAAATCTTATAATTCGGAGACCAGTTTCCAAGTATACTACTCTGAAGGAACCCGCCCCCACAGCGCTGCCAGTTCACCCCATTGATTTTGCAGGCGAAGTTGCCCTCCCCGGTCGTGGTGATGGGCGGTAGCTCATTGGGCTGTGCGATGGAACCTCTGTCGGGCTTAAAGAGTGGCTTATCGCACCCGACCCACAGCAGGGGTACGGCGAGCAGCCAGGTGAGGAGTAGGAATTTGTTTTTCATAGGTGAAGGTTTTATGTGTGAAAAAATAGAAATTGACTTAGATCCACCCCCGCCCTTTGGGCATCCCCGTCTCACGGCGCTGTAGCCAGTTGCGCTGCCGGAAGCGCCCGGCGGGGATAGGACGGGCGGTGCCTTCAACTGCCGGCTGGGCGGCTGTTCGGGCATGCCTGTTTAATGCCAATACTAATGGTACTGCTATAGCTCAAGGCTTTAGCAGGGCGGTTATGTTTTTTGTTCAAGTACGTGTGGCGGTCACACAGGGAGCGCCGGTTTTTATGTTACTGCGCGCAGTGATTCGTGCAATTGATTGGTAATATACGACTTGGCTGTGGTAATGTCAAGGTTGCAGCGTGAAAACATTGTTGTTGTTTTTGGGGCTTGGGTGGGGGTAGGTGGAGCGTTGGTTCTGGCTGGGTTGTACATGCGACTTCTACGAAGTCGGGCTGCATTGGGGTTCCTGAGAGATTAGGATGTGACTTCTACGAAGTCGTTTGACCGTTTTGTCCGGCTCATTAGGCAGGCTACACTTCCTTTGAGTAGCTGAAGGTGTCTGCGCCAGACTCCGGAGGAGGCGCTATAGGTTGTGCTATAAGATTGGGTACTGAAGATGTATTGGCAGAGCTTTTCTTCATGGCTTTATCCACCCGCCAACTGTACAACAAGCCGGTCCAGCTTTTCCTCATCTTCCGCGCTCAGTGGGATGTTGGCAAGCAAATCCTGACGGACGTACCTGCTCAGTACTGCCGAATCCCCTTGCGATTTGACAGACAGGAAGGTAGCAACAACCTCCATGCTCAGCTCTGTGAAGTCTGCTAATTTTTTAGCGGGCCAGTCTGGGAAGTGCACAGCGGTTTTGAGGAGGTTGAAGATGCTCTTTTTGTACATGCCTTTATCCAGCCCTTCCTCTCTACCTTCCTCCCGGCCCATTTCCAAAAGTTGTTCTAATGTACTCATCACATTCGGTTTTGTCGTGAATTCGGTGTTTTCCAGTTCCTCCAGGAATCTCTTTGGAGACCGCTCGGCTACGCCCAGGATATACGTAATGATGGAAAGCACCTGATCGCTGTCTTCTGCCCCTTCAAAGATAACCTCTATATACTCAAAGATCAAGTCCGGCTTATGCCGCAGCGCCATCGACAGTACCGTGGAGCGGAAGTAGCTAAGATCCAGCTTTAGCAATTCTTCCGGGGGTAATCGGTGCGCATCTTCAAATAAAAAACGAAAATCCGGCAGATAGGGTTTCAGGACTTCATAGCTGGGATGCACCTTGAAGATTTCTCTGATGCGCTTGGGTTGCCAGGTTGCTTTCCCATTGTAAAACAGCAGGGGCAGCACAGGCTCCAATGGCTGTTTACTGGCCTTAATTTGCTCACGCAGCAGCAGAAAAATATACAGCCCTATTTGTACCGCCACATGCTCGTCCGGCTCTGATTTGTGCTCGAACAGCAAGCAGAAATGAAAGTGTTCCCCACTTCCACCCTTCAACCGGCACCGGTACACGACATCAGCGCTGAACAGCTTTAAATTGGGGCGCATAGACTGCGTATTCTGCTGCTGAAGCGTACTGAAGTCCGCTATACCGGCAATTTCCGGATAGAAGTGCTGAAGATAAGCTTTGACCACTTCAGGGTCGCTCATGACCGACTTAAAAAAACGGTCGTCGGGCTGGTGTATTTTTGGTTTTGAGGGCATAATCATACAGAGTGTGCGTACGCCCATAAATATACAAAATACTTTTAAAAACATCCATAAAAAACAAAAACAACACTACCCGTTTTTATCTACCCCGAATACCGCAGCACGGCGCTCCCCTGATTCGACACGTATCAGTCCTTCCCGGTTATTGAAAGCATCAATATTGCAGGTCATAGGCTCTATGGCCAGGCAGGTACGGTGTGGAGGCGTGAAAAGCTGAACGTAAGGGAACCCGCTCTCCCCCACCTCCTGCCAGTAACGGAGCTCCTGATCGGCATGCGTAAGGACAATTTCAATACGCCCTTCCTGCTGCTGCAGGGCGAAGCAGTTATCCAGCACTTCGCTGCCGATACGCCGGGGTTGCGAGAAAGTGGTGTATTCGTAGCGTTTGCCCGTGGGGATCATTGCCGCATTCACACCAATCATTTCACAGGGAGGAAGGTGCAGGTGATGATTGGCGAGGTCATCCGAAAGCCGGAAGTAAGGGTGCCACCCCATGCCGAAGGGCAATGCAGAAGCGCCTGTATTTTCTACAGATAACTCCACTTCCAGAGCGCCGAACCGAAGAGTGAAAGCGGCTTCAAACCGGAAAGGGAAAGGGTAGTATTCCAATGCCCCGTCATAGTCAAACCGGCAACGGACCTGAGCATAATCTGCTGTAGCTTCTGAGCCCGCCACTTCCATCTCCTGCTCGGTACCGAAGCCATGCAGCGCGTTGTCAGTGGGCACATCATTGACCGGAAACGCATAGGCCTGCCCGTCCCATTCGTACTGCCCGTTTTTGAGGCGGTTTGGAAAAGGGTAAAGCAGTACATTTTTTGCCCAGCGGTTGATATCCATCTCACGGGGCGTTTTGTAGGTGTCCAGCACCGCCTGCCCATTCAGTTGCAGGTCAATCACACAGGCACCAAATGCCGGTACTAGCTTGAGCTGATGAGCTCCGGTAGTATCCGAAAGCAGGTACGCTTCGTATTCCCCAAAGGCTTCGGTCTTAATTTGAAACATGCTTCCTGTTTTTTATCGATTACTCCCCTTCTGTTTCACTTAGCAGGCGCAGCAACACCCCGTTGGTCCAGCCAAAGCCGTCCTGTACCGGGTACTCGCCACCGCCAGCTTCCAGCCCCATGTCTTCCACATTGTATTTTTCCACCATCTTGCCGGTATTTTCGTACACTTTGACGTTCAGGGCGACCCAGTTGTCGCGTACGCGCTGCGCCAGTTCGTCTTCTCCGTAGTTGCGCAGGCCCTTAATGCTCATCCACTGCAGGGGAGCCCAGCCGTTGGGGGCATCCCATTGCTGCCCGTTGTGGGTAAGGGTGGAAACGAGCCCACCGTCAGCGAGGAAGTCCCGCTCCAGCACACCGGCTACGTAAGCGGCTTGCTGAGGCGAGGCGATGTTGAAAAACAGCGGATACACGGCAGCCAGAGACCGCTGCCCCGTGAAGGCTTTCTCCACAAAATTGTAGTCCTGATAGAAGCTTTCCTGCTCATCCCAGAGGTACTTTTGAATAGCGGCGCGGCGCTGATCTGCTTTTTCCTCGTACAGCGCTGCCCGATCCGTCATGCCGTTCAGGGCGTTGGCTTTGGACAGGATGAGCTCCAGGTTGTAAAGCAGCGCATTCAGGTCAACCGGAATGATCTGCGTGGTCTGAACGGTCTCCAGGCGCTCAGGGTCAGCAAACCATCGGCTGCTGAAGTCCCAGCCGGATTCGCAGGCAGATCGAAGGTCCCGGTAGACTTGCTCTGCAGGGCGGTCTTCTGCTTTTTCGGCGGTTTCGATATCATCACGGTGCATCTCCTCCCGGGGATAATCGCCTTCATCCCAGTAACGATTGAGGATTTCGCCTTCCGGCAAACGGACAACATGCTTCACGGCCGGGTTTTCGGCACTCACCTGCTCTTCTCCATTCATCCAGAAAGCATATTCTTTTTCCAGCTGAGGGAGGTAACGCAGGTAGACCGCCTGCTGATCTGTGGACTCCAGTTCAGACTGTGCCAGCAGGTCAACCATAGCGGCAAAGAAAGGTGGTTGGGACCGGGTCAGAAAATAATCGCGGTTGCCATTGGGAATGAAGCCCACCGTATCAATAAGGTAGGCAAAGTTGTCCAGCATATTGCGGATCATATCGGTTTTGCCGGCAACTTCAAGCCCCAGCATCGTGAAGTAGCTGTCCCAGTAGTAAATTTCGCCAAAGCGGCCACCGGGCACCACGTAGGCATTGGGCAGCGGGATGAGCGACCCCATCGTGCTTTGGTTGTCGGGCTCACGGGTCAGCACCGGCCAAAGAGCGTTGATGTGCGCTGCCGGGCTGCGGGAAGGGTCTGAGGTAAAGCCTGAGGCGTAGTCCTTTGGTAATTCGAAATGCTCCAGTACAAAAGCCTTTAGATGAAACTCTGGTTCCTCTTTCATCGCTTCATAGGCGGCAAGGATCTCTTCCGCAGGCTGCTTAGGCGTACAGTCCACAAAGGTTTTTCCATCGGGGAAGACCTTTGCCATTTGAACATCGACAAACAGTTGCCCCCAACGCTCTGCCGGCGGCAGGAAGGGATGGGCTTCAGCAGCTGGCTGTGCGGAATTCTGTTCGGCACCAGCTTGTGCGTCTTCGGTTTGGCAGGCGGCCAGTGCGAGTAAAGTGCTTAGTGCAGCCAATAGGTATGATTTTTTCATAGGTAGCGATGGTTTAGGTTTAATCCCGATGCGGATGCTCAATCAGTTCTTCCTGCTCTGTTTTAGTGACCACGGGCATGCCCAGGCGGTCTGCCAGTACGTACAGGATGATAGCGGCAACGATGATGAGCCATAGCCAGTCCCATCGGGACAGTAAACGTCGTTTTTTAGGTTGTTCTTCAGACATAATCGAATCAGAATTCCATCCGCAGGCGGAGGTTGATCCGCCGGGAAGTGAGGTAATTCGGTATAGCGTATTGCTGGTTAAAGATAGTTTTTATCCAGGTATTGCCGGCCTGATTTCGGACCTGCATGAGGTTGAAGACTTCCAGGCTCAGCCAGGTGTTGCGGGTAAAGCTAAGGAAGTGGCTGGGGTTTTTCCGGCGCCTCTCCTCATCAAACAGCTGCAGGCTAAAGCCAATATCCACCCGGTGATAGGGCGAAAAGCGATAGGTATTTCGGAATACTTCGTTGTTGCCCTGCAGGCCAAAAGGCAGGCCGGTGCCTACGGTCAGGTTGAGGTGCATGCGGAAATTCTCGCTGTTGGGCAGATAGTCCTGGAAGAGCATCGACAGGTTCATGAACTGATCGGTGGGGCGAGGCACGTCATCTACCGGCTGCCCTTCCGTCTGCCCGACTTCGCGGATGAGGTGCTGCACACCATTGAGGCTTTCGCGCGCCCGCAGGAAGGAAAGGTTGATCCAGGACTCAGCCCCGGGCACAAATTCGCCATTCAGGCGCAGGTCGATGCCGGTCACGTAGCCCGTTGCATCATTCTGGCCGGAGTACCGGATGCGGACATTCTCAATCTCGTAGGAAACAACGTCCCAAAGGCTCTTGTAATAGGCTTCGGTGATGAAGCGGAATTTCTTGGGGTTGCGCTTGCCCAGGTAGAAATCGTAAGTGAATCCCCCGACAATATGTAAGGACTTTTGTGCCCGCAGGTCCGTGTTCACACTACCGTCAAAGCCCCGCATTTCCCGGTAAAACGGGGGCTGATAGTACAAGCCGCCCGCCAGGCGATAGGAAATATCGCGTTTGCCTGCCAACGGTTTGTACAGCAGCTGGGCACGGGGCGAGATGAGCAATTCCTGGTTCAAATCCCAGTAGGAAGCCCGCACGCCGGCGGAAACCCGCCACTCACCGCGCTCTTCGTCGCGATAGGTGTAAGTATCCTGCACGAAGGCAGTGAAACGAGTGCTCACCAGCTCGTTGCGGGTCTTAAGCACATTAAACAACTGGACATCCGAAGTATCGTAGGGCAGTGAATAGCCCGCCGAATCCAGGCGTTCCCACTCGTTGATACGATCGTCGATGAGCTCGTTTTGCACTTTGGCGCTCCATTGCACGAAGTGGCTGGCTGTCACATCGTCTTTGTCAGGATCGAGCTGCAGCTCAATGCCGCCTTTATGCTGGAAATTGTAGAGCTGAATGTCCAGGAAATTCCGGACAAACTGTTGTTGTGTGCCCGTGCCCAGCTCGGCAATCACCTCCCCAAAGTTATCACTGCCCAGCCCGGTCTCAATCTGGCGCAGGCTGTACCGGCCTATGATGTCGAACCGCTCATTCTCATCGCTGCGGAAGGAGGAAGCGAGGAATTTCAGGAAGAAGGGGTTGCGGCTGCGGTCGGGCAGATAGGTCAGGGACAATCCGCCCATCGAAGTAGTAAAATCATCGACCTCCTGCCCATCGAATACGCTGAACAGCTCCAGTGCGAAGTTGATCAGGCCCAGAGCCGTGCTACGCTCCGTAGGCGTGAAGTTGTACTCTGAGCGGTTGTAGTTAGCCAGCAGGCCGAGCTGCCAGTTGCGGTTGATGTCGTAGGTAATATAGGTCTGAAAGTCGGTAAAATTGGGGATATATTCGCCCTGCACATCCAGGGAGCCGAGCAGGTAACGGGTCGTTTTGTAACGGGCGCCGAAGAGGTAACGGAGCTTTCGGTAGCTGTCCTTACCCACATCGATGCTTCCCTCTGCATGAGTAGAGCCCCCCAGGAAACTCAGCTCCAGAGAAGCCCTAAGGCTATCCGGCCGTTTGTACTTGATGTCAAGTACAGAGGACAGCTTATCTCCATATTTGGCCTCGAAGCCACCGGAAGAAAAGGAAAGACTCCGGATCAGGTCCATGTTAGCAAAGGTCAGGCCCTCTTGCTGCCCGGCGCGGATGAGCTGCGGCCGGTATACTTCGAAGTCATTGATATAGACCAGGTTTTCGTCGTAGTTGCCACCACGCACGTTGTACTGTGAGCTGAGCTCGCCTCCGGTTCCACCACTTGCACCCAGCGCGATGTACGGCAGGAGGCTTTCAAGGTTTCCGGTGGTGGTGGGCAGGAGGCGGAGCTGCTCCACATCTTCGGTGATGATGCCTGCATCCTTAATTTTGCTTTCCCGCACGATGACTTCCACATCAGAATTAATGGGCGGCATTTCCACATCCACCTGCCGGGTGGTCCGGGGCGGCATATTGGCAATTTTGGCTTCGACCTTTTGATAGCCAATACGGCTGAAGACCAGAACGAAATCCTCATTGGCCGGCACGGTAATGCTGTAACGGCCCGTGGTGCTGGTTTCCACGGCTTTGTTCGTCCCATCAATGTAAACCGTTACCAAATCTACCGGGGCTTCGCTGACTGCATCGGTGACCAGGCCGGTGACCTTAGCTAAATTAGCTTCCTGTGCAGAAAGGGGAAAGATAGAAATGAAAAAAAGGGCAAAAAGTGACAGTTGAGTATGCTTCATAATACAGTTGTGGAGCAGGATGGTCCCTGCGGGATCGTCAAATCGGGCATTCTGAAAAGGGAACGCCGGATGGCATTTTTTATTTAGGCGAACCGCTGTATTTCGCCCCCAATGTCTTTCAGGCGCGCTACAGCATCCGCAGGGTCATCAGCTTTGAAGACACTGCTGCCCGCAACCAGTACATCAGCACCGGCCTGCAGGATTTTCTCGGCGTTGTGGAGCCCTACCCCACCGTCCACTTCAATGAGTGTTTCGGTATTGCGCACGGTGATCAGGTCTTTGATCCGCCGGATCTTGGGAATGGTATTGTAAATGAATTTCTGCCCGCCGAAGCCAGGGTTGACCGACATGACACAGACCAGGTCTGCCAGCTCGATGATATCTTCCAGGCTGCTTGCCGGTGTGTGCGGGTTGATAGCTACACCTGCTTTGGCACCGGTTGCCTTGATCTGTTGCAGCGTGCGATGCAAATGGGGGGAGGCTTCGAGGTGCACGGTGATGGTGTCTGCCCCGGCTTCGCGGAACTGCTCCACGTACTTTTCCGGCTCCACGATCATGAGGTGGACGTCGAGGGGCTTGGTGCAGAGTTGCTTCGCCGCGTCAATGAGCAGCATCCCGAAAGTAATATTGGGCACAAAGCGGCCGTCCATTACATCGAGGTGGAGCCAGTCTGCCTGGCTATCATTGACCATTTGAATTTCATCAGCCAGGCGGGTAAAATCGGCCGCCAAAAGCGAGGGTGCTATTATGTGGTTCATTGGTTGTACGATTGAGAAAGGCGAATATAGGGACGAATAGGGGAAATGTGGCAATTTAGGATAGAGTACAAAAAAGAAAACCGGTCACAACGGACCGGTTCCAAAAGAGCTTTGAGAGGCTATCTACATACCAAAAGGAGGGTGCCCATCGGCACCCTCAAAAAATTCATGAGATTATAATTGCATTATTCGTGGAACTACAATTGCTTGCAGTGATTCGGCTACTAAAAAGTGTGGATTATAATTTGTTAGTAGTAAGCCGAATGCTTTTGAGTGTCGTCGTTTGATTATGATTTGTCATCAGCAAGAAGGCTCCTGAAAAAAGATTATGATTTGTCATTAGCTCAAAAAACAGGTCGTGTTCATGAGATTATAAGTCGTTATCAGGATTTTGGATCTTGCATTGAAAGCCATTGCTTTCCGATCACATTACAAAGGTGAACTAATTTTTGGGGGATGCTAAGTACATTTTTAAATATTACTGTACTAAAACCTAAATCAACAAAAAACACAACTTTCTGATTTTCAAATACATAACACACTAAATACCTATTGAAGCTCTT
This sequence comes from Phaeodactylibacter xiamenensis, assembly GCF_000759025.1. Lineage (GTDB taxonomy): Bacteria > Bacteroidota > Bacteroidia > Chitinophagales > Saprospiraceae > Phaeodactylibacter > Phaeodactylibacter xiamenensis. The sequence continues at coordinate 49,741 of NZ_JPOS01000037.1, read as the reverse complement.
AAAAACAGTGGGTTTAAGCCTGCATTCCGCTTCGTTTTTTCTGATTTTTTTTCGAAATACAGCCTTGCGCATAACAAAAAAGGCCCCCGGAACGGGGACCTTGAGACATTCGTTCGACTTAATGAGTAATGATTTACTGGCTTTTATACTCATCCTCAGCAGTTTTAACAATTGCTGCAGCGAAGTACACACTGACTCTAATGCTGGTCTAGTCAGCATTTTTGTACCGTCAGCGAAGAACGGCATAAGAAAGACGGTCAAAGCTTGCTCCAAGTCTTAAAAGGAACATGCTTGTCAGTCAAACTGGCAAAAAAGTAGCCAAAGCGTTTGGGTAGAAGCGTACTGAACATAGCGATCGAAGGGGTAGAAGAAAGGGGGGCGATTGATGATGCCGAGCTGCAAAGGGAACTCAGTGCCTTTACACTCCTTTTCCATCAGTTTTGCCGTTCTTGTTTACGTCGAACCGGCATAAGGTTTAAAATAGTGTTTCATTGTGAGTACGCCACAAATATGATATCATTTTATGTGTAAAATAAGTACATTTTCGTATATTTCTGACCATAAAACACGAACACCCATTAATCAAAAATCTGATTAACAGCAAATTACCACACAAAACTAAGCCCAATTCTGTATTTTTTTAATTTAAAACCTATGTATCAGAGCCGCCTCGTACAGCACATCCGTGAACTACCTGCCAAGAAGCGGGAGCGCTTTCGTCAATTTGTCAACTCCCCCTACTTCAATCAGCACGACCGGACGACCGCCCTTCTGGAATTCATCCTCAAAAAACTTGACGGGCGGCCCAGCGGGCTATCCAAAGAACGCGCCTACAAAGCCCTGTTCCCGGGCGAGGGCTTCAATGAGCAGCAACTGTACAATGTGATGTCTTATCTCAACAAGCTGTACTATCGGTTTATGGCAGCAGAATATACAGAAAAACAGAGGTACCTCGAGTCCATCTTCACACTTGAAGAAGCCTTCGACAACCATCAGTTCGATATCATGACCAACCGGGGCAAGCAACTGATGAAAAAGCTAAAAAAAGACCCCGTACACAATTCGGAGTACTTCCAGGCCAGCTACCGGCTCAATCATGCACTGGGCTACTACAGCGGCACTTATTTTGACCGGGCCGAAACCAACACTTTTCAAAGTATGCTCGACGAGCTTGACAAGTACTATATGCTCGAAAAGCTCCGCAACTGTTGCCACCTGACAGCCAACTCGCTTATCCTTAATACCTCCTATAATTTCCGAATGCTGAACGAGCTGCTGGAGCACTTACGGGCCAACTGGCCGGACTTCGAGGATGAATACTCAATCGTGATGTATCACACCGCCCTTATGAGTATGCTGGAGGAAGACAACCCTGACCACTATCAGCGGATGAAGCGGATGCTGGCGGAGAATATGAAGTCCTTTTCCGAAACCGAAGGGCGTGACCTCTATAGCTTCTCCTATAATTATTGTATCCGGATGATCAATGCCGGCCACCGGGACTATCAGGTAGAATTATTCCAACTTTATAAGCAAGGGCTCAAACAGGATCTTTTGCTGGACAAAGGCCTGATTTCGGAGTGGGACTACAAGAACATTGCAACCCTTGGCGCCCGGCTCAAGGAATTCACATGGACCGAAAACTTCCTGCAGGAATACCAGGAGAAGCTCCCGGCCCATCGTAAGGAGAACGCCTATAATTACAACCTCGGTAACTTGTACTACAACAAAGGCCTGTACGAAGAAGCCCTTTCGGCCCTCCTTCTTGTTCAGTTTACAGATGTCAAATACCACCTGAGCACCACCTTCCTCCTCCTGCGCACCTACTATGCCCTGCAGGATACCGAAGCCCTGCTCTCACTCATTGAAACGTTCCGCATTTACGTCATTCGCAACCGCAAGATGACCGTGGAGCAAAAGCGAGGCTACACCAATTTCCTCCGCTTTGCCAAAAAGCTGGTCCTTATCAAGCACAGTGCTTCGACCTACTCCCGTAAGGATTTTGAAAAAGAAATTGACGAACTTCGCGACAAAATAGAAATCAGCGAAAATGTCATCAATAAATACTGGCTCCTGGAAGAATGCCATACCGGCGCTAAAGCAACGGCTTAACTCATTCCTTCTCTTGCCGCTGTTGGTACTGGCAAGTACGCTCTACGGACAGGCAGGCCGCCCCCTAAAGCGTGAATTCCGTGGTGTTTGGGTCGCAACCGTTCTCAATCTTGACTACCCCAAGTCTCCCTCTGCATGGCCCACCGCCCATCAGGAGGAATGGCGCAATTTGCTGGACAAGCTCAAAGCAACCGGCTTCAATGCCGTTGTTGCTCAGGTGCGCCCGGCAGCAGATGCCTTCTACCCTTCTGCATATGCCCCATGGTCGGCCTACCTGACTGGCAAGCAGGGCCTGCCGCCCAGCCCGGAGTACGATGTCCTTAAGTTTATGATAGAGGAAGCGCACGAGCGGGGTATGGATTTCCACGCCTGGCTCAACCCTTACCGGGTGAGCATGAACCTCGACACCGCCCAACTGTCGCCCAATCAGGTGTTCTATCAGCACCGTGACTGGGTCGTACTTTACGGCAACCGCTACTACCTCAATCCGGGGCTGCCGCAGGTAAGGCAGCACCTGAGTGCCGTGGTTGCTGAAATCGCCGGCCGGTATGATATTGACGGCATCCACTTTGATGACTACTTCTATCCCTACCCGGTGGCGGGCACGCCATTCCCCGACAGCCTGGCCTTCGAGCAATATGGCAGAGCTCAATTCGACACGATCGCTGACTGGCGGCGCTATAGTGTTAACCGGCTGATTGAGATGGTCGACTCCACGCTCGAAAAGCATGCCCCCCACGCAGAATTTGGGGTCAGCCCATTTGGGGTATGGCGCAATCGGGCAGAAGACCCCAGAGGCTCTGCCACTCAGGCCAGCATCGGTGCCTATGATGCACTTTATGCAGATGCGCTACGCTGGGCGGAGGAAGGTTGGATCGATTATCTGGTACCACAGCTCTACTGGCATATTGGCTTCGAGGTTGCAGACCACGCTGAGCTGCAGCGCTGGTGGAGCCGGCACAAAGGAAAGGCCAAGCTTTATGTTGGCTATGCAGCCTATAAAGTGGGGCGTGATAACATGGAGCAGTGGCTCTTACCGGATGAGTTGCCCCGGCAGATCCAACTGGGCCGAAGCAACCCCGATATTGATGGTGGCATTTTCTTCCGTGCTGCATCCACTCTATATGGTGACCTGGGGGTGCGTGACAGCCTGCAGGCCGCTTTTGCCACTCCTGCCCTGCTGCCCGCACATCAGCATAAAGAAGGTCCGGTACCCGCTGCTCCCCGGCTCCGGAAAGCCAAAACCCGGCGGGACGGAACGTTGCTCAAGTGGAAATTTGGAAAAGGAGACCGCAAAAACCGTCCACACTATTATGTGGTGTACCGTTTCGAGGGCAATCAGCCAGTAAACTTAGACCAACCGGAGCACATTTTGCACCTTACTCATTTTGGGACGGGCAAACGGCGGTACAAATTTATGGACAACACTACAGAACCGGGGCATACCTATATCTATATGGTTACGGGCATCAGCCGCACGCACCGGGAAGGCCCTCCCAGTAAAAGGGCTGAGCTCAAGCGTTAAGCAAGCGGACATATAAGATGTGTTTTTCCTCATCGAAGCACACCAGCAAGACTTCCGGTAAGGTACTCGGGTGATCATCCTGGTAAGCTTTGATGGCCTGCAGGGCTGCTTCAGCCGCTTTTCCCTTCGGATAACCATAGCTCCCCTGCTGATACCAGGAAAGGTGATGGATGTCAATTTATACAACTTTGCTAATAAAAAGCACATCAATTCGCCAAAAAACAGATCATTACGATTCATTTTGTGCATAAAATAAACCCAAAGCCCTTTCCCTGTGTTAAAAATAATAGAAAAAATAAACTATATGGCATTGATTAACAACTGGAAAAAACTAACGAATGAGACGCCAAAAAACCTCGTGAATGCGATGCAGCAGCTTCATCATGCATCACAATGCGTTGCAGCTTTTGGCAACAGCCTGATCCCTAAAGCCTCTGATGACTCCCAATCCAGCCTGAACTGGGTGCCCGATATCAAAGCCCTGGCTTCACAGGAAGTCAACCTGAAGCGGCGTGTCCGTTTGGCGCTCGTTTATGACAAGTTCGAGCTGCGCATGATCAACGAAAATGAAAACACTATGGGCGTTTTCCCGCTGTCCGGGCAAACCAAAAGCACCGCCCTTAGCTTTGTGCGCACGCAGGCGCGAGCAATGGGACTGAGTGGGGAAGATGTACAGCCTATCGACCACTATCAATTGCCAGAACATGACCTTGACAAAGGGGCTCCATTCCTGATGATATCGCCCGAAGACCACAGAGAACTTGCCAAGTACCGGCATAACGCCAGCCTGGTACTCCGCGAAATTGCCAAGATGTACGAATATGCCAGCGAGGTGGCTACCTGGCCCCATCATTTTGATACCGCCAGCCTGATTACTGTCAGGTTCGATGACACCAGCAACCCGGAAAAAACAGTAGGCATTGGTTTTGCACCAGCCGATAATCTGTGCGACGAGCCCTATTTTTATGTGAATCACTGGGCAAAGAAAGACAACATCAGTTATGATAGCCTGCCCAGTCTTCCTGAGGGTGGCGCATGGAAAACCGACACGGACTGGAAAGGAGCCATTCTGAAGGCTTCTGCCATTGCCAAGCTCAAGGAAGGCACTGCGCAGTACGAACTTACAGATCAGTTTTTGAAAGAGGGCATCGAAGCATCCCTCGAAATACTTGAAGAAACCGCTGTAAAAGCTTAAATTACAGCTGAATTTTTCCCCGAGACGGAAAGAAGGTTCGCACCTCTTCGGAGTGGTGGGCCTTTTTCTTTTCTGGCCTCCACCGCGATATTTACCATTTATCCCGGTTTTCGTACCAATCCGCAGGCAGGACCTGCAAACAAACCGCCGCTTTTCGCATTTACAAATGCGTACCCAACTCAACAAATTTTATGACCTTGCACGCGACACCTGCCTCAGCAGGCACCCTCCTCGACCGGTACCAGTCTATTCGCCGGCAAAGCTTTAATATCTGTGCGCCTCTACAGACAGAGGACTATGTGGCGCAACCTGTACCATTCGTCAGCCCGCCCAAGTGGCACCTTGGCCATACCACCTGGTTTTTTGAGAACTTCATCCTGGCGGAGCAAATGGAGGGCTACCAACGGTTCAATGAAGCGCTGAACTATTGCTTTAACAGCTATTACCAAAGCCAGGGCCCACGGATTTTGCGCGATAAGCGCGGTAATCTGACCCGCCCCTCTTTGGAGACCATCAAGGCTTACCGCGAATATGTGGACGAGCATATGTCCCGCTTTCTCGAACAATATGCACAAGATGGCCTGCCCGAAGACCTGGCCCTGCTGCTGGAGGTGGGGTTGCAACACGAACAACAGCACCAGGAATTGCTCGTCACGGACATCAAATACATCCTGGGGCACAACCCGATGCATGAGCCTTATCAGACAGACTATACAGCCGTAACCTCTCCTGAGCCTGCGCCACTGTCTTTCACTCAGGTAAAGGAAGGCATCTACACCATCGGGCATCAGGGAGAAGGGTTCTCCTGGGACAATGAGCAGGGCGCGCACAAAACCTACCTGCACGACTTCGCCATCGCTAACCGGCTGATTACCAACGGAGAGTACATGGCTTTCATGGCCGATGGCGGATACGAGCAATTCGGGTACTGGCTGGACGATGGCTGGAGCTGGGTACAGGAACAGGAGGTCAAAGCCCCCCTCTACTGGTACGAACAAGCGGGCAATTGGTGGCACTATACCATGCAGGGGCTGCAACCGGTGGACCCCAATGCCCCCGTCACCCATATCAACTACTACGAGGCGGACGCCTTTGCCAACTGGAAGGGCGTGCGCCTGCCTACAGAGCAAGAGTGGGAAGCCGCCTGCCGCCTGCTTTGCCAGGGCATTCCGGAAGGAGCAAACTTTGTGGAATCAGAGCGTTTCCACCCTACTGCCCCGGTCAATAGCCAGGATTTTCAGATGCTGGGCAATACCTGGGAGTGGACCAGCAGTGCCTACCTCCCCTACCCCAACTACCCACGCTTCAAAGGCGCACTGGGCGAGTACAACGGTAAGTTTATGGTCAATCAGATGGTGCTCCGGGGCGGCTCCTGCGTTACCCCGCGCTCGCACATCCGGATGAGCTACCGCAATTTCTTCTATCCGCAGGAACGCTGGCAATTCACCGGGCTGCGCCTGGCTAAATAACACCAAAACCTCAAAAAAACCAGACCTATGTCTTCTAATACTGCTTCCACAGCAATCACTACGGCTGAACTTTCTGCATTCGCCCGAGATGTGCTTCACGGGCTGTCGAAAACCCCCAAGCAGCTGCCCTCCATGTATTTTTACGATGAGCAGGGCGATCAGCTATTCCAGCGCATCATGCATATGCCGGAATACTACCTGATGAACTGCGAACTGGACATCTTCGAGCAGCAGAAAGCACAAATCCTTAACGCTATCGGGCTCGAACACTTCCATCTGCTGGAGCTGGGGGCCGGCGACGGGTACAAAACCCGGGTACTGCTCCGTTACTTTATGGAACAATCAGTCGACTTCGAGTACCAGCCGGTGGATATTTCACCAAATGTACTGCTGGAGCTCGAACAGCGCCTCCGCGAGGAACTACCTGAGCTAAAAGTCCACTCCTTACCCGGCGACTACTTCAAAGTACTGCACGAAGTAAAAGAGACCGATGCCACGCCCAAGGTCGTCCTCTTCCTGGGCGCCAATATCGGCAACTACCCGCAAAAAAGAGCCGCTGCTTTCCTGCGACACCTGCAAGATGAGCTCAACCCCGGCGACAAGCTGCTCATTGGCTTTGACCTGAAGAAAGACCCCGACGTCATTCTCTGTGCTTACAATGACCCGGCTGGGATCACCGCTGCCTTCAACCTCAATCTTCTGGAGCGCATGAACCGGGAACTGGGTGCCAATTTCAATGTGCAGGACTTCCGGCACTGGGAGTCTTACGACCCGGTAACCGGAGCCACGCGCAGCTTTTTGGTGAGTGAGAAGGCACAGCACGTTTTCATCAAAGCCCTCAACCGGTCTTTCCACTTTGATGCCTGGGAGGCCATCAATGTAGAGCTGAGCCAAAAGTACAGCCTGCCGGAAATTGAAAGCCTGGCCCGGGAAGCAGGGTTTCAGGTTGAACAGCACTTCACTGATGATCAGGGCTACTTTGTAGACAGCCTTTGGTGTAAGGTTTAAACTCTTACTCCACCACAGCATTGCCCCAGCCCAGAAAGGACATCCGGACCACCTCCAGACTCGGAAAGCCAAACTCAAGGACTACCCTGCCCTCGATTTTGTAGACGCCTTTGCCCCGAAAGGGCGATCGTTTGAGGGTGGGTGGAAAGTGGACGGTATCAAAGAAGTGCCCGTCCTGCCCAATCCAGCATCCGAAAGCCATCAGTTTGCCCTTGCTGGTGCGCACGTCTTTTTTGCAAACGTAGTACCCCAGTACCCGGACGATCCGCCCTTCCAGCTCCCCCAGGCGAGCCGACTGGGAAATGGTATCTGTGAAAAACTGCCTGTCCAGCAAGTCGAAGGGCGGGCATAGGGGGAAACCAAGGAGCTCCAACTCGTCTATTGCATCGGCATAAGGCTCAGGGGCACCTGCTTTGCCTCCAGACAGAAACTGACGGGCGGTGGTTTCCGCCTCTTCGTATTCCTGCGGGAAAAGGCTCATGGTATGGCGCTCCTGCCCCGGTGGCTGAAACAGTGCTACCCGTTCCCACATCAGCTCCTGTTTGGTTTGCCCGGTAAAACGAAAGGCACCGATGCGGATGAGCAAATCGACCTGCTCTTTGCCAATTTCGACGCGATTTAGAAAGTCAGACAATCCGCGGAAGGCACCGCCCTGCGCCCGCTGATGTACGATGCGGTGGGCCACCTGCTGCTCCATTTGGTGGAGGTGCACGAAACCGATGTAGATGTCCTCCCCGTCCAGCGTAGTCAGGTACTGACTGTGGTTGACGCAGGGGGCATGCACCCGCCCGCCACAGCGCCGCGCTTCGTGAAAGTAGTACTCCGAGCGGTAGAAGCCTCCGAAATTATTGATCACCGCCACGATGAATTCCAGCGGAAAGTAGGCTTTAAGGTACAGGCTTTGAAAACTCTCGACCGCAAAACTGGCAGAGTGAGCTTTGCAGAAAGAATACCCGGAAAAACTTTCCACCTGCCGCCACACTTCTTTGGCCAGGTCTTCCGGGTGCCCCCTTGCCCGGCAATTCCCGAAGTACTTTCGCTGCAGGCGCTCAAAGGTGTCGCCTTTAGACTTCTTGCCACTCATAATACGGCGCAGCACATCGCTTTCGTCCAGCCCCAGCCCGGCAAAGTGGTGCACGATTTTCATGACATCCTCCTGGTAGACCATCACGCCGAAGGTTTCACCCAGTTGTTCTTCAAACACCGGGTGCAGGTATTCAAAACCATTGGGGTTGTGAAAGCGGCGGATGTACTCCTTCATCATGCCCGACTTGGCCACGCCCGGCCGGATGATGGAGCTGGCAGCCACCAGGTGCACGTAGTTGTCGCACTGCAGCTTCTTAAGCAAGCCCCGCATGGCCGGCGATTCAATGTAAAAACAGCCCATGCAGTCCCCGGAACGTAGCTGCGCCTTCACCCGCTCATCTGACTTGAGGCGGGGGATGTCGTGAATGTCCACTGCCTGCTCCCGGTTTTGCTTAATCAGGTCTACCGCATCCTTGATATGCCCGAGCCCCCGCTGACTGAGCACATCAAACTTATGGAAGCCCAGGTCTTCGCCGTGGTACATATCAAAATGGGTGATTGGAAAGCCTTTTGGCATCAATTGCAGTGCGGTCTGATAATAAATCGGCTCTTCCGAAATCACAATGCCCCCGGCGTGAATCGACAGGTGGTTGGGGAAGCCTTCCAGCTTACGGCCGTAGTGGACGATTTTGCCTGCCAGCTCATGATGCTCCTCTGGTTCGAAGGGCGCAGCTACGATTTTGTCGATCTCTGCCTTTGGCAAGCCATATACTTTGCCTAGTTCGCGGACAATAGAGCGCCCTTTGAACGTAGAGTAGGTGGCCAGCAGAGCCGTGTAGTCCCGTCCGTAGCGCTTAAAAATGTAGTCCGTCACATCATCCCGTTCATCCCAGGAAAAGTCGATATCGAAATCCGGGGGCGAGGTGCGGTGCGGGTTGATAAAGCGCTCAAAGTATAGCCCCAGCTCCATGGGGTCTACGTCGGTAATCCGCAGACAGTAGGCTACAATGGAGTTCGCCCCGCTCCCCCGCCCCACGTGGTGATACCCGGCTGAAGCAGCGTAACGCACAATATCCCAGGTGATGAGAAAGTAAGCACAAAAGTCCTGCTGCTCAATCACTTTTAGCTCCCGCCTGACCCGCTCCAGCGTACTGCGGTAGGCCGGAGTGTCCGTACCCAGGTGGGCGTAGCGGCGTTCGCACCCATTCAGGGCCAGCTTCTCGAGTAGTTTAAAATCACCTGCTTTGCTCCCGGTAAAGGTTTGGCGGTTGAGGTGTAGCCCGGGGCGCAGGTTTGCTTCGCAGGATTGGAGCAGGCGTTCGGCGTTCTCAATCAGGTAGGGCTGTGTTTTATAGAAGGCACGGAGCTGCTCGGGCGGCATCAGGCGCTCAGAAGCCTTGACCGTTTGCCTGGGCGTCAGCTTGCTCAGCAGGGTATTCTCATCGATCGCCCGCAGCAGGCGGTGGAGCTCAAACCCTTCGTTGTCTGCAAAAAAGACCGGGCTGAGTGCCACCAATTTGTTTTTATACTGCAGCAGTTCGTGCCCAAAAAGCCGGGCTACGTGCTCCGGGCGGACCCCCAGGAACTCTTCCTCCCGGAACACCTGAATGGGCTTGACAAGGCGGGGATAGATGATGTAAGCATGCTGCATGGGCGGAGCCACTTCGGGCAGCGGCCGACCCTCAATTGAGGCTTCACTCAGGAACTGATTGAGCTCACGAAGCCCCTCCCGGTTGCGGGCCAGACCGATGTACAGGCAGCGCCCTTCTTTACGGAACTCCAGCCCCAAAACAGGTTTAATGCCGGCTTTTTCGCAGCAGCGGACAAACTCATATGAGCAGCTGGTATTGTTGATGTCCGTGAGTGCCATAGCCGTGTAGCCCAACTGTGCAGCGCGTTCAGTCAGGGCGGGCGGTGGCAGGGTGCCATACCGGAGGCTGTAGTAGGTATGGGCGTTGAGCAGCATACGTTTTTCTCATAGTATTCGGCTCGCTAATTTAAAGTTATTGTTTGAAACAAAAACTTTCTTCCCGGGATTCTTCAAAAAAATCCCGGCTCCTGATCAATATACAGAAGCCGGGATGATCCGGGTATCGGAATCGGGCTGACGCGCTAGTTGAGGTAATACTGCTGGAAAAACAACCGGTACCCGTCGATCTTACGCTGCTTGAGGATTTCGCGGTAGTTGTTCTGTGTGACGGGGAAGAGCTCAAACTCCACCCCTCCATCAACAAATTCACTCTTATTGCGCTGTACGCCATTATAGTACTTCATCGCATCCTGCTTATCCTTAAAGCGGCGCAACACGAGGATGGGAATACGGTCATCGGCTGTTGTGCCCAGATAAATATTGGATATCCGGATACGGTCGAGCTTATGATACTTCTCATTGTAGTCTGATACCTTCACTTTAGCATCTGTCAGGCTCACTTCTTTATCTTTGAAGGCGATAATGGTGTAGTGCAGCTTGTCGTCTTCCTGTGTAAAGGCTTCGATTTCCTCTTTTGCGCCGGCAGGCAGGCTCGTAGTCGTCTCGCCCAGGAGGCGCAAGATTTCACGGGCACGCAGTTGCTCTTCCGTGTCAGGGTAGCGGGCCACGACTTTGCGCAGCGCTTCCACGTAGGCTTCCTTACCTTCCATATTGCCGGTGCTCATGGCTGAAAGCAGGGCAAACTTGGGCTGAAACGGATTAGCTGCCCCAAATTTATCCTTAGCCTGCTGACTGCGGTCAAATGCCAGGCGATAGTTACCGGAAGTAAAGGCGGCATAGGTCTCATCGTAGTAGCGGTTGAGCTCCCGTTCTTCCTTCACGAGCTCCTCAGCGTAGTTTGGATTTTTAATGATTAGCGCATAGGCGGTATTCGGGTATTTCTCCAAAATCTTATCGGCATAATACCTTGCTTTCTCGTTGTTGCCCATATCCGTGTACGCCAGATAGAGCTGATACCAGGAATCCAGCTCGTAGGTATTGCCAGGGAAGCGCTCGTTGAGCCCCTCCAGTACGGCCACGGCCTGATCGTAGTTTTCGAGGCGTTCCCGGTACAGGGCGCCCAGTTTGGACATGGCTTCCTGCAGCTGAATTTCAGCCGCTGCGATATCGCCTTCGGTTTTAGGGACTGCGCCCAGGAGTTTTTCGATCTCCTCGTCCGTCAGTATATCGCTACCGTCATCGGAGCCGATTTCCTCGATAATGTCGTTGGAGCTTGCTGCTGAGCGCCGCCAGTTGTCCTCCAGCGGGCGGGTGCCCCAAACCCGTTGAAAATCCCGGATACCCCGCTTCTGCCTGCGGTCGTCGTAGGCAAAAAAGGAACTCTCTTCGCTGCCCAGGCTTGCAGACGCATTCACCCGGTTATTGAGGTTGCCAAAACGCTGATTGGCTTGTTGATTGGCTTGTGCGATCAATTGCTTACGGCGGGCCTCGTCTTGTTTTTTCTTAATTTCCAGTGCCAGGGCTTCCTGCTCGGCCGGCGTCATCTGACTGATGGTCAGGAGGCTGTCCTGCAGGGCGATGATTTCCAGGTTTTTGGCGATATCTGTGAGGCTGCTGGCCATGCCTTTGACCCGCTTGTAGCGCTCGTCCTGTTCCGTCATTACCATGAGAGTGCTGTCGTAGTAATTTTTGGCTTTCACATAGGACTCTCCCTCATAGTAGAAGTCGGCCAGTGTCACGTAGGCTTCGGCTTTCTGCCCCTGATTGCCCGAATCATGCTGCAGGGACAGCTGCAAGTTGCGCACCCCTTCCGCCTGATCGCCTTCCTTGAACGCAATCATTGCCAGCGCAAAGTAAATTTGATCTTTAAACTCGGCATTTTTCTCTTCTCTGAGCAGCTTTTCGAGGCTGGCGCGTGCTTCCCGTGCGCTTCCGGTGCCGCTTGCCCAGGCGTTCTGCGCCATATTCAGTTTGCAGTTGAACGCCATCACATAGTCCGGCCGATAATTCAGGGCCTGCTCGAACCCGGCATAAGCGCCGCGGCTGTTGCCCAGTTTCTGATAGATTTGTGCCATGATGAAGGCGTAGCGGGCTTTGAGCGCTTTATCGTCCGTCATTTCTATGGCGTTCTCCAGAGCAGGCAGGGCATCTACGTAAGCCTCCTCCGAGATATAGAGGTGCGCTTTGATAACAGCCAACTCGGCTTTGGTCTCCGCGAAGGTCCCCGGGTCCTGTTCCAGCTCCCGAATCACCCGTTCTGCGCCGTCAAACTTGTCGCGTTCAATAAGGGTTTTGGCATAATACAACATGCCTTCCTGATAAGCCAGCTGATGCTTCAGCGGATTTTTCTTCGGATCATCGTTCGCTGCATTTTCTTCCTCCAGGGCGGCTTCATTTTCCTTTCGCTTTTCCTCTTTGGCATCTGCCATTTCCTGGTCTTTGCCACTTTGCAGGATAGCCGGCTTTTCCGGTGCCTGCCCGCCGGATTTACGGGCTTTGCGGACAGCCTTATTGTACTTTTTCAATGCCCGCGCCTTCTTCTTGCTCATCTTGTTTTTCTTGCTGCGGGACTTTTTGCGCTTCTTCTTTTTCTTTTTCTTCTTGCTGGCTTTTTTAGCGGCGTCGGCTTTTTTCTCCTTTTTGCGCATTTCTTCCGGGCTAAATTCATTAGAAAAGAAGCGGAAAGTCGCCTCTGCGGCTTCGTAGTCGCGCTTGTAGTACTGGGCTTTGCCGAAGACCAGGTAAGAGTCATCCACCCACTTGCTGTAGGGGTGCAGATTGACCACCACCGTCACTTTTTCCATGGCGATATCGAGGTCTTGTGCGACCACGGTGGCATCTTCCACAGCCAGGTGTTTGTAAATGGGCAGCAGCTTGGTATAGTTATCCGTATGCGACTGTTCCAGCAGCGCCCGGCTGAGCATGATCAGCTCATCCGCATTGAAATAACCATTATAATGTGCCGTTGTATTGTGGTAGGCTTCGCTGAGCGCTGACATATCGCTGCGGCTCTTGGTGGTGGTACAAGCTGCCAGTACCGCCATGCTCAGGAATACCCAAAGTATCTTATTGATCTGTTTCAAAGTCCTGTTATTTTCCGAATGCGCCTGCCGGGGCGCCAAATTGTAAAGAAAAAGGCCGAATTACTTCCGGGCGCTGTGGACACTGCCTAACTTTGCGAACCCGGAACTGTATAATAAACGCCAAAAGCCAAAATTATTTTATTATTAACAGACTACAAACCTTTTGAGTGGGTCTGCGTCAAATTTTAGCAGCCTGGCAGCGTTATTCAGGCGGATGCAAGAAACAACAAACACAGATGGCTCCGAACGAAGATAAATTCAAAGCGTGGTGGAAACGGACGAAGCAGAACCTGCAGCATACGTACCGTTTTATCATCATGAACAACGAGACCTTCGAAGAAGTGGGCTCTTACCGGCTTACCCTGCTCAATGTGTACGTCGCAGCCAGCACCATTCTGGTCTTGGTGGCTTTTCTGGTGGTGACCGCCATTGCCTTTACCCCGCTGCGCCAGTACGTGCCCGGCTACGGCGAAGGCGACAAAGCCCGCCGGCAGGTGGAAAAACTATACGATGAGGTACAGTCGCTGGAGCAACAGCTCGCCGCCCAGCGGGCCTATTCTGAAAATATCCGCAAAGTGCTCGTGGGAGATGTGGAAACCGCCGAACAGGCTGAGCAAAAAGCTGGCCCTGAAGTACACATGGACTCCCTGCAGGAGGTGGAACGCTCAGAGGCGGAGGAACAACTACGTGAAGAACTGGAACTCAAAGAGATTGGAGATGTGGCACGCCGTGGCCGCCCCATCAACTTCTCTCCGGGCGATGTGCCCCTGGAGCAGTTGTTTTTCTCCCCGCCCGTTACCGGAGAAATCAGTGCCGCCTTCATGCCTGACAAAAAACACTACGGCGTGGATGTACTGGCACCTAAAAACACCGCGATCAAATCCGCGATGGATGGGTTTATCTTTTTCTCCGACTGGACGCTTGAGACCGGCAACACCATCGGCATTCAGCACTCCAACAATACCATCACCTTCTACAAGCACAACTCCGTGCTGCTGAAGGAGGCGGGCAGTTTTGTCAAAGCCGGGGAAGCTGTTGCCATTATTGGCAATACCGGGACCCTGTCGGACGGGCCGCACCTGCACTTCGAGCTTTGGCACAAAGGCAAGCCGGTAGACCCGGTGGAGTATATTAAATTTTAACCCAGCAGCTGATCCAGCGCCTTGTCGATGGCCGGATATTCAAAGGTAAAGCCCGTAGCCTGAATCTTATCCGCCAGTACGCGAGTGCTGTCCAGTACGGCATCCGCCATTTCGCCCATCGCTAAGCGCATGGCAAAAGCCGGCGCCGGCACGATCAAAGCCGGGGAATTCAGCGCTTCCTTCATTTGGGTAACCAGGCGTTTGTTGGTCACCGGATTGGGCGCTACGCCGTTGTAGAAACCCGATATCGTCTCCGTTTCCAGCGCATAAATGAACATCCGGGCGATATCATCAATATGGATCCAGCTGTACCATTGCTCGCCGTCTCCAAAGTAAGTGCCTGTGTAAAACCGGAAAGGGATGAGCATTTTTTCCAGTGCGCCGCCCTGAGTAGACAGCACAATCCCGATACGCAGCCCAACCGTCCGCACGCCTGTTTCCGCCACGCCCTTGATGGCTTCTTCCCAGGCCTGTGTACTTTCCGAAAGGAAGCCGTCGCCGGGCGCCGCATCTTCTGACATCCACTCGTTGCCGCGGTCACCGTAGTAACCAATCGCAGAGCTGGAAAGATAAGCCTTAGGCTGATGCCCCAGTTTTTGGAAGGTATCGGCCAGCAAAGCTGCGGACTGGACACGGCTGCTGATGATCAGCTTTTTCCGGGCTTTGGTCCAGGGGCGGTCGGCAATGCCTGCCCCCGCCAGATTGATCACATAATCCGCTTTTGCCACAGCGGCCTCGTCGATCGTGCCCGCTTCAACATCCCACTCGAAGGCGGGGAATTCAGCATCAGGCCGGGCCGTCCGGCTGAGGTGCATCACCTCGTACCCTTTTGCTTTGAGCAATGCGCTGAGCCGTGTCCCAATTAGACCTGTACCGCCACCGATGAGAACTGTAGACATATCCGTTGGTTTTTGTTTTGAAGGTAAACCATGCCGAGCACTGCGTGGCTTGGCGTAGTTTTTTAACAATTCCTGAAAGGCAAGGTTCAGGGTAGCCTCCTGGTGCAGCCTCTACCTGGGATTGCCAGGGAAAGGTTTTCGACTTCGCTGAAGCTACGTCGAATAGAAAAGGTTCAGGTTGAGCACCAGCCTGCGCCTCCCAAAAGCACGGCACCTTTGCGGTCGCCTCCCGGTAGCCCAGCCACAGCCAATGCCTCATAGGGGCTAATATATAGGCAACCACTAATATCTTCCATCTCCTCGTGCCATAGGCCTGCCTGGCTGGCCATGGCAGACAGGTACGAAATGTAAAAACCCAAGCCACCCCGGCTAAGGTACTGCTTACACAACGCCGGGGGAAAGGAGAGCCCCCGGCGTTATGATTCCCCCAAGCCACACCGACCGGCAACGCTCGGAATCCAGGACTGCCCCTAGGGCACTGCTCGCCACTTTTACATTAGTGTATGTTTGGAGGTGCACTTCGGCTGATAACCAAAGTCTTGTGAATCCCGGTCAAACCGGGAACGTCATGGAAAAATACTTATTTGACCCGCCAAACGCGCATTTTTCCATTTAGTCATAACCACAACTCTTTGATTATCAACTCTCGTTTACTCCAAACATACACTAAGGGTTTTGCAGTTCTGGAGCGCAGCAAGGACCGTATGGGTTACATTGATAACCATGGCGGGGGTCGGGGGTGAAGGCCATTCATTTCGGTAAATGACCGGACAACCGGCCGTTTCGCCAGCAGAGCGTGCCCGGGATCAAGCCCCAATTGACCAGCCATTTATCTGAGACACCTGATTGAGAAAAACCCGTTTTGTTCACCACTCCGCCCCGGCGTACCAAGGCGATTGGCCCGCTAACAAGCCGCCGTGTGCATAACAAACTGCACTTTTGATAGCCTGGCAGCATTTGCTGTTTGCCTCTATTGGATAAGCTGGAGCAGAGCGGGAAGCTCTACCCCAGCAGCCATTGCGCTTAAATGCAGAGGGTTGCCCCCCGGTAACTAGTGGCCACTTCATATGGCGTATATAATCTACGGTATCACTTTCTGTTTTGAGCAATTTGTTATACCTACCAGGCCACCTCCGGAAAAATAATTATAAATTACTCACCAAATCCTTTAATTTCGGGCAGGTCCCAAGCTTATTCTTCCTTTGAACGAATCTGAAAATATGATCAAAATCAGCCCCGCAGTACTACTGCTGATGCTTAGTTTTTTTCTTTGGCGTTGCCAGGACAGTTCGCCTGCTTCCGGCGGGCAAGCCTCCGGAGTGGATTTCAAGCGCAAAGACAATGTCGTTTACGCCCGGCTTCCTGCCGAGCCCGACCGGCTGAACCCTATACTTGCGGCGAGCACTTACGCCCGCGTGGTGAACGAGCAGCTCTTTCTGAACCTCCTCCACTTCAACCCCACTACGCTGGAGCTGGAACCGCAGCTGGCAAAAGCGCCCCCCGTGGTTAAAGAAATCACTGAGGCCCCCAACGCCGGTGGTGTCGCCTACACTTTCGAAATACATGAGACCGCGGTTTGGGATGACGGCAGCCCGATCACCGGGCATGACCTCGCTTTTACGCTCAAAGCCATTCTCAATCCCAAAGTCAATGCCGCGCACTACCGCGCCTACCTGGAGTTCATCAGCGAGGTGGAGGTCAATGCTGACAACCCCAAAGCGTTCACGGTTTATGCCAATAAGAAATATATACTCGGCGAGCCTGCCATCAGCAATATGACAGTACTGCCTGCCCATATTTATGACCCGGAAGGCCTGCTTAGCCCATACCGTGTGGCGGACTTGTCCGACCCTGAGGCAGCGGCCCGCCTTGTGGAGTCCGACCCGGGCCTGCAGGCTTTTGCAGATGCTTTCAACAGCCCTAAGTACTCCCGGGAAAAAGGCTTCGTTTCCGGTTCCGGCCCTTACACTTTTGAAGGCTGGGAAACCGGGCAGAAAATTGAATTGTCCCGCAAAACTGACTGGTGGGGGGATGAACTGCAGGCGGATTACGCTATGCTTAGCGCGGCACCGGAGCGGTTGGTTTTTACGATTATCCCTGATCAGACGGCCATGCTGGCTGCGCTTAAAGACGAACAGATTGATGTGACGAGCCAGATTGATGCCGAAGACTTTGTCGGCCTCAGGGACAATGAGCTGGTAAGCAACCGTTATGAACTGCATACGCCGCCGGCACTCGTATACTACTTCATCGGGCTCAACAATAAGTCTCCAAAACTGGCAGACAAAAGGGTACGCCGGGCGCTGGCCCACCTGCTTGACGTGGATGAACTGATCAACACCCTTTACAACGGCCTGGCCACCCGCACTGTGGGCCCCTTCCACCCTACCAAGCCTTATTACCATGACGAGCTGCCCCCCATCCCCTTTGACCCGGAACAGGCGCGCAGCTTGCTGGCAGAAGCCGGCTGGGAAGACACCAATGGCAATGGTATCGTAGATAAAAACCTCAACGGCGTACTTACCGAACTGGAGCTGGACTATATCATCAGCTCAGCCAGCAAATTTGCCAACAACCAGGCCCTCCTCTTTCAGGATAATGCCAAACGGGCCGGCGTAAGCATTAATATCGAACCCAAAGAATTTACCGTGCTGATCGACCAGGTCAAAAAGCGCGATTACGAAATCTACTCCAGCGGCTGGGGGCAAGCCCCTATACCCGATGACCCCAAGCAGCTCTGGCACTCGGAAAGCGACACCCCGTCCGGTGGCAACCGCGTCAGCTTCCGCAATGAAGAAGCCGACCGGCTCATCGAAGCGATACAGGTAACCCTGGACGAGCAGAAGCGCCGCGAGCTTTATCTCGAATTTCAGGAGCTGATATACGAAGAGCAGCCTTACATTTTCCTATTTTCGCCACTGGAACGCATTGCCATCAGCAAACGATTCGAAGCGATGGCCTCCGCGCGAAGGCCTGGCTTTTTTGTTCAGGACTTTGTTCTGCGGGATGTAGCGCCCCAATAATTACCTATTTTACCTTAATTCGCCCCAATTCAATCTAAAAACCGACCACATGACTTTACGTTATACCCTCCGCTTCTTGTTGTTTGCTCTATTGATTGGCTTCTTTAGCTGTGGCAGTGATCCCGATCCGGCATCCGATACCGCCCAAACGAACCAAGGCATTGCCCCTGAATCGGTAAGCCTGCAACTGGATGCGGAGCCCGATCAGCTCAACCCCGTGCTGACCCTGAGCAATTATTCCAATACCATTATTGGTGCCACCTTTTCCTATTTGCAGCGGCTCAACCCCACCACCCTGGAGCTGGAACCCGCACTTGCCGTGAGCGCGCCTGAAGTGAAAATTCTGGAAGAAGACCCCTACGCCGGCGGCGTTTCCTACACCTTCGAAATCCGCCCGGAAGCCGTTTGGGACAATGGCAGCCCGGTGACGGCAGAGGACTTCCTGTTCACCATGAAAGCCACCTTCAACCCCAAAGTGCCGGCTGCGCCCTACCGCGTTTATTTGTCCTTTATTAAAGAAGTAGAGATAGATGCGGAAAACCCGAAGCGGTTCACGGTCTACTCCGACCAAAAGTACATCATTGGGGAAGAAGCAATCAGCGCAGCTTTGCCCGTGCTGCCTATGCACCATTATGACTCCCTCGGGTTGATGGCGGACATCCCCCTGCCCGACCTGATGGATACCGAGAAAGCCAAAGCCCTCGCCGAAAGCAACGAAAAGATCAACCAATTTGCCGAGCAGTTCACCAGCCCCTTTTTCAGCCGGGAGCCGGAAGGTGTGAATGGTTGCGGGCCCTACAAGCTGGTGCGCTGGGAAACTGGTCAGCGGCTGGTCCTCGAGCGCAAAGCAGACTGGTGGGGCGATCAGGTGGAAGGCGCAGGCATTGTCATGGAATCCTATCCGCAGGAAATGATCTTCCGCCCCATTCAGGATCAGACCGCAGCGGTGGCTGCCCTGAAGGACGGGCAGCTTGATGTGCTGGCGAATACTGCACCGGAGCAGTTCAATGAATTAAAGGAGACGGCTTTTGTAGCTGAAAAGTTTGACTTCTACACACCACCCTCTCTGGTGCATGCCTTTATTTATGTCAATACCCGCCTTCCAAAACTGGAAGATCCCAAGGTACGCCGGGCTTTGGCCTATGCCACTGATGTGGAAAGCATGATCAATACGGCTTTCTCTGGGCTGGCAGAGCCTTCGACCGGCTCCGTACTCGCTTCCTCTTCTTACCACAACCCGGACATTAAGCCTATCCCCTATGAAGTGGAGAAGGCCCGGGCACTGCTGACCGAAGCCGGCTGGGAAGACAGTAATGATAATGGTATTGTGGACAAAGAAATTGACGGGGTGCTCACGGAATTATCGCTGGAATATAAGTACACCGCCGGGCGGCAGGTTTCTCAAAATGTAGCGCTGCTGCTTCAGGAGTCTGCCAAAAAAGCCGGCATCGAAATCACCCTGACCCCACAGGAGCACAACGTGAATATGGAAGATGTCAGCCGCCGGGACTTCGAGCTCCTGGCAGGTGCCAAAGGCATTCAGCCCATCACCTGGGAGCCCAAGCAGGAGTACCATTCCGAAGGTGATGACCGCAGTGGTTTTGCCACTCCTGAAACCGATGCGCTTATTGACCGTATACAAGTTACCCTGGATCCCAAGGAGCGCAAAAAGCTCTACATGGACCTACAGGCCAAAATCCACGAGTCTATGCCGATCATTCCCATTTTGGTACCGACCGGCCGGCTTATCATTAATAAGGAGTTGGAAGCCCCGATCACACCGGTGTTCCCGGGCTACGTCCCTGCATTATTAAAATTTAAAACCGAGGGCTAGGTGCCCGCCATTTATGCTGCAGTACCTGCTTAAACGCCTGTTGATTTTTCTGCCCACCCTGCTGGTCATCTCTTTGCTGGCCTTTGGGCTGAGCAAGATGGCACCTGGCGACCCGGTGGAACAGCGCAACCGTGATATGGGTGGAGGACTGCAGCGTGAGCTAAGGGACGCAGACCGGGTGTACCGGGAAACGTCCGAATACCTGGGGCTGGACAAGCCTGTTTTTTACCTGAGCCTGTCTTCTGCGGCCTACCCCGACACCCTCTACCGCATCTTCAAGCGCGATGAAAGGGAAAACCTGGTCAAGCTCATTCAACAGTATGGTAACTGGGAAGCCATTTCCAACTACTATCATGCAATACGAAAGGCAGACCAAGGTACCGAACAACTCCTGGGCAAAACCGAAGCCGTTCGTGCCGTGCGCCCACTCATCAAACAGCTGTACCTGGCTTATAAAGACGAGCGCATCAGCAGCCTGCTCGACAAAGCCGCCAGCCAAACCGCCGGAGACAGCACCCTGCAGGCAACCATCGGCACTTCGGTAGCCCAACTGCAGGAAACGTATAGTCAGCTTAAGGCTCAGGCCAGCCCCGGGCGACTCTACATCCCCGATATCAAATGGTACGGGTTCGACAATCAGTACCACAACTGGATTACGGATTTTCTGACCCTCGATTTTGGAGAATCCTTTATTGACAGCCGGCCTGTGGCCGATAAGATGGGGGATGCGCTGCGGTGGACCCTGACGATGAACCTCCTGGCCATTTTTATTGCCTACCTTTTGTCGGTGCCGATTGGAGTGTTTTCGGCGGTCTGGAAAGACAGTACGTTTGACCGTGTGACGACTTTGCTGCTCTTCGTGCTGTATTCGCTGCCGAATTTCTGGATTGCCACGATGCTGGTGGTTTTCTTTACCACGCCGGAGTACGGTATGGACTGGTTTCCGTCTCTGGGACTGGGCGACCTGCCGCCGGAGGCACCATTCTGGCAGCGGTTTGTGGAAGCCGGCACACACCTGGTGCTACCGGTCTTTTGCCTGGCCTACGGTGCGCTGGCCTTTATTTCGCGTCAGGTAAGGGGCGGCATGTTGAACGTGATCCGGCAAGACTACATCCGTACCGCCTGGGCCAAAGGCCTGAATGCGCAACCGGTGATCTGGAAACATGCGTTCAGCAACGCTTTATTTCCCATTATCACGATGTTTGCGAGTATCTTCCCAGCGGTGTTTGCCGGCTCGGTGGTGATTGAGGTGATTTTCAATATACCAGGTATGGGTAAACTGACCGTTGATGCTATTTTTCAGCGCGACTGGCCGGTAGTGTACACCGTATTAATGCTTGCTGCGATACTGACGATGACCGGTATACTGGTGGCTGATATCCTTTATGCAATGGCAGACCCCCGGGTCTCCTACGGAAAAGACAAGAATTAACCATGCTGATTGGCGTACGCAAAGAACAGGAACTGGCTGACCACCTCAGCCAACAGCAGGCTCCCCCGCAGAGCTACTGGTCGATCGTGCGGCAGCAGTTCCGGAAAAACCGGATGGCGGTCTGGTCGCTGCGGGTACTGTACGTACTAGGGTTTATTGCCCTCTTTGCCGACTTCATCGCCAATGAAAAGCCGATATACGCCAAGCTGGACGAGGAGTCGCACTTCCCGGTACTCCGCTCCTATGCGGTTGGGCTGGGGCTGGACAGCTGGGAAGCCCGCTTTTTCCAGAATAGCTGGCATGAGCATGAGTACGACTATGTGATCTGGGCGCCTATCCCCTACTCCGCCCAAACGATGGACCGGAACAACCGCAACTACGTAGCTCCGGGCGATGAGCAGGATGTGCCTTCCACCCGCTTCCGGCACTGGCTCGGCACCGACCAACTGGGCAGAGATGTGGCTGCCGGGATGATTGCCGGCACCCGCACAGCTATGCTCGTTGGTATCGTAGCGATGAGTATTGCAGCGCTGATCGGCATCTTCCTCGGCGCACTGGCCGGCTACTTTGGAGATGAGCGGTTCAGCATTAGCCGGATTCGGTTGGTTCTAAACGGGCTGGGGGTCTTTCTGGCTTACTTCTATGGCTTTCAGGCCCGGTCCTTTGCCCTAAGTGAAGGCACCTTTGGTTGGGAAATATTCAAGAGCCTGGTCCTCATTATCGCCATTATGAGCCTGGTCAATCTGCTTGCGGTGTGGTTGAAAGGCAAGGGAGTCTGGTCGCAACCCATCACCATTCCGCTTGACCTCGGAGTGATGCGGCTGATCGAAGTGGTCAACTCTATCCCCGGGCTCCTGCTCATTCTGAGCATCGTAGCCATCATTGAGGAACAATCGGTTTTTTACATTATGGCCATTATCGGGCTGATTGGCTGGACCGGAATCGCCCGCTTCATCCGTGCAGAGCTTCTGCGGGTGAGAAACCTGGAGTACATTGAAGCGGCACAAGCCCTGGGCTACAGCGAATGGCGGATTATAGCCCGGCATGCCATTCCCAATGCTCTGACGCCGGTGCTCATCACTATCGCCTTTGGGGTCGCCAGTGCGATACTGATGGAAGCCTTTTTATCCTTTCTGGGCATAGGGGTAGCTGCAGAAGAAGTCACCTGGGGCTCCCTGCTCAACCTGGCCCGGAGTAAATTCTCCGCGTGGTGGCTGGCGATCTTCCCCGGGCTGGCGATTTTTGCAACGGTCACGGTATTCAACCTCCTCGGCGAAGGGCTTACCGATGCGTTGGACCCCCGCCGGAAGCAGTAGGCCTAATTTTTGTAGAACTTCTTTGGAAAAAGCTGCGACTTGCCCCCCCGTGTGGGCAGCTCCCCCTTACGGTTAGGTTTGACATGAGCGTTTTCCACTGCCGGGCACCCGGCTTTACGGTTGCAGGAAGAGGTCGTAACCG
This sequence comes from Phaeodactylibacter xiamenensis, assembly GCF_000759025.1. Taxonomy (GTDB): domain Bacteria; phylum Bacteroidota; class Bacteroidia; order Chitinophagales; family Saprospiraceae; genus Phaeodactylibacter; species Phaeodactylibacter xiamenensis. The sequence goes on along the minus strand of NZ_JPOS01000037.1, from coordinate 26,605 downwards.
TCATAAAAGCCATAACCGTACAAAATCCTAATAACAATAAGCTTCGGCGCATGTATGCAAATTTTATTCTGATCAGGAGAAAAATAAACAAGTGTCAAATGTAATTCGCTCCAAAGATATATCCAAAACGTCCAAAACCCTTGAAAATTCTGGCTTCCCGCATTTTTTTTGAGTAGCAAAACTTGGTAATGACAGTTCCAGCGCATAAATTTGCCGCACGTTAAGTTTAACTAATTAAAACATTCAGAAATGAATAAGGGAGATCTTATTAACAAAATCGCCGACAGCGCGAACCTTTCTAAAGCACAGGCTACTGACGCACTGAACGCAGTGCTCGATGGCATCACTGACTCACTGAAGGGCGGTGACAAAGTTACCCTGATTGGCTTTGGTACTTTTTCTGTTTCCCACCGCGAAGCACGCAGCGGACGTAACCCACAAACCGGTGAAACCATCAAAATTGCAGCTAAGAACGTTGTGAAATTCAAGCCCGGTAAAGAAATCTCTGACGCTGTTAACGCTTAATTACAGCTAAGTCTTATAACACACCGGGTGGCGGCTAACGCCTCCGGTGTCCTAAAAGGGCAATCTGGTATACTTATCAGATTGCCCTTTTCTTCATTCTTAAACCACAACCCGCTACAAGCGGGCCGAAAGTACACAGCCCTACATATGAAATTCGGAACCAAAACCATACACGCCGGCGTACACCCGGACCCCGTGACCGGTGCCGTCATGACACCAATCTATCAAACGTCCACCTATGCACAAAGCGCACCGGGCGACCACAAAGGCTATGAATACGCCCGGACTCAAAACCCTACCCGGACCGTACTGGAAAACAACCTCGCTGCACTGGAAAACGGGAAGCATGGTATTTGCTTCGGCAGTGGCCTCGCGGCTATGGATGCCGTACTTAAACTCCTCAATCCGGGGGATGAGGTGGTCTCCACCAACGATCTCTACGGTGGCTCCTACCGCCTGATGACCAAAGTGTACGAGCGCTATGGCATTAAGTCTACCTTTGTCGACTTCAATGACCTGGATGCGGTGCGCGCTGCTATCTCGGATCAAACCAGGCTTCTCTGGGTGGAAACACCAACCAACCCTATGCTCAACATCGTGGACATCGAAGCGGTCTGTGGTATTGCCCGGGAAAAAGGCATCCTGAGTTGCGTAGACAACACCTTTGCCTCTCCATACCTGCAAAACCCGCTGGATTTGGGCGCTGATATTGTCCTGCACTCCGCTACCAAGTACCTGGGCGGCCACTCTGATGTGGTCCTGGGCGCTTTGGTCACTGGCAGCGATGAGCTCGCGGAGCAGTTCCACTTTTTCCAGAATGCCGTTGGCGCCGTCCCTGGCCCTCAAGACTGCTTCCTCGTACTACGGGGCATCAAAACCCTCCATCTCAGAGTAGAACGGGCTTGCCACAATGCTGCACAAATCGCGGAAGTCCTCAAGGGAACGGAGAAGGTAGGCCACGTCTATTATCCTGGCTTTTCTGACCACCCTGGTCACGAAATTGCCAAAAAGCAGATGCGCTATTTTGGCGGCATGGTCTCTTTTGATCTGAAAGATGACCGCTTCGATCACGCAGTAAAAGTGCTCAGCAACACCAAAATCTTCACGCTCGCAGAATCACTGGGTGGCGTGGAGTCGCTCATCGGGCACCCTGCTTCCATGACGCACGCTTCTATCCCGCGGGAGGAACGCCTGAAAGTAGGCCTCACGGATTCACTAATCCGGCTAAGCGTAGGCGTCGAGGATGTCGAAGACCTCATTCAGGACCTGAAGCAGGCACTGGCACAGCTATAAGGCTCCGGCGGGATCAACAACAAAATTAAGGCTTCGGGGTTATGCCCCGGAGCCTTTTTTTATGCTTTACGAACTTCATTCTGTGCCTGAAGTTCACCCGGGGGCTGTAGCTCCATTGATGGTTGTATACCGCCTGTGGATCGCTGACAACTGCCACTTTGGTAGCCTCTGCCAAGTCCGCAAACTGACCGATATGGATGAAAGGGCTATGTACCTGAGCAAAAGCCATACAGTCCACAAAAAGCTAATCATTGGAATAGTGCTCTGCATCAATTTGAATTTGGTGGTTGACTAAAGATGCAGGATTCCAAAGGTGAAAACAACCACCTATTCCGGGGCAGATGAAGAAAATAGTCTACAAATTGTTTACAGGGGTTGCAAATAAAAACTTTTTGTTTTACTTTTGTTTTAAACACAATCTTAGGAAACAAAATGTATCAAAAATGAGCCCGCAAGCAGAACACATCAAAAATTATCTACAGCGCAACTGGTTTAAGCTAAGCATTGCTGCCCTATTGATTTTTGTAGCCTTAAAAAAAGACCTCAGCTTTAAGCTCAACCTCAATACACCGGTGCAGCTGGAGCAAAGCCCGGAAGAACCGCCACAGGAAAAAGCCGTCAAAAGTGAGCGGTATACGGAAAATGCCACCCTTGATGCTCCGGCCAGCCAAACGGAGCATTTTGACCTGACCGCTGCGGCGCGCAGCCCTAAAAAGGCCAATGCCCTGGAGCGGCTGCAGCGTACCGGGCAAGACCGAATTAAGCAATACATTGAACGCTTTGACAAAGTAGCAAAAAGTGAAGAGCGCAAGTTTGGAATACCGGCAGCGGTTACCCTGGCGAGTGCCCTGCTGCACAGTCAGGCGGGCACAGCTCCCTGGTCCGGAGAGGGGCGCAACAACCACTTCCTGTTGCCTTGCACAGAGGACTGGAAGGGGGCTGAAAAGGCTTATGATGGCCGTTGCCTCAGGCAGTATGAGAATGCATGGACAAGCTTTAGGGACCACAGTTTCTACGTTACCACCGGCCCCTACAGCGAACTAAAAACACTAGGCGTAGATGATATCAGGGGCTGGGCGGCAGCACTGCAGGACAAAGGGTTTTCGGAAGAGCCCGGCTTTGCTGCCCAATTGCTGGAGGTGATCCGGGTGTATGGGCTGTAGCCGTTTGGGAGGGTGGCGGTTGCCTGTGCGGCGCTAATCCGTTTCGACGCCTTTTAGCTCGTGCTTGTAGTAGTCGACACAGGCACCGAATACCCAGCCCTCCTTACCACTCGGCGTGCGTACTTTTACCCAGGGTTCTTCTGCGGTAATTTCGCCCAGGTCAATGCGTTGTGTCGTATCCGTCACCTCACCCAGAAACTGCAATTCATCATAGAGCTCCAGGCGCTCCATGATTTTGAAGCGGAGGCCCGGCCCGGTGCGCATATTCAGCGCAGGTGTGATGACATAGAGCGGTGTGGAAATAGCCGGCTCAACGCTTTCCGCTTCAGGTGCCGGGTTCTTTAGGGGCTTTACGGTAGTATCCAGGGGCATATAGTCGCCAACCAGCCCGGCACCGCGCAGGGAATCCGCCTGAGCCTCCTCTATGGCTTCCTGCTGTGCCTGTTCCTCGTAGGCCTCCTGCGTAGCCGCGCATTTGGAGACCGCCCAAATCATAAACAAAATAAAAAAGCCCCCAATGATGAGGATCTCTACCTTTGGTAACATACCACCAGACTGCTCACTCATACAAGATTGTTTTCAACGCTTTTTGTGTTACAAACTACAAAAAAGCTACAAAAAATTGCTTCCATAATCTGAAAAGCCTATCTTTGAAGCGAAATTATAAATTAACGCGGAATTGTCCTCCGAGCCTGCCCATTCGGGCAGCAATATTTCGGTTAACGGCTAGTCAGCGCATTGTTTTTTGAGTGCACTTTATGCTGACTGTCTATTCTGTCTTGTCTGTGCAGGGTGTTCTTCTCACCCGTTATTCCAGTCTATTTTGATTCATGAGCTGAAGGTTTACTCCGCGCCAGCTATACTAACATGAATGATGATATCTTCTACCAGGTCGCTTTGACGCTCATCCCCAAAGTTGGTGCGGTGACAGCCCGTAATCTAATGAGCTACTGTGGCGGAGCAAGAGCTGTTTTCGAGGCGACAGAAAAAGAACTGAAGGGAGTACCGGGTATCGGCGCTCAGCTCCTGCACAACATTCGCAACTCAGATGCCCTTTTCATGGCAGAGCGCGAGCTGGACTTTATTGAAGCGCATGGCATTAAGGTTTTATTTTACACTGACCCCGGGTATCCACAACGGCTCAGGCATTTACCCGACAGCCCACCTTTGCTTTATTACAAAGGCAACGCTGATCTAAATGCCAAACGTACGGTGGCAATTGTCGGGACCCGGCGGCCGAGCCCGCAGGGGGTGCATTTCTGCGAAGAGCTGGTGGAAGGGCTAAAACCTTATAATGCAACGGTAGTAAGCGGGCTGGCCTTTGGCATTGATATCGCCGCCCACCGGGCCTGTATTGCGAATGAAATCCCTACAGTAGGCTGCGTTGCGCACGGGCTGGAACGCATCTACCCGGCTCAACACACCTATTCAGCTCTTGAAATGATTGAAAACGGAGGGCTGCTCTCCGAATATCCCAGTCAGACGAAACCCGACCGGGAGCGATTCCCTATGCGCAACCGCATTATTGCCGGTCTTTGTGACGCTCTTATCGTAGTGGAGACCCAGCGGCAGGGCGGGTCTATGATTAGTGCGAAGATGGCAAATGACTACCATCGCGACGTTTTTGCCGTCCCCGGCCGGATACGGGACAGATCCTCAGCAGGCTGCAATCTGCTCATCAAAAGCCACCGGGCCAACTTACTGGAAAGCGTGGACGACCTTGCCTACGTGATGCGCTGGGAAAAGTCAGATGTTCAACAGGGCATACAGCGCGAACTCTTCCCTGACCTTACGCCCGGAGAGGAGACCATTGTCGCACTCCTGAAACAACAGGATTTATTGCCGGTCGACCAGATATCGGCCGCTACGCAACAAAGCAACAGTGAGCTGGCAGCGCTGCTTTTGGGGCTGGAGTTTAAAGGGGTCGTTCGAACGCTTCCGGGCAAGCGGTATACCCTTGTCTGAAAACAAGTGGGTTTTGTAACTTAGCGCGATTTGAATTGGCAAACCCGACCGCCCTGTTATCAGCGCGTAAAATCATTTTCATGAAGTTTCAGCTACACTACCTGCTTTTTTTACTCTTGCTGCCATTTGGCTGCAAAAGCCCGGAGAACCTTAACCTGGAGCTTCTGGAGCGCGAACCACCTGCCCGGAATATCATCTTGCTGATCGGTGACGGTATGGGTATTGGCCAGATCAGTGCCGGCATGTACAGCCATAAAAAGCCCCTGAATATTGAGCAATTTAATATCATTGGCCTTCAGAAAACTTACGCTGCGGATGACCTGATCACAGACTCAGCGGCCGGGGCTACAGCTTTTGCCACCGGGCATAAGACTAATAAAAGTGCGCTCGGGTTGGATGCCAGCGGCAATGTAGTCTCCAATATCTTTGAGCAGGCAAAAGAGCGGGAATACGCACTCGGGCTGCTGACCACTTCCTCTATAGTACACGCCACACCGGCCGGATTTTTCGCACACGTACCCCTGCGCAGTCAGTACGAAGATATTGCAGAACAACTCACGAATAAAGAGATCGATTTTTTCATGGGAGGAGGCATGCGCTATTTCAACAACCGGGATACAGATGGCCGGGACCTCATTAGCGACATGAGAAAGAACGGCTATAACATCTATGATGCCTACGAAACGGAGCTGTATACGATCACGCCTGACTTTAGCCGGGGTTTTGGTTATTTCACAGCTAAGGAAGACCCACCCAAAAACAAAGATGGGCGGAAGTACCTCCCACCGGCGACCCGTATCGGGACCCGGTTTCTTCAAAAACGCAGCAGCCGGGGCTTTATATTTATGGTCGAAGGTGCTCAGATCGACTGGGCCGGGCATGCCAATGACCAGGAATACATGATTACAGAAATGCTGGACTTTGATGAGGCAGTTGGCGAAGCATTGGCTTTTGCCAAACGTAATAAAGAAACACTGGTCATCGTCACGGCCGACCACGAGACCGGAGGCTATGCCATTCAGCCGGGCTCCACCAGGGACTCTCTTATTGCCGGGTGGACAGCAGACAACCATACCGCCAGCCTCGTGCCTGTTTTTGCTTATGGACCACGGGCAGAACTCTTCCGGGGCATTTATGAAAATACTGCCATCTACGATAAAATGGTGCAAGCCCTTGGTTGGGGTGAGGAGACAGCTGCAGAAGAGAAATAAAAAAAAGCAGTTGCGGATGTACTGCAACTGCTTTTTTCATCAAAACCCTATGGGCTTAATTCAGCTGGAAGCGGACGATAACCCCCCCTGATGCATCTGTTCTCGGCGCAGCCGGGCCAATAGCCGGAACCGTACGCCGGTAATCAAAGAACAGGCGCAGTGAGAGCCGCTGACTGATTGCATACTCTGCTGAAGGCGATATCGAAAAGGCATAAGTACCCCGGGTAGGCTCCTGAATACCCTCATCCAACCGGTGGGCAAAGCTGATATCATCCCGGATCGACATATCGAAGTTGATATCCAGGTCCTGCCCTTGCAAACCCCGGCCACCGCCGCCTCGCCGGTTATTCCTACCTTGATTTTGCTGGTTAGGGTCTTGCTCCTCCTCTTCTTCCTTTTTACGGTCTCGCTTCTTATTGCTCCCTGTCAGGAATGGAATGTCTACATTACGGATCAGGTAACCAAACCCAACGGTAAACTCCTCGGATTGAGTTTCATTCAGCTGGTAGTTGACGGTACTCAGGGCCAGTGTACGGGATTTTTTGTAATCTACATTCAGGCTTATACCATTTTGCAGAGTCATATCCAATGCAATCAGCGGAGCAAACTGTTCCTGAACGACCACATCGGCAATCTCCAAACGCGGATAAAAGTTGAACGTCCCGGTATCTATGGGCTCGGTAGCCCGGGTAGCCAGGAACGGCAGGCTCGACCGGAAGTTATTCACGCTAAGCGTGGACCGGTACCCGTGGGAGATAGAAAAGTTCTGGAAGATATCCCTAAAGAATGGAATCCGGGATAAGCCATTGTATTGCATCCTCCAGTTGACAGAAGGCATTTGATCAAAAATATTTAACCGCACACTATTGGGGTCCACATCCCGGTAAGCAGCAATGAAAGCAGGCAGAATAACCTCCTGCTGTGTATTACCATAGCCCCGGGTATAACCCAGCGCGCTAAGGTTTTCATCCTGATGATTTCCCACTCCTAAACGACGGGAAATAATGACGCGGTTGGCTTCGAAAGTATTAAAGAGCTCGCTGATATCATCCCGGCTGTCCCGGAATAGCGTACTCAGCGCATTGTAGGTCATTTGTGTGCTGCCCGTTTCGTAGGGAATGGTATGCACCAGCCGCCGGACGCCATCGCCGGGGAGGGTATCCTTGAACGTCTCTGAGTAATTCTCTGTGAAAGTCCGGTTGAGCTCCAGGTCAATGCGGAAGTCCTGGAAAGGCTCAATGGTAGCCCGCGCATCAAATCGCTGCGAATAGGTCTGCATAACCTCCCGGTTGAGGAAGGAACTCCCGGTAATCCACTGCTCGTTTTCCCTCAGCCAATCTCCCTCAATATTATTTGGATTGGGGTTGAACAACTGGTCGTCTGTTAAGTTTCGGATATTTGGCTGCAAACCTGCCACAAAGCCCCAGCCCGGAGAGTCAAAATCCGTCATACCCAGTATCTGGGACTGCGGCATGTAACCCGGCACTGTAGTCGAAAACTGCTCATTATAATTAAAACGCACCCGCCGGACCAGCATCAACGGCCGGATCAATGCCCGTTCGATGGTCGATGGGCCATTGCGTTTCTTCTTTTTATCCTCGTCGTCATCCTGTTGGCTCTTGTCATCATCACGGGAACTCGGCTGCCGGCTGCGCGAACGGTTTGCGCCACCTCCGCCTCTTGAGCCCCGGTTGATCTTCCGCAGGTAATCTACTTTGTCATAAAGCCGCTCCAGGTTAAAGTCGAGGTCTGCCGTTCGGTTTTGGTTATTCTGAATGACATTACCAAGGCTATCCACGTTCAGGGCGGCAGCAGTCCAGTTGTAGCTGCCCTGGTACTGTACCTTTGCTGTCACCCAGCCCTGCAAAAGGGGCAGGTGCTTGATGGGCAGGTCATATCCCACGCTTAAGTTATGCTGATAATTCTTGGGCCGGCCGAAGTTGCGGATATTCGTCCAGATACTATCCCGCCGGATCTCCCGCGCTTGTTCAAACCCGAAGGTCTCAACCAGGAAAGATTCATTGGGCTCATCAATTACAGCACTGTTGGTCGCATTGAAATTGAACTTCAAAGCTCTCGTCAGGTCCCACTGCAAGTCATAATCCCGGTCCCAGGTAAACCTTTTGTTGTAGAAAGTCCGGTACTCCGGTGCCACATCCGTGAAGCGGTAGCTCGTCGTTTCGAACACCCGGTTCATGATTGAGCTGAAGCTAAAGGCATTAGGCAACGGGTTGAAGTTAAACTCCGAAATGATCTTGAAAGCATTGCCCTGTATCCCTTTAAAAGGCTCAATGTAGTTGGTCCGCCTGCTAAAGGCATAATCGATAGAGCCGGTATGCCGCTCTTCTTCGTTAAACTCAATAATCGGATCCCGAAACTCAGACTCCGTATAGGAATAGGACGCGCTGAAGTTGGAGATATCCCACGGCATCGCTGCCTTACTGTTATTCGCCCGCTCTTTGCGGACATTCGTCAGGTTCACACTTTTGATCGTGGTGACCTCCTGGGCAGCAGCCCGTATAGAATCGCGCTCGGTCCGGTTATCTGCATCCCTGATTTTATCTTCCAGCAGGATATCCAAATCGTAAGGATCAAATTCCGGTGTGCTCGTGGTATTGGACAACTGTGCGTAGAATGGCAACTGAAGCCCCCAGCTATCCGGCAGGAACTTGTCCAAATTGAAGTTGACCGCAAAGTCATAGCCCGTCAGCCGCTCCCGGGCCCGTTCCTGTACTTTCTGGTCCAATGCACCAAAGCCAATAGTGCTGATGTTACCAGCTGCAGCAATCGAACCGAAGTCCGCCAACTGAGCATCAATCCTTGCAGTAGCAGCGGCACCGCCCCGCTCATCCAGACCGGTAAGCCGCATTTCATTTATCCAGACCTCCAGATCGAAGTTCTCGTCCTCCGTCACAAAGTCGTACTGATTTCGCACCCCGACCATCAGGACTTTCACCTGCCCCACACTGGGGTTGCCCCTTATTTTCAGGCGGTGAATCTTAGAGCCTACCTGCTGCTGCTCGACATATTCCTCGCTCAGGTTTACGCCGCCCTCGTTGCGCCGCTTTTTAAGCTCTACAAAGTCTTTCAGCGCGAAGTCAAACCCGTTGTCCGGCCGCCAAACTGCATTTTTATAGGAAGAGCTGGTTGGCGCTCCCGACAGGTCCTCCACTTCCGACATCGTCAGCGGAATTTCGTATTCGTAATAATTGCCCTGGAAGTCACTACCCAGGCGTACGAAAATAGAGGTAGCACCCTCCGGAATCTCCGTACCATTCTTTTCTTCAGCGTGGATGAACATTTTGAAGCGTTCGTAAACCCGCATGTCCATGTTGATGACTTTGAAGACCGAGCGGGTCGCCCCGTTACACAGGTCTTCGATATTGAGCGACAGGGACTGCTCATTCTGCAGGTTGGTAAAAACGCCTACTGCCCGTTCCCGCTGAATACCTTCCGGCAGCACGTAGTTGAACGGTTCACGCCCGCTGTTCTCCTCGATATTGACGTTATCGACCGTGAAGTTGGTCTCGTCGTCAATACATTCCGGTGTGGCAGGGCCTCCTACCTCAGACAGGTCCGGGCGATAGCGCCGCCATTGGTTTCTGACCAGTTCGAGACGGGCAAAACGCAGCGTCACCGGCGCATTGAAATTGTGCAGGTACATCCGCATAAACTGAATAGAGCGGAAGTCCCGGATGCCACCGACTGCCTTATCGGGCTCCGTCAATGGGATGCGGAAACGGTACCAGATCCGTCCGTTGGAAGCCTGCCTGCGGTCGGTGATATAAGGTGTCTCTTCAAGGTCAATTTCACCGGGGTTCTCCAGGCTACGGCGCAATGGGATCTTGTACTCGAAGTAGGTTTCCGATTCATTCAGGGTATTGTCCTGGTTGAGGTCCTCTGCATCCGGGATGTTGGTACCGGTTTGGCGGAGGTTTTGGTTACCTGTATTTTGAGAAGCGGAGCGGGAGTTGCCGTCCGGGTTGTTGAATTGGATGTAGCGCTCGTAGACCCCCGCTTCGTTAGGCCATTGCCCATCGTTATAGTACCGGAAGTTGTCCTGTGAAGGGTCTTCTGCCACCTGCTGTCCCACCACCGGGTTGGTCGCCGAAATCGCCTCGATGTAATCCTGGTATTTGATCCGCTCGGCGGCATCATTCAGGCCGTCCAGCCCTACGTCCTGCTGCTCACGGGTGGCCTCGTCAATGTCGAAGCCCCGGGTAATCTGTTGGGAAACGGGCACGCGTGACCATTCCGTATCATTGGTCGGGCGGCTGGGGTTGGTCGGTCCGGGAAGGCCGTTCTCGTAAAACAGGCGCGAGTCCCGGAGGATATCCTCTGAAATGTTACCCAGGTTGATATAGAGGTCTCCCTGCTTGGCATCAGCGTCAGAAGCAGCACCCTGCCCGGACTCGTCCAGGAAAGGGCTCAGCATCCAGAATTCCAGGAATTCAATATTGGCAGACTGGAAATCGTTGGTGGTCATGTCACGCATAATACCCGCCCATCGGGTTTGGGGGTCCTTGAGTTCCACCCGCCCATTGGAGGTTTCCACCCCTCTTGTATAGCCGGGATAGCCTTCAGGGATATCAAAGTTATAAGGGCCACGGAGGGTAGGATAATAACGCAGGTCAAAGGTCTGTACGTTCGGTAATTGGTTGGGCTGTAGCTGCAAATTAGGGAAGACCTCAAGCTGAGGCACCTGGCTGGTGTATATATTCTCATTATCGTTCCCGCCACGTGCCGCCTGATCGATCCGGTACCAGTTGAGCAGAGCCCGGTTGGCACCGTAGCGCAAGTCATTGATGAGCTGCCCTTCCGGGAGAAGCTGTTCTGCGCCCGGGTCGTCATTCCGCGGCACACTGGCCAGGAACCAACGGTTGGCCTGAGCGCGGAGGTCGAAGCTTGCACCACTGCCTTCAAAGTCATCGATGTAGACCACGCCCCCTTCGTCCACCGGGTTCAGGCTGATCGCCCGGGCATGGCCAGGTTGAATAGCGGCGACCTCTGCAGCTACCGTGATATTGGATGGTTCCTTCGTAGACAAGCCCGGGAGGGCATCTACTGCACGGGTCAGCCAGGGTGCCTGACGGCTCAGGTTGAGGTCCAGCCCGTAGATATTGTTGTTGATAGGGTCATCTCCAACGTTTACTTTCTGGGTAAACGGCCGCTCGAAAAGCTTCAGGAAGGTCGCACCGATGTTAAAGTTCTCATCGATTTCATAGTCGGCCCTCAAACCGACCATCGTCTTTTGCTGGAAGCCGAAAAGGGTGTTGTCCTCAAAGGAAACATTCACCGGCACGCCCGATTGCAGGATGGCATCATTCAGGATGCGGACCTTACCAATGGTGTAGTCCACCTCATAATCCCGGCCCTCCTGTAGTACCTGCCCGCCGGCGCGCACTGTCACCGAGTTCGGAGGGATATTGAAGGCACCGAGCGATATCTCTGAGGAGACACTCGATTTGTATTCGCCCCGAATGATAAACCGGTTCTGCTCGGCAGCTTCCTGCGCCAGGAATACGGTAGTCCGGTAGAGGGAGTCGTAAACGTATTTTCGCCGGAGTTCTTCGTCATTAATTTGCCGGGCCAAAGCTTCCCCGAAGGGTTCCAATACCGGGAACATGATCCGCCCGTTTCGGGGGTTGATGGTTACGCCGGGCACAAAGTCAAAGATACCGTCGGGCTGCGGGTCCCCCTGCGTATTCAGGCTATCGAGGTTGAAAATGCGCAGCAGCGGAATGCCTGCGATGTTGGTCTCCGGCAGGAATCGCTTTTGGCCTGCGCCGGGATCATCGTAGAAAATATCGAGGCGGAAGTCCTCTTGATTCACCTGGAAGGCACCGATGGGGTACACGTTTTTCATCATCAGGTCCCAGGTCGGCACGTCGGTCCGCTGCGTGGTACTCTTCAGCATTTTCACAAAGAGCACCTTTGGCGTCAGGTCGGTGGTATCAGTACCAACGGTGCTGTTGTTGATCGACATCTCCCCTACCCGGAAGATGCTACCGTTGTACTCATATTCGAAAGCCACGCCCAGCACCTGATCGGGCTGCACATTGATATTCACGGAGACGAAGCCCAGCTCCGGGTGGAAGGTATACTCTGAAGGCTGTAGCTTACGCGCACTTACTTTTTCAAAATCGCGGGTTTGCTGCAGCTCGAAGTCGTTTTTGAGGGTAGAAACCGCGCGGTCGATATCCCGGACCTGTTCGCCACGGGAGATGATGCGGCTGTACAGGTCGTTGGCGGAGTTATCAGGGAGCAGGTCCCGGTTGACCAGGTCGCGCTTGTTCCAGGATGGATTTTGATTAATTTTATCCGGGCTAACCAGGCGGTTCGGCTCAGCCAGGTCAGCCAGAGCGACGATATCCCGCACATCCGTTACTTCATTCCGGTCATTGGTGATCCAGACCTCGAGTTTTTTGATTTTGAAGAGGCTGTTGATCTGCGGCAGGTTCTGCAGGGAGCGGTTGAAGTTGTCGCGGTTGTAAAAAGTCAGGAGGAAGTGGCGGTTTTCGTCGTATTCATCGGCGCGGACTTCAAACTCCTGCACCTGGCTGCCGCCTTCGATTTGAATGTTTTCCTGTTGCGAGCGCTGCTGAGAGACAATGGGCGTCAGGCGCAGGTGCCCGAACTTCAGTTCTGTTTTCAGGCCGAAGAGGCTTTGCCCACCCTGAATCAGGTTGCCCCGGAGTGGCAGGCTTACGTTACCGGCTTCAATTTTCTGCAGGATAGCATCCTCTCCCCCTTCAAAGTTGTCGGAGTTATAGTCCAGCTTAATCTGGTTGTCGAAGTTGAAGTTGGCGTTGGTGTTGTACGTGGTGGTCAGGTTCAGTTTTTCCCCGATTTTACCAACTACGTTCATGTTGATATTCATGTTGAAGTCGAAGTTGGTCAGGTTCCGCTGCCGTTCGGGGAGGTCGGGGCGTTCGGTGATACTGGAATTAACGCCGAAGGTGAGGTCGATGTTACCCTGTGGGCGGATGTCCACCTCCGTGCCACCGAACAGGCGCTCCAGGAGGTTTTCCTTCACGTCGATTTTCTCAATGGGGTCAAGCGCCCCGGTAGCCCCGGTAGAGCTGATGCCCGCCAGCTCATTAAAATAATTCTGCTGATCCTGTCTTTGACGGAAATTGAGGTACTCATCAAAAGACATAAAGGTAGGCGGGCGATAGAAGTCTTCCCCAATTTTTTCAGTGATGATATACTGGCCGGTAGCCGGGTCAAATTCCACATTCTGCTGAACGACATCGGGGTCATTGAGGTCGAATGGATTGGAATTCGGGTTCGTCAGAAAGTCGCCAAAACGCTCATCGATGTCCGGGATGGTATCCGAAGCAACCGTGTAGCTGCTGCTGTAGGGGTCCTCCTTTAGGTGAGGGCCGCTTCCCAGGGCAATAGTTGCTATCCCACACAAAAACGTAGCGAGTATCAGTAGTTTATTCATATTCAACATCATGGAATTCTTGCACGAGGCATCGCTTAATCCGTAGAAAATCAAAAAGTCAGGGCATCAAAAGGGTTAAAATCTTGTTAATCCTAATCCTTTTACGAACACAATTTTCAGGGTGTTTCACCTATAAACGAAGGTGACGGGTATATTTTACCCCACCCTACAACTTTAACATTCTGCTTTTGGGAAACTCCGGAAGCCTCCTGTCCTGTCTTAAAAGACGGCGCAAAGTAACGCATTTCAACAGGGGCAACCAAAGCGAAATAGATTTGGTTAAGAAAGCTCCTTAAGCGTGAGCTTGATCAGGGTTTCTACCTGGCCAATACCCGGCTGGGCTTTCAGTACTTTGTTAAGGGCTTTTTGGGCATGTATGCGGTTAAACTGCAGCGCAACCAAAGCTGATAACGCCTCCTCCCGGATCGTATTGTCTGCCTGCGGCACATTGGCTGGCAGGTTTTCATCGCCCCCATCCTTCAGGAGCTTATCCTTGAGATCGAGTATGATCCGCTGCGCGGTTTTCGCACCAATACCCTTGATTCGCTTGAGCCCGGCCACATCCTCGCCGATGATAGACGCCCGCATCTCATCTGGCGTCATGGAAGAAAGCATTAGCTGTGCCGTACTTGGCCCTACTCCGGATACGGAGATCAGATGGCGGAACAGGTTACGCTCTATGGACTCGGCAAACCCGTAGAGGGTATGGCTGTCCTCTTTGATATGCTGATGGGTCAGAATCTTGACCGCTTCCAGCTTTTCGATCAAAGCATAGGTATGCAGGCTGATATTAATATGGTAACCAATGCCACCGGCTTCCACCACGACATAGGTTGGGCTTTTGTGGGTGATATTCCCCTTGATGTAAGTAATCATGAGTGAACAGGGTGAGTGAAAATGGGCCGTTTCGGATAATCAGGCTGCGAAGGTAAGAAGTTCCGCTGTAAACGAGAAACAGCTGAAAAAAACAGTACATCCCAATTATCGGTGAAGCAGCAAAACCGCAAAATAATAGATTGGATATTAGGCAGGCTCAGCCAAAAGTATCTATTTTACACTCGTTTTGCAGCGCCGTCTCATCGGGCAACAGAAACGAAGAACCACACCGGGAAGACCCCGGCTTAGCTAAAACTACAATTACACATGTCGAAAGCGAACACCTTTGACTTTGACAATCAGCCCTCACTCTTTGGGCACCCGATTGGGCTTTTCGTCCTATTCTTTACCGAAATGTGGGAGCGCTTCTCCTACTATGGCATGCGCGCCATCCTGGTCCTTTACATCATCAGCTCGGCAACCGGAGACAACCCGGGCCTGGGCTGGGAGTCCTCTGAGGCACTGGCGCTTTATGGCTGGTACACCATGCTGGTTTATGTGATGTCCATACCCGGTGGTATACTGGCCGACAAGTTTATCGGGCAAAAGAAGGCGGTGCTCTACGGTGGCTTGACGCTGGTTGCCGGGCACGGTATTTTGGCTATTGAGGCTATTTGGGCTTTTTATACGGGCCTGGCCCTTATCATTCTTGGCGTGGGTGGGCTGAAGCCCAATATTTCCACCATGGTGGGCGGCTTGTACAAGCAAGGTGATGAACGGCGCGATCAGGGCTTTACTATATTTTATATCGGCATTAACGTTGGGGCCTTCCTGTCCTCCCTGATTGTGGGCGCGGTGGGCGAGACCATCGGCTGGCACTATGGCTTTGGCCTGGCGGGTATTGGCATGCTCCTCGGGCAGGTCATTTTCATGCTGGGGCAAAAATACCTCAAGGGCGTAGGCGAGCCCCCAAGCAAAGCCCCCAAAGCGGCCGGGGAAGCCGCAGATTCCTCTTTTGGCGACTTATTCCAGGAGCTTTTCAGGAGCCCGGTGCAGCTGGCGATTACAGCTGGCCTCATTATCGGCTCTTCGATCCTGGCATTTACCGCTTTTGAAGGTACGGACCGTTACCTCTATACAGCGCTGTTCCTGTTCCTTTCTATCGTAGCCGGGCTGATGATGATGATTTACAAGGAAGTGAACAGTATCGAGAAAGACCGCTTTATGGTGCTCATCCTGTCTTTCCTGATCATTATTGTCTTCTGGGGCGCCTTCGAGCAGGCGGGTGGTTTACTCAATATTTACACCCTGAACAAGATTGACCGCATGGTGAACTTCTTCACCATCGACCTGCTGTTTTACGGCGCTGGTGGCATTTTGCTGATCCTCGGCATCATCCACTACTTCCAGAAAAAAGATACGTACTACCTGTTTTTGCCGATTGGGGCACTCATTTTGGCAGGCTATAGTTTTTACCGGTCGGATTTGTATACATCCGGGATGTATGAAATCCCGGCATCGGTCTTTCAGTCCGTGAATGCCCTGTTCATCATTATTTTCGGTACCCTGGTGGGCAGCTTCTGGATTTGGTGGAAACATCAAGGCTACGAGAGTTCGTCTCTGGTGAAGATGGCAGTGGGTACCATTATTATGGGCGCGGGCTTCCTGTTTATGGCGAAAGCCAGTGCAGATGTGGAGCAATACGGCGACAAAGCCGCGCTCTACCTGCTCATCCTGGCCTACCTGCTGCATACTTTGGGCGAGCTTTGTGCTTCACCGGTTGCCCTTTCCTTTATCACGAAGGTGGCGCCCGTCAAGTATGTCTCCATCATGATGGGGGTTTATTTTGCGGCCACCGGCCTGGGTAATAAAGTGGCGGGTGCCATTGGGGAGTCTTCTCAGCTGGAAACCGTGAGTACGGAACTGGTGGCTTCTCCGGCAGAATATGACCTGGTTGCAGATACAGTCATTATGAAAGCCGATGATTTTGAGTTCACGGCCAATGCCTACCTGGAAGGCGGGCAGGTGGTGCTCCGCGAGGGCGGTGTGGACGTAAAGCAACTGCTGCAGCTTTCGCCCGAAAATGAGCAGCTGCTGACCGAATATCTGCAAGAAGAAGGGGCGGCATCAGATGCTCAACTCACGGCAGTGGTGCGCATGGCCTACGACGAGGAAGCCAAAGCTGCCATTGAGAATGATGGCGCTAAAGTCGATATCAGCAAATACAGTGGCGAAATAGAACTCTTCGAGCTGCAAAATCAGCAGGAGTACAAGACCTTTGTCGGCATCTTCATCTTTACCGCAGCCTTTGGCGTGCTGCTGTTGCTCTTCTTCAAGCGCCTGAAGAAACTGACCCACGGCGCGGAGGACACCACCGACACCCACTTCGAGGAGCAGGAAGGGTACGAAATTGCCGATCAGACCGACGAAGACAACCCTACTCAGGACGACGATGGGTCTATGCTGAACCCTCCGAAATCATAAAACCCTGGCCTCCGGCCCTCTCATAGAAGGGACGGGGGCTTTTTCATCTAACCAAATTACGAATCTGCAAGCCCTGTTTTGGGGCCAACAAAAAACAGCAAAACACTTATGTCGAACGGATCATTGAACAGCCTGACCAAACACGGAACCGTGCTCGGGCACCCTTCGGGGCTATTCGTTTTGTTTTTCACGGAGATGTGGGAACGCTTTTCCTACTACGGTATGCGGGCCCTGCTCGTCATTTTCCTCATTGGGGCTATAGATGTGGAGAATCCCGGCTGGGGATGGGAACGGGAAGACGCGCTGTCCCTTTTGGGCACCTATGCCCTTATGGTTTACCTCACGCCTATTCTGGGCGGATACATTGCTGATAAAATGATCGGCTATCGTTCAGCGGTGGTTATCGGGGCATTGCTGATGACCCTGGGCCACGCCTCTATGGCCGTGGAGACCCCGCTCTTCCTTTACATTGGTATTGGATTGCTGATCTTTGGCAACGGTTTCTTCAAGCCCAACATGACCTCCATCATCTCCAAGATGTATGAAAACTTCCCGGAGAAAAAAGACGGCGCATACACCATCTTCTACATGGGTGTGAATGCCGGCGCCTTTCTGGGCATAATGCTTTGCGGGTACCTGGGTGAGAAAGTCGCCTGGAGCTTTGGTTTTGGCCTGGCGGGTATTTTCATGTTCCTGGGCATGCTTCAGTTCTACTTCGCCAAGCCCATTTTTGATGGCATTGGCGACAAGCCGGAAGCCACTACTGATGAAGAGCTCGAGATACCGGAGGGCGACAAGCTCAACCCTTTCAGCCTGCTGGACAAAATTCTGATCGGCGCTTTTGTGGTGCTCTCGGTAATCTGGATTTTCAATGACCCCCTATCCAAGATCGGGGAAATGCCAATATTGCCGGGCGGAGCAGAAGGCACTGTGGCCAATTCCGTGATACTAACGGCCCTGGTTGCCTTCCTTGTACTGCTTATTTCCCGCCTGACCCGTTACACGCCTTTGGTACGGGATAAAATGATTGCGGTAGCCATTTTTGCGTTCTTCACCGTATTCTTCTGGGCTTCTTTTGAGCAGGCGGCGGGTTCTATGGCGATCTTTGCCAAAGACTACACGAGCCGTGCCCTGGCTGGCAATACGGCCATGATTTTCAAGATCGTGGATACGATCATCACCATCATACCACTGGCGATCATCACCTGGGTGCTTTACAGCCTGTTCCGGATGACCTACAAGAAAATCACGCTTTCCAATATTATCCTGGGGCTGAGCTTTGTGATCATCTGGGGAATTGTGATCTACAAGTTGATCCGGGAATTCTCCAATACCGGGACAGAAGTTCCAGCCACCTGGTTTGCCATTCTGAATTCCCTGTTCATTATCATGTTTGCGCCGTTGTTCTCCCGATGGTGGGAAAGCAAGTACAACCCTTCTGCGGCGATGAAGTACGGAATCGGGCTGTCCCTGCTGGGCGTAGGCTTTGGTTTTCTGGTGTTCGGTTCCCTTTCCATTCCTCAGGGAGCAGAGACCGCAGCCGTAAGTATGATCTGGCTGATTCTGGCTTATCTGTTCCATACGTTGGGTGAGCTCTGCCTGTCACCGGTAGGGCTTTCCTACCTCAGCAAGCTGGTGCCTGGCCGTATGATTGCCTTTATGTTTGGCATCTGGTACCTGGCCATTGCCATTGGCAATAAGCTGGCCCACTTTATGGGCGGCAAGATTGACGCGATCGTCTCGCAGTACTCACTGAGTACGTTCTTCCTGATCTTCACCATAGTCCCTATTGCCTCCGGGCTGCTGGTGATGGCGCTCAACCCATTGCTCAAGCGCCTGATGCATGGTGTCCGCTAGGTAGTCAAGCACTTCGCGAGGGACCGGGCTGTTGCCATTTGCCGCAACAGTCCGGTTTTTATTTCTTCCCTTCTGAAACTTTGAAGGCATCGGATTTACCGCTATTTTGAAGAGGTATATCATATAGTAATGAGGATAACCGACACCACTTACTATGAAGCCTGCCGTTTTTGTTGCAGTTGCCTAAGGCAGTAGGGGCAATGAAATGAAGTCTGCTGCTGCCCCCGTTACTTACCAAAATCCAGTTTCTGTGAATACTCAGGTGATCGGCGTGGGAAGCTTTTCATTTAAAATCAGGTGGTAACTTTAGCCCCGATAGCTATACGGGGGGCGACCTGACAGACAACCTTACGTCTTATGCTCAGGCCACGATTCCAAAATCGTCGCCTGAGTTTAAACCAAGAAAGCGCCTTCAAAACCGAAGCTCCATACCCCTGCGCCCTTTACCAGACCACGGCGCCTTGAACTGAAGGATCAGCGTAAGATTAAGCTCATTGATCGGGCGGAGCATTTCCCGCTCCCTGTTCCTCAGCCCCAGGCCATGAATGTAGGACAGCTCTACCATATACCTTTTGTACCAGTAGGCGAGTGACAGGTGTGAGGTGTACTCGAAATAGCGATGATCAGGAGCGTTTTCACGGTAATTGTAACTCGTGATTTTCCAGTAATCTTTTCCATCTGTACTTATCTCAGAATTATGGATGTAGTTCAGCCCAAGTCCAGCTCCTACCAAAAATGCATCAGCAATTGAACGCTTAACAGCAAAATCCGTACGCCAGCTATCAAAGCGATGAAAATTTATACTAGCGATGCCATCTGTCCGCATTCTGAATACACGATCAAAATAATAGCCGTTCGCCCAGGAAAAGAATAGCGCTTCGCCTATTTGTTGTTCTACGCTCAAACCAACCAACAAGTGCCTTAGGGTTTGTGCGTCCACATCGTACCAATCTGGACGAGGTCCTGCTACATGGAAATCCCCTCCTTCAATATCCGTCAATCCTCCTCCCAGCCGCAGGCTGAAGTAGGTCTGCCCGTGCAGGGCACTTGCGCTGAGCAGTAGGAGTAAGGCAGTAAAGGTGCGTTTGAAGTAATGGTTCATGGCTTTATTTTTTTAGCCCTCCTGATTTCCGAAATTGCTTCTTCCGCTTGAAGAGAGAATGCAAAGATGCATTACTCGTTCTTTTTGGAAATCAGGAGGGGCCGTTTTAACTTTATGCTATCTGTTAGGCATTACTTTTTGGGTGCCTAACCATTTTCCATTTTCGTCAAAGTATTGCAACATTAGCATGCCGTATCGGCTGGGGAGACCTTCATCCCTTATATCTTTGAAGAGCCCATCATAAACCAGCCTTCCCATGATGTCGTAACCTTTAATCCAGTACACTGATTGCTGTGGTAGGTTTTGATCTATGGTAAACCGGGTTTTACCCAGGCGGTGTTCGACAGCACTCTCATGTTGCCCTTCATCATTGTGCATCAATGGCTGCAGGCTATCATAGTACTCCCAACAAGTGGGGTCATCTCCGTTGCAGTCAATTAACCTCACCGTGATGGACTGATTGTACGCAGGGCCTACTGTAGGAGAATATATGTCAATTTCAAAGGATTGAGGGTAATAAGGGTAATTATCAAATTGAGTTACGTACAAGCAATTGCCTTCAAATAAGTTCGTACCAGATTGACCGTTAGCCGTCCAGTTCGCATCTCCAGGAATATACCACCTGTACGTAGCATTAGGTATCCCTCCATTGATACATAACAACAAGACATTGTTTTCTTCACAAACAATAGGATTTCCAGTGATAGTGTATGGACAAATAGGTGTATTACCCACACAGATTTCATTCCATGCTCTAGCGATCGAAGTGTACTCTTCCGAACATACACTGTGTTGCAATTCAACCACCCCTAAAACCGCATCTTTAAGGTCGCCGTAATCACTTAATGAGGAATTCGCTGCCAGGGCATCCATGATATAGCCTAAAACCGTTTCCATGCCCAGCGAGTTGATGCCCAGAGCGGGGTCTCCTTCACTGGCTAAGAAAAACCAATGGCTAAGTGGGGTGGACCTCGTGTGTGGTTGAAGTAAACTTTCAACATCCGAAAAACAATTGAACTCAGGGTTGGCTAAGTCTCTGTTTACTTTTTCGGCCACAGCCGGCTCATCATCACCTATTACCCAATCGACTGAGCCTTGTATAACGGACTCGACATAGGTACCAAACATATCTGCGATACCTTCGTGAAGGGATTCATTTCCTGCATTTGTATATTCCAGCGACTCCCCAGACATATAGCAATGACCTAGTTCGTGGGCAACGATATCAAATATAGCCGTAGTTGACCCTCCTAGGAAGCCTAGAGCTATAAAGGCACTAAAATCAGTGGATTCACTGTAAGCTATTGCGTTTTCCTTTTCATCCACAGCAACCCGGACCGTGCCAAAATCTATTTCTAAAGAGGAGGAGAAAATTTTTACGCATTCCGTAGTTGCAAAATGAGCTTGATAAACATGAGGAGAGGCTATAGTCCCGTCCCACTGAAGGAGGTTAGTTGACGGTATAAAGGCGTCAGGCCATTCACTGAGATTAATGCTCAAGGGTCTTTCTTGCATATTTCCACCAAAATCATAAGTTCTTACCTCCGAATCCAGGTTTTCACTAATTAGCCGGGTTGCTGATCCGTCAAACGAATCATTCAAATCATTGGTGTTTCCAGGAAGTTGCCCATATCCGGGTGTTTCCATAGGAGCAACCAAATTCATTGATCCGTCGGTTACATTAAGCACCGTCCCGCTTTTGGCATCTACCCATGCCCTTTTGCTTTCACCATCAATAATATAGTTAACATCCCAGGCTAGATGGTAAGCACAGTCATTAAGAAGATTGGGCCAGATGCTCATATTGGTATCTAAAACAGACAGGCTTGCCTGAGGTTGGGCTACATAGTAATTCCCCAGAGTATTTGCCACTGAAATCGAGCTCAATGGAATAGGGTCTATCGAGTGTACCTCTGTTGCAACAAACGGAAAAAGCATTTTCACTTCTAAACAGGGGTTTTCAGGGCCTGGACCTGGTCCAGCCAGAGCAGCAATCGTGAATCCTCCCCCTTCAACCAGAATGTTCTTATAATATTGTTGATAACGGTAATAACTGATTCCATCATCGCCCCGGCTCTTTTGTGTTTTTACCAGCTGAAAACTATAATCATTATTCAGCCCCATCATACTGCTGATGCTATCCACGCCTCCCAGCTCGTGCCAGTGGTCAGCTCTAATTATCATCCGGCCACTTGGATAAATAGTATCAGAAATATACTCCATTGTTTCTAATGCCCCAGTATCAAAAAATCCATTGTAGCTATCACAGGTAGACCAAGCTCTATAGCTATTTTTCTCACCCTCACGTTGAGCATAGGAAGGATTGGTCATGACAAACAAGAGAACCGTCGCTAGCAGAAACTTAAGAACGCTGTGTGTGTGTCCTCCTTCGCCGATTGGCTTCGGCGGATGTAATGTGTATGTGACTTCTGTAATAACCAGAGCCACGCAAAAGGTTAAGCAAGTTCATTGTTCAGTGTTTAAAACTTGAGAGATTAGAATAAGCGCTTATCCTATTGTCATCCTAAAGATATGAAAATTTTAGGAACCATTTTGTGACATTTTCTCCGAAAAAAGACTGGGCTGATTATTGGCTAATACATATAGAGGATAGATACAAGCCTAATAGTCAATCCAGTAGCTATGGTCAAATTGGTGATTAAGCAGCGCGCTGGTTTAAATGCACAAAAAAACAGTTTTCTGCCCCACCACGCCCCCGTCACTCCCCAAAATCAAATTCCTGTGGACATCCAGAGAAATGTCGCCAGGCACCGCGGTCTGCCCAGCTAGCCATTAGGGCGTATACAAAATAAGCCTTCAAAACCGAAGCTCCATCCCCCTGCGCCCCTTGCCAGACCACGGCGCCTTGAACTGAACGATCAGTGTAAGGTTGAGCTCATTGATGGGGCGGAGCATTTCCCGCTCCCTGTTCCCCAGCCCCAGGCCATGAATGTAGAAAAGCTCTACCCTATACCTTTTGTACCAGTAGGCGAGCGACAGGTGTGAGGTGTACTAGAAATAACGGTGATGGGGAGCGTTGCCCCCAAGGTTCCTGCATTTTCCGCATCCATGCCAGTTTCAGTATTAGACGACAAAGATTGCCCTCATACCATCGTGCCAAAAGTTCTAAATCATAAAAAAACATACTTTTTCAAAATTTTATTCATATTTCACTATGTTTACAATATGATTGAACGAATACTTGCAGAACGCATAAGCGGAAAAGCCGGTAGAGGAAAGGCGATTATTATAATTGGGCCCCGGCAGGTTGGTAAAACGACATTGATCAAAAAATTGCTCAGGAACGAGCGATATCAATTTTTTGATGGTGACGACCCACGTATCAGAACATTATTGGACACCCCAAATACGGATCAAATCCGTGCCTTTATCGGCGATCACAAAGTCGTATTTATTGATGAAGCACAGCGGATCAACAATATAGGCCTAACGATGAAAATAATAATTGATCAGCTAAAGGATGTTCAATTATGGATTAGCGGCTCCTCTTCCTTTTCACTGTTCAATGAGCTCAATGAACCACTTACCGGGCGGAAATGGGAATACGAACTATTTCCAATAAGCTGGGAAGAATTTGAGCATCATGTAGGGTTTATTGAAGCCGATCAGCAATTAGAAAGGAGATTGGTATACGGCATGTACCCAGATGTCATCAACAATCCTAATGAAGAGCCGGAAATTTTGGGAAATCTGGTTAGCAGTTATTTATACAAAGATGTTTTGTCTTATGCTGGAATAAGAAAACCTCAGGTATTGGATAAGCTGATTCAGGCATTGGCTTTACAAATCGGAAGTGAAGTCCGTTACAATGAGTTGAGCCAGTTAGTGGGTGTGGACCGGAACACCATCGAGAAGTACATAACGATATTGGAACAAGGATATGTCGTATTCAGGCTTCCAAGTTTTAACCGAAACGTTAGAAATGAAATCAAAAAAGGAAGGAAAATCTATTTTTATGATAATGGTATCCGGAATGCTGTAATTGGTGCCATGGACCACCTGGCATTAAGATCAGATGTCGGACAACTTTGGGAGAACTTTCTTATCTCAGAGCGAATAAAAATGAATAAATATAAATTCACCCTTGCAAAATCTTTTTTTTGGAGAACAAACCAGCAGCAGGAAATTGATTACGTTGAGCAAAGAGGGCTGAATTTGAAAGCCTACGAATTTAAATGGAACCCAAATAAGCGCGCTAAAATCTCAACTACTTTCACTAAAGCTTATGATGCCGAAGGGTTCCTGATTAACAGAGAAAACTTTCGAGCATTTGTTAAGTAGATACCGGTCCTTCCATCTACCTAACTGGCATGCGTTAGCTCGTTTATTACTATAATGCCGGAGTGGGAATTTTCAATGTGCAGGCTTGGGACTTTAACAAGAGGGGCTCACCACGCCCCCATCATTCACCAAAATCCAGTTCCCGTGGACATCCAGGGAAGTGGGGTCAGGCAATGCAACCTGCCCAACTAGCCTTTGGATTATATAAAATAAGCCTTCAAAACCGAAGCTCCATACCCCTGCGCCCTTTACCAGACCACGGCGCCTTGAACTGAAGGATGAGCGTGAGGTTGAGCTCATTGATGGGGCGGAGCATTTCCCGCTCCCTGTTCCTCAGCCCCAGGCCATGAATGTAGGACAGCTCTACCATATACCTTTTGTACCAGTAGGCGAGCGACAGGTGTGAGGTGTACTCGAAATAACGATGATCAGGAATGTTGCCCCCAAAATTTCGACGAGTAGCCCTTGTTAGCCACAATTATTAATACTCAATATTCACTTACCCTAAAACGTCCGCATTGGATATTCATACTATCGGGTGCATTAACGAAATGATTAACACTCCTTTGCGGGAAGCGAACTTGAAAATGCCCCTCTACGATACTAGTGTCTTGATTAAAATAATCAATGATTAAAAAGTCATTATAAGTCAGTTCATCATCGGGAGAAAAATCAAAGTCTCCAACTATGGAATGGTCTTCAAGGTAAGTATATTTAGTTCGCGCTACATTTGGAATGGGTACATTACTGTATGAAAACCCCAGCCAAATTGTATCATTTAAGTCCGTATGTTTATTAACAATAAAATATAGATAGCCATCTATACTATTCGATTCATACTTCCGCAAGTTTACTAACATCATTGCAGATGGGGTGTTTATTTCTAACTCAGTATTATCTGCTATCCAACACTCCTCATTCATCACACCAACACCATAAAAATCCCCCGGAGTCGAGCAATCCATTTCGCTACAATCAACCACCATGCCATCAGGTTCTTTTATCATCATATCATCATCATTGCAACAGCTTATAAAAAATGAAAACAGAATCATATTGAGAAAGTATAACTGCTCTTTCATTAGTGTACGATTATTATGGGCAGATGAAAATATCTTTCGGCAGATTTTAACTCCAGGATATAAAATCCAGGAACCATGCTGCCTACGTCAATGCTTAATTGGGTTGATTGTTCGCTAAGCAGGTTTTTATGAAAATCGTACCTGGTACCTTGAACGGAATAAAGATTGACTTCTAACAAATCATTTAAAGCGACTGTTTCCGATTCAATGTATAGGATATTCTTCACAGGATTAGGGAAAATACTTAAAGCACCTTCATCACTGGTTTCAGATATACGCCCAGCTTTTACTCTTCTGCTAGACCTAACTGCATAGGAGTCCTCTCCGTTTGGGTCAATTTTCAAATTCCATGCACTCCAGTTAGTGAGCTGTAATACCCTGACAACCTCATCCGGCTCTTCGGTACAACTAGCAGTCAGTCTGATGAAGCCAGTCGGTTGGTTCTGAGGAACATCTACAGCCTGTAGAATAGCATCTTCCTCATAAGACAGCGTCTGAAAGGTATTCTGATGATCCCAGCTAATTTCCCAGTGATACTCAACAATGCCGTCTTGACAGCCTTCATAGTAAGAGGAATAAGTAAAAGAACCGATATTATCGTGATAAATATACAATGGCCCAGTGGCATTGGCATTAAAAGGGGGGTCTGCAAATCCGCCCTCCACCATACCTCCAAATAGACTAATCGGGCAAGCTGTCTGGGCTATCATTCTAGCATTATTATGATCTTCTGTGCCAGTGGCAAATTCCTGATAAAGTCCTTCCGGATTAGAAAATCTCAATACCCTGCTTACACCAGCGTTCCCGTCCATGACAGTACTCATATATTGGGCACAAAAATTTTGCCCCTCACCAGATATTGGCAATGTGCATATTTCATAAGCATTAGCAAATCCGTGTGGGTCATCTTCCTTTAAATGTCGACAGCCAAGTAAGTGTCCTATTTCATGGGCAAAAATATCTGGCGGAGCTTCTGTATCAATCACACTAAAAACCATATTCACGTCTGGTACACCACCTGTAAATCGGCCATCATTTATCATTGCTATTCCGCCTAGTTGCACGCCATCTGAAAAGAAATCCATGACTTGGAACAAGACAACCAAATCGGCATTATATTCATCTCTAAGGGCTGGAATATTTGGATTTTGTTCTAATTGGCCGCGAGCAGCAATCGCGTTGCCCATCTCTTCATACCCCTCCAACAATTCATATCCTGCAATTTCAGCCGAGACATTGGTATTAGGAATCGCAGATTCGGCAAGGGCAGTATTTAGGTCAGCTACCCCAAGTATTGCTTCTTGCTCATAATCTATCCCTGCGTCGAGTACTTCTTGTGAATAAAGTATTAATAC
>NZ_JPOS01000036.1 GCF_000759025.1 Phaeodactylibacter xiamenensis | reverse complement strand
AACTAGCAGTCAGTCTGATGAAGCCAGTCGGTTGGTTCTGAGGAACATCTACAGCCGGTAGAATAGCATCTTCCTCATAGGACAGCGTCTGAAAGGTATTCTGATGATCCCAGCTGATTTCCCAGTGATACTCAACAATGCCGTCTTGACAGCCTTCATAGTAAGAGGAATAAGTAAAAGAACCGATATTATCGTGATAAATATACAATGGCCCAGTGGCATTGGCATTAAATGGGGGGTCTGCAAATCCGCCCTCCACCATACCTCCAAATAGACTAATCGGGCAAGCTGTCTGGGCTATCATTCTAGCATTATTATGATCTTCTGTGCCAGTGGCAAATTCCTGATAAAGTCCTTCCGGATTAGAAAATCTCAATACCCTGCTTACACCAGCGTTCCCGTCCATGACAGTACTCATATATTGGGCACAAAAATTTTGCCCCTCACCAGATATTGGCAATGTGCATATTTCATAAGCATTAGCAAATCCGTGTGGGTCTTCTTCCTTTAAATGTCGGCAGCCAAGTAAGTGTCCTATTTCATGGGCAAAAATATCTGACGGAGCTTCTGTATCAATCACACTAAAAACCATATTCACGTCTGGTACACCATCTGTGAATCGGCCATCATTTATCATTGCAATTCCGCCTAGTTGCACGCCATCTGAAAAGAAATCCATGACTTGGAACAAGACAACCAAATCGGCATTATATTCATCTCTAAGGGCTGGAATATTTGGATTTTGTTCTAATTGGCCGCGAGCAGCAATCGCGTTGCCCATCTCTTCATACCCCTCCAACAATTCATATCCTGCAATTTCAGCCGAGACATTGGTATTAGGAATCGCAGATTCGGCAAGGGCAGTATTTAGGTCAGCTACCCCAAGTATTGCTTCTTGCTCATAATCTATCCCTGCGTCGAGTACTTCTTGTGAATAAAGTATTAATACGCTTATTATTGCATCACAGCTTTCTACTTCTTCATTGTCACCATCGTTTGGCCCCATTAAAACGTCTTCCTCTTCAAAAACTTCATCTTGATAACAACGCCCTACTACTTTCTCTTTATCTATTTCTATTAGAACCTGGTCATCATCTAACTCTGTACCCAAATCGCGAATA
>NZ_JPOS01000035.1 GCF_000759025.1 Phaeodactylibacter xiamenensis | reverse complement strand
TCATAGTAAGAGGAATAAGTAAAAGAACCGATATTATCGTGATAAATATACAATGGTCCAGTGGCATTGGCATTAAATGGGGGGTCTGCAAATCCGCCCTCCACCATACCTCCAAATAAACTAATCGGGCAAGCTGTCTGGGCTATCATTCTAGCATTATTATGATCATCTGTCCCAGTGGCAAATTCCTGATAAAGTCCTTCCGGATTAGAAAATCTCAATACCCTGCTTACATCAGCGTTCCCGTCCATGACAGTACTCATATATTGGGCACAAAAATTTTGCCCCTCACCAGATATTGGCAATGTGCATATTTCATAAGCATTAGCAAATCCGTGTGGGTCTTCTTCCTTTAAATGTCGGCAGCCAAGTAAGTGTCCTATTTCATGGGCAAAAATATCTGACGGAGCTTCTGTATCAATCACACTAAAAACCATATTCACGTCTGGTACACCATCTGTGAATCGGCCATCATTTATCATTGCAATTCCGCCTAGTTGCACACCATCTGAAAAGAAATCCATGACTTGGAACAAGACAACCAAATCGGCATTATATTCATCTCTAAGGGCTGGAATATTCTCATTTTCAGCTAAATTACTTCTTACTATAAGGCCATTATCATCTTCAATATATCCTTCCAACAATTCATACCCTGCAATTTCAGCCGAGACATTGGTATTAGGAATCGCAGATTCGGCAAGGGCAGTATTTAGGTCAGCTACCCCAAGTATTGCTTCTTGCTCATAATCTATCCCTGCGTCGAGTACTTCTTGTGAATAAAGTATTAATACGCTTATTATTGCATCACAGCTTTCTACTTCTTCATTGTCACCATCGTTTGGCCCCATTAAAACGTCTTCCTCTTCAAAAACTTCATCTTGATAACAACGCCCTACTACTTTCTCTTTATCTATTTCTATTAGAACCTGGTCATCATCTAACTCTGTACCCAAATCGCGAATAATAAACCGGCGGTCCCCAATATTTATGCGCCCAAATTTTTTGTCTTTTTCTTGAGCAAATACAACATCCCCTAATAATTGCCCCTCTTCACTATAAATTTCTCCTGACCAAATGTAATCCCTATCTGAATAGCGTCTTGGTCTTTTCGCAAATGCATAAATCGGTGTCTCAATGTCAGGCAAACTAAATTCAAATGAGCCATTATTTTGAAAACTCCAAAGATCATTCATCTTTATAGGCTTTACCTCTAAATGTTTGGGGTTGCTTTCCTGCTCATAAAATAACGCTGCACGATTGTTATCAGAAAGAAATAAATCTTTCGACATTGGTTCGATAAAGTCGGCTTGAGCATTAACTTTATAGTATATCAAAAAGCTTAAAAAGCTTAAAAGAATGATGTTTTTCATGGTTTTAATTTTACATATTACCAAAATTTAGAACAAAGATTCAGATTGATCTTTCGTTAGGGACCAGTACAATTGTGACTAACAACCAGATCCACGCGATAGATTGACCAAATTCATAGTTCAATATTAAAAATGTGCGATCAGAATAAGCGCTTATCCCATTGTCACCCTTAAGATAAGAAGGCTCTGGAAACTTTTTTGTGACACTTTTCCCGAAAAAAGACAGGGTAGATTTTCACTTATTGCACCTGAAAAAACAAATACGTCCTTCATAATCAGGTCTGTAGCTACGACTAAAATGCTGCTCAGGTAACGCTCGCCGATTTACCAGCACGGGAAAAACCGCTTTTCACCCCACCACGCCCCCATCATTCACCAAAATCCAGTTCCCGTGGACATCCAGGGAAGTGGGGTCAGGCAATGCAACCTGCCCAACTAGCCTTTGGATTATATAAAATAAGCCTTCAAAACCGAAGCTCCATACCCCTGCGCCCTTTACCAGACCACGGCGCCTTGAACTGAAGGATCAGCGTAAGATTAAGCTCATTGATCGGGCGGAGCATTTCCCGGTCTATACCTCTGTGTCCAAAACCTTTAAAGTAAGCTACCTCTATCATATATCTCTTATACCAATAAGCCAGCGACATTTGGGCTGTATACTCAAAGTAGGCACCGTTGAATGTATTGAGAGATACTTTGGAATAATTTCCACTACTGTATCTACCTATTTCAGGGTTATGAATATAGTTTAAGCCAAGGCCCATTCCTAACAAAACCGCATCTGCAAATGAACGTTTAACAGCTAAATCTGTACGCCAACTATCAAAACGAAAAAAATTACACGGAGCAACTCCATTACAGTAAACCTCGAAGACTCGATTGGGGTAATAGGTATTAGTCCAGGCAAGGAAAAGTTTTTCGTCCAACTGATGTTCTACCATCAGCCCAAATGCCCAATGCTCCACTACCTGATTTTCGAAATTCCAGTTATAAGTGGTGGTCGCAGGGTCGCCCTGGAAGAACGCTCCTTTATTTATATCCGTCAACCCTCCACTCAGCCGAAGGCTGAAGTAGGTCTGCCCGTCAAGGGCACTTACGCTGAGCAGTAGGAGTAAGGCAGTAAAGGTACGTTTGAAGTCCTGTTTCATGGCTATATTTTTAGCCCTCCTGATCTCCGAAATTGCTCCTCCCCTTGAAAAGAGGGTGCAGAGATGCATTACTCGTTCTTTCTGGAAACCAGGAGGGCACTTTTAACTTTATGTGCTAAACATTCCGCTATCTGTTAGGCATTACTTTTTGCGTACCTAACCATTTTCCATTTTCGTCAAAGTATTGCAACATTAGCATGCCGTATCGGCTGGGGAGACCTTCATCTCTTATATCTTTGAAGAGCCCATCATAAACCAGCCTTCCCATGATGTCGAAACCTTTAATCCAGTACACTAATTGCTGTGGAACGCTTTGATCTATGGTGAGCCAGGCTTTATCCAGGCGCTGTTCGGCAGCACTCTCATGTTGCCCTTCATTATTATGCATCAATGGCTGCAGGCTATCATAGTATTCCCAACAAGTGGGGTCATCGCCGTCGCGGTCAATTAACGTCACCGTGATAGACTGATTATATGCGGGGCCTACTGTAGGAGAATATACGTCAATTTTAAAGAATTGAGGGTAATAAGGGTAATTATCAAATTGAGTTACATATAAACAAGTGCCTTCAAATAAGTTCGTACCAGACTGACCGTTAGCCGTCCAGTTCGCATCTCCAGGAACATACCACCTGTACGTAGCATTAGGAATCCCTCCATTTATACATAACGACAAGACATTGTTTTCCTCATAAACAATAGTGTTTCCAGTTATAGTGTATGGACAAATAGGTGTATTACCCACACAGATTTCATTCCATGCTCTAGCGATCGAAGTGTACTCTTCCGAACATACACTATGTTGCAATTCAACCACCCCTAAAACCGCATCTTTAAGGTCGCTGTAATCGCTTAATGAGGAATTCGCTGCCAGGGCATCCATGATATAGCCTAAAACCGTTTCCATGCCCAGTGAGTTGATGCCCAGAGCGGGGTCTCCTGTACTTACCAAGAAAAACCAATGACTAAGTGGAGTGGACCTCGTGTGTTGTTGGAGTAAATTTTCAACATCCGAAAAACAATTGAACTCAGGGTTGGCTAAGTCTCTGTTTACTTCTGTAGCTACAGCCGACTCATCATCACCTATTACCCAATCGACTGTGCCTTGTATAACGGACTCGACATAGGTACCAAACATATCTGCGATACCTTCGTGAAGGGATTCATTTCCTGCATTTGTATATTCCAGCGACTCCCCAAACATATAGCAATGACCTAGTTCGTGGGCAACGATATCAAATATAGCCGTAGTTGACCCTCCTAAGAAGCCTAAAGCTATAAAAGAACTAAAATCAGTGGATTCACGGAAAGCCATTGCGTTATCCTCTTCATCCACAGCAACCCGGACCGTGCCAAAATCTATTTCTAAAGAGGAGGAGAAAACTTTTACGCACTCCGTCGTTGCAAAATGAGCTTGATAAACATGAGGAGAGGCTGTAGTCCCGTCCCACTGAAGGAGGTTAGTTGACGGTATAAAGGCGTCAGGCCATTCACTGAGATTAATGCCCAAAGGTCTTGCCTGCATATTTCCACCAAAATCATAAGTTCTAACCTCCGTATCCAGGTTTTCAGTAATTAGCCGGGTTACTGATCCGTCAAACGAATCATCCAAATCATTGGTGTTTCCAGGAAGTTGCCCATATCCGGGTGTTTCCATAGGAGCAACCAAATTCATTGATCCGTCGATTACTTTAAGTACCGTCCCGTTTTTGGCATCTACCCATGCCCTTTTGCTTTCACCATCAATAATATAGTTAACATCCCAGGCCAGATAGTAAGCACAATCATTAAGAAGATTGGGCCAGATGCTCAAATTGGCATCTAAAACAGACAGGCTTGCCTGAGGTTGGGCTACATAGTAATTCCCCAGAGTATTTGCCACTGAAATCGAGCTCAATGGAATAGGGTCTATCGAGTGCACCTCTGTTGCAACAAACGGAAAAAGCATTTTCACTTCTAAACAGGGGTTTTCAGGACCTGTACCTGGCCCAGCCAGAGCAGCAATCGTGAATCCTCCCCCTTCAACCCGGATGTTCTTATAATATTGTTGATAACGGTAATAACTGATCCCATCGTCACCCCGGCTCTTTTGTGTTTTTACCAGCTGAAAACTATAATCATTATTCAATCCCATCATACTGCTGATGCTATCCAGGCCTCCCAGCTCGTGCCAGTGGTCAGCTCTGATTATCATCCGGCCACTTGGATAAATGGTATCAGAAATATACTCCATTGTTTCTAATGCCTCCTTATCAAAAAATCCATTGTAGCTATCACAGGTAGACCAAGCTCTATAGCTATTTGTTTCGCCCTCTCTTTGAGCAGAGGAAGCATTAGTCATTATAAACAAGAGCACTATTGCTAGCAGAAACTTAAGAACGCTGTGTGTGTGTGTGTGTCCTCCTTCGCCTATTGGCTTCGGCGGATGGAATGTGTGTGTGACTTCTGTAATAACAGCGCCACGCGAAAGATTAAGCAAGTTCATTGTTCAGTGTTTAAAACTTGAGAGATAAAGAATAAGCGCTTATCCTATTGTCACCCTAAAGATAAGAAGGCTCCGGAAACTTTTTTGTGACACTTTCCCCAAAAAAAGACAGAGCAGATTTTCGGCAATTACAAATGGAAGAAAAGATATCGAGCTAATAATCAAGCCTGTAGCTATGGTCAAATCCATGCTCAGGCAGCGCTCGCTAATGTAATTGCAAAAAAAAAACCGCTTTTCATCCCACCACGCCCCCATCACTCACCAAAATCCAGTTCCCCTGGACATCCAGGGAAGTGGCATTGGGGAAGACCTGCTGGAAAATGTTGGTGTAGAAGGCCTCCGTATCCCGCTTGTCATCCGGGTTGCGGTAGAGGCAGTTGTAGAGGAGCACGCCGCCCGGTTGCAGCAGGCCACGCAGGGTTTCCAGGTAGGAGGCAGTTAGGAAAGCGGCGGGGATGACGTCATCCAGAAAGATATCCATACAGATGAGGGCGAAGGTTTCGTCCAGTTGCTGCGTATAGGCAAAGGCGTCGGCGCAGATGGTGGTGACCGGGGAGGACAGCCCGCTCAGCGCATAGGTGTTGGCGAGGTAGATGACGTGGGGGTCCAGCTCAACGGCGAGGTAGCTGAAATCCTGCTTAAAGACGCGCTCCAGCATCAGCGGTACCGAACCCAGCCCCAGCCCCAGCAGCAGCACTTCCCGGCCAAGCAGGCGGGCAAAGTCGATTTGCCGGAAGGCATACAGGAAGTTGGTGTACAAGTCCTCGTAGGAGTAAATGGCGTTGGCAGTAGACAATTGATACCGGCCGTTGCGCATGCTCACATACAGATGCGGATTGACCTCGCTGGGCGCACTCTCCACATGCACCTCCGTGAGGTAAGACAGCCATCGTTTCCAGCGGGGAACCTCCATCAGTCTTCTTTTTCCCATTTGCGGTACTGACGGGTGTCTTCAAAGACCCGCAGCAAAATGAGGCGCTCCTGCACCGAAAGCGTGTGCCCCCGGCGCTCCATCACCCGGTCCATCGTCTCGAAGGCCTTGTCGGAACGGTAAGTCTGAAAGCCCTGCTTGCCGCCCCAGGCAAAAGAAGGGATAAAGGTACGCGGGAAACCCTCACCAAATACATTGGAACACACCCCAATCACCGTACCGGTATTGAGCATGGTGGAGATCCCCGTTTTGGAGTGGTCGCCCATGAATAAGCCGCAGAACTGCTGCCCGGTCTTCACAAAGCGCTCTTCCTCATAGCTCCATACCCGCACCTCATCGTAGTTGTTCTTGAGGTTAGAAGCATTGGTATCGGCACCGATGTTGCACCATTCGCCGAGAACGGCATTGCCGAGGTAGCCTTCGTGGCTTTTATTGCTGTTGGCCAGCATGACCACGTTGTTGATTTCCCCTCCTCCTTTGCAACCGGGGCCAAGGGTGGTGCCCCGGTATACTTTGGCGCCCATTTTCAGAATGCCGCCCTCGCCCAGGCTGAAACCGCCCCGGATCATACAGCCTTCCATCACCAGGCTGTCTTTTCCGAAGTAGATGGGGCCGTCCACCGTATTCAGGGTGGCACACTCCACATTAGCGCCTTCCTCCAGGAAAATCTGCTTCGGATCACCAACTACCCGATTGCTCGCGCTCAGGGGGGCAGACTTGCGCCCTTTGGTAAGCAGCTCAAAGTCTTCGGCAATGGCCTGCTGATTATGGCGGTAGATATCCCAGAGGTAATCGATCTTCAGGTACTCTGTCCCCTCCAGATCGAACCCATTAAGCTCGCTGATGTCGTCATCACTAATGAGGCGGCTGATCTGCTCCTCATCCAGTTTGGCCACGATGAGCTCTTCCCCCCGGAGGTAAGCCTCGTTGTAGTCCATCTGCTTAATGAGGCGGACCAGCTGAGGCGAAGGCAGTACAGATCCATTGATGATGTAATTGTCTTTGCCGTACTCAATTTCGAAGCGCTCCGCCAGGTAATCCTGTGTGATGTAGGAAACCGGGGCATCCATCCAGCGTTCCCATTTTTCGCGAATAGTCAGTATCCCCATCCGGAGTTCTCCCACCGGGCGGGTAAAGGTCAGCGGCAGGAGCCGGTCACGGACTTCGTTGTCAAAGAGAATAATATTGGGCATAATGGCATTTAGTAGTTTGACGGAAATAAGCCAGACCGTTTTTCTTTAGGCTTTTGCATCCAGGTTAACCGGGACGCAAAACCCAAAACGGACCAGTTTATTTTGTTCCCGTCCCTTAGGGTTATGCGGCAAATATATAGAGGCGGACCAAGCTTTCCACCATTTTGGAGACAGAAATAACAAACGAAGGGGTAGCTTTGCATATTTTGCAAAACTACCCCTCTGCGAGCGGCGAGCGCCTGAGAAGACCTAGTCTTCCTGCTCCTCCTGCTCTTTTTGCTTTGCGAAGCGCGTCTTAGCGAACTTCTTATTAAACTTGTCGATACGGCCGGCAGTATCCACAAACTTCATCTTACCCGTAAAGAATGGGTGAGAATAAGCGGAAATCTCCAGCTTGGCCAGTGGGTACTCTTTGCCGTCTTCCCAAGTGATGGTATCCTTTGTAGCCACACAAGACCGTGTGATGAAAGAATCACCGGAAGAGAAATCTTTGAACACTACCATGCGGTAGTTATCTGGATGAAGATCATTTTTCATTGCGCTCGTTACTTTAGCTTCTTAAAACGGAATGCAAAGATAGGCTTTTTCGGGAAAGTGCGAAAATTTGAGGGCGGATTATTTCAATTGTGTTTTAATCCCGGGGCTTTCGGTGGCGTTTGGCTGCCCGCAAACGCTTGGGCCCGTACCAGAGCCAAAAGCCGGTTATTGTGAAGATCAGCAGCGCCAGGGCCATAATGGTGGTGTAGACGAGCTTGAAGTAGCCGCCTCCGATGCCAAGCGGGCCTTCAACGATAGAACCATCGTGCAGGGCTTCCAGCCAGTCGGAGTGGCGGGTGGCCATCTGCAGGACTTCGCCCGTGGCGCCATCCACCTGCACTTCGGTATGATGTCCTTCAAAGCGCACCTTGACCACACCCTTTCCGGGCCGCAGGTCCATGCGGTCAATTGTAGTGCCGGCCTGTGGGTCTGCCGCTTCCAATGCGGCTATGGCCCGGTTGGCGAGTTCGTCTACAGGCATCCATTCCGTAAGGCTTTGAGAGGTACCGCGCTGGGTGGAGGGCAGAATAGCCCCGCCGCTGTGCTTTTTCCAGCCCAGGAAAAGACCGGAAACGGCAATCCAGAAAAAGAAAAAGAAAAGCAGCGCTCCGGTGTAACGGTGGAGACTGCGAAAAGTACGGAGCAAGCTGGCTTGCTGTTTGGTATTCATACGGTTCATTTGCAATGAAAACGGAGACGAAGATAAGAATACCGCTCCGGCTCAACCGTATGCCAGCAGTCAAATTCAATGATCAGTCCGGGAAGACACTATTCAATGGGCACATTAATTTCCCACTTCACTTCCTTCATCACGAAGGAGCTTTGCACATGGCCGATATTGTCGAGGGTAGCCAGTTTGGTCGTGATGAAAAAGTGGTACACTTCCATATCCACCACGGTTACTTTAAGCAGGTAGTCAAAGTTGCCCGCAACATGATAGCATTCTGACACCTCCGGCAGTTCGGCAACCTGTTCCTCGAAGCGTTCGAGGTACTCCTTGGTATGCTCTTTGAGCCGCACATTGCAAAACGCCATGAGGTGGTACCCCAGCATATCCTTGTCCACCACGGTGGTGTACTTTTTGATGTAGCCGGCGTCCTCCATCTTTTTGATCCGCTCATATATAGGAGTAATGCTCATTCCCAGCACACTGGCAATTTCCTTATTGGTGGCCTTGCCGTTGTCCTGCAGCATCGTCAAAATGCGGCGGTCGATCGCATCTAAAGCTTTCATTGGCGAAAAAATTTCTATCGTTAGGGATGTTGTTCGACCTAAAAATAGGCTTTTTCTTTTACACGGGGTAATAAAAGTGTTGTTTTCCCGGTGTTTCCCTCGTTATGGGTTTTCTTTCTCGACCGCCCTATTTTTGTACGGAAGGGGATTCACAGTGTTAAGCCTGTCGTTCAGGTACAGCATCCGGGGGCCCTGCTGACAAATGTCGTTGCATCTTTAGACGCAGCGGCTTACATTAATTCAAACCTAACTAAATTGGGGGTGCCGGGTGCATCCCACAGAAAACCAGATCATTATGAAGTTCAAGCCAGAAAGCCTTATGATGTCCCACGGTTACCAACCGGAGTGGTCGGAAGGCGCCATCAAATGCCCCATTTTCCAGACGTCTACCTTTGTGTTTAAAAGCGCAGAGGAGGGCAAAGCTTATTTCGAGCTGGCCTATGGCCTTCGGGAACCCGATCAGGGAGAAGCGCCGGGCCTCATCTACAGCCGGCTCAACAACCCAGACCTGGAGATTCTCGAAAACCGGCTATGCCTTTGGGATGAGGCCGAAGAATGTGCTGTATTCGAAAGCGGTATGTCTGCCATTTCCACGGCGATGCTTGCCTTTCTGAAGCCAGGCGATGTATTGCTGTACAGTAAGCCGCTGTACGGGGGCACTTCCCACTTTATTACCGAAGTCCTCACCCGCTGGGGCGTAGAGATACAAGGTTTCCAACCTACGGAAACGCCTGATGCCATCATCCGCCGTGCCCGGGCAGAAGGCTGGGCCGACCGTCTGGCTATGATCCACATTGAAACGCCTGCCAACCCCACCCATACCCAGATCGACATCCGGGGCATGCGGCAAATTGCAGATGCATTAGGTACGGAAGACCGCCCGGTTCGTGTGGCCGTAGACAACACCTACATGGGCCCGCTCTGGCAGCATCCGCTGAAGCATGGTGCCGATTTAGTACTCTACTCTGCCACCAAGTACATCGGTGGGCATAGCGATGTCATTGCCGGTGCCTGCCTGGGCAGCCGGGAGGTCATGATGCCCATCAAAACTCTGCGGACTTTCCTTGGCAATATGGCCGGCCCCTGGACCGGCTGGTTGCTGATGCGCAGCCTGGAAACCCTCAAGGTGAGAATGGAACAGCAGTGCGCCAATGCCCAGAAAGTAGCGGATTTCCTCAGCCACCACCCGAAAGTGGAGCACGTGAATTACCTCGGGCTGCTCACGGAAGCAGATGGAGAAGCCTACCGCCTGTACCAAACCCAATGCGAAGCACCGGGCGCTATGCTTTCCTTCAATATTGTGGGCGGGGAACAACAAGCCTTTGCCTTTCTCAACCACCTGAAGCTGGTGAAGCTGGCCGTTAGCCTGGGCAGCACCGAATCCCTGGCACAGCACCCGGCAAGCATGACTCATGCCGGTATCCCCCCAGAAGAACGGGAAGCCATGGGCATACGGGATCAGCTCGTGCGTTTATCGGTGGGCGTAGAAAATGCAGATGACCTCATCCGGGACCTCGGCCAGGCCTTATCGGCGGTGCCCGTGCCTGAAGCCGCGAATGCATTTTGAGCAAATCGGGCTGGGATGCGTTAGTGA
Organism: Phaeodactylibacter xiamenensis; assembly: GCF_000759025.1. Lineage (GTDB taxonomy): Bacteria > Bacteroidota > Bacteroidia > Chitinophagales > Saprospiraceae > Phaeodactylibacter > Phaeodactylibacter xiamenensis. The sequence goes on along the minus strand of NZ_JPOS01000035.1, from coordinate 202,246 downwards.
AGTATGGACAGTACACAGCAAAAGCGCAACCCAGCCTACCTTCCCATTGCAGACTACGGTGTTATTGGTAATCTTCATACCGTAGCCCTCGTTTCCAGAGAAGGCTCGATTGACTACTTACCCTTTACCCGTTTTGACTCCCCTACCCTGTTTGCAGCGCTGCTCGATAAGGAAAAAGGCGGCAGTTTCCAGATTTGCCCGGCAGATGACAACATCCGCATCAAGCAGCTTTACCTTCCGGATACGGCTATATTACTCACCCGCTTCCTGTCCGAAACCGGTATGGCGGAACTGACGGATTATATGCCGGTAAAAAACAAGGAAGAGGGTTGTGCGCTGGTCCGCACCCTGCACTGCATCCGCGGTAAACTGACCTTTAACCTAAAGTGCGCTCCCCGCTTCGATTACGGGCGGGAAGCGCCGGCCATTGAGCAGGAATCGACAACTTCTGTGCTATTGTCAAATCCGGTGTGCCAACTGTCTGTCCGCCTGCGCAGCAATACCGCCATGGAGGTCCGGGAGGATGGCGTTTACACCACCTTCGAATTGCAGGAAGGCGAACAGGCCACTTTTGTGATGGAGGCAGTGGAAGACCGGGACGCTGTCTCCCGGCCGGTCCGCTTTTTCCAGGAAGAGCTGCTGCAGCAGACCATGACTTTTTGGGAAGAGTGGGTCAATCAGACCACCTACAAGGGGCGCTGGCAAAGCACTATACGACGGTCAGCGATCACGCTCAAGTTACTCACCTCCTACCGTTATGGCTCAACGGTAGCCGCCGCTACTTTTGGGCTGCCCGAGGAGATCGGTGGGGAACGCAACTGGGATTACCGCTATACCTGGGTGCGGGACTCGGCCTTTTCCATGTACGCTTTTCTGCGGCTGGGGTTCCGGGATGAAGCCCAGGCTTTCATCAACTGGATTATTGACCGATGCAAGGAACTCGACCATGCCGGCAATCTGCGCCTGGTCTACCGGGTGGATGGTACGGACAGCCTGGAGGAGGAGAGCCTGGAGCATCTCGAAGGTTACCGGGGCAGCCAACCGGTGCGCATTGGCAATGCCGCCGCCACACAGTACCAACTGGACATTTTCGGGGAGCTGATCGACACCGTTTACCTCTACAACCGCTACGATAATTCCATCACCTTTGAGTTTTGGCAGGAGCTCCGGGAAATTATTGACTACGTGAGCGACAACTGGCAACGCGAAGGGCACGGCATTTGGGAAGTACGCAGCGGAGAGCAGGAGTTTCTTCATTCCAAGCTGATGTGCTGGGTGGCGCTGGACCGGGGTATCCGCATCGCCCGCGACCGGTCGTTCCCGGCGCCCAAGGAAAAGTGGCGGAAGGTGCGCAATGAGATTTACGAAGATATTTACTACAACTTCTGGAACGAGGACAAGCAGGCTTTCACGCAAGCCCGGGGCTCGGATGTCATAGATGCCTCTGCCCTGCTCATTCCCATTGTGCGCCTGCTCAGCCCCTATGAGAAGCGCTGGCAATCCACGCTTAAGGCGATCGAGGAGGAGCTTTCCGCCGATACGCTCATCTACCGCTACCGCACTACCGCCGGTGCTAAGGATGGACTAGAGGGTGAAGAAGGCACTTTTTCACTCTGCTCCTTCTGGTATATTGAAAACCTGGCCAAGGCTGGTCAGGTTACGAAGGCCAGGCTATACTTCGAGAAGATGCTTGGTTATGCCAACCACCTCGGCCTGTTCTCAGAAATGATCGCCCTGAACGGAGAACAGGTAGGCAACTTCCCACAGGCTTTCACGCACCTGGCGCTGATCAGTGCCGCGCTGCAGCTCGACTATATGCTGGATAATGGGGTGCAGTAGTGGGGGGCTTGAAAAAGAAGGGCGTACCACAGCCCCTCATTTGTATGCTGGAAAGTGGTTTGCTAAGCCCTCAGTGCATTGCTTACTTTTTTTTGCTCCTCTTTTCTCGTTGTATCATCTTGAGCAATGATAAACTCCTGTTTCTTAATGGTCAGTTTCCACCACAATCTTGCATTAATCAAATAACCTGAATGCTTTTCTAACTGGTAAGCCATTCCGATATTTGGCTCTTCTTTATCATTGATGACCCTGCTCAATTTTGTGTAATGGATGGACAGATCTTCTGCAAAGTCCTTCCGTGGCTTATTTAAGATTCGAATATACTCTTCAAGGTACTTGCCAAAGGTCTTGTCAAAAGAAAATACACCGGTATTGACATAGCGCTCCATTTGAAACCGGAGCCGCATGACATCCGCCAGGATCCGGTCTTGATCCGTCACTTCTCTGAGCCGCTGAAGTCGGATGGCTTTCATTTCTTCTGCCATTTGCTTTTCTTCCTCTGAAGTCAAATCAGCGGGGATCAACATGGACTCTGCGATTTCCTCGTCGGTGTATTTTTTCTTGAGCTTTTGGTATATTTCTTCGTATTTCATCTGTCGGTGTTTTTGAATCAGGCTTACTGCCCCTAAGCTCACTCCTCCCGCTTCAACCCATACCAATCCACATTCCGCGTCAGGTACATAATGACGGCCAGGATGAGCAACAGTCCGAGGCTGCCCATTAGCAGAGCGTAGTCCTGCAACTGCAGGATGGAGTAGAAAAAGCCGTATAGAATAGCCAGAATGCCAAAGACCATGACGGTCAGCTTGCGGTTGCGCAGCATAAAGTAGCTGTAAACGGTGATCAGCAGCAGAATGGCCGTGCAGGCAATCCAGTAAGCCGTATCAAAGCTCAGGTGCTCGGAGAAGGACAACAGCAGGATGTAAAACAGCACAATGCCCGCCCCCACCAGCAGGTACTGAATCGGGTGCAGCCGCTTGCGGTTGAGGATTTCGATGAAGAAAAAAGTCAGGAAGGTCAATAAGATGAAGTAAATGGCGTACTTGGCCGACCGCATCGTCTTCTGATACTCATCGATGGGCAGGAGCAGCTTCAAACCGAAGGTGCTGGCCATGCGCCGGACTGGATCAGTGCCGTAGTAAGTGGGATCCTGATCATTGCTCTGCACAAAACGCCCCACGCCCTGCTGCGGATAATTGCGGTTGAGCTGCAGCACCTGCCAATCGGCAGTAAAGCCACTGTCGCTCACCACCCGTTCGTCTGGCAGGAAGGCACCTTCGAAGCTCGGTGCCGTCCAGGTAGAAGACAGCTGTACCGTAGTTGTTTTGCCGAAAGGCGTAAAGTGCAGGTCAGTGCTGCCATTAAGGTTAAGATCGTAGGCGAAGCTGATATTGCTGTCAGCCCCCCGAGGCAGAGGAAAAGGCACACTTGCCCCGGAACTGTAGATGTTATTGGTGACCGTCCCCGGGCCGAGCTGCAGCGTGGTATCGTTGAATTGCACCGCGATGGCCGCCTCCACGCCCTTCATATCACTGATGCCAATGGTGAAAATGGCTTCTTCCCACTGCAAACTCTCTTCCGGCACGGATAGCGCATCTGCCCGCAGCCCAGAGAAATGCCCTCGGACAGCAAGCTGCGCATTGTACAGCACCACCACATAAATACCCCGGTAGCGCTTTTGGGGCAGCAGCTCCCCTTCTACTGCCAACGTGTCTGGCAGAAAATGAGCATAGCCGCGCTCCGTCACAGGCTTCCCCTCCGAATTGGTCAGCACCCGCTCGTAGGGTACGGAGAGCACCGGGCCGGCTACCGTCTGCGGGCCGCCCCATTTAGCGCTCACCTCTTCCACCGCATTATCGCGTATGCTTTCCCGCTCCATAATCAACGAATTGACCATACTGGCGGGGATCAGCAAAATCAGGACCAGCAGGCCTACGGTCAGCAGCTTGAGGGTGACGGAATTGCGGGCCCAGTTATTGAGGCGGTCGAAGAAGGAGGGGTTGGTCATGTTTGCGGGGTTGGTTTCCTTTCTCAAGATAGCATCTATTCTTCTTATGGGATCAGGTTAAGAGATAAATATCCCTGGTTTTCAAAACCGCAGCGCCCCACGCTTGAGATTCTTGGGAGACTATGGGGCTTTGAGCTGAAGGATCAAAGTGAGATTGAGCGTATTGATTGGACGGAGGGTTTCCCGCGCTCTATTCCTCAAACCCAGACCGTGGAAATAAAACGCTCTTTCCCCATACCGTATCAATGCAGGTACCATCCTGTAGAGTTTCTAAATAGGGCATGAGTTGAGTTTTAAACTTTTCTCAGCGTGTAGCGCTAAGAATTAGAAAAGAGTGAAAAAACAAAAGTCGTCATTATCATTACCTACCTTCGCTATCGTTTCAGCGCATTGGAGGAAAAAAGGGCAAGACGAAAACCTATATGACTAAATCGAGTTCGTGTATTGATCCAAGTCTGATTAGATGGATGGCATAAATTTTCACTAATAAGCCAAGAACCGCCTCGGGCTACAGCTTCTTCAATAATTTGTGACGATCCATCTGAGTGTTTATATCTGTGATCTACACACCACTCCCACACATTACCACTCATGTCGTAAAGTCCCAGTTGATTGGGGAACTTAAGTCCCACCGGGTGTGTCTGAGCTTGACTGTTTTTATCATACCAACCTACTTCCTTAAGTCTGTTGCTGCCGGCATAATTCAGCTTCTGAGCGTATACGCCTCCGATTGCTGCGAATTCCCATTCCGCTTCTGTTGGAAGGCGGTACTGCTTCTCTGTACGTTTGTTGAGCGCTTTAAGAAATGCCTGTACATCGTACCAGCTCACTTGCTCTACCGGTTGATTTTCTCCTTTAAAAAAGGATGGATTTTCACCCGTGATGCTATACCAAAGTGACTGTGTAACCAAATGCTTTGCCATGTAGAAGCCGCGTACCTGTTTCCTGACAGATGGCAGGTATTGTATTTTGGGCGTACTTCCCATCATGAATTCCCCGCCTTCTATCCACACCATCTCAAATGAGGTATCGTCCGGCAGCTTCTCTATGTAAAAAGATTGCGGCATTCACTGAGTTTATCTAGAAAATACAATAATTGAAAAACAACTAAGCATCAATTCCGAACGATTCGAAAGCCAATAAGGTCATCCCGTATATTCTTGAAATCATTATAACGCTTTAATAACAGGCATTCTTCTTCAATGCTATACCAAGACCCTCCACGAACTACTCGTTCATCCATTAATCGACCCTCTACCCAGGCACTACCATTTAAAGGAGCATCTTCATAATTTTTATGCCAGTGATCCGCGCACCACTCCCATAGATTACCATTCATATCATATATGCCTAATTTATTGGGTGACTTTAGGCCTACAGGTTGTGTTTGACCAACACTATTTTTTCTATACCAGCCTATTTCCTTCAACTTATTGCTTCCAGCATGTTGTAGCCCTTGATTAAATTTTCCTCCACGTGCAGCATACTCCCATTCAGTCTCGCTTGGTAAACGAAATCCTCTATTCATTAATATGTTAATCTTGTTGACGAACTTTAGTGTATCGATCCAACTGATATTCTCTACCGGTCGATTTTCACCTCTAAACCGTGCTGGATTTTCTTTCATGACCGACTTCCATACTGCCTGTGTCACCAAGTATTTTCCGATATAAAAATCAGGAACAGTGACAACTTGCTTTTCTGCACCACGCTCAAAAGTGCCACCCTCCACCCACACCATTTCAAAACAGGTTCCATCCGGCAGTATTTCTGTATAGTCCATACACTAATTTTCAAAAATTTCGAACGCTTTTACCCGCCGAAACATTCGTTAAGCTATTTGATGAATGTGAAGGGCTGGTAAGTGGAAATACTTAACTCTAAAATATCTTCATTTGCTCAGACTTTGTCTCCTAATTATGGCTCCTGCGTGGAATGCCAAGAAAGACGAAAGCCGATACTACTATTAGAGTGATCCGTGATGTCCACGAAGCGGTTTGAGGGTCGGCAATCATCACTAATGCTAACCCAAGATCCACCACAAACCACTCTCATATGGTTATTCTCTTCTGCTACCCAAGAACCACCACCATCTCCATAGGCGCTATCGTAACCATCATGCCAGTAATCCGCACACCACTCAAACACATTACCACTCATGTCACAAATGCCCAATTCATTGGGTAGTTTAAGACCAACTGACTGCGTTTGACCATTGCTATTCTCGCCATACCACCCCACTTCCTTCAGCTTATTACTGCCGGCATATTGCAATCCTTCGCTACGTCTTCCTCCCCGAGCCGCGTACTCCCACTGGGCTTCGCCAGGCAAATGATATTTTTTCCCGGTAAAACCATACAATTTCTTTAAAAAGACCTGTATGTCCTTCCAATTCACCTGCTCCACCGGATGATTTTCACCTTTAAAGCGTGATGGATTTTCTTTCAGAATCGCCGTCCATACCGCCTGGGTTACCGGAAATTTCCCAATATAAAAATCAAGAACAGTGACAACTTGCTTTTCTTTTCCACGCTCAAAGGTGCCACCCTCTACCTTGATCATCTCAAACGACACACCTCCCGGTAAATGCTCTTCATATATCTCCGGCTGTGGCATACTATCGCTTCAGGTTTTTAATCTTTTCTTTTAGCTCGTACGCTTTTACATCCGTACGGCGTAACACGCGCAGTTGCACCAGTTTTTCCAGGCTGGCTTCAAGGCGGTCTTCCGGCAGGCTTTTCTGGATGGCTTCTTGGTACGCCTTATCTACTTCTTTCGTTGTAAATTCCTTTTTCCCCAGGCGGGCGATGGCGAAAAGCACTTCGGCTTCTTGTTCTTCAAAAGTATATTTCAGGTTTCATTGCCGTACACTTTTATTTTACGGGAAGTTCTTTGAAAATTGGAAAGAAAGATTTAAAGCATGCCTGACATAAAATCGGACAGCCCTCAGTCCAATCTGAAACACGGACAAGCTATCGATTCGGTCTTTACGGCAGAATTTACCCAACTGGGCTGAGGTTCGGGCATCAAACTCGAACAAGATACAGATGATGAAAGCCAGGCTAGCCACGATCAAGAGATTGAACAAGGTTTGAGGCTCTTCAATCCTGGTTTTATGAATGTGGAATCCGCGAGATTTGATATCGCCGAAAAAGGTTTCAATGTGATACCTCTTTCGGTAATATGTTTCGGCTTGCGGGCCATATTCCAAGCTGGTCAACAGATACAAAGGTCGGTCATATCGGGTCCGGTCATGCCAGAACAAGACATTGACTGGCCCAAACCCTTGCTTAGTCACATACATTTGGGGCAGGAACAAGCTTTTTTGACCGATACTTGCGGCCAAATGGCCAAAAGCCGAAGCATTCTCCATGTTCGGATGATCGGCTACCAAAGTATCCTTCGCCGTTTTTAGCACGTACTCCCAACCGTGAGCCAAACAAGACTGTTGCAACTCGCAGCCGTCGAATTCGGCATCTCCCAGCAGGAAAATCCGGCAATCCTGTTCCAGGATACTGTCCATAAGCATCGCCACTTGACCGATAATGGCCACGTGCATGTGTTCCGGGAAATGGCCTTTGGGAGCTTTACGAACTACCCAACAAATGGGAATGGCTCGCCTGCGCCAGATTACACTGACCATCAGCGCCATGCAGTCTTTGCCCACACAGGAGCCATCGATGGCCAGAACTAACTCTCCAGCCTTGCTCAGAGAGTGGAGAATCGGAAGAAGGTAGGGTATAAAGTGTACCGTGACATCGGTCCACTTATTTTGCAACCAACGCTTGGCCTTCTTGACCCGACTTTCCAGGTCAGTGGGGTCTTCCATATGGCGGCCCAACTCTGATAAAGATGCCCGGCCACCTTTGATTAAGGCACCTAATAAACCAGATAAGACGGTTAATCGACGCAAGGCGTTGCCTTGTGGAACCTCAGATTGATGCTTTATCAACCATTTTTTAGATCTTTGCAGAACGGCATTTTGAAAGGGTTTTCTGCAAAGATTTTTAAAATCTCAGAAAACCCTTATTTTTTCTGTCTCTCTTTCCAAACTTTCAATGAACTTTTTGCCGAGCTAAAAGTGTACGGCAATGAATTTCAGGTTAGGAGAAAATTCGAAAAGTAGCATAAAGAGCGCATAAACAACCTGTTTTTCTGAATCACTGAACAAAAGAATCTCGACTTCTTTTGCTATAAAAGACAATATATCACGTATCGACAACTCCATTAAGTTGGTAAGCTTAATAGAAGTCGCTTTCTTTTGCCCTGAAGTATCTTCACTCAACTTCAGTAGCCGGCGCTGTTCGTTTTCTGGCAGAGGTCGTTCTTTAAGTTGAATGTTCTCGTTTATTAAATTGAGCGTTTTTTCATCTAAAGCAACTCCTTTGTTAGCTAAGGTTTCCTCTAGATAAGCGGCAAGGATATCTTTCTGATTTTGCTTATTCATACGATCCATTTGATTGAAAAAAGTATTAATTAGGTTGGATAGAGAAGTTGCCCATTATGATATAGCCGAATTAAGCTTTTAATATCATTATCTGCTCGGAGAGATCTACTTATACCTCGTTGGATAGCGACTATAAGGTCCCTTTTAGTATAGAGTCCCTTATAAAAACCAGCAGCAAATTTACGGGCCGCTTCTGAGATTATTTCTTCCGTAGTACCTATTGCATAAATTCCAGACTTGCTGATTGCAATGGCTTGTTGCTCACTATGGCAAGCATTTAGTACTACTAAGCTGATAGAAGGGCATACTTTTTTAAATTCAGCAAATTGAATTTCTAGTTCCTTGGCAGTTACAATGTCTGCTTTGTTCTTACCTTCACTGTGTAATACAATTCCCCCTGATTCTATTGACCCAGAGGGTGTAATCTCTTCTTCTTTGGCATGACCACAAAAATGGATGATGTGGGGTTCAGTATCTTCTATTGCATCAATCAAGTCGTCCCAACCGATCGCTTTCTTATCTGATAATGAGTAGCTCTTATTATCGATAGCATCACTTAGCTTTTCCTTTATAAAGGACAATTCATCCCTCCAGCTAATCTCTTCATCTGTTGGATTCGCCTGCAAAAACAACACCTTCACCATTTCCTCTCCCAAATCAAATGAGGTATCCACCTCTACGACCTGCTCGCCTAACATCTTTTCTTTTTCCATTTTTCGCAGTACCTGCTCCTTATCCTTACCTTCGCTTGGGTGGGAGAATCGCTCCTGCTGCCGGGTTTGCTGGAAGATTGCCAGTTCTTCAACATCGACCAATGTGCCATTTTCCGCCGGTATTCTATCCTGCTTCCAGCCCTGCAGCTTTTTGGTCTCCACGTAAGCCTTACCATCCCGGCTGACGTACTCCTGCACCTCATCGTGTTGCAGTTCTTCCAGCGTATTTCGGATTTTGCTGAGCAAAGCCAGGTTCTCCTCTTTGGTGATCACATGTATAGCCTGACCTTCCGCACGCACTAAAGCATACCCGCCTTTGTCTCGCAGTAATATGCCAAACTGCCAAATGTCTTTTACATCGGCTTGTGCTTGTGTGCGCACGACGAAGCTTTGAATGATACCGTAGTGCAGAAAATCGTGCGCATAACGGACGTAAAGCAGCGAATGATCGCGATTTTCATCTAAAAACACTTCTGCCGCCACAGACACTTTTTCCGGCATCATTTGCGGGGCAAAGAATTGGCGCTCCGCAAAAGGTACAGATTGATCCTTTTCCTGCTTGGTCTCAAAGCATATCTCACAGCTCAGCATAAAGCTGGCTAGCATTTCCTGCTCTGCCTGGCTATAGTTTTTCGCCGCCCAGATGGCTTGCAGATCTTTACCCGTGAAAGCCCCTTTCTGCTCATTTTTCAAGCGATGGTAATGCCCGGATTTCCGCTCAAAAATAGCGTAGATGGCTTTAATGGCCCAGCCCTGATCCAAGATGATAGCATCCTGGAAAAAGCCTTTACGATAAAAAACAACGCCCGAGGTGACCAGCCAATCCGTTAGCTTTTCCATGGGGGCTTCCACATCGTAATCTGAAGCTATATCCAGATACTCTTCCACCGAGAGCACTTTGTGGCCGGCTTTGTATAATTCCCGCAGGTGCTGCCGCAGGCTTTCCCAGTTTTTGGGCAGTTCCTGCTTTTGCCCCATCCGCTCTATGGCTTCCTGTATCATCAGGCGCAGGCGGTTGAAGCGATTAGTGCCCCAGTCTTCTTCCCTGGAGTCAATTTCTGTGAAATCAAGAGGGCCATATTTGGCCTGTAGTTCGTTCTGCATGGGGTGATACAGCGTACCCTCCGCCTTCATCTTGGTCTTCACGACAATGGCCGGGCTTTTGCCGCCCAAATGACGGACATAGTGCAGCCAGTAACCCAAGGAGAAGTTTTTGTAATACCGTTCTGCCCCCGCTTCGTTGATGGTGCTGTATGAGTTATTATCCGGTTGGGTCGCTTCATCCCATAGCACCAGATAGATGGCGTTGGACTGCATAAACAGACGATGGGTGGCGTGGTAGATATCCTGTCCACCGAAGTCCCATAAGTTGAGCACGTAGGGGAAATCCTCTACCGCGTATTGTTCCAGTGCTACTCCTTCGGTAGATAGGTGGCGTTTTTCGAAGCTATCGTATACCAGCCGCTCTACCAGGCAGGTTTTGCCGACCCCGCCATTGCCTACTAACAGCACCTTGAATTCTTTATTTTCAGTACCGCCCTTTTGCAGGTCTAACCAAAAGCGGTGCATGAAATCCAGGCAGTTGGCTTCCCTGTTGACTGATGTAATCTTGGTACTGGGGAAAGGGTTATCTTTTAAATACAGCCGCTCCAGTTTGGGGAATTTTTGCAACAGCACGGCTCCGAAGTCCGGCAGCTGATTGCCGCTGAGATCCAGGTGTTCCAGCTTTGGCAAGGTACCCGCAGGCACGAAGCTTTTTAGCTGATTCCTACTCCCGTCCAGCCACTTCAGCTGCTCAAAGCCGTCCGGCAGCTTAAGCGCATCTACGGCGCTGTCGCTAAAATCCAGATGCCATAGTTCTGGCAGGGCGGCTTCAAAAGTCAGGCTGCGTAACTTAGCATTATCGCTCAGGTTGAGGTATTGCAGTTTAGAAAGAGACTCGGGGATGACAACCTCTTCCCGCTCGTTTTCGCAAAAGCAGATACCGGTGATGTTGCCTTCCTCATCCGTGCAGTAAGCGTTATTGGCGTGAAACTGCCGCAGGGTGGGGATGTCGGGCTGTGGACTAAAGCTGGTGCCGAATAGTTGTTCCAGTTGCTGGGCTGGGACCATGTTGTTGAGCGTTTTGTTTTTTCAAAAAAATTCGAGCGCTGCGCGCTAAGAGTAAGCAATAAGGGTAAAAGAATAAAAGTGACCGAGTATTAGTACCGGGCAAGACGAAAACCAATATTGAAGTTCCGGTTATTCGTAAGGTACCAGTAGCGGAGCGACGGGCGGCAACTGCCATCATAGTCGTCCCAAGACCCGCCACGAACCACTCGCCTATGTTTTTCTCCTCCTGTTATCCAGGCACTTCCATCCACGGGAGCACCTTCATAGTTTTCATGCCAGTGATCTGCGCACCGCTCCCATACATTACCGCTCATATCGAAAATGCCTAGTTCATTCGGCAGTTTCAGCCCGACCGGCTGAGTTTGACCATTGCTATTCTCGTCATACCATCCCACTTCTTTCAGCTTTTTGCTACCGGCATATTGCAGCCCCTGATTATATTTCCCTCCACGCGCAGCATACTCCCATTCCGCTTCGCTAGGCAGGCGAAATGCCTCATTTACCAGTTGATTGAGCTTTTTTAGGAATGCTTGTGTATCATGCCAGCGTACTCGATCTACCGGATGCGCTCTACCCCTAAATCTGGCGGGATTATCACCCATTACTGCTACCCACTGTTCTTGTGTTACGGGATGTTTGCCAATATGAAAATTAGGTACTTTTACTTCGTGTATTGGTTTTTCTCTTTCGCGTTCCTCACTGCCCATCATAAAAGTACCGCCCTCTACCTCTACCATTTCAATCTTTGTACCTCCAGGGAGGAGTACATCGTAGTCGCTTTTGTTTTGGGTGGAAGTGGTGGTCATTTTATGTTTTGAGCGTGAGAAAAGCGGCGTTCCCCATTTTGGTACTAACCGCGTTTCCGTTTCGATGTATTCGCCTTCGGTGAAGAAGACAGGGCTAAGGCTCGTACTAAACGCTAGCACGCTTACAGCGGCAGTTTTGGCGCTGCAACTCTGGCTAATCAGTTATTTCTAGTACCGGGCAAGACGAAAACCAATATTGTTGTTTCGGTTATTCGTATTGTTCCTGTTGCGGTTCGACGGGCGGCAATTGTTATCATTGTTGTTCCAAGACCCGCCACGAACCACTCGGGTGCTTAAACAGCCCAACCCTATGCTTGCGAAGATACCAAAAAATGTTATATTCTAATCTAGTGTTATTTCCAAACCGAATGTGCCCCAGCCATGCATTTAATTGGTTTTCTAAGTCCTGTGGACTTAGCTTGCCGTTTTCTTTAAGCCGGAGGTTACTTCGTAAGTACCTTCGATACCGGCTTATCTTTTCTTTGCGTACATAACAATAGTGCGGATACACCTGAAAGCCTAAGAATGGGATACCGTCTTTGGTCTGATGTATCTGTGTTTTATTGGGATGCAATATTAACCGCAATGAAGCCAGATAATCCGAAACAGCAGTCTCCCAACGATGAATCTCCCTTTTGTCATGACCAAGCAATACAAAATCATCCACATACCGAATATAGCCTGGCACCCGCAGCTCTTCTTTTACAAAATGGTCAAAACGATTCAAATAGACATTGCCCCAAAACTGGCTGGTGAGATTACCAATTGGTAAGCCTTTTCTCCTTTCGAGTGGTGAAAATAAGTCATCGCCAGCAAACCACTGCAAATGCGGTTCCTGTTGATTTGAATTGTCAATGATGGTATCAATTAGATGATTCGTCCTTTGGCACTTAACTTTTCTTCGCAACTCCCGTTTGAGTACTTTATGGTCAATGCTCGGAAAAAACTTTCGAATGTCGCATTTAAGGACATAGGGATGCTGCTTTGCATATTGCTGGTATCGTTTTATAGCTCTATGCGTTCCCTTGCCTTTTCGGTTAGCATAAGAATCGAATATAAAAGTTTGTTCAAAAACAGGTTCAATCACATTGCATAGAGCATGGTGTACCACTCTATCTCTATAGGGTGCAGCACTTATCATTCGCTCTTTTGGGTCGTAAATATAGAAGGTGCGGTAGTCCCCTGGTTGATAAGAGCCATCCTGTAATTCTTCCTGCAATAACAACAGATTTTCTTCCAGGCGGAAGTGAAATTGAGCGACGGTTTGTTTATACCGCTTACCCTTTTGGGCTTTCTTGGCAGCTTCCAATAAATTGTCGAACGAAGTAATCGTATTGAATAACCGTTTTACCGTTTTCATAATGAAAAAGGATATTATCACTCAGAAAGTCTATGAACTGCTGAAGTTTGCAATTCCAACCCTGAACAAATTTCCTAGAAATCAGAAATTCACTTTGGGAGACCGTATACAAAGCCAGCTTTCAGATTTACTGGAGTTGTATATTGAAGCCTATTATTCCAAAGTTCCTCAGAAACGCCTTTTACTTGCAAAAGCAAATGTAAGCCTTGAAATTCTCCGCCACTACTTCCGTTTGTGCTACGAACTTGGCTTATACCACTCTGGGAAATATGAGGCATTTGCCACTCGACTCAATGAAATCGGGCGAATGACTGGTGGATGGCTTAAATCACTGGAAAAATAAAAATTTTCGAGCGCTGCGCGCTAAAACAAGAAGAGGGTAAAAGAATAAAAGTGACCGAGGGTTAGTACCCACCTCCGCTACCGCTCCGGCGGGTGGTACCGGGCAAGACGAAAACCAACATTGAAGTCTCGGAGACTCGCATAGTTCCCGAAGCGGCTCGACGGGCGGCAATCGAAATCATCGACGACCAAGACCCGCCACGAACCACTCGGCTATCTTTATCCCCTCCTGTCATCCAGACACTGCCACCTGCAGGGGCTCCTTCATAGTTTTCATGCCAATAATCTGCGCACCACTCCCATACGTTGCCACTCATATCATAAAGCCCAAGTTCATTCGGCTGTTTCAGGCCCACTCGTTGCGTTTGACCGTTACTATTTTTGCTATACCAGCCTACTTCTTTCAGTTTGTTGCTACCAGCATATTGTAGCCCCTGATTGTTTTTTCCTCCGCGACCTGCATCCATAAGGATGTGCCTGCCTCCGCGCGCGGCATATTCCCATTCCGCTTCGCTGGGCGGGCGAAATTTTTTGCCCTCACACTGATTGTTCATCCACTCGCAAAACGCTACTGCGTCTTTCCAACTTACACCAACTATGGGGTGATCCGGATGCATCAGGGCTTTACCCAGTTTTTTGTAGTGATTTTCGTTACCCGTCTTGATGTTGTACACACTGCCTTCATCCATCCACTCCGGGTGGTGGCTATCCGTTTCTTTCACGAATGCCAAATACTGCCTTACGGTGACTGGGTATTTTCCGATGTGAAAATCGGATAGGCTGACTTCATGTACCGGTTTTGCGCTATCGAACTCCTCATTACCCATCATAAAAGTGCCGCCTTTCACCTTTACCATTTCGAGCTTTACATTGCCGGGGAGGAGTACACTATAGCCGTTTTTGTCTTGGGTAGGAGTGGATATCATTTTGTTTTTTGAGTGAGGCTGGTTGTTCCTGCAATGTTTTGATAGTTCATAAGAAAAAGCAATATAAGCAAAGGGATGGAATATTGAAAGTAGGTGTCTGTGATTAGAGCAAACGCACCAAATATCGGCGACTTAGGCGGCGATTTTGGAATTGCGGCCTGAGCCAGTGCTGTCAGGTCGCCCCCGTATAGCTATCGGGGCTAAAGCCGCCACCTGACTTAAAGTAAAACAAAGTCAATTTTGGCTCCGATAGCGATCAGAAGCAGCGGAAGGCTCTACAGGCTTAACCTGCCCGACAGCCCGAAGCTGCCGGACAGGGCGAGGGAAGCAAGTAGCGTAATTTTGCCAAATGGGATACCTTTAGTCACCCCTCCGCCAACCCATACTGCAGCCCAATCCGCACCAGCCCGGCCGTATTGCGTGCGCCCAGCTTGACCAGGAGGTTGCGCCGGTGCGTCTCTACCGTAGCAAATTTGATGGACAGCTTTTCGGCAATTCCGGCGGTGGTGTATTCGTGGATAATCAGCTGCAGGACCTGCCGCTCGCGGCGAGTCAGCACCGGGAGTACCGGGTGGGCTTCCTTTGCCGGTGCGGCGCTCAGGCTGTCCATGACGGCTTCTGCTACTTCGGGACTGTAGTAGCGCTGCCCGGTCCCGACTTTACGGATGGCTTTGAGGAACTCATGCGTATCGGCGCTTTTGAGCAGGTAGCCGGCGGCGCCTTCGCGGAGCATGGCTTTGACCATACTGGCTTCCTTAAGCGTAGACAGGGCTAAAACAGCAAGGGCAGGAAACCGGTGGTGCAGCGCCCGGCAGGTTTCCAGCCCGTTCATGCCTTCCATGTTAATGTCCAGCAGCACCACATCGGCTTCGACCTGCTCCAGGAGCTTGAGGGCTTCTTTCCCATCATTGGCGGTGCCTGCGCATTCCAAATCATCGGCTTGCGCGAGGGTGAGCTTCAGCCCGTCTACCACCAGCTGATGGTCATCTACGATTAGTACCCGGATCATGGTTGCTTTTACTTAGGTGTTTGACGGACCTGCCTGCCCGCCCACCTGCGGTATGGCAGGCGGGCAAGCAGGAATAAAATCCGATTTCCAATTAATCAAACAGTGCATTCAAGTCCAACGCACTATCCACCAAGCCCAGACTGTGCTGATTGGTCTGTAGCCCATGGGTAGTGACCAGCGTGATGAAGACTTGTTTTTTGGTTTTAGACACGGTCTTGAAGATATGGCGTTTTCGCTCCAATTGCTCAGCGTAGGATTTGTTGATGGTAAAGGGCTCGTTATAGAATTTGAGCTCGCACAAATTGATAACGCTGTCATTTCTGTCGATGAGCAAATCTATTTGAGTACCCGGCAGCTCGTCATTGCCCGCGAAGGTAAAAGAAACCGCTTCGGAGTAGATACCCCCAATTTGAAGTGCCTTCTTGATTTGGTAAATGTGTTTCAGGCAAAGACTCTCGAAGGCATATCCCGACCAGGATTTGTATACCGGAGTCTGGCTAAGACTTTTCCACATGCCACGTTCCTGCACCTGCTTCCTTTCTATAAAGTGCAAGTAAAAAAGGGAGTACTCGTCAGTGAGGCGATAAAGCATTTCCTTTTTCCGCTTCCCGAACGGATAATAAGAAGAGGCAAAACCAGAATGAATCAACTCGCGCAGTATTTTGGACACGGTGCCTCCTTCTGATAGCCCGGTTTGAGCTACTATTTGTTTCCGTGTAAGGCCTTTCCACTTTTTGCCCAATGCCCGGACAACCTCAATATGACGGTCTGCTTTTTCAAAAAGAGCCGGATAAAGGCTCGTAAATTCATCCCGCAACAAGCCTCCCTCCGAGAAACATATATCATCAATATTCTGCGCCGCGCTCTTCCCTGCTTTCACCTCTTTGAGGTAATGCGGGATACCTCCCATAATCATGTAAAGTTGGGCAATCTGATAGCGGTTAAGATGAACATTCCGGTGCGTCAAGTAAGCTTCGGTTTCCGACAAGGTAAACGGCTTGAGATAAATACGTTTGGTGATACGATTGTGCAGTCCGCCACGGTTTTGAACGACTCGCTTGATCATCCAAGAGGCTGCAGACCCACAAATAATCACCAAAATGTTGTTTTTAGAAGCCCAGTTGTTCCAGAAAAACCCGAATGCTTCCAAAAATCCGGATTTGCGAGAGGCCAGCCACGGAAGCTCATCAAAAAAGAGCACCCTTTTACGAGATACGCCGTTGTCGTTCTTCAGTACCGTAATCAGTTGCCGAAAGGCTTCCAGCCAGCTTGCGGGAGTTGGCAAAGCCACATTATCACCGGCAAGATCTTTCAGCAAAAAGTGGAAGTTTTCGATCTGAGGCTTGGAGGTGGTGTTCTGAATACCCGTCACCTCCAGGTCAATCTTCCCCTGCAGTACGGTGCGTACCAGGAAGGTCTTTCCAACCCTTCTTCGCCCAATGACCGCTACCATCTCTGGCTCATCGGATGCATAAGCATTCAGCAGTACTTGCTTCTCCTCTGCCCTTCCAACCAATTGCAACATATGATTCTATTTATAGCCAGCGAAATATACCCAAAAATACATAGATTTCGCTGGCTATGTGCGACATGTGGCACAATCCAGGGCAAAAAAGCCACAAATATCCGCTCCTGCGTGTTTCAGGCGTGGTAAATTCAAATTTAGTGCCTTTACCCTGTTTTACACTCATATCGCCTATGGCTGCGCTTTGATGACTTTGGACTGATAATGCCGCTGCCCATCGGTCAGCCGCAGCAGGTACAAACCGGGCGCCCAACTGGCAGTGGAAAGCTGAGAGGTGGCGGTTTGCTGGGATACCAGTTGTCCGGCAGCATTGTAGATTTCAATCCGGGTATCGGTGCTGAGTTGAGCCGGTAGTTGCAAAAACAGCGAGCCGGTGGTTGGATTAGGGGCGACGTTCAGGTGCTGTGCCGGGTAGCTTTCTGGTGCATTTGTGAGTAGTTTCGTTTCCAGCCGCTCAATATTACCGGCTACACCAGCTACCCACAATCTGCTGACTGATGTATTCGTGGCAAAGTGAACATCAGTGATTTCCAGACTGATATCGTGTAGGCTGGACCAGCTGTCCCCAGCATCAGTGGTTTGGTAAACCCTGCCAACAATGGAAGTACCGCCGTAGAGATACCCCAGGGTGTCGTTTACAAGATCCACCCCTGCCCAACGGATATTTTGAGAAACCGAGCTGGATGCCCAGGTCAACCCGCCATCTACCGTTTTCCAGAGGTGGTCTGACAAATCCCGGTTCACAATCCAACCGGTATCCGGATTGATAAATGAGACCTCCAGAATATTTAAGCCATCCGGCAGATCAGCGGAGACTTCAGCCCAGTTGGCACCGCCGTCTGTTGTTTTGATCAGAGTACTCTGACTACCCACTGCATAGCCGGTTTGTTCGTCAGGAAAGTCGAAGCTGCGCAGGCGCTCTACGCCATCCACGGTCAGCTCTGCCCAGGTTGCACCATTGTCCTCCGTGCGGTAAATGACGCCCTCTCTCGCAACGACCATAATACTGTTCCCCACTTTTTCCAGACCATACTCCAGATTTCCCTCTGGGATTTCAAACAGCTCTTCCCAGGTCGCGCCTCCATCGGTAGTCCGCACAACGTACCGCCTGCCCGACAGCCAAACTTCCTGCTCGGAAATCACCAGAATTTGCTGAAGGCTGTTTTCTGTGCTAAAGCCCTGAAGGCTTGACGCTTCCCAAGTGTCGCCTCCATCGGAGGTCTTCAGGACGGAACTTCCGCCGACGGCCCAGCCATGGTCAATATCCCAAAATGCGATTTCCTGTAAACTTACCCGGAGGCCCGGAATCAGGTTTTGGTAGGCACCACCCGGCTCCGGCGAATAGTAAACGGAGCGATAGTTGCTGCCAATCCATGCCCGACCGTCCGGAAGGGCGTACAATCCATTATTGATGCTCCCGGTTAATGTCCTCGACCAGGTCTGCCCGCCATCTGTGGACTGGTAAATGCCCGTGTCAAAAGAGGTGGCCACAATAGACTGCCCGGCTTCATCTGTAAACATCATATCATCTGTGTAATTGCCAAAGGCATTATCGGCAATTTTTTCCCAGGTAAAGCCGCCATCTGAGGTTTGGTAAAAGTCTTCCCGGAGCGAGGCGTAGCCATTGAGCTCATCAATAAAGAGCGGCTCTACATATTCCTCCAGCTCCTCGGCAACCATCACCTGCGCCCAGGTTTGGCCACCGTCCTGCGTGATGAACAGCTGCCCATCCCGGTTGCCGACCCAGCCGTGGTTGCTGTCCAGAAAGAAGATATTGGAAATAAAGCCTACGTTTTCAGGGGTAATGTCGGTCCAGTCCCCGCCTCCATCTGCGGTTTTTAGGAGGGTCACATAATTGGCCACAAACAGCTCATCCGGCTGTAGCACATGCATAAAAAAGGTACTGCCAACGCCCTCCGGATCGGGCAGCTTTTCCCAACTCTGCCCGTCATCGGAAGAGCGCCAAAGGTCATTGCCCGCAATCCAGGTGGTGTAAGTGCCATCGCCATTGGGCACGGATGCAGCTTCCCGCTGCGTTCCAATGAAGTTTTCGCCAATGTAAGCCCAGGTCTCCCCAAAATCCTGGGTTTCCATAGCCAAACCATCTTCTCCGACCATGACGCCGAAGCCACCGGGGCTCATGGCTACATCCAGTACATCGCGGAGATCTTCAAAGGGGTGCTGCCTCACCCATTCCTGGGCAAAGAGGGGGATTAAGTTCAAGAATAAAACGAAGGTAATCAGGCGCTGTCGCATAGCATTTGGTTTTTTCCAAATGTCCGAACATTACTTCGGGCCTGCTTCATGGTTTTCTGCAGGAAAGCTTCTACCGGAATTCCAGTAGAAAAGCATCAGAGCGGTAGCGCAATACTTACGCTCGTTCCTTGTCCGGAGACAGTATCAATATCCAAATCGCCCTTCAGGTAGTCCACCCGGGAGGCTACGCTGCTCATCCCCAGGGAAGCTTGTTGCAGCGCCTGCTCCTTTTTTTCAGTTTCCGCTTTGACCCGCAGCGCGTTTAGGTTTTGCTCTACGGTGACGTTGGTCAGGCTGTCTTCCAATGCTTCGTAAGCTTCGAGATAAGCCAGGGCTTCGGCCGTGGCCCCGCATTCTTTCTTCCACTGATAGAGCCTATTCAGGGCACGGCCCCGGCGGTAGGGCACATGGGCTTCCCGGTAATAGCTGAGCGCCTGCTGCATCGCCTGTTCGGCAGCCCCCCGATTGCCCTGCTTGTAGTACAGCTTGGCCAGGTCTTCGTAGCACCAGCCGGTACGGTACGGGATGCCGGATTGCTCGAAGTACTGTATGGCTTTTTTCAACTGGGCTTCCACAGCGGCTTCTTCCTGCGTAGCGAACATGTAAAGGGCGATGTGTGCCGGTTGCTGCATGAGGGCTTCGTCGGGCTTTTGCTCCCGCTTGTAGTCATCCCAAAGCTGCTGGAACGCCCCCATTTTCTCAAACTGGCCGGTTTGGAAATAGTATTGCAGCAACTGAAAGAGCAGGTACCCCCGGTCTGAGCGTATGGGGCTGCTCTCCACTTGCTGATGCGCGAGGGTGGCATAGCGGTTGGCCTGAGCAGTATCCTGTTTTTCGCTGAAGAGTTGAAAAAGGCCAAGGTAGGCTTTCCATAGTTCTGCCGGACTGCCCGCCTCATGAAAAGCAGCTTCCGCCTTATTCCAGTAAAAATAGGCGCTGTCGGGCTGTGACAGGCGTTGATGAGAGAGAGCTAGGTTAGTGTACACGCTACCCGTGAGTTCCGTTAGGCCGGCTTGTTCTCCAAGGGCCGCTGCCTGATAATAATAGGCTAAAGCTTTCTGATATTGGCTTTTTTTATGGTACCAGCGCCCAATGATGATGATAGACTCTACTTCAGGGGTAGGCAATTTTAAGGCTCCGGCTACCTCGATGGCGCGTTGACAGTAAACAACCGTACTATCCGCCCCCTCTTCACTATAAATCCGGCACAAAGCACCCAGTACAGGCAGTTGTGCAGCTTCATCTTCTGTATTGGCCAGTACAGCCATCAGACTGTCGGCCAGGGAAGAACGGGCAGACAGTCCAACATGGGCAGACAAGCTTAATAGCAGCAATAAAATGCGCCACATATTTTTGGGATTTTTACGCCACATAAGGTACGGGCTTACCCCATGCCTACCAAGATTCTACGTCAGCAGATTGCCATTTTCATCCCATTCTGCCATTTCGTTGCGGGTATCGTGGTCGATACACTTTGACAGCCATTCCTCCTCTCCAGTGATGCCATGCTTTCGCAAAACTTCCTCGGGCGGGCCGTCCCAGAGGTTGGGGGCATTGCCTTTATAGCCCAGGTCCTTGATGCCTTCCTTGCTGGTAAAATAGCCGGTCGTGACCAGTCGCCGCAACAGATCGAAAAAAGCGACTTCCGGCTTCGGGACTTCGGCAGGGTCTTCGGGCAGATAGGCTATCTCCTCAATAATCGCCATTTGTTGCTCCTCCGTAAGCGCCATGAAATCGTTCTGATCAAACCGCTGCAGGGACGCCCGGCTCAGCCAGGCCAGCCCGCCACGCAGGGGCAGCTGAAAGTCAGGAAAGTCCAGCGTCATAAAATCAATGAAATCGGTAACGCCGGTGGCACTTGCTGCCGGGCCCTGTTCATCAGCAGGCAGGATGATGTCAGCCAGATGGTCCAGTATTTTCCGCTCGCTTTCGCTAAAAAAGGGGGCATTGGCATGTAGCCTGGCATCGCGCCGCAGCTCTTCAGGGATCCGGGTACCCTCGTAGGGGAATGGATTTTCAGCAGCTGTTTCGCCCGCCGGTGTGGTATCGGCTTCGCAGCCGGCAGCGGTGAATAGGGCAGACGTAGCGGCAGCCCCAATCAGTAAGCTTTTGATACTTTCTCGGCGGTCCATCAGAGATTCATTTTTTTGAGTTCGGAAATGATGTGGTCGCTGGTGCGCCAGGCGAGTGCCATAATCGTCCAGGTCGGGTTTTTGTCGGCCTGGGAAGGGAAGGTGGCAGCATCAGTGATGAAGAGATTAGGCACCTCATGCAATCGGCCGTAGCCATTCGTCACGGAAGTCTTCGGGTCGTCTCCCATACGGGCAGTACCTACCTCATGGATGATCTCGCCCGGCTTATTCAGCCCGTAGTCATTCGCTGCGGTCTTTTTACCAGACAGGATTTTTGCGCCCATATTGGTCAGGATTTCCTCAAAGGTGTCCTGCATGTGTCGGGCCTGAC
Source organism: Phaeodactylibacter xiamenensis (assembly GCF_000759025.1). Taxonomy (GTDB): domain Bacteria; phylum Bacteroidota; class Bacteroidia; order Chitinophagales; family Saprospiraceae; genus Phaeodactylibacter; species Phaeodactylibacter xiamenensis. The sequence continues at coordinate 180,440 of NZ_JPOS01000035.1, read as the reverse complement.
GTCGTTCGTAGTCCGTCCATCTGTAATGAAAGCGCAGGACCGGGATGCCCCACTCGTCGACTTTGCTGGGATCAATTTCACAGTAGTTGTCGTACTGCGCTACCGATTCGCCCCGCCCGGACATACCAACGAAAGCACCGTAGATGCGGCGGAGCTCCTCTTTATACTTTTTACCGTAGCCACCGGGGGTAATGCCCAGTGCCCGTTGTACCTCGGCCTGATTGAAGCCGTGCCCATACTTAGGCATACTTTGCCCGCCCCACACTTCGATGTGGTAACCGCGGGGGAAGTCTAGTTTTTTATTGTCTTCCCACCAGGGCGAATAAACGTGCATGCCCCCTACCCCGTCTTCGTTGTAGCGGTCGCGGTCCATCAGGGCCGGCAGGAAGCCGTACATACTGGAGCCGGTGGAGTCGTGGAGGTAGCGCCCGATTACCCCGCTGCCATTGCCCAGCCCCCCTTCTTTGGAGTTAAGCAAAATGCGGGCAGTAGAGCAAGCCGAGGCGGCCAGCACGATGACCTTGCCTTTAATCTGATACTCCTGCCGGTCAGCTTTATTGACGTAGCTAACGGCTTTGGCCTTGCCATCCGGGCCCGTTTCCACCGAACGCGCCATACAATTGACAAACAGGTCAATTTGCCCACCGGCTTTCTGGGCCGGGAAGATGAGGCAGGAGCCTGAGCTGAAGTCAGCATATACCATACAGGAGCGGCCGCATTGCCCGCAGTAAAAGCACAAACCGCGCTCTTTATTGATACGCTTGGTGAGCATCGACATACGGGAAGGGATGACGGTCACGCCAGATTTCCGTGCCCCTTTGATGTAGTACCACTCGTGCAGGCGTGGTTTAGGCGGGGGCAGGAAGAAGCCATCGGGGTCGTTGGGCAAACCTTCGTTGGTACCGAATACGCCGATCAGCTTATCGACTTTATCGTAGTAAGGCTTGACATCTTCATAGGAAATGGGCCAGTTGGCGCCCAGCCCGTCAATGTCCCTGCGGCGGAAATCATCCGGGCCAAAACGCAGGGAAATACGCCCCCAATGGTTGGTGCGCCCGCCCAGCATCCGGGAGCGGAACCAGCGAAAATCAGTACCCTCAGCCTGTGTATAGGGTTCCCCTTCGATTTCCCATCCGCCCCAGGCCATGTCAAAGTCGCCAAAGTCCCGCTGAGTGCTGGCGCCGCGGCGGGGGCTTTCGTAAGGCCAGCGCATTTGTGTTTTGGTGACCGGGTCGGCCGGGTCAAAGAAAGGCCCGGCTTCCACAATGGCTACAGACAAGCCCTGTTCCGCCAGCACCTTAGCCGTCATGCCGCCGCCGGCACCGGAGCCTACGATGACGGCATCGTAGGTTTTGGTAGGTTTCTTGATTTCCACGATTGAGTTTTGATTGGTCTCGTGCTAAAATTAGAAAAACTAAATACGGATAAGGCACTTCGAATGTCAAATCCATAATCTTTATCCGGCACCCAACTGTTTTTAGACTACTCTCGTCTGTAATCCAAAGTAAATCCATCAGACATGAACAAAACTATTTTTCTTAGCCTGTTGTCCGCCTTTATTTTCTGGCAATGCGATACCGCTTCCAACGAACCAGCTCCCTATCTCCCAGTGACCGCTGATATGGAACAAGCCGCTGACATGAACCAAACCCTAGGCTGGGACCTCTTTCATCAGGAGCAGCAAGCCTTACCGGAGGAGAACATCCTCATTTCGCCCTATAGCGTACAAACGGCGCTCTTCATGGCGCAAAATGGCGCACAGGGCAGCTCCCTGGGGCAAATGCTGGACCTCATGGATGGCAGCAACGTCAGCGTGGAAAGCCTGAATCAGGCCCACAAACAGCTCAATACCCTTCTCACCAATCCCGCCGACCACCCGGAAGTGACAGTTGCTAACAGCTATTTCTATGATGCAGAGCGTATTGACGTGGAGCAGGCCTTCCTGAACCCGCTAAGCGAATTTTATGCCGCTTCCTCTGAGAGCCTGGATTTCCGGCAGGAAGCGCAAAGCAAGCAAACCATCAACAACTGGGTATCGGAAAAGACCAATGGTAAAATTCCTGTCATCGTGGAAGAGATCACTTCCGAGGATGTGGCTTTTCTGATCAATGCCCTGTACTTCAAAGCAGACTGGCTGGCGGGCTTCCCGGAGGAGCTGACCTTTGACGGTACCTTCCAAACGGCAGCGGGCGGCACAACAGAAGTCCCCTTTGTCAATCAGGATGCCAGCTTCCTCACCGCTCAGGCGGATGGGTTGCACATGGTAGACCTCCCATTCAAGGATTCCACCTACAGCCTGACCCTCATTATGCCTGACCCGGAGCAGCCGGCTGCACAGTGGCCTACCTCGCTGACCAAAGACCGCTGGCTGGCGCTATACGATGCCATTCAGCCCGGCAGGGCGATTGTACAGTTCCCCAAACTGAATCTGGAATACGGCAACAACCTTGTCGGTTCCCTCCGCAGCCTGGGCATGGAGAATGCCTTTTCTCCTGCGCTGGCGGACTTTCAGCCCATGGGGAGTGCAACCAACGGGCAGAATATTTTCATCAAACAGATTGCTCACAAAGCAGTGCTGGAAGTAGATGAACAGGGCGCAGAAGGGGCTGCGGCAACGAGTATTGGCTTTGGCACGACCTCTCTCCCGCCCTTCTTCCGGTTTGACCAGCCCTTTGTTCTGGTCCTCCGGCATATAGAGACCAATACCATGTTGTTTACCGGGTATGTGGCGGACCCGTCAGTGGAGTAGACCGGCAACTACGGAAGCAGCGTGCCCGACTATTGACTCCAATGGTTGGGCACGCTGCATGTATGGAGGACCTGCTGGTGCTTTGTCAAGTTTTAAAAGCTGAGTGCCCGTAGATGAGTTAAAGGAGCTACGCCTCTGGCTGGGGATAACATGCGACTTCTCCGAAGTCGGTCTCCCGTGGTATTGCTAAGGTTAGAAAGGTGTAACTTCTCCGAAGTCTTGCAGCACTTACTGGCTTGGCTACGCGCTTCATTTGATACTTTACAGCGCATTAGTGTACTACGATTTTGCCTGTATTAACCAACTCTGCCCCCTGACTAATGACGTAAAAGTAGAAGCCACCGCTTAACCCACGGCGGTCCAATTGAAACTGCGGACCCCTAAATTGAGCTTCCCTGACCTTACGTCCCTCAACGGTGAACAGCTGAAAGGTAACAGGCTTATTTTCCAGCCCTTTCACCTCAAAGGTTGCGGACTGATAAAACGGGTTGGGATAGACCAGCACCTCCACAGTTGGCAAATGCAACGTGCCTATATCCACCACCACAAAATCTTCTCCGATAGTGTGCCAGGTGATATTGGTCGCAATAGGTGGATTGAAATCAAAAACGATTGAGGCCTGATTTTCAATAACGGTGCCGATTGGGAGATTGGGCTTTGGTTCGATTTCAAAGGCGACATAGCCCTGTGAACCCAGCCAGTTGACATTGCTATCCGGGAGCATTATTTGTTCGAATGTGAAGGTCAGCACCCCATCTTCACTCAAGTCCGCTTCATAGCTGTGGCTCCCCGCCCCCGGCTTAAAAGTACCGGGGTCAAGGTGGGGAGAAAGGATGTCTTGCAGCACGACCCTTCTTGCTGTATCTGTTCCTGTGTTCTGAAACTCAATAAAATACTCCAACGTCTCTCCATTGTTTATAAAGTGCGCTTCCTGATACCCTTTGGGCTCGGCTGACTTCTGATTGGGGTCATATGCGGCCACCACTTCCTTGCACAACAGGTCCACGAATAAATCGCTGTCATCGAGCGGGAACTGCCCTACAAACCCTGTACTCACGCTTTGATCGCCGCTCACACAGGCTTCCACGTGGGCGCTCGGCATGGAAAATCCGGGATGGAAAGGCACCTGAGGGCTTTCAATGCGGTAAAATGCACCAGTGCCGGGTAAGGCGATCTCTATCGAATCTCCGCTTTCCAGCGTGTAGGGCTCGATCATCATGATCACGTCATCCTCTACCACCAGGTAATTCAAAGCCTCCTGCATATTCCCGATGCCTACGTTTTTTAATTGGAGTTTTACTTCATCTCCTTCGCAGTAAGCGCTTGCCTGAATACTGGCTCCAGACCAGGAGGGGTCGACCGGCAGGCAGGTTGTATCCGGATAGATATGGGCTTCCGTGCAAAGGCTCTGCCCCAGCAGTTCTATATCACAGCCAACCATCAGGTTGACCGTAAAATTCCCACACTCCAGGGGGGCAACTGCTCCGACATCAAAGGTAAAAGTATCCTCATTTTGACTGAGCACCGGTATGGTAGCACCCAGGAACTCCAAATCTTCATCAATGCTCAAATCAACAGTAACGGTATTGGCAATTGCAGTACCCTGATTACAATACTGTACACTCAAGGTGGCTTCTTCACAAAGCCGGAAGCGGGATGCACTGGTATGGACTTCCATCAAAGGGCAGTCGCCAATGCTCTGAACCGGCATATCTACCCCAACAGTATCTCCAAATTGGGCCATTACAACAGGTATGCTCTCCTCGCAGGCCACCCAGAATGCAGAGGGAGTATTCACCTGTACCTCATACGTCCCGGTATCGACCCGAACCCGGTAAAACCCAAGCTCATCTACTGAGCTGTAGTAATTGCGGGCACTCCCCTGGGCTGTTACCACCCAGTTTTCAAACCCCATTTCGTCAGCTCCGGCCAGGCAATCCTCATTGAGGTCGTATTTGACAAACCCTTCGATGACATTGGTAATGGCGTTTCCGGCTGCGTCTGTTTTGATCAGGTACAATTCCGAGTATTCCGGGTTAAGGCTCTCTCCGCTGGCTGAGCCTACGATTATAAACCCGCCGTCCGGGGTGACTTTGAGGTCACTACCTGAATTCCGGCCAGGAAAGCTGTAGAATTCCTGCTCCCAAAGCTCATCGCCATTGCTATCGGTCCTTACCAGGCCTATTTTTGAAATGCCGTTCGGCTCGTACTTTTCATACAAATAAGCGAAACCGCCATCGTCTGTTTCGACCAGTCCTGTAACATAGCGCGAGGGCCATTCCTGAAGCCACAATTCTGTTCCGTCAGGAGCAATTTTGACCAGCCTGGTGAAGTCGCTGCCTTCCCCGATAAAAGCAATATTGCCATCGGCGGTAGTGGCCACAGCCCTTACATACAGCCCCTGATAGTCCTGGCTATTCCATTCTACGTTACCATTCTGATCCAGCTTCGCCATGTAGAAGGCGTTATTAAAGGCATTACGGGAACCCGCTACAAAGTAACCGCCATCAGGGGTAGCGGCCAGCTGGTAGTCAAATATCTCGAAAGACCCAAACAGCCCGGTGTACCATAGCTCATTGCCTGCCTCATCAATGCAAGCTACGTAGCCGGTAGTGGTGCTCGGATTCCCGATGCCCCCGGCAAAGGCATAATGCCCCGTGGTGCCTTGTACAATTGCCGAAACCCGCTGGTTTTGCTGAGCCGACCCATAGGTATATTGCCAGATGGTATTCCCGGCCCGGTCAAATTTGGAGATTCTTACATCATTGCTATCCGATGGAGCAGATGTGGATAAGTTATTGCCCGAAGCGAGCTGCCCATCCATAGTGGTGATGATATCGCCAGTTAGGAGCCCTCCCGAAACATCGATAGCTCCTGTTTCATAACCTTGCTTACTGACCGTCATCAGACGGGGAGAAGAATCGAAAAAGCTATGGATCAGGTAACTGCTGTCCGCTTCTACAAATACCTGGTTGCCAAAGGCACCAAATGCTCCGGGAAACACGCGCTCCCACCCCTGGGCCAGCCCGATAAACGGCACAACGAGCAACACCGTACTCACCACAACTCCATTAAACAGTCTGCATCCTTTCATTTTAGTAGCTTTTGTTGATTCCTTACAAAAGTGGCGCAGTTATCATCGGCAGACAAATACAATTTTTCTATTTTGCATCACATCATCCTCCTTATCTGGAATCATAAGCCCTATAAAACTTGTATTTCAATTTAGATTTCGCATCAAAAAGCTAATGGTCAGCAGCAAACTTTACGAATTATTTGATACCCTGCCCCGTCAGGATATCCGACAACTGAAAAAAGCCGTAGCCTCCCCATTCTTCAATCAGCGCCAGCATGTGGAAGCGTTACTGGACTACCTTACACATTGCAAGTTTGAGCGGAAAGTCCTCCCTGAAAGAGAGGAGGCGTTCGCCCGGCTGTTTCCGGAACGCCGGTTTGACGACCACAAATTGAGGTTGAGCATGAGCCTGCTGTTAAAAGTCATGGAGCAGTACCTGATCTACCAACAGGTTAATGCACAGGAAGTCAATGCACAGTTAGCGCTAGCCCGTGCCTACCGGGCGTTGAAACTACCCCGCCACTTCAAACAAAGCCTTACCAAGGCCCATCAGCTACAGAAAAACCGGGGGTTGCGACATGCCGAGTACTATCAGGATGCCTATGCGCTCCGACTGGAGGAATACCGATTTCATGCCTCGCAGCGCCGTATGGAAGACCTGCACCTACAGCCAGTTCAGGAAAATCTTGAAGCGGCATTCATTACGGCAAAACTCAGGCAGAGCTGTTTCGCCCTCTCGCACCGGGCCGTTTACAAAACAGAGTACGACTTGGGCATGCTACCTGAAATGCTTAGCTACATTAGACGAAGCAACATGCTTGACCTCCCTTCCGTTGCAGTATACTATTATTGCTACCTGGCACTGACTCAGCCTGAAGAACACCGCCACTTTGAAAAATTTAAGGCCCTAACCCTGGCTCATCAGGCGCTGTTCCCCAAAGATGAGCTTCGTGACTTATTCCTTTTGGCGACCAACTTCTGTATCCGCCAAATGAATAAAGGCGTCAAACGTTTCGCCAGAGAAGGGCTAAGCATTTACCGGGAAGGGTTGAGCAATCAGGTGCTGCTCCTGAACGGGCAGCTCTCCCGCTTCACCTACAGGAATATCGTGGCGAAGGCTATTGTAGCCCGGGAATTGGACTGGGCGGTGGATTTTGTCCATCAGTACAAAACCAAACTTGAAGCCCAATACCGTGAAAGCACCTTTTGCTTCAATCTGGCCTGGCTGGAGTACGAACGAAAACATTACGAACTGGCCCTCGACCTGATTAACCGCTCCGCATTTTCAGACCTTCTGCTAAACCTATCTGCAAAAACCATTGCAATGAAAATCTATTTTGAGCTTGGAGCTTACGAGCTACTCTACGCCCATCTGGAAGCTATGCGCAACTTCATCAACCGGAAGAAAATCATGACTTACCATAAAACCCATTACCTGAATATGATAAAATTCACTAAAAAACTATTAGACCTCCCCCCTGTCGCACCGCAGCAAAAAGCACGCCTAAAAGCCAATATACTGGGCTCTTCCGTAGTAGCCGAAAAGAACTGGCTGCTCTCTCAGCTGCCATAACGCTGAACGGCCACCGGAACGTTGCCAGATTTAAATCTTATTTTAGACCCGCTCAATTGGACTAACTTAAATCTCCAGGTATTATGAGAACTTTTGCCCTGACGTTGCTGCTTTTCAGTCTGCCCTTTGCCCTGAAAAGTCAATACGAGATGCCACATATCCTACCCCTGCAAAAACAGGGCGAACTGCGCGACCAATGGCTGCAACAACGCATGAAGACGGTACTGCCCGCCATTATGCAGCGTGAAAGCATCGACATGTGGATCCTCATCGCCCGGGAGTACAATGAAGACCCGGTACTTAAAACCATGCTGCCTTCCTTCTGGCTCTCGGCCCGCCGTACGACGATGCTGGTCATTTACGATACCGGCGACAGCCTGGAAACCCTCGCCTGCGCCCGCTATGATGTAGGCGAAGTGTTCAAAAAAGCCTGGGACAAGGAGGTGGAACCCGATCAATGGAAGCGGCTGGCCCAGCTGATTACGGAAAGAGGTCCGGCAAAAATCGCCGTCAACCGGTCGGAACACTTCGGCCTGGCAGATGGCTTGTCGGCCTACCACTACGATCAGCTGATGGCGCATCTGCCCGAAGCTTATCAGGAAAGGGTCGTCACCGGTGAACGACTGGCCCTAGGTTGGCTGGAAACCCGCACTTCAGAAGAGATGACGGTCTATCAGCAAGTCTGCCGTATTGCCCATGCCATTATTGCGGAGGGGCTTTCCGATCAGGTGATACAGCCCGGCGTGACTACGACCGATGATGTAGTGTGGTTCTACCGGGAGCGCATCCGGGAGCTGGGGCTGACCGCCTGGTTTCACCCCACAGTGGATGTGCAACGTGCCAATCCGGAGGACAACGGCTCCACCCGCAGCTTTGCTTCCCGCCCCGGAGAGACGGTCATTCAGCCCGGCGACCTGGTGCACTGCGACTTTGGGATCACCTACATGGGGCTGAATACGGATACACAACAGAATGCCTACGTTTTAAAACCCGGAGAGACCGATGCACCGGTTTTCCTCAAAGCAGCCCACAAGAAAGGCCTTCATCTCATGGATATTCTGACCAACGAATTTCAGGAAGGGCGGACTGGCAATGAAGTCCTTGCGGAGGCATTGAAAAAGGCCAAATACGCCGGGCTGAAACCCCAGATTTACACCCACCCCATCGGCTACCACGGGCATGGCGCGGGGTCAACTATCGGGCTTTGGGATCAGCAGGAGGGCGTGCCCCACAAGGGCGATTACCCGCTCTACCACAACACCGCCTACTCCATTGAATTGAATACCAAGGTGTACTTACCGGAGTGGAACAAGGAAATCCGCATGATGATGGAGGAAGATGCTTTCTTTGATGAGAACGGGGTGCGTTATATTGACGGGCGGCAGGAGGAGCTGTATTTGATCCCCCGGCAAATCAGGGAGTGATAAAATTGTATGCCTCCCAACTTTTTGACGCAAGCCAATTTCACCTCCCCTTTGATTAAGGTCATAGACTATCGGCCTTGAACATCGTCAATGTTTTCAGGATTTTGAGCTGTGCTAAATATGCTTACTACCCGGACACGTTTTAAATCTTCTTCTACCCGGTAAATGATCAGATAGGACCATTTTGGCACAAATCGGTACGTATGTTTTTGATTGGTCAGCCCCTGATGTTCCGGATGGCGGTTAGGAAAAGCATCCAGCTTGTCTATTTCATCCAAAAGGCCATTTTGAACATTACCGGCTCGGGCGACTGACCATTTTCTCCGAATGAAATCTATTTCTCTCTTGAGGTCATCGCGAGCTTCAAGCGTAATAATTACTCTGTACTTCCCTTTAGCCATGTGCTTGCTTCTTTACGGACCTCGCTTACGGTATAAGACATGCCTTGATCAGCCTGGGATTCTGCTCTGGCAACCTTAGCCTTCAATTCTTCCAGAGTTAGGGGTTCTCCTGCCTGATAGCCCATGGGGTGCTCCATATCCGTATCAAGTTCATGCTGATGGGCATACGCTTCTACCATCGCATAAATCACCTGCAAGAACCGTTCGTCTGCTTGTTCGATCCGATAATGCAATACATCTCTAATTTGCTGCGCTCCCATTGTATCAATGTTTGTTGGGGATCATAATTTTACGACCATAAATATAACGGTTTTATTGATCAATCAGTTCTTACCGGGCCAGGAGGGGCTGTATCTGACTCCCAGGTAAATAAGGGATTTTGGTCTTTCCTGCATTCGGAAAGGTAGCCCAATACATAAATCCCTGCATGCTGCATCAAGGGGCTTGCCCATACCTTCACCTTATGCTTTTACACTTTCGGAAGCAGCCTTTCGCTTACCGGCTCAAGGTCATACATCTCATAAGATTCGATACAGCTCATATCTTCGCTTTCGCCGTGGTCGTCTTTCCCCTGCTCTGTTTCAAGAAAGTTGTAAAGGGTTTCCTTTTTATCAAAAGTCACCCAAACGATCACAGTATTGCGCGCCCTGTCGACACCAACCTGCCGGGCAATAACACCGTCGAGTTTTTCATCCATTTTTTCACTGGGCGCTTTGGCAATTTGTACTAACTCGTCTAGCCGGCCTGGTTTTGCAGTTGATACGGACACGAACGTGTAGGATAGATTGTTCATCACTATTGTTGTTTCAATTAAAAATTATGTTTCCGATCTAAATTTACACTTTAATTTCATTTATGAAACTATTTTTATATATTTATTCAAAAATGAACTAAATGCAACCCATGGATTATTCATTACTGAAGGAAATCATCCAATACATGGAGGTGTTTCAAAAACAGGGAGAAGGGAGCAGGATAGAAGATTTCGTCATCTGGCTGAACAACCAACTTTTTACCGACCAAGCAGATGACCCGCATTCCGAGCATGACGAACTACTGATTGCCTTCAAGGTCATGTACCTGAATAAGGAACTGAAAAAGCAGGCCAAGTCTATTTTGTCCGTCTCAGGTATTTCTTCAATTGATGAATACAGCTTCTTGCTACATCTGGATTATCAGGACAGCTTCAGGAAAATGGAAATCGTGGAACTGCATAATCTGGAAGCTCCTACCGGCATAGAGATCATCAAGCGGCTGCTCAGGAATAAGCTGGTACTTGAATTTCCGGACGAACAAGACAAAAGAGCCAAAAGGATCAAAATAACCGAAGCAGGCAAGCAGGAACTAAGAGCTATCAAACCAAAGATGGATTCAATTTTCACCAAATTCACAGCGCCCCTGAGCCTGGGCGAGAAGATAAAGATCAGTGGAATTTTGGATCAGTTGATAAAGTGATGCGTTTTAAGCATTAAAAACCTCATCAATATCCCGCTGCATATCCTGCACCTCCGGATCGGTGGGCGCTGCGCCCTGATTGAGCATATCAGGCAGGTTATCCAATGACATCGGCCGGTCAGCTGAGGCTGTGGTTGCAGCAGGACTCTCCAGGGAAAGGACTTGCAGGGCTGTGCGCAGCACCTCCGGGTCATCCGTGCGCAGAATAGCCTGGATGAGTTGTAGTTTGAGTTTAGATAATGGTTCAGACATCTTTGCGCTGGTTTTCAACCCAAACACCTTAGGGCGCCAATCGTTCTATTTTCCACTTTTCTGCTTCCAAAGTATACTGGAAACGGTCGTGCAGGCGGTGCTTACGCCCTTGCCAAAACTCAAAAGTATCCGGCACGACCCGGTAACCGCCCCAAAATGAGGGCAGGGGCACTTCACCCTTCTTAAATTTTTGCTTTAGCTCTTCAAACTTGGACATCAGCATCTGCCGGGAAGAAATGGGCGCACTTTGGTTGGACACCCAGGCCCCCAGCTGACTGCCGTGAGGCCGGCTGAGAAAGTACTTTGCGGACTCGGCTGTGCTGACACGCTCCGCCCGCCCCATAATCTTCACCTGCCGCTCGAGGTCCAGCCACGGAAAGTGCAGGGCAACTTTTGCATTAGCGGCAATGTCCTTCGCCTTTTTGCTCTCATAATTCGTAAAGAATACAAAACCGGTGTTGTCGAAATACTTCAGCAGCACGGTGCGCAGGCTGGGCTGTCCATCGGGAGATACCGTAGCCAGAGACATGGCATTGGGCATATTGAGACCTGCTGACTCCGCTTGCTCAAACCAGGCTTCGAATTGTTGTACCGGGTCGGCCAGCAGTGTTTCTCTTGACAAGCCCGAAAGGGTGAACTCTTCCCGCATCATTGCTAAATCCATGGCATTTTGCGTTTGGTTTCAGCCCAAATGTAGTCCGCTCTGAGGGTACAGTCAATGAAGAAGGTCAGTGGTCTTCTGATTCGAGCAGGCGTTTAAACAAATGCATGATTTCACGCTCAACAGCCGTATACCGGTGGTCTGCCTCAAAGACTTCCCGCAGATCGCTCAGGAGTCGCTCACGGCCAGCCTGATCCGTCATAAATTTCTTCTGGTAGCCCAAAATGGTATTGATGCATTCGGAATCAGAGCATTCCTCATAAACCGCTTTTACCCGCCGGTAGCTGCGGTCGTCCAATCGTTGCTGGATCAGGGCTTCCTCCTCCGGGTCGATTTCGGCATCGACGGAGGCAGCGTATAACATCGCAAAAGCTGAGAATTCTTCGTAAGTCCAGTCGAGGTTCATCTGTACAGTTGGTTAGTTGTCGTTAAGATAGGCATTCTAAAGTAAGTACAACAGTGATTTTTTTCACTTATCTTCACGACGGCGGGAAAAAGGGCAGGCCCAACGTGGTCTAACGGGGTAAATAGACCTAATTACATACTGCATATGAAAATCCTAAGCAGCTTGCTTCTTCTGCTGTTGCCCCTGGCGCACGCCTTTGCCCAACAGCTCTCCCTCACCGGCATGGTTTACGATTCAACGGAACAGGCGCCGCTTGAAGGGGCGTATGTATACCTCACCGATGGCACGAAAGAGTTCAGTGAGACCAGCAATTCAAAAGGGAAATTCCAATTCAGCGGCCTGCAGCCGGGCACCTACGCCCTTTCGGTCACCTACGTAGGCTACCAGAGCTACTCGGATACCATTGAACTTCAGGAAGACTTTGACCTGGGGGTACTGCAAATTACCCAAATCGCCCTCAATCTGGACGAGGTGGAAATCACGGGCAAAGCCCCCCTCGCCACCCAATCCGGCGATACCACGCAGTACAGCTCCAACGCCTACAAGGTCAATCCTGATGCCAGCGCCGAGGACCTCATCCGCAAAATGCCGGGGGTGCTGTTTGAGAATGGCAAGGCACAGGCACAGGGCGAGGAGATCAGGCAGGTCCTCGTGGATGGCAAGCCTTTCTTTGGCGATGACCCCAGTGCAGCTCTCCGCAATCTGCCAGCTGAGGTGATCGACAAAATCCAGGTTTTTGACCAGCAGAGCGAGCAGGACCGGTTTAGCGGATTCAACAGCGGGGAGACCACCAAAGCCATCAACATCATCACCAAGCCCGGCAAGCGGCAAGGGGAGTTTGGGAAGCTCTATGCAGGCATTGGCGAAGAAGGCCTATACCGGGCCGGGGGCAACGTCAACATCTTCAAAGGCGACGCCCGACTGTCCATCATCGGGCAGACCAACAACATCAATCAGCAAAATTTTGCCGGAGAAGACCTCTCGGGCCTTTTCGGCAGCTCGGGCAGTCAGCGCGGCAGGGGGAGAGGCCGGCGGGGCGGAGGCGGAGGCACCGACCCCAGCGATTTCCTGGTGAATACCCAGAACGGCATTGCCACTACTCACGCCTTTGGGCTGAACTATGCCGACAAATGGGGCGACAAAGTGGAAACCAACGCCAGCTACTTTTTCAATCAAACCGATAACAACGCACGGTCGTCTATTTTCCAGGATTTCCTAAGCGACCGCCTGCTGGGGCAAACCTACAGCGAGGACAACCTGGCGGATACCCGGACCATCAACCACCGGCTGAACGCACAGATAGAATATGAAATCGACCCTAAAAACACCATCAGTATACGCCCCCGCCTCAGCTTGCAGCAAAGTGAAGGGCAGGAACAAACCTTAGGGCAAACCCGGCTGCAAAACCTGCTGCTCAGCAGCACCGACTTTGGCCTGCAGACGGATCTAAACGCCCTGAGTTTTTCAAATGACCTCAACTACCGCCACCGGTTTGCTAAACGGGGCCGGACCGTCTCCCTCAATGTCGGTACCAACTACAATCAGCAGGATGGCGAGCGTTTCCTGGCTTCTGAGAACCGCTTCCTGCAAGACTCTGCCTTCACCGAAAACCTTGATCAGTTTGCCGGGCTGAACGAAACGGGGTGGACACACAGTGCGGGTATCCGCTACAGCGACCCCCTTGGCGAGAAGGCTCAGCTGCAATTGGGCGCCGAAGCCAGCCAGCAAAACACCGATGGCAATCAGGAAACCTTTGACCGGGCAGCAGATGGTGAATTTTCTGACCTCAACCCGCTGCTGTCCAATACCTTTGAGACTACCTACCGGACACAGGAGGGCAGCGTAGGGCTGCGGTTCCGTGATAAGGAGCTGATTTTCAATGGGCGGATTGTGGCGCAGTGGGCACAGTTGAGCGGCGATCAGGTTTTTCCGGCTCCTGAAGCTATCGACCGGCGCTTTTTTAACTTCCTGCCGCGGCTCTTTATGCGTTACCAGTTTTCCAAGGATGCCAACCTGAGAGCCGGTTACTTTGGGCGGACGGCACCACCTTCTCTCCGCCAACTGCAAGAGGTGATCGATAACAGCAACCCGCTCCAACTGTCTACCGGTAATGCGGACCTCAGGCAGGACTATACCCACCGGGTATTTGCCCGCTATTCCAGGACGAATACCGACAAGGCTTCGGTGTTTTACGTGTTGCTTTCCGCGCAGTACACGCAGCACTACATCGGCAACAGTACCTTCACTGCAGATCGCGACTTGCTGATCCGGCCCGGTATCTTCCTGCAGCGGGGCGCACAACTCCGGCAACCGGTCAACCTCGATGGTTATTGGAATGCCCGGGCTTTTACCACCTATGGCTTTCCGCTTTCGGCCATCAAATCTAACCTCAACTTTAGCGTTGGAGGTACCTTTCAGCGGATTCCGGGCCTCATCAATGACAACCTGAACTACGCCAACAATATCGGCTCTTCCCTCAATGCCACCCTGAGCAGCAATATCAGCGAACGGGTGGACTTTACGCTGTCTTCCCAGACCAGCTACAACCGGGTGCGCAACAGCCTGAATACGGCCCTTGACAACAACTTCCTCAATCAGTCCACCCGGCTAGGGGCTAACTTCCTGATCGGTAACGGCTGGGTAGTACGCAGCAGCGTGAACCATCAGCTGTTTGACGGGCTGTCGGAGGGCTTCAACCAAAATTTCTGGCTGTGGAATGCGGAGGCGGGCAAAAAATTCCTGGACGACAAGGCTGAAATCAGCCTCAGCGTTTTTGATCTCCTGGGGCAAAACAACAGCATCAGCCGGAATGTCACAGATGTGTTTATTGAGGATGTGCAAACGGAGGTACTGCAGCGGTATGTGATGCTGAACTTTACGTACAATATCCGGCACTTTGGTAAAAAGAAGTAGGGAGTCATGGGCGGTACATTCCGTACCTACGGCACGGACTCCCGGCCTGGTCGCTGGGTTACCTGCATTGCGTACCTCACGGCACGCTTTGTGCCATAACAATTGGGTACAAAACAGAAAGTAATACTGCAGCTCTACGGGCCACACGAAGTGAACTTCGAGTATCAATGCCGTGGCGAACGAATTGGCGAATTTCACTTTCGCCCCAAGTAGCTGTGTGTCTAAGACTATGTTGGGAATTCGCTTTTGGAGCGAATGCAGTCAAATTTTATTCTGAACAAGGCGCGATGAAGGAGCCTAGCCAAAGCTAAGCGACTGAAGAGCAACGAAGTGCAGGATGAAATTTGGCAAATACAGCCCAAAGGGTGAAATCCCAACATAGTCTAAGCGGCTATGGCTGTCGAAACGCCGGTAGCCATAACTGTCCACGGTTGGCTCTGAATCAAACTTTCCTATCCATTTGCGATGGTTGCTGGGGTAGAGCTTCCCGCTCTGCTCCAGCTCATCCACGAATGCTGCCAGGCTATTCAAGTAGTGCACTTTGATATGCGCGCGCACGCTTGCAGTATGAATGAGAATTAGTAAAAAGTAGGTAGCTTTGACGCGTAAGGGGTCGCGCAACAATAAGTTGCCTAGAATAGACGAAGTTATTTTGTGCGATAACAAGGCAAAAAACGTAACCATAGTGGGGCTACGGTGTCCCGGTGTAACCGGGATTAACGCAGTTAGCGTGCAAAAAAACGAGTCAAAATAGGTAAGTTATTGTTTCGCGACCCCTAAAAAACCAAAACCGTGAAACAGACCTGCCCAAATTGTAATTCTGTCTTTGACTGCCAGGTGGAAAACGCCGCTGCTTGCTGGTGCCATAAGCTGCCCGCTATTGCGCCCATCGAAGCAGCACGCTGCCTTTGCCCTGCCTGCCTCAAAGCGCAGGTACAGGAGCAAATTGAGCAGTTTGTGGCGGACTTCAAAGCCGGCAAAAGGTACAATACTGCACCAGATTACAAAAGGCCCGGCAGGCCTGTAGAGGGCATCGATTACTATATGGAAAACGGGATGTTCGTGATGACGAGCTGGTCTCACCTCAAGCGGGGGTACTGCTGTGGGAGCGGGTGCCGGCATTGCCCGTATCCGAAGGGGTGATTCTAACCACTTCTCCTCTACGATAGAATGAAGGCCAACCTGTCTTTTTAGCGCCATGGACATTGAAAAACTGCTCCAAACAAGCTCGTATTTCAGGTTTGCCACGCTTCTAAGCGGTTTTTTTGAGTTTCAAAATACCGTCTGAACCCCTTGCTATTGTAGGGAAAGATGTTATGCAAGTGAGGTGTTATAGTCATAAAAGATCGCTTAATATTGTTACTGTCATCATCGGTCAAAAGATAAACCTTGCTCATCATGTCAGACCAGGTATATGCGAGCCCTAATGATTGGGTTTGGATAAGTATGAGATTGCTCAATTCAAAATAAGGATTTTCAAAGGCTACCACTTGATGCTTTGAGTGAGTGATGTAGTTCTTTAGTTCTTTCACTGCACTTAGTAGCGAATTAAGCAATCGCTTTTTGATGTTTTGGTTTTGAAAAAGCCCTAGTGCATCTACATGATGGATTTTGTGGACGACTTTTTCAAATAATTGAAGAGGGAGTACTAAGGTCTTTTTTGCACTTGAGATTGCAGGCGAACCGAGCAGGTCGAAATGGCTGGCATCAAAGCTAAAGCTTGTAAACGGTACTTGTTCCAGTGATGTATTTTTAAGCGTGAGCTGCTGAAAATATTGCTCGAATGCCTGTAGTGGTTTAGTATGGAATAAGAATGGTGGTAGTGAAGAGCATATTATGGTCATCTCTATTTCATCATCCTTTTCAATGTGTTGAAATATTTCTTCCAATAATTTTAGGCTGCTGTCCGTGTCGGAATTAATGTAACCATGGTCCATTGAAATATTGTGACTGGAAAGCAACCTGCAACCCTCGTCAAAGGTAATGGATGACCTACCATTGACACGGTAGTAAACTGGGGTTTTCGAAAGACCTGCGCTTTCCATATAGTGTTTTGGAAAATGCTTATTCTGAAGAGAATATAGTTTTTCGAGTAGCTCAAATAGCTTTCTTTGGTTGGGGTAGTGTTGTTTTTTCATATACAAAGAGATTTGAGAGCTTGTTTGGTGCTTGCGCCTATTGCAAATCAGGAGTTTATGAACTCCGAAGAAATGCGGGGCGGGCTCTATCGTCGTATTATTTGACACGCCAAAAAAGACTTAGTCAGAACCAAAACTCCTTGGTATTCAAAGCAAATACGCTACCATCAAGCCCTAAATAGCGGGAATCTATTATTTAATTGAAAAATTGCTAAGGCAACAGTCATTATTATGACAATTAAAAACAAGCCCAGTTCTAAAAATTAGGAATATTTTATTCATTTATCTAAAAATAAGGCTTATATATAGTTCTCCAAGGCAGGACTTGTGCAAAGTTGACGCAGGTATTTTTTTCGCTCGCAAGGCGAAAAACGCAGGCATCCGTACGGACGGCGAGGCTTTTCAACGCAGCGAGCGGAAAAAAGAGCAAGTCAAAATGCATTAATCTCGCCTTGGAGAACTATATATAGTAAACATCGTCGAATCAGACGGTACATTGTCTAACGAGAAAATATTCTTGCGATGAAATATAACTTCATCATATTCACTTTTTCCTCATTATTGCTAGCCTTTACTGGCTGCAAAGATGAAGTACCAGTCACCCCCGATTGCCCAAGATGTTGGGACAGAGATATGATCTGTGCGGACGCAGAATGCGATTGCCCGGAAGAAAGCATTGAAACCTGGCTGGAATTAAGGACTTCTTTTATAAGCAATGAACTTGAAGCCCGGAAATTCTGCATTATGCCGTCATCTAAGACCTTTGTCGCTTATGTAGAGCCGTTTGTATGCATAGATACTTTTGGGCTGACTTTTGTGGAGGAGCCATGGACGGCTTCTCCTAATGAAGTCGGGGTACCTACAGGTACTTCTTTAGTCTCCGAAATCCCAGACGATGCAGAGTATAGTCTTACCAGACAAGTACTATATATCCCCCCAATGACGCCCGATAGCTTGAAAGAGATTCATATACATCTTTTGCAGCCAACAAGAGGAGAGTTAGGGGAATCTGTTTGTAGAGATTGGACAGAAGACGGTAACATAGCAGGATATACCAGAATGATATATAAAGGGTTAATGGTTCATCCAGATACAATCAAAGGGAGAATAGAATTTATGGGAAATGCTTCAGGTGGCACTTTATCCTATTTGGCTGATGAAGTCATAGAGCCTGTCGACTTGATACGCACCATTCCTTACGAGGAGTAAAGATCACAACATGAAAGAGGAGCACTTTTGAAAAGAGGGCTCTTCTTTCATTTTTCCCAGAAGGGATTAGAAGCCTGTTGGAGGGGTGGGGAGTGCCCGTGCCACCGCTATTTATGCTGGTCAGGGTGCAACAATTGCTCCGTAGTGTACAGGTCTACCACTAATTTATTAATGATGTCCTTTAGCTTGCCAGTATTCTCTCCCAGCCAGTTTTTCAAGCCTTTGTCCTTAACGGATAATTCTATGGTTATGATCTCTTCTTTCGGCTGCTCCTCTTCAACGACTTGCCTGGAAACCAAGAGTCCTCTCAGGCTTTTGTAATTACCTTCCCATTCTACCTCATCGAAATCAGCATCATAAGCAACTTCAGCATCATCATACCTGATATTCTCCTGCGAAACAGAAAAACCATTTTCCACCAGTTGCAATGCTTCCCTGAGGCTCAATCTTTTGCTGTTCAAATCAGACAATACAATATTGTCGACTGATTCACCACGATTGATGAGGTCAAACACTTCATCTGTTTTCATTATCTTCATGCTCAGTGTCCGCTTTAAATGAATTCCTAATATACTCTTTTATTTCGCTCTTACGGGCTTGCCTAGCCGAAATTATCCGGATCGTAGTGTCTCTGATTGTGAACACTATAGCAACAATAAAAAGTTTCAATGTTTTACCGATTGCAAGCCAGCGCTCTTCGTTTTCTACCCTTTTCGCCTGATCTACTATTGCATTATTATCCATGAATACCTCTTTGGCTTGATCGAAATCAATTCCATGTTTTTCTTTATTTGATGCTGATTTATCCGGGTCCCAACTGAATTTCATTTTTAACGGCTATTTGCATCAAAGGTACTGTTACTGTAATTAATGATCAATATGAAGAAGCCTTGAAATCAATTCAATCTCAAATGTGAGTTTATAATTTCCCAACCGCCCAATCCAGCGCCTGCTGGTAGTCTTCCAGAAACTCCTCCAGCCGCTTGCGCCGGTACTGCATTACCCAACGCGGGTGTGGCAGGGGCTTTAGCACTTCGAAAAAGCCATGCTTTTCATTGAGGGGCTCAAAGTACTTCCAGTTTTTGCCTACGCCCATGACGAGGGCGACTTTGTTGGTTACACCCAGATCAAGCTGCGATTGGATGTTGTGAATGATGTGGGGCTCTACGGCCCGTTCCAGTTTCTTATCATCGTAGAAGTTGTAGTTTTTGCCATCGCGGGTGAAGCCGAGGGGGCAGAGGGAGGTGATGTAGAAATGCTCGTAGAAGGCTTCCGCACCGCCCCAGTTGTCGATGAAACGGTAAACGAAGTCGGAAGACAGCTCCGGTTTTTTGTGAAAGGCGTTTGGGATACCGCAGACTTCTTCCAGGCGGATGGGGTCGGTAAAGGGCACTCCGGTGACACCGGCTCCAAAACGACCCGGATTGATGCCAAAGATGGCAATGCGCGGGCGGTCATCACCGTAGTACTTGCCGTAAAATTGCTCCATAGCATTCCAGGTCTCTTTGCCATCGAAGGGATAAAGCAGGTCGGCATGCGGTGGCAGTTCCCAGTTGGGCTGCAGGGAACGGTTGAATTGCAGGATGCGCTGAGCGATGGACATAAGAATGGATTTGGATGAGCGAAAGTTAGCCTTTCCGCTCAAGAGCGCCAAATACTTCCTAGAGCTCAAGCTCAATGCCCAGTACCTCATCAACGAGGACATCATTGCTGCCAAAAATATTACTGTCGTTCCGGTGGTGGTACACATAAATGGACCGCAAATCCGGTACCACCAGCCAATACGATTTCACCCCTGCATTCAGATAACGTTCGAGCTTGATGACCAACTCCTGTATGGGCTGCTGACCAGATAGAATCTCGATAGCCCCTACGGGAATTTCCGCGATGTTGGTTTCATTATACGTCAGGTCGAGCTGACCTTTTTCAAAAAGCGCCAGGTCTGGCACATTTTTTTCTTCTCCAAACAGGATATTGAGCTCCGGCAGTACTTCAAACCGGTCACGGTAGGCTAATTTGATTAAAAATAACAGTTGCTGCTGTATGAAGGCATGAAATTTATCGGGTAGTGGCTTATTCCTTTCTTGCTCATAAATAAGCTGTGGCTGCAAAGTCTCCATTTACGTCTCCTTTCAATTGACTGTCAAGTTACAATGATTTCAGTGTTTTAGCAAGTGTCCAATTGCTCACAGAGAGGCATATCAAGCAGACCGTAAATCAGCAAAGCCGCCCCCGGAACTCCGGAAGCGGCTCTGCTCAATTGATACACTTCAGCCACGCCTACTCCTCGCCAAAGGCCAGATTGACGATGCGCTGCTGCTGCTGATCGTGGACTTCCTTGAAGCCAGTTGCAGTAGAAGCGCTCGCTTTGCGGGCGATGTGCTTCAGCTCGGTATTCACCACCACTTCCTTAGCCAGGAAGATGGAGTGGATGTACTGCCAGGCCCCCATATTGGAAGGCTCTTCCTGTACCCAGTACGGCTCTGCGTTGGGGTAGCGGTCGAAGATGGCCTGCAGTTGCTGATCGGGCAGCGGGTAGAGCTGCTCCAGGCGAACGATAGCCACATCCTTGCGGTCATCTTCGCGCTGCTTTTGCATCAGATCGTAATAGATTTTACCACTGCACAGCAACAACCGCTTGACCTTCTTGCCACTGCGTGGGCCGATGAAGGGGTCGTCAATCAATTCCTGGAAACTATTCCCGGACTCGAACTCGCTGATATCTGACACACACTCGGGGTGGCGGAGCAGCGATTTAGGCGACATTACCACCAAAGGCTTGCGGAACGGGCGTGCAAGCTGACGGCGCAGCAGGTGGAAAAAGTTCGCCGGCTTGGTCACGTTCGCCACCGTCATGTTGAATTCAGCACAAGCCTGCAGGAAACGCTCCAGTCGGGCACTTGAGTGCTCAGGCCCCTGCCCTTCGTATCCATGAGGCAGCAACATAACCAAACCGCTCATTCGCCGCCACTTGCTCTCGGCAGCGGAGATATACTGATCGACGATGGTTTGGGCACCGTTGTAGAAGTCGCCAAACTGCGCCTCCCAGAGGACCAGATTGTCAGGGGAAGCCAGGGAGTAGCCATACTCAAAGCCCAGCACGGCAAACTCAGATAGCAGGGAGTTGAAGATACGGAATTTCCCCTGCCCTTCCTGAATACCATCCAGGCGGTTGATGGGCTCATACGTCTTCGCATCATAAGCCACAGCGTGCCGGTGGGAGAAGGTGCCCCGGCGGACATCCTGACCGCTCATGCGCACATCTTTACCCTCCATGAGAATACTGCCATAAGCGAGGAGTTCGCCCATCGCCCAGTCCAGTTTGTTCTCTTCCAGCAATTTGTTTTTGCCTTTCATCAGGCGCTTCACTTTGCTTAGTGGTGTGAAGCCATCCGGGAAGGAGGTCAGGTGCTTAATCAGTTTATCGACAGCCTCGCGGTCTATGCCGGTATCAGGTGACTCCCGGTAGTCTTCGGGCGTCGTTGTTTTCTTTAGCTCCCGCCAGGCCTGCTCCGGCTCCTGATATTCGTAGGGCAGTGGATTTTCACGGACTTCGTCCAGGCGCTCCTGCAGCAGTTTCCAGAAGGAGTCTTCCATTTCCTCAGCCAATTCCTTATCGACATCACCGCGTTCAACCAACCGCCTGTTGTACACTTCCCGGGGATCCGGGTGATTATTGATGATGTCGTACATCTCAGGCTGCGTAAACTTGGGATCATCGCCCTCGTTGTGCCCGTGTTTACGGTAGCACACCATATCGATAAAGACATCGTTGTTGAACTTCTGCCGGTATTCGATCGCAAACTCTGTGGCAAACAGCACCGCTTCAGGGTCATCACCATTGACATGGAAAACCGGGGCCTGTACCACATTGGCTACACCCGTACTATAGGTAGAAGAACGGGCATCATCAAAGTCAGTGGTAAAGCCAATTTGGTTATTGATCACGAAGTGGATGGTACCGCCGGTGTAGTAGCCCGCCAGTTTGCTCATCTGTACGGTTTCATAGGTCACCCCCTGCCCTGCCAGTGCCGCATCGCCGTGGATGAGGATGGGCAGGATTTGGTCATAATCGCTATTGTACAAAATATCGGCCTTGGCACGCGCAAAGCCTTCCACTACCGGGTCGACAGACTCCAGGTGAGAAGGGTTAGGGACCAGCTTCAGGTGTACGTTTTTGCCGGAAGGCGTCTCTACCTGCGAGGAGAAGCCGAGGTGGTACTTCACATCGCCATCGCCAAAGCTGAGGTCCGGCACGGCCGTGCCTTCAAATTCGTTAAAAATCTGAGCGTAAGTCTTGCCCATGATGTTGGCCAGCACATTCAGGCGCCCCCGGTGGGCCATCCCGATCAGGACTTCCTGAACGCCGAGTTCGGCACCTTTATTAATCAGGCCATCCAATGCAACGATGGTATTCTCACCACCTTCCAAAGAGAAACGCTTCTGCCCGATGTATTTGGTGTGGAGGAATTTTTCAAAAACCACTGCCCCATTCAATTTCTCGAGAATGCGTCGTTTTTGATCATTACCGAAGCCATAGCTTGTGTCCGGCTCTAAACCTTCCATTTTAGTGCGTATCCAGCGGCGCTTTTCGCGGTCCTGAATGTGGTGGTATTCAATACCAATATTACCGCAGTACACCTTACGCATGTGGTCGATGATCTGCTGCAGGGTAGCCTTGCCGATGCCCACTTCCCGGCCCGCTTCGAAGGAAAGCTGACGGTCTTCTTCAGAGAGGCCGAAGTCTTCCAGGTTCAGGTTCGGTTGCCGGTCGCGGCGCTTCCGGATTGGGTTGGTGGTAGACAATAAATGCCCGCGGTTGCGGAAGGCCTTGATCAGGGCGAGCACCTTGAACTCTTTGTCAAGGGCCTCAGAAGAAGCAGCGGTAGCACCCTCTGCATGGCCATTGGTTGCGGTGCCCGCATAGTCAAAGCCACGGAAGAAGGCACGCCAGGTTTCCTCCACCTGATCAGGGTCCTGCAGGTACTGTTGGTACATCGAATCAATGTACGATGGGTGAGCATTAGCTATAAATGAGAAATCGTTCATTACTTGCTATGGTTACGGATTATGTTTTTTGTTCGAAAACACGCGGCAGCAGGTATCGTTCGCCGGATACGCAACTGCCTATGCATAAATTTGCCCCAAAAGACGGAGAAAAAAAATAAATGATACAATTTTGATTCGCTAAAATTTTCTAAACAACTGACCAGAGGGAGGTTGTGTGAAAATTTTGGTGAATCCTAAAGAAAATTGTACCATTTATTTCCGTCAAGCTACTAAGTAAAGAGGGCTTTTAAACAAAAGCAAGCCCGGGCGCTATTATTTGCCCTTGACTTGCTTTATTTTGAATAATTATGGCTTATTGGGCTAGTTGTACCCGGTGCCGAATATTACACCACGGGCACCGCACTGTGACTGCGCAATGCCACCCACACCAAAGGTCACTTCCATGTAGAAGCCAATCCGGAAGGGTCGTGTTTCCTCATAAGTATCGTAGTTGGTGTAGAAGGTGGGGTAGTTTTCTGCCTGCCCCTCGGCTGACATCAGGTCCGTAAAGGCGTACTCTGCCCGTATTCCGGTTTTGACGGTCAGCACCTTATTAGCGGTCACAAAACCGCCCACTCCAAAGCACCCTGACCAATAGCGGTCGGTGTACTTACCCGAAACATCTGACCAGTCTGTCCCGAAGGATTGCTGCGCACCACGCAGATAAGTAGCCTTGCCCCCGAGTTCTGCGAAAGCGCCGTTGCTCCGGAAAAAACGGTACAACAGGTAGGCATCGATGCTTTCCCACTCCATATTTACAGTACGGTTGCCGGCTGCCCCCCGGTAAGTCATGGAGTGACTGTACGTAGCGCCCAGCATTTCAAAAGTCAGCCCGTGGTAATCGCCAAAATTCAGGTTGGCCACTCCGCCCAGAGACGTGGCAAAGCCTAGCGAGCTGTCATGTTCTGAGTCGCCATTGATATTCGCATTAGCCAGCCCGGTCATACCCATCATACCTTTGGCGCCTAATTCCAGCCATACCTGTGCCTGTGTGAGGTTAATGGCAGCGAAAAACAACACCGGCAGCAGCAGTAATTTTTTTCTCATGGTGTAATTCTTGTTTTTTGATCTTCCTCTTAATTTTGGCTGCTAAAGATACCACTATGATTTGGAATGCCACGCGCTTTGCGGTTCATTGTTTGGCAATACCGGCTCCACTACCAAAGTAAAGCTACCGGCATAATAAAATCAGAGGTAAGCTTTAAAATCTTAAAAAGAAGCTTTAAATTTGCGTCTCTTTTTTGGAAAAGCATGTAAATATCATAAAGTAATGGCTAATCACCAATCATCAAAGAAGCGCATGCGGCAGGAAGCTAAGCGCCGTGTACACAATCGCTACTACAAGAAGACCACCCGGACTTCTATCCGTCAGCTCCGTGAAATGAAGGAGAAAGCAGAAGCGGAGAAGTTCCTGCCTAAGGTCATCAGCATGGTAGACCGCTTGGCGAAGCGCGGTACCTGGCACGCTAACAAGGCTTCTAACCTGAAAAGCAAGCTGACTCGCCACGTCGCGAGCCTGTAAATTCATACCAGGATAATCGATCCTGAAAAGTGTATCTTTCCGTCAGAGAGGGGTACACTTTTTTGTGTTGCTGCCTCGTCACGCCTCTACCTGATCGTCTATGGCTCCGTTTTACATCACGCTTCATCGCGGCGCTTTAGCGCTCTTGCTGGCCTGGATAGCCGCTGCGCTGGCAGTAGGCCTTGGCGGGGACTTCCCGCTCAACGACGACTGGCAGTACGCCTACCCCGTTAAGCAATGGGTCGAAACGGGGCAACTCTCAATTAAGGCTCGTTTTTCTCCGAATATCCTGACGCAAGTGGCCTGGGGCGCGCTGTTTTGCAAACTGGGCGGGGGCTTTAGTTTTGAATGCCTGCGGTGGTCTACCTGGGCGGCAGCGGGGCTGGGCGGGCTGGGGTTCTTCCGGTTGCTCCGGTTGCTCAGTGTTTCCGTAAGCATGGCTACTGTGGGCACCGCTGTTTTGCTTTTCAGCCCATTGTATTTTCACCTTTCTTTTTCCTTTATGACCGATGTGCCTTTTCTGGCCCTGGTTATCTGGGCCGCCTGGGCAGGCCTTAGGTTTCAGCAGAGCAGGCAGATCCGGTGGCTGCTTCTTTTTGTAGTTTTAAGCCTGCTGGCCTACCTCAACCGGCAACCGGGCATCTTACTCTTCCCGGCTATGGGGGGCTGGTACCTGCTGCAACAGCGCGGTGGAATGCGGGGATGGCTTTGGGCGGGGCTATCCGCAGCGGTGGCTGCAAGCGCCTACTTGCTTTTGGAAAATACAGTAAAACCCTGGTTAGGCATCAGCGAAAACTACCTGCCGGTCTCGGCGCAGCTACTGCAGCAACTTTGGGAGGCGCCGGAGGGAGTACTCGCACAGCTGGGCCGGCAAAGCTTTAAGTCATGGGTCTACCTCGGGGCGTTCTGCCTGCCGTTGCTCCCCTTTCTTTGGTCTCGTGTGCGGGCTGCCGGCGTACTCCGGCTTTGGCCGCTGACCGGGATACTAGTAGCGAATGCAGGCTTGCTCATCGCGCAGCATTATGCCGGCCATGTTTTTCCGTACGGTGGTAACATCCTGTACAACTGGGGGCTTGGCCCGGAGCTGTTGGGCGATGTATACACTTTTCAGCTCCGCAATACGCCACAGTTGCCAACATGGACGATGTATACGTTGGGCTACATCAGTCAGCTGTCAGCCAGCCTGCTGACCTGGGTGGGCCTGAGTGCCTTGCGTGAGCTGAATCAAAAACAGCAGGATTTCTTCCTTTTTCTGCTGCTGCTCAATCTGGCTAATTTCCTGGCTATGTCGGTCACCGGTTTTTTCGATCGGTATATGCTGCTGAGCGTGGCTTCGGCTATCCTGTTTTTGGCAACCCTTGCCCCAAAGCCACAGGTATGGTTTAAAGGAGCAGTCCTCTTTATATTTGCGCTCTTCAGCATGCTGGCTACCCATGACTATCTTGCCTGGAACCGCGCCCGGGCACAGGCTTTTGAATGGCTGCAGCGCAATGATATCCGCATGCAGCGGGTGGATGCTGGTTATGAGTACAATGGCTGGCATCATTACCACCCGGCACGCAAAGGGCAGCCCGGTAAATCCTGGTGGTGGGTGGATGATGATGAGTGGA
Source organism: Phaeodactylibacter xiamenensis (assembly GCF_000759025.1). Lineage (GTDB taxonomy): Bacteria > Bacteroidota > Bacteroidia > Chitinophagales > Saprospiraceae > Phaeodactylibacter > Phaeodactylibacter xiamenensis. Next base: position 154,002 of record NZ_JPOS01000035.1, on the reverse strand, counting down.
TGATCGCCTTCGGCCCAAGGCCCGGCTACGCTATGCAGGCTGGCTTTACTTACCAACGGTGGCTGTGGGGCGGCTGCCCGGACAGGGTCTGGGTACTGCGCAGGGAGCCTTGACCACGATTTGCCGTGTTCTGGAAGTAGATGAAAAATACCTTGAGAAAGTACGCGGACAGCTAAAGCATAAAGAACAGAATGGTCAGTAGCGCGTTTAACCATTTACCCTTTCCTTCCATGCAACCGGGTAAAAACGAACCTATGCCTGCCAAAGCTACGATTAACAAGCTATTCCTGATCGACGGCATTGGTGCCATCATCACCGCTCTCCTGCTCAGTCAGGTGCTTGCCCGGTACGAGTCTGTGTTTGGCATGCCTGCCTCCCTTCTCTACATCCTGGCGGGCGTTGCCGCTTGCTTTGCCGTTTACTCCCTCACCTGCTACTGGCGGATCAAAGAAGGCGGAGCCCCCTTTCTGACCGGCATCGCAGTAGCCAATACCCTCTACTGTATTGCTACGCTTGGGATCGTGGCCTACCGCTTCGACACCCTGACCTGGCTGGGCGTGGCTTATTTCATCGGAGAGGTTTTGGTGGTGATGGCCCTCGTGAGTGTAGAGCTTGGAACAGCTCGCAAGGCTTGATGTATACGCTTAACAAAGTGGTTTGCAACATCGGCCCGTGACGAAGCGAAGCTTGTCAGGACAGGCGCAGGCCACTTTCCAGCGTTTATGCCGACACCAAGTCGGTTTGCTGTGGCAAACCACTTTATCGTCGGTATAATACAAGCTTACCTCTCTCATCCATGCCCCTACTCTACTCTATGATTACTTTTTCAAGCTGAAAAAGCTGCCCGTCTTGGCTACGGAACTGCAACACATAAAAGCCGGGAGCTAATCCGGTGGTCGAAAGGTATTGCCCATCGGCGGGTGGTGTGTACGCCTGACGGATACAAAGCCGCCCCATAGCATCCACCAATTCTACGGTATGGTCAGCAGCCATGCCTTCCGGCTTTTCGAGCCACAGTGGCGCACCCTGTCTTACCGGATTGGGGAATACCCGGACTGCCGGCACCACCTTTTCAGAAACCGTACTGCTGAGCAATCCACAGTCCGCTGCAGCACCCACACAATAATCATGAAGGAACACCCCCCAATCAGCAGTACTGGGCAAATAAAGAGCTTCAACAAAAAGACCACCGGAGTATCCAATGCCTTCAATCAGCGATTCTTCAATGCCGTACTGTGAGGTTTGGATGTGAGTCCGGTTAAGCCCCCATACTTCCTCCTGATCGATGGCATCAATGATATATGGGTATTCTATGTCAGGAAAAGTCAAACAATTGCTAATCGTATCTCCAATGCCTTTTGAAAAATCATAGAGTTCAATCTCACTACCAATGGTGCAGAAACCATCCCATGTTTCATCGAATATAATCGTGTAGACCTTGCGGGCAGCAGTATCTTCCCTCAGGGCCCCAAAAAGCCATCGGTCTTCAATAGCGTAGTCGACTGAGAAGGTATCGGGGTACAAATCCAAATAATAAACTTTCTTGTACGCTACCGACTCAATCGTGGTATCCCCCTCAATAGTGTAGCCAAAGGGGGTATAAACATTTCCATTTATCGCAATGATCTGCCAGGTGGCCTGCTCAATGACTAAAGGGGTGTAATCCTGTGCTTTGAGCGAAACTACAGTCACTGCAAGTAGCAGGTGCAACAGGGAGTAAGCGTATGTTGTCTTTTTCATATTTTATGTTTAAATGGTCTGATGATAAACGACAATGTCAATTTAGCTCATGCGGTGCAGGATTCCTAAATGTGCCCTGCGGTAGTAGGTAAGGTAAACTGCAAAACGATTTTTTCTACCGCACCACCACCCGCTCCGCCGCCAAAACCTGACCGTCCGCCACATAGCGGAGGACGTAGGCGCCGGCAGGCAGGCCCCGTACCAGCAGTATGCTGGTCACCTCATCAATGCGGCCGGCGGGGTGCGACTGCAAGATGCGCCCCTGCAGGTCCAGCAATTGCAGGGCAGGGCCCCGGCGGCGGGCAATGCCCGCATCCCGGAGCAGCACATAGAGGTACTCCTGCGCTGGGTTGGGATAGAGGTGGAGCGAAAGAGCCGGGGCAGCAGCCTCCTCCGTACTGACCAGGTGGCAGCCGGGCACAAGGCAGCCTTCTTCATCCACCCGCAGCAGCCAGCCGCGCTGTATGGGCCCGGAAGGCTCATTGCCGTATATGGTCTGCCCGCCCATGAGGTAGCCGCCGCCAGGCATTTCTTTTAGGTCGAATATCTCGTGCGTTTCAAGTACATCAGGGACTTCCAGATATCTTATTTTGCGGTTCCAAAGCTTTTCTCCATCCAGGGACACTTTGGCGAGCCAACCAACGACATCTGCTTCCCCCTCCTCTAATATCGAAATATGCCCGCCTATCACATACCCGCTTCCATCTGCCGGGGCTAGAACCTTATTAAGGTCACTGTAGCCCATTGTCGGGTAAGGCTCATGAAACTCCACTTCCCGCTCCAACTGATGCTGCGGATTGAGCTTGTAGATGTAGGCCGGGCTCCAGTTGATCGCCCCCGAAACCGCATTCACAGAAAACTCTTCGCCTTTGAAGCAGGCGGCAATGACGCTACCGTCCGGCTCTGCGTGGATCGCCATTTGTTCGCTCAGCAGCTCATCAACCGGGCTGAGGTAGTTCCATTGGACGTTGCCGAGGGTGTCGATGGCGTAGATACGGTGTTGGTAAATATAATTTTTTCTGACTTTATTGAAATTTGCACGCAGCCCTCCAATAATAAAGATACTATCTATAGCGCTGGCTGAAACTGGAGCATCCCAATAATCAAAAGCGCCAAAGTTTTTTCGCCATAAAAGCTCCCCATCTGCAGTAAATAGCTGAAGTACGGATTCCGTGTTGTTGACCCCCTGAGGGTTCCGGTCACGGGTAGGCAGCAATATTTTGTTGTCGATTCCAATAACTGGCTCATAGTTTGTTTGAAATGTATTTTCATGAAGCGGAAAAAAATGAAGGAGTTCATTGGTATTCACAATCGATCCTGCTGAATCCAAAAAAATCAATGCCACCCTAAAGCTCGTATCTCTTATCATTGCACTCGTGAGAAACCTTTCTCCGATAGACTTTAAGCCACCTCTCCAGTTTTCAATAACCTGCCCTTCCGGATGGGCAAAAGCTGTATGTTCGACTTCCCCATTCAGGTCCAGCTTAGCAAAAAATAAGCCTGAAGGATAAAAGGGCGGTATAGTATCAGCGGCCAGCCCGGTGATGTAAATGCAGCTGTCTGTAGGGTAGACCCCGTTGATGATAGCCGCAGCATAACCAAAGTAATAGCGCTTATTGAAAGCCTCCTCCTGTGCAGGCAGCAAGGAAGCGCTGCTGAGCAGGAATAGAAATAGCAAAAATCTGAGGTGCATGAGAAGCCAGTTGTTATCTTGAGAATAGCCCTGCCTGCCTGAGACAGGCAAGCAGGGCATTAATACTTTGGTTGCTCAACCTACCGTAAGATAACCAATTTTTGGGTCGCTAAACGACGGTTGGGCAGATGGAGCGTATAAAAGTACAGCCCGGCGGGGTAAGGCCGGCTGTCCCAGGAGGCCGTCGCCTGTCCCTCCACGATGGGCAGCACGGCTATAGTCTGCCCGTTTACGTCTTGTATGCTAAGCTCTGCCTGTTCTGTGCCTTCCGGCAAAGTACACCGGAAGGTGACCGACTGCCGGGCCGGGTTGGGGAATGCCTGTACCTGAGCCGGCACTTTGAGCGCTTTTCTGGTTTCGGGACGGTTGCTGCCCGGTTTGGATAGGGCTTGTAGACCAGTAGGGAGAATGGGCTCGTGGTATTGCCCCGCCCCGTAAAAGGCATTCAGGATGTTCTGGGCGCGGACTCCTGCCCCGGTGCTCCCATAATAAGCGATGTCTTCCAGGGCTTTCAGCTCTGCTTCGCCCAGTTCATGCCACCCTTTGCCCTGACTGATCCGGGCGATATCCACCTCCTTGTGGGTTTTCATCCGTTTCTATTCCTCAAAACGGTCCAGCACCCACATTTCTCCCTCCCAGCCTTCGAAGCCTACGACACCCAGCTCTATCGTGTAGTATAGCCGGGAAAAAGAGGTGACATCCTCCAAAACCACCCCGCTGGTGTAAACGTCTGCGAAAGTCTTGCCCAGAATATCGACTGATGGCAACAAGTCACACATCAAGGGCGACTTGTCGGCTGATATGGATATCGAAGATAAAGCAGTAGAAAGACCATTATTAACTGTTGTGTTTATCAAGCTCGTGACGAACTCATTGGCTCCTCCTTCCGTATAGTTTGCTGATGCAATGGTTTTCAATTGGTAAGTCCGGTCACTTTCGTCCAAATACCAGATGGCAATGTGCTCTGATTCGTAAGTACGGTTGCCGTATGCCTTCTCCTTTTCTTCTTCCAGCCAGTGAATCTGAAGCTTTTTTTCTTCTCCATCGGCATTCTTAAAGACTACTGTGCTGTTTTGCCTGACCAAATCCAACGGCAGGTAATCTCTCACAATGCCGATCGTCAGATTTGCCAGTTCACCGTTGGAGTTGTTCCCAGCAGTATTCACGGTGTCCTTTTCACAAGCGGCAAGCATCAGTATGGCGAGTGCTGCCAGAAGTGTTATCTTTTTCATGTTTTGTGGGTTTTAAATTAGCAAATTAACCAATAGATACGCACTCTGCATTGATGAAGTGACAGCAGGTGCCATCGTCGTAGGAGATTTCCAAGAATGTGAAGTAACAATAACTATAACTTCCTGATGGAGTATTCATCAAAGATACACTTATTGTTTCCGGAGGAGCGCCGTTATTTTCACTTTGAAATATTTCGTCAGGATCCCCAGTAAATGAAGGTACGAATCCAGTGGCATACCATACACCTATCCGATATTCATATTCTACAGGGCGCCTCAACTGACTATAGTTACCACAGTCTGATAAACAATCATAATAATCCTGAAAAGGCAATTCATCACAATAACCTAAACAATGGTGATATGAATTAGGATCATTAGGGAACTCATCTGCACAATCTTCGATACAATCATTTTGTATTTCATCAATAACAGTTTCCGGGGGAATCATGCGCTTACAATCCTCCCGGCAGATGCATCTGTTGCGGTTCTCGCCAACTCCAACCCGGCAAGGTTCACAACTTATCCCGGATATGGATAGCGTCGAATTAGCGCTGTTCAAATTGGCGGTTAAAAGATTAGGGTATACACTGCACTGGGTGTAACCTTTTTGGGAACTGGCCAGCAACACAAGAACTACCCCATGCAAAATCCGCACAAAATCTTTTGGCATGCGAAACGAAGGTAGAGCAAATTCAACAGTGATTTTTTCATACTACATGATATTTTGGTTTGAAAAAGCTACGCTTAACGTTTTCATTCAAAACTGACTTTTTTGCACTTCCGGCGCACCGGTGACGGTATTCAATACAACAACAGCGGCCATCACCATTAGGCATAGAACGGCCAGGTACTAATCTGTACACAGGATACATAACCATCTTTTAATGCCGGACTTGTAGCCGGTTAGCCGTGCAAAAACATGAATAAAAAACCTGGTGCAATTAATCGAAATGAACGGAGCGCCCGAACGGCACAGCGTGCTGCAAGCAACACAAATACTGCGAAAAAACTAATTCCCGTTTTATTATGTGCTTTTATATTTTAGCAATGATCAAATTTACCCCCCCCCGCAATATTTCCAAATTTTTGAGCTTTTTTATCAAAAAAACATTGTAGGAAGCACAAAGCTTGGTGATTCAGGGACGCGGGTTACAATGGGTTTGCTGTGACCGTGCAGAAGGTGCGGGGCTACTGAGCACGGCCCGGGGGAGCGGCTGGTTAACATTTTGTAGGTAGGCTACCTCTGGGCAAGGGCTCCTGTCGGAATCTGGTGGGTTTGATCGAGAAAAGCTGGGGCAGAGCTTCTGGAAAGGCCCTGGGTTAAGCTCCACGCCAGCAACACTTTAAAGAGACAGGGCCAAGCTTACCAACCTTTTTCCTATCTTTGCAAACGAACGTTCATTCGTATCGTTATTCATAGAAAAGACTGAACAGCAATGCCAAAGTTTCATCCCCTGAAGATACGCGAAGTGCGGCCTGAGACCGAAGAATGTGTGTCTATAGCCTTTGAAGTGCCGGAAGCACTGCAGCCGGAGTACGCCTTTCTGCCCGGACAATACCTAACGCTCAAGGCGGAAATCAATGGTGAAGAGGTGCGCCGCTCCTACTCCATCTGCAGTACGCCGGCCGAAGGGCTGCGCGTGGCGGTGAAGAAGGTGCCGGAGGGCCGTTTTTCCACCTATGCCAATGAAACGCTGAAGGCTGGCGATGAGCTGGAGGTGATGACGCCTATGGGCCGCTTTACCGCTGAGCCTGATCAGGCGAAAGCCAAACACTATGTGGCCTTCGCGGCGGGGTCGGGTATTACGCCGGTGATGTCCATTATGAAGACCGTACTGGAGCAGGAGCCGATGAGTACGTTCACCCTCTTTTACGGCAACCGTATGGTGGACAGCATCATCTTCCGGGAAGAAATCGAAGGGCTTAAGAACGAGCACATGGGCCGGCTACGCATCTACCACGTACTCAGCCGCGAGAAACTGGGCAGCCCGCTGCTGAGCGGCCGCATCTCTGCCGATAAGTGCGCTACGATTTGCGATAAACTGATTGATACAGCGGAAGTAGATGACTTCTACCTTTGCGGGCCGCTCCCGATGATCGAGGGCATCCGGGAGGTGCTGGAGCAACACGGCGTGGACCGCAAAAAAATCCACTTCGAGCTCTTCAATACCGGCAACGGAAAAGCGCCCGCCCCCAAAGCCAAAAGCAGTGCAGATCAGCCTAAGGTGGACGCTATGGTCGCCATCACCCTGGACGGCACTACGGTGGAATTCCCACTTGCCTCGGATGCTGAATCCCTGCTGGACGGAGCACTGAAAGCGGGTGCCGACCTGCCCTTTGCCTGTAAAGGCGGAGTATGCAGCACCTGCCGCGCCAAACTGACCGAAGGGGAAGTGGAAATGGACGTCAACTACGCTCTGGAGCCCGATGAGCTGGCTGCCGGCTACATCCTCACCTGTCAGGCCCACCCCAAAACGGACCGGGTCGCTGTGGATTTTGATAGTTAACTTTGCTGCATGACAACGAAGAAGACCAAGAAGGAAATCATTCAGGAAGCCGCTGCCCACTTGTTCCGCGACAAGGGCTACTCGGCCACCTCCATGCGCGATCTGGCTGAAGCAGTCAACCTGAAGGCCTCAAGCCTGTACAACCACATTTCCTCCAAGGAAGAAATCCTGCGCAACATCTGCTTTGATAATGCCCACCGCTTTATCTCAGGTATGGAAGAGGTGGAAAAATCCGGTGCCGATGCGCCCGCACAGGTCCGTGCCCTGTTGTCCCTGCACATCCGGACCGCTATGGAAGACGCCACCTCAGTCACCGCTTTTAACGACGAGTGGCGCCACCTCAATGAGCCCTACCTTTCCGAATTCAAGGCGCTCCGCAAGGACTACGAGCAGCGGTTCCGCAACATCCTCAATACCGGCATGAAGAGCGGCGCCTTCCGGCAAATGGACCCCAACGTCATGCTTTACACCCTCTTCTCCTCCGTGCGCTGGCTCTACGACTGGTTTCAGGAAGGCAAGTCCCGCTCTGCCGAGGCAGTGGAAGCCGAAGTCATAGAACTCCTCATGGGCGGCCTGCATTCTTCATAAAAACATCCCTGCTATGAAGCGCCTCCCGGTATACTTTGCCGCACTCGCCCTCATCCTATCCGGTTGTACCACCACAGACTTCATAACACAGGCAACTCCCACGCCCATTGATACAGTCAGCCCAACAACACCTGATTCCATGATAACCCTGCAAGGTACCATCCAAGGCCCCTCCGGAGCCCCCCTCCTTTTCTGCACCATCGCCGCTTACCAAGACAACACCCTCATCAAAGGTACTGAAGCAGACTTCAACGGCCACTACACCATCAACCTGCCTGCCAATACAGAGCTAACCCTTAAAGCCCTCTACGTTGGCCACGAAACCGCATCCTTCCTACTCCGGCCCCTACCACCCGGTCCCTACCAATTAAACGCCTGCCTCACGCCCAAAAAGCAATTCACCGAAGACCTCTACTGCCCCAGCTACCGAATCCCCCTCATCGATCTAAGCAACACCTCCTCCGGAGTCACCTATCATAGTAGCGACCTCAAACACTCCCCACTCTTCCCTGGCGGCCTCTAGCCCACCCACTGCCCCACTGCCAGACTGCCGACTGCCGACTCCCCCACTGCCCACTGCCGACTACAGAACTGCAAGACTACCCCACTGCCCAGACTGCCCAGACTGCCCACTGCCGACTACCCCACTGCCGACTACCCGACTGCAAGACTACCCCACTGCCCACTACAAAACTGCAAGACTGCCGACTGCCCAACTGCCCACTACAGAACTCCAAGACTGCCCACTGCCGACTACCCCACTGCCCACTACAGAACTCCAAGACTGCCCACTGCCCACTACCCAGACTGCCCCACTCCAAGACTGCCCACTGCCCACTCCCCCACTCCAAGACTCCCCACTGCCCACTACAGAACTGCCAGACTGCCAACCGCCGACTCCCACCCCCCATTCATCGAACTTTTTCCCACCTTCCCCCAAAAAACCCTACATTCGAATTTGTAAAAACAAAGCCACGCCATGAGCTTACGCGAAAACATCACCCTCGCCCTGCGCACCGTCCGGTCCAACTGGCTCCGCGCCATCCTCACCCTGATGATCATTGCCTTCGGGATTATGGCCCTCGTAGGCATCCTCACCGCCATCGACGTAGGTATCAACTCCCTGAGCGACAACCTCTCTAATCTTGGTGCCAATACCTTCGACATTGAGCCCCGTGGAGAAGGCGTGCGGGGACACCGCGGTGGAAGACGCGAAAAGATCGGCGAGCCCATATCCTATGACCAGGCACTGGCTTTCAAAGAAGCGTACGACTTCCCGGCCCGGGTTTCCGTATCCCTGCCCTGCTCTGGCACCGCCACCATCAAACGCGCAGATGAAAAAACGAACCCCAACGTAGGCCTCTTCGGCATTGACGAGAACTACCTCGAATCCAAAGGATTTGAGCTGGCCGCCGGGCGGAACTTCACCTATCTGGAATCTATCCGTGGCGGGTTTATTGCCATTATTGGTTCTGAAATAGTGGACGAACTGTTCAAAGGGCAGCCCGAGAAAGCCGTAGGCCAGTACGTTCACGCCGGCAACATCAAGCTCAAGGTGGTCGGCGCCATGCAGTCGAAAGGATCGAGTATGGGTGGCAATGAAGACCGCCGCGTGCTTATCCCCCTACAGACCGGCAAGCGTTACTACGGCAGCAGCCGCACCAACTACAACCTCATGATCGCTGTAAATGATGCGAATCAGATTGATATAGGAACGGATTATGCTACCGCCGTTTTCCGTAATGTCCGTGGGCTCGAAGCTGCTCAGGACAATGACTTCGAAATCACCAAAAGTGATAGCCTTATCGGCCTAATCCGGGAAAACACCACGTACTTCCGCTGGGCTGCAGTGGGTATCGGGCTGATCACCCTCATCGGCGCTGCTATTGGACTGATGAATATCATGCTGGTTTCAGTGACGGAGCGTACCCGGGAAATTGGTATTTCCAAAGCCATCGGGGCCAAACGAAGCAATATCCTCACCCAGTTCCTGACCGAAGCGGTGACCATTAGCCTCATTGGCGGGCTGATTGGAATATTCCTGGGTGTACTGGCGGGTAATGTCGTAGCCATCATTGCCAGCGGTAGTTTCCTCTTTCCCTGGGCTTGGGTGATTATTGCTATTGTCACCTGCACCGGCGTTGGTCTGCTCTCCGGACTCTACCCGGCGATGAAAGCCAGCCGTTTGGACCCCATCGAATCGCTGCGGTACGAGTAAAAGGCCTTACCTTGCGCCCATGAAGCGTGAGTTCCTCCTCAATATCGTTTTCCTGTTGACGGCCAACCTGCTGATCAAGCCGTTCTACCTTTTTGGCATTGACCGGACGGTGCAGAATACAGTATCGGAAAACGAGTACGGGCTGTACTTTGCTCTCTTCAACTTCACGTTCCTGTTCCAGATCGTCAACGACTTCGGGATACAGAACTACAACAACCGGAATATTGCGCAGCACAGGCACTTGCTGGTCAAGTACTTTCCAAACCTGATCGTGTTAAAAGGGCTCCTATCGATCCTCTATCTGGCCCTTGTGTTAGGCATAGGCTGGTGGGCGGGCTATACCCTGCCGCACTTTAGCCTCCTGCTTTTTATCGCATTGAATCAAATCCTGTTTTCGCTCGTACTGTACCTCCGCTCGAATGTATCCGGGCTGGGGCGCTACCGGCTGGACAGCCTCCTTTCGGTTACCGATCGGTTGTTGCTCATCTTGATTTGCAGTGTGCTGCTTTGGGGCAACCTGGTGCCAGGGCCTTTTCGGATAGAATGGTTTGTCTGGGCACAAACCGCATCGCTCAGTATGACGGCACTGATCGCCATGAGTATTGTCACGCGCAGACTCCCCCGCTTCCGCTTACGCGTCAACCCGGTATTTTTGCGTTACCTGCTTCGGGAAAGTGCCCCTTATGCGCTGAGTATTTTCCTTATGTCAGCTTATTACCGCCTGGACGGCCTAATGATTGAGCAGTTGCTGCCGGACGGAGCAACCGAAGCAGGCCTTTATGCCTCCGCCTACCGGCTTTACGAAGCCGCAAACATGGTAGGCTTTCTTTTTGCCGGCTTACTTTTGCCCCTATTCTCGCGCATGCTAAAGGAGCAAACTTCGGTAGCACCGCTGGCTTACTTTAGCTTTAAGCTCATCACACTTAGCGGCCTCATTTTACTGGTGGGCGCAGGGGCTTACCATACTGAGATCATGGAGCTGCTGTATGATAGTGGCTCGGCTTACTCCGGTCGCATTCTTGTGTTCCTCTGTGCAAGCTACCTGGCCGTTTCAGGGACGTATGTCTTTGGCACCCTGCTCGTTGCCAGCAACCATACCCGGCAACTGAACTATGTATTCGGTATCGGACTGGGCATTAACCTGACCCTGAACCTTTGGCTCATTCCCAGCCTTAAGGCAGAGGGCGCTGCCATTGCGACCCTGGCTACACAGGTGTTTGTTATTGCAGGTGAGCTATGGGTGGCTTCCCGGCAGTTGCAGCTCAGGGTCCCACTCACAACCTGGGGGCAACTGGCGGGCTCACTTCTCCTGCTGTTGGCTGCTGCGCAAAGCCTAAACTACTGGGCTCCCTTCGATTGGTATTGGTCGTTTCTCGCAATTTTAGGTATAGGTGGAGTGCTCGCACTGTCATTTGTATGGCAAAGCAATTCGATTATAGACTTTAGCCGCAGAAAAACCACTTAGCTTCAGTCTTCAGGTAGCACATTTACCACAAGGCGTGTATTTCCTAACCGCCACTCATTGTGGCCAGCTGGTTGGAAGCCAGAGAATACTGGTACACAGACAATAGGCCGAAGTTTGTACCTTCGCCTCTTCAAGTTTTTGTCACATCCATGAAGCAACAACTGTTAAAAGCCCTGAAAGAGGTCGAGCATTTCGCGGAGGGGTCTAAATGGCAACGCCTGCGGGCTACCCCCGCACGATACCTTTATGCTATTGGGTTCCGGGAAACGCTGTATCGTTATCAACGCAAGGGCAAACTAAAAACAATACAGACGTTTTTTGGTGAACGGATGCAGGTAGTCCTTCCCGCCGGCACGGACCTTTACCTCGTTGGCGGAAAAACCCATAGCTCAGAGATTCGGCTGGCCCGGTTTATGATTCAGCAATTGGAGCCCGGCGATGTATTTGTGGATATTGGAGCGCACTTTGGCTACTTTTCTCTGCTTGCGGCTACGCTTGTAGGAAAAGGCGGTAAAGTATTCGCTTTTGAAGCGGCTGAGGACACCTTTTCCTGCCTTTCTACCAACCTTAAGCCCCTTCCCAACTGTCTGGCAGTACATGCAGCCGTTAATGCTGATGGGCAGGCGGTTACTTTTTTCGAATTCGACCCCTTGCATTCAGAGTATAACTCTACGGACGTGAAGCAATTTGAGGGGCAGGACTGGTTTGAAGGCAATCAGCCAAAGCGTAAAGAAGTCAGAGGTGTGCAGCTCAGCCGTTTTTTAGAAGAAACGGCCATGACCCCAAACCTGATCAAAATTGATGTGGAAGGCGGAGAAGCGGCTGTCATTGAGGGCGCACTGCCATTTTTGCATAAACACCCTGTGCCGATTGTGATGGAGTACCTCAATCCGGAACGGGGCAATACCCCACATCGGGAAGCCGCATGCGACCTGTTGAACGCAGGATATACGCCCCATGCTATTCAGCAAAGCGGCAGCTTGCTACCCTTGCCAGATATTGAAAACTGGTATATGGAGCAGGGCATAGATTCTGATAATATCGTTTTCGTGCATCCAACTTTGGCAAAGCCTTAAAATTCAAGCTAAAGGGAGTACTTTTGCACAAATTTTTTGACCAGTACAGATAAATGGAACAGAAAGACAACCTTTTAGATATCATTCGGACGCTCTTTCGCTGGAAGAAGCAGATTATCACCGTTTGCGCATTGACAGGTATAGGAGCGGTAGCGATCAGCCTGTTCCTCCCCAATTACTACAAGGGCACTACGGTATTCCTGGCCGTCAGCCCGGACCAGGCCAAACCTGATGCCCTCTTTGGTGACGGACAGACCCGGACGGCCTACTATGGTAATGAAAATGACATCGACCGATTGCTCACCATCGCACAGTCGGGCATGCTGATCAACTTCCTCGTGGATACTTTCCAACTCTACCAGCACTACGAAATTGACCCCGGCCAGCCCAAGGCGGAATTTAAGGTAAGAGATAAATTTGCCAGGCTTTATGAGGTGGAAAAGACCAAGCGGGATGCCATTGAGCTGAGTGTGGAGGACAAAGACCGCACCATGGCCGCTGCTATGGCCAATACCGCCCGCCGCAAAATCGGCGAAATGGCCCGGCAACTCATCCGGGAAGGGCAGCTACGGACTATAAACTCCTATCAAAGTAATATTGAGAGCAAAGAAGCTCAGCTAAAAGCCTTAAGTGACAGCCTGATCGCTAAACGCCGCCGCTACGGAATCTATAACATCGACGGGCAATCTGAAGCCCTGACCAGTCAGGTATCAGAAGCGGAAGCGAAGCTCGTGCAAAGCCAGGCCCGCCTCAAAGCTCTTGAGGAAACGCAGGGCGTACCCCGGGACACCATCCTACAGCTGCGGGCTTCTGTCAGGGGCCTCGAAGGGTCCTATGCCAATGTTTCTAAGCGTATGGAGCGCTTCAATGATGGTATGGCCGAAGTGGGCACCCTCAATCGCCAATACCTTGAGGCCAATGCTACCCTGAGCGAAGATAAGGAGCGCCTGAAGCAGACCCTGTCCGTCTATAATTCCGATATACCATCTATTGTAGTGGTGGAAAAAGCAGAAGTGCCGCTTATTAAATCCCGCCCCAAGCGGAGTTTCATCGTGATTGGCGCAGTAGCCATTGCCTTTCTTTTCTCCGTCATTGGTGTCTTAATTCTGGACACCTATCAGGATGTCGACTGGAAATCTGTTTACAAAGGATCCTAATTGAAAGCAAAAGGAGTACATAGCACCTTAGACCGAATCCACCATTGGTGGGCACAGCAAGGACAACCACAACGGTTTTTCCTGGCCTACGCTGCCCTGATGATGCTTTCGCTCTTTACAGCCATTGCCGGCTCCTGGTACTTCCTGGCTGCCATCCCTGCGGCATGTATCATTGTGTACCTCACAATTGTGGATGTGCGGGCGGTGTTCACCCTGCTGCTTATCTGCATCCCCCTTTCCACCGAACTGCAATTACCCAATGGTTTGGGGCTGGACCTTCCCACAGAACCCCTGATGGTGGGGCTCATGCTTGTTAGCATCCTTCTCTTAGTCCGGCAGGGGCTCAGCATAGACAAAAGACCTCTGCTGCATCCCATTACCCTGCTGCTGAGCCTTCATATCGGGTGGATAGCCATCAGTGCTTTTTTATCCCATCAGCCAGTCGTATCCTTTAAGTTTCTGGCAGGAAAGCTCTGGTATATTGCCCCATTCTACTTCCTGGCAATCCGGATGCTAAAAACAGAACAAGATCTCAAACGCTTTTTCTGGTCTGTATTTGCGCCCCTGATCGTTACCATCCTGATCGTTACGGCACGCCATGCCACTCAGGGCTTTACTTTTGCAGAAATCCACTGGGTGCTCACTCCGTTTTACCGCAACCATGTTTCCTACGCTGCAATCATCGTGCTATTTACCCCGTTTGTATGGTTCATGCGGCAATGGTATCCCAAAGGGAGCCTGGCCCGCTTGGCTATTACCCTAAGCCTGCCGGTGCTTCTGATCGCAATACAGCTGTCCTATACCCGGGCGGCTTATGTAGCTGTTGTGGCAGCGATCGGTGCATACTATATACTGCGCTGGCGGTTGACAAAGTGGGTATTGGCTCTGGCTGTAGCCGGTAGTATCGCCGGGCTCGTTTATATGATCAGCGATAACCGCTATCTTGACTATGCGCCCAACTATGAAACGACCGTGACTCACAAGGATTTCAACAACCTGATACAAGCCACTTACGAACTGGAGGATATCTCAACGATGGAGCGCCTCTACCGGTGGGTCGCAGGCTTCAATATGTCCGCTGCGGAGCCTTTGTTCGGGTTTGGACCGGGCAACTTTTACTTTTTCTATAAGTCTTATACCGTCACGAGTTTCACAACTTATGTCAGTGACAACCCGGAACGATCCGGCATTCACAATTACTACCTGATGACCCTCGTGGAACAGGGCATACCGGGGTTACTCCTCTTCCTGATATTGATTTTCTATGCACTGGTCCGGGGCGAAGCCATATACGCCAATGCCCGCACCAAACGGGACAAACAGATTGCCATGATGGCGATGCTGTGCATCATTATTATCTCCGTGATGCAACTCATCAATGATTTGATTGAGACCGATAAGGTAGGTCCGTTTTTCTTTATGTCCCTCGCTATTTTAGTCAACCTTGACCTTAAGCACCGCCGCCGTTTGCAGGAAGAGCAAGGGGTTTAAAAGCGGATACTCTTGCCCCAATTGTCCAGCTCTTCATCCGTCCACAAGTCAGGGAAGAAAATAATGCGCTGCTTGCGGGGCGGCAGATAGTCCTGCCAGTTGGTCCCGCCGGTGGCTTCTATCACCTGTGGTTTAGCATCCAGGTACCGTACCGCACTGCGCAGATGCGAAAGCGGCCAGCGCACTTCGATATTAAAGTCGTAATGGCGCATCAGTTGCTTAAGTTCTTCGTCTTGACGGTCAGCCTCCGGTAGGCGCAGGTAGGCCTGCCAAAGATTGCGGTGGCGCATTTCCCTGCCCAGATCCTGAAATTCCTCTGCGTACTTTTGCTCAAATTGCTTCAGGGTGAGGGTTTTCTTGCCCGTGGCCAGTTCGGTAGCACCCGATTTCCAATATAACCTTTGGTACAACTCCTCCACCGGGCTGTCCGGGGCTACTTCTTCCCGTTTGCTGCCGTGCACCAGGCGGTACATATCCGTACTCATCAACTCGATTTTCCGGTACTGTGCCGACTGAAAGCCGCTCGCAGGCAGCAGGCTCATCCGGAATTTCAGGAATTCGTCCCGGTCCATGCCTTCCACCATAATATCAAAAGAGCTGACCAGGCTGTCGAAGTAGCGGTTGACTCGGGTGACCTGCCGTTTGAAGAAGTCAAGCCCGGGCGCTTCCGCATCAAGCAGTTGCTCAATAGCAAGCAGGCTAAGCTTGAAGTAAAGCTCTGTGATCTGATGATAAAGAATGAAAATTTTCTCGTCAGGAAAGGGTGTCTCCGGTGTTTGGAGGCTCAACAGGGTGTCGAGATGAATGTAATCCCAGTAAGTGAGGTAATCTGCATACAATAGACCGTCCAGATAAGACAGGATATCCTGCCCCATGACGGAATATTTTTCCTCCAGCTGTTCCAGGCGTTCCAGGATTTCGTGGGTAAGCTCCATAGGGTTATACTGCAATTTGGTTATCCGCTAAGGCGTAGCCCCAAATATATACAAATCAACCCAAGGAGGAGGCTACCTCCAAGATTTAACAGTGCATAAGCATATTGCCCGCTCTGCAGGAGGCTAAAGGACTCCCCGGAAAAAGTGCTGAACGTGCTGAACCCACCACAAAAACCAGTCATGAGCAGCCATTGCCCTTCCTGACTGATACGCCCGTGCAGGGCTTGCCCCATCAGATAACCCAGCAGGATACAGCTGACTATATTCGCGAACAAGGTGGCATAGGGGAAGCCAGGGTTCCAGAAATGCAGCGCCCTGCCAATACCGAAGCGGGCCAAACTACCGAATCCACCACCCAGAAACACCCAAAATACTGCCTGCATGAAACTAGAATACCATTTTTTTTGCCCGATAGCGCCCTACGGCCCAGTGCAGGTAATACGTCAGTGCACTTGCCAGGCTGATGATTAACAATAGCAGTGCATGAAGCCCCAGCAGTCCGTCCAGCACCACCACCAAGGTAATGAAAAGAATGCTGACGCCGGTGAGAATAGCCGTGGTCATCGTGTGGCTAAAGCCAAAATCAACGAGCAAATGGTGAATGTGACGGCGGTCGGGCGCAAAAGGAGACTGCCCGCGGGCAATGCGGGTCAGAAAAACACGCACCGTATCAAAAACCGGCAGAATCGCTACACTAATTGCAAAAACAGGCCCATTATTTATTTTGTAGGGATTACCACCAGGCAGTTGGTAATTGACCTCAATAAAGGAAGTGATCAAAATCGAACAGGTCATGCCAATGACAAGGGACCCGGAATCGCCCATGAAGGTTTTGGCGGGCGTATAATTAAATTTGAGAAAAGCCACACAGGCACCAACCATCGCAAAAGACAAAATGGATAGCTCGATACGCCCGACCCAGAAAAACCAGCCCCCCAGCATACCGGCAGCCAGGGTCCCGAGACTACCAGCCAGCCCGTTGATACCGTCGATCAGGTTGAACCCATTGATGATAAGCATAAACACAATTATGGTCAGTGCACGAAAAACATTCACATGCAAAATATCATGCACCCCAAAGAGCCCGTAGCAGCCTTCCAGATAAATACTGCCCTGCAAAACAATGATCAGCGCTGCGAAAAACTGTGCAGCAAATTTAGTCTGAGGCAGAATGGGAGCAAGGTCATCCTTAAGGCCAACCAAAAACATCAACAGCAAGGCACAGAGTATATACTGTAAGTTGGCAAAGTTTTGAAACGGTGTCCACATCAATACCGAAAAAATCGTACCACAGAAAATACCAATACCTCCCAGAGCAGGCGTACTGATGGTATGCGAACTACGCTCCCCCGGTACCTCGCAAAGATTACGGTCCCGGGCGATCTTAATGATGTACGGGATAGCCAGATAGGCCATCGCAAATGCGGTAAGAAAACAAAGCAACAAGATAAACATGATAGCGGAGGGTTTTCATGAGACAAAATGGGTCGCCGACTGTTCCGTGGCGCTGTATACGCCAACCTGGGTGAGTGTTATGTTTATCTAAAGTGTTGTCCAACTCTGCTTATTGCTCTAAAATTAATTCTTTTTCCAAAAAATAAGCAGCCTTCCCACCAAAAAATACTTTTCGCTCATCTACAACGGTAAAATACGTTTTATAACTAAAAAATTAGTTAAAAGCTTTTATAACTAAAAAATACGTTATAGATTTGTATACCATAGAAGTGTAAGTATACCATGAAGCTATTAGCATTTTTAGCCATTTTACTCTTCCCAATCTTTGGGACTGCACAAGTGGAGGACAGCCTTCAGCTGGAGCAATACTTTGCAGAAGCGGAACGCCGGATCGCCGCTTACGACTTTGACGGCGCACTCCAGCAACTGAGCACCTGCTACATCAGGCGGCCCGGGCACATTCCCTATCTGCTCCGGATCGGATATTGCCACACACAGCTTGGCCGCTATCCGGACGCCAAACTGTTTTATGGTGAGGTGCTGAAACTCGACAGCCTGCATACCACTGCTCTAAGTGCTCTGGGCAGTATCTACGAGCGGGAGCGGAACTACAGAAAAGCACAATCCTACTTTACCCAGCTTACGCAAATTGACAGCACCAATAGCTATTACTACAAAAAATCAGCGAATATTGCCTTGCATCAGGGGGATGCGATCCACTCGCTCCAACAGTTTATCAAAGCTCACAGCTTGAATCCTGCAGATACGGAAGTCATCACCCGGCTGTCCACTATTTACCTGGCTATGGATGAGCTTGGCTTTGCAGCCGAAATGATAGAAAAAGGGCTACAACTGGATGCCCGGAACATCCCCCTCCTGCAGGCAAAAGCCCGGTTGCACCACAAACAAAAAGCCCATGAGCTCGTGGCGGCCACCATTGAAAGCATTATGGTGCAGGGCGATACCAGCGAATATTACCAGATGATGCTCGGCGTAGCTTATCTGCACATCGATAGTCTGGAGCTTTCGCTCGCACATTTGCAGGCAATCGTGGACCGGGAGGAAGACACCGAACATACGCACCACTATCTGGGGCTGGTTCACCGGAAACTGGGTAATATGGAACAGAGTCAGGCTCATTTTGAGCAAGCCATTGACAAAGGGATTTCACCTAAAATAGGGACCTATTTCAATGACCTGGGCAACCTTGCAGAACAACAAGGGGACTTGCGTACCGCTATTGACCACTACCGCTCCGCTATTTCCTACGGCGCCCCCGTGGAAACGCATTTTTTCCTGGCACGGGCTTCCGATCAGTACTTCAAAGACAAAAGTATAGCGCTGCGCCACTATCAGGACTACCTCGGCACCGGTCATAAGGAGTTCCAGGCCTATACCGAGCAGCGCATCGGGCAATTAAAAGAAATCATACACTTTCAACAGTAACGCATAATGAATAAACTAACGAAAGCGGAAGAAGAGATCATGCAGATTATCTGGGAGATTGCACCTTGCACGGTGAGCGACATCCGCAACTACATGGTGGAAGAAATGGGGCTGGAAAAGCCACCCCACAGCACCGTGTCAACGATGGTCCGCATACTGGACGACAAGAAAGACTTCCTGAAACACACCGCTTATGGCCGGACCTTCGTGTACGAGCCCAAAGTCACCAAGGACGAATACAGCCGGCAGTCCGTGCGCACCCTCGTGCAAGATTACTTCGGAGGCTCCATGAACCGCCTCGTTTCCTTTCTGGTGCAGGAGGAAGACCTCAGCCTGCGGGAGCTCAACGACCTGATGGGCAAACTTGAAGAAGAATAAACCGAACGATCATGCTATCCTATATTCTACAAGTCAGCATTTGCTGGGGTATTTTTTTCCTGCTCTATGCACTGTTGCTTAGCCGGACCACCTTCTTCAGCTGGAACCGGGCGTACCTCATGCTCACCCTCATCATCAGCCTGGCTTTGCCCGCTCTGGAATGGCCGGTGCCCGAGGCTCCCTCTACAGTAGCCCTGCAAGCGGCGTACTACATGCAGCCCATCACCATTGGGGTACAGCAGCTGGAGGTCATTGTGACCGCCGCACCGGAAACAGCCGCACCGGAAAGCAGCTCCCCCGTGCTCAACTGGCGGTCTGTTTTGCTCCTGATCTATTGGATTGGTGTTGCCGTAGCAGGCGTTCGGCTGCTCTATGGCATGTGGCAGATTTATGCGCTGTACCGAAAAAGTGAGCAGCATAAACGGCAGACGTACACCCTGGTCAGCACCCCTACCCTACACACTCCATTTTCCTTTTTCCGGTTGCTGTTCTGGAGCCGGGCACTCTCCTACCCCAAAGCCGATGCGGCAAAAATCATCCGGCATGAACAAGCCCACATGGATGGCTGGCACAGCCTCGACATTCTGATTGCTGAAATACTGGGCGTGCTGTTCTGGTTCAACCCGCTCATTTACCTCTACACCCGCTCTCTGCGTACGGTGCACGAATACCTGGCTGACGAAGCCGTGCTGCACCACTCCAAGAAAACAACATACGGCCATTTGTTGATTCGGCAATCGCAATCCGGACAAGCGATTGCCTTAGCTAACCATTTTTCACACGTACAATTAAAAAAACGGATTCTAATGATGACGAAGAAGAAATCACACCGACATCAACTCCTGCGGTATGCGCTTGCGCTGCCGCTGCTGGCCGCCCTGGCATTCGCCTTCACCCTGCCCGCTACGCCCACAGCTCCTGCCAAAGCAACCCTGACAGAAGAAGAGGGGCCAAAGCCTGTATTCAAAGGTTGCGAAACGCTGGCGCTGGAAGCCGCTCAGCAGAAATGCACCACTGAAAAGCTGATGGCATTCATACAGCAAAAGCTACAATACCCGGAAGCAGCCAAAGCAGCCGGACAGGAAGGCATGGCGGTAGTCGAATTTACGGTAAGTAAAAGCGGAGCAATTGAGGACATCAAAGTCCTTAAAAGTGCCGGAGAGGCGCTTGATCAGGCAGCGGTGGCTGTCGTTCGCCAGCTACCCGACTGGGTACCGGCAACGGACGAAAGCGGACAGGCGGTGGCAGCAAAAATGACCTTGCCCTTCAAATTCAAGCTGCCGGCATCAGATGGTGGCGACGAGGTTTTCCAGGTTGTGGAAGAGATGCCCCGCTTCCCGGGCTGTGAGGAAATTGCCAATGCAGAAGAGCGGCAGGCCTGCGCCAATCAGGAGCTTATGCTTTACATTTACGAAAACCTGATCTACCCCAAAGCCGCCAAAGAAGCCGGGGTAGAAGGCATGCCAGTGCTTAAGCTGGTCATTGGCAAGGATGGTGCCATCAAGGATTACAGCATCAGCCGCCCTGCCAATGAGGCCCTTGATGCCGAGGTCCTGCGCGTCGCTCAGCAAATGCAGCAGGAAATCACCTGGGTGCCAGGCGTGGAGCGTGGGCGCAAGGTGAACGTTGCCCTCCAACTTCCCATACGTTTTAAACTGGAGGACAAAGCCGAAGAAGTACAGGAAGTTGCTCCGGCTGACGGGGAGGCATTCAAAGTAGCGGAGCAAATGCCCCGCTTCCCCGGCTGTGAGGAGCTGGAAGAACCACAGGCAAGGGAAAAGTGTGCACAAAAGCGCTTGTTGGAATTCGTCTACCAAAACATCAAATACCCGGCTGAAGCCCGGGCGGCCGGCACCCAAGGCGTTGTTGTCGTCAAGCTGATCATCGCACCAACTGGCAAGGTTCGGGAATACAGCATAGTACGCTCCGTTGCTCCGGTGTTAGATGAAGAGGTACGCCGTATTGCCCGGCTGATGCAGGAACAAGTCACATGGGTGCCCGGCGAGCAGGGCGGTAAAAAGGTAACCGTCGAATTCAATCTGCCCGTATCCTTCCGTCTGCCTGAGCTGGAAACCAAGGAAGAAGAAGTAGCACACAAAGATGCGCTCAAGGTGACCGGCTTTTCAAAAGAGGAAAAGCCAGTGCGCCTGAGTGACCCCGATGGCCCGGCGGCACTGATTGTGCTTAACGGCATAGCTTATCCTGGTGTTAGAGATATTGAAGAACAGTTTGACATCAAGCCTGATGATATTGACCGCATCAGTGTGCTCAAAGGAGAAGCCGCCATTGAGAAGTATGGTCAGGACGCTGCAAATGGCGTAATTGAAATCTACACCAAGTCTGGTCAGCCTGGTTCGCAGGGGGGGCTGTCATCTCAGCCATTGCAGTTACAGCGGTTCCGGGTCGCCCCCAACCCAACGAGCGGAGAGCTCCGGGTCCGTTTTAAAGGCGAAGCGTTGCCCACCACACTCCGCATCCTTAGCCTGACCGGGCAAGAGCTACTACAGCGCCCGTTCCCCGGCTTTGACGGACAGGCAGATGAAACCCTGGACCTGAGCAACCTGCCTAAAGGTACGGTGCTGCTGGAGGTCCGGCAGGGCGAGCGGGTTTATGTGGAGAAGGTGGTGGTGAAATAAGAGAGCAACACCTGAACCCAGTGTTCAAAGGCCAGTGTGGATAATCGTTCTGCACTGGCTTTTATTAACTGACCTTTCGCACGCGAAATATTTGGAAAATTGATTAATAATGTCAGGGCAGTTATCTTGCAGCTCAAAGGAGCGAAAGATGAAAGACCCAAAGTTACTAGACTTGTATTCGGACTACCTGCTGGCATCGTTTCGCATGGCGACAGCCACCGGCTTGTCCGAGCTGACCGATCAGGCACTGAGCCATGACAAGATCAGCCGTTTTTTAGGGCAGGAAGCCTTCACGGCAAAGGACTATTGGCGTTGCATAAAGCCTTTGGTACGTAAAGTGGAGCACCCGGACGCGGTCATCAAGATAGATGACACGATCGAGGAGAAGCCGCACTCTACGGAGAATGAAGTGGTCACTTGGCACTGGGACCACTCCAAGAAGCCGAAAGCGGGGCACACCAAAGGGATCAACATCCTGAATTTCCTTTACCAGAGCCCACAGGGCATAGAGCTGCCTGTTGCTTTTGAGATCGTGCGCAAGTCGCAAGAATACGTGGATACCAAAAGCGGGCAGGTAAAGAAGCGCAGCCCCCGCAGCAAGAACGAGATGCTGCGCGACCAGCTTTTTGCACTTGTCAAATACAACCGCGTGCCCTTCCGCTATGTGGTCTGGGACACTTGGTTTGCTGCCAAGGAGAACTTTGAGTTCGTGCACTATGAGCTGGGCAAGCATTTTATCAGTGCCTTAAAGAGCAACCGCAAGGCTGCCCTTACCATGGAAGACAAACTGGAAGGCAAGTTCCACCGAGTCGACGGGCTAGAACTGCAAGCAGGCCAGGCCATTACTGTTTACCTTAAAGGGCTGGACTTCCAAGTCCAGCTGGTCAAACAGGTCTTTATAAACCAAGACGGCTCAACTGGAGACTTGTACCTGGTCACCAACGATCTGGAGCTAAGCGGCCCAGCTATCTGCACAACCTACGGGACACGCTGGGGAGTGGAGGTATTCCACAAATCGCTCAAACAAAACGTGGGGCTGGAAAAGTCCCCCACCAAGCACGAGACATCCCAGTGCAACCATGTTTTTGCTGCCATGATTGCCTGGACTAAACTCGAACTGCTGTCTGCAAAAGAGCAGACCAACCACTTTGCCCTAAAAACCAAAATTTATGTCAATGCCCTCAGGGCGGCTTTTCAAGAGGTGCAAAGGCTCAAAGCCTATGTCCCTGCAATTGGGCCGCCAAACGGGCTAGCCACCCCTCTTTTGGGGTAAGGCTTTGATTAACTTGTTCATGCGAGTGCTTTTTCAGTGCCATGCACTGAGTGGGATTGCTGTGCCAAGCACCCTGAATACTGCTAATTTTTTCAATTATCATAACCTTTCGCGTGCGAAAGGTCAGTTATTAAAAGAAATCCCACCACCGGTTCACCGCCCCTGAGGCACGCAGGTACGCCCTCAACGCCACTAGCAGGGCGATCAGCACAAGGGCCCAATACCAGTAGGGATGTAAACGTTCATTCGTAGAAGCCTCGCTAAGTTGACGTTCATACTCAATGTCGTCCAGATCGGCATCTCGGAAGTCAGGGTCGGCAGATTGCTGTTTTTGGAAATCCAGACGGGCGATGATGCGTGTGGCTTCTTCCAGGTCCTGAGCGCGAACATGCAGCCCGATATCGCCTCCACCGCCCAGAGGAAGGGCGGTCATGATGTTAGTATTGGAAATATAGTGAGGAATACCGGCTTCCCGCAGGCGGGCTGCATAAAGGTGCGCTTCTGATGCCCTGAAAAAGTGCCTGGCCACAACGATGCGGCTATCTTCCTCAAACGAACCAAAATAATCCAGAATTTGCTCTTCCATGCGGGAAACCGGTTATAAATTATTCCTCCGCTGCTTCGGCGGCTTCCGCTTGTGCATTGACCTGCTGCACCTCTTTGTCGATGTAGTAAAGGCTCTGCGGGCCATCACCGATGAGCTTGATGCGGTCCAGGATGGTGCGCATCAGGGCTTCTTCCTCCCGCTGCTCTTCCACGTACCACTGCAGGAAGTTGAGTGTGGTGTGGTCGTTTTCGTCGTAACCAATCTTGAGCAGTTTATGAATAGACGCCGTCACTTTCTGCTCGTGGTGATACACCTGCTCGAACAGCGCCCGGATGGATTCAAACTCGTGGGGCGGCTGATCAATGCCCGGTGCTTTCGCGAAAGCGTCCACTTCGCTGAGGTAGTGGAAAATTTTCAGCATGTGCATGCGCTCTTCCTCGGACTGACGGTGCATGAACTGTGCGCAGCCTTCCAGCCCCTGAGCATCACACCAGGAGGCCATAGATAAGTACAACTGAGAAGCGTAGCCCTCCAAAACGATCTGTTCGTTGAGGGCATTTTCCATGTTTTTTGAAATCATAACTTCAGGTATTTTCCGGGAGCGTTCTGCTCCGCTTTTTTCCAGAAAACACGAAATTACGGAAAAACCATCAGACCTGAAGCATCGGCAGGCGTACTTCAAAAACCCCGTCATCAGCCGAGATTGACACGGGGTCATTCGTGAAATACCGGTAGCGGTTCCTCACATTGGCCAGACCAGTGCCGGTGCCGGGCATGACTTGTGCCTTGGGCTGCAGTTTATTGACCACCACCAGATTACCGCCCTCCACCCTTACAGCTACCGTCAACGGCTTTCCTTTCGCAATAACGTTGTGCTTGATGGCATTCTCAAATAAAATTTGCAGCGAAAGCGGCACCACCTGCATGGCTTTGGCAGGCTCCGGCACATCCAGTTCCACCTGTAGGTTGTCCCCAAAGCGCTCCTTAACCAGAAATACGTAGGCGTGCAAAAACTTCAGTTCTTCTGCGAGGGTGACCAGCTTTTTGTCTTTCATCTCCAGAATGTAACGGTACACCCTCGATAACTTCTGAACAAACTGCACGGCTTTTTCCTGGTCCTCCGGGATGAGGTAGGTCAGGGTATTAAGGCTGTTGAAAAGGAAATGTGGGTTCACCTGGTTTTTCAAGCCTTCCAGTTGGGATTCGACCTGCTCCCGGCGCAGCTGCTCGGTCTCCAGCAAAGTGCGCTTCCAGTTCTGGTAAAGATAAATGGACTCATAAATCGTACCCACCAGCGCAACGATGAGCAAAGAGCCGGCAATCATACTCGTATCCTCCGCATTTTGCTCAGGCACCAGGGCCAATATTGGCTGGCAAATTTTCCAAAGCAATATATTCACGAGCACGAACCCCACGACCAGAGCAATGCCGGTATAAAGGAGGCGCATAGTGGTTTGATTAGCGCCGGTATAACGCCTGCGGAAGTAAATGAAGATCTGACGGCTAACCAACCAATAGGCTACTGTATACATAAATGAAATGCCCCACTTCGGTAAATACCGGAGCAGGCCGCTTTCTAATGTACCATTAAACAGCAGCAGCGGAATAAAAAAACTCAGCAGCGGAATCCCAATCCACATCAAAAGCCGATCGTCTATTCCTATGGCTTGCCTGACTGTCATTTGGTGCTTCATGGCCTCAACATTAAACTACCGGAGCTAGAAACAACCCAACTCCGGTAAGTAAGATACTCAAGAGTTTAGGAAATTAAAACTGTAAGCGGTACATGATGTCCGGAAAAAACCCGGATTGCAGCACCCGGTCAACGTTGTTGGTCTCAGGGTTGTAGCGTAAATCAAAGATATTGTCATTATTGGTGATGTTCTGCAAGTCGATGAAGAACTGCTGGGACAAGCGCTTCCTCTTGCTGTTGAGCTGGTAGCCAAACTTCAGGTCGAGACGAAAGTAGGGATCGAAGCGCTCACTGAATGCCACACCTTCCTGCAGCACCTCCACTCCGGCAGCTCTTGAGGCTTCCAGGTCAACCGGGGTGTAGTAACGGCCACCGGCATTGCTCAGGCGCATGTCAAAGGTCAGGGCATTACGCTTGTCCTTTCCAATCTTAAATTCTTTGCCTGCCAGGAAGTTGACCACGTAGCCGTTGTTGAAAGCGGTATTGCGTTCGATTTCATCACTGCCTTCATACCTGGAATCGAAGAACGAAGCGGTCAGCAATCCATAGTACCCGCTGCTAAAGAATTTCTCCAGGGTAAGTTCCAGCCCGTAGTTCGTCCCGGTGCCTTCATTCACCAGGCGCCCTGTTTCCGGGAAGACGAAGTCTGCACCGGCGTTGAGCATGGAGAAGCTGCTAGCGAAAGGCTGCACCGGCACATCGCTAATCGCCTGATAGTACGTTTCCACTTTGGCCCGCCAGCTTGGGGCAATGCTCCAGTCGTAGCCCAGCACGAAGTGGTTGCTGCGGGTGAAGTCCAGGCTTTCATTAGATCGTACAAGCTCGCCGGTGGCAGGGTCGGTTTCTGTGAAGAAGAAGACCGGCAGCGGCTGCATTTGGTGGTGCAGGCCATAGCCCAGGCTAAAGGCATGTTTAGGGTGTACCTGCCAGTTTAGGGTGGCACGTGGCTCTACTGCTGAGGTTTTATTGATGTCGAGATACTGGGCGTGCACGCCTGCCTGCAGCGACAGGTTATCATTGAAGCGATACACCCCTTGCGCGAAGGCCTGCATCAGCGTCATACTGCCTTCAAAATCCCGCACCACGACCCAGTCAGGCTCGCCGTCCTCATCAAGGTCAGGGCGGCCGTCCCGGTCGTCTACACGGGTATCAAGCTGATAGTTTTCTGCCACAATACCTGTCCGCAGGGTAAATCGTGCATTGAATTTTTTGTTCAGGAAAGAAGATACCGCCAGGGTATTGGTCACGTCGCTGACTTCGGTAACCCGGAGCTTGCTTTCTCCATCGTCCAGGAAGTTATCCTGCTCAAAACCGGAACGTGCAGTGGAAGCAGACACCACGGTCCGGATGTAGGCATTCTCGCCAACAATAAGGTTATGGCGCAAACCAATGATACCTAATTGAGAATCGGCGTACGCATCTTCATTAGGGCTGGCGAAAAGGTCTGCCTCATCAATTTCATCACCCAGGAAGTCAATATCGCTCGTCGCGCCGATGCCGAAAAGGGTGAACTTACCGGCTTTTCCATTTGCAAAATCCAGATTGAAGCTCAGGTCGCGGTAATTGGGCGTGGCATTGGTGCCCACCGGAATACCGAGCTCGTCTGCCAGCCCGACAAAGGAGTGGCGGTAGCTCACCAGGTAAGAACTATTCTTTGCCTTAGACAATGGGCCCTCTGCCATCGCTTCCACTCCGCTGAAGGCCGCCAATTGGAACATGTATTCGTGCTCGTCGCGGTTGCCATTGCGGAAGCCCACATCGAAAACGCCGCCAAGGGCATTGCCATACTCCGCCGGGAAGGCTGAAGTCAGGAAATCGGAGGTTTTGAGCAGGTTGGGATTTAGCGCACTGACCGGTCCGCCGGTGGTACCCAGCGTGGAAAAGTGGTTCGGATTGGGAATGGGAATGCCATTGAGGCGCCAAAGTACGCCCGTAGGCGAGTTGCCCCGGATGACGATGTCGTTGCGGCTGTCATCAGCTACGGCTACCCCGGCAAAACTTCCTGCCAGGCGGGCCACGTCGTTGCGCCCACCCGAAAAGCGGGTAACTTCTTCGGGGTTGAAAGAGCGGGCACTGATAGTCGCCATTTCGTTCTGTGCCTTGCCTTTCTCCACCTTAGCAGTGACCACTACCTCATCCATTTGGACAATGGATTCCTGCAGGCTGAGGTTGAGAGCGGTTTGCTTGCCGGCGGTCACCAGGACGTTAGGAATGGTCACCGTTTCGTACCCCAGGTAGGAAATGCGAAGTTGATGCCGCCCCACCGGGATGCCTTCAATGGCAAAACGCCCGTCAAAATCGGTAGCAGTGCCTTTGGAAGGCTCGACGCTAAGCACTTCGATTGTAGCGCCAATAACAGGCATTTCAGATTGCTGGTCAGTTACCGTTCCTTTGATGGTTTGCACCGGTTGTGCCAAAAGGGTCCCTGCAATGAACAGGAGTATCGGAAATAAGAAAAATCGAGTCATGATCAGATTAGGTATTTGTGAGTGATGGTACAAAGGTGTACGCTTCTCTCCCCTTCCACCACTTATTTCTGATCAGCCGTAGATATCGGGCCCTGAACCGTAGGCCATCGGTTATGAACCGTCACCCCATGCTTCCCGGATTTGCCTGCGCAGCCCGGTTTTTATGGTTTCTGTCGTAAAAGCAGCATCAATAGCGGCATCTAAAGTTACCCGATATTGATCAGGTGACCAATGAAAAGCATTTCCGATCCGCCGGTATTCTTCACTGAGTGAGACGTTGACGAGCGTCCGGCCATCGGTATTGATACTGAGCGGGAAGCCCTCCTGTAATAATTGGTGGACCGCATGGTCGGGCATAGCCGGGTAAATATCAGTCTGAATATTGCTCGTGGGGCAAATTTCCAGGTGTAGCCCTGCAGCCCGGACCTCGTCCATCAAACGTGGGTCTTCAGTAATGCGGACGCCGTGCCCCATCCGGCTCAGGTGAAGGTACTTCATAGACTCACGCACACTTTCCGGGCCCCGGGCTTCCCCGGCATGTGCCGTAGCCGGAATGCCTTTTTCGTGCACGTACTGAAAAGCAGAGATATGCGGTGCCAGTTCAAAATTGGCTTCGTCTCCGGCGATATCGAAGCCTACAACTCCCTGACCGTGGTAGCGTGCAGCCAAACGGGCAGTTTCCATACTCTGCGCCTCACCAAACCGCCGAAGGGTACAGAGAATAAGCCCCGTGTGTATACCTTTCTCCTGCTGTCCCTCTTTTAGGGCTTCAAGTACGGTTTCCACCACTGCCTCAGGCGACAGCCCCTGCTGCGTATGCAAAAGCGGAGCGAACCGGATCTCGGCATAAATGACCTTTTCTGCCTGCAGGGTTCCCAGCAAGTCCAGCGTAGCCAGGCGCAATGCCTTGCGGGACTGCAACAGCTCGAAGCCCTTTACAGCACGCTTTAGAAAATCAGCCAGGTCTTTGCATTTGGGCGGGGCAATAAACTCCTCCTCAAAGACCTGCGCAGATAAGCCGGGCTTCAGCTGACGGGCTACCGGGTAGCTGACCGAGCAATCCAGATGTAGGTGCAACTCTACTTTTGGCAGAGCAGAATAGTCCATAGAGCGAATAATTTTGAAGGTGCTAACTTACGGGCATTATTTTAGGCACGGAAACATTTTACGCCATTACCCAACTGCATGCTGAATTTTAAATCAAAGAGCTGGCTGGAACAATACCTGGCTTACCGTCAGGACAAACCGCTAATGCCCAAAGTACCGGTTGAGCTGCCGGAAGCGCTCATACAGCATGGGGAGCGGTTTGAAAGCCTCCACCATCCGCTTTACCTGTGCATGCAGCGCTCCGGGATTTCCTTCGGCTTTCCCGTTGCCTACCCGTTTGAAGCCACCGATGGACGTATACAGCGGATGAAACGCCCGGATTTAGCAAAATTCATCCTGCTTGACACCTTGCTCTACACTGCCCTTCTCATCGAGGGGCAACCTACCGGGCAGGCATATAAGGATATGGTAGCGAGGTTTGGTCGTACGCTGCGCCAATACTACCAACAACTGCACGGGCGGGGCGCCGGGCAAACGCATAACTTTGTCGAGGAAATCCTCTTTGAGCGGGTACAGTATAAGCGCAGTTATTTTGATTTTCGCCGCAGCGGCATCAACAGCCACTTGTTTTGGGACATCTACGGCTTTCAGCGGTATTATGAAAAACAACTTAGCGGGGAGCCCTCTGCTGAATGGGCAGCCGCTTTGCAGGAAGAACTGAAGGCCCTGAAGATCCTCACGCTGAAGGTTATCGCAGCAGCGGTCCATGCCGACTGGGAGGTCACGCGCCAGGAAAAGTTCCTGCTCCGGCAGTTCCGGAAATCTGCCCGCATCCTGACACCAGGAGAACAGCATGCTATTCGCAACCTCATCCGTTCCGGCCCTTCTGCCTGGGACATACAGGTACCGGAAAACCTCCACTGGGCCGGGCGGCGTTTCCTGCTGGATATTGCACTGATGGGTGTATACGCTGATGCTGAAATTGATTTGCAGGAGATTCACCTGCTGGAAGAGCTGGCCTTCAGGCTCCGCCTTACGGAAGATGATCTGATCAGCAGTAAAGCCAACCTTGGCCTGTTCCTGTTTCAGTACGGCGAGCAACTGCGGTTCTATAAAGCCCGAAAAGCCGGGATGTACCTGGTGTGGGAAGCCGTAGCAGAAAACACACTTAAACTGGGCCGGGCAGCAAAGATGGAAGCTGTGGAAACCCGCGAAATGGCCATCACCCTTAGCCGTTTGCTGCGCAGAAAGTTCCGGCCTCACGGAGATACCCCTCTGCCATCTGAACAGGAAATAAAGGCAGCCATAGAGCAACTCAAAGACCTGCCCAGGTTTCTGCCTTTTTTTAGCCTGATTTTTATGCCCGTCCCTGGTATTACCGAGTTGTATATTGTTACTGCGCTTAGCCTGGAGCGGTTCAGCAAAGGGAAAATCAGCCTGCTCCCAAGCCAGCTCCGGCAGCTGTCGAAACGGGAAGAGGAGGAATAGCCCGGTATGTTCAGGCCATACCCCTGCAAAAGAAGAAGCTGGCTGCATCCTTAATAATGGCAGAAGTTTGGTATGAATACCCCAATTAACAGGGCTAATAATTGTGTTCGCTGAAATTAATCCGTAGATTTGTCGTACTACCATCAATGCTAAATAGCCCCCATCCCCCCTTCATAGTGATCTCCGTAAAAGAACAAGTTCTTTAGGCTAAGCAATTCAGGTTTTTGTTGTTAAATTTGCAGCCTTAAGTAAATAAGGAGACACGTAATTTATGAATTTAGAACAACTCATAGCGGTAAGCGGCTTATCCGGCATATACCGAATGGCAGCCAACCGCAGCAACGGCTTAATCATAGAAGATGTCCAATCGGGCAAGCGCCGGTTTGCATCTTCACGGAAGCACCAATTTACCCCCCTGGAGTCTATCTCCATCTTTACGGATGACGGAGACTCCATGGAGCTAAAAAAAGTGTTCCGAAACATGAAACAGCAACAGGAGGATAATCCGCCCCCTGCTGCATCTGCCAAATCAGAGGAACTGCACGAATACTTCGATGAGGTATTACCGACCTACGACCGGGACCGGGTCTTCAACGGTGATATCAAGAAAGTGATAAAGTGGTTTAACTACCTCGATGAAGCGGGATTGCTGAATGATTCAGCAGAAAGCGAAGAAGAAGAAGAATAAAACGGCACTTAGCTGGCACGGACGCTCCCACCCCTCTCAAAGCGCCCAGTGACTCGCTTCCGTGCCAGCCCATCCCCCCCACCTTGATTGCTCTTCGGCGCTTTTCCCAAACAAATTCCTCAGATTGGGTAACAAATAGCAGTAAGTAGCGTAAACCTTCTTAACGTACCCCCCGGTACAACATTCGATCATTGAAGGGAAAATTTCACGATTGTGGTTCCCGGGGGGAACAACCAACTGTGAGAAAATATACATTCCCGTTGTGTGCCCGTATAACTGTAGAAACGTGCGGCACCCCTAAATCATGATTCTCATGACCAAGACGGCTACTGTTCTGCAAGAACATGAAAGAGCATTTGTGCCTAAGGAGTTCAAAGTGACGACCTGGTCAAGGCTTCAGCCTTACTACCGGGATTTGCTCAAGCGGCAGATTCATACCAAGCAGGAACTTGAACAATGGCTAAAAGATAAGAGCGAACTGGATGCTGTGGTCAGTGAAGCTTTTTCCTGGCGTTATATCAAAATCACTATAGACAGTACCGATGATAAAGCCGAGTCCCTGTATCAATATGCCGTGCAGGAGCTGGCGCCTAAAATCACCGCGCTTGAGAACGAACTCAATGAAAAACTGGTCAACTGCCCTTGTATTACACAATTAGATGAGGGCCAGTACCTCATTCACCTGCGTAGTATCCGCAATGCCGTAAACCTGTTCCGGGAGGAAAATATCCCTCTGGCTACTGAAATCCAACTGAAATCCAAAGAGTACGTTAAGATCTTCTCCGAAATGACCATAGGAGTAGATGGCAAGCAAATGACCCTGCAGAAAGCTTCTTCTCTACTCGAAGAACCCAGCCGGGCCTACCGTGAGGAAGTATACCACAAAATCCATGCCCGCCTGCTGGAAGAAACAGCGCCTCTGGACAACCTCTTTGATACCCTCAAAGATATGCGGCATCAGATGGCAAAGAATGCAGGATTCGAAAACTTCAGGGACTTTAAGTTTAGGGCACTTGGCCGTTTTGACTATGAGGTCCGGGACTGTGAGGATTTTCACCACTCTATTCAAACGGAGATTGTCCCGCTCGTCGATGAGCTAAACCAGTACCGGCAGGAAACGCTTCAACTGGAACGGCTACGCCCGTGGGATTTGTTTGTCGACCCTACTGGTGACCAGCCCCTTCGCCCCTTCCAGACTATTGATGACCTGGTAGAGAAATCTACCGCCTGCCTTTATAAGGTTCATCCTGAATTCGGCCAGACCCTGGAAATCATGAGTGAGCTGGGGCACCTTGACCTGGATTCCCGTCCGGGCAAACGGCCTGGTGGCTACAATATGCCACTCCACCTGACTGGTATCCCATTCATCTTCATGAACGCGACGACTTCCCTAAGCGATATGCGCACGCTAATGCACGAAGCCGGCCACGCCGTACATAGCCGGCTTACCAACCATTACAAACTCAAGACCGCTAAGCGCGTGCCTTCCGAGGTTGCAGAATTGGCAGCGATGAGCATGGAGCTGCTGACTATGGAGCATTGGGATGTCTTTTTCGAAGACCCGGAAGAACTGCGGCGGGCAAAAATCAACCAACTGGAATACGTCCTCAAGGTATTGCCCTGGATCGCAACAATTGACAAATTCCAGCATTGGGTGTACACGCACCCTGAGCATCAGCAGGAAGACCGGCAGGAGGCCTGGATGCAGATCATGAAATCTTTTAATTCTCCAACCATCGACCATTCAGGACTGGAGCATTACCTGGAACACCTCTGGCATAAACAACTGCACATTTTTGAAGTGCCTTTTTACTATATCGAGTACGGTATGGCTCAACTTGGCGCTATCGCTATTTGGAAAAGGTACCGGGAAGAGCCCGAGGCTGCCATAAAGGATTACCTGAACGCACTTAAACTAGGCTATACCCGCAATGTCCGGGAAATCTACCAGGCCGCTGGTATCGAGTTTAATTTTTCCAGGTCATACGTCAGCGAGCTGGGTGCATTTATCAAATCAGAGCTTCAGGCCCTGATTGATTAACCTTCCGTTGCTCAACCTTTACAACTCATAACGCGCCCTCTTTCTATCAGGTAAGTGGCACTTACTGCCTGATTCCCAGTGCCTCAAAAGGGTAATACTCCAGGCCAATCTGCTCAAGGGAATGCCCTCCCTTTACATTCGTCAGTTTCATCTCGTAAATGCCCAGATTATGGGTCGTAGCGATTTGGGCACCTGTAGACAACGTTGTCCAGTTTTCCCAGGTGGCGTCCAGCCCCCCGATCGGGATGATTGAAACCCACATTTCGTAGCGTTCCGGCTTACCATCTGCTCCAAGGTGCCAAAGGTAGGCATCCCCGGGGGTCACGCCTCCGCTTTCGTAGGTGACAAGCAGTGCCTTTTCACCGCCTTCCAGGTCTACCAAAGCCCGCTGAGTACCCGGGTCGAAAACTTTGGCGGGCGCATTCAACCAAAAAGAGTCATTGCAAAAATAAGCCCAGGCTTCCTGAACCGCCGCCTCAGCAGCCTCCCCTTTCAGGAGCTGCTCGCTATCCCACGCTTTCCCGTTGGGCCCATCTGTACGAAGCAGTACCTCTTTGCTTCCCCATTTTACCTGAACAAGCCCCGCCTGCTTATCCCACACATAATCATGCCCGCCGGGAAAAGACCAGCGTACAAACCGGGTGTTATTCCAGGCTTCCACATTGACCGCCTGCTGCATCTCGCGCGCCAGCTCATCTGCTTTTGCCCCGGGTGTGCCTTCCGGAATCGGCTCGTTGGCCAGCCAGGCAGCACCTAAGGCCAACAGCACTAATGCCGCAAAGACAATTCCAATGATCTTTAAGGTTTTGCGCATAGCTATCAATTTGAGATAGTTCTGAAAAGTATAGTATCCACACAGGAAAGAGCGGAAAGGAAAAAAAGTTGGAAATAGACGTCGTTTTTAGTCAATTCCCTACCAATTCCGTTTGTAGGCTTTAGAAAAAATTTCTCATTAGACTGTATAAACACCAAAAGGGGCAACGGCAAAACTGCCGTGCCCCTAAGTTTCTTTTTGAAAAGATACGATTGTAAGTGTTTTTGAATGCTATCCGCCATCAAAGGATTTCAGATATGCTTTAAAACCCTTACTTTTGCAGTTATAGTTTACTAATGCATTATTGACCTGCACTTTGTGGTGGAAACCTGAGTGCAGGTTTTTTCTTCAATGCAAACCGTATCTGCTCCTTAAGCGTTGGTAGTCGTTTTTCCTGCACCCACACCAACAGACTCCTCTGAGCCTTCAGCTGACTTAGAGATCGCCAGTGAGTAAATCACCAGACCAAAGCCGATCTTGTTTACAGCGTCACCAATGTTGTAGATGATATCCATAGACTCGCCCGGGATAACCCCTGCCAGCCAACCTGTGTCGATGGTCATGTAACCGATCGGGTAAATCGCCCAGCCGGCAAAGACAAACCATGCCAGTGCATTGAAGCCTTTCTGCAGCTTAGGATCGTTGGAGTTAGAAGACAGGCGCTTGGCAGAACCAAACCATACTTCGTACAAAATGCCAACGTAACCAATTGTGGAAATGAAACCCCAAAGTGGAGACTGATCGCGGAAAACGGTCTCACCGAGATATCCGGCTACCAGCATCACCAGTGAATAGAAGATCATCTTCCAAAGCAGACCGACCTTTGCACCGAAAGCGCGCAGAATGAGGTAAAACTCAACGCACATCAGGGGCACTGTCAGGATCCAGTCAATATAGCGGAACTCCGTTGGAGAAGCCTGATTGGTTGCCCAAAAGTCTCTCATGTAGAAGTAGTGTACCGCTGCAATGAAGGTAATGAGGCCAGACACCAGCATGGAGTCTTTCCACTTGCCTTTCACCTGGCTAAACTGGAAGAAAAAGAATACCGTGGCGGCTGCCATGGCCATTGAACCGATGAAGAAGGTAAAACCTACATAATCACCGGACTTGAGCTGCGCAAGCAGCAAGGGTTGGATGTTTACTAATGCGTCCATGATTTAGATTTATTGAATTACGTTAAAGAACTGTTAAAAGACACTGCACTAACAGCGTCGTGAAAAAATGGTTTAAAAATTTGTCAAATTTTCAAACCGCCGAACCAAATGATTCAAAATTCTTTGTTCATGGAATTATATGCCGAGACAGCATTGTCTTCCTGGTACAATTGGTCTATCAAAATCATGTGTGGCAGTGTTACCACGGAGATAAACACAAACACAATTCCAATGTTGAGCGGAATATCCATTTTTACCTGTGCGAAAGCGAATACGCCAAGTGTTCCGATTGCAGCCAGACTCAAAGGCAATGCATTTTTAATGTACTGAGCCACATTATAGGACTGTACCTGCCTCCTGAAAAAACGTATCTGATCCATCATCGAGCTCAAGGAATGCCAGCAGACAAAATAAATGGCAAACCCCAGCAGCAATGGCAGATTAATTAGCAAAAGCGCCAATGCGAAAAGATTGACAACTTCATCCATGAATTCTTTTCTCGTAACCTTGTCTTGCACAAAGTAATAAACACAAAGCCATAGGTTAAGCACCAATAGCGTGATACTGACCGCCTCTCTCCAGGCTCCGCTGATTTGTGGAGCAGGGGCACCCGTTATACTGCCAATAATTGGTGCTGCAGTTTCGTAATGCCAGAGTATAGGCACAAACAGCACAAAGCTCCCCCACAACACATGCGTCCCTACAGCTTCCAGCTTGGATTGAAACCCTACATAATTCCAGTTGGACTGACCAAAATGGTAGATTGAAATACCGAGAAACACAAGGAGCGCTAATTCCGGAAGTATCCACCATAATGCAGCAAAAGCAGCCATCAGCAGAATATAATTGATGTAAAACCGGGTCATTTCCCGACTGCCCCAGAGCGGGCGGGAGAGTTGCTGAAAAATAAGATAATCTGTTGCTCCGTGAGGGATCCCGATCAGCAGAATCATAACCAGCGCAACAATCAGCTGTACACTCGACAGCCAGCCTGGCACCAGCAAACTCAGTAGCACAGCAAGCAGCGCTATGCCCTGAATGGACCGGTAAAGTACAGGGTACCTGGATGTCATGGTGTCTGTAATTTATCCTGAACAGGAATAGCCCAGGCAACCGGTGCCTTCTCAGCAGGATCAGAAGCCTTCCTCTCCCTGGGTGTTGCTTTCATCGGACCGAATACGCGCCAAACTGCTTTGAGGAACGTTGGGACAGGCAACCGCAAAAATATTTTTGCTTCCTGCCACAGCTTTGTCCCCTCAGCAAGAAAACGGAATATTGTCTCGATCGGCGTATACCGGAACAGGCTGGAAAAAATGCCTTTCCCTAAATCGCCTCTGTTCTGTAAAATATTGAGCAGCAACTGATCGTAGAACCGAAAACGCACGGGGCTTTTGACTGTACTGTCCGGATACTGCCCTGACTCGAGCTGTGCACAAACCCGTGCCGCTTGCTGCCGGATTCTGGAGAAAGCATAGCCGGTCGTGGGCTTGACGGCTCCACCTGCTGTTCCGATATTGATCACATTAGGGTACATTTCCTTTGGCATTATCTGGTCCGTCATGGGAATAGCTCCCGATTCGCATTCTGCGATGGTGTAATGCAAAATCCCTAAAGTTTGTTCAACATAAGTTTTTAATTCGGATTGGTACTCGGATGGTTGCAAACGGGCAGGAGAAAAAACAGTATACTCAACTAATGCGCGCCGTTCGTCGATTGGTAAGAGGTAAAAGAAGCGGGTACTTCCTTTCTGTGGGGTACGGAAGTCCATCAAATAGCCTTTCTGAGAGTCGAAAGCAGGTGATTCGGTCTCTATCCACCAGCCTGCGAAATGCTGAAGAAGAAAGTGTGCCCCGGGGTCAGGTTTAGGTAGCGTACAACTGTTGAAGATGTACTTTCCGGTATAAGATGCACGGTTGGTTACTACCCCAGCGCCATTTGTTGTGGAATGATAATGAAGTACCCGCTCCTGCCGGAAGGATACATTCGCGTAATCACGTAGCTTAGCCCAGGCATATTCGTAGAAATCTCCTCCCCTGATCATCTTGTAAGTCAGACGACCAAGCGCTCCGCCGTGTTGATGCGCCTCGTTTAGGAAAGATAAATGAGACCAGGATTTGTACACCAGGTGCTCAAGGTCATCCGTTTCATCAGACCAGTAGCACCAGGTCCGGTCATTGCTCTGCTTGAGGTCCTGATCTATCAGCAGAATCCGGGCGCCAGACAGTGCCCCGTCCACCATATTACAGGCTAGGCTCAACCCGGCGGCACCTGCCCCGGCGATGATGTAATCGTAGTGCTCCGACATGTTTACTAATGCATCTTTTGCAGCGCCAACACAGGCACCACTAAATTATAAAAGTGAGACAAAGCACCTTGAAAAAGGTTTACAAAACAGAATTCTTTTTGGGAAAAACCCACATTAATAATATCTAATTCCGAAACCGGCCAGCCCAATAAGTTTTGACAAAACACAACCGGAAAGTGCCAGAAAACCCAGTACATTGTGGATAGATTTGATTTTTCAGCAACTATGTACACTAAGCCCGGTATTTTTTCATGGATTTCCCAGTTGGGCGTCAACCCCGGACTCAACCGGATGGAGGTCGCGAGGATCGTCATTTTGAACCGCCTCAATCTTGCGGGCGCCAGTGCAGCCGTACTCGTAGGTATAAAAGATATTATACTCAAGGGCCTTGAGCTTACCGTGCTGATCCCGATCCTGATGTTTTTCGTCGGAGAATTAGTGCTGTCCTACCTAAAACTGCACAACCTGGCCCGCTATGCTGCCAATATCGTCCTGCCTCTGCTTCTGACAGCGGTCCTTCTGCTCTATGGCCCTTCAATCGGAGGGGGGTATACCCTGTTCGTTTTTATTACCACCGCCATTATTTTTCACCAAAAGTGGGCGGTCCGCATTGCGCTGATTGTATTCATTATTCTGCTTTTTACCGGTTCCAGCATTGCACTGCTTTCGATCAGCCCCCCATTAGCGGACAAGGTTGACCCGCTGGACAGCATCATTACCTTTATCGGTACCTCCCTTGCCGTCAGCCTTATGATCACCTACTTTTTTCATGAGAACCAAAAGTACGAAGAGGAACAAGCGCTGCTGATGAAATCGCTGAAGTCCTCCAATGCTGCGCTTCAAAAAGCAAATATTGAGCTGGAACGGTTCGCTTACATTGCCTCTCATGACCTGAAGACGCCCATCCGGAATATCTCCAGTTTCCTGGGACTGGCAGAACGCGATCTGGAAAAGGGCAAGTACGACGACCTGCATACCTACTTCAGGTTTGCCAGGGCAGGCGCCCGGCAAATGAATACTCTTGTTGAAGATATCCTTGACTTTTCCCGGCTGAATAACCCCGATGAGCACCAGATAGAGTCCACTGACCTGAACAAGCTGCTAATGGATTGTACCAAACAGCTGCGCGGAACCTATGGCGACGAATTCGAGGTGAAGCTCCGGGACTTGCCCACTATACATACTTCGCCCAACCTCCTGTCCATACTCTGTATGAACCTCCTGGACAACGCTATAAAATACAATACAACAGGCCATCCGGCCGTTGAAGTATCGGCCAGCGCCCTTTCTGCAAAGTGGGTCATCGCATTCAAAGACAATGGAATTGGTATACCTGCCGAGTTCCAGGAAAAGGTATTTGATATGTTCCAGAGGCTTCACCCACCCGATCAGTACAGCGGGACCGGTATAGGGCTTGCCATGTGCAAAAAAGTGGCAGAGCGCCTTGGGGGAAAGATTACGCTACGGTCACAGCCAGGCAAAGGCAGCACTTTTTTGGTAGCTCTGCCCAAAACCCCGCCTGCCGAAACCGCCTTACTGGCTTACGATTGACCTCAGCTTACTCGGCACACTAAACCGTTGCCCATATTTCTTTTTAAAGACGCCGCAACGCTTGATGAAAGCCTCTACACCATAATCATTAACATACTGAATGACGCCCCCTTTGAAAGCCGGAAAGCCCCAGCCAAAAATACTGCCCAAATTGGCAGCAGGTACCGAGTGGATGACCTTTTCCTGCATGCACCAAACGGCTTCCAGGACCTGTGCAAACAGAAAGCGCTCCATCAACTCTTCGTGCTTCGCCCGTTTCTTACTACTGGAAAATGCCTCCTCAAGTCCTTTCCAGAGCCCAGCGGGTTGCTCGCCCTGATAATTATAGAAACCAGCCCGCTTTTGCTGTCCCGGGCGTTGCAGCTCCTCGAGCATCACCCGGAGCACCTCTACAGCGGGATGCTGAATATACTTCGAACCATAGTGCTCTGCAGCCTGATTCTCGTAACGCAATACCATATTCAACCCGAGATGGTCAGCCAGGGCCAGCGCGCCTTTAGGCATACCTGCCTGAACGCCGAGGTTCTCAATCAATGCCGGAGGATAACCCTCTGATAGCATGGTGATGCCTTCCAAAATGAAGGTGTTCTGTACCCGCGCTGCAAAGAACCCCCAATCATCCTTCACTACAATTGGTGTCTTCCGAATCGCCCTCACAAAGTCAAAGGCACGGGCCACCGATTCGTCTGAAGTCTCAGCCCCCCTTACGATCTCCACCAACGGCACTTCTTCAGCAGGTGGGAAAAAGTGCAGCCCGATGTAATTCGCTGGCCGGAGTGACCCCTGAGCCAGTTTCGTGATGGGGATTGAAATGGTATTGGTCCCAAACAAGCTGTAATCATCAATGTATTCTTCAGCCTCCCGCATGACCTTTTGTTTGACCATCCGGTTTTCAAAGACCGCCTCTATGACCAGGTCACAGTCTTCAAAATCAGCGGAAGACTCGGTGGTTTGAATCCGCCTGAGCATAGCTTCGCACTCTTCGGGCTTTTTGCGCCCGCTGGCTTTCATTTGCTCCAACCGTTTGCTGACGTAGTCGAGCCCACGTTCGGCAATGGGCTTAGATACATCCTTGAGTACTACTTCCATACCGTAGTCCAGGCACACGTAGGCTATCCCGGACCCCATGCGCCCGGCGCCGATGATCCCCACTTTACGAGGTCGGAATTTCCCAAATCCCTTAGGACGGTTGCCGCCGTTTTTGATGAAGTTCTGGTCTGACCAAAACGCTTTAATCATATTTTTGGTCTCCTTGCTGCGCAACAAGCTCGTAAAATGGCGGCTTTCCAAACGGCTGGCCGTATCAAAATCCACCTTTGACCCTTCGTAAAGAATGCTGAGCAAAGCACGCTGAGCGGGCAGGCGGTGGGCACCGGTAGCAAACAGACGGGCTGATTCATTGCGCAGAAAGATGACCACTGCCGGGTCCTTTGCAGTTCCGCCCGGGATCGTTGCCCCTTTCTGGTCCCAGGGCCGGCGGGCTTCCCGGGTATTCATGATCCAGGCTTTAGCTTTTTCCTTCATTTCCCGGTCGTTGACCGCCAGTTCATCAATCAGCCCCAGCTGCAGGGCTTCCTGTGGATTGTAACGATGCCCCCCGGTAAGAATGGGATAGGCTTTCTGAACGCCCAACAGCCAGGTAAGCCGGGTAATACCTCCTCCTCCCGGGATGAGCCCCAACTGGGCTTCCGGAAATCCAAAACGGGTGGTATTCTTGTCAATGGCAATACGGTGGTGACACGCCAGCGCCAATTCAAACCCCGCGCCCAATGCTGAACCGTTGATCGCAGCCACTACCGGAACCCCTGGGTTTTCCAACGCCCGGAAAGTGGTCTTTAGTTGCTCTGCCAGTTGGAAGATGGCTTCCGGATCATCCGTTTTGGAAAGGTATTCCAGGTCCCCGCCCATGCAGAAGGTCTTTTTGGCAGAGGTGATGATCACGCCCCGCAGCGTCCCTTTTTGTTTTTCTGCCCGCAGGTGCTCAATTACAGGTAAGAAAGCACGGCTGACTTCATGATTGATGATATTGGTATCCCGCCCTGCCATATCGAGGGTAAGGGTGACTACATGGTCCGTATCTTTTTTGTAATAAATCATTAGCTTATTGATTTGGCGCTGAGCATTAATTCATGGAAAACGAGTTACGGCTAAACCCGCTCAATAATGGTGGAAATCCCCATCCCTCCGCCCGCACAGAGCGTTACACAACCGGTTTGCTTACCCTGCCGCTCCAGTTCATCGAGCAGGGTGCCCAGCAGCATGGCACCGGTAGCTCCCAAAGGGTGTCCCATGGCGATTGCGCCACCGTTCACATTTAGTTTGCCGTCGGGTATTTTGAGCTCGCGCTGGAATTTCAGGACCACCGAAGCAAAAGCTTCATTGCACTCCCAAAGGTCTATATCCTGTACTGTCATCCCCGCCAGCTGAAGCGCTTTCTCAGCTACAGGTGCAGGCCCGGTCAGCATTAAAGTAGGGTCTACGCTAACGGTCGCAGCAGCCCTGATCTTCGCCCGGGGCTTCAAC
Organism: Phaeodactylibacter xiamenensis; assembly: GCF_000759025.1. GTDB lineage: Bacteria > Bacteroidota > Bacteroidia > Chitinophagales > Saprospiraceae > Phaeodactylibacter > Phaeodactylibacter xiamenensis. Next base: position 112,390 of record NZ_JPOS01000035.1, on the reverse strand, counting down.
CCGGCTCCTTTTCCCGCTGCTTCACTTCCCACAAGGACCAGCGCAGCCCCATCCACTATACCAGAAGAGTTGCCAGCTGTATGGGCATGGCGGACGGATTCCAGCACCGGATAACGCTCCAGGGCCATATCATCAAAACCCATCCGCCCCAGGTGCTCAAATGCGGGCTTCAGCTGACTGAGCTTGTCCATTGTCACCTCCGGGCGGACCGTCTCGTCCCGGTCCAGAATCAACAGGCCATTTCGATCATAAATAGGCACCAGTGATTTTGAAAAGTAGCCGGCTTCCACCGCGTGCCGGGCCCGCTGCTGAGACTGATAGGCATATTCGTCAAGCATTTCCCGGGAGAAGCCCTCCAGAGTAGCAATAAGGTCAGCCGCAACACCCTGTGGCAGATAGTGCGCGCCAGCCATCACTTCAGGATCGAAGAGCAAGGCACCGCCGTCCGTCCCCATGGGTATACGGCTCATGCTTTCCACACCGCCCGCCAGCAACAGGTTGCCCCAGCCCGAACGGATTTTCATGGCCGCCAGGTTCACCGCTTCCAGGCCGGAGGCACAGTAGCGGTTGATCTGAAGGCTTCCGCCTGAAGTATCCCAGCCGTTGTGCAGCAGGGCCGCCTGAGCAATATTATAGCCCTGATCGTCGATGGGCGTCACACAGCCGATAATGGTATCGTCCAGTTGAGCTGGATCGACCGGGTGGCGGCTTTGCAAGGCCTGCAGGGTAGCCGACAGCAACTCAACGGGCTTGACTTCGTAGAGCGCACCGCTGCTGCTTCCCTTTCCACGGGGCGTGCGCAGGGCATCGTAAATGAAAGCTTCTGGCATAGCAGTAGTTTTTGATGAGCGGGCATGCCCCCGCCCTGCACAAAAATATCATTTTAATACCCCCATCCTAAATAAGAACGATCAATTTAGGGCCTGACCAGAGGCCGTATATCGCATTTCTGCCGGATTAAGTAGAAATATCTGGCAACTCGTCAGCTCAGGATGTACTTTTGTACCGTAATCAACACAGAATACCACCGATGCCAAGAAGAAAAGTTACGCCCTTCGCCCGTTTCCTGCTCGCTATGATCATCATTGTGCCGTTGGCCTTTGCCGGTGCCTCCTACATCAACGGAGAGGACCCGATTGCCAATTTCAAATCGATAACCGGCATGGAGACCACGGAACAGCCAAAGGAAGCCCCTGCTAAAGACAGCAAACCTAAAGAAAAGACTTCCGAAAAGCCCGCCACAGAAAGTATTGAAGCCCTGAAAAAGGAAAATGCCCGCCTCAAGCGCGAAATCAAGGAGCGCGATCAGGCGATCAAAGACCTACAGGAACAACTGAAAAACAGCCAGTAATGGAATTGCTTTTACTCGATGCTCACGGGCCTGCCTACTGGGCGCTGAAGTTCATCCTCAACGCGCTGGCACTCATGGCTGGCGCCCATTTTCTAAACGGCGTACGCATTGACGACTTTGTGCGGGCTATGCTGGTGGCGATAGTGCTGGCCGTCCTGAACGCTACGCTGGGCGGTGTGCTGGACTTTATCACCACGCCCCTGCGCTACCTCACCCTGGGGCTCTTTAGCTTTGTGGTGGATGGTGCATTACTGCTTATTGCAGCTTACTTCCTAAAAGGGTTTCATATTGATAATTTCAAATCTGCCTTTTTCCTGGCCATCCTGCTGGCCATTTTCAATACGGTGCTGTACGGAATATTTCTTTAACGGCTGTCTTCGTCTCTCCGTAAAGCCACCTGCAGCCCCAGGTAGACGTTCCGCCCGGGCGCTGCCTCAAAAAAGCGCCCTCCGAAGGCATTAAGCCGAACATTACTGACATACCGGGCATCCAGCAGGTTATTGAGGCCACCAAAGGTTTGTAGTTCGCCCCATTTAAATGGAATGCCATACGTAGCCCGAAGGTTGAGTTCCAGAAAAGCCGGTGCTGTTGCCGTATTCGAGTCATCGGCAAACAACTCACTCAGGTAGCGCCCCTCCAGGGTTACGCTGCCTTTTGGCAAATACTGCCAGGCAATCATACCTGACCACAGGTGCCGTGGAATCCCCGGCAAAATATTATCATCAAATACCAGTCCTGATGCCTCATACTCCTGATAGACAAAGTCCGAGAAGGTGTAAGAAAGCCGCCCTTTCCAGTTAGAGAATGGCGACCATTGCAGCCAGGACTCTACGCCCTGCCGGCGGGAGCGCCCCGCATTGCGGTAAAACACGCGCCCGGGGCTATCGCTCAGCTCGTAGGGCAGGCGTTCCTGCTCCAGTTGGATATAAAAAGCAGCAATCCGGTACGCCAGCTTTGAGGCGAACTGCCCCTTCAGCCCTGCCTCGTAATTATGAGCCTGTTGCGGCTGTAAATCTTCGTTGAACCCCTGCGCCCCGCCCGGATTAGCCGATAACTCGCTGAGCGTAGGCGTCTCAAAGCTGTAGCTGTAGTTGAAGTAGGTATGATGGCCCGATGCATAGTCATAACTGATGCCGGCGGAAGGACTAAAATTTTGGTACGACCGGTCGCCGGAGTCATTCCCATCGGATAAGAAAGCATCCTCTGCCGAAAGGTAATTAGCATCATAGCGCAATGCAGCGGTCAGCCAGATGCGGTTGACCGGCTGCCATTCCTGCACCGTATACAAACCTAAGCTCCGAAAGACTTCATCCTGATTAAAGACGAGATCGCCCTGTTCGCCTTCCAGGTTGTCGAAGCGTTCCCGCTGATCGCGCTGTGCCTGTGCATCTACCCCCCATACCTGACGCCAGGGCTGCCCAAGCAAGGTCCCGCTATGCCGCAAGCGCCCTCCCAGTCCACTAAATTGGCGAAAAAGGTCTACGGCCCCACCACCTTCGAATGGCAACAGATTGGAAAAGTCCCGGAACAACGCAAAGCCATAAGCTTCCAGTTGCCAGTCCTCTGTTAGGGCATAGTCCAGAGTCAGCCCTGCCCTACCCTGCTCTACAGATTCCCCTGCATTGTAGAGCAGATTGCGCCCCCAGGCCTGACGGCGGTCTTCTGACAGGGCCTCTGCGGGAAGCCCGCCGGGGTCCTGCGCGATGGGGCTATTGACATAATTCAGCAACAGCTCTACCTGACCGCGATCGCCCAACTGCCGACGCAACCGGCCATTGAGCAAGGTGTTTTCTACCCGACTGTGTTCCCGATAGCCTTCCTGCCGCGTGTGAGCACCGTAGGCCAGCCAACTGTATGCTCCACTCCGGCCACCACCCTTCAGCGTATATCGTTGAAAACCGTAACTGCCCGCACTTAGCCGGGCTTCCGCCATCGCTGATTCCGGAGGGGCTTCCGTTTGCAACTGAATGACGCCGCCAGCAGCATTGCCATACATGCCCGAAGCCGGCCCACTGAGTAAGCTGGCCTGGTTCAAAATGCCCCCATCAAGGTTATCGACCTGCCCCTGCCCATCCGGCGTGGTCTCCGGAAGACCGTCCACCCATATCTGAATGCCACGGATGCCAAAAGCTGAGCGGGCACCAAAGCCCCGTACCGACAACCGAAGGTCCTGCGCAAAATTATTGGGGTTGAGGATAAGCAGACCGGGCAGTTGACTGAGCGCCGGAGCTAATGACAAATGCTGCCGCCCGTTTTGCCAGTCTGCCTCCTGCAGCTGATGAATGCTGTAAGGGGCTCTGATAGCGGGTACGGGTAGACGTGTGGTACGGACGATTACTGCCGAGTCTAAGCCTGTGGTAAGCAAAGTATCTGACTGTGTAGTACCGGTAGCTATCCATAGTACCTGCAGAACCAGCATAAAAAGGAAGGAGCGAAACATGCTTTTTTAGGAGAAAACCCGAAAGTCAACTAAAGGTTTCAATCTCGCTTTTGCCTTGTTTTAATCTGTACAAAGCGGTGCCTGAAGACATCGATCAGCCTTCGGCATTTGAAAAATATAGAATACAAACAAAAAACCGGACACTCAAGTGAATGCCCGGTCTCTGATATATGTCCAGGTTTTCCTGAAACTCCTTACTCGATAATCACCATCTGCTTGGTTGCACGATGGTCTTTTGTTTCTATGGTATAGGATACCATACCCTTTGCCGGCAGGTCTGAGGCTTTGACCGTAATCTGATTGTACCCCTTAACACCGTCCACTTTGTAGGCCCGGACCACCCGGCCTGCCACATCACTGATGGTCACTGTAGCGGGCACCGCTTCCGGCAGCTCAAACCCGATCACCGTTTCCTCCCGGAACGGGTTCGGCTGGTTCTGGTAGAGGGCAAACAGGCCTTGCTCTTCAGCTGCTGTGCCAAAGCTCAGCGCCACATCCTCAAACGTACCGCCATTGCCGTAAGCTTCCCTCGGCGTCACCGCATCGCTCATGCCCAGGGCTTCGCTCAGCTGTACGTCCGTGCGGGCGCGCAGCACCAGGGTGAACAGCTCACTGTCCGTTGGCACCGCCGTTTCGGATGCCCAGTTCCAGCTCATTGCTACCCGGCCCTGTGCAGCCTGTGTCAGGCCGAAGTGCCCCTCTGAAAGGGTACCCGGCAGGATGTCCACCAGCTCCAGTGCCTGCGCATCAAACTCCAGTGTGCCCTGAAAGCCTTCAATGGCTGCCAGCTGTGGCGCAGTGAATGGGATGCGGTACTCGTTGCCCGCTTTCAGCGCTTCGTCCGCCGTTTTCAGCTGGAAGCGGCCATCAAAGCCCCGCTCGTCGATCGCAGAGAAGCTATTGGCCACTACATCGCCGCTCACATCACCAATCTTCACAGCGATGAAGTCCGCTCCGTGGATGCCCGTTGCCGGCAGGTTGTTGATGTTGACCACCTCAGGGAAGGCTTCCTGCCATGGGGTCTCCGGGTTAGGGAACACATAGCTTGCTTCCACAAAGCGCCAGCTCGTGTTGTTCGGCAGCTCCGTGCTGATCGACAGGATCAGCTTGCGCAGCTGGATCAGGTCCAGAGTTGTGATAGAGCCAGAGTTGTTAACGTCCGCTGCGATACGCTGGTATGGCGTGCTCAGCGGGCCAACGCCCAGGATGTGCTTGCTGATCAGTACCAGGTCGAACGTAGACACACCGTTGAGGTAGTCGCCGTCGCGCTGTGGCGTGACCGTGTAGTCAAGGCCTGCTGTCAGGTTCGTGAATACGTAAGCGCCGTCGTTCTGAGTCGTCATCGCTGTAGAAGCCTGGCCGGAAAGGCTGGCCTGTACATCTTCTACCGGCTCGTTGTCCTCGGTATTGACTGCACCGGCTGCCATTGGTGCTGCTGCACCGCATACGCCCATGTTGTCCTGTACCAGGATGTAAGTCTCGCAGAAGTCGCTGTTGCCAGCTGCGTCGTACGCCCAGATCTCGATCACCAGCGTGCCTTCGTCGTCGCAAGTCAGCACAAGGCCGGCCTGGTCAGGGCCGTTAGGCTCGCCTACGCGGTTGATAGAGTACTTGATCGGCTCAGAGCAGTCACGCCTGAGTGGAGAAGTCGACAAAGTCGCTCGCCCAGATCTCAGCCATGCCTGCGCCCGGGTCCGGCAGGTTGTCGCCGTCCTCGTCTACTGGCATCAGCTCGATCGCAATGCCGTTCAGGCAGAATGGCGCTGGCGCCTTGCAGTCGATGATGTCGAATGGCAGGATCGCAAGGTCTGAGTTGCCACAGCCGTCCAGTACGTGCACTTCGAACGCGTGGCTGCCGATTGGCAGGTCGTTCACTGTGATCGTGTAGTCTGGGTAAGAACCAGATACCACGCCTGTCAGCTCCACAAGGTCGCCGCTCAGGAATGGGTCAAGGAACACCTTGATCGTCAGGTCGTCTGGCGTACAGTCCTCATCGATGCTGAACGGATAAGTCACGTTCGCATCACAGTTCACGTTGTCCAGTGAGCAGAATGCGTCTGCCTGCGTGAAGCTGATCTCAGGAGCGGTGTCGTCGTATACCTTGATGATCTGAGTGTACTGGTAGTAGCCAGTCTCGTCATACTCGAAGCTGTAGTAGTCGTTCGATACGCCACAGAAGTTGATGCCTGGTACGTTGTTGTCAGGTGTCTCGTCTGTGTCCTGGTCGAAGTAGATCTTGCCGTTCGGGCGTGCAAGCAGCCAGAAGCCGTTGCCGTTGTTCGCAATACGGTCGCCATCGCCTGGAACACCGTTGCAGTCCTCGTCGCGGCCCACGATGTAAGGGTCGCTCTCGCCGTCGTACTGGCACCAGTTGATCACCTTCCACGTACGGAAGATCTTGTAGCACTCGTCGCCGGATGCAGAGAACTGCTCGTCGTTGCTTGTCACTGCAAGCAGGTCGCAGCCAAGCTCGTTGTACTCAACGGTGTCTGGCGTTGGCGTGCCACAGTTCGCCTCAGCGTCCTCTGGGAAGTAGATCTCGTAGTTGTGCACCTCATTGATCGTGATCACCTGCACACAGCTGTTCGTGCTGCTCAGGCCGTTCACGTCAGTGACGCGGAAGATACGGGTGATGGAGCCGTAGCCGCACTCCAGGTCAGCGTTCGATGCTACCTGCTGTACAGATGCTACGCCGCAGTTGTCTGCGCCCGTCGCCATGCCGAACAGGTCTTCCAGCTGGCCTGCGTCAGATGCGTCGAAGCCGTATGGCAAGTCGTCGCAGTCTACTACTACGTTGTCTGGCGCGTCACAGAATGGGTTGATCTTGTCCTCTGGCGTAACGCTCAGCCAGCAGGAGTTCTGGTTGCCGTACTGGTCGGTTACAACCAGTGTGATATCAGATGTAACGCCTACGTCACAGCAGAAGAAGTCGACGAAATCGCCGGTTACGCTGTTCTGCGTGCCGCAAGTATAAGTGACCGGGTTGAAGTTGTTGCGGAAGATCGCGATAGATACATCACCGCAGTTGTCCCATGAGCCTTCGTCCACGTCAGATGCGAACACCCGCGCAAGCGCTGGCTGGCCAGGCACGATGTTGCCGCCGCCGATGCTTACGTTCAGCTGGTCGTCGCATACTGCCACTGGCTCGATCTGGTCGATCACTGAGAATGGGCAGTACAGCTCCGTCTCATTGCCACAGTCGTCTTCTGCTACATAGCGGAAGAAGTGGCCGCCGAATGGGATAGAAGATACGAAACGGTTCGCGCCAGGCTGGATTGTGCGCACCACTACGGTGTCGGTCACAAACTGTCCGGTTGGCAGGCCGTACTGGTTGATCACCTCTTCCTCTGTTGTCGTCACGATCTCAGTGTATACCGTTACGTTAGAGCAGTTGTCGCTCACGCCTGGCATTGGCACCTCGAAGGAACCGCCACACGAAAATGGGCTCGCAGAGTAAAACAGTGGACCTGCGGGGCAGGATATTTCCGGCGCGGTGTAGTCCCCTACCTTAACCAATTGCACAAACTCTACGATCGCTCCCGGCTCGCACCAGTCATAAATGGTCCATACCCGGTTAAGCTTAAAGGTACCTTCGCACTCCTGAACAATCGCGCCATCTTCATAGGCTGCAGCTAAAGTGCCAAAGCTAAAATTAATGGTATGAGGGCCGAAAGCAGGCAGGTCATCAACCTCAGGGAAACCTGTTAGTTCAGTTACTGGCGCACCGTTTGGCAGGGCTTCAAATGAGGTCCCACAATCAATTTCCACCACATCATCCGGTAACAGTACATCATCAAGCGTAGGCGGACGAAGCGTGATGATTTGGGTGCAAGCATCCGAATTCTCATTTAAGTCCGTTACCGTGAATGTTCTTGTGATTACAATATCACCACAGTCACCAGAAGTAGAAAAACTGTCGGTAGCTGTAAAATCCAGAGTCGTGCTGCAATTATCGGTAGCTGAAGGCGCGCCTGTATAGACATAAGTCTGCACGATAAATGCGGTCTGTTGAGTCAGGTTACCGCCATTACCACCGTACAAAGTGTCAAATGCGGTAGTTAGAAAGTCCACTGGGTTATTGGGCGGGCAGGTAATGACCGGCGCGGTCTTGTCCTCGCTCGTGATATAGCCCCAGCAGTCTTGGAAGCCCATCAAGCCGTCCGGTCCATCAATCTCGTAAATCCACTGTCCGTGCCCGTCAAGGATGTTGCCGTTGGCGGGGTTGTCATCATTGACGATGGTGATGGCGAAGTCGTCTTCCTGCAGGCAGCCGAAGTTGCCTTCCAGCACCATATCTGCTGTGATAACGCGCGAGCAGTTCTCGTCCAGCGTCACGTTGATATCATCGTTGCAAGCCAGGTTCGCTTCCGGCGCATCGTCTTGTGTGACAGACACCCCGAAGGCTTCGCTTGTGCTGTTGCCCGCTGCGTCCACCGCGCCTATGCTAACTGTGTACTGGCCAGGGCCCGCGGTAAAGCAATAGGCCGTGCCGTCTGCGGTAACCGGGACAGCAGCGCCGCCAAGGCCTGTCACCGTTACCGTGGCCACGATATCGCCTTCGCAATCGTCAATGGCTGTGGCCTGGAAACAGATCTCTGCCTCGTCTGGCCCACAGGGGTCGAGTTCCTCCATGATGTTCTGCGATGGGTACACGATAACGGGGGCCGAATTGTCTTCATCCGCATTCACCGTGATCGTAGCCGTAGCCTCGGTGGTATTGCCGCCGCCATCGGTGTACGTGCCCACGATGGTGTACACGCCAGGTGGCAGGCTCAGGCTCCACGCGAAGTAGCCGTTGGCGGGGTCCGACAGCGCTGCGTCGAATGGGGGCGCAGGCGCTCCGTTCACCGTGAAGCTGGCTGTGCCAAAGTCTTCATCACAGTCGTCTTCCAGCTGTACTGCAAAGCTTACCGCTGCTTCGCCTTCGCAGTTCGGCACCTGGTACGTAAGGTTGCCGGGCATTGTCATTACCGCCGGCGTATCAGCATCTTGCACCACTTCTACCGCATGCTCAATGCTCACCCCTTCGTAGCTGGTAGCGATCAGGTAGCTGCCGGCGCTCAGGCTGCCCGTGGCTTCGAAGTACGCATAGCCCTCGTCCACCAGGATGTAGGTGATCTCCAGAGGCGCGCCGCTAATGCTGATCAGCCCGTCGAGCACATCGCCCGGCTGCAGCTCGCAGTCATAAATATGGCCCGAGAAGACGATGAAGCCGTCCTCAGCACAGTCTTCGATCACGAACTGCCCGTTGCCGGACACGTCCACGATCGGGGCAGGGCTCTGCGCCTGCGTGACCGTGATGTCAAAGCTGTATTGGCTTGTATTGCCGTAGTCGTCTGTAGCCTGGTAGACTACTGTGTAGGTGCCTGGCGCCAGCACATCGCCCGGCTGCGGGCCACTGATCTGCACCAGCATTGCATCCAGGTCGCAGTCATCTATTGCTGACACTTGCCAGTTCACAGGCATGCCGTCTTCGCAGGCCGGGATCTGCACCTGCATGTCGCCGGGGCCGTAGATTTCAGGGGCGCGGTTGTCCATTACCGTGATTTCGTAGGACATCGTATCTCTGTTGCCCGCCTCATCTGAGGTGATCAAGAGCAGGGCATTCGTACCAATGCCTGCATGGACAGCCACTACGTAGAGCGGCTCCTCATCGGATACTGTCACGCTGGCACTTGGGGATACGGAAGGGTTGTCCGTTTGTGTAGTAATCTGCGCTTCCAGGCTCACGCCGTCGCTCAGGCAGTCGTCGTCCAGCTCTACTGTCCAGTTGAACTGTACGCCACACTCCCCTTCCGGAATACTTTCGTACAAGATCATCATCGGGGGCTCCAGCCCGGCCTAGTCTGTAACGGTTTTAGCGGGTGGCGTGGAGTCTGTTGTTACTAATGTAAATTCTTCTTCGTACAGCTCAGGCAGGCAACCTTCCCCGTAGGCACAGTTTCCACGGTCTACAAGCTCAAGGCGGACACGGTAAGTGCCCTCGCCAAGGCCCTCGACAATTATCGGCTGGGCCAGAGCAACTGCCGAGCCAACTAAGGTTTCTCCAACGCCCGCCTGGATAAGGAATACATCATAGGTGGCATTAGCTGGCATGGAAACCACTTCTACGAAGTTGGTCCGCCACTCACTCTCCCGGTCAGCCGGGAAGGAAATCGCTTCATCGCCAATGAATGGCATGATGTCAATAACTGTGATATCCTTGACCTCAACGTTGCCGGTGTTTTCGATGATGAGTTTCCAGTCAGCGGCTCCGCCCTGAAAAGTGCGGCCGATACCGTTGAGGTTATCGAGCGTTGGATTCGGCCCGTTGGGATCGAAAAAGACAAAGTCGGCATCACAGTCTCCCCGTACGCCCTTCCGTGAACTCGTCTGTACCAGTGCGTTTACCGTGAACGTTTCGCAGTCCTCGAGGGGCAGGTCCTGACGGATGTAGTCGCCTGTTCCGGTAACGGTAAAACAGTTTTGCAATGGCCCGGGAGGGAAGCCCCGTGGGATGGCTACATCGTAGGTGATTTCATAGAATTCGGAGTAGCGTTCCCCCGGAGCTGATCCGCTCAGGCTGGCCCATTCAAAAGTAAGGGTACGATTGCCGCTGTTGTAGACCATGCCATCGTTATCGGCAGGAGTAAGCCCCCCATTGTATTCAATGGTGCCGGGCACAAAGTCCAGCCCCATGGGCAGTTGGTCGACAATGACGACGTTGTTGACATCAAAAGGGCCCTGATTGCGAAAGCGCAACCGGAAGGTAACGGTATCTTCGGGGTTACCGTCTGAGCCGTTCAGGGAGGTCTTCGACAAATTAGTAGGGCCGATGGGCGGAATGGTAATATTGTCCTCATCTCCGGGCAACTCTGCCTCCGGTGCGATATCCACATCATCACCATCAATCGTGAAGGTATTATTCAGGGTAGAACTACCAGGGCCATTGGCCACTTCCGTCACTTCTACCGTGTACTCAATAGTGTAGGTTGCTCCGCAATCTTCTTCTACCTCCGTGGAGCCGGGCAGGTCAATGCCGGAAAAGTCCCAGGTCAGGGTGCTGCCGATCTGATTGAGCGCCGGGGTTCCAATATCCGTGATATTAGAGCTGTAGGCAACTGAACCCGGCACCAGATTAACACCAGCGGGCAATTCATCAGTTACCAGCCCATTTATGAGTGGGTCAGGGCCACACACATTGAAAGACAGGGTGTAAGTGACTTCATCCCCAACAAAGAATATATTTCCGGAAGCTGATTTATTAGGAGAACCCGGCCCAACCGGTGGAATACGGGTAACTGCTGCACTTTCATCGCATAGGTCATTCGGCAATGGTTCTCCCTCGTAGTTAGCGGAAACTTCCACTTCAGGTGAAATACAGGTATAAACAGGATTCGGACAGGAAACGTATAGCGGATTAGTGATTCTGGGGTTGGCACCAATAACCGGGTTGCCCAACTGATCAGTAGCCAGTACTTCATAATCCAGGACGATCCCGTCTACAGGGCCAAATCCGGGAGGCACCGTACCGAACTCGTAAACCAAAGTGGTCAGGAATTCACCTGCGCCTAGTGTCGGGGGCGCGAAATCACCAGCGGAACCATCAAGCGTGGTATTAAAGCTACCTAGTGGGAATGGGCCTCCGAGGTTGGTCTCGTAAGCAACCATTACCGGCAAGCCTTCAAACAGGTAAATGGAAGGCCTGATGCCCGTAATCTGGATCTGCTGCGGGATAGTAATGGTTGCGGTAAAATCATCCACTTCGACATTACCGGTCACATCGGCATTGGCCACGTAACCACCCTGATCTCCGATTTCAAAAGTCGAGAGACCCACGCCACACTGAATGAGCGGGTTGGGCGAAGGCAGGATACCGTTATAGGTATCTGTATCATCCACATTAACTGGGCAGTCTGAAATGGTGGTGCCGTCGAGCATTGCTTCAATGGAAAAGTTATCACTAAAGTCGAAAGGCGGAGAAGGAAATTCCAAAACCAGGGGAAAGGAAGTTGCCCCGGAGGCGTTACTGACATCCCAGGTTAGTGTCGTGCCAGATTGCATGCAGCCTGAGCAATTCACTACGTTGGTATTAGCGGGGATTTCTGCGGTGAGCGAAGCGTTATCGAGCGCGATAAAGCCCGTAACTGCCGATGGACTGATGCCTATTTGAAACAATGAAGTAGAGCCAGGTACACCAACTGTCACTGCATTTACGTTTACGTTCCACTCTTCATTAGGTGCGCTTACGGTGATATCTATCTGGTCACTTACAGGGCTATTATCAGCGTCATCCGCCGAGAAGGTAACAGCAGCGGGAATTACTGTACCATCACAGACCTGCCCGGGCGGAATGACCAGTTCCAACATGAGAATACCCGCAGCACCTGCTTCAAGTGGATTTTTCATATTGATGCGAAAGGTCGGCGTGCCCATAACATTGACGATTTCAGTGCTGCCCACTTCAGCATTGCCTACGAAACTGACAACCTGAATCCCATTAGGCAGGGGCACCTCAATAACCGGGTTGTCAGCATCCTCCACAAGGCTCTGAGTCGAATAGCTGATTGTATATGTGAAAGCTACTCCTGTTTCAGGCGTATCATCACTGACCATAATACCGATATCCAGGATCAAAATATTTGGCATACTTAGTGCTTCGTCCTTCTGCTGAACAACGGGTGCATCCTGATGGCTATCAGTCCAATTATCCAGAGAAAAAGCACCGGGGTTAAAGGCAAGCAGGGTTGATGTAAGTACGGCAATAACTGACAATAGGGTAAGCGTGGTTTTCATGTTGCTATGGTTTGTGCAAAATTGTACTATTCACTACAGCGGGCTTAACCGCTAAGTGTTATGGATCATTCGTTTTTGACATAGGTTTACCTGCTGCGCAATGGCGCAGTCGAGATTACGATTGTTGTACTTATGGAGGTTTTAACAGCTCGAAACACAGGGGTAATTAGAATTACCTGACCTGCTTTATTCGAGGACCTTTGTAGTAGTGTCTTAGTGTGTCCTAAAAAGAAGTGTTTGCAGGTCGAACTGTTATTTCAATGCAGGTACTACAAAAGTAATGCCAGATTTCTCAAGCCTCATTATCAACACAAGAAAACTCTACCTTAAATGCAGAATATGTGACATGGATTACGGCAAAATACTTCGAAACCGGGTACAGTCCCATCAGAATCTTCTGGCTGAGAAGTTCTCCTCCATGCTCTGGACAACGAGGGTCTTACAGGCTTGTAAAAAGCGGAATAATAATAGAGCCGGCGCTGAAAGGAGCGCGGTAACAGGTTGATTTTTTTCATGAGTACAGTGGATTTGTGCATTTAACTGAGACAAAGGTAGGACAGATAGCAGATACAAATCGGACAAGCCTCTATACGAACCCGACAAAACGCACTGTAGCCCGGCACTTCTTCTGAAAGGGATGAAAATTGAGTCGCGATATTGTTACTTTTACAAATACCGACAGACCTATTTACCAAACAAGCGTTTCCTATTGTATAAGCTCCCGAAAATACTTGGTCTTATCCTGTTTGCCTCCATGTATCTGTCTGCACAACCGCAGCAGGAGTATAGGCTGTTATCCCGGCACATCAATGAGGAGAATGGCCTGACCAACCTGCTTGTACACCATACGCTGGAAGATAGCAGAGGGCTTGTTTGGATTTCCACTAACGGAGGATTGTTTGGATTCGATGGCAAACACGCCCAACCTGTCATCACAAATATGGAGGGGAATTCCTTTAAAGCGGGACGGATTTATGAAGGGCCCGGGCAGCTGATTTGGGTAAACAGCTATGGCTATGCTGTATTTTCCAATCAGGCAGAATTTGTGACTATTTAGCAGATACACGTCTACTTTACCGTGTTGCACTGGTATAGCAATTCCTGCTTACTAGATTTGTATTATTCATCTCACTTAAACTAACACCTGATGAAAAGATTTCTTATCATGGCGCTGGTCACGCTCTTCTTTCTACCGGTCGGGATAAACGCCCAAACAACTGAAGAATTACAAGCAGAAAAAGCGGCAAAAAGTGCCCAACTGGATTCTCTGGAGAAAGAATTTAAAGCGCTGGAGAAGCAGGTCAACCAGCTGCAGTCTGATGTTGCCAACCTCACAGACCAGCTTACACCTTACCCGCGTTGGAAAAAAGGCTTACTTGGCAATGTTGGCCTGAATATCTCCAACTTTGACAGCTGGTTGCCTAAGGACCAACCCAGCACTTCTGCCATCAACATCGGCCTCACGTCTACCGCCTTTATCAATGGAGATTGGGAAAACGCCTTCTGGCGAAACAGCGCCAATCTAACCCTGGGCTGGCTGAAGTTTGACAACAAGGATAACCCTGATGATACCGATGAGTTCCAGGTCGCTGCGGATGCCTTCAACGTAGTCTCCCTTTATGGCTACAAGTTGTCGCCCAAACTGGCTATCTCCACACTTGGGGAATACCGGACTTCTGTGCTGGACGGCAAACTGAATAACCCGGGCTATCTTGACCTTGGTGTGGGTGCCACATGGACGCCGGTTACAGACCTGGTAGTGGTTGTTCATCCACTCAACTACAACTTTGTCTTTGCAGATGACGGGTTCAATTTCGAGTCTTCTCTAGGCGCTAAAGTCGTAGCCGACTACACCAAGACTATTGTCAAAGGCTTCAACTGGAAATCCAACTTGTCTGCCTTCTTAAGCTATGAAGGTCAGGATTTATCCAATTACACTTGGGTGAATACCTTCAGCACTGCTTACAAAGGTGTTGGCATTGGGCTTGATATTGGCTTGCGCAATAATAAGCAGGAAGCACTTGCTGCGGGCAGGGAGGACAATCCCCTGCAGACATACTGGATCCTTGGCTTGAGCTATGCGATTAGCTCCAATTAAACGCTGTCCCTAACAGATAAAGAACAACGCCAGGTGCAAGTTTTTGCACCTGGCGTTGTTTTTTTGCCCCAGTTGTACAAAACCGGACTTCCATCATTCCACCCACTTCTTGGTTCCATAGTATGACCTCCATAAATCAGAAAAGGCAAGCCTCTTCCGAGACCTGCCTTTCCTGATTTTCATCAAAGATGTAAATGGATCGGAAGGGTAATAATTACTCTTCCTCCTCAGTAGCCGCTGCAGATGTTGCAGCTGCTGCAGTAGCCGCTGCGGCTGCAGTTTCAGCACCTTTGCCTTTTCCGGAGCCACCACGACGACGACGGCGACGGCCACCACCTTCGCTTTTGCCAGCAGTGTATACTTCGTTGTAGTCAACAAACTCGATCATAGCCATTTCGGCTGCATCACTGCGGCGGAAGCCTGTCTTGATAATACGAAGGTAGCCACCCGGGCGTTCTCCGACTTTCTCAGCGATTGGACCGAAAAGCTCCGTAACTGCTGTTTTGTTTTGCAGATAGCTGAACACGACGCGACGATCGTGAGCACTCCCTTTCCGTGCCTTGGTCACTAGGGGCTCAAGGTATACACGAAGCGCTTTAGCTTTGGCCAGCGTCGTGTTGATACGCTTGTGCTCAATGATAGCAGAAGCGAGGTTGCGCATAAGGGCTTTACGGTGCCCTTCCTTGCGGCCAAGATGATTTAATTTCTTACCGTGTCTCATTGTAGAGATTGATTTACATCGTGACACCTACTTTTCGGGAGCCGTTTCAGGCATAGACCACAGGTCGGTCCGCTTGGAAAAGCAGTAATCACAGGGTTATAAAAAACGAGGAGCAGTGCCGGTAAGGGCACTACACCACCTGTTGAATCCTTATTATTCTTCGTCGAGCTTGTACTTGGAAAGATCCATACCGAAGGTCAGGCCTTTGTCCTGCAGTAGCTCTTCGATTTCTACAAGTGACTTCTTACCGAAGTTGCGGAACTTAAGCAACTCGTGCGTATCGTACTTCACCAGCTCTGCCAGTGTGTTGATCTTTGCTGCTTTCAGGCAGTTGTAGGCCCGAACAGACAGATCAAGGTCTTCGAGTGAGGTCTTCAGCAGCTTGCGCATATGCAAGATGTGCTCATCAACGATGTTCTCTTCACGGGTGGAAGCATCATCAAAAGTAATATTCTCATCCGTGATCAGCATCAGGTGCTGAATCAGGATACGGGAAGCTTCCTTGATCGCGTCTTCAGGGTGGATCGTACCATCCGTTTTCACATCAATGGAAAGTTTCTCGTAGTCAGTCCGCTGACCTACACGTGTATTTTCCACACGGTAAGCTACGTTCTTGATTGGCGTGTAGATGGCATCCACCGGGATTACACCTATTGGTGCATCTTTAGGCAGGTTTTCATCGGCAGGAACATAACCACGCCCTTTAGTCACCGTCAACTCCACCTCAAGGTTAACGAACGGTTCCATCTGACAGATCAGAAGGTCAGGGTTCATGATTTTGAAGACATTAGTATGCTCTTCAATATCGCCGGCCCGGAACTCTTCCTTACCGCTAATGGTCAGGTATACTTTCTCAGTGGTAATTTCTTCTTCGCTCAGCAGCTGCTTGAGGCGAACCTGCTTAAGATTAAGGATGATTTCCACCACATCTTCAACCACACCACGGATCGTAGCAAACTCGTGCTCGACGCCCGCGATACGGACAGCAGAAATCGCGAAGCCTTCCAGGGAAGACAACAGCACACGCCGCAGGGAGTTACCTACGGTTTGGCCAAAGCCCGGTTCAAGAGGTTTGAATTCAAAAAGCCCCTCGAAATCGTTGGCTTTCTGCATTACAATCTTGTCCGGCTTCTGGAAATTTAGGATACTCATATATTTGACCTTCGTTCTTTAAATGGAAGAATAAAACGGGTGCAGAAACGGTTGCCTATGTACGCCTAAAAAGCACCCTCCTTGCGGAAGGCACTTTTTAGTATTTTCGTACATGTCGCTGCGATCAGCCCGCCTGCAGGCAGGTACATTGCAACGGTATTATTTAGAGTACAGTTCTACAATCAACTGCTCGTTGATCTTTTCCGGTATCTGCTCACGCTCTGGGTATTCAAGGAATTTGCCCTGCATGGTATCAGGGTTGAATTCCAGCCATGCGAATTTGCGGATATCAGACTTTGCAGCCACAGCATCTCTAACGACCTCCATTCCCTGAGACTTACCCCGTACGGCGACAGTATCACCAGGGCGCAATGAACAGGATGGGATGTTAGTGATCACACCATTTACAGTAATGTGGCGGTGTGTAACCAGCTGACGGGCAGCGCGGCGGGTTGGAGCAAGACCAAGACGGAAAACCGTATTGTCCAGGCGAGATTCCAACAGGCGAAGCAATTCTTCACCGGTTACACCTGAACCACTGTTAGCTCTTTCGAAAAGGTTACGGAACTGACGCTCCAGCACGCCATAAGTGTACTTAGCTTTCTGCTTCTCCATGAGCTGCAGGGCGTAGTCGGACTTTTGCTTGCGCCGACGGCCGTTGCCGTGCTGCCCCGGAGGATATTTCTTGCGTTCGAATGATTTATCGGCACCATAGATCGCCTCACCGAGCGCTCTTGCTTTTTTTGTCTTTGGACCAGTATATCTCGCCATCAGAATAAACTATTTTCGATTAATTAAACCCTTCTGCGCTTGGGAGGACGGCAGCCGTTGTGTGGTACAGGTGTAACGTCTTTGATGCGAGTTACTTTGATACCTGCCACGTCAATAGCCCGGATAGCAGCCTCACGGCCAGAACCAGGTCCTTTGACGAATACCTCAACGGAACGGAGCCCTGCATCGTAAGCAGTGCGGGACGCATCTGCAGCAGCAACCTGCGCAGCATAAGGCGTATTTTTCTTAGAGCCACGGAAGCCAGCTTTACCTGCAGAAGCCCAGGAGATCACCTGACCACGCTTGTTGGTCAATGAGATGATTATGTTGTTGAAGGAAGCCTGAATGTAAGCCATTCCTTCCGCCTCCACTTTCATGTTCCGCTTCTTAGTCTTCTTTGCGGCTGATTTTCCTTTTCCCTTTGCCATTGGAAATTAATTTAACAAGGTTTCGTATCTACAGCGGATGCACTGCTGCAATGAGCAGCCATCATGTGCCTTGACGAAAATGATTACTTAGTTACCTTCTTCTTGTTCGCAACAGTCTTACGCTTACCCTTACGAGTACGGGCATTGGTCTGTGTACGCTGTCCACGAAGGGGCAGACCTTTACGGTGGCGCAAACCACGGTAGCAGCCAATATCCATCAAACGCTTGATGTTGGATTGTACCTCAGAACGCAGTTCACCCTCAACGGTATGTTCATCAGTGATGATGCTGGTGAGCGAACGGACGTTCTCATCCGTCCAGTCCTCTACTTTTACATTCTCATCGATACCTGCCTGCTCCAGGATCATCGCTGCTTTGGAGCGACCGATTCCGAAGATGTAAGTCAGGCTAATGACACCGCGCTTGTTACGAGGCAAATCGACACCTACAATACGAGCCATTTTACGCTATTTAATTGATTCAGTTAATGCAGATCAGCGGGCTAGGTTTAGCCTTGACGCTGCTTGAACTTAGGATTCTTTTTGTTGATAATGTAGATCTTACCCTTACGGCGAACGATCTTACAATCGGCGGAGCGTTTTTTAACAGATGCTCTAACTTTCATGATGGTCGTTTTTCTGTTTAGACAGTAATGTGCAAGAACGGTCTTACTTGTAACGATAGGTGATCCGCCCACGGGACAGATCATAAGGGGACATCTCTACTGCAACCTTATCTCCTGGAAGAATGCGGATATAATTCATGCGCATCTTTCCAGATATCGTAGCAACGATCTCATGGTCGTTTTCCAGCCTTACCCGAAACATTGCGTTCGACAAAGCTTCTTCTATAATCCCGTCTTGCTTAATTAAGTTCTTCTTGGACATACTCGGAATTTCGGTGTGCAAAGATAATCATTTTTATCTGACTTTCACGGTAATAGACACAAAAAATCAAAATCCTCCTCTACACCGATCTTATAAACAGCTTTTGCTGGCTTATACCGCCTGAGAAATCACCCCCACGTACTGAACATCCGGGTTTTTCTCCAAAGCTTCTTCAATAATACTATGGTCCGACAAGGGTTGTGGCCCTGTCTTTAACACTACAATAGAGTGCTCATAGTGGGCAGAAGGCTTGCGGTCTTTAGCGTAAATCGTCCAGCCATCCCGTTCGGTGCGAACCTCCTTGCGCCCCAGGTTGACCATCGGCTCAATAGCGACAACCAATCCATGCTTGAGTACCGGTCCGCGCCCGCGCTTGCCATAATTAGGCACTTCAGGGGCTTCATGCAGTTCACGGCCTATACCATGCCCGACTAATTCACGGACAATACCATATCCATGCTCTCTCTCAGCATACTGTTGTATGGCAAAGCCTATGTCTCCAATGCGGTTGCCTACAATTGCCGCATCAATCCCTTTGTAAAGGGAAGTATGAGTTACCCGGCAAAGTTCCATGACCGCCTCGTCAACCTCTCCAACCGGAAACGTGTAAGCAGAATCACCGTGAAAACCATTCAGATGTACCCCACAGTCCACTGACACGATATCTCCATCCTGAAATACCTGATCTTTTGTGGGAATACCATGCACGACCTGTTCATTGACAGAAACACATAAACTTCCTGGAAAACCCTGATACCCCTTAAACGAAGGGACACCGCCGTGATCCCGGATCAGCTCCTCCGCAGCTTTATCAATTTCAGCACCGGTCATTCCCGGCCGCAGCATACTGCCAACATGAGCAAGCGCCATGCACACGATACGGTTGCTCTCTCTCAGCAGTTCTATCTCTTCCTCTGTTTTGTAAAAAACCATGTTGAGACCTTACATTATTTAAGGAAACATCCGGTTGCTCTCCTGTTATAAGGCGCAGAAGAAACCTTTGTTCCTTTTAGCACCATACCGCCGCAGAGCACATTAGACTCTGCGGCGGTACGGGACATATAATATTCTTCAATCCTTTCCCTTTTTCCAGAAGGACCAGCTTTTCTCAGCAGGAAAGGGCTTACATATTAGCACCTATACCCTGCATACGGCTCCGGCCCTGAATCTTACCAGACTTAACAAGACCATCATAGCGGCGCATAAGCAGGTGGCTCTCGATCTGCTGTAGAGTATCGAGTACTACTGCTACCAAAATCAGCAATGAGGTACCCCCGAAGAACATTGCAAAAGCGATGTTTACTCCGAAGCCAGCTGCAAAAGCAGGCAGAATAGAAATGATACCCAGGAAAATAGACCCTGGCAAAGTAATACGGGTAGTTACCGCATCAATGAAGTCTGCCGTTGGCTTACCTGGCTTGATACCAGGAATAAAGGCATTCTGACGCTTGAGGTACTCTGCATATTGTTGCGGATTGACCAATAGCGCCGTGTATACATAAGTAAACAGCACCACCAGAATGAAGTAAATAATGTTGTATGGTGCTGATGTAAAGTCATTCAGTGCCCGCAAAACAGGGCTTGTCGCCAAATCGCTTCCTTCCCCGGCAAAGAACTGAGCAACAGTAGCAGGCAGAAACATCAATGCCTGAGCAAAGATGATCGGCATTACACCTGAAGCATTTACCTTAAGCGGTATGTAGTCCCGTGCTCCCTGCGCAGGCATTTGGTTGGAACCACGCCCTACCATACGCTTAGCGAATTGGATCGGGATACGGCGGACTCCCTGTACGATCAGTACAGTAGCCATAACGATTCCGAAGAGCGCAGCCATCTCCAGTACGAAGATGATCAGACCGTTGTTCTCCAACTGAGACTGGAATTCGAATACCAGAGCCTGAGGCAAAGTAGCGATGATACCAATAGTGATCAACAAGGAAATACCATTCCCAATACCCCGGTCTGTTATCCGTTCGCCCAACCACATGGAGAAAACAGTACCTGTGGAAAGAATGATAATATTGGAAATCCAGAAAATACTGAGCGGAATAGTTGGGTCAACGGCACCAAGACTATTGATGTAAGTCAGGTAACCACCGCCCTGTACCAAAGTGATGGCAACAGTAAGTAAACGGGTGATTTGATTGAGCTTCTTACGGCCAGACTCCCCCTCTTTTTGCTGAAGGCGCTGGAAGTAAGGTACAGCAAAGCCCAGCAGCTGAATGATGATAGATGCCGTAATATAAGGCATGATACCCAATGCAAAAATAGCGGCGTTATTGAAAGCGCCACCAGTGAATACGTTGATCAGCCCAAGCAGGTCGTTTGGCGAGTTGTTATTCTGAGTTGCATTATCAAGCACCTCGGGAATGACACCTGGCAGCACGATATAAGAGCCAAAGCGGAAAACAAAGAGCATACCTAAGGTAAAGAGAATGCGGTTACGCAACTCTTTGATTTTCCAGATATTCTGTAAAGTAGTGATTAGCTTTTTCATCTGCGTAATTTTATAGCCTGTCTACCACATTGAAGAGCGGCTATCAGCTCTTCTCAAAAACCCCGTGGGACCGTAGCCCCAAAAAATAAAGCGCCGCGTAGCGCGGCACAGTATAATTACTCAGCTACAGTAGCAGAGCCACCAGCTGCTTCGATAGCGGCTTTGGCCGACTTGGAGAAAGCATGAGCAACAACTTCGAACTTGCCTTTCAGCTCGCCGTTACCCAGGATTTTGACCAGGTCATTTTTGCCAGCAGCACCCAGCTTAACTAAGGTTTCCATATCGAACTTCTCAACCCCGTACTTTTCTGACATCGCCTGAAGGTTATCCAGATTGATAGCAGTATAAGACTTACGGTTGTGGTTGTTGAAACCGATTTTTGGTAAACGCATTTGAAGAGGCATCTGACCACCTTCAAAGTTACGCTTATTTTTGAAGCCGGAACGAGACTTAGCACCTTTGTGACCGCGGGTAGCGGTGCGGCCGTGCCCAGAACCAACGCCTCTGGCAATTCTTTTGCGCTTTTTGACTGCACCCTCGGCAGGCTTTAAGCTATGTAGTTCCATTGCGATTATCGTTTATTCTCTTTTAAAGAATGGTCTGCAAAGATATCCGCTATTAACGGCTTTACAAACTTTTTCCTTAAGCTTAAAAAAAGTTTAGCCCGCAGGCTCGACTGTAACTAAGTGACTGACCTTATTCACCATGCCCTTGATCTGGGCTGTTTCCTCAACAACAACGCTTTGACGGATTTTTCTCAACCCCAGCGCCTGCATCGTTGCTTTTTGCTTCTTGGAGCGGTCAATAACACTTTTTACCTGAGTGATCTTGATCTTACTCATTGCTTCAGCTTTTTATTCTGCATTAGACAGTATCTGATGGATTCAGTTCTGCCGGGCAGATGCGGATGATTTTATCCGTTGAAAAGTTTTTCCATTGAAATATTACGCTGCTTGGCAATTGTCATTGGGCTGCGTAGTTTTTTCAGTGCGTCAATTGTCGCCTTAACCACGTTGTGCGGGTTAGGTGAGCCCATTGACTTCGCCAGTACGTTATGCACGCCTGCAATTTCCAATACAGCACGCATTGCGCCACCGGCAATTACACCGGTACCATCGGCTGCAGGCTTGATTAGTACGCGACCAGCACCGTATTTGCCTTTTTGCTCGTGAGGAATCGTACCGTTGTGCAGTGGCACCTTCACGAGGTTTTTCTTAGCGTCATCAACTGCCTTGGAAATTGCCTCAGATACGTCGCGGGCTTTTCCCAGACCATGACCAACTGTACCGTTACCATCGCCTACGACAACGATAGCGGCAAAACTGAAGGTACGACCACCTTTGGTTACTTTTGCAACGCGGTTGAGGTTGACCAGTTTTTCTTTGAGTTCGGTTTCAGCGGGCTTAACCCTGTTGGAACTTCTCTTTGCCATTACTTATGTTGTTGTAGATGATTATAATTGCAGACCACCTTCACGTGCGCCTTCCGCCAGGGATTTCACACGGCCATGGTACAGGTAACCGCCGCGGTCAAAAACAGCCTTATCAATATTGGCAGCCTTGGCACGCTCTGCCAAAAGCTTTCCTACTTCCTTCGACTGCTCAGATTTGTTAACGCTTTTTGAAACGCTTTCCTCACGTGAGCTTGCGGAAGCCAGGGTATGCCCCTGAATATCATCAATAAGCTGCGCGTAGATATACTTATTACTACGGTAAATGTTGAGACGCGGGCGCTCAGGCGTGCCGGTAACTTTATTCCGGATGCGCCAGTGGATGCGCTTGCGTCGATTACGCTTTGAAAATTGCATGATTCACTTAATTTTTGACCTTAGTGTAAAGAGCGGGCTCCAAACCCAAGATCCAACCTATGATAAACAGTGAACAATAGTTCAATTACTTGCTAGCAGACTTACCAGCTTTGCGGCGAACTTCTTCACCAGCGAAGCGAATACCTTTACCTTTGTAAGGTTCAGGCTTACGGTAAGACCGGATTTTGTTGGCGACTTCACCAAGTAGCTGCTTGTCATGAGACTCCAGCCGTACCACAGGTGCCTTACCTTTGTCCATCGCTGTAGTCACTTTGACTTCATCAGGAAGTGCAAACATGATGGGGTGAGAATAACCAATAGTCAGCTCCAGCAGTTGACCTGTGTTCGCAGCACGATAACCCACACCTACCAATTCCAGCTCCTTAACAAAGCCATCGGTAACACCGGTTATCATATTGGCTACCAGGGAGCGGCTCAGACCATGCATTGCACGGTGGCGCTTTTGCTCCGTTGGGCGCTTTACACTGATTTCACCATCCTCAACAGCGATCTCCATTTCCGGATCGATTTGCTGAGTCAGCTCACCTTTAGGTCCTTTTACCGTTACCAGGTTACCTTTGCTTACGTTAATTTCAACGCCACTTGGCAAACTGATCGGTGCTTTTCCTATCCTTGACATTTTAACTGTATTTTGGAACTTTCAAACAACGATGAAAGTGGCTTAGTAAACGTAGCAGAGCACCTCTCCGCCTACATTCTCGGCACGAGCCTGCTTATCCGTCATTACTCCCTTGGAAGTAGACACAATTGCGACACCCAGGCCGTTAATGATCCTTGGAAGATCAGCGGCTTTAGAATACTTACGGAGACCGCAAGTACTGATTCGCCCCAGCTTGCGGATCACAGGCTGCTTGGTACGCGGATCGTACTTCAATGCAATCCGGATAGAGCCTTGTCCATTGAAGCCTTCTTCCTGGAACTTGTACTTATGGATGAATCCCTGATTATAGAGAATCTCCGTCATGCTCTTTTTCAGCTTGGACGCAGGGATATCAACGATACGGTGACCCGCCTGCTGAGCATTGCGGATACGCGTAAGATAATCTGCTATTGGATCTGATACTGCCATTTTATCCTGATTATAGAAGCCGTCAAAACCCTAATTGCTTTCCGGGTTTGCAGACGACTATGATTGACTTCGATAAAGTTACCAGCTCGATTTTGTCACGCCGGGGATTTTACCCTCGAGCGCCATCTCACGGAATTTCACACGGCACAGGCCGAACTGACGCATGTAGCCCTTTGGACGGCCGGTCAGCTTACAACGGTTGTGCAGGCGGATCGGGTTGGAATTGCGTGGGAGCTTATCAAGCTCTTCCCAGCGACCTTCCTCTTTGAGCTGCTTACGCAGGGCAGCATACTTTGCTACCATTTTTTCTCTTTTCCGTTCGCGAGCGATGATTGATTTCTTAGCCATTATGAATAAATTGCTATGATTGAATTACTTAGTTGCGTTGGTTCCTGAACGGCATCCCCATCATCTTAAGCAATGCCAGGGCTTCCGCATCGGTCTTGGCTGTAGTCACGATAGTGATGTCCATACCAGTGATCTTGTTCACCTTGTCCATTAAGATCTCAGGAAAGATGATTTGCTCTGTGATACCCATGGAATAGTTTCCACGCCCGTCAAAGCTTTTGTCATTCACACCACGGAAGTCACGCACACGAGGAAGTGCTACAGTGATCAGACGGTCCATGAATTCGTACATTTTAATGTTACGAAGGGTAACACGAGCACCGATCGGCATTCCGTCCCGCAGCTTAAAGTTAGAAACGGATTTACGGGCTTTGGTTGACACAGCACGCTGACCAGCGATGATGCTCATCTCTTCCACTGCGTTGTCCACCAGCTTTTTATCCTGAGTAGCATCCCCAACACCCTGGTTCAAGCTAACCTTGACGATGCGAGGTACCTCCATGATAGAGCTGTACTGAAACTGCTCCATGAGTGCAGGTACTACTTCTTCCCGATACTTTTTCTTCAGTCTTGGAGTGTAGCTCATTACTTAATAATTTCTCCGGATTTTTTAGAATAACGTACCAGCTTACCGTTTTCTTCTTTTCTGCCCACACGGGTAGGCTCACCTGACTTAGGGTCTACCAGCATCAGGTTAGAAATATGGATAGGCGCAGGTACCTCGTTGATCCCACCAGGATTGTCCTGAGTTGGGCGAGTGTGCTTCTTGACCATATTCGTATCTTCTACGATAGCACGGTTCTCTTTAGGGAGGACTTCGAGTACTTCCCGAACCGTGTCGCGGTCCTTATGAGCACCAGCAATCACTACGACGCGGTCGCCTTTTTTGATCTTCAGCTTAGGTGCGAACCTTTTGCCTTGATGTGATTTCTTTTGCATGGTATATCGACTTATGATCGCTTTCAATAATTGGATTAAAGTACCTCAGGTGCCAATGAAACGATACGCATGTAATCGCGTTCGCGAAGTTCACGGGCTACAGGGCCAAAGATACGGGTGCCCCGGGGCTCATCGGCAGCGTTGAGAAGCACAACGGCGTTGTCATCAAAACGGATGTAGGAGCCGTCACGGCGGCGGATTTCTTTTTTGGTGCGTACAACTACCGCTTTAGAAACCGTACCTTTCTTGATATTGCCACTTGGTGTTGCTTCCTTCACAGAAACTACGATTTGGTCACCAATTGAAGCATAACGACGCTTAGAACCGCCTAGCACACGGATACAGAGCACCTCTTTGGCACCACTGTTGTCCGCAACTCTCATCCTGGACTCTTGCTGGATCATCGTTGTATAATTTAAAGAATTTCAACTGGCAGGCATAATCTATATGACTAGCGGCCTGTCCAGGGCAATTAAAATTTACTTCGCACGCTCGATAATCTCTACGAGCCGCCAACGCTTGCGCTTACTGAGCGGACGGGTCTCCATAATACGGACCTTGTCCCCAATATTACAATCGTTGTTTTCGTCGTGGGCCACAAACTTGCGGCTCTTTTTCACGAACTTACCGTAGATAGGGTGCTGCAGCCTACGCTGAACAGAAACGCTGATGGTTTTGTCCATCTTATTGCTGGCTACCACGCCAATACGGGTTTTTCTCAGATTTCTTTCTTCCATTTTATGCGGTACTTTGAAACCTTTGCTAAATCAGTTATTTCTTGCGCCGTCTTCTGGCACGGATTTTTGAACGCTCGGCAATTGCCTCAGGAGCCGCTGAAGCCAGCTCGCGGCGGCGAACCTCCGTCTTGAGCCGAGAGATGTCCCGGCGCACCTCGCGCAGTACGAGCGGATTGTCCAGACCGCGGATAGCGTGGTCAAACTTTAGCTTCTGGTACTGAGCAACAGTAGTGTCCAGTTCGCTTTGCAGGTCTGCGTCCGAATAATCCTGGAGCTCCAGGAATTTCTTTGTTGCCATGATATAATCGAATTAAATAGTCCTTTTAAAATGGATTATCCCGCGTAGTCGTGGCGAACCACAAACTTGGTACGAACAGGCAGTTTCTGAGCTGCTAGGCGAAGCGCTTCCTGGGCAATGTCCATTGAGACACCGTCCAGTTCAAACAACACTCGGCCAGGCTTTACCTCGGCTACCCAATGGTCAAGAGCACCTTTACCCTTACCCATACGTACTTCCTGCGGCTTTGCAGTGATTGGCTTATCCGGGAAAATACGGATCCAGACTTTACCTTCACGCTTCATATAACGAGTCATCGCGATACGTGCAGCCTCAATCTGACGGTTGGTGATGCGGGAGGCATCCATCGTCTTCAGACCGAAGGAGCCAAAATCGATGCGGCTACCCTTATAAGAGAGCCCGTTATTGCGACCTTTCTGCTGCTTGCGATATTTCGTTCTTTTTGGCTGTAACATCTTACACTAAATTTAAGCGTCTAAACCTCTTAAAAATGGTCATACCTGACCGCGCTCCCGAAAAGCTCGGCAAAGGTACAGCGTTTTTCTGAATTATTCTAACGGCGGCGCTGATTTCTTCCACCTCCACCACCACGGCGGTTGCCACCACCACGGCGATCGTTGCCACCAGTGGTTTTACCACCACGCTCCTGAACGCCAGCATGAGGAGAAAGATCCGGCTTACCAAGGATCTCGCCCTTGCAAATCCATACTTTCACGCCAATCTTACCATAGACGGTCAGCGCTTCCTTCAAAGAGTAGTCGATGTTTGCACGAAAAGTGTGCAGCGGTGTACGCCCCTCCTTGAATTCTTCACGGCGAGCCATATCAGAACCGTTCAAGCGACCAGCGATACGAACCTTGATGCCTTCAGCTCCCGCACGCATACTTGACTGAATAGCCATTTTGGTGGCACGGCGGTAGTTGATACGCGCTTCGAGCTGCTTAGCAATTGATTCTGCAACGATAGCAGCATCCAGCTCAGGCTTGCGAATCTCGATGATGTTGATCTGAACATCCTTACCCGTCAGCTTCTTGAGCTCTTCGCGGATGCGGTCCACCTCAGAGCCACCTTTACCAATAATGATACCCGGGCGAGAGGTATGGATGGTAACCGTGATACGCTTCAGCGTACGTTCGATAATGATTCGGGCAATTCCGCCTTTGGCAACACGAGCTTGAAGGTACGTACGGATTTTTTCGTCCTCTACAACTTTTTCAGCGTAGTCACGACCGCCAAACCAGTTGGATTCCCAACCGCGGATGATGCCCAGGCGATTACCAATTGGATTTGTCTTCTGACCCATATCTATGGTATTACAATTTTATTAAAGCTTATTCTTCTACTGCTGCGTCTTCCACTTCCTCTACCTCAACGGCATCACCGGTTTCGGCACCATTCTTCAGTGCTGTCGCATTCTCCACCACCATAGTAACGTGGCAGGTACGCTTGCGGATACGGTGTGCACGACCATGAGGTGCTGGCTGGAATCGCTTCAGCATCGTGCCATCGTCGGCATAAATGGTTTTAATGTAAAGATCGTAATCATCCGCATTTTCCATGCCGCCCAGTTTGTCCTCCCAGTTGGCAATCGCGGAAAGTACGAGTTTATCAAGCCATACAGCGGCCTCCTTCTTGGTAAAGCGAAGGATATCCAGTGCATCCTCCACGTTTTTACCGCGAATCAGGTCCACGACCAGCCGCATTTTGCGAGCTGACATCGGAACACTTTTGAGTTTAGCTACTGCTTCCATTATTCTTAATTTTGCGCTGCCTGCAAACGGGCAACTTTAAGGTTTACTTCTTACGGTTTCCTGTGTGGCCTTTGAAGGTCCGTGTAGGTGAGAATTCACCCAATTTGTGACCTACCATGTTCTCAGTAACAAACACGGGCACGAAAGTCTTACCGTTATGTACTGCGATCGTCTCCCCTACCATATCAGGGTAGATCATAGAAGAACGGGACCAGGTCTTAATAACCTTTTTCTTCTTTGACTCTTTGGACTTCTCTACTTTATCCATCAGTTTATGGAAAATGTAAGGCCCTTTTTTGATCGATCTTGCCATTGTCTGATTTATTTATGAGCAGACGCTTCAGGCGAAGATCAGGCGGCGCAATTTCTGCACCGCCTGATCCATGCCTGTTTAGCGGCGCTTGCCTGATTTACGTTTAGTGATAATGAGCTTGTTGGAGTGCTTCTTAGGCTTCCGCGTCTTCTTGCCTTTTGCAGGCTGACCGTTACGGGAACGTGGGTGACCACCTGAAGCACGGCCTTCACCACCACCCATTGGGTGATCGACAGGGTTCATCGCGACACCACGTGTACGTGGGCGGCGCCCTTTCCAGCGGCTCCGACCTGCCTTACCATCAATCGTAAGGTTGTGGTCAGGGTTGGAAGTGGTACCGATTGTTGCTTTACAGGAAGACAACACACGGCGGACTTCACCGGAAGGAAGCTTAACAACAGCATACTTACCCTCACGACCCATCAGTGTACAGTAAGTACCCGCAGACCTTGCCATAGCAGCACCATGGCTTGGGCGGAGTTCGATCGCATGAATGGTTGAACCCAAAGGAATATCCTTGAGATAAAGCGTGTTGCCCGTAACCGGTGCAGCAGATTCGCCGGAAACGACTTCGGAACCGACCTGCAACCCGTTAGGCGCTATAATATAACGCTTCTCACCATCGGTATACTCCAGCAACGCAATATAAGCACTGCGGTTTGGATCGTACTCGATTGTCTTTACAGTTGCCTTCATACCGTCCTTGTCGCGCTTAAAGTCGATGATACGGTAACGGCGTTTATGCCCACCACCACGGTAGCGGGAAGTCATACGGCCCTGATTGTTACGACCGCCCTTGCTCTTCATCGGAGCAAGCAAGCTTTTTTCTGGCTTATCCGTCGTCACTTCCGCAAACGTATTCGTCATCAGGAAGCGGGTACCAGGACTGGCCGGCTTGTGTTTCTTAATACCCATTATTTCTGTTTTTCAGCTCCAGAGATACATGCCTGACGATAACCTGGGCTGCCCGAGCAATTCCACGGATGAACAGATGAACCGTCCTATCGCACGTTTGGTAGCAGCTGATACCGCCCAAGGCTTTGCCCCTGGACTATGATAAAATTAAATGTCGCCGAAGAAATCAATCTCCTCGCCCTCAGAAAGGGTAACGACTGCTTTTTTGTATGCAGGCTTATGGCCCGAAAGAATGCCGGAACGCGTAGAGCGGCTCTTCGCTTTCGCTGGCATAATCATTGTATTGACACTTTCCACTGTTACCTGGTACATGTCCTCCACCGCTTTTTTGATTTCAATCTTGTTGCAATCTTTATTGACGATGAAAGTGTACTTGCCGCGATCCTCAGAGAGCATCTCCGACTTTTCTGTAATCAGTGGCTTTACCAGAATAGTCTTTGCCATGGTTACTTATAGTTATGGAAAGGGTATCCTTGCGGATAGCGCTTTCTCTTAGTTAGCAAATGCTTCTTTGATCTTCTCCACTGCACCTTCAGACAAGATGAGGGCACCAGCGTTCATCACTTCGTAAGTGTTGAGGTCGCTGGCACGCACTACCTTAGTCTTAGGCAGGTTGCGGCTGGAAAGGTAAACCTCCTTCTCGTAGTCAGAAGTCACCACAACCGGCTTTTGATCAGCCACCTTCAGCGCTGTGAGGATGTCCGCAAATGCCTTGGTCTTCGGAGCCTCAAAAGAGAAGTCTTCGATAACAAAAATCTTACCGGCACTAGCCTTGGAAGAAAGCGCTGACTTACGGGCCAACAGCTTTACCTTCTTGTTCAAGGTAATGTTGTACTTGCGGGGACGTGGGCCGAAAATACGGCCACCACCACGAAAGACCGGGTTCTTGATATCACCAAAACGTGCGGTACCTGTACCCTTCTGACGCTTCAGTTTTTTGGTAGAACCAGCGATTTCGTTACGCTCCTTCGCTTTGTGCGTACCCTGGCGTTGAGCAGCCAGGTATTGCTTTACGGCCAGATATACGACATGCTCGTTCGGTTCTACACCGAAAACGTCTTCCGGAAGCTCAATCTCGCGACCGGTCTGCTGACCTTGGATATTTAAAACTTCGAGTTTCATTGCTTTGTGTGTTTAAGCACGCTCCGGCGCTGTTACCTAATGGCTACAGGCTGGCGTTACGACGCACGAATGAATTACTTTTCAATGATTACCGTTGATCCCTTGTGACCAGGCACGGCGCCCTTCACGAGGATAAGGTTCTGTTCAGGGAACAGCTTCACTACCCGCAGGTTTTTCACCTTAATGCGATCACCGCCGGTACGGCCAGCCATACGCATTCCTTTGAAAACCTTGGCAGGATAAGAAGCAGCGCCAATAGAACCCGGTGCCCGCTGACGGTTGTGCTGACCGTGGGTCGCATCATTTACACCAGCGAATCCGTGACGCTTAACGACACCCTGGAATCCTTTGCCTTTAGAGGTTCCTACTGCGCTGACCAGATCGCCTTCCTTGAAGACTTCCTCAACTTTCAGCAGGTCACCAATGGCCTTCTCAACGACATCAAAATCGCGAAATTCTACGAGGTCCCGCTTAGGACCAGTCTTGGCTTTTTCGTAGTGCCCTTGAAGTGCTTGAGATGTGTTCTTGACCTTTGCTTCGCCAAAACCGAGCTGCACAGCGTTGTAACCGTCAGTCTCAGTGGTCTTCACCTGCGTAATAACGCAGGGGCCCGCTTCAATGACAGTGCAAGCAATATTGCGGCCCAGCCCGTCGAAGATGCTGGTCATTCCTATTTTTTTACCGATAATACCGTTCATCAGTACATGGTTTTTAAAACTCGTCAATAACAGGCTAAATACAGACAGAAAGGCTAACAGCAGAAGCTGTCTAACCGATCCGCTAACCTAAAACCGGGGCAGGAATGTCCTAAAACCGAACATTACACTGCCAGCAGCCTTTTCAGTAAGTATCAATAATCGCCTGTGAAGACGGGTCGATGATACTTTCTTACGTTAGTTTAACCTGAATGTCAACCCCACTCGGCAGCTCCAGCTTGGACAGGGCATCTACTGTCTTCTGGGTGGGCGTGTAAATTTCGATGAGGCGTTTGTGGGTACGCAATTGGAACTGCTCACGAGCTTTCTTGTTGACGTGCGGCGAACGGAGCACGGTAAAGATTTTCTTCTTCGTGGGCAGCGGAATCGGTCCAGTAACTACGGCGCCACTGTTCCTCACCGTCTTTACGATCTTTTCTGTAGATTTATCTACCAGGTTGTGATCGTAGGAGCGGAGTTTGATTCTGATCTTCTGATTCATGCCTTCAATTCAGCTAAATAAGTGATGATATTAGTGCAGCCCCGTTGGGCTGCACCTTGTTTTAACTCTGCTTACAAATTTATGCGTTAACTTCTCCTTTCGCGCTGGCGATAATTTCCTTCGCGATTCCTGATGGTGCCTCAGCATAGTGTGAGAACTCCATCGTAGAGTTGGCACGACCTGAAGTGATCGTACGAAGAGAAGTTACATATCCAAACATTTCTGACAGTGGGGCATCAGCCTTAATGCTTACTGCTCCACCTGCACGTGGCTCTTGTCCTTTTGGCAGGCCGCGGCGGCGGTTGAGGTCACCGATTACGGAACCTACAAACTCTTCCGGCGTTACAATCTCGAGCTTCATGATTGGCTCAAGGATTACCGGATTGGTCTTAGGCGCTGCTTCGCGGAAGCCCTCCTTCGCACAAAGTTCGAAAGCGATTGGCTTAGAGTCCACTGCGTGCATAGAACCATCGTACACACGGACTTTCATGCTGTCGATGTTGTAGCCGGCCAGAATGCCGTTGTCCATCATCTGCAGGAAACCATCCTTAATAGGCTTCTGATAGTTCTTGTCGATCGAGCCACCAACGATGTCCCAAACGAATTGCAGCTTTTCCTTGCCATCCTTGAATGCTTCGCTGTCCAGGAATTCCTGGTCGGCTGGGCCAATTTCGAACTGCATATCTGCGAAGAGACCGGAACCACCGGACTGCTTCTTGAGGCGCTCGCGGTGATCTACTGTTGAAGTTAGTGCTTCTTTGTAGTTTACCTGTGGGGCACCCTGACTTACTTCTACTTTGAATTCACGACGCAGGCGGTCCACGATAATTTCCAGGTGAAGCTCACCCATACCGCTGATAACCGTTTGGTTCGTTTCCTCGTTGTAGTTGACGCGGAAGGTCGGGTCTTCTTCTGACAGTTTTGCCAGTGCCATACCCAGCTTGTCCAGATCTTTCTGAGACTTAGGCTCAATTGCCAGACCGATCACCGGCTCAGGGAAAGTCATACTTTCCAGAACGATTGGTGCGTTTTCATCACAGATGGTATCACCGGTACGCAGGTCTTTGAAACCTACTGCGGCCGCGATGTCCCCTGCTTCAACGTAGTCGATCGGGTTTTGCTTATTAGAGTGCATCTGGTAAAGACGGGAAATCCGTTCTTTCTTACCAGAGCGGGTATTCAGTACATACGAGCCAGCATCGAGGCGACCGGAGTAAGCACGGAAGAAAGCCAGTCGGCCTACGAATGGGTCCGTTGCGATCTTGAACGCCAGAGCTGAGAATGGCTCATTAACGTCCGGCTTGCGGGACTCTTCTGCTTCTGTGTCCGG
The DNA here is from genome assembly GCF_000759025.1 of Phaeodactylibacter xiamenensis. GTDB lineage: Bacteria > Bacteroidota > Bacteroidia > Chitinophagales > Saprospiraceae > Phaeodactylibacter > Phaeodactylibacter xiamenensis. The sequence goes on along the minus strand of NZ_JPOS01000035.1, from coordinate 79,423 downwards.
GTTAGTACCTGTGATGGCTTCCACATCAACCGGAGATGGCATGAACGCACAAACGGCATCCAAAACGGCCTGCACGCCTTTGTTCTTAAAGGCAGAACCGCACATCATAGGGATGATGCTCATATCGATCACTGCTGCACGGATAGCTGCGCGAATTTCATCTGCAGAAATGCTGCTTTCATCCTCGAAGAACTTTTCCAGGAGCTCCTCGTCATATTCTGCTACAGCTTCGAGCAGGTTACTACGATATTCACTCACTGTGTCCTTCAATTCTTCCGGAATAGGAACTACCTGATAGGTCATGCCCATGTCGTCCTCATTCCAGATACGCGCTTCGTTGGTGATCAGGTCAACAACCCCTTCGAAGGTTTCTTCAGCACCGATTGGCACCTGCAGAGGTACTGCATTGGCACCCAGCTTCTCCTTCACGTCATTAACAACGTTGAAGAAATCTGCACCAGAACGGTCCATTTTATTGACGAAACCAATACGTGGTACTTTATAGCGGTTAGCCTGACGCCATACAGTTTCAGACTGAGGCTCCACACCAGATACGGCACAGAACAGAGCGACAACACCATCCAATACACGAAGGGAGCGCTCTACCTCAACGGTAAAGTCAACGTGACCCGGGGTATCAATGATGTTTACGACATAATCCTGCTCTTTCCATTTCCAGGACGTTTTCGTTGCAGCCGAAGTGATGGTAATACCACGCTCCTGCTCCTGCTCCATCCAGTCCATGGTAGCTGCACCATCGTGCACCTCGCCAATTTTGTGGCTAAGCCCGGTGTAGAAAAGGACACGCTCGGTAGTAGTCGTCTTACCGGCATCGATGTGCGCGGCAATACCAATATTTCTAGTGTACTTAAGATCTTTTTGTGCCATGACTACTCCTCGAAAGGGATTTTTGAATTATTGAAAAGTATTAAGAAGGATTATACGCGGAAGTGGGCAAATGCACGGTTAGACTCTGCCATCCGGTGCGTATCTTCTTTACGCTTAACAGCAGCTCCTTCTCCCTTGCTTGCTGCGATCAGCTCAGCAGCCAGCTTTTCTGCCATTCCCTTACCGCTCCGTTGACGGGCGAACTTAATCAACCACTTCATACCAATCGCAATCTTACGCTTGGCAGGAATCTCAGTAGGGATTTGAAAAGTTGCACCACCGATACGGCGGCTGCGAACCTCCACCTGAGGCATTGCGTTGTTCAGCGCCTTCTTCCAAAGGGCGTGCTCATCTTGATCAGTACGCTCCTTCATCAGGTCCATTGCGTCATAGAAAATCTGGAAGGCCGTTCCTTTCTTGCCTTGCAGCATCATATTATTGACGAACTGGGTCACCATCGGATCCTTATAACGCGGGTCCGGCTGGATGATTCTTAACTTTGGCTTTCTTTTTCTCATTACTCTGAATTAGAGGTTTCGCAAATATGTTGAAACATAATTACTTCTTCGGACGCTTCGCACCATAACGGGAGCGTGCCTGAAGACGACCTTCAACACCCGCAGTATCGAGTGCGCCACGTACGATAGTATAACGTACACCGGGAAGGTCTTTAACACGACCGCCGCGCACCAGTACAATGGAGTGCTCCTGCAGGTTGTGCCCTTCACCAGGGATATAGCAGATCACTTCAATGCCGTTTGTCAGGCGGACCTTAGCAACCTTACGCAAGGCCGAGTTCGGCTTCTTAGGCGTTGTTGTATAAACACGCGTACATACCCCACGCTTTTGTGGACATCCGTCCAAAGCGCGAGACTTGCTCTTGGCCACAATTTTCTTTCTGCCCTTGCGTACAAGTTGATTGATTGTAGGCATAATCCTAATTAAGTTTGAGTTGTATTTAACAATACCTAATCGGCAGAGGTTAACATACCTTGCTCGAAAAGCGATTGCAAAGGTATATCTTTTTCAGGGAAATCCAAAAGGGCGTTTTAAAATAATTGCCTGATAATAGTTCTTTTAGCTCCGTTTCATTCCATATGGTGGGGAGCGGTGCCGCGCCATCCTATTTTTATTGCCTCTCCTGCCGCTTTTCCCGAATTTTTGGCCGCCCGGCCCGACGCTGGCCGAAAGGAAGCATGCCCCTGCCTTTATCCTGAAATTTTCGAAAAAAACCGAAGCCCCTTTCAGCTTGCTGCTGAATGCGAAGGAGTTAGGGGCGCGTCTCGTTGACTTCAACTGATGCTTCCTATATTAGCGCAAAAAAACATGGTGGATACCGACCTGCTTTACACCCAGGATTATCGGGTTCGGGCGTATGAGATCGATGCACAGCAGCGCATGACAGTACCTGCGCTTTCCCGCCTTATGCAGGAGGCGGCCTTGCAGAATGTGATTCAGATTGGCATGTCCTACTGGGACCTGGAGCCTCATCATATTTCCTGGGTGCTCACCCGGCAGCAAATTGAGGTAAAGCGCCTGCCTGACCTGAATGAGCCCATCCGGATACATACCTATCCGGCAGGGTTTCTCCGGGCTTTTGCCCTTCGCGACTTTTGGGTGGAAACACAGGAAGGCGAGCCCATTGCCCAATCTGCCTCGACCTGGCTTCTCATGGATACCCGAACCCGGCGCATGGCTAATCCCCCTGACTTTGTACTGGCTTTTAACGAGCGTATGCCACCCCGGGAGCAGTGCCTGCCCCGCATTTCCGGGCAACTGGAAAAACTGAAGGCTACAGACTATCAGGAAGATTATACCGTGCACTGGCATGACCTCGACTTCAATCAACACCTCAATAACACCTTATATATACAGTGGATGCTGGACCCTGTGCCCGCTGCGGTACTGGCAGAACGCCAATTGGCATTTCTGGACATCGAATACCGGGCTGAAGGTCAACTGGCGGATGCGCTCCAATCAGAAGTACAGGAAATTGAACCGGGCGCCTACTGCCACCGCATCTTTCGCCCGGCGGATGGGAAGGTGCTGGCGAATGCTTACACGCGGTGGCAATATTAATTCAGCCGGAAGCGCACCGGCATATTAAACTGAGTATTTACGGGCATCCCTTTTTGTTTACCAGGCTCCCATTCCACTAATTTATCTCTAACCACCCTAAGTGCTTCCTGATCCACGTCTTCTCTTAAACTCCTGGTAACCCTAAAATCAGAGGTCATACCATCCATATCAATCATAAAGCTGATGACTACCGTCCCTTCTATACCATCTTTTTTTGCTTTGGGCGGGTAAGTGATGTTTTTATAGACGGTTTCCAGCATCGCCTTATCGGTGCATTGTTTACGCTTATCCTCATTCATTATACTTTCACATTCGTAGCTGTAAAAGCGGGGCATTTCATCTACGATCTTCGTTACGGGCTCAGCAGTGCGCTCCGTTTCCAGGGCCTGCGCGGACAGGGCATTGCATGTAAATATGAGGGCTAATACAGAAAGGGCTTTGATGAACATGATTACAGCGCTTTGATGAATGACATTATTTAATCCGTCTACAATGTACGGGTTTCCTGATAACTTTGCCTCACCTTTTCCGTTTTTTCCGCTTCGGCCCGTTGTAGGGCGCCACCTCATCCAGCAGCAAGGCTTCCTGAATGACCTCCAGCAGGGCAGCCTCGGGAATATCGCCCACCGACTGAAAGACAACGCCAGTGACCATTTTGCGCCCGCGGGCCTGCAGCAGCCCCTGCTCATTCGACAGCTCAGCGCCCTGAATGAAGGCCAGCTCTATGCCGCCCTCCCGGGGATTGGTATAGCACACCCACTTTTTCCGGCTATAGAAGGGTATCTTGTACCGGATCTGACAAGTCACTTCCGGGTGTGACAGGAGCAGCTGGTGCAGGTATTCCAGGATACTGCGCTGTGGCTCCTCCAGGTCCAAAATGTAGGCTTCAACCGCATCCATCTTTAAGCTGGTTTCTCCTCTACTGCCGGGGTATCAGGCCCGGTGTAGCCTTCCATGGCGTAAAGTACACCCCGGATCGGTATCCGAAGCCATTCTGGCCGGGCATTCATCTCGTAACCGACTTCGTAAATGGCTTTTTCCAGAATGTAAGTCCGCAGCAGCAGCTCCATCGCCTCCTTGTCTTCCGGCACAAAACTATGCCCCTGCGCCGTATCCAGATAAGCGGTCAAAAAGTACTGGCTGACGTAATGGAACCACTGATTGGCCCACTCTTCCAGCTGAGGCATATCGGCTTTGCGGTAGTTTTGGTTGAGCACCAACTGCCCGTAGGCGGCGTAGTGTAGCGAACGGATCATGCCCGCCACATCCTTAAAGGGCGTACGCTTGAGGCGGCGCTCGCTAATGGAGTACATGGGCTCTCCTTCAAAGTCGATGATGAAAAAGTCGCGACCGTTGAAGAGCACCTGCCCGAGGTGATAATCGCCGTGCACGCGGGTCTTGGTCGCCTCAATTTTGCGGGCGTAAATTTGGCTAAAGCAATCCATAATTTCGTCCTTGATCTCCAGTATACGGTGTGCCTCTGTGGCAATATGCTCCGGCAGGGAGGGGAGGCGACGCTCCAGGGCGGTCAGCTTTTCATTCACCAGTTTGCGGTGCTGAGAATAGATGGACCGCTGATAGTGCTGGGAAAAACGCTCGGGCTCAAAGTCCGTCTCGGTGGTTTCGGAGGCCAGGGCAATGTGCATCTCAGCAGTACGTTTGCCCAGCAGGGCTGCCCGCTCGTAAATCACGCTGCCGATGAGGCGTTGCAGGCGCTCGGGCGTATCTTCAAAGTAAAAGCGATCAGCTTTCACCAATGGGGGTGCAGGGTTATCCCGTTCCACTTTAGTCAGTACCTTCTCGTAATAGCGATTAAGGGCTTCCAGCATCATAGTCCAGGCCTCGCCCTGATTGGGGATTTTATTTTGCAGCAGGCCCAGAATAGTAAAGGTCTGCTCCACTGTATCCTGAAACTGTATGCCCCCACCGTAGCGTGGCGAATTTTCAAAAGCGGTCTGCTCTGAGAGGTAGCGCACCACTTCGAGGTCCGGGTTAATGTCCGTATCGAGCTTCCGGTAGATCTTGAAGAAAAACTGACTGTTATAGATGACGGAAGTATTGGATTGTTCTGCCCGGAGTACCTCTGAGCTGACATCCTCCCGTTCCACGTGCAGTTCGTCCAGGATTTTTCCGGACTCGAAGGACAGCTGCCCCACCTTCACGTTGATATTCGAGTTGGTCTTGATGCGCCAGAAGATTTCATTCCGAAAGGCTTCGTGGTAAATGGCATCGATCAGGATCCCTTCACGCTCTGGGGTTTTACAGTAGGACACCACGCTTTGGGGTTCATTTTTCAGAAAATGCACCATTTCCTCGGCACTGCTCAGGAAGGTCAGGGGCAGGAAGTAGGTTTCGGGTAGCCCATCGGTGTAGCGCACGCGAATACTTAGGAAATAGGCCGCTGTGTCTTCCACTTCAATTTTTGGGAAATGGCTGACTTCCAGGGAAACGATTTTTTTGGACTTCCCGCCAAACCACCGGCAGGACTGCAGATACCCCGGCAGGACTTTCTTCTCAAAGCGGCGTTTGGTGGTGTAGTTTTCAAAAAAGTCGCTCCATGCCACTTCGGAGACGACCTCGGGGACGGCACGCTCTTTCGGCAATTCATCCGCCTCCTCCGATTGCTCCATCAGGAACCAGAAATAGCCGTAGGGGCCTATGGTGAATTTGTAGGGCTCCTCCCCTATTTCGAAGAACTTATTCTGACTGAAAATCTCCACCGGCCGGACGCCTTCAAAGCGTTCGAGGTCCAGTTCAACCGATTGGGAAAACTTAGACAAATTAGCCACCACAAGGATACTTTCGCCTTCGTAAGACCGGATAAAGGACAAGACTTTGCCATTCATGGAATCCAAAAACTCAATGGAACCGTGGCTGAATGCTTTCAGGCGCTTCCGCATACTGATGATATTCTTCATCCACCAGAGCAGGGATGAAGAATTGCGGTTCTGAATTTCCACATTGATGGCCTCGTACCGGTACAGCGGATCGCGGATGACAGGCAGGAAAAGCTTCTGCGGGTTGGCGGCAGAGAAGCCGGCATTGCGGTCCGAATTCCACTGCATGGGGGTACGGACGCCATTACGGTCACCCAGGTAAATATTGTCGCCCATGCCGATTTCATCACCATAGTAAATAACCGGCGTACCAGGCAGGCTGAACAAAAGGCTGTTGAGTAATTCTATTTTGCGGCGGTCGTTGAGCAAAAGTGGTGCAAGGCGGCGGCGGATACCCTGATTGATCTTCGCCCCGTGATCTTGTGCGAACACCTTATATAAATAATCCCGCTCCTCCTCCGTCACCATAGAAAGCATGAGGTCATCGTGGTTGCGCAGGAAAAGCGCCCATTGGCTGTTTTCCGGTATGGAAGGCGTCTGCTCGAGGATGTCGATAATCGGGTAGCGGTCTTCCGTTTGCAGGGCCATGTAGAGGCGTGGCATAAGCGGAAAGTGGTAATTCATGTGGCACTCATCGCCCTCTCCGTAGTATTCAGCAGCCTCCTCCGGCCAAAGGTTGGTTTCTGCGATCAGGATTTTGCCCGGATGCTTGCGTTCCACATAGCTGCGCAGCTCGCGGAGGTATTCGTGGACCTGAGGCAGGTTTTCACAGTTGGTCCCCTCTTCCCTAAACAGGAACATAATCGAAGTCAGCCGAACGCCATTCACACCCAGGTTGTACCAAAAATCAATTACGCTGCGCATTTCTTCCCTTACCTGCTCATTCTCGTAATTGAGATCAGCCTGATGACTGTAAAAACGATGCCAGTAATAGGCTTTAGCGACGTTATCCCATTCCCAGTTAGAGGTTTCATAATCGCTGAAGATGATACCCGCTTCTGCGTAAGACTCCGGCGTATCGCTCCATATGTAGAAGTCGCGCTCCGGTGAACCCTTAGGTGCCTGCCGGGCCCGCTGAAACCACTCGTGCTCGGTGGAAGTGTGGTTCATGATGAGATCGATAATGACCTCAAGCCCGCGTTTATGCGCTTCTTCGAGGAAGCGTTCAAAGTCATCAAGGTTACCGTAGTTGGAGTGTACGCTTTTAAAGTCGGAGACATCATAGCCATCATCCTTCAGGGGAGATTCATAAAAGGGTAGCAGAGAGATGCAAGTGACGCCCAGATCTTCAAGATAGTCCAGCTTTTCAATCAGGCCATTGATGTCGCCGATACCGTTACCGCTACTGTCGTAGAAGGCATGCAGGGGCAGGGCGTAGATAATGCTGTCTTTGTACCAGAAGCGGTTGCTGTTTTGGGTCATACCAAGTGGTTGGTTCAGGCTCGTTTTAAAAGTTGCGTTTACGCTTACTAAAGAAAGGAAAAAAAAATGAGTACTGCCAACGGTGCCTGGAAAATTCCTGCGCTAGGGGTACCGGAGTGGTCAAAAAAGGAATTCACCGGATTGTCTCCGTCAAGGAGGGCTTAAGGTCTGTTTCTGTCCAAACTGCGACAAACCTAATTGGGATTGTATTGTCTCATTGTCAGAGCAATCAACAAACCCACAGTCCAATGCGTCCTAATCAACTGTTACTGCTGCCTGTACTATTTCTGATCACCATGTTTTCCCCGGTAAAGCTTATTGGACAATGCAATATTTCAAATGTCGTCTTATCCAATATTCAATGTTTCCCGTTTGGGTTTGGGCAGGTAGGCTTTCAGCTTAATGTGCAGGGTTCAGGACCAGGTACTTTTTTCAATGTCTCGTCACCAGATGGCATTATTGTTGCCCCAGGGCCCTATAGCTATCCAAATGGAGTTTTTATCAACCTCGAACCTAATGATATCAACCAGGCTCAGTTTGAAATTATAGTTGAGGACAACACTGATCCCAATTGCTCTTTTACAGTTACATTACAAAACCCCTGTGCATCACAAGTCAGTTGCAACATTACAGATCCCGGCTTGAACTTTTCCTGCAACGGTAACGGTATTGTACTTTTTTCCCTTAACCCAACAGCAACGGGCAATGGAACTTCCTACACGGTATCCACTTCACAGGGGTTTCTCTCCTCAAGTTTCGCCCAATACGGACAAACCACTTCTTTCTTGCTTCAGTTTTCCGGTGCACCGCCAAGTGTTGTTGAAATCACCATTACGGATCAGAACGATCCCAATTGTAGCTTGACATTTACTTTTGACAACCCCTGTTTTTCTGCCTGCGACTTAACCAATCCGGGCCTTGGTTTTACCACTTGCAACGACAACGGCACGCCCACTGACCCCAGTGACGACTTTTACACTTTCCCTTTGAATCCGGTAGGTTCAGGTCTTGGGAGCGGATATACGGTTTCTGTCAGCGGCGGCACGGTAAGCCCTCCGGGAGGCAATTATGGGAGCGAGACTACTTTTACGCTCACTGGTATTGGCCCACCCGCTGGTATTAGCGTTATCGTTACAGACAATGACGACCCCAATTGCTTCACGAATACGATTATCAATTTGCCCCCGCCCTGCTCGACAGCGCCCCCCTGTGACATCAACTACGCCCAAATTGGCAACGTCACCTGTAGTGATAATGGCACCCCCAACGACCCAAGTGACGACACCTTCACCTTCATTCTGCAAGTCGTTGGTGACGGGACCAGCCCTAACGGTTGGACCGCTAATGATCCTTTAGGGACCACCGGGGACTATAATGTGGTGACCACTATGGGGCCCTACCCTATTTCCGGAGGTGGCTTCCCGGTAGTCGTTACGGATAATGATGACCCCAGTTGTACGACTATATCCGTGACCATTGTCCCACCGGCTCCCTGTTCCACTCCTCCGCCCTGTCAGCTCACTCAATCCACGGTAGTCACAAATCAGTGTGTCAACGGCAACCCGGTCTTTGAGCTGCTGGTGGATGGCAATAACACCGGAGCCAATTATACGGTCAGCGTTACCGGCGGCACTATCTCCGGCAGCAATAACGGCAACTACGGGCAGATTACGGCTTTTACGATTATCCCCACCTCATCCAATGTGAGCCAGTTCAGCGTGACAGTCACGGGTGCGAGTGACCCTAACTGCACAACCACAACGGTAGTCCCCAACCCCTGCCCCAACTGTACTATTACCTCTGCTGGCCTGGGCGGTCAGGACTGCAACGACAGCGGCACGCCCAGCGACCCCACAGATGATTTAATACAGTTTGCCCTTAACCCCTCCGGACAAAACACCGGCGCCAGTTATACCGTGACGGCGTCAAACGGCACGGTCACGCCAAACACAGCCCCTTTCGGTATTACCACCACTTTCCTGACCAGCCCGGGTACTGCCGGCAACGGCCCTATCACTTTGACAATTACGGATAGTAATGACCCAAGTTGCTCTATCGTGGTAACACTGCCCGACCCAGGCACTTGTTCCAATACGACTTGCGCCTTCACCGACCCCGGTGTGATAAGTGTAACCTGCAATGACGCCGGTACCCCCGGTAATCCTGGCGACGATTTCGTGCTGCTGGAGCTCTTCCCTATTGGGGTGGCACTGAGTCCTATCGGGTACAATCTTTCTTCGCCTGATGTCACTGTGACGCCTGGGTTCGGCAACCTCGGAGTGATAACGGCCTTCCAGCTGCTGGGTGCGGCGAATGCAGGGCCTACCATTACCCTGATCCTGAGCGACATAGATCATCCTGACTGCTTTTTGGAGTTCACCATAGACAACCCCGCCCCCTGCTCGGTGGAACCCTGCAACCTAAACACACCAACCGTCGTCACTCCAATTTGCGATAATGGCGTTATTGACTTTGAACTGCTGGTGAATGGCACAGGGACTGGGACCAACTACCAAGTCAACATCCCCGGAGGAGTCCTCACCGCAGGAACAAACGGTAATTACGGGCAGGCTAGCCCCTTTTCATTTTTGCCGAATAACCTCTCCCAGGGCAACTTCACCCTAACCATTACCGACAGTAATGATCCCACCTGTTCTCAAACGGTGAGCCTCGACAACCCCTGCGATGCCTGCCTGATCACTTCCGCAGCTGTTTCCAATGTGCAGTGTGCGGACAACGGTACGCCGGGGGATCCCACGGATGACCTGGTTACTTTTGCCATCTTAGCGGACGGGGTCAGCACTTCGGGGAGCTATACCGTTTCAGCGTCCGGTCAGGCTGTGCAGCCCTCCACCGGCAATTTTGGCAGCCTGAGCAGCTTCTCCCTCTTGCCGGGCAGTGCAGGCAGCGGGCCTTTTACCCTTACCCTGACTGATGCCTCCGATAGCAACTGCACCACCACCGTACAGCTGAGCGACCCCGGCACCTGCTCGGATGCCTGCGCGATCAACGCCTTCGTGACGCAAACAACCTGCATACCCACAGGCGTGCCGGAAGATGACTTCTTTCAGGCGACCATACAAATCATCAACCCGGTTGGCGCAGCAGGATGGACCGCACAAACGCCCCTTGGACCAGTGACCGGCAGTTACAATCAGGATGTGGACCTGGGTCCCTTCCTGATTAGCCAGGGGAGCTTCAGCCTGACCATTACCGACCAGCTCAACCCAGGCTGTAGCACCAACCTGTTGGTTGTACCTCCCGACCCCTGCAGCGTGGTTTGTGAAGCAGATACTACACTGTTTGATTTACAGTCCTGCAACCCTTTGGACACCGGCACAGTAATACAAAACCTCACCGGGCAGGAAGGCTGCGACTCTATTGTGATAACGGCAACTAGCTTACTGCCCTCCGATTCCATTTTCCTGGTGGAAAGCAGCTGTAACCCAGCGGATACCGGAATAGCCACACAGGTCCTGGTCAACCAGTTTGGGTGTGACTCCATTGTCATCACCAATACCCTGCTCGTGGACAGCGATACGACGCTCATTGACTTGCAGTCTTGCAATCCGGTAGACACGGGGACGGTGGTGCAGAACCTCACCGGGCAGACCGGGTGTGATTCTATCGTCATTACCACGACTGCACTTTTGCCCTCCGATTCCATTTTCCTGGTGGAAAGCAGCTGCAACCCAGCGGATACAGGAACAGCCACACAGGCCCTGGTCAATCAGTTTGGCTGTGATTCAATTGTCATCACCAATACCATGCTCGTGGACAGCGATACTACGCTCATTGATTTACAGTCCTGCAATCCGGTGGATACGGGCGCGGTGGTGCAGAACCTCACCGGGCAGACCGGGTGTGATTCTATCGTCATTACTGCAACTACACTATTGCCCTCCGATTCCATTTTCCTGGTAGAAAGCAGCTGTAACCCCGCCGATACCGGATTGACTACGCAGGCCTTGGTTAATCAGTTTGGCTGTGATTCGGTCGTTGTCATCAATACCCTACTTGTGGACAGCGATACCACGCTTATTGACCTGCTGTCGTGCAATCCATTGGACACGGGTACTGTGGTCCAGAACCTCACCGGGCAGACCGGGTGTGATTCTATCGTCATTACCACGACCTCCCTGCTGCCTTCTGACACCACAGTTATTTTTAGCGAAAGCTGTAATCCGATAGATACGGGCACTGTCGAGAATCTGCTCCAAAACCAGTCTGGGTGCGACAGCCTTGTCATCACAACCACCACGCTCCTGCCCAGCGACACCACACTGCTCTTTAGCGAAAGCTGCAATCCCGCGGATACAGGTACGGTCGCGCAAACCCTAACCAATCAGTTTGGATGCGACTCTACTGTTATCACTACCACTTCGCTACTGCCCAGCGATACAACCCTCCTTTTCAGTGAAAGCTGCAACCCCGCTGATACCGGGACGGTGGCGCAAATACTGGCCAATCAGTTTGGGTGCGATTCCACTGTCATCACGACCACCACGCTCCTGCCCAGCGATACCACACTGCTCTTTAGCGAAAGCTGCAATCCCGCGGATACAGGTACGGTCGCGCAAATACTGGCCAATCAGTTTGGGTGCGATTCCACCGTCATCACGACCACCATGCTCCTGCCCAGCGATACCACATTGCTCTTTAGCGAAAGCTGCAATCCCGCGGATACAGGTACGGTCGCGCAAATACTGGCCAATCAGTTCGGGTGCGACTCCACTGTCATCACGACCACCACGCTCCTGCCCAGCGATACCACATTGCTCTTTAGCGAAAGCTGCAATCCCGCGGATACAGGTACGGTCGCGCAAATACTGGCCAATCAGTTCGGGTGCGACTCCACTGTCATCACGACCACCACGCTCCTGCCTCGCAACACCACCGTATTCTTCAGCCAGTCCTGTAATCCGGCAGATACAGGTACGGTGACCCAAATATTAACCAATCAGTTTGGGTGCGACTCCATTGTGACCACTCAGGTACTACTGTTTAGTGACCCGGATTACCAGCTGGTTACAGATACATTGTGTGCGGGTGAAAGCGTTGTCATTAATGGCACGGTGTATGACCAGGACCGTCCTGTCGGACAGGAGGTGGTTCAGAGTATTGCTGACGGCTGTGACTCAGTAATCATTGATATTGCGCTATTGTTTGCAGAACCCGAAGCCGAAATCACTACAACCAACCCTGCTTGTGAGGGCCTGACCGGACTTATTGAAATCGGGCCACCGCAAAACGGATTTGCGCCATACACAATCAACGCTGCCGGACAAATACTGGAAGTCTTTTCAGCCATTCCGGTTACAATTGATGTATTGGCAGGCGACTACACATTGGAACTAACAGATGCATTAGGCTGTACCGTGTCCCAGGCAGTGAGCATTGCCGAGGGGATTAGCCCTGAATTAAGCATTGACGGCCCACTAATTTTAGACGAAGGAGATACCATCACGCTCCGCCCATTGATCAATTTTGAGCCAGAGACAATAGAATGGCGCCCTGCCGGGCAACTCAGCTGCAGCAATTGCCTAAACCCTGTGCTCGAAGCCAGCGAAAGTACAACGCTGTTGCTTACTGCGAGCCTCGGCGGGAATTGCTCTGTGAGCGCAAATGTCCAAATCATAGTAGAACGGATGGTTGACATTTATGCTCCAAACGTTTTCAGTCCGAACGGAGACGGCCGTAATGACAGGTTTACCCTGCTCAGCGCACCTGGCCAAATTGACCGTATAGAGCGCATGGAAATTTATGACCGGTGGGGCAATCAGGTCTTTACTCAAACCGAATTTCCAGCGAATAACGTAGCAGTGGGCTGGGATGGCACGTTCCGGGGAGAACCAATGGGGCCGGGAGTGTTTACTTATTACGCACAGGTGCGCCTGCAAACCGGGAGGATCATCCTGCAAAAAGGAGATATTACACTAATCCGATAATTGACTTCAGGGCATCAATGGCCCCTTAACAGGCGGATAAGGAGGGTAGATACGGTGCCCTCCTGAAATTTTAAAGTGCCTATTTGCGCTCATAATTGTGCACTTTCCAATTGGTATTTTACCTTTGTGTCCTGGTTTTGCATCTTTTTTATGTTTAAACCGTATAAATCAACAGCAATTTACCGCTCAGACAAATATAGCCTGCTAAACCAACGTTAGTACAACCCAAAACAAACTTCCTATCACCAAACTCTACTCCGTTTTTCTTTAGCAGGTAAAGAAAGCGACGGAACGGTAACTGCTTGAAGCTGAAAAAACCCAGATACTAAAACACTGAGACTTTACCCCCCGTTACAGTCGCAAGATGGCGATAAACAACACTTATGTTCACAGCACTGCACTCATGCACAAAACCCTTAAACCCTTGTAAATAAATCACTTAGGGGTTATCTGGTTTTTTAGGCGTAGTCTGTGTTGATCTCAGGCAGCTGAGCATACGTGTTGCAATGATGTCAGGTTTCCGTCAAACAAACACGTGATGAAAGGTATTCCCCAACAAGTCTGCTATCGAACGGCTCTGTTTATACCGCTTCTCCTTCTTGGCTTTCTGTCGTGCCGGGGGAGCGCCATAAATTCGGCCGGCGATTTAGAATTCTGTGGTATTATAAGTGCAGGCTTAGGCGGAGTGGTATGCCTGGACAATGATACGCCCACCAACCCTGACGATGACCGGCTCACGCTCTTCCTGAACCCTTCCGGCAACAACCTGGGTAATGGGTACACGGTCGCATTTGCTTCGGGAAGCATCTCTCCATCCACAGCAGTATATGGCTTCCCCAATGGTTTTGTTATTGACCCCAATGATCCGACTGTACCGACCTATCAAATCACTCTTACGGACCAGAACAATCCCAATTGCACCTTTGTCCTTACTTTTGACAATCCCTGCTATTCAACTTGTGAAGTGCAACAGGTCGAAGTCTTGGATGTTAGCTGCAACAACAACAATACTCCAGGCCTGGAGGAGGACGATTACATCACTATGGAAATCATCGCTTCAGGTACAGATGTTAGTCTTCAATACAACCTTATTGCATCGCCGGGCCTGGTACTGCCGGGCAGTGGTTTTTACAATACCCCGGAATTATTTCAGCTCACACCGGGTTCAGCGGGAAGCGGCTCTGTTTCATTTATACTGACAGATCAGGGCGATCTGACCTGCCAATACATTTTCTCTATTCAGGACCCTGGTACCTGCGTTTCGCCCTGCGCAATTACAGCGCCCAATTTACTGGGGGTTCAGTGCGATGATATGGATACGCCCAATGACCCCGATGATGATGAGTTGCTGATAACGCTTAACCCATTTGGTATTAGTACCAGTAATGCCTACACCATCAGCGGGCCGGGGCTGACGTTTTTGAATACGATCGGCACATATAATAATCCTACTACTTTCCGCATGGTTAATGCGGCAGCAGCACCGCCCTCTTTCACGCTAATGCTCACGGATACTCAGGATCCCGGTTGCACTGCCCAGGTTTTTGTCAATAATACCGCCCCTTGTTCCACCCCACTGCCCTGCGATATCACAAACGCCACTCCTGGCAACATAAGCTGTACAAACGGCGATATCATCAACTTTACGCTTTCGCCCAATAGCAGTACTGGTTCACAATACAGTTTGACCATTCCAAACGGGACAATTCTGGGCCAGAACTCCGGCGCGTTCAGCACGCCTGTAAACTTCAGCTTTTTGCCCAATACTCCACAGAGCTCAACTTACAACGTTACCATCAGAGATGTGAACAACAGTGCCTGTACTTCTACCTTTGCTATGGACAATCCGTGCGATGACTGCAACCTCAACGGGGTCAACGTTCTGAATGTACAGTGTGCAGATAACGGAACGAGCACCGTTCAGGCTGACGATCAAATGGTCATCACGCTTCAGCCCTCAGGTACAAACCTGGGAAGTGGCTACACAATTATAGCCAACGGACAGAGTACGATGCCCTCCGGAGGCAACTATAACAGCCCTACTACTTTCACACTGCCTGCCGGAACAGCCAACAGCAACGCCGTCAACATTACCATAATTGACAACAACGACCCTTCCTGTACCTACTCCTTTTCCCAGGACGGGCCAGGAAACTGCTCTGATGCCTGCACCATATTTGACCAGGGCCTTGCCAGCATTCAATGCAACAATAACGGTACGACTAGCAACGTCAATGATGATTTTATCACCTTTTCCCTTAACGTTCCGGCTATCAGCACTGCCTCAGGGTATAACATCACTGCCGCCGGAACCACTGTAACTCCATCAAACGGGCTGTATAACACGCTGCAGACCTTCTCCCTGCCAATCGGCTCTGCGGGTAACGGGGGGACAACAATTACGCTGACCGATCAAAACAACCCCGGGTGTACACTTTCCTTTTTTCTCTTCGACCCCGGAGACTGCTCAGCGGTCTGCAATATTGAAGCCACCGAAGTCAATCTTTTTTGCCAGGACAGTGGGACACCCGGTATTTTTGATGATGATACTTACCGGGTGGAATTTGAAATCACCAATCCTACTGCGGCGTCCGGCAGTAGCTGGATTTCGGATACCCCAAATGGTGATACTGCCGGCGACTACGACGACATTGCCAGCCTTGGCCCCTTTTTAATCAGCGATGGGCCCATTGATGTGACCTTTACCGACCTGGTCTCCCCAAACTGCTTTGTGACAGTAAATCTGGCCCCGCCACCACCATGCTCGGATACCTGCGTTATACAATCGGCTGGTCTTACCAATTTAGTCTGCGACAACGATATACTTGAATTTGACCTCAATCCCATTGGAAATGCCCTGGACACCATCTACGGTGTTCAGATAGATAATGCAATGATTGTTGGCAGCCCGGTAGGCTACTTTGGCGAAACCACGACTTTCCGCTTCCTCCCGGCAGAGCCTTTACCCGATCAGTATGAAATTGTTATTACCGACAGTACCGTCGCGGATTGCCAGTTTATTCTCACGGTGGACAACGTCTGCAAGAATTGCGAAATCACCGACTTGGATATACAGCATGTTACATGTAATGATGCCGGGACACCATCTGATCCTGATGATGATTTTATTGAAGTAGAATTACTGGTCACTTCTGTCTACGGCACGAGCTATACGGTGGAGCTAGCCAATGGCAACCTGCTTTCCGGCACCGGCCTTTACGGCGCACCCAGTACTTTCAGTATGCCCGGAGGAAGTGCAGGAGGAGGGAATGTGCCACTTGTTGTGAGAGATTTAAGTACCCCCAGCTGCAGCCAGGTTTTTGTGATTGCAGATCCCGGCACCTGTTCAGATGAGTGCCTGCTTACGGAAGTCAACCCAACGGATATCATCTGCGATGATAATGGCACCCCCGGTGCCCCAAACGATGACCGGGTTACTTTTAGTTTGATGGTTGATGGCCTCAATACCGCAGGCAATTATACCTTAAGCTCCGTAAACGGGGAAATCACTCCGGCACAAGGTACCTACGGCACGACATCTACATTTAGTCTTCCTCCCGGCAGTACGGACGTTAGCATTTCTAATGTAGTGATTACCGATAATAATGATGGCAACTGTAGCAGTAGCTTTAACCTTTCCAGTCCGGGTTCCTGCTCAGATTCGTGTGCATTGACTGTGACTTTGCTGGACACCTACTGCCTGGATAACGGGACAGCCAGCGACCCTACTGATGACTTGTTCGAATTCATCGTCGAGGTAAACAATCCGGTGGGCACAGAGGGGTGGTTCACGGTTCCACCTACGGGTATGGAGAACGGTGAATTTGGCATACCTACCGTCATTGGAGCTTATCCCATATCAGGAGGCAGTATCAACCTGGCTTTTATTGACGAAAACCTGACCAGCTGTTTTTCCATTCTGACCGTTGCACCTCAGGCTTCCTGCTCGGATTCCTGTACCCTTGAAGCTGCTGTAAATGTACTGGCTTGTGAGGATAACAGCACCCCGGGCACCGCTCAGGATGATTTTTTCATAGCGGAGCTTACCTTGTCAGGTGTCAATAATGGAAGCAGCTTTGGCATAAGCGGCCTGTTAGATACAACTGGTTTGTACGACAGTACCTTTGTTTTGGGGCCGCTCCCTGCTAATATTCCCTCAACTACTATTACGGTTTTTGATCTGGACCAGACCGATTGCACAGTGGATTTGGAAATCTTCAGTCCTGGCACCTGTTCCGCTGGCTGTAGCGATTCAGACACAACACTTGTATTTTTAGAGAGCTGTAATCCCCTCGATACTGGTATTTCTGTAGAAATCCTGGCGAATCAGTTGGCCTGCGACTCTTTTATCATTACGCAGACTAGTTTACTGCCCAGTGATACGACACTGATTTTAAGCCAAAGCTGTAACCCGGCAGATACTGGCTCCATCTCGCAAGTATTGACCAATCAATTTGGATGCGACTCCACCGTCATCATGACGACCACCCTGCTGCCCAGTGACTCCACAATGCTTTTCAGCCAAAGCTGCAACCCTGCGGATACCGGGACCGTCGTGCAAATACTGACTAATCAGTTCGGATGCGACTCCACCGTCATTACTACAACTACCCTGTTACCAGGTGATAGTATTTTTGTTAGTGCGGTAAGTTGTAATCCGGTAGATACCGGGACCACTATTGAAATACTCAACAATCAGTTCGGATGCGATTCCGTCGTAACTACACTCACTACGCTAGCTGCACAATACGAAATTACAAATACCCTGTTTTCCTGCAATCCCCAGGATACAGGCAGTGTCAGTCAAACCTTTACCAGTCAGTTGGGGTGTGATTCGGTGGTGGTCACTCAAACCTTGTTGGCACCTAGCGATACGACGCTTCAGTTTATTGAAAGCTGCAACCCTGCGGATACCGGGACCGTCGTGCAAACACTGACCAATCAGTTCGGATGCGATTCCACCGTCATCACTACAACCACCCTGCTGCCAGGTGACTCCACAATGCTTTTCAGCCAAAGCTGTAACCCCGCGGATACCGGGACCGTCGTGCAAATACTGACCAATCAGTTTGGGTGCGATTCTACCGTCGTCACCACAACCACCCTGCTGCCCAGCGATACCACCCTGCTTTTCAGCCAAAGCTGTAACCCCGCGGATACCGGGACGGTTGCGCAAACGCTGACCAATCAGTTTGGGTGCGATTCTACCGTCATTACGACCACCACCCTGCTGCCCAGCGATACCACCCTGCTCTTTAGCGAAAGCTGCAACCCCGTGGACACCGGGACGGTTGCGCAAACGCTGACCAATCAATTTGGGTGCGATTCCACCGTCATTATGACCACCACCCTGCTGCCCAGCTACCGTACCCCCGTAGTGCTGGATATTTGTGCGGGAGACAGTACTCTATTCAACGGAACCTATTATTCAGAAAGCCAGCCTAACGGAATTGACACTTTAAATACAGTTAATGGTTGCGATAGCATTCTGGAGGTAAGCATCAATGTACTGCTTCAGCCCGAAATACGGTATTTCCGGGATACCCTCTGCGCAGATGAAGTGCAGGAGTTCTTTGGGACGACTTACACCATTGATCAGCCTACCGGACAACACATCATCCCCAGCATTGAAAACGGATGCGATTCTGTGATCACGAATATTGAACTCACTTTTAATCTTCCCGAGGCAGCGCTGGAACTTACGGACCCGGATTGCCCGGACAGTACCGGCCATTGGTCAATCAGCCGTTTATCCGGCGGGCTGCCGCCGTATACTTACGCTATTGACGGCATCAACTTTGAGATTGCAGAAGGGCTACCTCTGCGCGGCCCGATCGTGCCCGGCAATTATGTACTGATCCTGAGAGATGCCTTGGGTTGTGAAGCACAGCAGCCTTTTGAGATACAAGCCATGCCGTCCCTTACGCTTGACCTGGGCGGAGAAATTGAAGTCCGTCAGGGTGACACCCTCACCCTGACCCCGGAGCTCAACTTCATACCCGACTCCCTGATATGGAGCCCTGCAGAGTTGCTGGATTGTACAGGCTGCCTGAACCCTGCACTGATCCCTATGAACAGCACCACTATCACTCTGCGGGCATTGATGGACGCAGGCTGCGAAGTGGAGGATGCCGTACTGATTCAGGTTGACAAACGTGTGCCCGTCTATGCGCCTAATGCCTTCAGTCCGAACGGAGACAACAAAAACGACTACTTCACCCTTTTTGCAAAGCCGAATCAGGTTATGGAGATTGACTTCCTGAGTATCTACGACCGGTGGGGCAATCAGGTATTTGAGGCAAAGTCTTTCCCGGCCAATGAAGAGAACCTGGGATGGGATGGCACAAGCCGCGGGCAATTACTCAACAGCGGAGTCTACGTGTACATGACCGAAGTTACCCTGATAGATGGCCGAAAACTGCAGATGGAGGGCGAAGTACACTTGATGCGGTAGCGCTACCGGTGTAAATTAGGTACCAATATCCCGATCAGGGCACCGATACCATAGCCAACAATCACATCACTTGGAAAATGCTTGCCCGCTTTGACTCTCCACAGGGCGGTCAGTGCCGGAAGTGTTGCTGCTGTAGCCCAAACCAGTCCTTTGTTTTGCATATCCGGCCGGTTTTGCACCAGGGTTTGTGCTGTAAAGAAGGACATAGCAGCGGTATTGGAAGCATGCCCGGAAAAAAAGGAAAGGCGTGCCTCCGGATCAATTTTCAGTTCTTCGCCCGTCAAAGGGTTGTAGGTGTAAGGGCGGCTTCGGCGGGCGCCAATTTTGACCAGTCGGGTAATGCCGTTGGTAAGCAGCATGGTTTCCAGCCACATCACAGAGACTACTCCAAAATTATCGCGGCTATTGGACTCTGCCAATAACCCCAGAGGCAGGATTAAAGCGGTACGTAAGGTAATATCAGAAGCGAGGCGCGCCTTTTCGCTGGCCTGCAAGGTGGCAATCCGGTCTAAGCGATTGATTCTGAGAGGATCCAGCAGATCGAGATCGTCCAAAGACATGCCGGGCATTTTCTTCTGGAGCGGAATACTCAGGCCATAAGTCAATGCGCCTGTCCCCAACAGCCCCCCATCCACAGGCCAACTGAGCTGATGGGCCTGGCTCTGTGCCAGAGGTGACAACAACACCATAAAAAAAATACAAAAACAAAGACGCTGTATGGATGTAGGTGGCATAAAAGATTGACTTTAGGCTGGTAAAGTAAAAATTTCCGTTAAAAATCCCACCCGAAACTAAATTTCGGCCCTAACTTGGTGGGAAATAATTGCCTCTTCCGCTATGCAACCGAATACCTGGACCCTGGACCGCATTATCGATATCCTGCTTTATCTTGGCGGCATTGCTCTGTTCCTATGGCTGCTGGATTACCTGAGCCCTTATCTGGTCTCCTTTTTCATTGCGCTCTTCGTAGCCTATCTGCTGGAGCCCATCGTACGCTTTTTCCAGGAACGGCTTAAGGTCCGTACCAGATGGGTGGCGGTCCTGCTTACCCTATTCAGCCTGGTGGTCTTTCTCGTCCTCATTGGAATGCTGACCATCCCGGCCATCAACAGTGAAATTGCCAAAATGCAGGAATTGCTGGGCGGTAGTTTGAATTTCCAACTGGAGTCCCTTCTGCCACCTGAAGTCCTTCAGGAAATCGAAGCCTACCTGCACAGTGAGGAGCTCAGAGCCTTGCTCACGGAGGAGAACCTCTACAACTACGGGGTTATGATCCTTTCTTACATCTGGAGCGGGTTAAGCAGTGCCATGGGCATTGTGCTGGGGCTGTTCAGTATCGTTACGTTTTTGCTTTATCTGGTGTTCATCATGCTGTTCTACCATGATTTTGCGGACAACTGGGAAACTGCTATTCCCCCTACCTACCGGGAGCCGGTTGTGATGCTGGTACATGATGTGGAAGACGGGATGCAAATCTACTTCCGGGGCCAGGCGCTGATTGTCTTCTGGGTCTGTATTCTTTTTGCAATAGGTTTCAATTTAATCGGGCTGCCCCTGGGCATACTGCTGGGTATCTTTGTAGGCTTGCTAAACTTTGTGCCTTACTTACAGACGTTAGGACTAGTGCCCGCCCTACTCCTGGCTGGGGTACAGGCGGTTGAAACCGGAAACAGCTACTGGATGTGCGCTGGTGGTGTGCTCCTGGTTTTCGTCATCGTTCAGGCCATTCAGGAAATTGTACTTACACCGCGGATTATGGGAAGTGCCACGGGCCTGAATCCGGCGGTCATCCTGCTGGCACTGTCTGTCTGGGGCGGGCTCTTTGGAGTGATTGGGATGGTCATCGCGCTACCGCTTACTACGCTGCTCATCAATTACTACAAGCGGTTTGTGCTTCAGGGACAAGCCTTTGGAGAAGAGGAATAGCTTCCTTTTTGCCTTGGCACAAAGCTCTGCAAAACCAAGGGCCTGTCAGGGATGAAACGTTGGGTACCCGTGGCGGTTTTCAAGCCCTATTTTCCTGGCTCAGACCCCAAAATCACTCCCTTTTTATCCGCGGCTCCGACAACTGAAAAGCCGCGCCGTTAATCTCTTTGCGGCTCCTCTAATTCGCCTGTTCTTTACCAAAGGCCGCAGCAGTGATAGGCCGGAACTGCCACCACATTGACAGGGTGAAGGCTGAAATCAGGTGCCAAACGCCCCAAAACGCTGCCACCAAAGCCATACCGCCCAGTCCGTCGAAGAAATTGAAAATCAGAATCAGGGCCAGCCCGGAGTTTTGAATGCCGGTTTCAATGGAAATTGCCCGGGCATCTGCCTGTGGCAGGCCATTCCGGTAAGCCCACTGATAGCCGGTAAATAGCGCCAGTGCGTTATGGATCACCACGAGGTAGAAAACGATGTATAGGTAATTGACGATATTGTCGTAGTTGGCATAAAGCGCAAAGATGACGAACCCGATGAAGATGGCCATAGACAGCATGCGCACCGGCTTTTTCAGCAGAGCCGTGGTTTTAGGGAATCGGGCATGAAGCCCCATCCCAATCAGCAAAGGCACTAGAATCAACTGTACAATGGTCGTGACCATACTCATTGGCGACACATAAATATCCCCCTGTAATCCTTCAGACCCTGGTACGAGCGGTGCCAGCATGGTAAAGTACAGGGGCGTTATCACGACCGCCGCAAGCGTGGATACGCTTGTCATTAAGACCGACAAGGCCGTGTTTGCTTTGGACAAATGCACAGCAAAATTGGATACATTCCCCCCCGGACAAGCGGAAACCAGCAACATGCCCAATGCTATACTTGGTGCCGGCCGAAAAAGATAGATCAGCCCTATCGTCAGCAACGGCAGCAGGATCAGCTGCGAGCTCAATCCGATGAGTGGAGCCTTTGGGCGGCGTAGCAACTCCCGGAAATTATCCACCCGCAAGTCCAATGCAACGCCAAACATGATGAAGGCCAGGCAAATATTCAGCAGTGTGAGCTGTTCGGGGTTAAAGTTGATCTTTATGGCATCAATAGCATTCATTTCTGCAACTTTGGATAAGCTAAAAGTAAGAAGAAAACAAGAAAGGCAGGAGAACACCTCCAATTGCCCTATGGTTTTGCTTATATTTCTCATCACATGAATACCAAAACAATGAAATACCTGATCCTGACCGCTGTCCTATTGGGCTGCGCCATAGCCTTGTCTGCACAGGGCGCATTGGATGCCCTGAAACAAGAAGTCCGCGAAGACCACGCTTTTTTATCCGGAACAGATGACCCCTACGCAGGGCTCAAAGCTTCCGTCCGGAAAGATTATGCTTACCTGGAAGACCTGTACCGCCACTACCACCTCCATCCGGAACTCTCCTTCCAGGAAGCAGCAACCTCTAAACGCATGGCGGAGGAACTAAGGCAGCTTGGTTTTGAAGTCACCGAGCGTGTTGGTGGTTATGGGGTTGTAGGGATTATGCGCAATGGCGAAGGCCCAACGGTGCTTGTACGGGCAGATATGGATGCCTTGCCGATTGTCGAGGACACCGGCCTGCCCTATGCCAGCACCGTCACTACAAAAGATGATGCCGGAAATGAGGTAGGCGTCATGCATGCCTGTGGGCACGATATACATATGACGGTTTGGACAGGGGCAGCCCGGCAATTAGCGGAGCGGAAGGATCAATGGAAAGGCACGCTTGTCTTCATTGGGCAACCGGCAGAAGAACGGGGCGGAGGCGCTAAAGCCATGCTGGCAGATGGGCTTTACACGCGCTTTCCCATACCAGACTACGCGATCGCCCTGCACGTCAGCGCGGGCATGGAAGCCGGTAAAGTGGGCTGCCGGAGCGGCTACAGCCTGGCCAATGTGGATATGATGGATATCACGGTTTATGGTCAGGGCGGCCATGGGGCTTACCCCCACACTACCAAGGACCCTGTGCTTTTAGCCTCCCGTATCGTAGTGGCGCTGCAAACGGTTGTCAGCCGGGAGCTTTCTCCCCTGGAGCCTGCGGTGGTTACAGTAGGGTCTATTCATGGCGGAACCAAAGGCAATGTCATCCCTAATCAGGTGCAACTCGAATTGACGCTGCGCTCCTACACCGATGAAGTCCGTGCGGCCATTATTGAGAAAATCAAACGTATTTGCCAGGGCGTGGCAATGTCTGCGGGGCTGCAGGCCAATCAATACCCGAAGGTGGAACTCCGCGATGAGTTCACCCCAGCCACATTCAATGACCCGGAACTGGCACAGCGCGTACAACAGGTATTCACTGACGCATTGGGCAAAGAGCATACCCTTGCCGTAGATCCGGTGATGGGTGGGGAAGACTTTGGCCGCTACGGACGTACTGAAGAAAAGGTCCCCATTTTCATGTTTTGGCTGGGCGCCGTAGCTAAGGAACAGATGGCTGCCGCCGAACGGGGAGCACTACAATTGCCGTCGCTGCACAACTCCGGCTTTGCTCCTGACCCTGAGCCGACAATTACAACAGGTGTGGTGGCCATGACTGCGGCGGTACTTGACCTTCTGAAATAGAAAATGCCCCGCCTGCTGCTTTAAAGCTTCAGGCGGGGCATGACTGCCAATTCAGGCATTGCTTATTCCTCAAATTCAATCGCTTTCATGTTATAGGCATCTTTGTCTATGCGCAACTCGTTATCCAGCACCATTTCAAAGGAACCATCGTCTTCCTGCAGGTAGACGATGTCATTTTTGACTAGCGTTTCCTCATCATCGGCTTCTATCCGGCGGAATTTGGTCAGAATATCAAGGTCGGTGTCACCATCCAGATCAGTGATAAAGCTATCCTGCTGATAGCAGAAGTCACCCTTACAGTAGGCATAGGCTAAAACCTGTACGGGCTCCATCACTTCCCCCTTCAGATCAAATAAAACAATGGTATTGGGCCCTTTGCCTGAAGGTGTACGAATCAGGTAGTGCTCTGCCCTGTTGCCTTTGATGCTGTAAATGCTGTAAGCCGAAGCTTTATCATCCTCCAGTAAATCGCGGTGGGTTCCGGCAAACATTTCATAATACGGTTCCGGTATCTTTTCACCTTTAAATGGGTAATTGTAGGGTAGCCCCTCATCATAGTGCGCATAGACCCGCAGATTACCGACGTTGCTTTCCTCGAAAAGGGCAATAAAAGAAGCTGCTTCCGGGCTAACGGGTACATTGGTTGCCGGATAAGGCCGTACGTCATATTCCCCGTAGGAAGTGTCTGGCTTCTGCCCTAAGGCGGAAAACGTCAAACAAACAGAAAAGATCAACAGACTAAGAATTCGCATATTTTACAGTATTTATTTTTATTCATCTGTAAAACAGCGGCTTAAATAGCATGTTCGATTCGTTTACCCTTCCCGCATCTCTTCCTGATACTCCTGCAAAAGCGCCCACTCTCCTTCCGTAGCCAGGCGGGCTTGTGCCGGCCAGGTGGCGGGGTCATGCATGTTGTAATTGGGCCCTGAGGCTTCCAGTATCTCCCGCAGGCGGTCCGTATCTGCAGCAGCAAGCTCACCCCAGCTTCCAATTCCAGCTGTCTTTAAGGCATCAGCCACCATAGGCCCAATGCCTTCAAAAATAGTCAGATCGGTGGGATCTTCAGATAATGGGGCCACCTTAGTCCTGAAGTCATCCGGATTTTCCTGTTTTTGCAGGGCCAGCTGGGCGGCTTGTTCCACCCATTTATCTTTTTCAATTCGGCCTTCAAAGTAGCCAATCGTTTCTGTAACCTGTTGGGTACGCTCAGAGTCCCAACTGCTTATTTCTTCGTAGGTATAGACACCGATATCATTGAGCTGCTTTTCCAAAAAATTGCCAATCCCTTCAATTCGGGTCAGGTCATCGCGCTCTGCGACCTGCTCCCGGATTTTATCCATGAAGGGCTTTGGGTTGGTAAACTGCAGCTCCGGTTCTTCCTCCACCACCGTAGCGTCAGGCAGGCCCGGCATAGGGTGCACTTCGGGGTGTATATTGGCTTCCGGAGTGGCCATTCCACGGGACACGGCTCCCCCCACCAGGGTTTTCAGTTCAGACCGAAGTGCGGCATTATCATGAGAAAGATTATCCATTTTGCGCTCCAGGGCATCCAACCGGTCCGGGCTTATCACTGCAGCGGAAGCCATCTGCCCACCGTTGTTTGAAGCTGCTTCAAGAGCATTGGCCAACTCCTGATTTCGGGAACGCAGGGCTGCCACTTCATCATTGAGGTCATCGACAATTTGCTGATAAGAGTCTCCGCTGTGCCCGCCTTCCTCCAACTGCCGCCTGAGCATAAACACCTCTTTATTGAGCTGTTCCTTTTCTTCTTCCAAGCGCTGTTGCCCGGCTTCTGCTTCCTGCAGAGAGAACCCCAGTTTTTTAAGGTCGGCATCTTTCAGGGACAATTGTTCGCGCAAGGTTTCTATTTCTGCCTGCGCATCAGCTAGTTCTTTTTTTTTATCGTTCAACTCGCGCCGCAACTCGCGCACCCGTCGGTTCCGCAGCAGGTAGCCTACCAGCAGCCCGAACAAAAAAGCGGTTAACATGACGATAAGTATGAAGATGCTTTCGCGGGCGGTAAACTGACTAAATAAATTGCTCAGGTCCATGGTTTATTGGTATTGTTGATACGGGCTGATGCCCAAGGTTATTAATTCAGTTGCCTTACTGTACAGCAGTGGAGTCCGCCGCAGTACTTAAGACAAAATTGACCCGCCGGTTTTTTTGCCGGCCTTCCGGGTTATCGGCACCGCCGGGCAGAGAGTTGGGAGCTACAGGGCGGCTCTCCCCTTCGGAATCAATCTGAATACTGGCGGTCACGCCCAGGGAGTCCTGAAAGTAAAAGCGGGCATTTTCGGCCCGGCGCATCCCTAAATCCAGGTTATAGGCATCAGAGCCAATACTATCGGTATGACCGATGATGGCCATGCTGGCCTCCGGGTTGAGGTCAAGGTAGGTTTTCACCGAATCTGCATAGAGCTGCAGGGACGGCCCCGGCTTGAAAACGGCTGAATTATACTCAAAGTTAGCATCTGAAAAAGTCATGTTCTTAAAGGTAAACAACACTTTTTCAAAGCCCCCTTCTACCGCTGCGGGGTCATAAAGGTCAAACATGATGGGTTCACGTAGTTGGCGGTCTTCGCTAATCCCGTAATCAAGGGTGAAGCGGTTTTGGTCAATACCCCTTCGCATCATCAGCTTCCGGATTTGATCAGCGCGTGCCAGGCCCAGGTTTTCAAAGAAACCGGGGGCTACAGCGTCTTCGCTTTCGCGATAAAGGGCAGTGAGGGTCACGTTACGGTCCGAACGGTCTCTAAGAATAGCCGCCAGTGTATCCAGAAAAAACTGGTTATTGTCGTTTAGGCGAGGCTGCAAAGCAGCAGAGTCGAAGGCAAATTGGTCATAACCCCTTAGCAACACGCTATCGCCCTCTGTGAGCCGGAGGGTCTGCAAACGGGCATCTACCAGCTCTCCGGGGCCACACTGCTGCCGGAGCTCACAAATAAAGTACCAGCGTGCCAGTAAAGCGAAGGCCAGAAAGCCCATGAAAACCAATAAGGCCAAAAAACGCATAGTGTTGTAAATTGGTGGTTCGTTAGTACAAAGGCGATTCTCCCTTTGGTTATTGCCAAAGTAATACTTTTCTTCTTAAAATGCCTGAAGCGGTTTGGGAAATTAGTAGCAGGAGCTGATTCCACCTTTCGCTGGCAGCTACGTGTTTCAGAAGTTTTAATGGTAAGTACACGCCTCCTTTACTTTTTGCATATACTTCCGGGCATCAATCAGGCTCACTACGGCAGCGTGTACTGACTTCACAACGGCCCGCTAAAGCCTTTCGATAAAAACGTCCAGGTCCCCGGTAGTATTAAGGCCTAGCTTTCTGCTTAGCCGATGGCGGCTGCGCCATACACAATGAAGGGAAATGCCTAATGATTCGGCTGCCTCTCTGTTGTCAAATTTTAGTTTCATTAGTAAGATAAGGCGTGTCTCGCCAGAGGTGAGTTTAGGGAACATCTCTTTCAGTTTGTCAAGAAAACCCGGAAAGCACTCCTCATAACGTTCCTTGAAAACAAGCCAGTCCTGGTCTGTCAGAATTTTCATACTCTTGAGCTCGGACGACTCCTGAGACGCATGCCCGGCTTCGGAAGGAGAGGATGGGCCGGCTTTCTGGCTGAGTTTAATTTGTAATTCCCTGATAAGCCGGCTTTTCAGGGTTAGCCTCCCGAAATATTTTTTGCATTTCCTTTGCCCAGTAAATACTGGAGTCAGGTTGAGTTTTAAGGTAGTAGCCGTTAAAGTGATTCGCTGTCTTTATCCGAAACCTCCAGGGTTCATGTATTTTGGAAACGTCTGCCTTCCAACTTTTTTGTGCCCACTCCAGATACTGAGCCCTGTTCCTGCTACGCTCATAGGCCACACAGATATCAGAGTAAAGGTTGGCATGCCGGTCTGAGAAATGATTACTCGCCTTATCCAGAATCTCCAGCAAATCAAAGTAAATTTCCAGTGCTTCCGCAAACTTGTTCTGGTAAATATAGCTGCGGGCCTGAAGATATCGGGCATCTTCAGCATCAAGCGTCCGGCCCAGTTCCATATACCGGCGGTAGGCGTCTTCCGTATACTTTTCAGCAAGGTCGAATTCGGCAAGGTCGATATAAAACTCTGCACGCATCATCTGACAAAATGCAAACACAGTATCGTGGGGGTAATTCTCTTCATAAAGTTCTAACAGGCGAAAGTTGACCTCCGGGCTGTCCCTCGGCAAATGGTACCACAAAGACAGACAAGCCCAGGGTTGAAGAGCTTTCGGCACTTCCTCCTTGAGCCGGGCAATGCAGGAATCCGGGTCTGAAAGTGGATAAGTGGCGATATAGTCTCCCTCATGAGCGGCATTTTGGCGTTCGAAGAAACCCTCCACTTCATTATCTTCTGTGTCATCACAGCTTGATACTGTTAAGGCTATGATACACCATAACAACAGCTTTAGGCGTCGTAAAGCACTGCTCATATCAGGAACAACCCTGTATTGGTATCCCATACCTCTACCTTCAAAAGGGCTCAGTATCTTCATGATATTACATAGTGTTTGCTTGCAGACAATCTTGATGAAGGTAAAAGTAAGACTTTAATCCCCCTAAAAGACTAGTGTTCCTTGCGTATTACCTCTTTGTCCGAGTAATTGTCCGATTAAAAAACATGGGAATCACGGCATTCTGTGCGTGATTTGTATCTACAAGCAGGAGCATTATTTAACTTGTTCAAAAGGCTGCATAACATAAACAAATATGCATTCGACACTCCTCGCTATCCATTCCTTCAAACCGATTTACACAAGTATTTTTTTGCCGTTTTTTTTACAACTCATCGGTATAGCCTGACAAGATGAGATTTGTAACAATATAACGCCACTGTTTTTTCGGCTTCCAGGGCCGGAATCAGGAAATAGGCGCGAAGCTAAACGCAGGCGATGCCTGACGAATCGTGGATAAAGGCGCCACGGTGAAATCTGAATCAACGCAGTAAGGCGGAAGCGACGCTAAAAGTAAGGAGTCAGCACTTAAAATATTGAGTTATACAGGCTGTATCCGGTCTAGTCCTCTGTCAAGTATGAACAATGGAATACCCTGCTACAGATTACCTGCTATTTGATATTTGACAGCGCATTTAGGATTATTTATGGGGAATTTGAAGGCGCTGCGGCTTTTGCCGTGGCGCTTTTTTTGGAACTTGTTCACATGGTAAGCTGAAATGTACGAAATGAGTACAGCGGAGAACGGCCATTGCCAAGGGCACCTGAAAACATATTTGGAGGTGCCCCTGTATGACAACGAACCTAATTAGAAATGGAAATCTATTGAACCAGGATGATACCCTGATTTGGGGAATTCATCAGTTAGCCATCAGCCCCAGTTGACCAGCCGCCCATTGAAGTTTCTGCCGGGTCTTGTGGAACTTCCCCCTCAGCTCAGTCAACTTGAGCTGCGCATCAATGAGTTTCTGCTCACGGGAATTAACCAGAAATATGGAGCTTTCCCCCAGTTCGAACTTGATATATTCTGCCTCAAGCAGGGTATTGTAGTTTTGAACAGCACCTTCGTAGAGCTCAATCTGAGCGATAAAGTTATCCTGCTCGTTATAGTAGTTGTTGATCTTGTTTTCCACCTCAAGCTGCTTACGCTGCAGGGTGTATTCCGTATCCTGTATTTTGATACGCGTCAATTGCAGCTTGCCCCGCTCCTTACGCAGGAATACCGGGAAGTCGAAACGTACACCCCACTTATAGTTTTGCCCCACTAACTGCGTAATGCCATTGTCTGTTGTAGAACCAGGAAGGAAGTTGGTCCCCTCGCCCAGGAAGTTGTATTCGAAGTCCAGGCGTGGCTTAAGCTGCTCCAGGGCCAGCCTCCGATCTACATCATACTGTTGTAGCTTGAACCGGTACTTCAAAAGATCCGGGTGTATTTGCCGGGCATCCTGCCAAAGCTGTTGCCGCGTATTTGGAACAGGGTCGGGTGAAAGCTCTTCCAGCAGTAAAGGCCGGACCCCATCGGTCACTTCCAGAGGTTCGCCTGCTTCGGTCCAGAGGAAGTTGGACAGTTTAAGGGTCGCATTCCGGTACTCAATCAAGGCATTATTGTAGTCAAATTGCCGGTTTTGCACCTGAATCATAGTCTCAAGCGTATCAATCGCCGGCAAATCCCCCGCCAGAAAGCTCTGCCTTATCCCCTCGAAACGTTCTACAGTAATAACCAGTGCGCGATCGAAGATGATCAGCTGATTGAATGCTACACTCCAGTCCCAGTATACTTGCGCCGCTTCCATGAGCAGATCATTAACCATTCCCTGCTGTTCCGCCACGTTCGCACCCGCCATGATCTTGGCCTGTTCCAGGGCAGCGCGGCGTTCATCGATAATAAGGTTACGGCCAAGGGGCACCTTAATGCCTAATATCGCCTGCCCTACATCCGGCACGGTGCGCTCTGCGTTTTGGTAGAGCGCGTCCACATCAGCAACGGCATAAGCACCTTTCAGCTCTATACCGTACCAGGTAGGGATTTTTACGCCCGCCTCCCCAAATGCGAAATATTCATTTTCCTTAAAGTTTTTCTGATCCCAGTCGCCATAAAGCTTAGGGTCGAACCCGCCCCGGGCCAGCCGCTCCAAAGCCTCTGCCTGCACATTCAGCAAACGCCCCTGCCGCGCCACCGGATGGTAACTCGCCACCCAGGACAAGTACTGATCAGCGGTGAGCACCTGCGCACTGTCAGCCGGTTGCGCTCCGGCTACCATGCCAAATAGCATCAGCAATAAAAGCGTCGGGATGAATCTCAATCTCATTTTATTTTATTGATTTTGCAGGAGCTTTCATTTTGACATCCTCCCCATCTCCCATATCACCATCTTCCGCATCGTAGTAATCTGGCGGGAACCCATTGAGGCGGCGCCATATTTCGTACCAGAGCGGCACGTTATTGAGCAGCGCAATACCCTGAGCGCCTGAGCCTACGCGTAGGGCTTCCGGCCAGGGCTTACCGCCGGGGTCTGCTCCCACTAGAATGCGGTACTCACCGTTTTTGCTAATCATATTGTCAATAGCGACCACACTGCCGGAGTAAGTACCGAAGGACTGCCCGGGCCAGCCGGAAAATATGAATGCTGGCCAGCCATCAAAAATGAAGCGGACTTCCTGCCCAAGTTCGATCAGGGGCAGGTCCATAGGCTTCACGAAGAGTTCCACAGCCAGTTCATAGTCGGCCGGCATGATGGTTACAATATCTCCTCCTTCCTTCACCGTTTCGCCAATACCAGGAGTAATAGCTTTGGTGATGTAGCAATCCTGGGGGGCTACGATGTAATAAAACTGACTGCGAAACTCGTAACTTGATGCTTGAATACGCAGTTTGTTCACGCTACTCTCAGCATCATACATCATGGACCTCGTACTGAATTTGTCAGACTCTGCCTTTGCGATTTTCTGATTGTATTCGTACTGCACCGTATTTAGTGCTAATCTGGCGTTCTCCAGTTCATTAAGGGCCTCCTGCACCTTGTTCCTGGCAGAAATAACTTTGTTCTCGGTCTCCTGAACTTTCGACTGTTTATCCTCCACTTTGGTCCGGCTGTCAATTCCTTTGTCGAACAGCTCCTGTGAACGGACGAACTGCCGTTTAGCGATAGAATCCTGCACAATAGCCTGTGCGTAATCTGCCTCTGCAGAGTTAAGTTTGGCCTCTGTTTGAAGAATTTTATTCCTAAGCTGCCGCTGCTTGAATTCCAGCTCTGACTTCATGGCTTCGATCTGCTGCTCCAGGGCCACCACCTTGTCACTGTAGGAATTAATGGCTCCTTCCTTTGCTTTCACCTGCTGATTGGTGCGGGGTACAAGATCGGGGTCGAAGTATTCAGACTTAATTTCCGAAAGGAATACAATCGTATCTCCCCGCCTGACTAAGTCCCCTTCCCGAACATACCACTTCTCAATACGGCCCGCAATAGTGGACTGTATGGTCTGCGGCCGCTGTCCGGGCTGAAGCGTGGTGACCTTGCCCTTAGACTGCACGTTTTGAGTCCAGGGCAGGAATAAGAACACAATCACAAGGAAAAGCGTGAATAACAGCCAGCGGGTAAACATCCGGTTGGCATTAGACAGCACAGTCCGTTTGAAAGAATTGAACCGGCTGAACTCTACTTCCTGATTGACGGTATTATCAGATATATTCAACATATCAGTTAAGCGTTTGATTCAGCAGATTGATGCGGCGTCCCCACTCCATTGCCGTGAATCCGTGCTGCGTCAGTTCTTGTAAAAATATTGTAAAAGTGGGGCCCCTTCTCAATCTCTTCAAATGTCCCGGATTGTACGATCTGCCCTTCTTTCATGACGATGACCCGGTCGCAGCGGGAAGCCAAAACAGGGTCATCCGTTACGGTGACCATAGTCCAGTCGTGATCTTTAGAAGTAAGATAGTCCGAAATCATCTCGCGGTCGCCCTGCTCAATGCCGTAGAAGAAACCTTCCACGGCCAGCATGCGCGGGCTGGTAATGATACAGCGCGCCAGAATAATGCGGGTACGTATACTTTGGGTGACGTTGCTGCCCTCAGGCAGAAGCATAGTCTCATAGCCTTTGGGGAGCTTGTCAATGTAAGTACTCAACCCGATCTGATTCGCGACTTCCACTACTCGTTTCAATGGTACATCGGGGCAACTAAAGGTGATATTTTCCAGAATGGTGCCCCGGAAGATGTCTTCCTGAGCAGAATAATCGCCTATTTGTTGCCGCAGGCTATGTATGTTGATGTTTCGTACCGGGAAACCGTTGTAGGAAATGCTGCCTTTGAAATCAGTATACAGGCCCGCCATAATCTGCAGCAGGGTGGACTTGCCCGAACCGTTGTAGCCAGCGATACAAATGCGCTCATTGGCTTTGATCTTTAGGTTCAGGTTATCCAGCGTATTCTTCTCGGAATCCCGGAATTTGAAGGTCAGCTTCTCCAGGTTGAGCGCAATGCCTTTACCGGTGTCAATTTGCTCGAAAAGCCGGCCTTCTTCCTCCTCAATCGGCAGGTCGGTAACGGCACCAAGTTTCTCCAGCCCTGTAAGAACGTCATAAATGGTCTCCATGCTTAGTATGAGCTTCTCCACAGAATTCATAACCAGGATAACCACAATCTCCGCCGCAACGAACTGCCCAATATTAATCTGATTATCAATCACCAGGTAGGCCCCTAAAAACAAAAGCCCGGCTGTAATGATAGTTTTGAAAGCAACGATATTGCCATATTGGAAGACCAAAATTTTAAAGTGCTTCTTCCGGGCATCCAGGTAATCGCAAACCAGGCCATCGGTTTTATTTAGGGAAAAGGAATTACCGCCTGCCAGTTTAAAGGTATTCATGGCTCGGGCGATTTCCTCCAGCCAGTAAGCTACTTCGTACTTGTACTTCGACTCTTTGAGGCTCGTTTTGAGCCCTCCGGGGCCGGTCACCCGCATGATGGCCAGCAAGATGACGATCAACGCCAGCCCGAAGAAGACAAAGAAAGGGTGATAAAAAGAAATCAGGATGAGCCCAAAAAGGATTTGGAGAACTGCAGTGGAAAAGTCCATCAGGATTTTGGGCACCCCTTTTTGTACGGAGAGCGTATCAAAAAAGCGGTTGACCAGTTCCGGCGGGTAAAACCGGACCACCTCATCAAGCTTTATACGCGGTATACGGTAGGCGAAATCAAAAGCCGAACGGGCAAAAATACGCCGCTGAATGGTCTCCGTTACCGTCAGCTGCATCACTTTTAAGATGCCGGAAAGTGCCGTAGCCAGAGTAACCACCGCTACAAGTATAACCAGGGACGCGGACAGCGACCCTCCCGCGATCAAGCCAATGATAGCCTGTACGCCAAGCGGAAGGCTCAGAGTGATAAGCCCGGCAAAAATTGCGTAGACATATATGTAATAGATATCTTTTTTGTCGAGTTCCAGCAAGCGGAAAAACCGCTGCAATGGTTTCGAAGAACCATAATCAGCCATTCTAAAAATATTTTGAAAGCTGCTACGTACTGGCGTAGCCGTTGCAGCAGCGATGCATGATGATTAAGGACTGTCCCGCGTCGTTAGAGCAAGCTAGGCAAGTGTTTGTTCAGCCCTTCAGGCAAAACAAATGCTCCATATTTGTAAAGACCTGCAACTGTTGCTAATGTTGCAACCCATTGGTCACTATGTCAACACTCCACCTTTCCGGAGTCAAAACTTGTTGGTTGATCCGTACTTGCTTTGCTTGTTCAGTATTCTGAACGGTTGGGGGGAAAATTAGTTTCCAAATGTAGTACAACATCAGTTCTTCCACTTGTGCGAGAATATCTCCGTTAGCCTTCACTTCGGTGAGGCTGGGCAGGTGTTCGGCAAAATAAATATGGTTGTTAGTCATCTCCAGAATATTGGAAGCCATAGCCCTGGGATATGGAAAGTCAGGATTGTTTTCCAGGATAACGTCAGCGACTTTTCTGGAAAGCTCTTTGTAAGAGGAGAAAAAGCCGTCCTGATTTTGAGCATCTACCGATTTGTTATGGTATGCCTTGGTGCCTTCTGCCACTACAATTCTGTGGAGGATATCCTCATCGATAAACGCCACAGTTGTATTTCGCTTTGCTGTATCTACAATACAACTAATTACTGCGCGCAACCTCTTGATCGGGTCATCTATTTCCATCGTTTTGAGATCAATCCTAAAGCGCATCCATTCCCAATACCAATTGACCAGGTAGATCAATAAGAGGTATTTATTCTCAAAATAACGGTAAATAGACGCTTCTGTAGACCCGATACGCTGCGCCAGTTTTTTAAAGTTGAACCGCTCCAGCCCAAGCTCATCGATCATAATGACGCTGTACTGAAGGATTTTACGCCCCAGGTCTGTTCGCTGCGGGTCGTTTTTGAATAGCTTTTCGTTGATCTTTAACTCGATAGATAGCAGAGCCATTTGGATTTCAAGTTGATGAAAGGTTCAGTAGTAATGACTTGCCTACAGCCATTTTAGTTCAATAATTCGTTCAGGTTTTGAGACTGATACATACCTTTCAGTCCTTCCTGTAGTTTCTTACGTGCAAAGAAGATCCGGCTTTTGACCGTACCTAAGGGAATATCGAGCTCCTGAGCAATTTCTTCGTATTTAAAACCCTGATAGTGCATCAAAAAGGGCACTTTCAGCCAGTCTTCGAGGCCGTCTACCAAACGGTAGAGCTCCTTCATTGTCACCGTTGACTCGCCACCGTTAAGCACTATGCGCCCCCCGCTATTCAGGAAGTAGTTGTTTGGTGTCTTGTCGTTTAGCGTTTGACGGCGCTTCTTCTGACGGTAGTTATTAATAAAGGTATTTCGCATAATGGTCATCAGCCACGCCCGGAGGTTAGTGTGCGGCTTATACATACTGCGGTACTTAAACGCTTTGTATGCTGTATCCTGTAAAAGGTCCTGCGCTTCTTCCTCATTCTTGGTGAGGTGAAATGCGAAGGAGGAAAGCATGGGGCGAAACTGGCAGAATGACTCAGTAAACTCGATCTGTGACATAGGGCTACGATTTTTTAAACAAGTTTAACTCCATTACACAATAGTAAAACTATTACAGATGCAAATATAACACTCCTGCCCACAGTTGGTTGAAATCTGGAAACTTTTTTTTAGACAAATTACAAATAGTGTAAAACAGGGCGCACGATAGGGCTATAGCAGCTACTGTAGCTCTACATACAAAACCGCCCTGCGTGCCTTCCTGGCACGCAGGGCGGTTTGACTATCCCTTGTGATAGCAAAGCTCTAATCTGATTTCAAAATACGACGGGACAACACTTGCCCACTATTACTCAGCCGGAGGAAATACAGCCCGTTGGAGGGCAATAGCTGCTCATTGAGCACCCACTCCTGCCAACCGGTAGAAGAGGGCGCCTGCCATCCTTCCCATATCAGCCGCCCTTGCTGATCGAGAATTGACAAATGGGCAGGCTCGGTTGTGGAAGCATAGTAGCGGACCGTGGCTTGCTGTCCGAAAGGATTTGGGAAAATCTCCAGTTCATAGCCTTCTGATTCAGTCTCTTTATACGCCAGGAAAACGGGGCCTTTGACCAGCGATTGGGTATAGCACTCCGGATGCACGCTTTGAGCGTCCAGGAATACCACTTCCGACAACCGTACCGTACGCTTAGCCCGAAGGGTCAAATAGAGTAATGGTGTGTCGTTTTCGGGTGGAGTGTCGCCATTCCAGCTCATGGCTAAGCGGCCGGATGCCTGATGGAAAAACGGTTCACCCAGCGTACCAGGCGCCACGTTTTCCAAGGTCACGACCTCCTGATCAAAAGTTAAAAGTGCCTGACAACCAGCTAAGCCAGACCAGTCGCTATTCAGGGGCACCTCCACCGCAGTACCGGCAGGAAGGATGACATCTTCAAAGTGAAGTATGGCTGCCGGACCATCATGCCTGCTTCTTGTTTCAGTTACCGGGCCAGCTGCACTGGCAACAGCACTCAGGTCAATATCACCTATTTTGATAGCGACATAGTCTTCCTCAAGCCGGGAAGCAGCTAAGTCATTGTAAGTTACTGAATATGGTATTGGTTCTGTCCAGGGATCTGCCGGATCTTCAAACTGATGGCTTTTCGGAACAAACCGCCAGCTGGGCCCATTGGGTATTTCCACAAGGATGCTCAGGATAACCTGACGCAGCAGGATGATATCGAGTGTACTAACAGAGCCTGAGTTATTGACATCGGCAGCAATCAGCTGATAGGGAGAATCCAAATGATCGATCCCCAGAATATGCCGGCTAATTAAAACGACATCGTAGGTAGTCAGCCCATTCTGGTCGTCTCCATCGAGGAAAGGGGTAACGGTATAATCAAATTCCGGTTCCAACCCTTCGAGTGCGTAGCCCCCCATACTATCAGTAAGAACAGACTGGCTGATGAAGCCACTAAGGTCAGCAGATACACCCGACACCGGAGATTCATCCTCCCGCTCTATGGCACCGGCAATGGTGGGCAGCGGCGCATTGCAATCGGCCAGGTTGTTGGTGACCAGCACGTACGTTTCACAATAATCGTAATTGGGGCCACCGGTACTCCCATCAGGCTGTACCTGGAAGGGGTTGTCTGCACTGTCCCAGGCATACACTTCAAGCAGTGCCACACCCAGGTCTTCGCAAGTCAGGATGATGGACGTTTTGTCGCGGCCGGGCTGCTCCCCCACCCTGTTGACACTGTAGGTGACCGGACCGCTACAGTCTGTATAGGGAGAAACAATCAGGTCTGCAGCGAATATAGTTGCGGCACCGCGGTCAAAATCTCCATCTCCATCCACATCCGTTTGCGGAGGTACGGGCATCAATGGTGTAGACAAACCATTAATACAGGTGGGTACTGGCGCCAGGCAGTCTACTATTCGGAATGGCATAGTAGCAGCAGCCTCGTTGCCACATCCGTCTTCCACCCGGATTTCAAATTCATGCTCTCCTATGGGCCAGTCCCCGTTAAGCTTCCACTTGGGATATGTTCCAAAAATATCGGTAAAAACGGAATCAACCGTGCCATCGGAGTATTCATCATAATATATTTCAATGGTCAGGTCCGATGGGGTGCAGTTATCCAATACACTAAAAAGGTACTCCGCAGAAGCACGGCAGGTTTCGTTATTAATACTACAGACATCTAATGGCGGGATGAACAGGATTTCCGGCGCTTCATCGTCAAAGACCTTTACATGCTGCTGGTATTGCCAGTACCCGTTCGATGCGACTGTCCGCCAAAAACCTTCAGGGTTGGATTGACCGTTGCACACAGTGCCCTTCGTACCGGCAGCCGGTATGTTATTACTGTGGTTATTGTCCCGGTCTACAAAAGCATGGTCCGAACGGCGGAGCACCCAAACGTCTTCATCTCCGGGTATTTCATCGCAATCTTCATCACGACGGATCAGTACAGGTGGGCTTTCTCCATCGTACTCGCACCAGTTGATCACCTTGTAAGTCCGGAAAAGCTTGTAGCACTCGTCTCCAGAAGCCGCAAAAATCGTATCCGTGACACTTACGGCCAGCAAGTCACAGGCCATCTCAAAGACCTCAATTGTATCTGGATTGGGTATTCCGCAGTTGGACATGCCATCCCGGGGGAACTTTATTTCATAGTTGTGATCAGGCTCTATGGTGATGAGCTGTTCGCAGGCTGTGTTTGACACATTCCCGGCAGCGTCTACTGCCTGAAAGCGCCGGACAATAGTACCTACCCCACACTCGTCAATCAAAGGTTCGGATTCCAGCTCTTCCCAGGTCGCCGAGCAGTTATCAGTTACAGAAGGCTGGCCAAACAGGGACTGAAGCCCGCCCAGGCTATCCGGTTCGAACCCGTTGGGCAGGCTATCGCAGGATATGACCCGATCGCCGGGGGGACTGCAATTGGGGCGGATTTTGTCTTCTATCAGGACCTCTGCCCAGCAGGTATTTTCATTGCCTGCCGTATCAACCACCAACAGTTCTATGAGCACAAGCGAATCAATATCGCAGCAGGTAAAATCTACATAGGGTGCCCAGTCAGAGTAGGTAGAATCCACCGTTGCACAGCCTGGGCCTTTGGTGATCAGCCTGCGAACCTCCATTTGCTCAACGGCGCAGTTGTCCCAGCTGCCCTCATCTACACTTGGCGCAAGAAGGCGTACGAAACCGTCATGAGTCAGGGATACATTGAGCTGCTCATTGCAATCCGCAACCGGCTCTGTGCGGTCTTCCACACAGAAGGTACAGTACTGTTCGATTTGATTATCGCAGGCATCGGTCACCAGGTAGCGGAAAGCATGACAACCTGTAGGGATTCCGGAGACAAAACGGTTGGGCGCATCATTGGGAATAGTGGCCAGCACCTCTTCGATCTCTATTGTGTCTACAGGCAAGCCTGAGGCACTATGCACTATGCTATCGCGGAAGGTTACGACCTGGGTAAACACTTCCCAACCCGAGCAGTTATCGGTTACTTCCGGTAAGGGTACT
Source organism: Phaeodactylibacter xiamenensis (assembly GCF_000759025.1). Classification (GTDB taxonomy): domain Bacteria; phylum Bacteroidota; class Bacteroidia; order Chitinophagales; family Saprospiraceae; genus Phaeodactylibacter; species Phaeodactylibacter xiamenensis. The sequence continues at coordinate 40,305 of NZ_JPOS01000035.1, read as the reverse complement.
GCAAAAGCTCCAGTGCATTCAAAAGGCTGGGTTGGGAATATCAGTGCGTCATCCACGCCATCGCCATCAGTGTCCTGTGCCGGACAGTCCAACAAAGGCGCGGTAAAGTCTCCTATTTTAATAATTTGCCCGAAGGTAAAGGAGCTGGCCGGGTCGCACCAGTCTATTATTTCCCAGGTCCGTAAAAACTGGAAGGATGCTTCGCAGACCGGAATAGCCGGGCCATCGCTGTAAGTTGCCCCCAGGTTGCAATACACCTGGTCCAGGTCCCGGGCGCCCTGCACTGTCAGCAAAAAAGGATAGCCGGTAAGGCTGGGGGAGGGATTGCCCATACCGTTTACCGGATAATTTAAGTTACAATCAATGGGGAACGTCTGAGGCGGTAGTGATATATCCCCCACTCCGGGCCGGCGCAAGTCAATTTGCTGGGTGCATAAACTGGCATTTCCGGAACCGTCCACAGCGGTAAAGGTCCGCAGGATACTCAACGCGCCACAGTCGCCTGATTGCTCCAGGTCATCCTCAAAAGAAAAGTTAACAGGCCCGCAGTTGTCCGATATTTCAGGGGTGCCTGTCCAGTGCAGGCTGTCAGTTTCCTGGATGAAAAACAGGTCTTCGCAGAACAGGGTTTGCGTAAACGGCAACACCAACTCAGTAGCACCACTAAGCAAGCCATTGCCATCAGGAAAAATCGTGTACGTATAGTTTCCGGTAGCGCCGGGTGTATCCGTAGTGGTAAAAAGATAATAAAGCTGATTGGCCTCCAGCGGAAGCGACAGTCTTACGTAGGGGTCGTTGCTTCCGTTGAAAGGGTTTGGAGAGGCCGGGAAATCATGTTGCGCCAAAATGCTACTGCACGGGCTCAGTGGGCTGAAGCCTCCCTGAAAGAGGGCCATGTGCCCGCCACCATCGGAGAATGTAGTGTTAAGAAAAAACGTAAAGATGCCCGGTTGGTCTACTTCAAAGACAATCACATCGTAGAAACGGTCCCCGCTGACTGGCAAATCTCCGGAAAGGCAGGAGTGGACATTCACATTAATGGTTGGGCTTTGAGCCGTAATGGCGCCAGTCAGTTGCTGAGCGGTCTGCATAATCGTTGCCGCGTCGGTATCGGGCGGACAGGTGATGGAAGGAGGCGTCTGATCCCGGGCGACGACCATTCCCCAACAGGGAAAAGCCGCACTCAGGTCAAGATCATCCAGCGTTACATTCCAATTAGTAACAAAGGCGCTGAAGGCAGGGATAGGCTCTGCCACGCCTGGGGAAACCAGATTCAGAACAAGAACCTGCCCCTGAGTGACCGGGCTTTCAAAGCTGCCCGCATCAGAATTGTTGTAAAGGTTTTCAATGGCGACCGTGCCATCGGGATTCAGTACCTGAATACTAAAGGTAGCAGAGTCTGCCAATTCAATGGATGTTGCCCAGTCAAAATGAAGTACTCCTCCAAAATCAATCGGAAGGACTGCTGCCGACCAACCGCCAGATGCGTTTACGGACTGAAAAAGCGTATCTGCCGAAAAGCGGGTGGCTGCACTATCCCGATTGGATAACAGCCAGAACCCAGGGTCAGCCGATAGCGTAAACCCTGCAACAGCGTCTACTTGCTGAGGGTTGAGCTCTACCGGATAAGTACCTGTCCCATCCACTACCGGCCCATTGCCCGGCACCTCATCTATGACTTGTATATCGAAGTATTCCGCCGGGAGACAGCCAATATCCCCTTCCAGAAGCATATCCGGCGTGATTAAGCGCTGACATGCTTCATCAAGTGTAACGATGATGGTGTCATTGCAGCCGTAGCTTGTACCTGGCACTGGCTCCTGCCCCACCTCAACGGCAAAAATTTCTTGCCGGCCATTCCCGGCAGTATCAGACGCTGTAATGGTAATTTCGTAGCTGCCCGGCAGAGCCGTAAGCAAAAAGTGATTGCCGTAAGGATTGCTAAGGGATAAGCTGGCGGTATCATCATTTGAAAACTCCACATCAAGTACAGGATTGGGGTCGCAATCATCGGCTACCGTAATAGAAAAGAAGAAAACCGCAGGTTGCCCGGCGTTACAGCCCTCAATGGTCGCGTGCAAACCGGCAGCCGGATAAACGATGACCGGGGCAGTAGTATCTGATTCGCAATCAGACAGGATGGATTCGGCCCGGGATACTTCCGCCGGCCCTCCGTGGGCAGGCACGGACCACGCTGTTGTGCAGAGGAGCAAAACGAGCCCCAATGCATAACAAAACACGCTAAAAACCGCGGTGCCGGACGTCTTCATAATTTCACGAGATGCGAATCATCAGTTCGATTGTAAAGATATATGTCTTACAATCCCCTGCAATACTGGTTTAACAAATTATAACATATATGACAAATTCCTTTCTATTTTGATGTTAGAAAGATGAGGATTAACCTCGTACCTCACTTCTAAGACCGCTTCAACGGCTAAGAGGCTGCCTGTACGGTCACCATTCTTTAGTGTCTGAATTTGTCCAAGTGTGTGCTTACTGTCTGGGTACAAACAATACTACTATGGGGGGAGGAAGGTACTGTTTGAACACCTGTACTGTGTTTGAGGTCGTCTTTTACTGGTTAGGCAGATGTGACAAAGGGATCAATCACTTAATTCTTGCACGCTTTCTATGAGGAAACAGGAATAAATCGACTTATTCCTGATATGACAAAAATGCTAAAATCATCTTAATTATTCAACAGATCGTTCCTTTATCTGAAATACTAAGCCCGGGTTTGTATAAAAAGAGACCTGCCAGTAGGCTGTCAGAGCGTACTGGCAGGCCATTAGCTTTGATTAATCCTGAATAATCATCTTTCTGGTTGCCACCTGTCCATTCACCTGCAAACGGTAATAGAGCACTCCGGCAGCAGGGAGTTCATCCCGCTCCAACCGAATCTCATTGTAGCCTGCTGCATAATCCCCATCATAGGTCTTCAGCAAGCGGCCATTAAGATCGAATATATGTAAGGCAGCTTCACCTGCTTCGGGCAGATCGAAACCAATGACGGTTCCCTGCCGGAATGGGTTAGGACGGTTTTGGTACAGACGGAACGGAGCCGTTGAGCTTGAGCTTTCGCCCTGTGCAAAGTTCAGGCTGACGTCCAGCAATCGTCCGTCCCGGCTATAGGCCTCTGCCAGTGTGACACTGGAGTTGACCTCAAGCACCTCGCTTAGTGCGGCGTTTGCGTTGCCTGCAACGTCGAAGACCAGGGTAAACAGTACGGGGCCACCGGCCGTGCCACCATTTGCCATCAGCTCCTCGTCGTACCAGCTGGCGGTAATCAGACCCCAGTCTGCATCATAAAGACCAAGGCTATTTTCCTGAGCCAGGCCATACTCTACCTCTGCCAGCACCAGCACATCGGTATCAAAGTTCATGGAGAACTGATAGCCGTACACGGGCTCATCCTGAGGCGCACGCACCGGCACCCGGATTTGGGCTCCCGGTTTCAGCTGCTGCTCCCCGGTTTCCAGTTGGAATGCACCACGGAAACTCCGCTCATCGATTCCGGTAAACAGGGTCGTCGTCGCACTATTGTTTACATCTCCAACCTTGATGGCTACGAAGTCATTGGACATCACATCATCATCCAGGTTATTAATAGAAATACTTTCGGGGAACAGAGAGAACCATGGGTTCGTTGGTACAGGGAATACAAACTCCCGGTCTACAAACCTCCAGCTCGTATTGCCGGCGAACTCCTGGATTTCACCCAGAATCAGTTTTTGAATCTGAATCATATCCAGAGTCGTAATAGAATTGGTCCTGTTGACGTCCGCAGCAATCATCTTGTACGGGCTACCCAGTGATGAGATCCCCAGCAAGTGCTGCTGTATGATGATCAAATCAAAAGTTGACACCCCATTGCGGTGCTCATCATTCCTGGACGGCGTCACCGTATAGTCGTAGCCCATTGGCAGATCCACAAATTCGTATGTACCCGTTGAGTTAGTCATCATCGAAATGCTCATCTGCCCACTCAGCGAAACTTCTACCGCTTCCACAGCATCGTCATTCTCTCTGGAGATGAGGCCAGCCATCATCGGGTCCGGTTGTGTGGTGTTACAGAAGCCTTCAGGATCCGTGATCAGCACATACGTTTCGCAGAAGTCCCAGTTCGGGCCGCCAACGCTGCCATCCGGTTGTACGGCATTCGGATTGAATGCACTGTCGTAGAAGTAGACCTCAATAGGCACATTACCGACGTCATCACAGGTGAAGTAGATCGAGGTTTGGTTGAAGTTTGGCGTCTCCCCTACCAGGTTCACGGAGAAAGCGATAGTATCATCACTACAGTCCGATTCGCTGATGTGGAAGTCGTTTGCCCAAATTCCTGCACCGTAGGCATCGATCTCGCCATCACCATCAATATCGGTGTTTGGCGGCAGCTCCTGCAGGCTAAAGGTGATGCCATTCAGGCAAGTCAGCGTTGGCGGTGCACAATCGATTACTTCAAATGGGAGTATCGCAAAATCTGTATTCCCGCCACAACCGTCTGAGACCGTTACTCGGAATTCGTGAGAACCAATTGGATACTCCCCACCAATCACATAGTTGGGATAAGAACCGGTGAGTTGGCTGGTCACGTTGAAGTCTATCGTACCATTGGCGCCCGCATCCAACTGAACTGTAATATCGAGGTTGTCAGGGTCGCAGTTCTCAACAATCGTGAATGGGAACTGTACCGTTGCGTTACAAGTCACCTGATTAATACTGCAGAATTCCTGAGGGCCGGCAAAGCTGATCTCCGGCGCTTCTTCATCTTTCACCTCAATTATCTGAGTATACTGCCAGTAACCCACTGACGAAACCGTACGCCAATAGCCCGCAGGGTTGGTCTGCCCATCGCAGGACGTCCCCTTCACGCCAAAGGCAGGGTTACTGTTGCCTGGGTTATTGTCGCGGTCGATGTACGTTATACCCGGGGTACGAACCACCCAGACATCTTCATCTCCGGGCGTGGCATCGCAATCTTCATTGCGGCCGACCACGAACGGTCCGGAAATACCGTCCCACTCGCACATATTCTGTACCCGGTAGCGGCGGAAGATTTTGTAGCATGAAGCATCATTACCACCCGCATTCGGGTAGAAGTATTCATCAAAGACACTTACCGAGAGCATATCGCAGCCCTGCCCATTGACCAGGATCGTATCCGGCGACGGCACCCCACAGTTGGAGATCTCGTCTTTCGGGAACTTGATCGTGTAGTTGTACTCTTCTGTAACCGTGATAACCTGCTGGCAGGTGTTAGTAGACTGATTACCCGCATTATCAAATGCTGTGAACGTACGCGTAATGGTACCAAAGCCACAGGCATCGAGCGTGGATTCCGGTGTGAATTCATTCACTGTAGCGACTCCGCAATCATCCATTGCAGTAGCGACTCCAAACAAGGCCTCCAGTGCCTGAGGGCTTTCTGGTTCGAAACCAGCCGGGATATCCGCACAGCTGATCGTAGTGCTCGCTGGCGCAACGCAGAATGGATTGATCTTATCCTCAATCATTACTTCCAGCCAGCAAATATTCTGATTGCCATAGATGTCTGTCACGCGGAGCTCAATGGTTACCATGCTGCCGGCATCACAGCAGGAGAAATCGACAAAATTACCCCAGTCGGAATAATAGTCCGTAACATCACTGCAATCGTTAGGGTCAAGCTCGTACAAGCGCCGTACTTCAAGGGTGGCAATTTCGCAGTTGTCACTGCTGCCCTCGTCGATATCCGTAGCAAATACCCGTGCTGCGCCATTACCGCCCAGTGAGATATTCAGGTCATCGTCGCAAACCGCTGAAGGTGCAATATTGTCTTCGATGCAGAACGGTGCGTCTATAATGGTAAAGTTGTTGCAATCGTCTGTCACTTTATAACGGAAGACATGGCAGCCTATCGGGATACCCGTTATGAAACGGTTGTCATCCGGCCCGATTGAAGCAAACACCGTTTGTACGGTATCGTAACCAATCAACTGGCCATACTGATTGTAGTTGGGTACAACTTCCTCAACGAGGATGTCTGTATCAATCTCGAAGCTGGAGCAGTTGTCTGTGACGTCTGGCTCTGGCACCACGATAGCTGCGGTACAATCGAAAGTACCCGTAGAGTACACGAGTGGATCAAGCTCACCATCACCATCAGTGTCTACGTTCGGAGCTGTAACCTCAGGCCCTTCCTCATCACCAATCTTAATCAGCTGAGTGAAGGTGGTAACGTTGTCGCCACCATCCGGGCACCAGTCAATAATTGTCCACTCCCGCACGAATTTGATCGTGCCGTCACACACCTGAATAGGCGGGCCATCCTCAAAGGTGGCGCCAAGGTCGCAAAGCGCGCCATCAAAGAAGTAATCATTATAGTAACCGTCAATCATTGGGGAACCGGTAACATCTGCCGTTGGGTTGCCCGTTATCGGATCGGCATTGAATGGCTGATCACAGGAGACCACCGGTGCAGGGTCCGGCTGCATAATATCACTGAATGACAGGTTGCGGAAGTTAATTTCCTGCACACAAGTCGTGGAGTTGCCTGCCGGGTCAGTCACTGTAAAGGTACGGTTGATGCGCTGCCCTTCACAACTTGGCAGCCCCATTACCATCTCATCGGTAAAGGTAATGGTGTTGTAGTCCACGCAGTTGTCCAGGACAATTGGCTGCCCAAGATCGGCAAGGCTGGATTCAGCATCCATCACAAAGTCAAAATCGTTGCAAACCAGGTCTACTTCCTGCGTAGGGCAGACAATCGTTGGTGCTGTTACATCCGTTACCCAGATATTCCCCCAGCACAACAGGCCACAGTACGGGTCAATGACTTCTGCAATCAGCAGCTGACCAACCTCGTTTCCTGTAATCGTATTCCCTATAGACACACCGCTCTCATTGATCAAATTCACCTGCAAAGAGCCCATGCAATCCGGGGTACCCTCCAGAACCATATCTGGCGTGACCAATATTTCACAGCTGGTACCAAAAGTTACGTTAACCTGATCGTTGCAGCCATAAGAAGTAATGTCTGTAAGCTCAATGGTCACTGTAGCGGATGTTGCCGGGCACATGCCCATCCCTCCTACTGTATAAACAAAGTCATAGCTGCCTTCCGGTACCCCTGCAAAGTCAACGTTGGTTGGATCGAGCAGGCTGACACCAGCGCCATCCACATCCTGCCAGAAGCCACCCGGGCTTGGTGTGCCCGCCAGTGCTCCAAACAGGTCGTAGTTGATCTCATCCGGGGTACAGGACAGGCACAGCTGCTGCATCGTACCGATACCGGCTGACAGGTCGTTGCAGTTGTTTAGCGTAATCGTTGCCGGGTCGTGGTCATCCTCATCCGTTGCGGCTATGCCACTGCCCGGTGCACCGGTACCATTTCCATTGATGGCATCATCGGCAGCGGAATTGGGTGCGCCACCTGCATCGTTTGACGGGTTGTTGTCGTAGAAGGAATCCGCATCCGTCGGGGGTGTATTCGTGGAATCATTATCATCATCAGCCGCGCTGATCTCAGCATAATTGGTAATTGCGGCCCCAATGTAATTATCATCAATTTCAAAATCAATGGTGACCGTTTCTGTACCACCAAGTGCGGCAATTGGGCCGGGTATGGTATAGGTTGCCTGATTACCATTCTGTGCCCAGTCCGCGTCTGTAAGGTTCAATCCGGATGGGATGTAATCTGTGATTTCGACGTTGTAGGCCGGGAAGTCTCCCTGATTGGTAATGGTGATACTGTAAGTGACAGGGTCACCCAGGCTGAATGGCCCCACCGTACCGACAACCTTGGTCAGTGCCAGGTCGAAGGCCGCTTCCGGGGTCTGATCAACTACCAGTGAAGCACCATCGTAATCATCCTCATTGGCACCGGCAGCACCGTTATTGGGTGTGGAATCTCCGTCGCCCAGACCAATTGGGTTGACTGCACTTAGGATTTCTGCGAAGTTTTGGATGCTGGTACCATCAAATTCCGGATCAATCACAAAGTCAATGGTGACCATAGTGGTTTGTCCGGCCGAAAGGGTGAATATTGGTGTATTCAACGTCGCAATGCCGTTGTCTTCAGACCAGTCCGGGTCAATCAGCGTCAATCCGTCCGGAATAAAGTCCTGAATCTCGACAAACTGAGCAGCTATGCTGCCCTGATTGCTGATGTTGATGTTGAAGGTCACGTTGTCGCCCGGCTCAAACGGCCCAACACTAGCCAGGGTCTTGATCAGAGCCAGGTCGAAGTTTTGCTGCGTGACGGTAAGCGAAGCACTGTCGATATCATCCTCACCTGAACCGGCGAAGCCATTATTTGGCGTAGAATCAATATCCTGAATGCCCTGAGCATTGGTCGCTGAGTGAATTTCAGCGTAGTTGACTATGCTCGCACCCTGGAAGTTCTGGTTGACCACAAAATCCACGGTTACCGAAGCCGAGTTACCAGGCGCCAGAGAGGAAATGGGGCTATTCAGCACCACTGTTCCCCCTTGCTGAGACCAGTCCATATCAGCCGGGATCAAACCGGCAGCTATGTAGTCTTTAATGACGATATTCTGAGCCGTGATGTCCCCTTCATTCGTCACCGTAATAACGAACCTCACGAGGTTGCCAGGCTGATAAGGGCCGGGCGTAGCATTCACATCAATAGCCTTTTCAAGCGACAAGTCAAATACCGGGTCATCTTCCTGAGAGACGTTGATGAAAGCCCCGTCGAAGTCATCCTCATTATTGCCGGAGCTACCGTTGCCTGGTGTGGAGTCGACATCCGTAAAGCCTCCGGTATTGCTGGCCGAACCTATTTCTGCGAAGTTGGTAATACCAGTGCCAGTGAAACTTCCGGAAACAGTAAAGGTGATATTTCGGGTCGCTGAGGCACCGGCAGGCAGGCTGGCAATAGGCACATCAAGCTGTGCATAAGAACCAATCTGTGACCAGTCATTGTCTGCCAGCACAAGTCCAAGTGGAATGTAATCCCGGATTTGTACGTTTTGGGCGTTGATATCCCCCTCGTTCAACACAGTAATGCTAAAGGTTACCGTACTGCCCGGCAGGAATGGCCCGGGTGTAAGGCTGGTATTGAGGTTTTTCGTTAATGCCAGGTCAAACTCCTGAACGCTGCTGATGACGTTGATAATCGCGTTGTCGTAATCATCCTCACCGGAGCCGGCAGCGCCGTTAGCCGGTGTGGAGTCGGCGTCACCTATACCAAGGTCATTGGTAAAGGCGCCGATTTCTGCATTATTATTAATAATTGAACCGGTGAAGGCTGTAGATACTGTAAAGGAGATGTCTACAGAAGCAGACTGCCCGGGAGCAAGGTTCGTAATGGCGTTGTTGAAAATAGCCGTGGAACCATTCTGCGTCCAGTCGTTATCTGCCAGTACCAGCCCAAGTGGCATATAGTCGCGCAGCTGAATGGTCTGCGCTGTCATACTGCCCTGATTAATCACAGTGATGGTGAAAGTGACGGGGCTGCCCGGCATAAACGGACCAGGGGTCAGGCTGGTATTGACTGACTTGGAAAGCGCCAGGTCGAAGTTTTGTTGCAGAACGGAGATGGTCGCGCCATCGTAGTCGTCCTCATTGCTTCCCATGCTACCGTTGCCCGGTGTAGAGTCCTGGTCATCGATTCCTAAAGTATTGAAAGCACTGCCTACTTCTGCGAAGTTGGTCAGAGAAGTCCCTGCAAAGGAGGCATTAATTTCAAAGTCCACACTCAGCGTGGTGGTGGCGCCCGGTGCAAGGCTGGCAATAGGCACGTTCAGCTCTGCCACTGAACCCACTGCTGTCCAGTCCGGGTCGATAAGAGTAAGGCCGGACGGGATGTACTCCCGAAGCTGAATATTCTGAGCTGTAATGCTACCCTGATTGGCCACAGAAATATTAAAGGTAACCGCATCGCCTGGCTCAAACGGGCCAGGGGTTACACTACTGTTGAGGGATTTGCTGAGCGCCAGGTCAAAAGTCTGTTGCTGCAGGCTGATGACCGCGCCATCATAATCATCCTCGTTTGGCGCATTGGCACCGTTGCCGGGGGTGGAGTCGGAGTCCTGTGCACCGGCATTATTAGTAGCGCCGGCAATCTCAGCGTAGTTAATTATCGTCGCCCCTGTGAATGAAGCAATAATCGCCATATCGATATCCACGGTTACAGAAGCACCGGGAGCAAGACTGGATATGTTATTGTTTAGGGAAGCAACGCCGCCGTTGTTGGTCCAGTCCGGATCGATAACGACCAGCCCTTGCGGAACGTAGTCAACGACTTCGATATTCTGAGCCGTCAGGTCGCCTTCGTTGGTAATCTCGATACGGAAAGTAACCGGTGAGCCCGGAGACAGGTTGCTGCTGCCCAGTACTGTTTTCTCCAGAGCCAGGTCAAAGTTCTGCAGGCAGCTAACTGTAATATCAACAGCATCATCGTCATCCTGATCATGGCTGCCATCTGCCGGGTGAGAATCCACATCAGGTTGCGGGGTGCTGTCGCCGGCAATTTCAGCACAGTTGGTCAGCACTTCGCCACAGTCTACATCCGCATCAATCTGGAAGGTAATTGGCACAGAAACCGAGGCGCCCGGAACCAGACTTGCAATAGGCGTTTTCAGGCGCAGAATATTGCCCTGAACCGGCTCCCAGTCATTATCCGCCAGTGTCATGTGGTTGAAAGGATAATAATCATACAGTTGAATATCTGTACCGGTAATATTACCCTGATTGATCACATTAAGGTTATAGGTCACGTACTGCCCGGCTTCAAATGGGCCAGCAGTCACTACTGTTTTAGTCAGCGCCAGATCGTAATTCTGCACCACTGTAATCAGAGCGTTATCCTGATCATCTTCTGCACTGACACCATTATTAGGTGTGGAATCATCGTCCGGCAGCTGTGAGCTATTGGACGCAGTTTGTATCTCAGCAACGTTATTGATCGATGTACCCGTAAAGTGGTCATCAATCGTAAAGGTAATATTCACACTAACGCTGCCATCTACCGGGATACTCGAAATCGGAGTATTCAGAGTGGCTATACCGTTATTAAAAGTCCAGTTGGCATCGTTTGGTACCAGGCTCGATGGATAAGTATCTTTAATTTGAACGCCTGTTGCTTCAAGAGAACCGGTATTCTCCACTGTAATAGTATAAGTAACCTGATCGCCAGGCTCGTAAGGGCCAGGTGTCAGGGAAGAATTCACGGATTTATTGAGTTCGAGGTCGAAGTTTTCGGCTTCTCCGCCAACTTCTAATGCCGCGCTGTCCGTGTCATCTTCGCCGTTGCCTATTCCATTAAATGGTGTGGAATCCGTATCCCACATGCCCATGGCATTAGAAGCCGCAGCGATTTCCGCATTATTGACAATGGCGCCCTCAGGTGCACCTGCGTCAATCATAAAGGTAATGGTACGGGTAACCGATTCACCCGGCGCTATCGTTGGAATGGGCTGTGCCAGTGTAGCCGAGCTCATCATTGACATCCAGGTATTGCTGGTCAGGGTCAGGAAGTTGGGTACATAATCGACTATCTGCACGCCAGTAGCAGCCAGGTTACCTTCATTGGTGACGGTAATATCGAATGCGACGGTCTGGCCTGGCAGGAATGGGCCTGGGTTCACCTCCTCATTGATTTGCTTGATCAGAGAGAGGTCGAATACCGGCATGGGCTGTTCCACAGGAACAACCGCCGTATCATCATCGTCTTCCTGCGTACTGCCATTTGCAGGCGTGGAGTCTCCGTCAGGATGGACGTTCATGTCGTCATAAGAAGCAATTTCACCATAGTTGATGATGCTTACGCCGCTGAAGTTATTGTTAATCCGGAAGGTCACCTCTACGGTTTCTGTTGCGCCCGGCATTACAAGGGGGATAGGTGCAACCAGATTCGCGCGTGAAGGCGTCACCATTTCCCAATCCGAGTCTTCCAGTGTCAGGCCATTGGGGACCTGCTCGTTGATTTGGACGCTCGTTGCCATAATGGAGCCCTGATTGGTCACCTCAAATTCAAAGGTTACCAGGTCGCCAGGCTCGTAGGGGCCATAGCTGACCACATTTTTATGCAGAGCAAGGTCAAAGGACGGCTGTATGACAAGCAATACTTCGTCCTGATCATCTTCCTCCGGGTTGTTGTTATCCGGAGAGGAATCCTGATCATCCGTCCATGGGAAGTTATAGAAGCTCAGTACTTCTGCAGAGTTCACGATGGAACTGCCAGTGAAAAATGGATCAATAGTAAAGGTGACCTGTACTGTTGCGGATTGTCCGGGCTCTATCTCCACAATTTCTTCTTTGAGAACTGCCACGCCGTTATCGGTTTCCCAGTCCGTATCGTTCAGGATAAGCCCATTGGGAGTGTAGTCCTGTACGACCACATTTTCTGCCAGCAGGATACCTTCATTCTTTACTGTAATTTCGAAAGTCACATCCTGGCCGGGTTCGAAAGGCCCGTTACCCACGACTCTTTTGTCCAGGCTGAGGTCAAAAATCAAGACCGGATTTACGGATATCTCTACGGTACTGTAGTCATCCTCGTTATCATCGTTCCCGTTGATAAAGTCAGGTGTGGAATCAGCATCGGTATAATTCATAGCATTGTTGACCTGAGCAATCTCCGCAGCGTTGACAATGGTTTCTCCGGTAAAGGCATTATCAATGCGGTAGGTTACGCTCATGGTCACCGAATCGCCAGGTGCCAGATTAGGCAACTGAAAGAGGTTGCCGGACACATGGTACTGCCCGCCGTCTTCCATATTGAGCCCGGCGGGAGCATAATCAACAACCCTGAGGAAGGTAGTGCTGAGCATACCTTCATTGTAAACGGTAATATTATATTTCACCAGCTGGCCCGGTGTAAACGGAGGAGGCGTCAGCACGGTATCCAGTTCTTTCTTCAGAGACAAGTCAAAGAGGACTTCCTGGAAGCCGGCATCAAGCGAAGCATTCATCACTCCGGCTTCACCCGTGGAGTAGGCGATATAAGGTAGCCCATCGGGTATACCTCCTGGCATATTGTCAGATAACACTTCAGGATCGGGATTAGAATCATGCAAAGAAGAACCGCCCAACTTGCCGGTTGCTGCATAGGTTTTTCCGCTGGCTACGACAAACTGATTCTCAGGGTTATTCGCATCATTTCCGAATACGATGTAGTATTGGGTTTGAGGCAGCACCTGAGTTTCCAGCAACCAGTTTTCGCCCTGTGTACCGTGCTTTGTAAAGTGATAATGCCCATCCGCACCCGAAGTAGTGGTGGCCAGCAGGGTGCCGCTGCCATCATAAAGGCTGATTGGCATAGCCTTGACAGGCACTTCGCAGGCATCCTGCACCCCATTCGCATTCTTATCAGCCCAAACATAATCGCCAAGCTGAATGGGTGCCGGGCGGCAAATGCAGAACATAAAGTCACTCACACCTACCATCTGAGGGGCAGGGTTTTGTGGGCTTTGTGCCCCTGTTTCCAGACGAACGACTACAGAATCTACTTTCTCCGCAAAATACACCCATAAGTTACCACTGGGATCCGATGCGCCAAGCATCATACCCTGTGACTCATATTCGTTGGCGTTTAGGAGAGCTACCTGATTGCTATACAGACCGGAATACGGCGTGATATCGTTTAGGGAAAGGGGTACTTCTGTACCATGCAGGAAGCCATGAACGCTTACCTTATCCTGATAAGCCCCTTCCAGCTGATCAATGCCCAGCACAGAGAAGCTCAAATCATCTACCGGAATACCGAATGTAAAACTGCTCTGTACGTACTGTCCGGCAACCTCAGCATCCATACCCAGTGCCCAGAACCCACGGGTCCCTCCCAGTGGAGACAGGTCACTGTCAACCATAAATCCGGCCGGGGTAGCCACACCTGCAGGGTCTTCGTTAACGACATCCAGTATAGACCCTCCGATAGTGTGGGGCATCGGGTTGACGTTATTGTCTCCAAACTGATGCCAATCCATAATACGGGCGCACTGTGGCGCAATGGGCACAGGGTCTTCGCACCACTGTATTTTGCCCAGGCCAATCATCTGCAGGCCCGGATCGTCTACCGCAGCCCCCATCGCCGAGAAGTTGATCGCCACCTGGTCAACGGGGTCGGTAAAGTGTACGGTAACGTTGCCTGAGGTTGAGGCATCACTCACAGTGGTGGTGCCTTCAAAGATGCCATCGCCAAGCTGATTGACATGAACCCCTACAAAGGTGTCGTCCATATTCATACCCACCGGCACACCAGACAGAGAACCCTGAATAGCGACCCGGTCAATTGCATTACCGGTAATGTCAATATCTAATACCTGAAAAACCAGGCGCTGTACGGGGCGGTCAAAAGAAAAGACAACGCCCACGTCTCTGGGATCATTTCCATCATGACTGTCAGCGTCCATCTCCAGAGAATAGAAGACTTCCTCTCCACCCAGCATTTCATGAATGACACGGTGGGTGTAGGGGGTGCCATCTGCCGAAGCAATCGCACAGGATATTTCATCCCCGCCTATTGTTTTGGAATAAGGCGGCAGTGGGAATGGGTTTGCCCCATCTGCATAATCTGCCCAGTCCAGAATATTAAAGTTTTCAATACAAATATTACCGTAGTTGTCCGGGTTCTCACAATCCTCCTCGACAACCTGTGGAGTAAACCCTGCCAGGATAGTACAGTCCCCGGGCTGAGCAAAGCGCACATCCGAGACATTATCTTCACCAACCATGGAAAAACCTACTCCCTGAAGGTTTTGAGCAGTGAACTCAATGCGGTAATCTTCCTCTGCATTTAGATTCGGGATTGCCCAAACTCCATCTGCATTGGAAAAAGCAGTACCTGCCAGTTCGCCATTACAATCATAGGCTTCTACCTTGACGTTAGGCAGGCCCGGTTCGGCACCGAACGTGCCGTTGTAGTCCAGATCTTCCCACACCAGGCCGCCAATTTCATCCGGCTCACCGGTGCATGGAGGCGTACAGGCAATAGCTGACACCTCATCAAGAACCTGACATCCTGAGCCATCGCTAAGCATAACCGGATAGCCTGACCCAGGTGCCGATAATGTAAAACCGCTCAGCTCGCCGTTTCCATTCGTGGCACCAATAGCGTAGGTCTGCGTTTGACCGGCTACCGTGATGTCCAATTCGTTTCCACCTATACCCTCCCAGGAAAAGAGCACTGTCACATCGAAAGTATTACCCCCATTCTGAAACGTACAGTTTACCTCAACATCATCGATGGAAAGGGCACACTGATTTTGGGCCAGAGCAGAAAAAGAAAAGAAAGAACCCAGCAATAGTACCGGCAGGACCTTGAGGTTAATAACGTGGGCTAAATGGTTCACTACATTGAAGTGGGTGTAGCTATGTCTCATGCGATTAAAATTTGAATACTCTGATAATGAAGCTGGCTGAAGCATTCAACCACCTTTGTACGGGCTTTGATGTCGCGAAAGCAGTTACTCAGCGCCGTAAAGGTGCGTTTGGCTACATCCAGTTGCAGGGTCACAGTGCTTGTACAACTACTTACATCAAAATCTGCGCCAATTTTTTATTGAGACGCAAGATGGTGCAAAGGAGTACAAAATATTTAGTTTGCTCATCGCACTGCGACAACCATACGCTGGAAACTTAATGAGATTTGTAAAGGGCGTTAGGCGCGAGCCGGGGCTCACATCTAAAGTTTTGTTTAAATAGAGAATATCCTGCTCGGGGCAGGGGGGTATTCTATCCGATTGTAGGTTACGGAACCGGCACAGGACTTACCGGTTTAGTTGTCACAAAAATAGGTAAATATTTAAAACCCTGCCACTTTTGACTGGCTAAATGTGCAGCTTATTGTCCTTTCACCATCAATCAAAACATATTGTTATTTATTGAATATCAAAACTTTAGATAAAAACCGGGCAAACCCAAGCTCTATTGGGCTGCCCGGCGAAGGTGAAATTGTTCACCAAAAACCGTTTCTTAAGAAGTGTAGAGTGGCGATTGCCCTCATTCAGGGAAGAAGCGCCTTCAGGCATTCTTCTCTGAACAGGGCCACTTCACCATCCTTTCTCCTTTGTATCAGACCCGCCTTAGGCAGGTTCCGCTTCTTTAGGAAAGTGAGAATTATGCACAATACCCTGAAACTATACCAATCCGGGTATTTAATTTTTCGTCGTTTGACAATAAGTTAAGTTTTTGGGAAGAGCCGGCAGGTGGATCAGATACAAGATAATGCCGGAACCGGAAAAGCTGCCTGGGGCGTTGACGCAGGGAGGACAAAAGCCCCCTTGCTTAACTGGCTCAGGCGGTCACGAATTGCGCTGATTTGTGAACACAAAACGCATTAACAACAGTAAATATACTTTATTTTTTTATGCTTATCCGGCAGCAATTTGATTTTGACCTGTATTTTTTTCAAGTTTCGTAAATTTGTGACACGTGAAAAGGAATTTATTAGGATTTATCGCTATCTTTAATTCTTAAGAGTTTTCCTTTGTCCGGAAGACTCAAAACACAAAAATAACACTTGCCAGAGGCAAGCCCAAACAAACTTACAGTCCATTAAGCTTCCTTATAGACTTACTGCAGAACAGGATCTTTTCCAGAGACTGATCTCCCGGTTGTACTGTTTTCAATTACGATAAACAATCCACTGTTTTTTCTCCCAGACCGTTGCCAACCCTGCCCCCTGCAAAGCCAAGGCGCAGCGTAGAACCTTTAATTCATTTGAGTGCGTGACAAAAAAGCGGGGCATCTATTATGCCGCCATTTTCCGGAGGCGGATTTTGCGTTCTGAGCCAACGACAAACTGGACAAAATCCTCCATGTCGCCATTTAATTTTACAGCTCTTAGATCCATCACTTTTTGGGCACTGTCGCTGCTCCACCGCATGCCGCTCTGCTCCATACGCTCTTTGACCAAATGCCCACAAGTGGACTCTGCCATAGCTGAGCTTATGGGGTATCCCTTCTTGATAAAAGCCAGATAGTCCATCTTATGCTGATGGTTGGTAAAATAGGTAATGGCTTTGTTCAGCTGTTGGCTTTTACTTTTGGATAATTTTGTCTTATCCCGGATAGCCACTAAATCATCAATGACTTTTTGCGTTTTGCTGTTGAGCAAGTCCGTGAGCATATCCCTGACCCAAGGCGTGCGCAGCTTGGACTGCTCGCCAAAAACCGCAGTCGCGGCTGCCCAAACATATTCCAGCACATGGATAATATCCAGGATAATGCCATCAAAGGCATCTTCCAAACCGTATTTTTTGACCGCTCCCAAGACTTTGTCCTCTAGCCCGATGCCTGCGTCAATAGGGACAACGAAGCGGCTGTCTGTATGGCTAATCCGGTTTTTGATGTCCTGTATCCCATAGTCCACCGCCTTGTCCTGGCCTGCTAAAAATGCCCTGCGGTGGATATTTTCGTGCCAGCCATTCTTTTTTGAGCGCTGCTCTTGTTTTGGTTTTTTCTTTATCTTTTGAGGCTCGTTTTCCACTCCCATCAAAGCATCGGCAATGGCTTTGACACTACGTTGCTTAGGCTTAAAGCTGGAAGTTACTGAAACAGTTGCCATCTGCTTTGTCCCTGGTTTCTCCCCTTTGCCCAAGCGGGCTTTGGGGTTGCCCGAGCGGGCTTTGGGCTTTCTTACCTTCGGTACGCCCTTGCCGTCAAAAGAGGCGCTGAAGCACACCGCTTCAGGTTCTGCCTTAGCCGGGCGGGCCTCATAATAGGCTTCCACGTATTGGCCCAAATTAAGAGTGTTGCGCACCGAGGACTCCCAGCGCAAATCCAAATTCAGCAGCTTGTTAAACAGGTGCACGCTTTCACGGAAATCATTCTCTGATGCACTTTCGCCCACTAATTCCTGGATATTGTAAGACCAATAGCTCCCTCGGGGCAACTGCAGGTGCTCATCCAGTTTATATACAACCCCTTTGTCACTGGCCCAGTGGCTCGGGCGCTGTATGGATAAGGGCCCAAACAAACTTAAATAGCGCCGCGCCTTCTTGCCCTTGCTTTGGCAAGCTGCTTGATTGTCCACGTCGAATTCATAACTCTTGCACTGTTTTAGCTTCCCGGCTATGATGTACCGGAGCAGCAGCAGCCCGATGCTCAGCAATTCGCTCAGCAAGCCTTTTTCAATGTCATGCATGGCATCCGAAGATTCGACGTATCCATCGCTAAGGCACACTAATTCTTCAAACTTCTGATTTAATCGCTGGGTAAGTTGCTGTTTTTCCATAACTTCATCCGGGAGGTTTGGCTGTCGTTAATTGTTTTGTGTCAAACTCAATTTACGACTTATTGGCTCAACCTCCCTTTTTTACCCATCCCCGCTTTTTTGTCACGCACTCTAATCCATTTGGGCAAATACATTACAAATTTGCTTATTTTTAGGGGTATTTTCAGCCGTATAGTTTTGGCATTTAGCTGGCATCGGCTATTTAATCCAAAAAATATGCCATGACACTTCTTGAAATTCTATTCTGGTTATTCCTGTTTATTGTTTTTTACACCTACGTAGGCTACTGCATTTTGCTATACTTCCTTGTAAAGGTGAGGCGTTTGCTGGGGCTGCACCACCCCTACGAAGGCAATGCTGATTATGAGCCGGAGGTAACGCTTTTTGTAGCGGCCTATAACGAGAAGGACTATGTGGACGCCAAAGTCCGCAACTCCAAATCCCTCAATTATCCACAGGAAAAAGTAAGCCACATGTGGGTCACGGATGGCTCGGACGATGGCACGCCCGACATGCTTCAGCAATACGAAGGAGTCGAAGTCCACCACAACCCGGCCCGCAACGGCAAAATTGCCGCCATGAACCGGGGCATGCAGTTTGTCAAAACCCCCATTGTCATTTTTTCGGATGCGAATACGGACCTCGGCGAGGACTCTATTCAGGAAATTGTCCGCCTGTTCCGCAACCCCAAGGTGGGATGTGTATCGGGCGAAAAGCGGATTCGTTCCAGGGATGCAGATGCTGCTGCCGGAGCCGGCGAGGGCATTTACTGGAAGTACGAGTCTACGCTCAAAAAATGGGATGCCGAGCTGTACTCTGTGGTCGGTGCCGCCGGAGAACTATTCGCCATTCGTACAGCGCTTTGGCAAGAGGTGGAGAAAGACACCCTCCTCGACGACTTCATCATTTCCCTGCGGGTAGCCATGCAGGGCTACACCATTCAGTATAATCCCAATGCCTACGCTATTGAGACGGCTTCTGCCAATGTCAAGGAGGAACTCAAGCGCAAGGTCCGGATCTCAGCGGGCGGCATTCAGTCGGTCATCCGCCTATGGCCGCTGCTGAATATTTTCAAATATGGAAGATTGTCCTTCCAGTATATTTCTCACCGGGTCCTACGGTGGACGCTTACGCCTTTGTTGTTGCTGCTGTTGATTCCGATCAACCTGGCACTCGCACTGCAGGAAGGGTTGTTTGATTTTGGTTTGTACAGCCTGCTCTTCTGGGGGCAGGTCCTCTTTTACGCAGCAGCGCTGCTGGGCTGGTTCCTGGAAAACCGCAAGCTCAAAGTGAAGGTCCTCTTTGTGCCCTACTACTTTTTCATCATGAACCTTCCGGTATTTCTCGGCCTGCGCCGTTACCTCAAAGGTCAGCAAAGTGTAAACTGGGAGAGGGCCGTGCGCGGTGCCTGATCAACTTTTCCCGTTGGCAAGCGTAATTGCAAAGGGTGGTTACTCGTTTTGGATAAGGTGGATCGCCTCATAAATTACGCGAATCTATGAATACGGTTTTTCTATACTTACTCTTGCTGTTTTCGAATGCGCCTGCACTGGAAGCCCACGACTTTCATGTCAGCAAATGCCTGATGGAATACGATGCTGAGGCACAGTCGCTGCAAATGAGTATGCATATTTTCCTGGATGACCTGGAGCTGGCGCTGGAGCAACGGGGGCACGACGATCTGTTCCTCTGCACCCCAAGGGAGGCCGTTGAAGCCGAGCAACACCTCGAAGCCTACCTGCGCGAGCACTTCAAGCTAATCGTCAATGGTAAGCCACAGGACTACAAATTCTGGGGCAAGGAAATCTCCGATGATCTCTCAGCCGTTTGGTGCTATATGGAATTGGAAAACCTGGAAAAGCTGGAGTCCCTGCAGTTGACCTACCGTGTGCTCTTCGATACCTACCGCGACCAGAAGAACCTGGCCAGCATCGTCCTCCCCGGACAGGAACCGGGCATGCTGTTTTTTCAGGTTGGGGATGAGACTAAGGGGATTTGATGGCTGATTTGGAAAAGAAAACTAAGGTTGCTGTAACCGGGACAGGTCCAAAGTAAACCCAGGCATCACTCCTCTACCGGTCGAATCAGCCCCTCCTGAACGGTTAATGCCAACATCTCTTTTTGGAAAGAGAATGCAGATGCATTGAAAGTGATCCGGTCTTTCTGGATGACCTTCACGCAGTGGGGTAGCTTCGCAGGCAAAAGGGCTAAAAACAATATTGAACAAGTGGTTAAAAAGCATTAAATTACAATGAAAATCATTGTTTATGGACTTGATAATATCTGAAAAGACCTTAAAAGCTGCAGAAATATCAGCAGATGAGCTATTAGTAGAAATAGCCGTTCATCTGTATGATACAGAGAGGTTGTCGATAGGGCAAGCAAAAAACCTGGTAAACATGGATCATATTTCGTTTCAACGTGAGTTAGCAAAAAGGAATATATACATAAAATATGATGAAAACGACCTAGATACTGACTTAGAAAATCTGAAAGCTTTCCATCAAAAGAAAGCTTCTTAGCCTGAGCCTAAAATCAACCAGATGATAATAGTCAGCGATACCTCTGTGATTACAAACCTCAAACAGATCGGATATTTAGAAATCCTGGAAAAGTTATTCAAAAGAGTTATAGTTCCTCAAAAAGTAAGTGAAGAGCTTCTGAGAATAGAGGGTAGAGACCAATTATTTGAAGAAAACAGCTGGCTTGAAGTAAGAGAAACTTTGAACAAGCCACTTTATGAAAAATTACTAAAGAGAGTTGATCCGGGAGAGGCTGAATCGATTGCATTGGCCTTGGAAAACAAGGCAGATTTGCTGCTAATTGACGAGAGAAAGGGTAGAAAGGTAGCCGAAGAGTATGGTTTGACTATAACTGGTTTGGTTGGAATTCTAATAGATGCCAAATCGAAAAACTATGTCAATGATATCAAACCAATCTTAGATAAACTAATCTATGACATTGGATTTAGGATAAGTCCAAAACTATATCAGAAAGTTTTGATAATGGTAAATGAGTAAGCTTCTCAATCGGTAGCAAAGTGCAGCCGAATATACCCTGCCCCCCAGGCATTGCATCTACATAGCCAGCCATCCCTACAGACGACAAACAATTCCCTAAAAAATCATGCCTCCACCGGGCGAATCAGCCCCTCCTGAACGGTTGAGGCCACCAAAACACCCTCCTGATTAAAAATACTGCCCCGCGTAAAGCCCCTGGCGTTAGAACCACTTGGGCTGTCGATGGCATAGAGCAGCCATTCATCGGCCCGGAAGGGACGGTGGAACCACATGGCGTGGTCCAGGCTGGCCATTTGAATTTTGGTTTTCGACACCTGATCACCGTGGGGCAACAGGGCGGTAGTCAGCAGATTGTAATCAGAAGCGTAAGCCAGTACCGCCTGATGTGCCGTAACCTGATCAGGCATCGCCCCCTTCGACTTCATCCATACGTGGCGAATGGGCTGCTGCTTGCCACTTAGCATGGGGTGCACCCGCTCCACGGGCCGGAATTCAATGGGATGGGAAATTTCCAGGAATTTACGGATCCCCTCCGGCAACCGGTCACCCATCTGCTCTAAAAGGTCGTCCCAGTTCATCAGTGCATCCGGGGGCTGTACATTGGGCATGCTGATTTGGTGGTCAAACCCTTCCTGCTGCTTTTGAAAAGAGGCCGACATGTTAAAAATCGCCCGCCCTTTCTGAATGGCTTTGATACGCCGGGTAGTAAAGCTGCCCCCGTCACGGATGCGGTCCACTTCAAAAATGATCGGCTGTGCCACATCGCCCGGCAGAATAAAATAAGCGTGGAGAGAATGTACAAACCGGTCTTCCGGCACCGTGCGGATAGCCGACTGCAAAGCCTGCGCCAGTACCTGTCCGCCGAATACCCGCTTGCTGCCGATACTGGCACTTTGCCCACGGAAAATATGCGCTTCGATGGGTTCCAGGTCGAGCAGTTGAAGGAGGGCTTGGATGTCTTTCATATCAATTTTTGAATCAGAAGGATTTAAACTGGCTAATAATACCAACTTTGCTCATTATCTCGAAATCTCTGTCAATATGCAGGACTTGCATATCGAATTTTCTTGCAAATGCAGCAATCGTACAGTCGTTGGACTTCCTGATAGTTACTCCTTTTTTCCTTAAAGCCCGATAAATTAAAGCCCCGGAAAGAGCGGCTTCAATGGAGTCCCATTCAAGAATATCAAAAGACAGCAAGCTCTCTTTTACCAGTTTAAATTGGCTATCTGATTTAATCCCCTGTAGCGTTTCCTGAACAATTACCGGGCATATACTTATTTTTTGATCTTGCCTGATCAATGACATCAAAGCTGCCACTTCCAGCTCTTCACCTCCATTTAAATAGCTAATCCATACAGAGGTATCTACCAAAACACCGCTACTTTTCATATACTGCGCATCTCATCAAGGTTACCTTCCCACTCTACCTTGCCATGGAGCTCAAGCATACGTAGCCTTTTCATCTTTTTCACGAATTGCTCAAGCGCTTCATTCACGACTTCTTTTTTTGTCTTTAGTTGACTTAATTCAAGCGCCTGCTGAATCAATTGGTCATTTATTTCGATACTTGTACGCATTTTTTATTTTTTTTTTGCATAAAAATATCAAAACTCAGGCATAAAATCAACCACTGTATTTGCACGCGTATCTTCATAAATCTCGCCTGACTGTGATAATTAGATTCAAATCAATTATGTAACAACAACAATTTTCAAGTAATGAAATGCCTTGATTTAATTTTTCCGCCTAGCAAAAAAGCTCTATTTTACCTCGGACAACAAACTGCAGACACCACTGACCATGGGAAAAAGGACGCCTGAGCGCCAAACCAAAAGCCAGCCTGCCACTGCCCCGAAAGGGTACCCGGCCTGGTTTACCAATTCGAAACTCCACCTCTGGGGCTTGTTTGCCCTAAGCTTTTTGCTGTATGCCAATACCTTGGGGCACGGTTATGCCCTGGATGATGCCATCGTGATCTACGACAATATGTTTGTCAAGGAAGGTATCAGCGGCATACCTGGCATTCTGAACAAGGACACCTTTTTCGGCTTCTTTAAGGAGGAAGGCAAGGCTGCGCTTGTGGCGGGGGGGCGTTACCGGCCACTATCGCTCATCCTGTTTGCTATTGAGGTACAGTTTTTTGGGGAAAGCCCCTTCGTGGGGCACCTGTTCAACGGGCTCTACTACGGTGCTACTACGGTGCTGCTGTACCTGGTATTGTTGCAGCTGTTCCGCCCGCAGCGGGGTCAGGTGAAGGCGTACTTCATTGCCCTGGCGGCAAGCCTGTTGTTTGCCGTCCACCCTATACATACTGAGGTGGTAGCGAATGTCAAGGGGCGGGACGAAATCCTCACCCTGCTGGGCAGCCTTGGGGCGCTATACCTCTCCCTTCGTGCCTTTCTCGATAAGAAACCACTTTACAATCTGCTGGCAGGTATAGTCTTCTTCCTGGCGCTGATGGCGAAGGAAAATGCCATCATGTTTTTATTTGTAGCACCACTGGCGTACTACTTTTTTACCTCCGCAAAGACTGGCGAAATCATCAAACAGGCCCTGCCCTTTGCTATCGCTGCCGGTGCCTTTCTGGCCATTCGGTTCTCGGTGCTGGGCTTTGGGCTGAGCGATCCGCCCATGGAGATGATGAATAATCCTTTTGTCAAAGTACAGGGCAATGGCTATATAGCCTTCACAGCACAGGAACGCTTTGCCACGGTGATATACTCCCTGGGGAAATACCTGCAGTTATTATTCGTGCCCGTCACCCTCACGCACGATTACTACCCCCGGGCGATTGGCGTGATGACCTTTGGAGACTGGGAGGCTATGCTCAGCCTGCTGCTCTACCTGGCGCTGGGTGCCTACGCCCTGTGGCGGCTCCCCAAACGCGACCCTATGAGCTTTGCCATCCTGTTCTACCTGATTACCCTGGCTATTGTCTCCAACCTGTTCTTTCCGGTAGGCACGCACATGGCAGAGCGCCTGCTGTTTATGCCTTCTGTAGGATTCAGCCTGGC
Organism: Phaeodactylibacter xiamenensis; assembly: GCF_000759025.1. Classification (GTDB taxonomy): domain Bacteria; phylum Bacteroidota; class Bacteroidia; order Chitinophagales; family Saprospiraceae; genus Phaeodactylibacter; species Phaeodactylibacter xiamenensis. The sequence goes on along the minus strand of NZ_JPOS01000035.1, from coordinate 16,087 downwards.
GCTGGCACTGCTGGGCTATCGCTGGGCGGTAAAGGGAGCGCCTGCCGGCAAAATTCCAGCCTTCCGCCGCTTCAAACCGGTGCTGGGCGTGGTAGCTGGCATTGCGCTTTTGTTTGGAGTGAGAACGCTGCTCCGCAACCCGGTCTGGGCCGACAACTACACCCTTTTCACTACCGATATTCAATACTCGCCCAACAGCGCCAAACTACGCAATGCCGTAGGCGGCGAGCTTGTCACCCAATCCGTCAAACCGGAGAATGCCACCCGAAAGGAAGCCATGCTGCGCGAAGCCATCGGGCATCTGGAAGAAGCGGTACGCATCCACCCGAACTACAAAAATGCCTACCTCCTCATGGGCAACGCCTACAATTACCTGGAGGCTTACGATCAGTCCATTGCCGCTTATCAAAATGCCCTGTCGATTGACCCCAACTACCGGGATGCCAACCGCAACCTAGGCATCACCTATAAGGATGCCGGCAAATACTACGGCGAGCAGCTCGGGCAGGTGGACAAAGCCATCACCTATCTGAACAAGGCCTACGAACTGATGCCGGACGAGTACGAAGTCATCCGTCTGCTGGGCGTAGCCCATGGTATACGAGGCAACACCCCAAAAGCCATTGAATACTTTACCAAAGCGACCGAAGTTGCGCCCCAAAACCCCAGTGCCTGGTTTGACCTGGGCACCGCCTACTACAACGCCGGCGATCAGCAACGGGGGCAACAGTACCGCAATAAAGCACTGGAACTCGACCCCGGTTTCCTTGAAAAAATGCAGTCAAACAATTAAAACAAGCGACCTGAAATGATCCGACTACTGACTCTATGCTGCCTGCTCCTGATGGGGTACGGGCTACAAGCGCAAACTGATCCGGCAACCGCCTGGGCTGACTCCGTGTACAATACCATGACTGAAACCGAGCGCCTGGGGCAGCTCTTTATGATCCGTGCCCATTCTGACCTTGGCCCGGAACACATCCAGTCTGTAGAAACACAAATCAAAAAGTATAAGGTCGGTGGCTTATGCTTTTTCCAGGGCACACCGGAACGGCAGGTAGAGCTCATCAATCAGTACCAGAAGCTGGCGGAGCCCGTTCCACTTATGATGGCCATTGACGGCGAATGGGGGCTGGGCATGCGCATGAAATCCAGCACCATCAGCTTCCCGCGGCAGCTTACCCTGGGTGCCATACAGGACAACAGCCTGATTTATGAGATGGGGACCGAGATCGCCCGGCAGATGAAGCTGGCCGGCATCCACGTTAACTTCGCCCCGGTAGCCGATGTTAACAACAACGCCGCCAACCCAGTCATCAACAACCGCTCCTTCGGCGAGGACCGGATGAATGTAGCGGCCAAAAGCTGGCGGTACGCTCAGGGCATGCAGGACAACGGGGTGATGGCCTGCGCCAAGCACTTCCCGGGGCATGGCGACACCGATGTGGATTCTCACTACGACCTCCCGGTGATCCGGCACGACTATGGCCGCCTCGACAGCATCGAGCTCTTCCCCTTCCGGCAACTGGCCAAACAGGGCATCGGCAGCATGATGGTAGCCCACCTCAATGTGCCGGCTTTGGACGAGCGGGAGAAACGCCCCACTACCCTATCCTACAACACCATCACCAACCTCCTTAAGGAAGGGCTGGAATACGAAGGCATCGTCTTCACCGATGCGCTGGAGATGAAGGGCGTAACCAAACACTTCGAAAGCGGAGAAGTGGAAGCCGAAGCGCTGGTAGCCGGCAACGATATCCTGCTGCTACCCGAAGACATGGAGGCTGCCTACCGGGAAATCCGCAACTACATTGAAGCCGGGAAGCTAAGCTGGGAAGAGCTGGCGCCCCGGGTTAAAAAAGTGCTCCGCGCGAAATATGAGTTGGGGCTGCAGCAATTTGAGCCCCTGCGTACCGACAGCCTGCGGGAGCGCCTGAACACAGATGACGCTCTGGTGCTTAAGCGCAAACTCCTGGCCAATGCCCTCACGCTGGTCCGCAACCCCAACGACCTCCTCCCCTTCCGGCAACTGGAAGGTATCAAAATGGCGAGCCTGAGCATTAATGCCAGCAAAGTCACCCCTTTCCAGGACCGGCTGCAGGAGTATAAGAAAATGCCAGCTCTGCAATGCGGACAGGCACCATCGGAACGGGAGCAAGCCCGTATTATTGCTGAACTGAGTAAAGCCGATATCGCCATCGTTGGCCTGCATGACATGAGCAGCCGGGCTTCCAATGACTTTGGGATTTCGGGAGCAGCCCGGCGTATGCTGCAACAACTCCAGCAAAAGACCAAAGTGGTGCTTGTCGTATTTGGCAACCCGTACAGCCTGAAGTTTTTTGACGAGCAGGAATGGGTCCTGGAAGCCTACGAAGACAGCCCAATGATGCAGCACCTGGCCGCCGAAGCCCTGTTTGGTGCCCGCGCCATCAAAGGCCGGCTGCCCATCACGGCCTCTCCAAAAAGTGCCTTCGGAGATGGTGTGATTACTGGCAAACTGGCCCGCTTTGGTTTTGCACCGCCGGCAGCGGTAGGTATGGATGCGGCGACACTTGCTAAAATTGATGAAATCGCAGAGCAGGCCATTGAAGCCAGGGCGACCCCGGGCTGTGTGGTATTGGTTGCTAAAGACCAGCAAATCGTTTACAAAAAGGCATTCGGCCACCACACTTACTCTGGTGCGCAGCCTGTACATGCTGACGACATCTACGATCTGGCCTCAGTTACTAAAATTGCTGCGGCCACGCTGGCAGTCATGTGGCTGCAGGAAGCCAACCAAATCCACCTCGATACCCCCATCGTGCATTACCTACCAGAGTTGGAGGGTACTAATAAAGCGCAATTACGTTTAAGAGATATCATGGCGCACCAGGCTGGTTTGGAAGATTGGATCCCTTTTTACAAGCAAACTCTGGTACATACCCGTAAAGGTCGGATACTGCACAGCCGCGATTTCTTTCGCCGGATGCCGGAGCCAGGTTTCAGTACAGAAGTCGCTCCGGACATGTACCTTAGAGATGATTTTAAGGCCAGCCTGTTCCAGCAGATTTTTGATTCCAGTGTAGACGACAATCCACGCTATAAGTATAGCGACCTTGGTTTTTACCTGATCGCTGAGATGGTGGACCGCCTTACAGGTATGCCTTTGGATGAATTTACGCGCCGCCTGTTTTATAAGCCTATGGGGCTGGAAACCGCTACCTACCGCCCGTTGGAGCGCTTTGAGCCTTTAGAAATAGCGCCTACCGAAATTGACAACTACTTCCGAAAGCAAGCTCTGCGGGGCTATGTGCACGATATGGGCTCAGCTATGCTGGGCGGGGTGAGCGGGCACGCCGGCCTGTTTTCCAATGCCCAGGACCTCGCTGCTATCATGCAAATGCTGCTCAATGGAGGGCTCTACAGTGATCAGCGCCTCCTCAACGCAAAAACCATTGAGGCTTTTGCCCAACGGCACCCCAAGTCTACCCGCCGTGGTATAGGCTTCGACATGCGCCAACTGGATCCCAGCAAGTGGATCAACCTGCCCGCCGATGCCTCCGATGCTGCATTTGGGCATACCGGCTTTACCGGCACTTGTGCCTGGGCGGACCCGGAGGAAAACCTGGTCTTCGTTTTCCTTTCCAACCGTACTTTCCCGGATATGAACAACTACCGGCTCAATAAGCTCCGTACCCGCCACCGTATCCTTAGCACGGTATACGAAGCTATTGAGCAGTACGGGTACCTGACGGATGCCAATACCACGCAGCCCCCACAAGGCATAGTAGTTCGTTAAGACTGTGTTGGGGTTTCACCCTTTGGGCTGCATTTGCCAAATTTATCCTGCACTTCGTTGCTCTTCAGTCGCTTAGCTCAGGCTAGGCTCCCTCATCGCGCCCCAGACGATGAATGTCGGGATCAAAGACTTGTTCAGAATAAAATTTGACTTCATTCGCTCCAAAAGCGAATTCCCAACACAGTCTAAGCCCTCTTATCGCTTGATTACCCGGCGCACGAGTGAACGCTCCCCATTGCTGACTCGCACAAGGTAAAGCCCTGCTGCCCAAGCGGACATATCTATTGGCAGTGTCGCAGCACCATTGACCTGCAGCTTTTGAGCAGAAAGCACTTGGCCGTGTATCGTCATTAGTTCTACTTGATAGTCGCCTGCGTCCGCTTCGCTGATGCGTAGATTTGCTGTTTCACCTGCGGGATTTGGGAATACCTCGACTGCAGCCTCAAGGGCCAGACGGTCTGCTATATTGCTGGTCGCATCCTCAGTAAGCACAACCGGTGCATCCAGTGTAGCTACGCCATCACCGCCGGAACCATTGCCGTTGTTGGCTGCCAGAATGGAACTGTAGAAACGCACCTCACCGGTACCCGCCTCCGGAGCCACCCATTCTATCTCAAAAGCACTCTCCTGGCTGCGTGAGCTATGCTCGGGATACTCCCGCCCATTAAGGGCAGTGATTTGTACGCCAGAGGGCGCATTCTGAAAATCGCCAGCCTGTGCGTTATTAGCTCCGGTAAGCGCAACCGCCTGAAAGCCGAAAACAGAAGGATTGCCTGTGAATCCGGCTGAGACCCGCATGGTATACACTTCTCCGGGAATATACGCGGCTACCGCTTCCCCATCCTTCAGGATTTCCAATTCGATGATGGGCGAGAAATTATTGCCCCCATGGCAGGCGCCACAGGTAGCGCTGCTCAGCGGTGAGCCGGTACGATCCTGGCCCTGTACTGCCCCGGCACCTGAGCTGTTGCCAAGGAACAGAAAAGCACCGCCCGCCAGCACAAATAGCGTGTAGAGTAATTTAAACTTCATCGTTGGTGGTTTATGAGTGTAAATGATGAAGTTTAAGACAGAAAGCGTTGCAAAAGGTTTATCTCCACCTTAGAGAAAGCCGGGGCTAATCTGCAGCGAGGTCGTGCTCGCGACGGTAACCGTAGCCTTGCTCTGGATTTTTGCCGGGCGTACCGACAAAAAAAGCATCAATATGAGAGAAATCCAGTTCCTTATTGCCAGTTGGGTGAAACGGGGCACTGATCGTGATGCACTTTTTTTGCCAATCGAAGCGCGTCATAACAATGGGGACCTGAGCACCCATGGCGATATAGTAGAACCCGGATTTCAGCTTGTCTACCCGGCTTCGTGTACCTTCAGGAGCTATGCACATGGCGAAGGCGTCTTTTTCATTGAAGATGTCGACCACCGCATCCACATAGCCGGTACTCCGGTTCCGGTCCACAGGATAGCCACCCAACAAGCGGAAAAGCCAGCCCAGTGGAGGGCGGAAAAGGCTGTCCTTGCCCACATACTTGATATCGAGCCCCAGTGCAGAGCGAGCCAGCAGACCGACCGGAAAATCCCAGTTCGAGGTATGCGGCACGGCAATGAGGACGTACTTAGGCGGCAGTGCCTCATATGCGGTGACAATACGCCAGCCCAGCCAGCTCAAAAGCATTGTGCTAATGTACCTTCCCATCTTTTTAAGACGCTTCACTTTGGTTAGAGGCTACCAAAATAATCAATTTTGCAAAATGTAACTTACCGCTCCTGATTTGCGTAAGAAGAGGAGGACAATGCGAGTGGCAACACTTGACAAAAATGCGTAATTTGCGGCTTACTGCCCAAAACCGATTAAACACACGAGCACCTTGAAGCGACTGACATCCCTTTTTTCCCTGCTTTGCCTAACGCTCTGCCTGCCCGCACAGGAAGCGGCAGCGCCTCCACCACCCGAGATTATACTATCCGTCCCGGCTGGTTATTATCCGGAAGCCATCTCCCTGGACATTCAGTGCCCGGGCGGAAAAGTCTATTTTACGCTCGACGGTTCAACGCCGACCCAACGATCGGCCCGCTATCAAAACCCAATCACCATTCAGGAAACCACGGTGCTTCGGCTCCTCGCCACCTATGAGGACGGGCGCGACGAGGTACTGGAAGGGCACACCTACTTCATTGGGGAGCCAGAGACCAGCTTTGCCACTATCTCTATCGGGATAGACCCATCTACGCTTTTTCATCCTTTCCACGGGCTTTTTATGCTGGGTGCCAATGCAGTAGATACCCTTTGGAAAAAACCCGGTGCCAACTTTTGGAGCAAAAGAGAAACCACCTGCAATCTGGAGATCTTCGAAAGCAACGGGCAATGCGTATACCGAAGCCCTTCCGGATTCCGGCTATTTGGAGGCATGAGCCGCCTTTTTCCACAAAAATCCATAGCGCTGGTTGCCCGGGACGAATACGGAGAGCACCGCATTGACCACGAAATTTTCGGAAAGCCCGGCAAGAAGAAGTTCAAGTTCCTGGTCCTGCGCAACTCGGGCAGCGATTTTGGGAAAAGCCACTTCCGGGATGCCCTCATGACCAGCCTGGTAGAAGACTGGGACCTGGAGACCCAGGACAACCGCCCCGCTCATGTCTACATCAATGGGCGGTACTGGGGCATCTATAACATCCGCGAAAAAATCAACCGATACTTCATTGACAGCCACTTTGAAGAAGTGGAAAACGACAGCGTGGATATCATGGAGCACCGGTACACGGTCAAAAGAGGCAGTGCACGGCATTACCGTTCTCTGCTCCGCTATCTGGAAGAACATGACTTGAGCGAGCCCGGGCATTTTGATTATGTAGCCACACAAATGGATATCGACAACTTTCTGGACTACCAGATTGCCCAGATTTACTTCGACAATCAGGACGCAGGCGGCAACATCCGGTACTGGCGCCCTCAAACTGAACGTGGACGGTGGCGCTGGATCCTCTACGATACTGACTGGGGCTTTGGCCTGCATGAACCCAGTGCCTTCGAGCACAATAGCCTGGCTTTTCATACCAACCCCGATGGCCCGGCCTGGCCTAATCCGCCCTGGAGCACTTTCCTTTTGCGCAAATTGCTGGAGAATGAGGATTGCCGCCACCGTTTTGTCAACCGCTTTGCCGATCGCCTGAATACCTCTTTTGAGCCCCAACGAGTACTGGATCAGGTCAACTTCTTTTACGAACGGCTGAAGCCCGAGATGCCCCGCCATCTGGACCGATGGAAGCTTAGCCGTACGGACTGGAATTTCCACGTAAACGTCATGCGCACCTTTGCACAGGAACGCCCGGGATATGTACGCATGCACCTGATGGAATATTTTCAGACCGGAGCACAGCGCAAGGTCTCTGTGGGCAGTACCAAGGGTGGACAGGTCGTCCTTAATGAAAACCTGACCATCACCTCCGATACCCTGCTGGGCACCTACTTTGAGCGGTTCCCTATATCCTTGGGTGTAGTAGCCCACCATGGCTACCGGTTCTCCCACTGGGAAGGGGTCATTGCCGGGGACGAACGCCGGGAACTATCCCTTTCGCTGGCACCGGGAGACACAGAGGTTTACGCCGTCTTCGAGCCTTACATCCACCCGCTGGAAAGCAAGCTGGTTATCAACGAAATATCACCTAAAAGTGGAGATGCCGGCGATTGGCTGGAATTGTATAACGGATCCAAAGAGCGGCTCAACCTGGCCAAGTGGACCCTAAGTGACCTTAAGCAAAACACCTTCACCTTTCCGGCAGTAACGATTGAGCCCAACGACTATCTGGTCATTGCAGAAGATTCTGTGGGATTCAGGGCCAAATATCCTAAAGCCTATAATGTGATTGGAGGCCTGGACTTCGGGCTGAATAAACGGCAGGAATCCATTGCCCTGTATTCTATCCTTGGCGCTATGGTAGACAGCATTAGTTACGAAGCCCCTCCGGTAGATTCGGCATTCGTACTGAGCCTCCTGTTGCCGGACCTCAACAACTCGGACCCTCAAAACTGGGCATTCCGGCCGGGCACCGGCACACCCAATGCTGCCAATCCGTATTATGTGGAAAGCCGGGTGCGGGCGCAGCAGACGCGATGGATGCAAATAGGACTGGCAGGTGGGGTATTTGTACTGAGCCTCTTGCTATTGGTTTTGCGGCAGCGCAGGATTCTATAGCCACCACAGCAGAAAAAGCAACCCAATGAGTTTACGCAATGCTTTCAGCCCAGCGGAGGCTACATTGCGTACTGACTGATAATTGATTTCCAGCACTTCCGCAATCGTATGGTAGTCCATTTGTTGGAAATACTTGAGGTAGAGGACCTCTTGCTGCCGCTTGCTGAGTTGCTGCATCGCCTCTTTCAGCCGGGCGATCCGTAGTTCCCGGCTTTCTGCTTCGATGATCTCGGCATCAATGGAGGTCACCGTTTCCTCTTCAAGCTTTGTCTCGTCCAACTCACCGGTGATTCGGCGCAGCCGGGTATTGCGGCGGATGAGGTCCCGGCGCAGCGCTACAAAGAGGTACCGGCGAATGGAGTCGGTGGCCCCAAGCCCGTCCCGACGCCTCCACAAACCTATAAACATGTCCTGAATAACATCCTCGACGAGCGCCTCGTCGTTAATGATTCGGCGCCCATAACGGAACAGATCTGCCACCTCCCTGCGGTAGATGGCCTCCAATGCGGACTTTTCGCCACGTCGAAGGGCTTCCCAAAGCTGCATGTCATTCATACGGGCTGTTATTTCTGCCTTAAAGATAGGGGTTAGACGGCAGAAGTTGTAGAGGGATTAACCACAGGGCATAAATCCTTCATCAAAATCTAAATACAGGGGCTCCGCTTTCCGCTTTTGCAGGAGGTACGGCCAATAGATTTTAACAAAAATCCGATATTTTCGTTAGTTGAATAATTAAAGCTTCTTGTAATGAACCAACTTATCCGCTATTGCTTTGAGCTGTTACTGCTATCTGCGCTCCTTCCCGCTTGTCAGCCTGCCACAGCCTCTGAACCCAATCAGGATGAGGCCCTCAACCTCGAAGAAATCACTATTGCCGAATTACAGGAAAAGTATGCATCCGGCACGCTTTCCGCTGCCGCTGTAGTGCAGTACTACCTCGACCGAATCGCTGCGACCGACCAATCCGACCCGGGCCTGAATTCCGTCTTAACCATTAATCCCGATGCCCTGGACATTGCCCGCAGGCTGGATGAGGAACGAGTCAACGGGCGGGTACGCGGTCCCCTGCACGGTATTCCGGTGCTCCTAAAAGACAATATTGATACCGGCGACCAAATGCCGACCACTGCCGGCAGCCGGGCGCTGGAAGGGTCTGTTGCACCCGATGATGCGTTTATTGTCAAACAATTGCGGGAAGCCGGGGCAATTATTCTTGGCAAGACCAATCTCAGCGAGTGGGCGAACTTTCGAAGCACACATTCGAGCAGTGGCTGGAGCGGGCTCGGTGGCCAAACGCACAACCCCTACCGACTCGACTGTAATCCCTGCGGGTCAAGTTCGGGTTCCGGAGTAGCAGTTGCCGCCAACCTCTGCGTGGCGGCGCTGGGTACGGAGACCAATGGCTCCATCGTATGCCCTTCCTCTGCCAACGGGATTGTGGGCATTAAACCTACGGTGGGGCTGCTGAGCCGCGATGGCATCATTCCTATTTCCTTTACGCAGGATACGCCCGGGCCTATGGCGCGTACCGTCACGGATGCCGCTATCGCACTGGGTGTGATGACTGGCGTAGATCAGGCGGATGCCAAAACCACTGCAAGTGAAGGGCAATTCAAAACCGACTACACGCCCTACCTCGACAGTACAGCCCTGAAGGGCAAGCGGATTGGCTACTACACCGCCCCCAAAGGCACTCACTACAAAGTGGACACCCTGATGGAAAGCGCCATGCAGACACTGCGCGAACAAGGGGCAGAAGTGATTGCCATTGAGGACCGCCTGCCTTCCCAAACCGGCAGCCTGAGCTATCAGGTGATGCTCTATGAATTCAAAGACGGGCTCAATCAATACTTTGGCAGCCTGGGCCCTGATGCTCCGGTGAAATCAGTCGGGGAACTCATCGCTTTCAATCAGGCCGACGAGGTGGAGCTCCGGCATTTCCATCAGGATATTTTGGAACAAGCCGCGCAAATGGGGCCGCTGGATAGCGATGATTACCGCAGTACCGTATCAGAAATGCAGCGCCTGGCCCGGGCTGAAGGTATTGATAAAATCATGGCCACCTACGAACTGGACGCCCTGATCGCCCCCACCGGTGCCCCGGCCTGGAAAACCGATCATGTCAATGGTGACCACTACACCCTGGGCAGTTCCTCCCCTGCTGCCTGGGCCGGTTATCCCAATATCAGCGTGCCTATGGGCTTTATCGAAGGGCTGCCGGTAGGCTTATCCTTTTATGGTACTGCATGGAGCGAACCGGTGCTGATCGGGCTGGCGTATGATTTTGAGCAGGCGCGGGGGGCGCGGCGGGCACCGGAGTTGTAGTATTTTGAGCTACTTTTACCACCGCTATCCTCACTAAAATGATCCGAAATGCGAAACTCGCTGCTACTGCCTTTGTTGCTGGCCCTAATCCCATTAGCGAAGTTGTCTGCCCAACAGCCGCAGGCCCTTACCGCCCCCTTCGAACTGGACAGCAATACCACTGCGACCTACCAACAAACGATTGCATTTTACGAGACGCTAAGCCTGGCTTATCCACAGCTGCACCTACAGGCACATGGGCACACTGACGCAGGCTTCCCCCTGCATACGGCCGTGCTCGCCACCGGCGGAGCCTGGCAACCGGAAGCGGCAAAAGCGCAGGGCAAAACGATCATCTTCATCAATAATGCCATTCATCCCGGAGAGCCCTGCGGGGTGGATGCCACGATGCTGCTCCTGCGCAACTGGCTGCAAAGCCCGGAGAAAATGGCGCTACTCGACCGCCTTGTGGTGGTGGCTATCCCGTTTTACAATATCGGTGGAGGGCTCAACCGCGGGCCGCACAGCCGCGCCAATCAGGACGGGCCTGAGGCACATGGCTTCCGGGGCAATGCCCGCAACCTCGACCTCAACCGGGACTTCATCAAAGCCGATTCCCGCAATGCGCAGACGTTTAATCAAATTTTCGCTGACTGGCAGCCGGACCTGTTCGTTGATAATCATACGTCAAATGGGGCCGACTATCAATACACCATCACCCTCATTCCCACCCAAAGCGACAAGCTCGATCCCCACCTGTCTGATTACCTGGACAACCGCCTGCTCCCCCGCCTTTACGCCGACATGGAAGCCGATGGGTGGGAAATGACGTCCTACGTTTACGCCCGCAGCACACCGGATGAAGGCATTGCGGCTTTTCTCGACCTGCCCCGCTACTCTACCGGCTATGCGGCATTACACAATACCATCGGGTTCATGCCCGAGACGCATATGCTGAAGCCCTTCAAAGACCGGGTAAAAAGCACTTACACGTTTATGGACAACCTGCTACAGGCCGCCTGGGACGACCATGAATCCATTCAGCATGCCCGAAAGCAAGCCCGTACCCATACTATCCAAAAGGACACCTTTGCCCTGAACTGGGCACTCGATATGGAGCGTCAGGTACCTCAAACTTTCAAAGGCTACACCGCCAAATACAAGCCAAGCGAAGTCTCCGGGCTACAACGGCTCTACTACGACCGGGAGGCGCCCTACACCAGGGAAATTCCCTACTTTAAGTTTTACAATACCACGGTAGCCGTCCAAAAGCCCATCGCCTATGTCATTCCACAGGCTTATCAGGAGGTTATCGAACGGTTGCGGTGGAATAATGTCACGCTGCACCGCCTTACGGAAGACCAAACGCTGAAGGTGGAACAATACCGCATCGAAGATTACAAAGACCGCGCTGCCTACGAAGGGCACTACCTCCACTACGGCACAACCGTAACCACCGAAGACCGCCAACAGCGCTACCATCGGGGCGACTACGTGGTCCTGACCAATCAGCCCCTCAACCGGTACATTGTGGAAACCCTGGAACCGCAGGCGCCGGACGCCTTCTTCTCCTGGAACTTTTTCGATGGCATACTGATGCAAAAGGAGTATTTCTCAGCCTACGTATTTGAAGACAAAGCAGCCGCTATGCTGGCGGCAGACCCGGAACTAAAGGCAGCGCTTGAAGCCAAAAGGGCGGAAGACCCGGAGTTTGCCAAGTCCGCCTGGGCTCAGCTCAACTTCATTTACGAGCGGTCTCCCCACTATGAGCCTACCTACCGGCTATATCCCGTAAGCCGCCTGATGGATCTGCAGGATATCCGCTTCCAACCCGAAACAGAGTAGGCCATGCTGTTGCTTTTCATCGGTGGCTATCTGCTGCTGACCCTCGGTATAGGCTGGTGGGCTTCCCGCCGGGTGCACTCCACAAAAGACTTTGTTATTGCCGGGCGTAACCTGCCTATGGTGGTGGCGGCTTCTGCTCTTTTCGCGACCTGGTTTGGTTCTGAAACCATTATGGGCGCCAGCTCAGAATTCGTGGAGCACGGGCTGATCGGGGTGATCGAAGACCCCTTTGGTGCTGCGCTTTGCCTGGTGCTTGTAGGGGCGTTTTTTGCCCGCCCGCTGTACAAGCTGAACATCATCACCTTCAATGATTTCTTCCGTATCCGCTTCAGCCGGCAGGCAGAGGTCATCTCCGCCCTGTTCATGATCCCTTCCTACTTCGGATGGATCGCGGCACAGCTCGTGGCTATGGCGATCATTCTTAATACCATCGCCGGGCTCACCCTGCTGCAAGGCATCCTGCTCTGTGCGCTGATCGTGGTCTTTTACACCTACATCGGCGGGATGTGGGCGGTTTCCATCACAGATTTTTTGCAGACCATCATGATCATCATCGGGCTGCTGATCATTGCGTGGCAATTGTCGGAGCAGGTGGGAGGCGTACAGAAGGTGGCCGCTTCGGTGCCGGAGGGCTTTTTCCGGTTTTGGCCGGAGGGCAACTTCCACAGCATCGTGCACTATATCGCGGCCTGGATTACGATCGGGCTGGGGTCTATCCCGCAGCAGGATGTCTTTCAGCGAGTCATGTCGGCTCGGTCGGCAAAAACGGCGGTAACGGCCTCCTATCTTTCGGGCTTCATGTACCTGACCATTGGATCAATTCCACTCTTCATCGGCCTTTGCGGCAAAATGCTCTACCCGGAACTGCAGATGGTGGACGACACGCAGATGGTCCTGCCCTTTATGGTGCTGGAACACAGTAGCATGTGGGTGCAAATCCTCTTTTTCGGAGCATTGCTGTCAGCGATTCTAAGTACGACCTCCGGCGCTATGCTTGCCCCGGCTACCGTCATTGGGGAAAACCTGGTGCGCCCCTACTTTCCCGACATGTCCGATCAGCGGTTGCTGTTGGTGATGCGGCTGTCTGTGGTAGGGGTTGCCATTTGTTCTGCACTCCTTGCCGCAAGCACTCAGAACATCTACGAGCTCGTCGGGCAGTCTTCCGCCCTCAGCCTTGTGAGCCTGTTTGTGCCACTAACGGCAGGGCTGTACTGGAGGCGCGCTTCGAACATTGGTGCCCTTGCGGCCATTATCATCGGTATGGCGGTTTGGCTAATTTGCGAATGGCAAGCCACTGCAATCCCAAGCCTGATCTACGGCGGGCTGAGCAGTTTGCTGGGCATGCTATTGGGCAGTTGGCTATGGCCAAACGATCCGAAAAAAGTACTATTCCATGAAGACACGATTTAACATCCTGATTTTAAGCCTGCTCCTGTGGGGGTGCGCCACCAAGCCTTCGGGCACCTTTTCCACCACGACCAAGCCGATGGCACCGGATTACAGTCAGGCAGACGCCTGGGCTGCCCTGCCCTCCAAAACCGATCATGCCGACCGGGCACCTGACGGTCTGGAAAATCAACAGGATAGTGCTGCCGCCGATGTGTTTTTCCTACACCCTACCACCTACACCGGTAAGCGGGGCGACCGGCTCTGGAACGGCCCGGTTGGGAAAGCTGATTTGCAGGAGCGTACGCTGGAAGGACCGATCTTATTCCAGGCGAGCGCCTTCAATGCCGCGGGCAAGGTGTATGCGCCATTTTACCGGCAGGCGCACCTTGAAGCTTACTTCACCAAAGATACGACAAGCGCCAAACAAGCCTTTGACCTGGCGTATAGCGATATCCGGCGGGCATTTGAATACTACCTGGAGCACTACAATGACGGGCGGCCGATCATCATCGCTGCTCATAGTCAGGGGACTACCCATGCCAAACAATTGCTACGGGAGTTTTTTGATGGGAAGCCGCTGCAATCACAACTCGTAGCCGCTTACATCATTGGTATTCCGGTACGCCAAACAGATTTTAAAAACATACCGCCCTGCACCGACAGCCTTGACACCAGCTGCTATGTTTCCTGGCGGACCTTCCGGCGGGGCACCAAAAAGGAGCCTGAACCAGCTGTGGTTGTGACCAACCCCCTGCTTTGGGATACCACCAAGGCGTTTGCGCCCCGTACGCTCAATGATGGTGCTGTACTGACTCCCTTCGAAAAGGTGCGCCCCAATAACGTTAGTGCGGAGGTGCGCGGACCCGTACTGTGGAGCAGCAAACCTCAGTTTCCAGGCAGCTTCCTTATGCTGCGCCGCAACTATCATGTAGGCGACCTCAATTTATTTTATGTGGATATCCGGAAAAATGCGGTACAGCGGGTGGAGCGGTTTAGGGAGTGAGTTACAGTATTGGTATCTAAAAGGAATTCCTTTCCCATTCGTCACGTAGCTTATCTAACTGCAAATCAATTTCTTCCATCGAATAAGCGTTTTGAAAAACAGCTCTGTATTCGCTGAATGCAGCCTTTTTTTTCAGATACTCTATTCTTATTATCGATATTACGGGACTTATACTTGAATAACAGAAAGGAAATGAAGTCTTCAACTTCTTTTTTCAGCCCCGCGGGTAGTTGATTAAGCTGTGCTAGAATTTGTTGATCGCTCATTGAGTAACCTAACTTTGATTAGTTGGCTAATCCTATTACTTTACTAATATAACTGACCTTTCGCACGCGAAATATTTGGAAAATTGATTAATAATGTCAGGGCAGTTATCTTGCAGCTCAAAGGAGCGAAAGATGAAAGACCCAAAGTTACTAGACTTGTATTCGGACTACCTGCTGGCATCGTTTCGCATGGCGACAGCCACCGGCTTGTCCGAGCTGACCGATCAGGCACTGAGCCATGACAAGATCAGCCGTTTTTTAGGGCAGGAAGCCTTCACGGCAAAGGACTATTGGCGTTGCATAAAGCCTTTGGTACGTAAAGTGGAGCACCCGGACGCGGTCATCAAGATAGATGACACGATCGAGGAGAAGCCGCACTCTACGGAGAATGAAGTGGTCACTTGGCACTGGGACCACTCCAAGAAGCCGAAAGCGGGGCACACCAAAGGGATCAACATCCTGAATTTCCTTTACCAGAGCCCACAGGGCATAGAGCTGCCTGTTGCTTTTGAGATCGTGCGCAAGTCGCAAGAATACGTGGATACCAAAAGCGGGCAGGTAAAGAAGCGCAGCCCCCGCAGCAAGAACGAGATGCTGCGCGACCAGCTTTTTGCACTTGTCAAATACAACCGCGTGCCCTTCCGCTATGTGGTCTGGGACACTTGGTTTGCTGCCAAGGAGAACTTTGAGTTCGTGCACTATGAGCTGGGCAAGCATTTTATCAGTGCCTTAAAGAGCAACCGCAAGGCTGCCCTTACCATGGAAGACAAACTGGAAGGCAAGTTCCACCGAGTCGACGGGCTAGAACTGCAAGCAGGCCAGGCCATTACTGTTTACCTTAAAGGGCTGGACTTCCAAGTCCAGCTGGTCAAACAGGTCTTTATAAACCAAGACGGCTCAACTGGAGACTTGTACCTGGTCACCAACGATCTGGAGCTAAGCGGCCCAGCTATCTGCACAACCTACGGGACACGCTGGGGAGTGGAGGTATTCCACAAATCGCTCAAACAAAACGTGGGGCTGGAAAAGTCCCCCACCAAGCACGAGACATCCCAGTGCAACCATGTTTTTGCTGCCATGATTGCCTGGACTAAACTCGAACTGCTGTCTGCAAAAGAGCAGACCAACCACTTTGCCCTAAAAACCAAAATTTATGTCAATGCCCTCAGGGCGGCTTTTCAAGAGGTGCAAAGGCTCAAAGCCTATGTCCCTGCAATTGGGCCGCCAAACGGGCTAGCCACCCCTCTTTTGGGGTAAGGCTTTGATTAACTTGTTCATGCGAGTGCTTTTTCAGTGCCATGCACTGAGTGGG
>NZ_JPOS01000034.1 GCF_000759025.1 Phaeodactylibacter xiamenensis | reverse complement strand
GAGATGCCGAATTCGACGGCTGCGAGTTGCAACAGTCTTGTTTGGCTCACGGTTGGGAGTACGTGCTAAAAACGGCGAAGGATACTTTGGTAGCCGATCATCCGAACATGGAGAATGCTTCGGCTTTTGGCCATTTGGCCGCAAGTATCGGTCAAAAAAGCTTGTTCCTGCCCCAAATGTATGTGACTAAGCAAGGGTTTGGGCCAGTCAATGTCTTGTTCTGGCATGACCGGACCCGATATGACCGACCTTTGTATCTGTTGACCAGCTTGGAATATGGCCCGCAAGCCGAAACATATTACCGAAAGAGGTATCACATTGAAACCTTTTTCGGCGATATCAAATCTCGCGGATTCCACATTCATAAAACCAGGATTGAAGAGCCTCAAACCTTGTTCAATCTCTTGATCGTGGCTAGCCTGGCTTTCATCATCTGTATCTTGTTCGAGTTTGATGCCCGAACCTCAGCCCAGTTGGGCAAATTCTGCCGTAAAGACCGAATCGATAGCTTGTCCGTGTTTCAGATTGGACTGAGGGCTGTCCGATTTTATGTCAGGCATGCTATGAATCTTTCTTTCCAATTTTCAAAGAACTTCCCGTGAAATAAAAGTGTACGGCAATGAAATATAATACAATAAATAGGTGGTTAATAGTTCCAAGGATCACTTTTTACCGCCAGCGCTCGAACAACGTCACCACGCCAAACATCAGCAGGAAGCCGTAGACGGAATCATCCAACGGTACAGAAGTGATGCGAATGCCCAGGTATTCTTCCGGATTGTAAATGACCACCGGCTGCTCAGTATAGCCACCAGTCAGCACGCCATTCACAATCAAAAACGGGATAAGGGCAACCAGGTAGGACAGGTAGAAACGGCTGCGGTAGGTGCCGTCCAGAAAGAGCCAGTGGTAGAGGATAAAGCCGCCGGTGAGCAGAAAGGTTGTGGTGGTATACAAATGCCCCCAGTACAGCAGCCCTGTGAGCAGGAAACCGAAGCCCATGAGCGGCGTCAACCAGGATTCTGCGCGCGCGAGCAGGTCTTTTTTGATATAAAAATTCAGGCATTCATAGATGAATACACAGGCGAAAGGCACTGTAAAGAAAAACAGCCACTCTTCCACGGGCAGGTGGAGAAAGCGGATATTGGCAAAGTAACGCTCATTGAAATTCCAGACGCCCTGAGCGGTGAAGAACACATCCCAGGCGATAAAGAGCCCGCCGACAATCACGATAGCCGGAATCAATGGCTTCCACTTGCGGTAGTAATGCACGTTTTTGTCGAAACTCAAGAGAAAGACCGGTACGAATGTAAAAATATGCAGGTAGAAATACGCCCACTTTGTTTCCAGCCAGGGCAAACGGGTTACCTCCGGTACCTGCATCAGGTAATTGTCGGGGAGAACCAGGTCTGTAGCCCACTGCCAGCCTACAAGCAGCAGAGGGACCAACACCACAATAGCCTGCAAAACGGGACGCACCCGGGCCTGAACCCGGGAAGGCTGAGAAACAACTGAATCCATAATCTACAATAAGTTCAGGCTGTTGCGCAGGGCCGAACTGAACAAAAGAACGGCTTTGCGCCGGTTAGGTACCCGGATACGCTCCTGCGTGACCCGGTCGGCCGGCGCCGAACGGATTTTCTTAAACAGATTAGTGTAGTAAATGTAAGCCAGGTAAACCCCGAACCGTGCGCCTTCGGGAAGCTGTACGATGCCCTTGTAGGCATCATCGAAGTCTTTCTTGATATCCGCTTCGATTTCGAGCTTGTCCTGCTGACAGAACCGCGTGTAGTCCACACCCGGGAAGTATACCCGTCCGCGCTCGTCAAAATCGCTTTTCATATCCCGAAGGAAGTTGATCTTCTGGAAAGCAGAGCCCAGGCTGCAGGCCGGAGCCTTGAGGCGTTCGTACTGCTCATCGTCGCCCTCCACAAAGACCCGCAGGCACATCAGCCCCACCACCTCAGCAGAGCCATAAATGTACTTTTTGTACAGACTGTCATGGTAACGGTCAAAGTGCAGGTCCATCTCCATGCTATCCAGAAAGGCATCAATCAGTTCCCGCTCAATCTGATACTGATGCACGGTTTCCTGAAAGGCATGCAGCACCGGGTTGAGGCTGATGCGCTCTTCGATAGCCCGGTAGGTATCCTCCCGGAAACGGTCGAGGAGTGCCTTCTTGGGAAAATCGTGGAAGGTGTCCACAATTTCATCCGCAAAGCGCACAAAGCCATACACGGCATAAATAGGTGGCCGGAACCGCTTGTCGAAGACGCGGATACCCATGGAAAAGGAGGTGCTGTAGCGGTTCGTGATGTGCTTACTGCACTCCTGGCAAACCTTGTTGTACAATTCCATCATAACGTTATCGGTTTTGCAATCCGGTGCGTAGGCTGATAAGCTCTTTTCCCATTTGCCAGCGGGCGCAGCTTACGGCTAAGAATACGCACATTTTAATTGCTAAGGTTTCACAGCTTTAAAAATTTCATTGGCTACCACGCTGCCTGAGATCAGGGAAGGCGGTACGCCCGGGCCCGGTGTAGTCAACTGTCCGGTATAGTAAAGGTTGCTGACCTTCTTGCTCTTGAGCTTTGGCTTTAGGAAAGCAGTTTGGAACAGCGTATTCGCCAGCCCGTATGCATTCCCCTTGTAAGCATGGTAATCCTTTTCAAAATCCCGGTGGGCAAAAGCCCGCTTGTAGACAATATGCTTACGAATTTCCTGCCCGGTCAGATCTTCCAGACGGTCCATTACGATGTTAAAATAGGTCTCGCGCTTCTCATCTGTATCCTCCAGATTGGGCGCCAGCGGTATAAGGACAAACAAATTCTCTTTACCCTCGGGTGCTACACTGGGGTCGGTGACTGATGGTGCACAGACGTAAAACAGCGGATCGCTCGGCCACTGTGGCTGATCGTAAATTTCCACAGCGTGCTTCTTGAAGTCAGCATCGAAGAAGAGGTTGTGGTGGTGCAAACCTTCGATCTTTTTATCAATCCCCAGATAGAACAACAAAGAAGAAGGCGCCATCGTGCGCTTATCCCAGTATTTTTCATTGTACATGCGGTGCTCAGGCTGCAGCAGCTGTTGCTCCACATGGTGGTAGTCGGCACCACCCACTACGATATCAGCTTCATACTCGCCGTTTTGGGTAATGACCTTGGTGGCATGCCCGTTCGGAACGTAAATATGCTGGACTTCCTCATTGAGCTTGATTTCCACGCCCAGCTCTTCCGCTACGCTCACCATGCCCTCCACTATCTTGTGCATACCGCCCATAGGGTACCAGGTGCCCAGAGCCATATCGGCGTAGTTCATCATGCTGTAAAGCGCAGGCGTATTTTCAGGCGTTGCCCCCAGGAACAAGACTGGGAACTCCAGCAGCTGAATCAACTGCTCGTGCCTAAATAGCTTGCGGATATGTTTGGAAATAGAAGTGAACATCTGCAGGCGGAAGAGGCTCATCAGGATGCGGGTGTCCGCAAACTCCATAATGGAATGAGAAGGTTTGTGCACAAACTCGTTCATGCCCACCTCATATTTGTACTGCGCTTCTTTGAGGAACTGCCGGAGTTTTTGACTGCTGCCCGGCTCGTAATGCTCGAACATGGCTTCCAGCTCTTCCATTTTGGCAGGGACTTCCATGCTGTCCCCTTTACCAAAGATCACCTCATAGGAAGGGTCAAGGCGCACCAATTCGTAATAGTCGGAAGGTTTCTTACCGAACTGTGCGAAGTACTGCTCAAACACATCCGGCATCCAATACCAGCTCGGCCCCATATCAAACATGAAGCCGTCCTGCTCAAACTTGCGGGCACGTCCGCCCGGAATGCTGTTTTTTTCTAAAATAGTAACCTTATACCCTTTTTGGGCAAGATGGGAGGCTGCGGAGAGCCCTGCAAACCCTGATCCTATAACGATAACTTTCTTTGCCAAGACTACTTTTGGTTTGGTGACAAGGGAGAAACAGCAACCCCGTTTTTTTGTTTAAGCATTTTTGACAGAAAGCTTACTTAACTTTAACAAAAGTACGCTTCTCCGATCCGCTATTACTCCCGCTGCCCGGTAATCACTTCCAAATCCCGCCTGCCCAGCAGTGCCTGATGGAGATCCGTTTTCATTGTGAGCTTATCTCCCTCGAAATTAAAGGTGTAAGTTACCCGGGCGGGAGAATGGTAAAGGTACACCCTGGCTTCATAAGCAGCCGGACTGACCCAGCCCCCATGAGCGGCGACCTCCGGCTCCAGGTTTTCGGTATAAGGCAGGGGGTGCGCAACCACGCCTTTGCGGTAAGCCGCTTTCCCCACCCAGAGGGTATCGTTGCCCGTCTTGGTTTCGAATACCAAGTAAGGTTCTTCTTCCTGTAAATGGAAACGGACAGTCCCCAGGCCGGCATTATTGTCTTTCATCCGGTAGGCCCAATCCTTAGCCTCGACTTTAACGCCATCAGAAGCCACCAGGGGTAATTTTAAATGATTGAGGCGCTCCCGGAGCTCCGCGTCCTTTTCCGGCTGGGAGAACAGCGGCTTATCTTTCATGCCAGGCAGCAAAGTTTCCCAAACCACCTGCAACAGGCGGTGCATATCCGGTGTGCCGGAAGTAATGGCGATCACCGCATCCTGCTCCGGCATCACAATACAGTACTGCCCGCAGGCTCCATCTCCGCGGTAGGCATTGTGCCGGCATTGCCAGAATTGAAAACCATAGCCCTGTGCCCAGTCATTAGCAGGGTCACTGCCGTTGGACACTTGCTTTGAAGTTGCCATTTCCACCCAGTCTCCGGACAAAAGCTGCTCGCCTTCCCACTTCCCTTTTTGCAAGTAGAACTGCCCGAACTTTGCAATGTCTTCCGTACGTACCTGCAGGCCCCAGCCGCCGGTATTGACGCCATCGGGGCAGGTCTTCCAGTCTGGCTTAGGAATACCGAGTGGTTGAAACAGACGTGGCTCCAGATAGTCCACCAGCTTTTCGCCTGTGGCGCGCTGTAAAATGGCAGAGAGCATATAAGTGGCCATACTGTTGTACCGGAAATGAGTACCGGGCATAAAGTCCAGCTCAGTGCCCAGAAAGAACTGTGCCCAGTCCTCTGTGGTAGCATCCGGCCATCGTTCTTCTGCATGACCGGTATTCATCGTCAGCAAATCGCGGATGCGCAGTTGATTCCAGTACTGGTGTGGCTTGCCGATGGTTTTGTCCGGAAAGAAGGAGACCACCAAATCGTCCAGCGTCAGTACCCCCTCCTGAACGGCAAAGCCAATAGCGGTAGAGGTGAAGCTTTTGCTGAGCGAATGCATGATATGGGGCGCCTCCCGTTCGTACGGTGCCCACCAGCCTTCGGCTACCGAATAGCCATGCCGGACAATCATGAAGCTGTGCACCGCATCGAGCTCCGCTTCCACCCGGTCAATGAAGGACAGAATGGAATCCGAAACCACGCTTTGCGCTTCGGGGGCACTCTTTGGGAAGTAAGCGGTGGGCTGAGCCAGGAGGAGCGTGCACCCAGTCAGCAGCAAAAGGGAAAAGATGTAGCGTTTTACCATCAGTTTAAGCTTTTTGGTGAAGTTAGCGCCTAACGGACAATGAGCAGCGGTTGCCCCTCAATACTCTGAGCAAGCCGCTCCGTCACAGAACCAAATAGGAACGTCTCGAAGGGGGTATGCCCTTTTGCCCCCATAACCAGCAGTGAATCCTGTTGGTCAGCAGCATAGCGGATGATGTGAGCAGCCAGATTATTCCGGTTGTTTTCCTGAAATACATCCACAATATCATCATCGGCAATGCCCTGAGCATCCCGAAATTTTCCGGCCGCCAGCCGGGCTGACTCCATAAGCATGCCCAGGTAGCCGCGATCGGGTGAAGAACGGTTATAGTAATGCCCTGGCGGCAGGTCAACGATATGCAGGCTGTGTACGGGCTGCCCCTTCATTGCGCGGCTGAGGGCCAGGGCAGCATGCAGGGCGCGGGCAGCATTCTCAGAGAAATCATTAGGGACGACAAGATTGGCAATTTCAGCACCAGCACCATCGGGTACCAGCAATACCGCCGCATGCACATTGCGTGCCACACGCTTAGCCGTAATACCGCTGCCTTCACTCAAACGCTTTTTGCCCATGACCAGCAGGTCTGCCTCTTTGATTTTTGTCCAGTGCAGCAATTTCTCATAGGGTTTGCCCTCCCGGACTTCAATATCGATGTCCAGCCCGGGCGCTTCGCCAAAGACCTCTTCCACACGGGCCTTAATCGCCAATTCTACCCGCTCATCCACCGGAGACTCCGGGGCAAACCGCTTCTGAAAATCCAGGTCAGGGTGGGACGGCTCCGTAAAGTCAGGCATAATGTGCAGTGCATACAGTTTTTGGATACCCAGTGCCTGGTAGTGTTGCGCCAGGAACTGCAGCAGTTGCAGGTCCATTTCTGACAGATCTAATGCCACAAGGGCGCGCTTGAATGCTAGCATGTCGTTGGTTTTGGTTAGATACTTGGTTCCTAAAGGTACAGCAGGATACCACAATTTCATAATAGGCTTTACCGGGCTTCATGCGCAATGAAAATTAGCAATCAGGCCATTGATAATGGTCACTTACGAAAGCTTTCTAACGGAAAGCGCCCGGCGTGGGCAAAGCCAGCCAGGCACTTTCAGATTTAGAGTCTTAGATATTCCCAGTAGTGTGGGCAAAAATGGTGTTTGTTCTAGCCAATGGTGGCGTCTGCCACCTCGTATAAGGAGAATTGAGCCATGAAGGTATTGACTTCCTGCCGGATTTCCGCAATCAGGCTGTCGTTTTCCGGATTGGTAATGACCGTATCGATCCATCCCACCACTTTTTCACAATCGGTTTCCTTAAGGCCGCGGGTGGTTACCGCTGCTGTGCCTACCCGTATGCCGGAAGTAACAAATGGCGATTGTGTATCGAAAGGTACCATATTCTTATTGACGGTGATGTCTGCCGCTCCCAGTTTCTGCTCTGCCACCTTACCGGTCACGCCTTTGGAGCG
This sequence comes from Phaeodactylibacter xiamenensis, assembly GCF_000759025.1. GTDB lineage: Bacteria > Bacteroidota > Bacteroidia > Chitinophagales > Saprospiraceae > Phaeodactylibacter > Phaeodactylibacter xiamenensis. The sequence goes on along the minus strand of NZ_JPOS01000034.1, from coordinate 220,468 downwards.
CAGATCAATCAACATAAGGTGGTTGTCAGTTCCACCGGAAATCAGTTTGTAGCCTTTCTCCACAAAGACCCGAGCCATGGCCTGCGCATTCTTAACGACCTGCTCCGTGTACGTTTTGAAGCCGGGCTGCAGCGCTTCGCCGAAAGCCACCGCTTTGGCGGCAATGATGTGCTCAAGCGGACCGCCCTGCATGCCAGGGAAGACTCCGCTGTTAAGGATAGCCGACATTTTGATCGGATTGCCCTTTTTCGTTGTACGGCCCCAGGGGTTGTCAAAGTTTTCGCCCATCATGATGATGCCACCGCGTGGCCCACGCAGGGTTTTGTGAGTGGTAGAAGTTACGATGTGGCAGTGGGGCATGGGGTTATTGAGCAAACCAGTCGCAATCAGCCCGGCCGGGTGGGCAATATCCGCCAGCAGCAAGGCGCCTACCTTATCCGCAATGGCCCGGAAGCGCGCATAATCCCAGTCACGGCTATAGGCCGAAGCGCCGCAGATAATCAGCTTAGGCTTTACTTCCAGCGCTTTCGCCTCTACCTTGTCCATGTCAATAAGCCCGGTATCCTCCTCCACACCGTAGAAATGCGGGCGGTACACCTTACCGGAAAAATTGACCGGAGAGCCGTGAGACAAATGGCCACCGTGCGCCAGGTCAAAGCCCAGAATCGCATCACCAGGCTGCAGAATAGCGAGGAAGACGGCAGCATTGGCCTGTGCACCGGAGTGGGGCTGCACGTTGGCATAAGCAGCTCCAAAGAGCTCCTTGAGCCGGTCAATAGCCAGCTGCTCGATCTCATCCACCACTTCGCAACCACCATAGTAGCGCTTGCCGGGATAGCCTTCCGCATATTTATTGGTCAGTACGCTCCCGGCGGCTTCCATCACCTGCGGGCTCGTAAAGTTTTCAGAGGCAATCAGCTCAATACCGTGCTGCTGACGGCGCAGCTCTTTTTCTATGAGGTTAAAAACGGTTGTATCTTTCATGATGTCGCTATACGGTTTTGAAAATCAGCGGATGCTGGTTTGGCGTTCTGCCGCAAAGGTAAGCCCTTTGCAAATAAGAATAAAATCGAAGCCTGTTTTTGACCGGATCGTGTTTTTTCCCGGCTTACGATCCCTAATCACGGCAGAAGACCTGTCCTTTGGGAGCGTTCTTATCCCCTTTTTGAAAAATCAGGTGGTTTTGAAAGTGCGCCCCGTCCAGCACCCGATTGATGAAATCAGCCACCCGCTCCTGATCCTTATAAAAGTAAGCTCCGGCAAAACCATGCCCGCCTCCGCAAAAGGAATGCAGTTCGACATCCGCACCAATATCGCGGTAGCGTTCATAGATCGAGTGCGAACCGAAGAGCATTAGCCATCCGGTGGCGTCTGTGTCGCAGTAATGATGGGCAGCGGTACCGTAAGGCACGAGCGGGTCGACAGTGCCATGAAAAAGCAATGCCGGAATCGCCGTTTTTGGCGTTATCCCATTCATATCCATGATCGCACCGGCACCTCCAATCAGCCCGGCGTACTGAAAACGACTGGGCAAAGGATCACCGTAAAGCTGCATGACCGAACGGTCCCAGAAGGCGGCATGCAAGACCGTCTCTGCCCCGGCACTGCTCCCGGCAATAAAAATTTTGGACGGATCGATTCCGTACTTATCCGCCTGCCCGGTCAAAAAGGCAGTGGCCTGCCAAAGCTGATTGGCTGCCAAACGAATCGCCTGAATCTTTTCTGAAAGGATGCCATCGCAGCTAAAGCTTTTGTCTTTCATGTAGAGGGTGTAGGTAATCGTTGCTGCTGCAATGCCCTTTTCCGAAAGGTAGGCACACAGCTTGTGCCCTCCGGCCCGGTCTCCACCCGAAAAACCACCGCCGTGCACATAAATCAGCAATGGCTTAAGTACGGGCGAAGGCGTTTCCGGCAGGAAAAGATCAAGCTCCAGCGAAAAAGAATCTGTCTCAAAATAAGTAACCGTCGAGTAGCGCTGCCGGGCTTGTACCAGTAACACCAGGCAAGTCAGAAGTAAGGTAAGTTGCTGTTTCATGGCTGAATTTTAAATTACGATCCCGAAATGTAAGCCTTTAGTACCAGCCCTGCGAATGAATTCCGGTATGATTTACTTGCTGAACGGGCGGCAAGAGGGGCGGTAAAACTAACTTTTCGTGCCTCAACTGGCTTTTTTCATCGTCTCTCATCATTTTTTGCAACTGAAAACCGTTACAGCAGTATAAACAATAACGGTGCTGGCCGGATTTATTTCCGGGATTAGCCCAATGCCTATACCTTTGGCACATAATATACTGTTCCAGAGCGACTGAAAAAATCAACCATAGATGCGTGTAACCCATCATCTGCCTTACTTATTGCTATTGACTTTCGTATTGTCCGCGGCTACTGAGCTGATGGGGCTGACTGCCCGCTATCGTTGTATGTGGCGCGACGATCCGGCTACCACGATGGTTATTGGCTGGGATCAGGTCTCCGGTACCAATCCGGTCCTGCATTTTGACGAAATCGACTACGGCGGGCAGGCCAATGCCTATCGTTACCGCAAAGCCCCGGACCGCTTTATCAGGGCAAAGGGCATGCAAAACCAATTTGTACGCCTGACCGGGCTCAAGCCTAATACGGTGTACTATTTTGTCATTCAGGATAGTGAAGGGATGAGCAGGCGCATGTCGTTTAAGACCACGCCTAACAACCCGAATCAGCCCTTGTCCATCATTGCCGGGGGCGACTCCCGGAATAACCGGCAGGCAAGGGTGACCGCCAACCGTCTCGTCAGCAAACTGCGCCCTCACTTCGTCATTTTTAATGGGGACATGACCGGCGGAGACACCAACGAAAACTGGCGCGACTGGTTTGATGACTGGCAGGAAACCTTCGGTAGTGATGGGCGGTTATTTCCAATCGTAGCCTCCCGGGGCAATCACGAGCGGGAAAACGCCTCCATTACAGAGCTGTTCGATGTTCCCAGCATTGATGTATACTATGCGCTAACCTTCGGGGGCGACCTTTTCCGTTTGTATACCCTCAACTCGATGATCGCACCTGCCGGCAGTCAGGCCATCTGGCTGGAAGGAGACTTGGATGCCAATCAGCAGGTGACCTGGAAAATGGCACAGTATCACCACGGTATGCGCCCCCATACACAGCGAAAGCCCGAAAAAGATGAGCTCTACAACAACTGGGCCAGATTATTTTATACCTACGAAGTAGATCTGGTCCTGGAGTCTGATGCACACGTGGTCAAAACCACTTACCCTATCCGGCCTTTCCGTGGTGTGGGCAGTGAGGAAGGCTTCATCAGGGACGATGAGCGTGGAACCGTATACATCGGGGAAGGCTGCTGGGGCGCGCCTCTCAGGAATTCCGATGATGCCAAACAATGGACCCGGGCGCATGGCAGCTTCAATCAATTCAAGTGGATATTCGTTATGCCGGACCGGATGGAGGTCCGAACTGTAAAAACAGATGAATCCCTAAATGTGGCGGAGGTGAGCCATAATAACCTCTTCGAAATTCCTCTCGGGCTTAACATCTGGACGCCCCCCACAGGAGATGTAGTCTACATTCAAAATAACAAGGTGGCTCAAACCTCCCGTCAACCGATACGGGATGCTGCACGCGAAAGCATTCAGGACCGGCAGGAAGAGCGGCTGGCAGACAACAACCCTGCGCCATCCGAAACCGTTGCTCCTCCGCCACCTGCCCAAACAGAGCCTTCTGACCCCAATGACTGGTCGCCCTACACCAAGGTAATGCCCGATGCGCAAAACTTTGTCATTGTTAAGTTTACCATGCCCCGGCCGGGCCCGGTTGCTGCGCAGCTCATTAACCGGGATTATGCTATTCAGGACCGGTTCAATATACCTGCGGAACAAGCAGGTGAACGCGTCAAGAAATTTCCGATTAATGCGTCGCTACCAGAGGGGGAATATTTGCTCATCATTCGTAGCGGTAAGGAGGTACTCCGGAAATATCAAGTGGTCAAACGATGAAGTTTTGTAGTTTTGGGCAGTAAAACCAAGTCCATGGCCACATCCTTAGAAGCGATAAAACAACCGATCGAAGAAGAGCTGAACCACTTTGAAGTGCGCTTTCGGGAAGCTATGCGCAGCCCGGTTTCCCTGCTCGATAAAATCACTTACTACATCGTTCGCCGAAAGGGCAAGCAGGTCAGGCCTATGTTTGTCTTCCTCTCTGCCAAAGTTTGCGGCACCGTGGGCGACTCCACCTACCACGCGGCGTCCCTCGTAGAACTGCTGCATACCGCAACACTCGTCCACGATGATGTGGTGGACGACTCCTTTGAACGCCGGGGCTTCTTTTCCGTCAATGCGCTTTGGAAAAACAAAATCGCCGTCCTCGTCGGCGACTATTTTCTTTCGCAGGGGCTGCTGCTCGCCCTGAAGAACAAAGAGTACCGCCTGCTGGAAATCGTCTCCAACGCCGTCAAAGCCATGAGCGAGGGAGAGCTGTTGCAGATTGAGAAAGCCCGCCGGTTGGATATCAAAGAGGAAATCTACTACGATATCATCCGCCAAAAAACGGCTTCCCTGATTGCTGCTGCCTGTAGCGCCGGGGCGTCCTCCACCGTGCAGGATGATGAACAAATTGAAAAAATGCGCCTCTTCGGAGAGAAGATCGGCATTGCGTTTCAAATCCGCGACGACCTCTTTGACTACGGAACGGATGACGTAGGCAAACCCCTGGGCATAGACATCAAGGAAAAGAAAATGACCCTGCCTCTGATCTATGCACTGGACCAGGCACCCAGAAAGGACCGCAAGCACATCATCAACAGCATTAAGCGGTACAGCGACCAACCGGAGAAGGTGAAGGAAGTCGTCGACTTCGTACGGCAAAGTGGCGGCCTCGATTATGCAAAGGAAGCTATGTTGCGCTATCGGTCAGAGGCGTTTGAGCTGCTGCGGACCTTCCCGGAAACGCCTTCCCGGCAGTCGCTGGAGGACCTGGTGACTTTCGTTACGGAGCGGAAGCGATAAAAAAAGCCCACGCCGAAGCGCAGGCTCGAAACCACTCTCTTGCCGGGCTTTCCGAAGAAAGTCTGACACTATGAAAACTGTTACGTCTTAGCTGTCTTCCCCGGGGAAATTATCTGAAGTATCGTACTCCGGCAGCATCCGCTCCGGATTGAGCGTGAAATGCCCGCTCCCGTCGTTAAAGAAAATCAGGTTTTCCAAGGCTTCGCCCGCCAGGACGAGGTCCAGGTCACCATCTCCATCCAGATCTGCGCTTTCCACATCCATCGTAGCGCCGCTGGTAAATGCGGCAGGCATCTGATTCGTGGCATCCACATAGTTTTGGGCAAATAAGCCCAGGGGCATCAGCAATTTGACACCTAGACAAATACGCATCATACTTTTCTTTTAGGTTAGCGGTTTTTTCCCATTACACTATTCATCCAATTGAGCAGGCCATCTGCAAACTGATCATTAAAGTTGTTCTGGTAGTACGCTGCCCGGACCTCGCTCTGCCCGGTGGCAAAATCCAGCTGTTCTTCAAAATTGTCCATTTTGAGCAGGGAATGATTGGTCTTTTCGATGAGCTGAAACGTACCATTGCCAGGGCGCTCCCGGTTGATCAAGGCGGCCAGTTGCTTTGCACCCCGGTCATCAATCGCAGCCAGGTCGTATTCTCCGTACATGGCCAGCACCGGGCAGTCCACCCTTTGCCATTCGGCAGGCAGGTTTTTCCGATCCAGGGTTTGCCAAAAGGAGTAATGCCTTCCAAAACAATGATCCTGGCCATCATAGGACATCAAACCGGCAAAAACAGCCCGGTCTTCATCGGTCTTCAGGAACTCAGCAGGAGCTAACTCATCATCAAAGTAAGCATTCAGCAGGTGCCGGCCAGCCTGCAAATCTGCCATTGCCTGCCCGAGGTCTTCGCCCATGCGTATACGCTGGTCCCAGTGGATGTCAAACATATAGTCCTTCCATGGCTTGAGCACGAAACCGTAAGCCATTACGCCGGCAGGTTGGAACTCAGCCGCAAGGAAGGGCGCCACTACTCCGCCCAGGGAGTGCCCGTAAAGGAATAGTTGTTCCGTATCAATGCCGTCCTGCTTCAGCAAAGCCTTATATCCAGCTTTAAATGCTAACAGCTCCGCATCAAAATCTATGCTTTCACAGTCCGGTGTGCCGGCGCTATCCCCCACCCCGGGCTTTTCCACCCGGAATACGGCATAGCCATTGGACACCCATTGGTTAAACAACTTACGCATCGGGCTATGTGGGCTACCATGCTCTACGGTTTGACAGGTGTAGCCCTGCAGGAAATAGATGACCGGAAATGGACCATCTCCTTGCGGTTTTTCGAGGAAAGACCGCAGGTGCCCCCCACCATAGGGCACCTCACCAAAGTCGATAGTAGCCCCCGGAGCCAGCGGGAGCGGACGGGCACCCATAGGGCCTGTTTGTGTCAGCTTACGGCCGTCTCTGATGGTAGTCAGGACAACTTCCTCCCCAGCGCTGAGTTCACCTAGCTGGGCTACAATACCGGCCGGGCTTTCCACCGCTTCACCATTGACCTCAAGGACCAGGTCGCCTTCTGCTATTCCAATTGCTTCGGCGGCAGACCCCGGCATCACCTTCGCCACTTTTATCCCCTTTGGAGCATCCATGCCCACCTTAAGCGCTTCCGTTGCACTTAGGGCTGCAGGATAAATGCCCAACGTACCAGAACGTTTGAGGTGCTGTGCCTGCAATACTGTAACACTCAGGACGAGCGCACACCATAGTAACCCTATTCTCATGACTTCCTTTTTCAACAAAGGTAGCCGCTCAACTAAAGCCGGGGTTGCACTAAATTGCTAATTAGACCACACATAGTCTTTAATGGCAAACACCAGGCGGTCCAGGTCTTCCGTGAGCGTGTAGACATTGGGCGTGATGCGCACCCCATTGATGCCTTCCCATTTGATGGGGACGGTATGGATTTTGTATTTCTTGAAAAGATGGTCATAGAGTTCCCCGGCATCACGGTTTCCAAACCCGACATTAGCAATCGCCCCCGCCAAGTCCGGGTTTTCGGGCGTGTAGCTCCGGAAGCCCGGCAGGTCCCGCACCTGATCCAGCCAGTAGGTGCGCAGGTATTTCAGCCGGGCCTCTTTACGGGCGCTGCCAATGAGTTTATGAAACTGCACGGCCTGCCCGATCGCCTGCTCAATGGCAAAGGAACGGGTGCCCAGGTGTTCGAACTTGCGGATATCACTGCTGTCCGGCTCAGGGGCTGCGAATAAGGGATAGATGGTCTCAATTTTAGGTTGGCGCACATAGAGCAACCCACTACCGAAGGGGGCACAGAGCCATTTGTGCAAACTGGTGCCCAGGTAATCACACTGCAGTTCCTCCACCTTAAAATCCAGGTGTACGAAGGAGTGAGCAGCATCTACCATAACGTCGATACCCCTTGCCCGGGCCTGCTCCGCGATAGTACGCACCGGCAATACCTGCCCATTCCAGTTGATCATATGCGTCAGGTGGACAACACGGGTTTTATCCGTAAACTGACTGATGTAACGCTCGGCGATGGCGCTTTCCTCTTCCATCGGCAGGTCCAGGTCGACCCATTTGAGGACGACCCCATCCCGGTGGGCCCGCTGTTTCCAGGCATTCATCATATTAGGATAGTCGTACTTGCTCAGCACCACTTCATCTCCAGCCTTCAGCTGTAGTCCAAAAATGACGGTCTCAAGGGCTTCTGAGGCGTTCCGGTTGATGGCCACTTCCTCCGGGCTGCTGCCCAGCAAGCCAGCTAACTGAGCCCGCAGGGGTTCCCGCCCGTTGTCCAGAATACGCCACATGTAATAGGAGGGCGCTTCGTTGCTCAGGCGGTTGTAGCGTTCCACGGCTTCCTGTACTACTTTTGGTGAAGGGCTGACGCCGCCGTTGTTAAGGTTGAGGATGGTTGGAGATACGGTATAGGCTTGCTGGATCAGCCGCCAAAAGTCCTCATCGGTGGCATCTGGTTGCCGGGCGAGCGCTTCCAGCAGCGCTTTACCGGAATCAGACTGAAAGAAAGGCAGCGTAGCCAAAGTACCAGCGACGGTGCCCATATGAGAGAAGAACTTCCTTCGGGAGTGCATAGTATACTGGGATTTTCAGACAATATACACAAGAGGACGGAAAATCATGGGCATTGTGCCCGAAAACGAGAGGGAGATTCGCCCGCAAGGCGTTTAAAGGTCCGGCTAAAATACTGAAGGTCGCTAAAACCGCACTGTGCAGCAACGTCGGTTACACTCAGGTGAGGCTGGCGAAGCAAGGCCTTGGCCTGACGAATACGCTCCTGCTGCATAAACTGATTTGGGGAAAGCCCGAACGCCTGCCGGAATGTCCGGATAAAATGGAACTCCGATAAAGCCGCCTCCCGGGCCACTTCACTGACCAGCATGGGCTGGCTGAGGTTGTCCAGCATGTAGGCCTTTGCAATGGTCAGCCGCTGATGCAGTTCCTCCCGGGTGGCACGGCGCTTGGCAGGGATCGCGAAAACTTCTTTTCCGACCTGATATTCTTTGCGGACCACCGCAATGGCCAGTTGCTCGAACAGGGTATCATTATTTTGAGACAAAGCATGAGGGCCCTGAATCAAATTCCGGACGATGGATTCGATAGGAGAATGCCGGACAGAATAAGTCCGCTGACGCACCTCGAAGGTCTCTGCTGAGGCCTGCCCCTCCAGCAATTGTTCAGCAGACTGCCCGAGCAGGGATTGCGCCTGGCTGACCTGTTCCGGATCGATGTACAGGCAAAGCCCTTTTACGGTTTTGCGGGACCGCACGAAAGCCGTAACCTTCTGCTGATGGTTGACCATTAGGAATTGCCCGGCTTTAACATGATGCAACTGCCCATCTACTTCATACTGTTCTTCCCCTTCCTGCACATACTTAATTCCAATGCCCTGACTTGCCCGGCAGGAGACCCAATCCTGAAGATCTGAATAAACCACCCGGTTGAGAGGGTTATACCCCGTTTGGAATGCTTTAAAGCCCTCTGCTCTTACAAACTGTGGATCTAACTTCATCTTGTTTATTTGGTCACTTTACTAACGACACCGATTCATTGAGCTGCCCTGCAAGACAAAAGATGAAAAAATGCCCGCTACCAGACAAAACACAGGAAATCCGGAAGGTGAGATCCGAATACCCGATCTATTTCAGGCGGTCTAAATATTCCTATCTTGCGGCAATAAAGCTAATCTATGAACCCACCACCAATGGATACGATTATTTTCGACCTTGGGGGCGTCCTGATCGACTGGAACCCCCGCCATTTATTCCGTAAGCTCTTTGAGGAAGAGCAGGAGATGGAGCATTTTCTGGAACATGTTTGCACAGGCGACTGGAATGAGCAACAGGACGGCGGGCGCCCGTTTGCCGAAGCAATAGCCTTGAAAACAGCTGAATTTCCTGAATACGAGCCGCAGATCAAAGCCTTCTTTGAACGGTGGCCAGAGATGCTCGGCGGGCCGATTGAGGGCACCGTCTCCATTCTTGAGCAAATCCACCGGGAAAAGCGTTACCGCCTGCTCGCCCTCACCAACTGGAGCCATGAGACCTGGCCGGTCGCCTGGGAACGCTATGGTTTTTTGAAATACTTTGAAGACATTCTGGTATCCGGAAAGGAAAAGCTCAAAAAACCCGACCCCAAAATCTATCACCTGCTGCTGGAGCGCAACGGTGTCCGCCCCGGACAAGCCCTTTTTATCGATGACAGCCACCGGAATGTACAGGCTGCCCGACAGGAAGGCATACGCACCATCCACTTTACCAACCCAACGGCCCTGCGCACCACCCTTCAGCAGTTTGGAGTGATCCACTAACCTGGTGCAACATTTCCGTGTTATTATACGTAAAAACCAGACATAGCGGCAAGCTTAACAGTGGAAAACACATCATTAATGACTTCTATGCTTATATTTAGCCGCAAACACTAGCAAAAGCTGGACCTAGTGGTCTGTCAAGTGTTAATTTATGGGTTGAGTGGGAGCGAATTTTGAGGCTAATCAAGGCGGATGTTCCCGCGCATAGCAGCGCTACGCAAGGGGTTATCCAACGAAGAGTAGCCTCAAAAGTCGCCGCAGGCGACCCCTAGTTTTAGCCTTGACAGACCACTAGCTCAGCTTTAGAACAACATTCAGCATACTTTGAGAAGGCAGTGCCAAACAGGGGAGTAACCTAAGCACTACCGAAAAAACACATACGGTGAGAAAACGATCTACGGGAAAGCGTGCCCTTACCCCCCATAGTCCTTTCATAACTAAACGCATAGGTATGAAACAATTCCTGGTATGGGCCACGCTAATTTTCCTATCCGCACAAGCCTTAGCACAGCCTCAACAACTCGTCCGGCAAAAGCTGCTGGAGGGCCTGTCCTGGCGCAACATTGGCCCCTACAGAGGTGGCCGCTGCGTTGCTGTTGCCGGTGTGCCCAGTTACCCTCTGCGCTTTTACATGGGCACTACAGGCGGGGGCATCTGGAAGACAGAGGATGCCGGCCAGAGCTGGGACAACTGCTCGGATGGCTTCTTTAATACCGGCTCCATAGGCGCCATTGCGGTAGCGCCTTCTGACCACAATACCATCTACGCAGGCACAGGAGAGCATCCGGTCCGGGGTGTGATGACCAGTGCCGGAGATGGCGTGTATAAATCACAGGACGGAGGCCGCTCCTGGCAATACCTGGGCTTGAGGTATGCCCGCCATATCTCTGCTATTGTGGTCCATCCGAGATATCCGGACATCGTCTACGTAGCCGTACAGGGCGCGGTACATGGCCCCTCTGAGACCCGCGGCGTGTACCGGAGTATGGACGGCGGCATGTCCTGGCAGAAAACCCTCTTCATCAACGAAACAACCGGCGCTGCCAGCCTGAGCATAGACCCTTCCAACCCCAGAATACTGTACGCCGGTATGTGGGACCACCTGCGCTCACCCTGGAGCATACGGAGTGGTGGCGAAGGATCCGGCCTTTACCGCTCCACAGATGGCGGGCTGAACTGGGAAAAACTGGGCGAAGGCCTGCCTGAAGAAATGGGCAAGGTAGGGGTGTGTGTCGCTCCTTCCAACCCGGCAAAAGTCTACGCCGTAATTGAGGCTGAAAACGGAGGCGTGTACCGCTCTGAAGACAGGGGGGAGCACTGGGAGCTCGTCAACAATCAGCGGGTCACCGTGGCCCGGGCCTGGTACTACACCAAAATCACAGTGGACCCCACCGATGAGGAAACAGTGTATGTACTCAATGCACCTTTGCTGAAATCTAACAACGGAGGAAAAGACTTTACCAGTATTTCCAATCCGCATACCGACCAGCACTCCCTGTGGATTAACCCGCGTAACCCGGAAATCATGGTGCTGGGCAACGATGGAGGGGCAACTGTGACTCTTAACGGCGGCAAAACCTGGTCTTCCCAATACAATCAACCCACCGCTCAGCTATACCGCATCGCGACTGACAACCGCTTCCCTTACTACATTTATTCGGGGCAGCAGGACAATACCACGATTGCCATTCCCAGCCGGACAGCCGATGCGGGTATTACGGACCGCCACTGGTACCCGGTTGCAGGGGGCGAAAGCGCATTCATCGCCCTTGATCCCGACAATCCCAAACGGGTCTACGGCGGCAGCTATCAGGGCAACCTTTCGGTTTATGACCAGGAAACAAAACTGACAAACGACATTATGGCTTACCCGGCCCTGCGCCTCGGCAAAGCGCCCAAAGACATGAAGTACCGCTTCAACTGGAATGCCCCGCTGCTGGTGCAACCCAAAAAACCAAATGTACTGCTGCATGGTGCCAATGTGGTACTGCGTAGTGAAGATGGCGGGCTTTCCTGGACAGAAATCAGCCCTGACCTTACCCGCAACGAACCGGAGAAACAGGGACAAGGCGGTGGTCCCTACACCAACGAGGGCGCCGGGGGCGAAAACTACAATACCCTCAGCTACCTGGCTTACTCCCCACATGAAGCGGAAGTCATCTGGGCAGGTAGTGATGACGGCCTGTTGCACCTGACTACCGATGACGGTGAAAACTGGGTGGACGTCACTCCGCCCAATCTCGGAGAGGCTTACATCAACTGCATCGAAGTGTCTCCTCACGACCCCGACCGGGTCTATGTGGTGGCGATGAAGTATAAATTTAACAACTTCGAGCCCCTAGTATATCTGTCTGAGGATAAGGGAGCAACCTGGCGAAAAATTACCAGAGGTATAGACGCGGAACACTTTATTAGAGTCGTTCGGGAAGACCCTGTTCGTCCCGGCCTGCTCTATGGCGGGAGCGAAAGAGGCTTCTACATTTCTTTTGACAACGGGCTGCGCTGGCAGTCCTTTCAGCTCAACCTGCCCGTGTGCCCGATTACTGATTTGAAAGTGCAGGGCAATGACCTCATCGCTGCGACTTCGGGCCGTTCGTTTTGGATTCTTGATGGGCTATCCCCCCTGCGGCAAATTGAAGACAATATTATACAGCGCGCCCACCTTTTCGGGCCGGAGCCTGCCATCCGCTACCTTGCCGACCTGCCGGATGAGCCGGTATACGGCCTTGGAGAAAACCCTCTCAATGGTATGCAAATTGCTTATTACCTGCCTGAAGCCCTGGACAGCTTCCGGCTACAACTGGAGGTACTCGATGCTTTTGGCAATACGCTTCGGACCTTCACCAATGAAGCACCTGAAACCGCAGACAGCTACGAAGGCGGGCCCAAACCGGAACCCACCCTGCCCGCCTGCCGGGGGCTCAATGTTTTCCACTGGGACCTAAGGCGGGAGCCTATGCCTGGCGTGCCCAATGTTTTCATTCTGGGAGACTACAAGGGCAGCCTGGTCCCGCCCGGACAATACAGTATCCGGCTGACCACCCCCTATGGGGTGCTGAAAAGCGATGCTGTCCTACAGGCAGACCCCCGGCTGAAGGCTCCTCAGGAGGCTTATCTGGCCCAACAGGAATTACTGCTGAGCATTGAGTCGGCGGTCCGTGAGGTCCATCAGTCGATACAACATATGCGCAACGTCAAGCAACAGGTTAAGCAGCTACATGCCAACCTTAAGCAAATTGACTGCACCCAGGAAATTCTGGATGCCGGCGAGCACCTTATCAACCGGATTACGGCCTGGGAAGACAATCTTATTCAGCCGAAGCAGGAAACCCATCAGGATGTGATCAACTACCCCAATCGGCTGAGTGCAGAACTAATGGACCTGAAAGCCAGGATCGACCATCCTAAACCGGTGGTAACGAAAGGAGCTCTGCTGCGGCTGGAGCACCTTTTGCAACAGTGGGCTGGCATGAAAAAAGAAATGCGGAAAATCACCAAAGATGACATTTCCGCTTTCAACGAATTGTATAAGACTTATCAGATACCTGCCATTATGCTACCGCTGGGGGCAGAATAGAAAAGCTGGCGGCTCTTTCCAACCGTTGCTTGCGAAAAAAGCTATTTTAGCAACGTTGAAAATGATGGAGACCTATTCACCATGTCAGAACCCAAGAGCTTTAATATTGACGAGCTGCGCTGTAATGCCTTCACCCGGGCAGGCAAACATTTTGACCTGGCCCGGCACGAGGTTTTCATGTCTGAGACGGACGGGTTTGCCTACCCCCACCGGCACAACTATTACATGCTGCTGCTCGCCACTTCCGGCAACGGCAGTCAGCTGATCGACTTCAAGGCCTATGATGTCAAGCCGGGGCGCCTCTTCCTGATGTCACCAGGAATGATACATGCCTGGGAACGGGATGAGGGGCTGAAAGGATATGTACTGTTCTTTACGGCCGACTTTTTCACACAGCGCTACAACATGAATAAGCTGTATGAATTTCCATTTTACTCTTCCAGCTATGAGCATCCGTTTGTGGATTTGGATGAGCGGAATCACGAAGCCTGCTGCACCCTGCTCGAACAGATGCTGGCAGTGTATCACGAAAACAAGACCGGGATGATGAGCATGCTGCGCTCTTATGTGAATGTCATCCTTTGCCGGGCACAACAGGTTTACGAAGACCGGTTTCAAGCTAACCCAAGCGAAACGCCGCAGCTGAGGGATATCATACAGCGGTTTGAGCAGCTGATTGATCTGCACTACAGCGAGACGAGGCTGGTAAAAGACTATGCGAAGTTGCTGCACCTCACGCCTAACTATTTAAATGCTGTTGCGAAGGAGAAGACAGGGCAATCGGCCGGCCACCTCATCCGGCACCGGGTGATGCTGGAAGCTAAGCGCATGCTGGCTCACGAAAACCGGACGGTCGGTGAAATCAGCGATGCGCTTAACTTTAAGGATGCGGCTTATTTCTGCCGCTTTTTCAAGAAGTACGAAGCCACTACTCCGGAGCGCTTCCGTAAGCAGCTCTTCTCCAGAGCCGGGCATCGGTAAGTGAAAGCTTAAGCCTTAATGCCACAGCCTACCGCTTTAGTTACAGGCGGATGGGGCGTTTCATTTTTCATCAGGGCATTGATGGCATTCTCCAGGTATTTTTCTTCTACGCCTTCAGGGTCGCGCACGCTGTCATCAATAGCACCGTGGTACTTGACATAGCGGTCGGCATCCAACAGAAATACCTCAGGCGTTTTGGTGGCGCCATAAACAGGGTATACTTCCTGCCCTTCGTCAAAGAGGTAAACGAAAGGGTAATCCATTTCCTCTGCCCGCTCCTGCATCGCCTCGAAACTGTCGCCCGGCTGAATGGCAGGGTCGTTGGGCTGAATGGCTACTACCGGATAGCCCTGCGGGGCATACTTGTTGTGCAAGTCAATAATGCGCTGCTCGCTCGCTACAGCAAAAGGGCAGGTATTGCAGGTGAAGATAACGACATAGCCCTTTGGAGCAAGGCCATTCGCATCTTTGATACCGGCAAGGCTATAGGTCTTTCCGTCTACATTTTTGAGCTCGAAGTCAGGTGCCTGCTCGCCAACGGCAATGCCTTCAGCACGCTGAGATACCGTTTTGGCTTCAGGTTTGGTCTCGGTGGCTTCCGTCGTTTCCGTATTCGCGGCTTGCTCTTTTCCGGCTTCGGTGGCATTGCCGCAAGCGGTTAGCAAAAGCCCAAGCAACAGGGCAGTCATCAGGTGTTTCATGGTCAAAGTGTTATGGTTGATAAATGGTATTGAGTTCCTGTTCCAGCTCTTCCAGGCTGTGCACCGCTTCTCCAACGAAGTGGCGGTCCTTGCCCCGGTAAAAAAGGGTAGCCGGTATGGCGCCACTCCATTCCGGGGAAACCCGGTCGATCCAGTCATTGTACTTGCCATCCAGCAGTACGGCTACCAGTGGCTTAATCTCCCGCTCTTCAACGAAGGGGACAAGGCGGGATTGCAACTGAGCCGGAAAATCAAGGCTGATGAGCAATATTCGAACCGGTTGGTCGGCATATTTTTTGCTCAGTTCTATGAAGTAAGGCAACTCCTTAACGCAGGGCTTACACCAGGTGGCCCAGAAGTTGACTACGTAAGTGGTATCGTTATTCAGCGCCAGTAAGGGCGCTATATCTTCAAACTTTGGATAAACGGGGATGCCCGACAAAAGGCTGTCCGCCTCCGGATAGTCTTCGTAAACGGCGGCTTCTTCTTGCTGATCAGAGGTATTGCTGCTTGTTTCTTGCTGCTCTGAGACACCACACCCGCCAGTCAGCAGCAATATCGCGAGCATCAGTCCTGTTTTCATGATTGTTGTTTTTCCATACTTACACTTTGAGAAAACGGTGGCGGGCGTAAAGGGTTTAAAAAAAGAGTGCCGCATACACGGCACCCTTCCAAAATAGTAATTAGTATGAAATCACTTGGTTCTTACAACCTTAGTTCTTGAGCGTGCTTTGCAGCGCGCCCGGCTGCTGCGGGTCCATCAGCATAGGCATATCCCCGTCGGTGATAATGACCTTGGTATTAGGAGATTTGGCCAGCTCTAGGAATGCTTCGATGGACTTGAACTGCAGCACGTTGGGGTCGAGCCCCTGCGAGATGATGTTTTGCGCATCCCGGATACCTTCGGCTTCGATACGGCGGCGCTGCGCTTCCTGCTGTGCTTCCTGCAGGACGAACTCCATACGGAGCGCGCGCTGTTCGGCTTCCAGCTTCTCCTCGATCGCCCGGGCCAGGTTGGCGGGCAGCTGTATGCTCTTAATCAGCACCGCTTCGATGAGGATCCCGCGTTCTTCTAGCAGGCCCGCCATCTGATCGCGGATCGCCACTTCGATGGTTGCACGCTCGCCGGTGTGCATGTCCTTGGCGAAGTAACGGGCAGTAACGTCGGAAACCGTGGACCGGAAGACGGGAAGGATAACATTGTTTTCATAATTCCGCCCAATTTCCCGGAGCAGATCAGGTGCTTTGTTTGCCTTTAGATTATACAGGATAGAAATGTCGGCCCGGATATTGAGCCCTTCTTTGGAAGGCAGGTTGAGGCTGACCTCCATATTTTCGGTTTGGACCGGCACTTTGACTACCGTAGTGGTGAAGGGGTTGAATACCCGAAGCCCTTCGGTATATGGCCGGTCAGCATACTTCCCAAAAGTGCGCTTGACGCCGACCTCTCCTTGCTTTACTACGGTACAGCTGGTCGTAAGCGCGGACAGCGCCAAGCACATCATTAAAAACAGGAAATTTTTCATAGCCATTAATTTTAAGGTGATCAATAAACCATAACATTGATGATTTAGTACCACAGGACGCGTTTCGTGAGCCCAAACGAAAGCCATCTTTTCAGCAAAACTAGCTTTATTGATAGCTTTACTATAAAAACAAAGCAAACTGAGCTTGGTTCGCGAAAAAGCTACTTTTTTTGATAGCAATAAAATGGCTGGCCATTCTTCCGGGAGATGCTTTAAAGAAAGAGATATAGTATTACTATTAGGAAAAGAGGAGGCAAAAAAGCGGGCAGCAGGAATCCGGGGGGAAGCGCTACTGCCCTTGTGTTTCAACGTGCACAGCTAAAGTAAGGATAAATATGATATAGCGCAAGCGGCAGGCTTTATTTGTTCGCTCCTGCCAAAGCCACGGAAAATGTAGAAAAGCATTGTTTCGCCCGTTTTAGTGATCAACTATTTGAGATTCTGTCGTATTTTTCAGGCCTTAAACCAAACACACTGAACAATGCTAAAAGAATTCAAGGCCTTCATCATGAAAGGCAACGTACTGGAACTGGCCGTAGCCGTAATTATTGCGGGTGCATTTGGAGCCATTGTCAAGTCGCTCACGGCTGATGTCATTATGCCACCGATTGGCCTCGCGCTGGGCGGGGTAGACTTCTCCAGCCTCGCTATTGTGCTTCAGGAGGGCGTGTCCAATGACGCGGGCGAGCTCGTGCAGGAGGAGGTTGCCATCCGCTATGGTATTTTCATACAGCGGATTTTGGACTTCCTGATCATCGCCTTCATTGTTTTCATGATCATCCGGTCTTACAACCGCCTGACGGAAAAGAAAGAGGCAGAGGAGGCTCCACCTGCACCTAAGGGTCCTTCGCAGGAAGAACTGCTGGCTGAAATCCGGGACTTGCTTAAGAAGTAAAGAGGGCAGAGGAGGAGGTGGAAGGCACTTCTGAAGTGCCTTCCACCTCCTCCTCCTATACCGTTCCAAAATTATTGAAATATACATTAGCTACCTCAATAGCATCACACCTCCGGAGACCTTTTTTACCAGACCATCGCGAACATCACGGTACAACAACTGATAAGTATAAAGCCCTGCAGTGGCTGGCTCCCCTCCGGAAATGCCATCCCAACGTGCAGCAATACCTTCACCTTTATATAGCAAACCGCCCCAGCGGTCATAAACTTCTAACCTAAGGGTTTCATGATAAGGCCCCAGCGGCTCAAAAAAGTCATTGCGCCCGTCATCATTGGGGGAGAAAGCCGTAGGCAAATAGATATTATCCGGGACTTCGACTTCCACAAAATAGCGGCATGTTACAGCACAATTGCCACCATTGCTTACCAAAAGCTGCAAAGTATCGTTGCCAATCGCCTCCAGCTCCGGGTCAGGGCAATCGCGGCAGGAAAGCGGGTAGCTGGACTGCCAGGCGTAGAATTGCCCATCGGCGCAGGGCGACAAGCGCAGACGCTCTCCAAACTGCAAGCGGTAGGGCACTGGAGCAGTAGTGGAAGCTTCCGGCTGAGGCAAGACCACGATGGTGTCCACAGCGGTGAGGGTATCAAGTGCAGTGCCTACCTGCAGGCTGATTTCGTATTGGCCAGGCTCGTCAAAACAAACTTCCTGCGGCTCCAGCCCGCTTGCCTGCGCAGGCGCAGCCGACTCGAATGACCAGAATGCCAGCCCGATATCCAAGTTTGTGCCGGTGTATTCTACAGTGGCGCACTGTCCGCTACAAATGGTATCCTGAGATAAAGCAAAACTTGGGTCAGGCTGCTCGAAAACTTCCACCTCGTAAGTGCAGCTTTGGGCGCACTGCCCGGCGTTCCAAACTTGCACGGTATACGTTATATCCTCCTGCGGCGTAGCCAGGGGATTGGTGCAATCGGTGCAGCTCAGCCCCTGGCTGGGTTCCCATTGGTAGGTGTCGCCCGTAGCACAAGCTTGTAACGGCACGGTATCCCCCGCAGTGACTTGCAGCTGCTGCAAAGTATCAGCGGTGAGCGTGGGCTGCGGCACTACCGTCACAGCCCCTTCCAGCAGCAGGGTGTCTTGGCCGGCGCAGTGGGTCATGACTACCTCTATGTCGAATACGCCGGGCTCGTCGTAACAGATTTGCTGGGGCGCGATCTCCTGAGAAACACTTGGGGAAGCGCCGGCAAACTGCCAGTTGTAGTCTCCGTCTATACGGTTGGCGATGTTGATGCAGCTCCCTGCGCATATCGTCGTATCAAAATTGAGCAGGTGCTCGAAGCTGAACTTAAACACCCCAACATCGTCAAAGTAGGAATAATTGGATTTCTCAATAGCAGTATTGGGGTCCCAGATAAAATCGGTCTCCTGGTCGGCATTGAAATTGCCCAGGGTGATGTAGCGCTCGCCCCCCTGCGCCGTGAAGCAGCCTGAAATTTTGGTATACTGAGTGGTATCGGTGATGATGTCCCCTACGTACTCGATAGTCGGCTCCATGTTGAGCACGCCATCGAAAGGCAATGTGGAGTCGATAGGCTCAAGAGTTACGATCATTTCATATTTATTGATGAAGCCTCGATCAGAATCAGGCCGGATATGGAATTCAGCGTAATAAAAGCTGTCTTTTTCTAGGGGTTCTGATAACTGACCGTACAAATACTCATGGTGAGAATACGTATTGGTAATTATATTATAAAGGTAAGCAGCAGCGAAACCATCTCCGGTTCTTGGGAAAGCCCTCATGTCCGTATATCCGCACACATTAAGGTATTCTGGAGCTGCAAAATAATAGGTCCAATCCAATAAATATCCTGAAAATAAACCTGGCTCGGTTGGGCAGTTTTCATAATCTTCAAATCCTGGGTTGATGACTAGATTTTGTTGGGCACTAGACAATATTGGGAACAGAAGAAACAGAAGAAATAAGCATTGTAAATACTTTTTCATAGCTAGAAAAGTATAATGGGCAGGGCAGCAGAGAAACATCTGCCACCCTGCAATTTAATTACTCTACGATCACCTTACGGCTGATCCGCTGCTCTCGATTGGAAATGAAAATCATATACAATCCCGGAGGGTAGGTGGATACGTCAATCTCGTAGCGGTTGAAGCCTTCAACCGCTTGGACATCTTCGATATTTTGCAGCACCTGCCCGGTACTGTTCAATAACGTAAGCTCTATTTGGGCATCTTCTGTCTGGCTGACTTGTACATTCAAGGTAGAAAACGAACTTCAACTCCCTCTAATGGGTCGCCTGAACAATAATCAACAACTTGCCCCTGGTAAAAGACCGTTTGTCCGAATAGGGGGGCAATAAAAGCCCCCATCGCAAAGTAGAATAAAACGCCTACACTTACGCTTTGAATGTTTCGCTTAAATTGCATAATTTAAACTTTTGATATTAATAATGTGGCTGATGCGTCAATAGAAGCACTACCGATGCTCGACGCATCAGCCTTTTAGTACCAGACTAAATGTACATTCGAACAGCCTTTTTACACCCGAGATAAAAGAGATAAAAGAGATAAAAGAGGCGTTCCGAAAATTTCACAACATTAAGTTAAGGCTTTTTTTTAATTCATTGCCGTACACTTTTATTTTACGGGAAGTTCTTTGAAAATTGGAAAGAAAGATTTAAAGCATGCCTGACATAAAATCGGACAGCCCTCAGTCCAATCTGAAACACGGACAAGCTATCGATTCGGTCTTTACGGCAGAATTTACCCAACTGGGCTGAGGTTCGGGCATCAAACTCGAACAAGATACAGATGATGAAAGCCAGGCTAGCCACGATCAAGAGATTGAACAAGGTTTGAGGCTCTTCAATCCTGGTTTTATGAATGTGGAATCCGCGAGATTTGATATCGCCGAAAAAGGTTTCAATGTGATACCTCTTTCGGTAATATGTTTCGGCTTGCGGGCCATATTCCAAGCTGGTCAACAGATACAAAGGTCGGTCATATCGGGTCCGGTCATGCCAGAACAAGACATTGACTGGCCCAAACCCTTGCTTAGTCACATACATTTGGGGCAGGAACAAGCTTTTTTGACCGATACTTGCGGCCAAATGGCCAAAAGCCGAAGCATTCTCCATGTTCGGATGATCGGCTACCAAAGTATCCTTCGCCGTTTTTAGCACGTACTCCCAACCGTGAGCCAAACAAGACTGTTGCAACTCGCAGCCGTCGAATTCGGCATCTCCCAGCAGGAAAATCCGGCAATCCTGTTCCAGGATACTGTCCATAAGCATCGCCACTTGACCGATAATGGCCACGTGCATGTGTTCCGGGAAATGGCCTTTGGGAGCTTTACGAACTACCCAACAAATGGGAATGGCTCGCCTGCGCCAGATTACACTGACCATCAGCGCCATGCAGTCTTTGCCCACACAGGAGCCATCGATGGCCAGAACTAACTCTCCAGCCTTGCTCAGAGAGTGGAGAATCGGAAGAAGGTAGGGTATAAAGTGTACCGTGACATCGGTCCACTTATTTTGCAACCAACGCTTGGCCTTCTTGACCCGACTTTCCAGGTCAGTGGGGTCTTCCATATGGCGGCCCAACTCTGATAAAGATGCCCGGCCACCTTTGATTAAGGCACCTAATAAACCAGATAAGACGGTTAATCGACGCAAGGCGTTGCCTTGTGGAACCTCAGATTGATGCTTTATCAACCATTTTTTAGATCTTTGCAGAACGGCATTTTGAAAGGGTTTTCTGCAAAGATTTTTAAAATCTCAGAAAACCCTTATTTTTTCTGTCTCTCTTTCCAAACTTTCAATGAACTTTTTGCCGAGCTAAAAGTGTACGGCAATGAATTTTTTAAAACCAGCAATGTTGGGCACAAAAAATCAATCCTCTGCCAAATATTTACATTAAAATGCTCGAAAACAATGCAGTTGCCTGCCTCCACCCTACTGCCGGATAAACCGCTCCACATCCAAAGAGACACCATTCTGACTCAATACCATAAAATAGAGCCCCGGCGGAAAACCCGCCAGCGGCAGGCGCAAGTGATCGGTTCGAACGGTCTGCTCCTGGATGACTTGCCCTACGCCATTGACCAGCGTCACAGTTTTCTCCCCTTCCAATGCTATGTCCAGCGTAATATATTGATGGGCAGGGTTGGGATATAGTTTTAATAAATCGTGCTGCGGACCAGGGGCTGTCTCCTTCGTGCTGGTCAGCAAAGTATCACAGGGCGCATCCTGCCAGTCCCCCAACGCCGTATTGGGATAGTGCGGGATGGTACGCTGCATGCGGTAAGGCAGCGGCAGGCCCTCGAGTGCTACCATAGCCGTATCCGGATGATCATCATTGGCAGGGATGGTATGCAGGTAAGGCTCAGATGCATGTGGTGCAATGAATAATGTACCGTGAGGGGCACGATAAGCATGTATAAAACTCGCTCCAATATTGAGGGGCGGGCGATAAGCATGGCGCAGCGTATCTGGCGGATCACTAAATGTTACCTTCATAATCTGATGCCAGTAAGTCAGGTAGACATACTCGGAATCATCAGAAAAGACGCTTCCTCCCCCACCTACTACATTGTAGGGCAGTGGAGAAAAGCCTGCCTCCTCAAGATCACCGCTGCAACGGTCAAAGGTCAGGAACTGCGCTCCACATTTAGAGCCATACCGCACGAGCCGTTCACCGGAGGGTGAGGCCGATAAGGAGCGCTGCCCCCGGCATGGGGGAAAGGGAAACGCATACCCAATCTCCTGCACCTCGTGCTGTTGCACACCGTCTGGCGTAAGCAGTATTTTGTGGTAGCTGGAAGTGCCAAAGTCATTGGTTATCAGCCACCAGTCATTGCCATTGCCATGCCGGATCATATCGAAAGGGTCTACTTCTCCATCCAATAAAATCTCATTGGCGGAAAGTACGGTCAACTCCCCGGAGGACGCGTCATGCTCCACTTGGGTCAGATAAAGCGGGCCGTAACTAATGGAGTGCGAAATATCGTCCTGCACCCCCAGATGAAGGACATAGTATAGGTGAGGGTGTGTCCTGAAATTTACAATTGTGGCACCTTTGGGGGCTATGTAACCATAGTCGTCACAGACCAAATCGTGTATTGGCCCGGGGTTCAAATTTTCCCCTCCGATTAAGATGTGATGGTTTTGTCCGTAAAGATGGCAGCCATTCGTGTAAAACAGTACCTCCCCCGCCTCATCGAATACCCCCGCCATCGTGCTTTCAAACTGTACTGGCGAATCAAAAGGCTCAAACACAACCGTATCTGGCATCGCTTTAATAAGCATTCTGCCGTTCACAATCGTATCCAGGCTTTCGGTATAGCCTCCAGCCCAAAATTCCTGTGCGCCGATGAGCATCGGCAAAGCAGTTAACGTAATAAGTAGGTATAGTCGCTTCATTTATTCACAGTCTATGGGCTCTAGCCGGTAATTTGGAAAATGCGGGACCGTGGCTACATTTGAAGTAGGCAGTGGAAAACCATGTTGCCGGAAGCCACAGGCTTGCCCCGGAAGGTTCGGCCGCTCAATCACATGCAAATGACGGCTGGACCCTATCGCAGAAATATAAATTTTCCCATCCGGCGCCAATTCGCTAAAGGCAAAACCATCGCTAAAAGGGAGCATATCCAGCTCGTGGTAACGATCCCAGTTGGCAATCGTATCCAAAGCATAGGCTTCCGGCTCTTCCCGGGTGTCTAACTGAATTAATTGTCCAGAGGTGTTGTAGTAAACAAAACGGGAATTAGGCGAGAAGGCTAACCCCGTAAAGGTATTCCTGAATTCTGTAGGATAGAACCGTGCATTATACAGCCTGCCTTCACAGCGGTCAAAGGAAAGGACGGTTATACCATTCCAAAAGTCAGAACGGGCAAACATAGTCCCGTCCGGAGAAAAAAGGCTATAGCCTGGTTGATCCACTTTCTCCGGATTTTCGTAAATATTGATGCCCAGGGTATCAAACCGGTGCAGGTGCACGCCGCTGCTGTCTACCCGATAAGTATGATAGATATTGGACTGATGCTGGCCAAAAACCAGCCACCAACCAGCATTATCGGCGGTTTTGGTCATTCCAAAGCCCGCATTGTAGGCATCCGTCAGCACGGTCCCTTTGGATGTGACCGCTCCCAACCCTTCGTTCGCTGACATATCGATAACAGAATAATAAATATCCCTTGGAAAAAGGCAGCAAACGGGCGGCGTACGCAGAGAATCATACCGCTGATGGAAGTATAAATACTCATTCTCCCTGCCCGGATAGCGTATTGACAACCCCGACATTGAAGATATGTATGGACCAGGGTGGCTAATGTCCCACCAATAACCAGGGTTAATATTATTGCCGCCTTCCATTACCTGACCTCCCATATGAAAGATATGCCGACCCTGAGAATAGTACAGTACATTTTCGCCTGTACTATCGGACATAATATGGCCATAGAGCTCCATATTTACATTTCGTAAATCCGGAGTCGCCAGGGGTGGAGCGTAGTTAAAGTCTATCCTTCCACCGTGAAAATCTGGCTGATCGGTTGAATTGTTCCAGCCATAAAACCAAATATGGTCATGCTTTTGGCCTGCCCCCTCGCCAGGGAGGAAGCAGATCAAAAGCATTGACCATAGTAAGAGGTTATTGAAGGATAACCTTCTGTACATAACGTTCGTTGTTTTGGTTGATCAGTTCAACAAAGTAGATTCCAGTTGCTTCGCCGTTCAGGTTGATTGTTTGCTGAGGGCTTTTATACTCCAGGATGACTTTACCAAGGGCATTGTACACCTTCACTAACTTAAACTCTTCAAAAGGGTAATGAATATTGATTTCACCCCTTGTTGGAGATGGGTATATCCGAAAACTCATATTGGTTTGAGGCTTATCCGTTGCCTGAAAAAATAAGTTTTCAGTCGTACAAGCTGAGATCAGGTCATATTTGAACGCAGTTCCTGCAATTGCATTAGCCAGGTACACAGCCTCTCCATATTCCAATACGCAAAGTCCTGCATAATAGTCTACAACAGACTGGTCTGTCTGGGAGTACTGTTCATATACCGTTCCAAAATTATTGAAATAAACAGTAGCTACCTCAATAAATGCAGAATCGGAAGGCACTGTACCTGACATTCCCTGAAGCAATAACTGTATATCGGTTATTTTTTCTTCCATTCCCGTTTGATAGAAAAGTACAGACTCAGAGATTAAGGATGAGAGTGAATGAACACTTTCCAATGTACTATCCCTAAGAGATTCCTGAGTGCCATCATCTATACTAGCCAGCAGTTCTAAGTTCTCCAATAGAAGCTGATTCTCTTCTCCAATATCCAAGGTTGCTGATGCATCGGATGCAAGCATTATATGCTCCTCAAGCGAATAACGATCATTGAAGTAGGAAGAGCTAAGTGACTCATAGTATACATAGCTATTGATATTCAAAGGAGATAAATCGCTCTTTAACTTCGAAAAAATCTGAAAGTCTATATCCCGATATTTACCGGAAGAGCCAACCGGCGGATTAACCGTTCCATCTATAAGCCCTTCCTCAAACCGAGTTAGATTTCTAAATACCTCCTCAATAGGAGGGGTGTCAAAGCACGCTTGGGGAGGATTTGAAGGGGAAGGCACAACACGAAACCATGCCAAGGGATCCGCGCCCAAAGGATCCTGAGGAGGAATGATAGGGGCAGGCCATATCTGCCCTGTATTATTCTGAACTGTAAACTGGCTAGCAATAAAGAAAAATGGAAGTACTGTACCGCTAAACGCCTCCAAAGCAGCTTCAGCGGTGCTACCGCCCAGCCAAATATTATCGCTATAGGGCTGTTGCCCAATTACTGGATCACCTGCAAATGCAACTGAAGCCAGCCCCCGAACATGATTAGACATAGTATTACGCAGAATTATTGAATTGTCGCAGTGTTCAAAAAAGCTGATGCCTCCTCCATTCCCCATTCCATCTGTTTGATTGCACTCCAAAATGCAATTGACAGAGTTTTCCAGATAGATTGAACCTGAAAATTGGCCATCGCCAATTCCTGTAGCCGAAACCTCATTATCATAAATGTAAGCGCCATCACAATTAACAATCTCAATGGCAGTATTACCAGAACAAGTGACAATATTATCCCCAATCCTGCCACCCCTGAACAGTGACAGACCTATTCCATCTATATTGGTTGTAATATCATTGTTTTCAACGTTCAGCCCTGATGCCCCTGCATCCCAAACGGGTAAACTTAACCTAATGCCATTCCCAGTTGGACGGTCTATTATGTTATTCTGAAACCTGATAGATTGAGGTATTGTTCCACCAATTGCAACACTAGTTGTGCTGTTCCCTTGATTCAGGAATTGGTTATCAAAAATCAAATAGGAATTTCCTAATTGTGCATCTGCAGATATATCCGTGGTATTATTTTTAAAGAGAGATGAACGAAGATATAGATTTACCCCGTCTTGAGGAGAGGATGTACCATCATTAAGCGCTCTAATATCAATTCCTGTACCACAATCAGAAATATCAATTCCTGAACAGCTTAAATAGCGAAAATCAGCTGATTTATTATTGGACCAGATGCCAATGGGGAACCCCTCGATCGCATTTCCTGAAGCGACTGATATTGAGCTGCTACTACCAAGGATTGCCACTGGATTACCAAACGAAGGCGGAGCGGCTACCGGAAACCTAAAGATGTTTCCAGTTCCAATACTTATTGGCTGAGTATGAAAGACCCGTACGCCAAAAGGGCTAAACTCAAAGACATTATTTACTATGGTGGCATTAACATTTTGAGCATAGGAACCAGCTGTAGACCCTAGAGTAATACAACTTATGGAAATGTCCGAAAATGTCGAATTAGTAGCAGTAAGTACAGCGTTTTCTCCAATAAATATGCCTGAAGTTCCTTGCTTTGCAATTGTTCCGTTTATAAAACTTATCTCTGAAAATTCATCTGTAGCGCTAATAAAAGACCACCTATCGTTCCCACATGATGAGATAATAGTACCATCAAATATTAATTTAGGGCTATTCTGATTAGGAACAGCAAGTTGATCTGTCACACTGATACTTGAATTAGAGGTTAACAACACATGAGAGCCGGGATTGAATAAATAATCTATATCAACAATTAAATTTCCATCAATTATAACGCTTACAACCCCACCACCAAGTGGAAGATCGCCAGGATTAGAACCAACAAAGTCACTGATTTTGAATGCCCCCGACGGAGGGGCTTCAATGCAGATATATTCAGATGGATCGTTTTCCAAACACTTTCCAAAACCTGTAGGCGGACATTGGGCTAATAGTTCAAAAGAAAGAAAGAAAGAAAGAAAGAAGAATAACTTTTTCATCATGCTTGATTTACATAACTGTTAAGAGAGACTGGGGAGAGCAAATGAAAACTTGATTTCCCAGAAAGAACAATGTAATATACTCTGTTTCGACCAATAAAGCAAACTTATGCCCAGATCTCGGGCTTAACGCGGGTAGGAGGAAGGGCCCTTCCACCTACCCGCGTTAATTCAACACATACTCCACCCCAATCTTCTCCAGCTCCGCAATAAAACCATTCGCGGCATTCACTTTCCGCTGCTTGGCTTTCATCTTCAGCTTCAGGCGTTTGGAACGGTCGATGATCTCCATGCGGAGGCTGTGCGGGCCGGCGTGCTCAGCGCAGGCTTTGTCCACAGCTTCGATGAGCTCCATGGTCAGCCCTTCCACCGGGATTTTCAGGGTGATGGCATCGGTCATGTTTTCTGCAATGCCGTCCAGGAGTTTGATTTCTTTTACCTTGATTTCCAGGCTTTCATCGCGCCAGCTCTTCTGCCAACCCAGGTTGAGGTAGAGGGCTTTCCCGATTTCCAGCAGGTGCTTGAACTTCTGATAGTCCTCTCCAAACAGCTTGAACTCCAGGGAGCCATTGTAATCTTGCAGCTCGAAGATGCCCCAGCCATTGCCATTTTTGCTGATGAGGTGGCGGGCATTGATCACCATGCCGGCTACGTTGAGGGAGGGGCGGTTTTTGCTGTCTTCCACCTGGTCCAGCGGGCAGTTGGTGAAGTTTTCCACTTCCACTTTGTAGTCATCCAGCGGATGCCCGCTGATGAAGATGCCGGTGACGTTTTTCTCATTGTTGAGCTGCTCGATGAGCGGCCAGGGCTCGCACTCGGGCACCTCGGGCTCAGGGATCAGAACTTCATCTGAATCTCCGAAAAGGGAATTCACCGCCTGTGCCTTTTGCGCCTGATAGGCATTGCCGTAGCGCAGGGCGTGCTCCAGGAGGCTGTCGAATTTATCGGAGGGGGTAAAATACTGTGCCCGGTGGGTGTCCTCAAAGCAGTCGAAGCCACCGCCCATTGCCAGGCTTTCCATCACCTTCTTGTTAACGGAGCGGAGGTTGAGCCGGCGCATCATGTCGAAGATGCTCTCAAACTTCCCATTTTCATCCCGCTCCTCCACAATAGCTTCCACGGGCCCCTCTCCCACCCCACGCAGGGCAGTCAGACCAAAGCGGATATGTCCGCTCTTGTCTACCGAAAAGTCGGCAACCGATTCATTCACACTTGGCCCAAGTACATTCAGCCCCATGCGCTTGCATTCCTGCAGGAAGAAGGTCACCTTGCTAATATCGCTCTTGTTGTTGGTCAGCACGCTGGCCATGAATTCCGCCGGGTAATGCGCCTTGAGGTAGGCGGTTTGGAAGGCGACGAAAGCATAGCAGGTAGAATGTGATTTATTAAAGGCATAAGAGGCAAAAGCTTCCCAGTCCTTCCAGACTTTCTCCAGCTTGTCCTTATCATGGCCGCGCTCCACCCCTCCTTCGATAAACTTAGGGTGCAGTTCGTCAATGATCTTCTTTTTCTTCTTACCCATGCCCTTCCGCAGCATGTCTGCCTGGCCTTTGGTAAAGCCGGCCAGCTTTTGCGAAAGCAACATTACCTGCTCCTGATAGACCGTAATACCGTAAGTTTCCTCCAGGTACTCCTGCATATCGGGCAAGTCGTAAGTCACCGGTTTGCGCCCGTGCTTACGGTCGATAAATTCCGGGATGTACTCCAGCGGGCCGGGGCGGTAGAGGGCATTCATGGCGATGAGGTCCTCAAAGGCGGTGGGCTTGAGCTCCTTCATGTACTTCTGCATGCCTGCGGACTCGTACTGGAAAATGCCAACCGTCTCCCCACGCTGGAAAAGCTCGTAGGTCTTGGGGTCATCCAGCGGGATCATATCCATATCGAGCTTGACATCGTGGTTCCGTTCTGCCATGGCCACCGCTTTTTTGATGATGGTCAGGGTTTTCAGGCCCAGAAAGTCCATCTTAAGCAGGCCGGCGTCTTCCGCCACGCTGTTGTCAAACTGAGAGACGAGCATGCCCGTGTCCTTGTCCGCCGTCACCGGTACGTAGCGGGTGATGTCATCTGGTGTAATGACCACTCCACAAGCGTGTATGCCGGTATTCCGGACGGAGCCTTCAAGTTTACGGGCCGTTTGGATCATCTGCCCGATTTTGTCGTCGGCCTCGGCCAATTGCCGGAACTGGTAGGCTTTTTCGCGCTCTTCGCTGTTGAGGGCGCCTTTGAGCTTGTCGTCGATATCGCCATCCTTCAGCACTTTAGCGAGGCTGGCTTTGAGGTGGTTGGGGAACGTCTTAGCCACCCGGTCCACTTCAGAAAGCGGCACATCCATCACCCGGCCTACATCGCGCAGGCTGGATTTAGCAGCCATCGTACCGTAGGTGACAATTTGGGCGACCTGGTTTTGCCCGTATTTGTCGATCACATAGTCGATGACCTTCTGCCGGCCTTCGTCATCAAAGTCAATATCAATATCCGGCATGGAAATCCGCTCCGGGTTGAGGAATCGCTCAAACAGGAGGTCGTACTTGATCGGATCGACATTTGTAATACCGATACAATAGGCCACTGCCGAACCCGCCGCCGAACCCCGTCCGGGACCAACGGAAACGCCCATTTCCCGCGCCGTGGTGGTAAAATCCTGCACGATAAGGAAGTAGCCTGGATAGCCGGAGTTCTCAATCACAGAAAGCTCGAAGTCGAGGCGTTCTTTGATCTCAGGCGTGATGGTGCCGTATCTTTTTTTAGCGCCTTCGTAGGTCAGGTGGCGCAGGTAATCGTCTTGCGTGGCAAATTGCTCCGGCATGGGGAAAGCCGGCAGGAGGATGTCCCGGGCAAGCGTGAGCTTATCGATCTTGTCGTAGATCTCAATGGTATTCGCCAGTGCCTCTTCGTGGTCGTGGAAGAGCTCTGACATCTGCTGCTGTGTCTTAAAGTAGAAGTCAGAACTCGGGAACTTGAAACGGGTGCTCTCTTCCAGCAAACTGCCGGTATTGATACAGAGCAGGATATCGTGGGGCATCCAATCGTCCTCCTCCACGTAGTGAGAATCATTGGTGGCAATGACCTTGACGTTGTGCTTTTGGGCCAGCTTCAGCAGCTTTTGGTTGACGGCTTCCTGACTGAGATTGGAGTAGATCGGATTGCCTTTGCTATCTTTACCCACGTCGATATTGTCCAGCCCGCGGTGGCGCTGTAGCTCAATGTAGTAATCATCCCCGAAAATATTCAGCCACCACTTCAACTCCTGTTCTGCTTCTTCATCTTTACCCGCCAGAAAGAGCTGAGGGATGATGGCGCCGATGCAACAGGAAGTGACAACCAGGCCTTCGTGGTACTTTTCTATTAGTTCCTTATCGATCCGGGGGTACTTACTGTACGTGCCCTCGATGAAGCCCAGAGAGCAAAGCTTGCTCAGGTTTTCATACCCTTTCTGGTTTTTGGCCAGCATGAGTTGGTGGTAGCGGCGGTCTCTTTCCCCTTTGGCTCTGGAGAAGGCTTTCTTATGCCGGTCCTCCACGACATAAAATTCACAGCCGATGATAGGCTTGAGGTCACGCCTTTCGGCTTCCGCTACAAACTTGAAAGCGCCAAACATATTGCCGTGGTCTGTCAGGGCAACGCCTTTTTGACCGTCTTTGGCGGCTTTGTCCATCATGGCCCCGATCTCGGAAGCCCCATCGAGCAGTGAATATTGAGTATGACAGTGCAGGTGTACAAATTCCGGCATGGTATTATCGGTTTCGGCTGAAAAAAGGCAGGTTTTTCGAGCTGTTATTGACAGTTTCTACGATATACGCAATATGAAGTGGTTTGCAGCATCGCCCGTGACGAAGCGTAGCTTATCAGGGCAAGCGCAAGCCACTTCTCAGCGTAAATGCTGACATTGAGTAGGTTTGCTATGGCAAACCATTCAATCGTCAGTATAACACCGAAAATAGGGCTTTCGGTTGAGCCAAAAAACTAAATCGGGAAAGAGTTTTCCACACCGGCAGCGGACCTTTCAAGGCGGATGGGATATTTAGAAACAGAACAAGCGCTCTCCGTAAACAGGGAACGCTTGTTGTTTTTTTGTACAAGCCGTAAGAACCTGTACCTTTGTTGAAAGGAGTTCAGGCAACCTAACAAAGCTGCCTTTTATCAAGTAGTTTGATGAACTTGCTTACCCGGCCATGGCCGGCACGGGCAGGCAGGAATAAATGATGCAGTTTTTTCTCCGTCACTAAGCGGCATACTTCATCAGGTAATTCGTCGCGTCCTCCACGGTTTCAATGGCATCATATTCCTCAGCGGAAAGGTAAGCGTTGAAGCGGCTTTCCAGTTCAGCGATCAGCAGCATCAGGTCGATAGTATCCAGATATAGGTCTTCCTGAAGGCGGCTGTAAGGGTGAATATTATCAACCGGCATATTCAAACGCCAGCTGATCAGGTCAATGATGCGATCCTGTATAGCGTTTGGGGTAGATGATGATTCTACAATTATCTGATTTGTCATAGCGGGTATTGCGTTACTTTTCGAGGTAGATAACGAACACCATCGCCAATTGGTTGCCTGACGTTTTTCAATTTTGTCGAAAAAAAAGACCGATTGGTCTTTTCATTGTCTTTTACCATCCTGCGCCTGCTACCTGCAAACAGGAGGCACTACCATGAGCACGACAGGGTCTATAATTCGTAATTCGGACTGAGTTCCTCGCCCTTATCTGCGTAGAATTGGTCGATAATTGCTACCACATCTTCCGGATCATCGACGATCGGCATCAGGTCCAGGTCATCAGGATTAATATTGTGGTGTTCTTCGAGCATCACCTGCTTGATCCATTCCTTCATGCCTCCCCAGAATTCAGTACCTACCAAAATAATTGGGACTTGGGTAATCTTTTTGGTTTGTACCAGCGTCAGCACCTCAAACAACTCATCCATGGTGCCAAACCCACCGGGCAGGGCAACGAAGGCCTGAGCGTACTTCACAAACATGACCTTACGGACGAAGAAGTAACGGAAGTTGAGGTTAGCATCGTGGTCTACATATTGGTTAGAGCCCTGCTCAAAGGGCAGGTCGATATTGAGCCCCACGGAGCGGCCGCCATACAGGTGCGCACCTTTATTGCCAGCCTCCATAATACCTGGACCGCCACCGGTAATCACCCCGTAGCCTGCTTCTGTGAGGATACGCGCTATGTCAACGGCTTTCTTGTAATTAGGATGGTCCGGCTTAGTGCGGGCAGAGCCAAAAATGGACACACAGGGCCCCATCTTGTTCAGGGTTTCAAAGCCATCTACAAACTCGGAGATGACCTTGAACATCGTCCAGGAATTCTCCCCTTTCATCGCGCGGCCCCACTGCCGCATTTCGTGCTTTTTCACTTGATTACTGGTCATAGGCTATTCTTTTATTCAGTATAGTTGGTTCATCCCTTCTGCCTGTACAATCGAACGGCTGCCTTTCCTGTTTGGAAAAGGCAGCCGTGGCAAAGGGGCATATAAAGACAACTGAAACGAGCGTTTAGTTCAATTCAGGCATTCTGATAGACGGCAAATTGCTCGTCAATAAAGGCCAGCAAGGCCTCCTTGCTCTCGAAGCGGGCGAAGATATCCTTCAGTTTCTGGCTGGGCGCAGCGCTGGTAGGAAGCACGTAATGTTCCACGTCACCTTCGTTTATACGGTCCTTGCTCAGGATCACCAGCCGCTCTATGGCATTGCGCAGCTCGCGGATATTGCCGGTCCAGTTGACTTCCTTGAGCCGTTCCAGCGCACTGGGGGCTATGGGCTTTGCAGGGACACCGTACTCCTGGCAGACCTGCTTGACAAAATGCCTGGCCAGGGTAGGAATATCATCTTTGCGCTCATTCAGCGACGGCACCCGGATGATGATCACCGCCAGGCGGTGGTAAAGGTCTTCCCTGAAGCGGCCTTCTTCTATTTCTTTGCGCAGGTCTTTGTTGGTAGCTGCTACTACTCGGACATCGACGCTGATCTCCTTGTCCCCGCCTACGCGGGTGATCCGGCTTTCCTGTAGTGCCCGAAGTACTTTAGCCTGAGCGGAAAGGCTCATATCGCCGATTTCATCCAGGAAGAGGGTGCCGCCGTTAGCTTGCTCAAATTTACCGATGCGCTGCTTGTGAGCGGAAGTAAACGCGCCTTTCTCATGGCCAAACAACTCGCTTTCAATCAGCTCAGCTGGTATGGCCGCACAGTTGACTTCTATGATGGGCTGATCCGAGCGGGCGCTCTTTTCGTGCAGCCAGCGGGCTACGAGCTCCTTGCCGGTACCGTTTGGCCCGAGGATGAGCACCCGGGCATCGGTTGGCCCTACCTGATCGATGGTGTTTTTGACTTCCTGTACGCCTTCCGACTCCCCAATGATTTCCTGTACTTTAGACTTGGACACCTTACGCTTGAGCAGCTTAGTTTCGGTAACGAGGCTGGATTTGTCCATCGCATTCCGGATAGTAATCAGCAGTCGGTTGAGGTCCGGTGGTTTGGAAATAAAGTCGAAAGCGCCTTTTTTTACGGCTTCCACTGCTGTGTCGATGTTAGCATGCCCGGAAATCATGACGACGGGGGTATCCGGTGCCAATATTTGAACGCGCTCCAGTGCTTCCATGCCGTCCATTTTAGGCATCTTGATGTCCATAATCACCACATCGTACCGGGATTGCTTTAGCTTTACCAGGCACTCCATGCCGTCCGAAGCTTCTTCCACCTCGTACTTTTCGAATTCAAGGATGTCCCGCAGGGTTCGGCGAATACTTTTTTCGTCGTCAACGATGAGAACTTTGGCCATACTTCAAATCGGTTTTGCTGCCATCAGGCTTCGCCCCGGGAGAGGCAGAACCCGTATCAGGTTGTTTGTATTGGATTGA
The DNA here is from genome assembly GCF_000759025.1 of Phaeodactylibacter xiamenensis. GTDB lineage: Bacteria > Bacteroidota > Bacteroidia > Chitinophagales > Saprospiraceae > Phaeodactylibacter > Phaeodactylibacter xiamenensis. Next base: position 186,700 of record NZ_JPOS01000034.1, on the reverse strand, counting down.
TTTAACCGGCTAATTCGTAAGTAGGTATACGCTACAGGGCACTGAAGGTTTCAGCAGCACATCAGCTTTTTCTAAATATAAAAGTTTGACGAATATCAATTTGGCCCAAGCCAACTATTTGCAGCGCATTCCATTATATAAGAAGGCGCAGGGCATCTAAACGGGTATGCCGACGTAAAATAGATGTAATAATCAGCCCTGTCGCAGAAATAGTGCATACCAACATCTAAAATAGCGTATATTTGCAAGCTATGAAGCAGATTAGAAACTTTTGTGTAATCGCCCATATTGACCATGGGAAGAGTACGCTCTCCGACCGGCTTTTGGAGTATACCAAAACGATTGCCGACCGGGAGATGCAAGACCAGGCCCTGGACAACATGGACCTGGAGCGGGAGCGTGGCATTACCATTAAGAGCCATGCCATACAGATGTATTACGACCGTCCAAGCGATGGGAAACAATATACGTTCAACCTTATCGATACACCGGGCCACGTGGACTTTAGCTACGAGGTTTCCCGCTCTATTGCCGCCTGCGAAGGCGCGCTCCTGCTTGTGGATGCCTCTCAGGGTATTCAGGCGCAGACCATTTCCAACCTCTATCTGGCGATTGACCATGACCTTGAGATCATCCCGATTCTCAATAAGGTAGATATGGAAAGTGCTATGATCGATGAAGTCTCTGATCAGATCATTGACCTCATCGGTTGTGAAAAAGAAGACATTGTTCTGGCCAGCGGCAAGACCGGGCTGGGCGTACCTGACATTATGGAAGCCATTGTGGAGCGCATCCCGGCACCGGAGGGTGATCCCGGGGCCCCACTGCAGGCATTGATTTTTGATTCCGTTTTTAATGCCTACCGCGGTGTCATTGCTTACTTCCGGATACTCAACGGCACAATGCGCAAAGGCGACCTTGTCCGGTTTGTGAATACAGGCAAGGAGTACGAAGCGGACGAGATTGGCGTGCTCAAAATGACGCAGCACCCTAAGGACAAACTGGAGGCTGGCAACGTAGGCTATATTATCACCGGCATTAAGGAGTCCAAGGAGATTAAGGTGGGGGATACCATCACTACGGTGGAACGCCCCTGCGAAAAGGCGATTCAGGGTTTTGAAGATGTCAAGCCCATGGTCTTTGCCGGGATTTTCCCTCTCGACAACGATGACTTTGAAGACCTGCGCGACAGCCTGGAGAAATTGCAGCTCAACGATGCATCCCTGGTATTTGAGCCGGAAACTTCCGCTGCACTGGGCTTCGGTTTCCGCTGTGGATTTCTGGGTATGCTGCACCTGGAAATTGTGCAGGAGCGCCTCTACCGGGAGTTTGATATGGATGTCATTACGACCGTTCCCAACGTTTCCTATAACCTAATGGACAAGTCCGGAGAGGAATACACCGTACGGACGCCTTCGGAGTTGCCTGAACAGCATACCATTGAAATGGTGGAAGAGCCCTACATCACGGCTCAGATCATCACCAAGCCCGAGTTTATCGGAACCATCATGACCCTCTGCATGGAGAAACGGGGCACGCTGACGAAGCAGCACTACCTTACGCCTGAACGGGTGGAGCTATCCTTTGATCTGCCGCTGGCTGAGATCGTGTTTGACTTTTACGACCGCCTCAAGTCGGTCTCCCGGGGCTACGCGAGTTTCGACTATCAGCCTATAGAGTACCGGGAGACGGACCTGGTCAAACTGGATATCCGCCTAAACGGTGAGCCGGTGGATGCACTCTCCGCGCTGGTGCACCGGTCTAAAGCTGAAGCCTTTGGCCGGCAAATCTGCAAAAAGCTCAAGGAACTACTACCCCGCCAACAGTTCGTTATTGCCATACAAGCGGCAGTGGGCGCCAAGGTCATTGCACGGGAAACCATCTCCGCCCTGCGCAAGGATGTAACAGCCAAGTGTTACGGTGGTGATATTACGCGGAAGCGGAAACTGCTCGAAAAGCAGAAGGCTGGTAAGCGCCGTATGCGGCAGTTTGGAAAAGTCGAGGTGCCCCAAAAGGCATTCCTTGACGTGCTGAAGCTCTAATACAAAAAGCAAACAGGTGCCCTGCGTGCGGGGTTTCCTACAAAAAGCAGAAGGCACTGTCTTACCCAATGGGTAGGCAGTGCCTTTGCTGTTTTTAGCATGAAGCTGTAGTAGGTTCGTTTTTCGTTTTGTTTTGACAGCTTATGCAACAAAAGCTATTGCCCCTGCTCACCTGTAAACAGGCAGGAGGGACAATAACTGTGCTTTAGGTGTTTTAGCACTACGTTGCAGTCAGCCGAACGAGATCGCCCGGCATGAATGGCAACTGTAATGCAGCATCGCACCATATGGATTAGACAAAGCTAATGAAAGCCCCGTCACCAATAAGTTCATGGGAAAGTACCAGAAGCCGAAGGGCTTCGTTACTGCCTGCCATCACTGAAGCAGTGAAGGACGAATGCAGTGAGTATAGTAATGTGTTTGGTTTTGATTGGGGTGTGTGCCATAGCTTACTAATGCAGGGAGGAGCTTTGGCAGTCCTCCGTTCTTACAAGGTAGGGGGGGTGATCAGATCAATTAATAGTAACGGCTGCGTGTTTTTTGAGCCATAAGATTTGAAAAGAACACTAACCCTCCACCTACAACAAATGCGCCTGAGGCAATGTATAGGATTAACATAGGCCGATTGGATTTAAAATTAAACAATAAATTTTGGACTATTAGGGTGGATATGTTCTGAGGGCGCTACTAAAATGGTGATTTTTTAATACTCTACATAATTATTCCTCATATTTTTTAATAAAACCCGACACTGTAAAATGGCAAAAGCTCAAAAGGGGATTAAAGCTACACTTCACCGTTTGCAATGAGCTGTTCGACGGTAGGTTCATCGCTCCCGCCTTCAGGCTCTATAGTGATATTAAGGCTCTCTGCGTGATCGATATAAGATACGGCTTTTAACCCTTTGCTTTGTTGTTCGAGGACCCCCATGTTGATCATTTCCCCTTCCACATCAGCCCACAGCTGATAGGTTTTCCCGGAAGGCAATTCTGGCAGCAAACCAGTATTGATATAGGCTACTTTTTCGAGGCCGTTGAGGTAAGCTACGGCTTCTGCATTTGCTTGCAGCCCTGTGGTATGAAGGCGAACAGGCACTGTTGCCTCATGATTTAGAATGGCAAATATTTGCTGTTGCTGCTGAAGCGCGGCTTTTTGGCGCTCACATTCTTCCTGGAAAATGGTATGCCGGCTTTCCAATGAAGCCAAATCACGTTCTGCGGCAGCTTTGCCCCTGTATAAAAACAGCGAAGCCCCTATTAACAGAACCATTAGAGCTGCTCCCATCCAGTTGGAGCCTGAACTGGCGGGGCCAGGGACAGCTGTACCCGTATCAGAACGCTGATCAGCCTGATCTACCCCCTTCATGACTCTTGACTTCAGCTCTTCCGGAGGCATGACAGCGTACTGCTTTGCATACTGATCCAGTGCTTCCCGCATCTGATCAATTTCCGATTGAACCTCCGGGTAGGTTTCCGCATAATCTTTTACAATCTTGGTCTCTTCCTCATCCGTCAGACCAAGGATATACTGCTCTAATAATCCGGTTTGTAAAAATTTATCTTTATTCATGGCATTATTCTTAAACGACGAACCAATATACCGACAGGCAAAAAGCTGCGATCAGGAGGTGGGTTAGACCTGGCTCTGAAAAGATTTTCCTCAACTCACGGAGTCCTATTCGAACTCTCGACTTTACCGTACCAATTGGCAAATCCAGGTCTTCAGCAATTTCCTGCTGAGTGTACCCCTGAAAATAGGCCAGTTCGATTATGTCTCTGTACTTTTCCTCTAATTGATTCACAAAGGACCTTAACCCTATTTGATCCGTGTTCTGCGCGGTACTCAGTTTATGGTTGTTTTTCAAATGCTCATCTACAGGTAGGTTCTGCCGCCTTCGCCGAAATGCCGCAGATCGGGTTTTATCAATCGCTCCATTCCGGGTGATATTTAGCAACCAGGTAAATAAAGTCCCTTTCCTGGTGTCATATGTGGCCGCATTTTTCCAGACTTTGATGAACGTCTCTTGTACCACATCCTGAGCTATGGCCTCAGACCTTACAATATGCAGCGCAATACCGTACAGTGAAGGTGCGTAGGCGTCATACACTTCGGCAATGGCTGACTTGTCCCTCGCTTGAAGGCGGCGCACCAGTTTTTCTTCGTTGATTTTTGTGGCCATAAGCAGCAGTTGAATTCCGAATGCAGATTAGAAAAAGAACTCAGGCAAGGTTACAAATGCGGAACAGAGCCTCAATGGTTTTGTTCACCATTCTGATAGGGTTAATTTGACAAGTTTGCGCAAGTGCTGGGTATATGGTGTACGAAGGGTACAGAATACCCTACCCTAGCGCTATTCCAGCACTCTGATTTTCACTTCCACCCGGCGGTTAAGGGCTTTTGTGGTTTCATCTTTCACTTCCCCTTTGCCCTCCATGTATATATGGTCTACTTCCAGCCCGTTGTCCATGATGACGAGTGCAATCTGCTTGGCACGTTCTTCGGAGAGCCGTAGATTGTAATCATCCGTTCCAATGTCATCAGAGAACCCCACAATACGAATATCCTGAGCATCTTTTTTCTGCAGCGGCTTCAGGAAAGCTAATAGTTTTTCCCGCTCTTCTATTTCCATCTTGTCTTCATCAAAGGGGAAGAAAACGGTATGGGTGTACTCAACAAATTTCTTGCGTGGCAGCGGTTGAGCTATGGCCTGAAGGGTGTCCTGCTCAATGGCCGGAGCAGCATCAGGTATATCAAATGTGGAATGGAGCAACAGCTCAATGGTGTAGAACTGACGGTTGTTCCATCGCGGGATGATAAAGGCATTTTCATAGGGGTGAAAAAACTTTTTGCTGACCGCCGTGAATAGCGTGTCGCCAGCGGGTACACAAAGGAAAAACCGCCCGTCCCGCCCAACCTGAATATCCTGACGCCCTGCGATGGAAACCGTAGCGCTCACGGTCATCTCCAGCGAGCTGTCGATGACCAGCCCTTCAACAAAAGTTATCGGGCGGCTATACAGTTGTGTATCCAGTCGAAAGCGAAAAATATCAAGCCCGCCGGTACTTTCCTCCGGCCGGTCAGAGGCAAAATAGCCGGTCTGCCCGTCTGCGGTAAGAAAAAACCCCAGTTCCCGGAAGGCAGAATTCACGGGTGGCCCCAGATTGATAGGCACCGACCACTCCCCGTCTTTATCTTTCCAGCTCATGAAGATATCCTGATCGCCCATACCCGGATGACCATTGGAGGAGAAGTACAGGGTCTGCCCATCGTTGGTGATGAAGGGGGCTTCTTCGTCCAATTTCGAGTTGATGCCTGCCCCCAGGTTGACGGCCTCCCCCCAGGATCCATCTGCCTGCCGCTCACAAACGTAGAGGTCTGTTCCTCCCACTCCACCGGGGCGGTTACTGGCAAAATAGAGGGCTTGCCCATCGCAGCTGATCGCCGCCTGAGATTCCCACCCTCCGGAATTGGCAAAGCCTTCCAAAGGCGCCATGGCAGTTACCTCCCTGTTTTGGTCCATTTCCACCTGCCAGATGTCGCAACCACCGAGCACGCCTTCCCGGCCGCAAACAGTGTAAAACAATACCCGCCCATCCCGTACAAAAGTGCTCATGCCCTCATCCTTGCTGGTGTTCAGGTCGCGGACGGGGCGCCCTCTGGACCACTGCCCGTTAGTGAATTCGCTTTCATAGAGGTCTTCGTCCCCCTTATCCGTTTTACGGGTGAAATACAGCAGCTTCTGATCGTTGGTCAGAAAGGGGAAATAATCGTCTGCTTTTGTATTGACTTGCCCATTGAGCGGTTCTACGGTAGTAATGTTGATAAACTTGATGGAATCAAGGGAGACCTCGCAGGCACGTATGCTACCTGGCAGCCGCTGCAGGTATTCTTCTTCTATTTCAAGCTCTCTTTCTGTATTTAGGCTGAAGGTATCCACACCCCATGCCAGGAGTGCTTTATAGCGGGAAAAATAGGCCAGCGCTTCCTCCGGCTTTCCAGCCTTATAAAACGCCTCTCCGGCCTGAAAGTACATGGCCCGCGAAAAAAGGGAATCCCGGTCAAGAATCTGTTTGTACTCCTGTGCAGCACCTGCATAATCCCGCTGCAGTTCCAGACAGAGCGCCATACCTCGTCTGGCAGCATTAAAATCAGGCTTTGCTTTTACTGCTTTCCTAAATAACCGAAGGGCCTGTTCCTCCTTCCCGGCCAGCAAGGCTTCTTCCCCGGCTTTGTAAAAATCCACCGCATCACCAGGGTCCACTACCTGGGCGGCAGTCGTAAAGAAACAGCATATAAGGAACAGCCCGAAGAAGATACGTGCCATTGGAATCAGTTTTTGGAATAGTACAGCAGGCCTCACGGCTGAAATCAGCCCAAAACTAATAGTTTTTTTTATAATATTTTCAATCTGTAGCTGGTAAAACAAACCCTTTCCCGGCTTCGTTTTCCATTACAGACATTGCATAATCAATGGTCTGTGCCACACAAAACCAACCAACATGCGAATTACTCTTTTCTTCCTGTTCCTACTGCTGCAACAAACACTGGCCTTTGCCCAAACGGTTGAGCTACCCCTGAAAAGCCCGGCTGCAAGTACTGCGCTTACCATCGGCTATACTCATATTTCTATAGACTATAGCGCCCCTTCAGTACTGGACCGTGAAATATGGGGCGGGCTCGTACCTTATGACACCCTCTGGCGCGCCGGCGCTAATGCGGCTACCACAATCGGGTTCAGTACCGATGTCAAGGTCAATGGGCAACCCCTGAAAGCAGGTAAGTATGCTTTGCTGGTCCTGCCCAGAAAAGACAGTACCTGGACCGTGATTTTCAATCAGAACACCTCCCTGCGTGGCACCAATGGCTACCAACCCGAACAAGATGCCCTCAGGGTAGACATCCGCCCAAAATTTGCACGTACCCGGCACCAGGAAATGCTGCAATATGAGATCGTCCGGCAAAATATTGAGAACGGCTACATACTACTCAGCTGGGAAAAGCTACGGCTCTACCTGCCAATCAAAGTGGAAACTATGGACCGGGCCATCACGGAAATAGAAGAAGCCCTTGCAGCCACGCCGGATGAAGGGGAATGGGAAATTTACCTTCAGGCGGCGGATTTCCTTTTTTGGTCAGGGGCTGTCAACCCGGCCCGAACTTACGCGCAAAAATCAGTAGACAATAAGCCCACAGCACAAGGCTATTGGCTCCTCGCCCGCATTAACGCCAAACAGGAAGCTTACCAGGCTGCGCTCGAAGCAACATCTGAAGCACTAAAGCTGGCAGATAACAACTTCAAAGCCCGGTATGGGAAGACTGTTCAGGAAAAACAGGCCGCATGGAAGGATGAGCGTCAGTGACGCTGTCAGAAAAGGACGTACCCAATATTCAGGTACAACATGCCCGTGACCCGGATATCGGCTGTATTGATTGCATAATCCGGATCAAAGGCCCCACTGAAGATACTCGTCCGCCGAAGGGAACCATAATCAGGTATATTGCTGAAGGAATTGTCTTGCCCGGTTAGGCCCAGCCCCATGCCTAACTCAACTAACAGGCGCTCATTAAAACTGTGGTCAAACAGGCCGACGTTAAGGAATGCTGATAATTTCCGGCTGTCCACAGAGTAATTGACCAATCGGTTATAGGAGAGTTCGTTTGGTGGGGCAATCCAAAACTCGCCATCTATATCCATTGATACCTGCCGGTATACCAGCAAAAATTCCAGAAAGTACCGGTTGCGCTGTTCCTGGTAGTAGAAACGAACGGCTGGCCGTAACCTGAAACCACTTTTGTCGCCAGTCCTCAGTCCATCCACCTGATCCTCAAGGTTAAGGATCAGCCCTGCCTCCATCTGCCCGTACCAGCGACCACTAATCTGAAACTCTCCTGCCAGATTAAAGGAGGGTAAAACAGGATCGATTAGGCTCAGCGCACCGAGCTTGACCGTCATCTTAGGAACCGAAGCTTCGGGCTGGGCATTGAGAAAACCTGCAATACCAAGGAGCAACACGACAATCGCTGCAGAATGCTTCATTTAAGCGCCAATTGACATTACGGAAATCACCTGAATATTATTGATATCGGTGTAGTCTAATTGAATGAGCGCATCCGTGCCAACCACAAGTAACGTTCCACCAAGAGGGATGACGTCGATGGCGTTAATGTCATTGAGGTAGCGGATTTCCTCCGGCGACTCCGGGTCATCAAGGTTGAAAACACGGAGCCCGTTTGACCCTTCACATACAAAAAGGACATTCCCGTCCAGCCCTAAGCCGTAGGGGCCATCCAGGGAAAGGGAGTTGACCAGATTGGGGCTTTCGATATTGCTGATGTCGATTACATCCAGCGTATTGGCTGCGCCAGCAGCTGCCTCCCGGCATTCAGATACACGCAGGGTTACGTAAGCGTAATTTTGGTTGGCTACTACCGGGTCGCAACTGACTACGTGCTGGTATTCAGACACATAAGCCGGCAGCCCGTTGTCGCTTACCCGATAGATATACATCCCGTTTTGTGTACCCAGCAGCAAGTGGTCCTTGAGCGGGAAGATGGTCTCAACACCCCGGGTGACGACGGTTTCGTCTATCTTTTCGGGCGCTTCCGGCGCACTGATATCAAAAGTGGCCAAAGTCGTATTGTCTACTGTGTACAGGTAATCGCCAATAATAGTAAAACGGGCCAGTGAACCGCCGACGCCTGTCCCGCTGGAAGCAGCCGCACTAATATCGGCGCTATCCTCTGCGCAGCTCAATACAAAGAAGGCAAGTAAGGCAAGGATAAAAGTGGATATCTTAGTCATGGTCGTATTCAGTTTAGAGATTAGCGCCAGCATTCCGGCGATTGGAGGGTCTTTTCGGTCCAGCCCACGATGGTCCCGAGGGCGGGGTCCGGGCATTCAAAGAAGCCAAAGTAGCCTTGGGGCAGGGTTGCACCGCTCTGCGGGAAAGCCCCTTCCACCCGGCTTACCAGCTCCACGTTGTTGATGTCACTGATATTGAGGACCACCAGATCGGCAAGGTTGTTGGCATACAACAGATTACCCTTGATGGAAATATCAGAGTTGCCCTGAATGCTGATGAAGGCAATGCGCTCCGGTTCTGCCGGGTTGCGGTTATCAATGATGTGGATGCCTTTCTGGGCTTCGCCTACGAAGATAAGGCTGTCTTTGTAGTAAATTTTGTTGAGCTCAATGATGGGCTGAGGGGGTTGGCTCTCAATGGTCTTCCAGTCGCCATCAGAATAGACAGGCGCCAGCCCTACCGTTTCTTCCGGAATCTCTACCGGCTCGGTGTAGCAGCCAGCTAAAAACGTTACGGCCAGCAGCAAGCCGGCCCAATGGGTGATTTTCATGGCAAAGCGTTTGATTGCCCAACTAAAACGAAAGGTCGGGGAAAAACGCGGCTTTGGCTATGGATTTATGTATTTTTACTGAACACTTAAAGCTATGCCATGGAAGCAGAGCCCCTTAAAGACTTTTCGTTAGAAGCTTATTTGTCTTTAGAACAGGAATCCGGGATAAAGTATGAGTACCACGATGGTACTGTAGTCGCTATGGCAGGCGGCACCATTGAACACGGATTAATTAGCGGCAATATTTTTGGTGAACTCAAATTGGGACTCCGCGGTCATCAAAAGCCCTGCAGAGCCATCAATGGCGAGGTCAAACTTCACATTGCCAGTTTCAATAAGTATTTATATCCGGATGCCATGGCCATTTGCGGACCACTGCAGCGTGCACCGCAACATCAAGATGCCATTATTAACCCAACCATTATTGTGGAAGTCCTGTCTGCATCCACAGAGCGCTATGACCGGGGGGATAAATTCTTCTTCTACCGCCAAATCCCCACCTTGAAGGCTTACATTCTCATCGACCAGTATTCACCAAGCATCGAAACCTACAACCGCATCGGCGACCTTTGGCAAATTACCCGCACCACTGGATTAGACAAAAGCCTCGCTATTGAGGCCCTAAATCTTGAAATCCCATTGTCAGCTGTTTATGAGGGGGTGGAATGGGAATAGCCAGGGGCATTCGGCGCAGGTACTGACTTTGACATAAAGCACACTGGGTGAATGCCCGGCACTTGCCAAGACTGCTGGGGTAGAGCTTGAGCCCAAGCACTTCACAAGGCTCTGCTCCAGCTTAGTCCGACGGACCCAGATAAAACACCGGGAGAAAGCTCCCCGCAGGGGCGAAGCTGCGATCGGCGACGCAAGCTCAGGCACCGGGTCGGAAAAACCATAACACCCTCTACCCACCGAAGCTTTCAGGCGAAGGAGGGGAAAAGCCATAACACCAGACCGCCTGCAACCTCAGAGAAAACCTTAGCGCCTAACCCCCAGCCGTCCCTACTGCTTCATCACCAACCTGCGGACAACACCATAATTCGTCTGCAACTCCACCGTGTAAGCACCATTGGGCCACTGCCCTACCTCGAGCTGCCGGACGGTACCTGCCCACTGAGCCAGCAACTGCCCGTTGGCATGGTAAAGGCGGGCTTGCTCAAGGGTTGTGCCGGCGGGGAGGCTTAGATTTAGCTTGTCTTGTACCGGGTTAGGGAATACCTGTACCGCTTCCAGCAGTGCGCCTTCGGTATTGGTAAACTGCCCCTGCGTCACGCTGTTGTTGCGGCTCACGATACGCTGCTCGGGATCAAAGTAGACAATCCCAACATTCCCCGGCACCTCGATGGCAAATTGCTGCCCATCAAAAGTATGGTCGAAGACGATGGTGGTGTCAATACCGCCGCTGATCAGGAAGCGTACGGGGACCGGCATTTCGAAAAAGTCGACCGAAGCGTGGGAGGTCTGCTGATCCAGGCGGACGTACAGCGTACTCCCTTCCTGAAACCAACGCATCTGATAGGACGGGTAGCCCTGACCGTAGAGCCAGTCGTCGAAGAATTCGGTCAGGTCCTGCCCGCTTTCGGCTTCCAGATACCCTTTGAGGTCCTCAGATTTGGCGTAGCCAAAGACCAGCTCAGGTGCATCTACATAGTTGCGTACGCCCTGGAAGAAAGCTTCGTCGCCCAGTTTCCAGCGTAGCATGTGGAGGAGCATCGCCCCCTTGGAATAGGACAGGCGGCTGCTGAAAATGCGGCTTACGCTGCTCGTGTCATACACAAAAACGGAGCCGTCGGGTGCGCTTGTCACATGGTTGATTTTACCGGACAGCCAGTTATTCCAGGTATTGGGCCCCAGGTCGTACTGATACGTCAGTCCTTCCAGGTAGGTGGCGAAGCCTTCGTTGAGCCAGATATCCTGCCAGCTGCCACAGGTAACTTTGTTGCCAAACCATTGGTGGGCCAGCTCGTGCGCCTGCAAAAGGTGGGAAAAGCCGCCCATAAAGCTCATCGTTTGGTGCTCCATGCCACCGCCCCAGCCGAATTGGGCATGGCCGTATTTTTCTTCAGCAAAGGGGTACAGCCCGAAGAGCTCGTTGAAGAGTTGCATGATTTCCACCGTAGCAGTAGTAGCCTGTTGGGCATCTGCCAGGTTTTCAGGGAAGACGTAGTTGAGCACCTCGATCGGGGCTCCGTTTTCCACCGGCACGAAGTCGGAGTACTCCGCATAGTTGGTCACTGCAATGGCAATCAGGTAGGCAGGGATGGGATAGCGGTGCTTCCAGTGGTAGATATGCTCATTGCCATCTTCGATAATTTCTTGCAACAAACCATTACTGGCCACCTTGTAGGCAACCGGGGTACGCACCAGTACATCAATACTGTCAATTTTGTCGCTCAGGTCTTGCTTGCAGGGCCACCAATCCCGGGCACCATAGGGCTCGGAAAGGGTCCAGAGCACCGGATTGCCGCTATGGGTGGCTTGCGCGAAGGAGCCGAAGCCATTGGACGGCGGTGCGCCTTCGTAGGTAACGCTTACCGAGTCCAGCTCCGCCATTGACAGGGAATTGGGGAGGTTGATGGTCAGCGTATTGTTGCTTTGGCTGTAGGTTTCCACTTCCTGCCCGTGAAAAATGACACTATTGACCTGCAGGGTATTGGCAAGATCGAAGTGGAGCGCTACGAAGTTGGCCTCCTTAGGCATGAAGTAGGTAGTAACCGTACCGGAAATGTAGTAGTTGTTGGGGTTGATATTCCACTCCAGCCGATGGTACTTGATATCGTAGTCATCGGTCAATGCGGAGGAACGGAAATTCAGCTGCCGCTCGGCTGCGCCACGTTCCATGGCGGTGATGGCTTCCTGATCTTTGCACACCCATTCTTCGGTTTGGGCAGTGCCTAATGTATTCAAAGTAGCCAGCAGCAGACCGGCGAGTATCCATTTTTTCATCGCTAATTTTTTTATTCTCCGAAAAGTAAGCGACAAAAGCCTGAACTACAGTGAGGATGGTCACCGAAGAGGGTGAGATTAGGCAGACAGGGAAGTTCCCCACCTGCCTAACAGCCCTATTTTACCGGCAGAAACCCTTTACTGCTTACTCACCAGCCGTTGTAAAGCGCCCTGCTCATTGGTCAGTTCGATGACATAAACACCCGCACTCCACTGCTCCATTGGAATGGTGGACTGCCCCTGTAGCCCCTGCCGGCAGAGCAACAGTTGTCCGTCGGCGCGAAAAACAGACACGTCATAAGCTGCGGTCATTGCCGGGCGGATGGTCAGGCGGTCTTTGACCGGGTTGGGGAATAGCGCAAAAGCCGTAGCAGGCAAATCCCGGGTACTGACGACCATAACGCTCACCTGTGACACCGCAATAGCCTCCCCACAGTCATTCATAGCCGTGAGAGTTACGGTGTAGCTACCTTCAGAAGCGTAGGTATGCGTGGGCGACTGCTCCGTGCTTTGCTGGCCATCCCCGAAATCCCATAGGTAGGACGTGGCATGTGCTGCATTATTCTGGAAAGCCACCTGCAGCTCATTGACCGTGGCTTCGAAAGCAGCGATAGGCAGGGCCTGAATTTCAACGGCGGCCTCCATTTCAATCGTCGCTGTCTGCCCGAAGGTATCGGTGACGGTGAGCGTTACGGGGTACACGCCAGGCTCATCGTAGGTTACGGTTGGATTAGGGGCATCAGCAGTCGCCGGCTGCCCGCCGGGGAAAGCCCAGGACCAGGTGTCAACGGCGCCTTCCGAGAGGTCCTCAAAGGAAAAAGCATCGCCGGGGCAATTCCCTGCCTCGGGGGTGACGCCAAAATTGGTGAGCAACGGCGGGGCTACCGTCACGGTTTCCACGAAAGTGGCGGAACAGCACCAGGTATGTACTTTGAGCTCTATTGTGTACGTCCCATACGCTGCGTACGTGTGAGGCTCCGGATGCCGCTCTGTGGAAGTGGTGCCATCACCAAAGTCCCATTCGAAGGCCTTGGCAAATGAAGAAGTATTCTCCGCAATGAGTTGATTATCGATGACGCTAAGGTTCGCGTTAGCAGTAGGGGTAAGCAGGGAGTCACCGCCCAGACTGGTAATCCCAATGAAAACACCGGAGTCATAGACCCCGTCCCCAGCATCTGCAATACCAATTTTGATGTGGTAGGTTTCGCCCGGTGTGACGTATGCTTTGGCAGGCAGTAAAGTGGTGTAGGCATCGTAAGCCAGGTCCGTGGCTGTAGTGTCATATATTGGTGGCGACCACGACAGGGTATCAAGAGTGAACTGTGGAATGTAGAAGCTGCTGTTGGAGTCCGCATTCAGGTTATTGATGGTTACCGGAACTACCGGGTCGCTGTCCGGTATAGTAGCAATATTAGTCAGGGAATCATACTCCGGACCACCGCTTATAAAGAAAGCAAAGACATCATTGAATTGACTGCCCACAAACTCCGGGTATTCCTCAGAGCCAAAGACGTAATTAAAGCAGATGGTATCTGTATTGGGCACGATATCAAACTCCAGTACAGCAGCATCATGGGTCAGCATACCGGGCTCCAGCAGATCCTGCAAATCAGCGTCTCCGGGCTGTAATAAGTTATTAAAAGTTGCACTGAAGCTTGCCGGGTTGGCCGCTACGGTTGTCGGGCCGGTGGACAGGAATATCCCGGCATTGATGCCCATATAGGTATCGCCGGCATCAAAAAAAGCCATCCCCTCCGGAGCGCCGGTATAGGTCACATTGGAAGGCGCAACATCAGCATCGCTGAAGAAAGCGGTAACCATTTCAGATGCGGTGTAAGAGGTGTCGACAAACAGGTTGGACTGAGCCAGGAGTACGTTGCTGCTCAAAAGGGCGAACAGGAAAAGGGTGATCGTAGTAATCTTCTTTTTCATCATATCGGGTTTAGTGTTAACCAAAAATAAGGAAAACAGGCGGTAAAAGGCAACTGCTATACAGCGCTGACCAAAATTTAACGTCTACCTGTGCTTTTTTCCCTACCTTTGCGCCAGCTTTGGTACGAATGCTATGTCTGTGACGATGGCCTTCGTTTAAAAGGGAATCAGGTGCAAATCCTGAGCAGTCCCCGCTGCTGTAAGCTTCACAAAAAATGCCCTTTGCGCACTAAGCCACTGTCGGGAGATGATGGGAAGGCCGCAAATGCAGAAGCAAGCCAGAAGACCTGCCAGGCAAGATTTAATTCATTCGGGCTTTCGGAGGAAAAGCAGGGATGGAGTGCTTATTGGGCCTAATGGGTACCGCTGGCCTGTTCTCTACGTAAGGGCAAGCGTACGGCTTAACAAACGCAGGTGTGTAAGAATTTCCTGCACCTTCTTTTGTCCGTTCACCCACACAATGCCCCATTATCCGCTCTTGCCCTGCCCTTCAGGCTCCAAAACCGGCAGGATGCGGCAGCTCCTTATCCTTTTACTGAGCTTTTCATACGCAGTGCCCCTTTTGGCACAGCCCGATACCGCCGTGCTCCTGCCTACTGCCGAAATCACCACTTCGCCCCTTCGCGCCAACTTCACCGGCAGTCAGGAACAACGCTGGGACTCCACCGATGTCAACCGCTACGCCGGCTACTACCTGACCGACCTGCTGGAACGGGAAGGCGGTATTTTCATCAAGAACTACGGCGGGGGCAGCATTGCCACGACCTCTATCCGCGGGGGCAGTGCCGGGCATACAGCGGTCACCTGGAATGGGCTGCCGCTCCAAAGCCCGATGCTGGGCCAACTTGACTTTTCCCTCCTGCCCCTGGCTTTTGTAGATGGGGTGAACCTGCAAAGGGGCGGGGGCAGCGCAGCCTGGGGCAGCGGGGCGATTGGCGGCACGGTGGGTTTGCGCAATACGCCCCTCTCCTACCGGGGCATGGAAGCCGGCGCACAAACCATGCTGGGCAGCTTTGGCTTTCAGGACCATCAGGCGCGGGCCCGCTACCGGGGGGAGCAGTGGGCATTCAATACCCGCCTGTTCCGCCGGTCTGCCGACAACGATTTCAGCTACCGCCTGGATAGCGGAGAAGAGCGGCAGCAAACGCATGCCGATTTCCGGCAGCAGGCCATCATGCAGGAAGTCTACTGGCAGCCCCGCCCCGACCGTCAACTGGCTGCTTTTGCCTGGTGGCAAACCTCCGATCGTAACATCCCGCCCCTGACCACCCAAACCCGGAGCCAAGCCCTGCAGCTCGACACCTTCCTGCGCACCGCCCTGCACTACCAGCAACGCAGCAAACATGGCGTTTTTAATGCCCGCCTGGGCTGGTTCCGGGAAGCGATCGACTACCGGGATGACGCCATTCTGCTTCGGGCGCTCAGCCATTTCCATACGCTCATGGGCGAGGTGGAACATCAATGGGCGCTAAGTGCAGACCTGGAATTACAGGCTGGGCTCTTCTACAACTGGGCTACGGCTACAGCCGATGGGTACCGGGGCGAGCAGCCGGAGCAGCAACGTGCCGCTGCTTTTGCCAGCCTCCGGAAAGAATGGAACGCCCTGCGGGTTCAGCTCAGCCTACGGCAGGAACGAGTCGATGAAAACTGGGTGCCCATCGTGCCTGCTCTGGGCGCAAACGGCCCCATTACTTCTAATCTAAGCTGGCAGGCCAAAATCAGCCGTAATTACCGCATTCCCACCCTGAACGACCTGTACTGGCTGCCAGGTGGGAACCCCGACTTATTGCCCGAAATCGGCTGGAGCGCAGAGGGTGGGCTAAACTGGCAAAAGGAGGCATGGAGCTATACCGTTACCGGCTTCCACCGGCGCATCGACGATTGGATTATGTGGGGGCTTACCGAGGGGCAAAACTTCTGGTCCGCCAATAACCTCACAGAGGTCTGGAGCCGGGGGCTGGAACAGCGCCTATCCTGCCGCTTCACCACCGGAGAATGGCAATGGGAAGGGCAAATCGGCTACGATTACATCCGCTCCACCAATGAAATCGCCATTCAGCAGCCGCGGATTGCCGAAGGGGAGCAACTCGCTTACACACCGGAGCATCTGGGTTTTGCCCGCATATCCGTTAGTAAAGACGCCCTGCAATTCACCTATCAGCATCGGCTGACGAGTGCGGTTCAAACCCTGAATGATACCGAGCTTCCTGGCTATCACCTTGGTTTTGCACAGCTACAGTATCAGCTAAACTGGCAAAAATTCACGCTACAGGCTTTCGGCCGGGCAGACAATCTCTGGGACGCTTCCTACCGCATCGTCGATCGGCGCCCCATGCCGGGCCGCAGCTTTCAGTTAGGCATTAACCTATTTTTCAAACATAAACATTAGCCTTATATGAGATGGACTTCAACGACTATTCTGCTACTGCTCTGTGCCACATTGAACTACGCACAGACAACTGCGGATTTCGAAAACTTTGACCTCGAGCCCGGTGAAGCCCTGAACGGGAGTGACGGGAGCGGGGGGTTCCAAAGCGGCAACCTTTTTCTGCCCAACAGCTACAATCCGGATTTTAATTCCTGGTCTGGCTGGGCTATATCTGCCACCACGGATGTAAATACCCCTGGCTTTATGAATGACCTGAGCGCCATTACCGGAGGGGGGTACAACTCCACAGCCTACGCAGTAAGCTTTGCTTCGCCACAATCCGTGCTGGTACTGCAGGGCGCAGCCGCCGGGGGCGCAGTGGAAGGCTTTTACGTCACCAATGGCACCTATCCTTACCTCAGCATGCTGGAAGGCGATGGCTTCGCCAAGAAGTTTGGCGGAGAATCCGGCGATGACCCCGACTTTTTTCTTTTGACCATAAAAAAGTATCTTGGTGGGGAACTGAGTACGGACAGCGTTAACTTCTACCTGGCGGATTACCGGTTTGAGGACAACAGTCAGGACTATATCGTGGAGGATTGGACCTACGTGGACCTGAGCACGCTTGGCAATGCCGACAGCCTGCAATTCACCATGAGCTCTACGGATAACGGGATGTTTGGGATGAACACGCCGGCCTATTTTTGCATGGACGATCTGATGACTACCGACATGCCGGTCAGCACGCAGCGTGTACAACTGCCCGCAGCTTATCTAAATGTATTTCCTAACCCGGCGGGAGCTACCTGGTATGCGAACTGGGCTACGAATCATGAAGCAGAAGCCAGGTTGATGAATATCAGCGGGCAGGTATTGCAAACTTTTCGGCTTATGCCGGGAGCAAACGCCATAGAAGCCTTAACTTTGCCTGCAGGTATTTACGTACTGCAGGTGCATAATGCTAATGGCTACCTGACCAAAAAACTATTTAAAACCAATTTTTAACGCCTCATCGTCAGGCGTCTCAAAAAACTATAAACTACTTAAGATATGCAAGATCAGAAGCTTAACATCCGGTTTGCTGTAGTAACGGGTATGATTCTCGTGGCGGCATTGTTCCGGATTTTCCCACACCCCCTGAATTTTTCTCCAGTAGCCGCGATGGGCTTGTTTGGTGCCGCTTACTTCAGCAAGCGCTGGCTGGCTTTCCTGGTCCCCGTATTGGCGGTTTTTGCCAGTGATATTGTCATCAATAATGTCATTTATGCCCACTACTTTGAAGGCTTCACCGTGTTCTATGAAGGCTTCTTCTGGCAGTACGGCAGCTACCTGCTCATCGTACTCTTTGGGCTGGGTGTCCTTTCCAAAGTGACCCTGCCCCGTATTCTGGGTGGCGCAATCGGAGCTGGTGCCATCTTCTTCCTGGTGTCCAACTTTGGCGTATGGCTGGGCAGCCCCATGTACCCGCAAAGTATCGGCGGGCTGATGGCTTGCTACGGCGCAGGCTGGCCTTTCTATCAGGCAACCTTTGCCGGTGATCTCATCTTTACCAGTGTCATGTTTGGTGCGTATGAGTTCATCAAACTCCGCTACCCGGCGCTGGATTTCCAAACGCAGCGTATCGCCTAGCCCGACTATCGACTCGATTAGCGCGGCAGCAACAGCCCGGCAATTCCAAAACAGGAAATGCCGGGCTGTTTTTTCTTCTGGCTACAACTCCCTGTACCGCAAAGCCTTAAAACCTAAACTCAGAGGCAAAGACAAAAAATTTAAGCCAAGGGGTTGCGCAGTATGGATATCGCGCTTATATTTGCAACCGCAAAACACCGAAAGCGGTGGCTGATCAAAATAACTTGAAAAGTGTTTTTGCAATTTTCAATTTTTGCGTCAAGCCCGCGGCGAAAATAAAATGCGAACGTAGCAATAGCGAAGGTGAGTATTTTATTTTCTTCAAAAGAGCGGGGTAGCGAAAATTGTATAAACCCAGTTTTTGCGTAAGCCTGCGACAAAATTGAAATGCGAATGAAGCGATAGCGAAGATGAGTATTTCAATTTTTTTTACAGGAGCAGGATTAGCAAAAAATGTCACAACTAAGGTGCGGTAGCTCAGGTGGTAGAGCAATGGACTGAAAATCCATGTGTCGGCGGTTCGAATCCGCCCCACACCACTTCGGAAAGCAGCTCAAAAGGCTGCTTTTCTTATTTAACAACTTATGATTATCAACAACTGGCATCATCACGTACATCATTTCCCACTGCCCGGCAGTGAATGGTGGAATCGTGTGTGAGATGAACCGTTGATTGATCAACTTTAGTCCACAAAAGAGGTTAACCATTCGCTGGTTAACCTCTTTTTTTGTTTCACCACAACCCTCGCGTTTACTATGTCAGACACACGTTTGAAAATCGCTGTTCAAAAATCCGGCCGCCTGTTGGATGGTTCTCTGGAACTGCTCAAAGAGTGCGGCATCCGGGTCAACAACGGCAAAGACCAGCTGAAAGCCTCGGCCAGCAACTACCCCATAGACATTCTGTACCTGCGCAATTCTGATATCCCGCAGTACGTGCAGGACGGGGTAGCCGATATTGGCATTCTGGGCCAAAATACCCTCGTCGAAAAGCAAAAGCAAATCGAAGAAGTGCTGCCCCTCGGCTTCTCTAAATGCCGGCTGTCCATTGCCCTACCCAAGAATACGCCTTATCCCGGACCGGAATGGCTCAACGGCAAGCGCATTGCCACCTCCTATCCCAATTCCCTGCGGCAGTTTATGGCTAAGCACCAAATCGAAGCGGAGATTCACGAGATTTCCGGATCGGTGGAGATTGCACCCAATATCGGGCTGGCAGATGCCATTTGCGACCTCGTCAGTTCCGGCAGCACGCTCTTTAAAAATGGGCTGGAAGAGAAAGAGGTCATCCTGAAATCGGAAGCCTGTATCGTCAGGAATACACAGCTTTCTGCGGGCAAACAAGCCATCCTGGATCAGATTGTGTTCCGCATACAGTCGGTGCTCAAAGCCCGCAACAACAAATACATTCTGATGAACGCCCCCGCCAGCCAAACGGAAGCCATCATCAACATCCTGCCAGGCATGAAGAGCCCCACAGTGATGCCCCTCGCAGCCTCGGGCTGGAACTCCATCCACACCGTAATTGATGAATCCCAATTCTGGGAAATCATCGATCAGCTCAAAGCTGCCGGTGCGGAAGGCATCTTAGTTATTCCCATCGAAAAAATGATTTTGTAATGCAGATGAAAACCTACCTCAACCCGGCTCCGGACACCTGGGGCGACCTCCTCCGCCGCCCTACGATGGCAGCGGCCGACCTCGATAAAATAGTGGGCGGGGTCCTCGCTGATATCGAACAGCGCGGAGATGAAGCCGTGCGGGAATACACCGAACGTTTCGATGGTGTACGCCTTGACGATTTTCGTGTCAGCGAAGCGGAGATTGCGGAAGCCCGGGCCACACTTGCGCCTGAGCTCAAAGCCGCCATCCAACTCGCCCGAACGAATATTGAAACCTTCCACGCCCGGCAGTGGGAACCGGTGGAAGCAGTGGAAACCATGCCAGGCGTGCGCTGCTGGCGCAAAAGTGTGCCCATTGAAAAAGTCGGGTTGTACATACCCGGTGGTACGGCGCCCCTGTTTTCTGCGGTGCTTATGCTCGGCGTCCCTGCAACGATTGCCGGTTGCCGGGAGCGGATTTTATGCACGCCTCCTGATAAAAACGGCAAAGTCAACCCTGCCATTCTCTACACCGCAGACCTCGTAGGCATTACGCAGATTTTCAAGATCGGTGGTGCACAGGCCATTGGGGCCATGACTTACGGCACAGCGACTGTATCCTCCGTCTACAAAATCTTTGGCCCCGGCAATCAGTACGTGACCGCCGCCAAGCAGCTGGCCAGCCGGCGTGGTGTAGCCATTGATATGCCTGCCGGCCCCTCGGAGGTGCTCGTTTGCGCCGACGATACGGCCAACCCGGTATTCGTCGCGGCCGACCTCCTTTCACAGGCAGAACACGGCATCGACAGTCAGGTGGTGCTCGTCACCCTTTCGGAAACAATGGCCAAAGCAGTAGCCGAAGCAGTGGAAGCCCAGCTCGCCACATTGCCCAGGCGGGACATAGCCAAAGAAGCACTGAGCCACAGTGTAACCATAGTGCTCGAAGACCGGGCAGCAGCGGTGGAACTCATCAATGCCTATGCCCCCGAGCACCTTATCCTTTCCGTGGCGGATGCCGGAGAGATGGGCGAACAAATCCTGAACGCCGGCTCGGTATTTCTGGGGCACTACACCCCGGAGTCGGTAGGCGATTACGCTTCCGGTACCAACCACACCCTGCCAACGGATGGGTACGCCCGCAGCTACAGCGGAGTCTCGCTCGACAGCTTTATCAAAAAGATCACTTTTCAGGAGCTAAGCCGGGAGGGGCTGCAGGGGCTCGGGCCTGCGGTACAACGCATGGCTGAAGCGGAGGAACTGATGGCGCATGCCCGGGCGGTGGCGGTTCGGTTGGAGGAGAAAGCGTAATCGCGCTGTGAAACCAAGTGAGCATAAACCTACAAAGCATGAATGATCTTGACACGATCCATGGAGCGTTAGCAGAAATACTACAGAATATGCCTAGAAAAGCATTTCAAAAGCTAAGGACATCAACAGTAAATCATACCCGGTTTGAAGCCTGAAAAGAAAGTCGCTTGATCAGGGGCTTACCGTACAAGAACAAGAGGAGCTTACTCACTTTAAGGTACTCGACCGGCTACTTCAAGCGACGGCCGAAAAGCATTAAAGATAATCTTGTGGTGCGTAATATTGATGTTTTATGAAAACTCCTTCCAGGTGCTTAAAGTCCTTATCTGTTGTCAGTAGGGTAGCTCCAGTGGCTGCAGCTGATGCAGCAATCCAAAGATCATTTTTACCCATATTACGGGATTACAAACCGGCAGGGAGAGGTTGACCTTTTAGTTTGCCCTGACTAAATGCATCAATTTCACCATACAATCGAAGGACATCTTTACTATTAATGGGAATGACTAAAAACTTATTTAATTCGTGGTATATGCTTTCTACTCGTTTAGGTCCCCAATTCCGTTTTAACGCCAAAGCATTCAATTCTCCTATTGACACCACTGAAATGGCAAGAATACCAGAAGCAGCACTCAAATTGAACTGTTCATCAATAGCTGCAGTAATTGCACCATCCCGGAGAAAATCAAGAATGAGATTCGTGTCAAACAATAATATCATTCTTCCAGAAGCCTTAATAATTCAGAATACTCTTCTCCATCTATATCTAAAGCCCCCCTGGCGGAAAGCACCTCTCGCAGGTTGTAATTTTGTTCCTGAGCAAGTTCTTCCACGGAAATATAGGTGCGAGTAGGTTCACTGAAATATTGTAAGACTTTTCGGCGCTCAGCAGTTTCTTTCAATTCAGTAATAAGTTGCTCGTCCTCCGTTGAGGCGATCAAAGCAATAAGTTGAAGCCGATCAGTTTTTACTGTCATTCGTTTTTCTTTAAGAACAATACAAAATACAACAAAAGTTCCTATGATACAAAACCTAGTCCGCCCCAACATCAACCGCCTCACCCCCTACTCCTCTGCCCGTTCGGAGTTCAAAGGGAAGGCCGAGGTCTTTTTGGATGCCAACGAAAGCCCGTATGAGACCGGCTACAACCGCTACCCGGACCCCTTGCAGTGGAAGCTCAAACAGGCCATCAGTACCCTCAAAGGCATTGCCCCGGAGCACATCTTCCTCGGCAATGGCAGTGACGAAGCGATTGACCTGCTGCTCCGGATTTTTTGTGAGCCCGGGGCCGACCACATCATCATCCTGCCACCTACCTACGGCATGTACCGGGTATCCGCTGACATTTCCAATGTGGCGGTGAAGGAAATCCCTCTGCGCCCGGGTAGTTTTCAGCCGGATGTTGAGGCGGTGCTGGCTGAAGCCGATGCCCATTCCAAACTGCTGTTCATCTGCAGCCCCAACAACCCGACCGGCAACAGCATTCGCCCCGGGCTGATCCGGGAACTCACAAAAGGCTTCCCGGGGATTGTGGTGGTGGATGAAGCTTATATTGACTTCTCTGCTCAGGAAAGTGCTATCCGCCTGCTACCGGAATATTCCAATCTTGTTGTCCTGCAAACCTTTTCCAAGGCCTGGGGCATGGCAGGCATACGGCTGGGTATGGCTTTTGCCTCTGAAGAGATCATTGGGTATTTCAATAAAGTGAAGCCCCCTTACAATATCAACCAACTGACCCAAGAGGCAGCATTAAAGGCTTTAGACAAACAGGAAGCACAGGAAGCACAAGTAAAGCAACTGCTTGGTCAGCGTACCCTGCTGCAGCAATACCTGGGCGGGCTGCCTTTCGCGGAGCGTATCTACCCTTCTGATGCCAACTTCCTGCTTGTAAAAGTGGAGGACCCGACCGGCATTTACAACTACCTCGTAGACCGGGGTATCATCGTGCGGGACCGCTCCCGGGTGACGCTGTGCGAGGGCTGCCTGCGCATCACCGTGGGAACGCCGGAAGAAAACGAGCGGCTATTCCGGGCACTGGTGGAGTTTGAGTAAGGCACAAGCTTTGCTTTTAGCCCCCGGTGCCTTATCTTTGCGCGAAATTCCTCAAGTTAATGAGCGACATTCAGCAAGTTCCCGCCGTATTATTATTAGAAGATGGGACCGTTTTTCACGGTCTTTCCGCCGGAAAAATTGGCACCACCACCGGAGAGATTTGTTTCAATACTGGTATGACTGGCTATCAGGAGATCTTCACCGATCCTTCCTACTATGGCCAGCTGATGGTGATGACGAATGCCCATATTGGCAATTACGGTACCAAGCGTACGGAGTCAGAGTCTTACAGCATCAAGATCAATGGATTGATCTGCAAGAACTACACCAACGAATACCACCGCCCAATCGCTGATCAGTCCATTCAGGACTACTTCGAGGAAGAAGGCCTGGTGGGCATTTGCAGCGTAGACACTCGTGCTATCGTGCGGCATATTCGCAGCAAGGGAGCCATGAACGCCATCATCTCCTCGGAGACCACCGACCTGAAAGTACTGGAGCAAAAACTGGCGGAAGTGCCTTCCATGGATGGGCTGGAGCTGGCTTCTAAGGTCAGCACTAAGGAAATTTACACCTTTGGAGACCCGCACGCGAAGTACAAAGTTGCGGTGATGGACTTTGGCATTAAGCAGAACATACTCAACAGCTTTGCAGAGCGCAACTGCTACATGAGAATCTTCCCGGCCAAAACGCCCCTTGAGGAAATCCGTGAATGGGGGCCAGATGGTTACTTCATGTCCAACGGCCCCGGCGACCCCGCACCGATGGATTATGCGGTTCAGAATGCCAAAGCCATACTGGAAGAAGATAAACCGCTGTTTGGCATCTGCCTGGGCCATCAGATTCTGGCACTGGCGGTAGACATCCCGACCTACAAGATGCACCACGGGCACCGCGGTATTAACCACCCGGTCAAAAACCTGGCTACCGGCAAATGTGAAATCACCAGCCAAAACCATGGCTTCGGTGTATCTCCGGAAGCCTTACAGGCAAACGCTGACAAGGTGGAAATTACCCATATCAACCTTAACGACGATACGATTGAGGGCATGCGCATCCGTGGCAAGAAGGCTTTCTCGGTACAGTACCACCCCGAAGCTTCCCCTGGCCCGCATGACGCCCGCTACCTCTTCGACCATTTCGTGAATTTAATGGAAAATTAATCCTGTAAACACTGCAGGATAGCGAACCTACACCTATTTTTAGGTGCTTAACAGAATATAGAGAATTAAAACCAACCAACATGAGTATTATCCTTGATATTGCAGCCCGACAGATACTGGACTCCCGAGGCAATCCGACTGTAGAGGCAGAAGTCATTACAGAAGATGGTTTCCTGGGCCGTGCGGCGGTGCCTTCAGGTGCTTCTACCGGTAAACATGAAGCGGTAGAGCTTCGCGATGGCGACAAAAGCCGTTACCTGGGCAAAGGCGTGACTAAAGCGGTGGAAAACATCCGCGAAGTCATCCTGGAAGAGCTCGTTGGTGTTGACGTGACGGATCAGCGTTACATCGATATGCTGATGCTGGAAATTGACGGCACTAAAAACAAGGGTAAGCTCGGTGCCAATGCTATTCTGGCCGTGTCGCTGGCTTGCGCCAAAGCAGCTGCTGAGTCAACCGTACAGCCCCTTTACCGCTATCTGGGCGGTGTGAATGCCCACGTCCTTCCGGTACCGATGATGAACATCCTCAATGGTGGCTCGCATGCAGACAACAGCATTGACTTTCAGGAATTCATGATCATGCCGGTAGGTGCAAGCACTTTCTCCGAAGGCTTGCGCATGGGCGTGGAAATCTTCCACCACCTCAAAAATGTACTCAAGGACAAAGGCTACTCCACCAACGTTGGTGATGAGGGTGGCTTTGCACCGAATATCAAGTCCAATCAGGAAGCGATTGAAACGGTCCTGACTGCGATCGAGAAGGCAGGCTACAAGCCGGGCGAAGAAATCTACATCGCAATGGACGCCGCCGCTTCTGAGTTCTACAATGCCGATGAGAAAGTCTACCACTTCCATCAGTCCACCGGCGATAAGCTGACCAGTTCTGAAATGGTAGACTACTGGAAGCAGTGGGTCGACAACTACCCGATCTTCTCTATTGAGGATGGCCTGGATGAAGACGACTGGGCAGGCTGGAAAGCGCTGAACGCGGCTATCGGCGACCGCACACAGCTGGTGGGTGATGACCTTTTCGTGACCAACGTGGAGCGCCTGCAGCGTGGCATTGACGAAAGTGCTGCCAACTCTATCCTGATCAAAGTCAATCAGATTGGCTCCCTGACGGAGACAGTTGAAGCGGTAAACCTGGCGACCCGCCACTCTATGACAAGTGTGATGAGCCACCGCTCCGGCGAGACAGAAGATACCACAATTGCTGACCTGGCCGTAGCACTGAATACCGGACAAATCAAGACCGGCTCGGCTTCCCGCTCGGACCGGATCGCGAAGTACAATCAGCTTATCCGCATTGAAGAAGAGCTGGGCGATCAGGCTTACTACCCGGGCACTTCTATTTTAAAGAAGTAACCGGCATATCGGGTCAAGCCCTCTTTTTTCTGAGATAATTAGTGGGTCTGCCTTCATCTTCGTATGTTCGTCAGACCCACTAACTTTATAAACCGATTGTCATGGCAAAAATAAGCAATCCGCTACAGCCACTTTTGGAGCAACTGCCCGCGCCCCTGAGGAACAAATACTTCGTTACCCTGGCGCTGTTCCTGGGCTGGATGGTCTTCTTTGACAATCATGGCGTGCTGACTCAAATAAAGTTGCAGCGCACCGTTAATAAGATGCACCGCGACAAAGCGATATACGAAGAGAAAATAGAGGAAGCCAAACAGGAACGCCTGGATTTGGAAGTCAATAAAGAAAAGTTTGCCCGCGAGCAGTACTACATGAAAAAGCAGGGCGAAGATGTATTCATCATTGAAGAAATTGAAGATTAAGATCAACAACAATCGATAAAACCATAGTTATGTCAGTTCTTGTCAATAAGGATTCTAAAATCATTGTGCAGGGCTTCACCGGGAAGGAAGGCTCGTTCCATGCCGGGCAGATGATCGAGTATGGCACCAACGTCGTAGGAGGCGTAACGCCGGGAAAAGGTGGTCAGGAGCACCTAGGAAAGCCGGTTTTCAATACAGTTGCCGATGCTGTTAAGGATGCAGGTGCAGACACTGCCGTTATTTTTGTACCCCCTGCCTTTGCAGGTGATGCGATCATGGAAGCAGCTGATGCCGGCATTAAGGTCATTATCTGTATTACGGAAGGTATTCCGGTACAGGATATGGTTAAGGTCAAGGCCTATATTAAGGATCGCGACTGCCGCCTTATCGGACCTAACTGTCCGGGTATCATCACACCGGGCGAAGCGAAATGCGGTATTATGCCTGGCTTTATCCACAACCCGGGGCGCATTGGTATCGTTTCCCGCTCCGGCACTCTGACGTACGAAGCCGTTGATCAGGTGACCAAAGCCGGAATGGGCCAATCTACCTGCATCGGTATCGGTGGCGACCCCATCGTAGGTACCACCACTAAGGAAGCTGTCGAATTGCTGATGAATGACCCTGACACGGATGGCATCATCATGATTGGTGAAATTGGCGGTGGCATGGAAGCTGAAGCTGCGCGCTACATCAAAGAGCACGGCACTAAGCCTGTAGTTGGTTTTATTGCCGGTCAGACAGCTCCCAAAGGTCGTACAATGGGTCACGCCGGTGCAATTATCGGCGGCGCAGAGGATACCGCAGAAGCCAAGATGAAAATCATGGAAGAATGTGGCCTGCACGTCGTGAAATCTCCTGCAACCATCGGCGAGACTATGAAGAAGGCACTGCAGGGTTAAACCCTACGCAGTTCTGTGCATACCACCAAAGCAAAGTGCCCACTCCTCGAAAATCGTGCAGTGGGCGCTTTTTTTTCATCTAAACGATATGGCAGGGGGTAGTGTAGTCCGGACAATAACCTGCACCAAGCGCACCTATTTACCAGGCACCCTACCCTGTAGCGTGCTAATAAGACAACAGTACCACAAGCGCAATTAAAGCCAGGACTATGAGGGTGACGGTGATCAGAAAGCTATTGTTGTTGCGGTACTTATTGAACAGCTTTTCGAGGGCTTCCCTCCAAACAAGCCTACTGCCCACACGCTCGTGCAGCATGACCAGGTACTCGGGGCGGCCCAGCTTTTTATTGTCTCCATGCTTGGACAGGATAAAAAATTCCGGATCCAGGAAAGCGAGGTCGTACAGTTCTGAGGGTTCTTCTTCATCTAAACTAACCATAAGCTTATTGGAACTGCTCAGGTAACGCCACTCTCCGACTTCCACGTCACCATTGGTGGACCTCAGGTACTCGTTCTCTTCATTGAAAAAGTGAAGGATGGCATCGTGGAAGTTTTCATCATCCCTGAATTCCAGCCAGGGCTTATTCAGGTAGAACTTCTCTTCCCTCAGGTCCTCGCTAAGGGGGCGAACCACTTTGAGAATAGCCCGCAGGCTGTCATCCATATTGGTATGCTCCGGGACGGGCTCGCTGAGCGATTGATTAACCTTGGCTAGATATTTATTTTCCACAGTTTTGAGGTCTTATATTCCAAAAATACCAATACTGCGGCATAGATGCTAATCCTGAGGAGGGGTTTAACCTGCTTTGGCCTCTTCTTTTGCCCACTCACTGCGCTTTCGGAAGTACTTTGGGTTGACGATTAGTAACCCAAAAGACTCTCCATCTTCCTTTTCACGCTTAGCGTGGTGGGCACCATGCGCCCGCAGGATGGCACGGGAGTACTTGCTGTCGAGCTGCCGGAACCACTTGAAACGCTGATGAATGTATACATCGTGAATCAGGAAGTAAATCATACCATAAATAGAGATCCCGATGCCAACAAACAACAGCCAGAAATAACCCGGCACAGCCAGACCTACGATGTAGGAAATCGCGCTTGGAATGGCAAAAACCAGGAAGAACAGGTCGTTCTTTTCAAAAAAGCCGTCCTTCTCATGGTGGGGCTTATGGTGGTCCTCATGCCAGTTCCACAAAAAGCCATGCATAATGTACTTATGCGCAAACCAGGCCATAAACTCCATACCAATTACGGCTGCCAGGGTGATCAGTGAATAAAGGATTACATTCATTTGTGTCCTAACGATTGAAGTTTAAAAAATCAGCAGGGCTGCAAAAAAGATGATTTGTAGGCAAAACAACGCCACTGCCACTTTGTTGCGCCGCGCGGGGTGCCAGTAAGCAAAGAGGACTTCCAGGGGCCAGGCTACCGCCAGCCAGCCGAGGTAATTTTGCAGGGGTACCACATCGCCCTCCCAGGACCAGAACCCATAGGCCATCGCTACCGGTTCTATCATTACATCCAGGCCCACCATCATTAATGCGGCCAGGGTACCCCGAAGCCAGAAGCTGCGCTGCCCGAGCAGTGTATTGCTCAGAATTCCTGCGCAGTAGCCAAGCATCAGCCAGTTTACGCCAATCATAAGCGGTGTACCCCAAATCTTAGGCCCAAGCACACGGCCATAGGCATAATCCCCGAACAACAGCCCGGTCTGAACACCAAACAGCTCTGCCCCAAAGCCTGCCAGATAGGCAATCAGCAGGTACAAAACAGTCTTGCGTTGCCACTCACCGTGATACCAAAGCACCAGGCCTACCGAAACCAACAGATTGAGGGGCGTGAGCAGGATGAAGTCCGGATGAATGGGCAGTAAAATGCCCACAATGCCGACCAGGTATAAAACCGACAGCACCGCAATCGACAAATCTGCCGATTGCAGGCCCAAAAACTTCCAGTTAGGGGCTTCCAGAGATTTACTTGTCATTGATTGAATCTTCAATTTTCAATTGCTGCTCAGGCAGCTTCCATTACATCCTCTACAATTTTGGCAGAAAGCAGGCAAAGTGGAATGCCGCCACCGGGGTGCACACTGCCTCCGCAAAAGTACAGATTCCTGATCCGGTTGGAAAAGTTGGCGTGCCGCATAAAGGCAGCCATACGGTTATTGGAACTCGTACCATAAAGGGCCCCGAGATGAGAACGGGTTTTAGACTCAATGCTTCTGGGGTCCAGAATATCCTCACAAACGATTAGGGATTTCAGGTCCACGCCCAGTATACGGCCTACTTTTTGGATAACCTGCTCCCGGGCCCGGTCAATGATGGCATCCCAATCCTGTCCGCTATCATAAGGGACGTTGATCATTGTGAACCAGTTCTCGTGGCCTTCGGGGGCATCACCCGGCTCGCATTTGCTGGAAATATTAACGTAGACCGTCGGATCTTCATACACTTCTCCGGCTTCCAGCAGGGCAAACTCCTGCTTATAATCTTCGCTGAAGAAAATATTATGCAGCCCAAGCTCTTCAAAGCTATGCCGAATGCCCCAGTAAAAAATCAGGGCGGAGGTCGACTTTTGTTGCTTTAGCGTAAGCTGTGGATGCCTGGCATCCGGGAGTAACTTCTTATACGTGAAGAAGACGTCCATATTACTGATAATGCGGTCGTAGTGGTGCTGTGCTTCGCCCACCTGCAGCCCTACCGCCCGTCCATTTTCCACCAGGATACGGTCAACCGGTTGCCCCATGTGAAAGGTCACGCCTTTGCGGACCGCCAGGTCGTAGATGGCCTGCGTAATGGCATTCATCCCTCCCCTTGGGAAATAGGCCCCTATCTTATGCTCAAAGTGCGGAATGATACTTAGCAGCCCGGGCGCTTTGTAGGGGTTGGAGCCGTTGTAGGTGGCAAAACGGTTGAATAGCTGCACCAGTTTGGGCTCCTGCAGCAAGCGCTCGTTCACCCGGTTCATGCTTGTAAACAAGTCCAGCCCGGGGATCTTCAGCATAGCCTTAAGCACTTTGGCATTGGTCCAGGTAGACAGCCGGTGAAGTGATTTTTCAAGGAAGATACGCCCGGTAAGCTCGTATTTGTAAGCACTGTCAGATAATGCAGTATGTACCCGATCCGCCGGCACGCCAAGCTTATCTTCCACCTCTTTGCCAAATGCAGTGGGGTCAGCGTAAGCATTCAGGCGGGTGCCGTCTTCCCAAAAATAGTGGCAAACGGTATCCAGCCGGTCATATTGGAAATGCTCCAGAGGGTCTTCACCTGCCAGCCGGAAGAGATCGTCCACGTACTGTGGCATAGTGAAGAGTGAAGGTCCTGCATCAAAGCGGTAGCCCTGCAGGTCAAACTGCGACAGCTTGCCTCCGGGATAGTCGTTGGCCTCGAAGACCTCTACTTCATGCCCCTGCACAGCCATCCGCACTGCACTGGCCAGTCCGGCAATACCTGCACCGATAATTCCAATACGCATATTGAATTCTTTGTTGTCGGGCGATTAACATTCACCATTCCGGAATGTTGGTAGCCCGGCGGGTTTTTAGACTTTTTGAGCGTACAGATGGGCATAGCGGGCTATGTACTTCCCGATGATGTCAAATTCCAGGTTAACACGGTCTCCTGCCTCAAGGTCCTTGAAGTTGGTATGCTCATAGGTGTAGGGGATGATAGCTACCGAAAAACGGTCCCCCACCGGCTCTACCACCGTAAGGCTCACGCCGTTAATGCAAACGGAACCTTTATCTACCAGCAGGTGCTCTTCCGTAGGCTGATACTTGAAGCGATAGTACCAACTGCCGTCCCGGGTTTCTACTTCCGTACAAACAGCCGTGGCATCCACGTGCCCCTGCACCATGTGGCCATCGAGGCGGGCATCTGCTTTCATTGCCCGCTCCAGATTGACCAGGCTGCCTACAGACCAGTCGCCAAGGTTGGTCCGCTTCAGGGTTTCTTCGATTGCAGTGACGGTGTGGGTGCCTTCGTCCAACTTTACCACTGTAAGGCAGGTGCCATTGTGCGCTACACTCTGATCAACCTTTAGGGCACCAGAGATCGGGCTGGCAATGGTAAAATGTACGTTTGTACCTTCCTGCTTAATTTCCCGTACTTCTCCTGAGGCTTCGATTATTCCTGTGAACATATCAATTGTATTGGTCTTCTTTTGTGAAAAACAGCCCCCCTCCTATTTAGTTGTCTGGTCCATGCCCGCGTATTTTGTAACTTTAAGCTACCTTCGCGTTATACAGTTAATTACGCCCTTACGTAATTTGGAACATCATTATGGAAGACATCAACCTGGAACAATGGCTGGAAACAGCTACGGACTACCTGGCTTCTACCGGACCTATGGAATGGGGTATCGGAGGAGGTGGGCTTATCATCTTCATTCTGCTGATCTCCCTGTCCGGCGGCCGGCGGCGCAGGAAGCGTAAAGCCAAGGCCATAGCGCCCAACCTGACCATCAGTGCGTTCCAGCTCTCGCCAATGGGCAGAGATGCTTACTTCAAGGTGCATAACCACGGGCAGCTTGCCCGGCTGAGCATGCTGTCCATTAAAGGAAAGGGGCACATACAGGTCAAGAATAACATCGCCGGGCATGAAATCAACACTGGTGACTCCTATCGCATCCTGCTGGAAGCTACCGGCCAGAAAAAGATCAATAAAGATTTTATCGTGGAGCTTACCTACCTTGATCAGCTCGGCAATGTCTACCGGCAGGACTTTCCGATCGCCAAACAAGTTGCAGAGCAACCTAAGCTGATTAAATTTGCCTGATTGCATCCTGAACTCTGGGCAGCAATACGGTGTTCCCCGTCCTGTTACTGTATTTTCATTAAATCAAAATGCACTTTTGCCCCTTCCTCATGAAAGTAGATATACTAGCCATCGGCGTACACCCTGATGATGTAGAACTGAGCTGTAGCGGCACCCTGCTGCGGCATATGGATCAGGGTAAAACAGTGGGCCTGCTCGACCTCACACGAGGGGAACTGGGCACCCGGGGCACTGCTGAAATCAGAGATCAGGAAGCGGCAGATGCGGCGGAATTGCTGGGCGCCTCGTTTAGAAAAAACCTGGAAATGGAAGACGGGTTCTTTGCCTATAACCCGGAAAACATAAAAAAAATCATCGCCATCATCCGGGAACATCAGCCGGAAATCATACTCTGTAATGCGGTAGACGACCGGCACCCCGATCATGGCCGGGCAGCAAAGCTTACCGCTGATGCATGCTTCTACTCAGGTCTGGTGAAAATACCGACCTATGACGCAGAGGGCAATCCACATGAACGGTGGCGGCCGAAGGCAGTATACCATTACATACAGGACTTCAACTTAAAACCAGATTTTGTAGTAGATATTTCGGAGTACATGGAGCGAAAGTTGGATTTGGTAAAGGCATTCCGCTCGCAGTTTTATGTTCCTGATGCTAAAGAATATGAACAGGAACTAAGTTCACCAATTTCCTCCAAAAGCTTTATGGATTTCCTGAAAGCCAAGGCCGCTACTTACGGCCGCCCTGCGGGATTTGATTTTGGAGAAGGGTTCACGGTGCCTCGTACTCCAGGTATTCAGGACTTGTTTCAACTGTCGTAAGCATTGCCGCCCTGAGCATTTTTTGGAAAAGAAAAGTAGAAAGTAGCGCCTTTTCCTTCCTGCCCTTCCCCCCAGAAACGGCCGCCGTGCAGCTCCACGATTTGCTTTACAATCGCCAGCCCGATGCCAGTGCCTTCAAACTCATGAGCAGAATGTAATCGCATGAAAGGACGCCCAAGGTCATTTGCAAACTGCTGAGGAAAGCCTGCTCCATTGTCTTTGACAAATACAATTTGTTCGCCCCTGTCCTGATAAGTCCCCACCTCAATTTTAGGAAGCTCCGTTTTTTCGGAGTACTTCACCGCATTGGAAAGTAAGTTATGGAAAACATGCCACACCAGCCCCTCGTCGCCAGCCACCTTCCCCAATAGGTCTTTTTGGAATTCAACTTTCCGTTCGGTAACAATATCTTCTCCAAGCTCTTTCCAAACCTTATCAGACATTTCATCTAAATCAACTATTTTCCGCTCAAGGTCTGACTTACCTATTTTATTCAGTAGTGTAAGCCCCTCAATAATCTCCTGGATCTTGTCATGATTTTGCTTAATCATTCCAAATAAGTCGGCTACTTCTTCCTTTTCCCGGAGGGGCAATCTCCGCTCCACCAACTGCGTAAATGACTGTGCACGGCGGAGCGCGCCCTTCAGGTCGTGGGTGATTGCAAAATTAAAGCCGACCAGGTTGGCATTAACGTCTTCCAGCTCTTCCCGCTGCCTGGCAATACGGGCTTCTTTTTCTTCAAGGGTATACAAGTAGGTAGCTTTCTCTTTTTCCTGCCGGTGCTGGCCACGGAGTACAAAAATAGAGAATACCGCCAGTATCAAGATGGAAGCAGCCCATCCCATACTTTTGATTTCACCCATAAAAATACCAATGATAAACACCACTGTTAAAATGCCGGTAGCCCACATCACAATAGGGCGTGCCCCCTGAGCTACCAGGGTATTAATGGCTAAAATCGTTAGTGTCCCCGTTGTCACGGCAAAGTATTCTGTCACCCCGTACATGGAGCTGGTAAATACCAAACCCGAGATGCCCAGCATCATTATAAGGTAAGCCGTTAACGTGATACCGTGAAAAGTATTTATTTGACGGGGAGAAGGCTTGAAGACCAGGCTAATGAGAAAAAAAACTGCGGCTGCTGCACCGATACCGCGCCAAAGGAGGGTACCTTCCAAGCCCAGTTCGGTCCGGTCTGTGTAATAAAAAAAAGGGAGAATCATGAATGCCAGTACAGCTGTTACCAAACCATACCAACGGGAACGTTTAGCTTGTTCACTCAGAAACCTCGATTGATGAGCTTGGTTCATTTTTGTGCTGGGCTTTAAGACTAAGTGCGACTAGACCGAATTAATTGATAGTATTTCCACGCTTAAGCCTTCTCTGGTGCAGGGTCTTTAACTGTCAAAAATACGGATCAATCCACTAGACACTATTCTAAGGGCGGAAATCATTATGCAGGCTTTTGCCTTCCAGCTTCTGCACATAGTGATATTCTCCCAATCTAAACTTTACTGGAAACTGAACGACCTGCTCTAAGCGGTACTCCCACTTGCAAATCACCCCCAGGTGTTTATATGCATGTGCAGGATCTGTTCTAATAATCGATTGTTGGTACGGCAGCTTTTTTTTAGCAGGCAAAGATAGTGGTGTAGCCAACCAATAACTTAGGGGGAGGATCGCATAGCCAAATGCAATAATATCCCCTTCTTCAGCCGTAAACTGTAGCCCCATAGGACTGCTTTGTGCCTTTAAACTGAGGTTCTGAGCAGTAGCCGGACAGGTACTCAAAGCTACTGACAAAGTAAATATAGAACAAAATTTCCATATAATCCCTACCTGCTTTCTCCTATTTTCGTGTCCCGGCATACAATTCATATTTTACAAACCGGCATTCCAAAGCTCCATTAAACAGAGGTATTTTCTGGGTAGACTTTAGGCCCAACCGCTTAAATCCATCTATACTGGAAGAGATAATCCAAGCATCAAAACCCGTAAAGCGCTGTTTGAGCTGATCGCCGATCATCTCGTAAAAGGCACCAATATCGGCTTCTGACAAGCGCTCATCGTAGGGCGGGTTCATTAAAATCATGCCCGCTTCCACTTCCGGCTCCAGTTTTTCAAATTTCTTCCGCTGCACTTTAATGGTATCCTCCAGCCCGGCAGCCATTGCATTTTGCTCAGTAAGCCGCATTGCTTTGAAGTCTTTATCAGAACCGAGGATAGGCACCGGCGATTTGCGGACACGCTGTTTCGCCGCTTCCAGGATTTGCCCCCACAGCGCCTCATCAAAGTCGGGCCAGCGTTTAAAACCAAAGTGTTCCCGGTTGAGCTGCGGAGCCCGCTGCGTGGCAATGAGCCCGGCTTCAATGACCAATGTACCAGAGCCGCACATGGGGTCCAGCAATGGGCGGTCCGCCTTCCAGCCTGAGAGTAGGACCATGCCTGCTGCCAGCACCTCATTTATTGGCGCCTCTACTGAGGACAGGCGATAACCGCGCTTATGCAGGGAGTCATCGGAACTGTCCAGCGCTATGGTGCATTCATCATTGAAGATATGCACATTGACCCTCAACCGGGGAGCATAGACATTGACGTTGGGGCGGCGGCCAGTCGCTTCACGAAACTGATCGACAATGGCGTCCTTCGTCTTTAGGGCGACATATTTAGAATGGGTAAAGAGCCTGGAGTTGGTGACTCCGTCTACAGCCAGGGTGTCATTGACCTTCATATACCGGCTCCAGTCTACCTTACGCACCAGGCGGTACAATTCATCTTCTGTTCTGACTTTGCCTTGGTGTACAGGCAGTAAAATACGCAGGGCGGTACGCAGCTCCAGGTTTGCCCGGTACATGAGTGCTTTATCGCCTTCGAAGGCGACAGCACGGTTGAGGGGTTCTATGCCCTGCGCACCCAGTTCTTCCAATTCCTGAGCAAGGACCGGCTCCAAACCGGCAAGTGTTTTTGCAATCAATCGCATATTGGCGGTTCGTTCTGATTTCTCAATAGCTCGCGCAAAGATATTTAACGCCAGCCTGCACCGGAAAGGTAGGAACTTTTGAGCAATCTTACCTCGGAAGGTGCTCCAGCCGAATCATCAGGTGGCCGAGCCCACGCCGGTAAAGCCAGGTCGTATGGAAGTCACTAATTGGAGCGTACATTTCTATATCTACCCGGGATTTCACGGACGGGTAGGCTTCCAGGTCCTCCAGCAGTCGATGTACCAAAGCGTACCTCACACTCAGGGCACTGTGGTCTACCGCCAGAATCAGCCGCAGGTCCTGCTCCGTTTCCAGAAGGCTTAACAAATGATCCAGCAGGTTAGCATCTATGGTCAGCCGGGGCGTGATAAGGTCCGGTCCCAGTTTTCGCACCACATCTTCCAGTTTGGTACTGGCTGATACTTCTGAATTATCTGCAGACGCTCTGTTAAAGGATCCTGATAATGTGCTTACGGGTTCCAACCCGGATGCCCCGGCGGGTGGACTGTAGCGGTGGCTTGGTATTTTCGCGCCATGACGGTGGGAAGGCGGCCCGGTTGCCCCGTTGGTTTGGGCAGTAAGCCATAAAGGCCAACAAAAGAAAAGCAGGTAGAGGTATCTCATAGGCAGCATGGTCAAAGTGTGATTTGGGCACACACTCAAAATACAATTTTTTATAATACCTCGCACTACTTTTCGTATTGGTACAAATCATCTTCCGGCTCTGCTATATTACAGGGCACGATTGGAGAGCAGTGGTCGACTAGTAAATTACCATTGAAGGGTAATAATTCCTCGCCCCCATAGTAGTAATAGGCTTCCAGGTAAATGTAGTCATAAGTATCTGAGGGTTCTAACAGCAATTTGTACTCTTCCCATACTTCGTGGTTTACAGGTTCGGTTTCATTGAGCAGCTCCATCCCTTTGCCTTTGGTTTTGCCACCCCAAATCCGGAGGACACAGGGTTTGTTAAAATTAGCCTTTTGATTAGTAGTCCGGCTAATACTTATGTATTCCGGCGACCGCATGAGCGCAACAGACCAAAGGTAACAGGTATATGCACGCAGCGGATGTTCTAGCCGCTGACCAACACACTCCCAGGTTTCATTATCGCGTACGACCATACCAACGTAGGTTCGACCATCCCGAGCGGGCGAGTTTACACCAAAATTACCTCCCGGATGAATATCCGATGGTGACTCTTCCAGGAAACCCTCACTATTCCACCCCCTCGGCGCCTTGCTATGTCTGGGAGCATCTTCAAAAGAAGGGTTTTTCAGATGAATAACATCTTGACCAAAGAGAAGCGAAAAAGAGCTCAAAACAGCAAAAAGCAAGGTTGTAAGTCTCTGCATCACCGGTTGATTTAGTACAATGGGTAAATGAATGAGCAGGGTTTATTACAGAGCGCATTTGCCCAGCCCCACGAAAATAGCAATCCACACCAGCCCCTTGATCAGGAAGAATAAAAAGCCGGCTACACCTAATCTTTTCAGCCACAGTTTTAACCGATTCTCGCGCTCCATTTTGTGCTTTGTTCGTTTTAGGCTAAGAACATTCAAAGCAGGTTTTGGTTTGGCGGAGCAGCTGATCGGCCACCTTAGGTTTGCAGCACACCGGGGTTGAAGCGATCCACTTCCGCATTGCTCGCTGCCTCAATACCCATGGAAATCACCTTACGGGTTTCCAGCGGGTCGATAATGGCATCCACCCACAACCGGGCAGCTGCGTAGTAGGGCGTAGTCTGTTCGTCGTAGCTCGCCTGTATGCGGTTGAGCAATTCCTCCTGCTCCTGTGTGCTTGGCGCTTCGCCTTTTGCCTTCATGGAGGCCACTTGTATTTGCATGAGCACCTTGGCCGCCTGAGAGCCTCCCATCACGGCAATCTTGGCACTGGGCCAGGCTACGATGAGGCGCGGATCATAGGCTTTGCCGCACATCGCATAATTGCCGGCACCATAGGAGTTGCCCATGACGATACTGAACTTTGGTACGGTAGAATTGGAAACGGCATTGACCATCTTCGCGCCATCCTTGATGATGCCGCCGTGCTCCGACCGTGTGCCTACCATAAAACCGGTGACATCGTGCAGGAAGACGAGCGGTATCTTTTTCTGATTGCAGTTCATGATGAAACGGGCGGCCTTATCGGCAGAGTCGGAATAGATGACCCCTCCAAATTGCATCTCCCCTTTCTTGTTTTTGACCACTTCCCGGTTGTTCGCCACAATACCAACTGACCAGCCGTCAATGCGGGCGTAGGCGCAAATAATGGTCTTCCCGTAGCCATTTTTGTAGTATGTCAGCTTGGAATCGTCGACCAGGCGCTTGAGGATTTCTGTGGTTTTGTAGGGCTTGCCGTTGCCTTCCGGGAACAGGCTGTAAATTTCTTCCGGGTCAGCTTTGGGCGGTTGAGGTTCTGCCCGGTCGAAGCCTGCTTTGGGGAAGTGCCCGATTTTGTCTACCAGGTCGCGGATGGTTTCCAGGCAAGTTTCGTCATCTGGCATTTTGTAGTCAGTTACGCCGGAAATTTCGCTTTGGGTGGTTGCTCCGCCCAGGGTTTCCTGATCGACCTCTTCACCAATAGCCGCTTTGACGAGGTAAGGCCCTGCCAAAAAGATGGACCCTGTGCCTTCCACGATAAGTGCCTCGTCGGACATAATAGGCAGATAAGCCCCACCTGCCACGCAGCTACCCATGATTGCCGCTATTTGCGGAATACCCATGCTGGACATGCGGGCGTTATTACGGAAAATGCGCCCGAAGTGTTCCTTGTCCGGAAAAATCTCGTCCTGCATTGGCAGGTATACCCCGGCGCTGTCTACCAGATAGATAATCGGCAGGCGGTTCTCCATGGCGATTTCCTGAGCGCGCAGGTTTTTCTTGCCGGTAATCGGAAACCAGGCACCAGCTTTAACAGTGGCATCATTAGCGACAATCAAGCACTGCCGCCCGCTCACATAGCCTATGCCCACGACCACCCCGCCCGCCGGGCAACCGCCGTGTTCCTTGTACATCTCGTATCCGGCGAAAGCACCGATTTCCAGAAAGTCGCTGTCTTTGTCGATGAGCCGCTCGATACGTTCCCGGGCGGTCATTTTGCCTTTCTTGTGCAGCTTCTCAATTTTTCGCTCTCCGCCGCCTTTGTAGATTTTTTCCAGGCGGTGCTGCATACGGGAGAGCAGCAGTTTCATTGCGTCTTCGTTTTTACTTTTCTCAATGTCGATTTTGGCCATATTTGGTTAGTGGTTTTTCTTATCAATCCAGTGGAAAGGCGTAGTAGTATTCTCCGGAGTAGCCTTCGTAGATGCCTTCCAGCATGATTTTGCCGGAAGCGCGCTCCAGGTAGTTGACCAGGTCTTCCACCTCGTCTACCGGGCGGTTGTCTATCTTGGTAATGACGAAGCCGGGGTCCATATTAGTGCGTTCCACCCGGCTGCCCCGGTAGATACTGATCACCTTCACGCCGTCTACATCGAGGCGGCGCTGTTCTTCCCGGGTCAGCTCCCGGAGTTCGAAGCCCAGGTCGAGTAAAATGTCTTCATTTTTGGCGGTCACCAACGCAGTGCTGTTACTCTTATTCTTGAGAATGACTTCTACATCCTGCCGGTTGCCGTCACGAATGATCTCAATTTTTATGGCGTTGCCCGGGCGATAGCGCCCCAGCTGCTCCTGCATTTCGGGCAGGGTTTTAGTTTTTACACCGTTAATGCCAATAATAACATCGCCCTTTGTCAGCCCGGCATCGTCTGCGCCACTATCGGGCGTCACGCGGTTGATGTACACGCCTTCCACCGCATCAAGATTGAGGCGTTTAGCCATCTCGTTGGTCATTTCGTCAATAAACACACCAAGGATGCCCCGCTGCACCACGCCGTAGTCCCGAAGGTCTCGTACTACCTTGCGTACCAAATTGATGGGCACAGCAAAGGAATACCCCTCGTACCGGCCGGAGCGCGTGATAATAGCCGTGTTGATGCCAATTAGTTCTCCGTTGGTGTTCACCAGGGCACCGCCGCTATTGCCCGGATTGACAGCAGCATCGGTTTGGATGAAAGACTCAATGCGGTCCTGCCCTTCCAAAATGTCAATACTACGCCCCTTGGCACTCACGATGCCGGAAGTCACTGTAGATTCGAGGTTGAAAGGGTTACCAATGGCCAGCACCCACTCCCCTACCCTCAGGGAATCCGAATTGCCAAATTCGAGCGAAGGGAGGTCCTTTGCATTGACCTTGATTAGGGCTAGATCGGTGGAAGGGTCCGTACCGATCAGTTCGGCACGGTACTCGCGTTTATCGTTGAGGGTCACTTCGATTTCATCGCTATCCTCAATAACATGGTTGTTGGTAACAATATAGCCATCATCGGAAATGATCACACCAGAGCCGGAAGCAGAACCTACAGAAGCACTTCCCCAAAGGTCGAATCCTCCTCCGCCCTGTATCGTTTTGATATTGACCACAGCCGGGATCACCGCCTCTGCCGCACTTGAGAAGTCTGTAGGCGAAGCAGAAAGGAACAAACGCTGCTTGCTCACATCCATCTGATCGAAATTGGTATAGCGGGCAGCAACGGTCTCCCGGATAATGACTTCTTTAGGAGGGTCAATGTATCTGTAGGCCAGAACGGCCAGCACTGCACTAAGCAGGGAGCTGATGGCAATGAGAAGGTACTGCTTCATAGAGATTCAAAAGTTGTAAGTGCTGATTCCTGTAACGAATCTCTAATGTACTAAATTTTTCAAAGGGCCCGGTTAATAAAAAAGCGGGCACCCGGCTTATTATTGCCAGATGCCCGCTTGGTCGATTAAACAGGTACGTTATGCCTGTTTGCTGTTATTCTAAAATGACCATCTTCTTAGTCGCTGTATAGCTGCCTGCTGCAACAGTATAGGAGACCATACCAGCTGCTGCCAGATCAGCCGAACGTACAGTCAGTTGGTTATAGCCCTTTGTACCTTCGAGGCGGTAGAGCTTCAGGACTTTTCCGGTGACATCGCTGATCGTCACTGTCGCCTGAGCCGCTTCCGGAAGGTTGAAACCAATTACAGTTTCTCCCTTGAAGGGGTTGGGCTTATTCTGATAAAGCTCAAAACCAGCAACCGCTGCGGCAGTACCGCTAAACTCGATGGCTACGTCCCGGAAGGTTCCGTCTTTGCCATAAGCTTCCGCTTTGGTAACGGCTGAACTAACGCCCAGCACCTCGCTCAGCATCACATTGCTTTCTGCACGTAGTACCAGTGTGAACAGTTCCGTGCCTGCCTGGGCTTCTGCTGTCGCTTTAGACGCCCAGTTCCAGCTTGTGGTGATCATACCCTCGCCAGCGTATACCAGACCAAAGTGGTCTTCTGTGGCCACACCGCTTACGATGTCGACCAATGCTACTTCACTGCTCAGCGTCAGCGTAGCCTGATAGCCTTCAATAGCCGGTAGATCGGCGGCAGTAAAGGTTACGCGGTATTCATTGCCTGCTTTCAGCTCCTGCTCGTCTGTTTGCAGTGCGAAGAGGCCTTCGTAGCTGCGCTCGTCAATAGCTGCAAAGCTGTTAGGCGTTGCATCACCGCTTACATCACCAATCTTCACTGCAACAAAGTTGGCATTGCTAATGCCTCCTAAAGGCAGGTCATTGAAGTTGATCACTTCAGGGAATTGCGCTGCCCATGGGTTAGCAGGGTTCGGGAAGTTGTAGCTTGCTTCCACGAAACGCCAGCTCGTATTATCAGTGAACGACGTGGTAATGGACAGAATCAGCTTACGGAGCTGAATCAGGTCCAGCGTAGTTACCGTACCGGAGCGGTTGACGTCAGCTGCAATCAGCTGATAGGGTGAATCCAGTGGGTCCACGCCCAGAATGTGCTTGCTAATGAGCACCAGGTCATAGGTAGATACTCCGTTGAGGTCATCACCATCGCGCTGTGGCGTAACCGTGTAGTCCAGCCCGGGCTGTAGTCCGGTGAAGCTATACAAACCGTCAGCCTGAGTCATCATCATATCTGACATTTGTCCGGAAAGGTTGACCATTACATCTTCCACCGCTTCATCCTGCGCGGTGCTGATTGCACCTGCTGCCATTGGTGAGGCATCACCGCAGAGCCCCATATTGTCCTGTACCAGGATATAAGTCTCGCAGAAGTCACCGTTACCGGCAGCATCGTATGCCCAGATTTCCACAACCAGCGTACCTTCATCATCGCAAGTCAGGATCAAACCAGTCTGATCAGGATCATTGGGTTCGCCAACGCGGTTGATGGAGTACTTGATGGGCTCTGAACAGTCTGAAATCGGAGAAGCTATGAAATCGCTCGCCCAGATTTCCGCCATGCCTGCGCCTGGATCAGGCAGGTTGTCGCCATCCTCGTCTACCGGCATCAGCTCAATGGCAAGACCATTGATGCAAATAGGTGCCGGCGCCTTGCAGTCGATCACACTGAATGGCAGCACTGCCTGATCAGAATTGCCGCACCCATCTTTCACGCGTACTTCAAAGGAGTGCACTCCAATCGGGAAGGTCCCCGTGATTGTGAAGTTGGGGTAAGCACCAGACAGAGCACCGTTGAGCGGTGTAAGTGTACCGTTGTTGAAAGCATTCAGGAAGACATCAACATCGAGGTCGTTCGGCGTGCAATCCTCATCAACCGTGAATGGGAAGACAACTGTTGCATCGCAATCCACATTATCCAGCGAACAGAATGGAGAAGCGGCATTGAAGGAAATCTCCGGTGCGATATCATCGTATACTTTGATGATTTGGGTATACTGGTAGAAACCCGTTTCATCGTATACGAAGTCGTAGTAGTCATTGGAAGTACCACAGAAGTTGATACCCGGTACGTTGTTGTCCGATGACTCATCAGTGTCCTGATCGAAGTAAATCTTGCCATTCGGGCGAGCCAGCAGCCATATGCTCTTATCGCCAGGTGTGCCGTTGCAGTCTTCATCCCTGCCAACGATGTACGGGGCACTTTCGCCATCGTACTGACACCAGTTGATCACCTTCCAGGTCCGGAAGATTTTATAGCATTCATCCCCAGAGGCCGAGAAAGTTTCATCAGCACTGGAAATGGCAAGCAGGTCGCAGCCAATCTCGTTGTAGGTCACGCTGTCCGGCTCAGCAATACCGCACTGTGCTTCTGCATCTTTAGGGAAGTTGATTTCGTAGTTGTGTACCTCATTGACCGTAATAACCTGTACACAACTATTGGTGCTGTTGCGGCCGTTCACGTCGGTCACCCGGAAAATACGGGTGATGGAACCAAAGCCACAATCAAGGTTGTTATTAGCAGCCACTTGCTGAACACTCGCGATGCCACAGTTGTCTGCACCGGTAGCCATGCCGAAGAGGTCCTCTAGCTGATCGGCATTGGTTGGGTCAAACCCATAAGGAAGATCATCACAGTCTACCACAACGTTATCGGGGGCATCACAGAATGGATTGATCTTGTCCTCCGGTGTCACGCTCAGCCAGCAGGTGTTCTGATTACCGTATTGGTCGGTGACGACCAGGGTCACATCAGAGGTCACGCCAACGTCACAGCAGAAGAAATCGACGTAGTCTCCGGCAACACTGTTTTGTGTACCGCAGGTATTGGTAACGGGGTTGAAATTGTTGCGGAAGACCTGAATGGTCACATCACCGCAGTTATCCCAGGAACCCTCGTCTACATCATGAGCGAAGATACGGGCTCCAGCCGGCTGACCAGGCACGATATTCCCACCGCCAATACTTACGTTCAGTTGGTCATCACAAATTGCGATAGGCTCAATTTGATCGACGACCTCGAAGGGACAGTACAGCTCTGTTGCATTGCCACAGTCGTCTTCAGCTACGTAGCGGAAGTAGTGGCTGCCAAATGGAATACTGCCCACAAAACGGCTCGCTCCTGGTGCAATGGTCCGCACCACCACCGTATCAATCTCAATACCTGCAAAAAGGCCGTACTGATTAAAGATGCTATCTTCCACTTCTGTAACGATTTCAGTATACACACTCACACTTGAGCAGTTGTCTGAAATATTGGCAGGCATAGGCACCGCAAATGCTGCCGTACAGGCGAACGGGCTGGAAGAATATACCAGTGGCGTACCAGCCGGGCATTCGATCTGAGGTGCAGAAAAGTCTCCCACCTTGATCAGCTGATTGACAACAAGGGAGCTGCCCGGATCGCACCAGTCAAAGATCGTCCATTCCCGGCGGAACTTGAAGCGGCCGTCGCACTCGTCTATCGCTGGAGTGTCATCGAAAGAGGCTCCGATATTGCAATAGGAAGGCGCGATATCAAAGATTCCAAAAGCTGTAAAAATGAATGGATAGCCGGTTAGTTCTGGGCTCGGATTACCGTCTGCCAGAGTCGGATAGTCCTCATCGCACTCAATCGCAACCGTAAAGGAAGGTAAGTTTACATCATCAAGTGTAGGCTTACGGAAAGTGATCTGCTGCTGGCAATTATCTGTGCGACCGTTGTCATCCGTAGCAGTGAAAGTCCGTGTAATCACCACATCTCTACAGTCACCGCTTGCGGCAAAGTCGTCTGTAGCCGTAATATCTACATTTGTATCGCAATTATCCGTAGCGGATGGCGCGCCGACAAACCCGTAAGTTCCCTGAATAAATGCTGTTTGCTGTGCAACGCTTCCCGCATCGCCTCCATAAATATGATCGAAGTCATCACAGAACAGCGGTACTGTCAGGGTTTCCGTAGTTGTTGGCAAAGCAGAGAATGTCGTATCATACTGAATAGTCCAGTCTGGCAGAGTAGTTTGGGAATAATTCCAAACACCGACTAAACCATTGCCATCGCTAAAGATGGTGTGTTCGTAAGCGCCCGTCTCATCTGCCCCAAAGCTGGAAACCAATACATAGTAGGTTTCGTAGGCCCGAAGTGGAAGGGTTACCCGTACCTGTGGGTCGAACAAACCACCGATTGGACCAACATTACCAAGGATGTTATCGTCAGCGGCGTACAGGATATTCTCACAGGGGCTGTCAGGATTGAAACTGCCCTGATATAAAGCCGTAAATCCATCACCCCATTCCGTATTCAGATAAATGGTGTAAATATCGTCCTGGCTCACCTGGAACTCAATGATATCGTAGTAGTGCGCTCCAGTCGTTGGACCTACTGCATCAAGAAAACAGGAATAATCAGCCAGCTCCAGTTGTGGATCGGTAGTCGTCAGCGCGCCCTGGATTTTCTGGACAGTTGTGCTAAAAATAGCTTCTCCTGTATCGTCCGGGCAGGTAATAACCGGAGCAGTCT
The DNA here is from genome assembly GCF_000759025.1 of Phaeodactylibacter xiamenensis. Taxonomy (GTDB): domain Bacteria; phylum Bacteroidota; class Bacteroidia; order Chitinophagales; family Saprospiraceae; genus Phaeodactylibacter; species Phaeodactylibacter xiamenensis. Next base: position 141,788 of record NZ_JPOS01000034.1, on the reverse strand, counting down.
TGTCCTCCGCAGTAACATAGCCCCAGCAATTCTCGAATCCGGGTACGTCCGGACCGGAAATATCATAAATAAACTGGCCGTCCCCATCGACAATATTGCCGTTGGATGGGTTGAGGTCATTGACGATAGTAATGCTAAAGTCTGCTTCTGTCAGGCAGCCGAAGTTCCCTTCGAGCACCATATCGGCCGTGATGACCCGGGAGCAGTTATCATTGAGTGTGACATTGATGTTATCGTTACATGCCAGGTTGGTTGAAGGTGCAGCGGCCTGGGTTACGCTAATCGCAAAGCTCTCGGAACGGCTGTTACCAGATCCGTCTTCTGCGAAGATGCTAACGGTGAACGGCCCTGCGTTTGCCGGTGAGGTCACCACGTAGGTGTTGCCGGCAGATGGCGCGATGGTTGCGCTACCCGACACGCTAACGTTTGGAGTCAATGCGCCTTCACAATTATCTATTGCAGAAACCTGGAAGCTCACCTCAGCAGTAGAGGGGGCGCAGGGGTCCAATACAACGTTGATATTCTGGGAAGGATAAACAATGATTGGGGCTGAGTTATCTGGCTGATCTGTAACGGTGAGCTCTGATATGCCTTCGGAAGTATCCCCGGCGCCATCTGTATAGCTGGCTACCAAAGTATATACACCTGCCGGGATACCACTTAGGTTCCATACATATAAGCCACTTTCCGGCTCAGAAGCCAATGGATCGATCGCTGGTGCAGCAGCGCCATTTAGCGTAAAGGTGGCACCTGACAGGTCGGTATCACAATCATCTGAGATTTGCACCTGGAAGCTGAGATTCGCACCAGCTGTGCAAATAGGCTCCAGAAAAGTCAGGTTACCGGGCATGGTGATTCCAGCCGGCTGATTTGCATCCTGTATAACACTTACCGCGTGATCTACGGTTACACCACCATAGGTGAAGTCAATTAAGTAATTACCCGGTGTAAGATTGCCGGCGGCCTCAAAATATGCAAACCCACTTTCAGCAAGAGTATAGGTGATTGCCAAGGGAGCACCACTTACAGTAATAGCACCTGAGAGGTTATCATCCGCTGTAAGATCACAATCGTAGATATTACCCGATAGCACCACAAACTCAGAAGCTTCGCAGGCTGGCACGTGGAACTGTCCGTTTCCGGAAATGTCAACGATTGGCTGTGGGCTGTTAGCCTGTGTAACATTCACAGTAAAGCTGTAAACGGTCGCATTCCCGCTGTAGTCGGTTGCAGTATAGCTGATATTATAAGAGCCTTCAGAAAATACAGAGCCGGAAGCAAGCCCTGAGGTCTGCTGCAGATCAGGTTGGGTATCGCAATCATCAGCAACAACGATTGTCCAGTTGACAGGTACACCTTCATTTTGACAAGCGGGGATTTCCACATTCATATCACCCGGGCCGTAAACTTCAGGAGCACGGCTGTCATTTACAGTCAGAACGTAATCCAATACTTCTGAGTTGCCATTCCCATCAGTAGCGGTGATGGTCAGGGTATTTTCACCTACAGCAAGAAAAATATTCAGTACATATGCCGCATCCAGAGCTATCTGCTCAAAAGAGACAGTAGGTGCTGCTCCCGGATCGGGGTTCGTCAAGGTAACGTCAAAGCTAAGTTCGGAAGGGCTTTCGCAATTATCGGAGGGCAGTACAGACCATAGCAGCTGTACGCCACACTCGCCTTCCGGTGGGCTGTAAGCAAAAGCAGCTCCGGGATTCACAGAGACTCCTCCTAATCCGGTCACTTCTATTTCCGGTGCTTGATTATCAGAAGCGGCAAGTGTAACTTCAGTGGAAAGGCTTTCCACACAATCTGCGTTAAAGGTACAGTCTCCTTCATTTACCAGCTCCAAAGTCACGCTGTAAGTAGTCCCGGCTCCTGTACTGCCCGGGAGGCTGAATGAAACCACTTCGCCTGAAGCAACGTTGTTTTGGCGATCGGCTTCACTGCTGTTTGCCAGCACTACAATATTATAAATTGCATTGCAATCAGACACTCCGCCATCAGCCATATCGCTAACAACAACATCGAAACTGCCATCATCTCCTCCGCAAACCGGGCTGGCCACATCAGAGATTTGAATTTCCGGCAGCCTGTTTTGGATGAGGTCCCCATTAATTGAACCAGTGGCAGAAGCAACATTAGACGAACCACAGTTAGCAGTAATTGCATAATTATAGGTCGTACCAGCCGATAGCGTTCCTGCGGCAATTGTCAATTGAGTATTTGTCATGTTCACAAAGTCGACAACCGGCTGATTGCCATTTTCAATATCTACCGTGTAGCTGTTCGCTGCGGCAGAGCCATCCCAGTTAAGTGTCACGACTCCGTTGCAATCGTACCCCACATCCACGTTAGCAGGAATCGGGCATTGCCCGAAGAGTTTTCCTGACCAGCCTGTAAGCAATACTACTGCAAGAAACAGGCCCGGCACACGGGTCATAAAAGGTTTCGTCAAGGTCATAATGTTCATAGAATTACGATTTGTGTTAATGGAATTATGGTCAAAAAGGACGTATACGACAGTCATGCTCCCTGTCAAAGGGGCAAGGCACTGTTCGTAAAACCTCCTATAAATACCTGAGTATTGAAGGTTATACACCTGTCATTAGAAGTGAATAAACTATGAAGGGGTCTAAAACTGTGGGTCTAAAATTACAAGATGGCATACGGATGTACCGCTGCCAGGAGTGCATATCAATAAGATGTTAAGGTAGGTTGTATAAAGGGTGTGTAACAGGGACTGAGCTTTTTTATTTGGGCTCTTTTTTTCTTTCTGTAGGTGTTTGTGAGTTCAAATAACGGATATTTATTTCAATTATGCAATACCCCCACTCATAATCCAATCTATTTATCTGCGATAAATCAAATTATTTTTTATTCAATGTCCACCACCTTTGAAATCACTGCTTTAGCCTAAAACCAAAAAGGCCGGGCGCCCTTTCGGATGCCCGGCCTCCCGGTCTGCCCACTGCAGGCGCCGCCTAAGCAGCGCCCGCCGGGCTATATCTCAAAGAGATGGTTACTTGATGATTACCATCTTCTTCGTTGCTGTGTAGTCACCAGTTTCAACAGTGTAAGATACTACGCCTGTCGCCGCCAGCTCAGAAGACTTAACCGTGATGTGGTTGTAGCCCTTAGAGCCGTCCTGGCGGTACAGTTTCAGTACCTTGCCGGTTACGTCGCTGATGGTGATCGTCACCTGTGCTGCCTCTGGCAGGTTGAAGCCGATCACAGTCTCGCCCTTGAATGGGTTCGGCTGGTTCTGGTACAGCTCGAAGCCTGCGCCCGCTACAGTACCGGTGCTGAACTCGATCGCTACGTCCTGGAAGCTGCCGTCTTTGCCGTAAGCTTCTGCCTTCGTAACTGCTGAGCTTACGCCCAGTACTTCGCTCAGCATCACGTCGCTGTTTGCGCGCAATACCAGTGTGAACAGCTCTGCATCAGATGCTTCGCCGTTCCAGCTTGTCGTGATCATGCCTTCGCCCAGGTAAGACAGGCCGAAGTTGTCTTCAGTAGCTACACCGCTTACGATGTCTACCAGCTCTACGCCGTTGCTCAGCGTCAGCGTCGCCTGGTAGCCCTCGATGCGTGCCAGCTCAGCAGCTGTGAAGCTTACGCGGTACTCATTGCCCGCCTTCAGCTCCTGCTCGTCTGTCTGCAGTGCAAAGGTGCCTTCGTAGCTGCGCTCGTCAACTACTGCAAAGCTGTTTGCTGCCGCATCACCGTTCACATCACCAATCTTCACCGCTACGAAGTCCGCATCCATGATGCTTGTCGCAGGCAGGTCGTTGATGTTGATCACTTCAGGGAACTGCTCTGCCCATGGGTTAGATGGGTCTGGGAAGACGTAAGCTTCCTCTACAAAGCGCCAGCTGGTGTTGTTAGCGAACTCTGTATCGATAGACAGGATCAGCTTGCGCAGCTGGATCAGGTCCAGAGTAGTGATAGAGCCAGAGTTGTTAACGTCCGCTGCGATACGCTGGTATGGCGTGCTCAGCGGGCCAACGCCCAGGATGTGCTTGCTGATCAGTACCAGGTCGAACGTAGACACACCGTTGAGGTAGTCGCCGTCGCGCTGTGGCGTGATCGTGTAGTCAAGGCCTGCTGTCAGGTTCGTGAATACGTAAGCGCCGTCGTTCTGAGTCGTCATCGCTGTAGAAGCCTGGCCGGAAAGGCTGACCTGTACATCTTCTACCGGCTCGTTGTCCTCGGTATTGACTGCACCGGCTGCCATTGGTGCTGCTGCACCGCATACGCCCATGTTGTCCTGTACCAGGATGTAAGTCTCGCAGAAGTCGCTGTTGCCAGCTGCGTCGTACGCCCAGATCTCGATCACCAGCGTGCCTTCGTCGTCGCAAGTCAGCACAAGGCCGGCCTGGTCAGGGTCGTTAGGCTCGCCTACGCGGTTGATAGAGTACTTGATTGGCTCAGAGCAGTCGCCCGCCTGAGTGGAGAAGTCGACAAAGTCGCTCGCCCAGATCTCAGCCATGCCTGCGCCCGGGTCCGGCAGGTTGTCGCCGTCCTCGTCTACTGGCATCAGCTCGATCGCAATGCCGTTCAGGCAGAATGGCGCTGGCGCCTTGCAGTCGATGATGTCGAATGGCAGGATCGCAAGGTCTGAGTTGCCACAGCCGTCCAGTACGTGCACTTCGAACGCGTGGCTGCCGATTGGCAGGTCGTTCACTGTGATCGTGTAGTCTGGGTAAGAACCAGATACCACGCCTGTCAGCTCCACAAGGTCGCCGCTCAGGAATGGGTCAAGGAACACCTTGATCGTCAGGTCGTCTGGCGTACAGTCCTCATCGATGCTGAACGGATACGTTACGTTCGCATCACAGTTCACGTTGTCCAGGGAGCAGAATGCGTCTGCCTGCGTGAAGCTGATCTCAGGAGCGGTGTCGTCGTATACCTTGATGATCTGAGTGTACTGGTAGTAGCCAGTCTCGTCATACTCGAAGCTGTAGTAGTCGTTCGATACGCCACAGAAGTTGATGCCTGGTACGTTGTTGTCAGGTGTCTCGTCTGTGTCTTGGTCGAAGTAGATCTTGCCGTTCGGGCGTGCAAGCAGCCAGAAGCCGTTGCCGTTGTTCGCAATGCGGTCGCCATCGCCTGGCGTGCCGTTGCAGTCCTCGTCGCGGCCTACGATGTATGGGTCGCTCTCGCCGTCATACTGGCACCAGTTGATCACCTTCCACGTACGGAAGATCTTGTAGCACTCGTCGCCGGATGCAGAGAACTGCTCGTCGTTGCTTGTCACTGCAAGCAGGTCGCAGCCAAGCTCGTTGTACTCAACGGTGTCTGGCGTTGGCGTGCCACAGTTCGCCTCAGCGTCCTCTGGGAAGTAGATCTCGTAGTTGTGCACCTCATTGATCGTGATCACCTGCACACAGCTGTTCGTGCTGCTCAGGCCGTTCACGTCAGTGACGCGGAAGATACGAGTGATGGAGCCGTAGCCGCACTCCAGGTCAGCGTTCGATGCTACCTGCTGTACAGATGCTACGCCGCAGTTGTCTGCGCCCGTCGCCATGCCGAACAGGTCTTCCAGCTGGCCTGCGTCAGATGCGTCGAAGCCGTATGGCAGGTCGTCGCAATCCACAACTACGTTGTCTGGCGCGTCACAGAATGGGTTGATCTTGTCCTCTGGCGTAACGCTCAGCCAGCAGGAGTTCTGGTTGCCGTACTGGTCGGTTACAACCAGTGTGATATCAGATGTAACGCCTACGTCACAGCAGAAGAAGTCGACGAAATCGCCGGTTACGCTGTTCTGCGTGCCGCAAGTGTAAGTGATCGGGTTGAAGTTGTTGCGGAAGATCGCGATAGATACATCACCGCAGTTGTCCCATGAGCCTTCGTCCACGTCAGATGCGAACACCCGTGCAAGCGCTGGCTGGCCAGGCACGATGTTGCCGCCGCCGATGCTTACGTTCAGCTGGTCGTCGCATACTGCCACTGGCTCGATCTCGTCGATCACTGAGAATGGGCAGTACAGCTCCGTCTCATTGCCGCAGTCGTCTTCTGCTACATAGCGGAAGAAGTGGTCGCCGAATGGGATAGAAGATACAAAACGGTTCGCGCCAGGCTGGATTGTGCGCACCACTACGGTGTCGGTCACAAACTGTCCGGTTGGCAGGCCGTACTGGTTGATCACCTCTTCCTCTGTTGTCGTCACGATCTCAGTGTATACCGTTACGTTAGAGCAGTTGTCGCTCACGCCTGGCATTGGCACCTCGAAAGACGCACCGCAAGAGAATGGGCTTGTAGAGTAAGCAATTGGTGTGCCTGAAGGGCAGGTTACCGTAGGAGCAGTGTAGTCGCCAACTTTGATCAGCTGGTCGATGATCACTGTGCTGCCTGGGTCGCACCAGTCAAATACGGTCCACTCACGGCGGAACTTGAAGCGGCCTTCGCACTCGTCTACTGTTGGCAGGTCGTCGTAAGAAGCGCCGATGTTGCAGTAATTCGGAGCAATGTCAAAGATGCCGAACGCTGTGAAGATGAACGGATAGCCGGTCAGCTCTGGAGCCGGGTTGCCGTTCGCCAGCGCTGGGTAGTCTTCGTCGCACTCTACCACTACCGTGATCGGCGGGTTCGTCACGTCAGCAAGCGTTGGCTTGCGGAAAGTGATCTGCTGCTGGCACTCGTCTGTCAGGCCCTGGTCGTCAGTAGCCGTGAAGGAGCGCGTGATTACTACGTCGCCGCAGTCGCCGGAAGCTGTGAAGCTGTCCGTCGCTGTGATGCCTACGTTGTTGTCGCAGTTGTCCGTCGCACTTGGCGCGCCTACCCACTGGTAAGTGCCGCTGATGAATGCGGTCTCCTGTGCTACAGAACCTGCGTCGCCGCCGTAGATCTGGTCGAAGTCATTGCAGAACAATGGCAGTACCAGCTGCTCGGTAGTCGATGGCAGGGCAGAGAACGTCGTGTCATACTGGGTCGTCCAGTCTGGCAGTGTCGTCTGCGTGAAGTTCCATGAGCCTACAAGGCCGTTGCCGTCGCTGAAGATCGTGTGCGTGTAAGGGCCTACCTGCTCCGCATCTACTGAAGATACCAGTACAGTGTAAGTCTCGTATGGGCGCAGTGGCAGCGTCATACGGATTGTCGGGTTGATACCGCCGCCCACAGGGCCGAGGTTCGCGCTGTTCAGGTCCGCTGTTGACGCCGTGAGGATATTCTCACATGGGCTGTCAGGGTTGAAGCCGCCCTGGAATACCGCTGTCGCTGCTCCGCCGTTCCAGCCGGCTGGCGCAGTCAGGTAAATTGTATATACATCCTCTTCACTAACCTGGAATTCGATCAGGTCGTAGTACTGTGGGCCCGCCAGTGGCGTAGTTATAGGGCCGAAGATGTTGAACAGGTAATCGAGGAAGCAAGAGTAGTCCGCCAGCTCGATCTGTGGGTCAGACGCTGTCAGCTCGCCGTCGATCGTTTGTACAGGCACACTGACAGTCGCTACGTCTGTGTCGTCCGGGCACTCAACAACTGGTGCTGTCTTGTCTTCGCCGGTAACAAAGCCCCAGCATGGCTCGAAGCCTGCTACTGGTTGTGTTGACGGCTCAAAAGTGAAGTTAGAAACTGTTGCTTCTGCCCCAAGAGGGAATAAGCCATCAACCTGCAGGATGAAGACAAGTACGTCACCCGCATTCAGGTCGAAAGATTCTGAACCTTCTGCTGTACCATCTGGGCCAACAGTACCAACAGTACCATCGCTAGCTAAGATAGTCTCAGTAATATTACCGTTTGCATCAATTACGTAACCAAACAGCTCAAACAGTGCACCCCCTGGGAACTCATTTGTGAAGAACGTCCAGTCGAAGGATACAGTCCCTGACTCTGGCATGGCGATAGCTGCATTAGCTACACTGGTAGTAACGGGGTCGCCAGGAGAACCAAGCTCAAGTACATCACCGTTGAAGCCAACAGTCATCGCAGGATCGTTAACAATCAGGTCCCAATTGCCTGGCGCAAAATCACCAGTGAAGCCAATCGTTGGCTGAGCCTGGTCAGCAAGTGCAATCTCATAAATGAACTGGCCGTGGCCGTCCAGGATATTGCCGTTCGCAGGGTTGTCGTCGTTTACGATGGTGACCGTAAAGTCAGACTCCTCAAAGCAGCCGAAGTTGCCTTCCAGTACCATATCCGCAGTGATTACGCGTGAGCAGTTGTCGTCAAGCGTAACGTTGATATCATCGTTGCAAGCCAGGTTCTCCTGTGGTGCAGGCGCCTGAGTTACATTGATAGCAAAGGACTCCGTGCGGCTGTTGCCAGCTGCATCAGTCGCTGTAATTGTAATTGTGTGCACGCCAGGGCCGCCCATGAATACATAGCCGCCTGGGATTGTAGCCACAGAACCTGTACCTGAAGAAACAGTTACAGTCGGGGCAAGATCGCCATCGCAGTTGTCAATCGCTGTGATCTGGAAAACCTGAGAAGCTACTGCGTTCTCAACACATGGGTCCAGTGCAATATTGATATTCTGAGATGGGTATACGATAATTGGAGCAGAGTTGTCAGGCTGGTCTGTTACCGTGAAGGTAGCAGTGCCTTCTGAAGTCGCGCCTGCGCCGTCAGTGTAAGTACCTACGAGTGTGTAAGAGCCCGCTGGGATACCAGCAAGGTTCCATACGTAAAGGCCATTTGCCTCATCAGAAGCGGCTGCGTCAACTGCAGGTGCAGCACCGCCGTTCAGTGTGAAGGTAGCACCGCTAAGGTCTGCATCACAGTCGTCTGTGATCTGTACCTGGAAGCTCAGGTCTGCTCCGTCAGCGCAAAGCGGCTCAAGGAATGCAAGGTTGCCGGGCATCGTGACCGTTGCAGGCTGGTTCGCATCCTGGATAACAGAAACCGCGTGGTCTACAGTTACGCCCTGGTAGCTTACTGAGATGAGGTAATCACCTGGCTCAAGGTTGCCGGTAGCCTCGAAGTATACATAGTCTTCCTGTGGCAGGAAGTAGCTGATCGCTACATCTGCACCGCTAACCGTCAGGTCTTCCGGATCGAAGTTGAAGGGCAGAAGGTCACAGTCATACACGTTGCCAGAGAACACAACTTCTACGTTGTCCTCACATGCTGGCACGTGGAACTGGCCGTTGCCGGATACATCTACAATTGGAGCCGGGCTTGCTGCCTGCGTCACTTCAATCGTGAAGCTGTAGTTAGCAGTATTGCCAGAATCGTCAGTAGAAGTGTAAGATACCGTGTAAGTACCTGCTGTCAGCGTGCTGCCTGAAGATGGACCAGCTGTCTGAGTCAGTGCTGGCTGCATATCACAGTCATCAACTGTAGATACTGTCCAGTTTACAGGCACGCCTTCATCCTGGCAAGCCGGGATTTGAACCTGCATGTCGCCAGGGCCGTAAATCTCAGGGATACGCACATCCAGTACTTCGATAGTGAAAGTCAGGGTCGTGTTGTTGCCATTCTCATCGGTTGCGCTAAGCGTAACAACGTTCGTACCTACTGCAGCGAAGATATTCACAGCGTAAGCCGCGTCTACTGCATCCTGAGTGATCGACGCTGATGGGAATACACCAAGGTTGTTGTTGGTCACATTTGCTGTGAAGTCGATACCTGGCAAGCCAGTACAGTTGTCGAATGGGAACACAGACCAAAGCAGCTGTACGCCGCACTCGCCCTCTGGCGGAGTGTACGTAAGCGTCGCGCCTGAGCCCAGGTCAACACCACCGGCTGCAGTCACGTCCAGACCTGGTGCCTGGCTGTCGGATGGCGTCAGCGTCTGAGTTGCTGAAACAGAAGAAACACAGCCCGTCTGGTCTGTGTTAAACTGGCAGCCGCCTGCTGAAGCCAAGGAGAGGTTCACCGTGTAGACTGTACCACCTACTGCGGCGTTCAGCCCACCGAAGGTTATGGTATTGCCCGCTGGCACGTTGAAGAAAGTGGTCCCGCCTACAGAAATATTGTAGGAAGCGCCACAACCATCATTCACCGTAACATCAAAGCTGCCGGAGAACTCGTCGCCCGGGCAAACTGGGTTGTTCACGTTGGTGATAGAAATCGTTGGCTGGCGGTCCTGAATGTCCGCGCCATCGATTTGGCCAGTTGCAGATGAAACATTAGAAGCTGCACAGTTCGCAGTAATTGCGTAGTTGTAGGTCGTGCCTGGTGTCAGGGTACCTGCAACAATAGTCAGCTCAGTGGAAGTCATGTTGACAAAGTCGACAACCGGCTGGTTGCCATTCTCGATGTCAACGGTGTAAGATTGTACCAGGCCGCTTGGGTCCGTAATGTCCCAGTCCAGTACAACGACTCCATCACAGTTGTAGCTCACGTCTACGTTCGATGGTGTTGGACAATCCTGTGCAAAAGCCTGTGGAAGGCCCAGGAAAGTCAACAGCGCGAACGCAAATGCGCCTGCCAGCCGCGACGGAGAAACGAAAGTAAACTTCGTTTTTTCCATAAGATCACGATTTGTTTAAAAAAAATTAGGTTAAAAAAAAGGTCGTTAAACTGTATATCTATCCCTTAGGATAAAATAATTCTTGTAGGTATCGGTCGTCTTATCAAGAAGCTGAGCGTGTTAAAAAACAAGCACAAAGCCTGTAATTCTTTGTTTTATTTTCCTACAAGCTTCTTAATTCGGGGATAAAGATAGTATTATTTTATATTCAAATACAACAATGTGCGAGCAAAGAAGCGACTAACAGGCAACAAGAAATGGATACATTCCCGAAGAGACTGACAATCAACCGCTGACGCTTTTCCCAGACTTTGCAAGTCTTAAAGAAGTAGCGCCTCCCGGCTCTAAGAAGATTGTATTCTTCCCGACATACACTCTATATTTGTTTTTTTTAACCTATTGAATATGACTCAGGAACCTAAAAAGAAAGACCCATTCGATGGCGAGTATATTGGCAACATATGGGGGTGGCGTATATCACTTATCGGTGCCGCCGTCATTGTGCTGCTTTCTGCTTTTGCAGCGTACCGGCACTACACACTTGACGTCCCATTCGGATTGGAAGTGCCGGATCAGACCCGGGAAAAACCCGCAGCAGACAGTATAAACCTTGAAAAGCCTGCGCAAAAATGAAGCTACTCCAATTTTACAAATACCAGGGTACAGGCAATGATTTCATCATGATCAATCAGATGAAATCAACTGTATTGGATGGAAGCGAGACGGCCCTTATTAAGAGACTTTGCGACCGTCGCTTTGGCATAGGGGCTGATGGGCTAATTTTACTGCAGCCAAAACAGGGATACGATTTTGAGATGGATTATTTTAATGCGGATGGGCACAGAGGCTCAATGTGTGGCAATGGAGCCCGATGTACGGTTGCCTTTGCGCGTTCCCTTGGACTAGAGCAGTCAAGCTATTACTTCTTTGCTCCTGATGGGCCGCACCGGGCTCGTTTAAGTCTGAAAAAAGAAGGCTGGTTTGAAATCGAAATGTCAGATGTGCTAAAAGTAGAACGAGGGCAGGACTATTTTTTCATGGATACCGGTTCTCCTCATTATGTGAGGTTTGAAGAAACGCTGCATGCCCTGAACGTAGAAAAGGAAGGACGCCACATCCGCTACAATGAGCAATTTGCAGCGACAGGGACCAATGTAAACTTCGTATCGGCAGCACCGAGCCTCCCGCTGCAGGTTTTCACCTATGAACGTGGAGTGGAAGCAGAAACCCTTTCCTGTGGCACAGGTGTGACGGCGGCAGCTATAGCTTATACCCTTCGACATAAACTGTTGGACGAGCCCGGGATAACCATCCCTGTGCAAACAAAAGGAGGGATACTCGAGATCAGAATGGACAAAAAAGAGGACCGTTACAGTAAGATTTGGTTGTGTGGGCCGGCCGAAGAAGTTTTTCAGGGACACCTTTATATATAGTAACGAGCAAAGAGAAGCCAGGCTGCTTCACCTGACTTCTGCTTTTGCGGCTAGATATAAAAAGGTATATAAACTTCTTTATTCTCCCTGACCAAGGGAATAAGCCCGTTCGCCATTTATTTCATAAAGGTTTTCAATCTTAATGAAATTGAGGCCCTCTACTGTGAGCCGTTGCAGTAAACCTGTAATTTGCTCATAGGTAACGGCGGCCATACGTGGCTTCCCCCCTGCTTCTGTACCACCATTAGCAGCAGCAATAAAGCGGCAGCGCCAGTGATCAGTACAGAAGGTCTCCGGAAAACCGTTAGGATAGACTTTGACACCCCGGTTCGTGATCATTTTAAGCTTAAAGTCCGCTTTGGCAATTTCCTCCAGTGCCCTGCCCAGTTCGTTAGGGTCACGCTCGCCCACTGCCCAATCGATAAAGACATCTACTCCGACCAGCTTTTTACTGGCTGGCACAAAAGGCCTGACTTTAACTTCAATAGGCTTTCGGGCAGTAGACAGTTCGACCTCTTTGAGATGCCTTGGCACTTGACCAAGGCGCTCAATCAGGGCTTCCGCAAACTCTTGCGTACCTACTTTTTGGCGGGTATAAGCCTCACTGTAAAGGTCACCGGTATGAATACCATCCTCCAGCGTACGTAATAATGCATTCTGTATTCGGACAGCTATGTCGTTTTTGCCCATATGGCTCAGCATCATACATGCAGCATGAATAAGCCCCGAGGGGTTAGCAATTCCTTTGCCTGCAATATCAGGTGCGGATCCGTGAATCGCTTCAAACATGGAAATGGGTTCTCCAATATTAGCAGAACCACCCAGACCGACAGAGCCTGCCACCTGTGCAGTAATGTCAGATACGATATCTCCATAAAGATTAAGCGTGACGATAACATCGAATTGCTCCGGTCGGTCAGCAAGCAGAGCAGAGCCAATATCTATGATATGGTGCTCGTTTTCAATATCCGGGTACTCTTTAGCCACCTCGTTGAAGATGGAGTGGAACAGCCCATCGGTATGCTTCATGATATTGTCCTTGCTCATGCAAGTTACTTTCTTACGCCCATTCGCACGCGCGTATTCGAAAGCATACCGGATGACCCGCTCACAGCCAGGACGGGAAACCAGCTTAAGGCATTGAACCACTTCAGCAGTTTGCTGATGTTCAATTCCTGCATACAGGTCTTCCTCATTTTCCCGGACCACGACAAGGTCCATATCAGGAAAATTGCTGTCTACATAAGGAGTAAAAGCACGGCAGGGGCGTACGTTAGCGAAAAGCCCCAGCGTCTTACGAATCGTTACATTAAGACTCTTGTACCCTCCTCCCTGCGGAGTGGTGATCGGACCTTTCAAAAAGACCCGGTTGCGGCGCAAAATATCCCAGGCATCAGGTGCGATACCGGACTGATGGCCGCTGAGGTACATTTCTTTTCCAATCTTCACTTCTTCGTACTCCAGCCCGGCACCTGCTGCCTCGAGAATATCGAGGGTTGCACGCATAATTTCCGGACCGATACCATCACCGAAAGCTACGGCGATGCGATTGGACAGAGACTTTGATTCTGCTGTAGAGCCTTGTGACTGAGGGCTTGAAGCATTGCCCATGGCGCTGTTGTCAGCATTCCATTGTTCTTTCATAAATTGGACAATTGTTGATGTTTTAAAGTTTTACTATCAACAATAGAAGTGAATTACTGTTCGGCAGAAAACCAAAATTTATCAGACTAACCCGATAGAGTATTGGCGGGCAACTTATTTCTATTTTTTCAGAATAACTTGAAAGCATGACTATCACTGAGGTTTCGAGAAGAACTTCCAAACCTATGCTTTATAACAGGTGTTTTTACTTGTAGAAAAAAATCATCAAAAAATTGCCCGAAATGCCAGTTAACACTCTTAGGCTTCTCAATCTGCTTGGATTTGTGCTTGTCATCGCCTTAAACATTCTTGCAAATGCTCTTCCCATCAACGGGATGACGACCGGAGAACTATCCGCGCTCTATCCTAATCGCTTTGTGCCTGCAGGTTTTACATTTGGGATTTGGGGCGTCATTTATCTGGCTTTGCTTGGATTCACTGTTTTCCAGTTTTTCCAGTCTGCGCACGGAGCAATAAAAAGCATTGGGATTTGGTTCTTCGTCTCTTGCCTTGCGAATGCAAGCTGGATTCTTGCCTGGCACTACCAAAAGCCTTTGCTTTCTCTAGGGCTTATGCTGCTGCTGCTTTTCACCCTGATCAAAATCTACCTTGTGGTAAGACCTCTGACATGGTCTGCCAACTGGCTTGCAAAGGTCCCTTTTCAACTCTACCTGGGATGGATATCTGTTGCCACAATTGCCAACGCTACTGCAGTACTCGTGAGTTACGGTTGGGCTGGCGGGCCGCTATCTGAAGTAGCCTGGGCTTCCATTATGGTTGTAGTGGCTGCAATTGCCGGACTGTTCTTCGCTATCCGCTACAAGGATATACCATATAATGGTGTGCTCTTGTGGGCATTTTATGGTATCTACGCACGACAGGCTTCTGAAGGGCTGCTTCAAACCACCCTCTATATTGCGGCTAGTGCTTTGATTGTCGCTACGCTTTTCGCATTGATAAGAAGGACTCCGCAAGCCTGAGCGCCCCGGGGCCTTGCCGGGGTTCATCAAAGCTCTTGCCCGCTTTCATTCATTTGAAGGCAACCGAACGCAAAAGAAAACAGCATTTCCACAACCTGGTCCAGGTACTCTGCTCCAAACTTAATATCTGTCAGGCGAGGCAAGTGTTCTGCAAAGTAAATATTGTTATTAGCAGACTCCAACAGCATACTTGCCAGTGCCCGTGGATAAGGGTAAGCAGGCTTTATTTCTATAATGATATCTGCAATCTTAGCGCAAAGCATTTTATAAGCCAGAAAGAAGCCATACTTGTTCTCTTCGTCTACGTTCTTTTTATGATAAGCTTTAGGGCCTTCTGTTACCACAATCCGGTGAAGTACCTCTGTATCAATAAAATCAACACTTGTGCTTTTCCGGGAAGTATCAACTATCGCACGCAATGCGGACTTTAACTTGTCCTGCGGAGCGGGGATATTCATCGTGAAAAAGGTCACCCGAAAGCGCATCCACTCCCAATACCAGTTTACCAGATAGATAAACAGGTAGTGCTTGTTCTCAAAATATCGGTAGATTGAGGCTTCGGTAGAGTGGATCCGTTCTGCCAACTTACGAAAAGTGAAATTCTCAAACCCTACTTCATCAAACAGGACAACAGAATACTCAATAATACGACGCCCCAGGGCCGTTTCCTGAGGATTCTTGATGAACAACTTCTCGTTAATGTCCAGGTTTACATTCACTTGCAGCATTGACGCACTTTTTTTCCGTATTTAATGGCAGCGCTCTCTTCAAACTTAAACTTTTAGAAAAAAGCTGAAAATCTAAGTTAATAAAATCTGCCGACAAAATAGCTTTACTTCTACATTCAATAGCCTAAAATGTTTTCGCCAGTTGCTGTTTTGCACGCTACTGATTTAGCGCCGCTCTAACCCCGGCGATGCCTCTACGCTGGCAAACCAAGGTTTTATCATATACTGTCTTTCTTTTAATTTTCTTAGGCCCGCCGTCACCTCAGCAGGGCTTACCTAAATGAAAATCGAAAAAAGTTCTGTTTTCTGCGAACACAAAAAGCCCCTGTTTGTCTAATAGTAAAACTACCAATCCTGATAACCAAAGGATCGGTTTTAAGATAAAAAATATCAAAGCAGAGATAATGGCGTTAAAAGCAGACCTTTGGCTCTTTTTATTAAGCCTCATAGCGGTCATCGCTGGTCTTGGTTGTTACCTGTACGGGATGTACAGCCATTGTGTCTTATTTCTGATCATTAGCTTAGGCTATTCAGCCTATATCATAAAGAACCAAAAAGAGAAGCACTTAGGGCATTAAAGTTGTGCTTTCAGTATGCAGTAGTATGGTGCTGCCCGCTTAGCCGGGCAGTTTTTTTTTGCCCCTATCCCACCCTTCTGCCTTGTCGGCTATCTGTCAGGTTTCGTAGAAAGAAGATGCAACATGCGATCTGATTCCACATATTTAGGTGTATCGAAATCACCACCGACACACTATGTTATCCCGACTGTTTCTATTAGCGATGGTACTTGCAGCTCTGCCGGTCTTGGGTAGTGCATCCCCATTCCCGGTACCGTACCCTGTAGTAGGGCAGAGACAGGTAGCGCCGCCACAGTTCCTCAATGCTGAGCGGCTTTCCCCCATGACTATCCGGATTCCATTCAAGCTGGCTGGCCACCTGATACTAATACAGGCGGAAGTAGCCGGGCAGTCCGGCAACTTCATACTCGATACCGGCTCCAGCAAGCTCATTCTGAACGCACGCCACTACTCCGGAGGGCGGTCAGCACCAAATACAGTGGGCATGAGCATGACCGGTGCCATCAAAGACCTCCGGGAAGCAACAGTCAGAGACTTCACTATTGACTCCCTGAGATACGACCGGCTGTATGCAGACATCATAGACCTCAATCATATTGAGCGCAAAAAGAACATCCGTCTCCTTGGGCTTCTGGGCTACAACGTAGTGGAAAACTACGAACTCATGATTGACTTTCAGCTCAAACAGCTGACCCTGACCGCCCTTGACAAAGAAGGCAACCGCATGGACACCCTGGCTTTCTACGAAAAGCCGACCGATAGTCTCCGTGTAACAATGGACAAGCACTTTCTGGTTATCAATGGCGAAGTGGACGGTAAAGCCCTCAGGCTTGGACTGGATTCCGGTGCAGAACTCAATCTCCTGCACAACCGCGTGAACAGAGCTGTTCTTGACCATTTCAAAATCAGCAGGCGGACTCATCTGGCAGGCATGTCGGGACAACAGGAGCTGGAGGTCATCGCAGGTAAATTGTACCGCTTTCGTTCAGGCGGGCAAAGATGCTCCGGAATGCGAACTCTGCTGACCAACATGCATACCTTCAACCGCACTTACAGAACACGACTTGACGGACTCATTGGGTACGAATTCCTGTGCGTCCGCCGTACCCTGATCAACTATAAGAAGAAAAAGTTGTACTTCTTTCAATGGTATCAACCTTAAAAAGGAATGAAAACACCGCACTTATATATCATGATCTGCCTTTTGGGTGCCTTGCAAATACCTTTGCAGAGCCAGGAGCCGTATCATGCCTATTTTTTCGAAGGCGATGATATCGTTTTCGAATTTGACATCCGGTACTTTGAAGAGGCTTCCCGGACCGGTTCTTTCTGGATGACTGACTTTGAAGACATCGACGTAGAATCGGTTGCCGTTGCCGGGGATTTCAATAATTGGTCTGCGGAGGAATGGCGGATGAAAAAAGTAGGCGAAGGCCGTTATCAGCTCCGCAAACGGATCGAAGACTTCGATGATGCCTTCCGCTGGGAATTCAAGTTTGTCGTCAACGGGAAGTTTTGGGCAGAACCTTCTGAGGCCATTCGCAACAAAGGCAAAACCACGCCCACAGGCACTTTCTGGAAGGAGACCTACAATATGGAGCTATACACCGCCCGGCCAGACACAACTGCTGACGATTGCTTTTTCCTTCCCGGCTATCCGGATGCCGGCAAAGTAGTCCTCAGCGGCAACTTCAATGCCTGGGACGAATCTGCTTTCACCATGCAAAAAGTGGATGGTGGTTGGGAAACCTGCCTGAGCCTCGATGCCGGCCGCTATGAATACAAATTCATTGTAGATGGCGAGTGGATGCCCGACCCCAACAACCCTCAGACTGTCAGGAACCAATATGCCACCCTCAACTCCGTTTATGAAATCAAGCGGGAGACACAGTTTCGCCTGGCGGGTTTCGAAGACGCGGAAGAAGTCCACCTGGCGGGTTCCTTTACCGATTGGGAAGACCGCGCTCTGAGGATGCACCGCGAAGGTAAAGCCTGGGTGGTCAGCCTGCCGCTAACGGGTGGCAAACACCTGTACAAATTCATCGTAGACGGGCAATGGATCACCGATCCGGTCAATCCCATCAAGGAATATGACTGGGCAGGCAACCTCAACTCGGTCAGAATGGTGGAATAAGCTCCGACTTGTCGCCCGCTCACCATTGAAGCTCCCCTGGCGTTAACAAATTGAGCCATATTCCTGTTACCAAAAGAAAAAAAATGAAACGCATATTTCTTTTCCTAACGTTGAGCACTATGGTACTCAGTTGTGCCAATTCGCAGAAGACCAATAGTACTATGGCTGAAAAAAGCCAAAAAATGGATTACCCGGAGGGCGTTGTCCCGGTTGACGACATCGATGCCCCCTATGACGATCTTTCTAAAGCGGTCTTTGCAGGCGGATGCTTTTGGTGTGTGGAAGCCGTATTCGAGCGCGTGGAAGGCGTAGAGGAGGCCATTTCCGGCTACGCAGGAGGAACCACCGCCGACCCAACCTACAAAAAGGTGGCTTCCGGTATGACGGACTATGCAGAATCGGTCATCGTTTACTACGATTCCACCGTAGTCAGCTACGACGAGCTACTCACTGCCTTTTTTGCAGGCCACGACCCCACGCAGCTCAACCGGCAGGGGCCGGATGTTGGACCGCAGTACCGTTCTGCTATTTTCTATGCGGATACGTACGAAAAGGCCCGGGCAGAAGCTTTTATACAACAGCTGGAGGAAAGCGGTAAATTCCAAAAGCCAATTGTGACCAAACTCAGCCCGCTCAGTACTTTCTACACAGCCGAAGGGTATCATCAGGACTACATCGTTCACAATCCCAATCAGCCCTATGTGGTCGGCGTGTCGATGCCCAAGATTGAGAAATTTATGAAGGCGCACCCGGAGCTGCTGAAAAATCAGTACAAAAAGCCCTAAAACAACCCTTTAGCGCTGCCCTGCTCCCTATGCCCGTAAGGTAACCTTCGCCTTACGGGCATTGTTTTTGATTTGAAAATCCCGCCAACTTTCTGCAATATTGCAGACAAAGCTAAACGACTATGAGCGAGTTTAAACAAGTTATTAAAGATGGAGCCGGCACGGTAGGTGGCTGGATCAAGCGATTCTTTTTCATCCTGCTCACCCTGGCCATAGTAGGCGGAGCGAGCTACCTATGGGTCTGCAACTGGACTTACAGTGAAGGTACCCGGGCAGGCACCCTGATTAAGATTTCCAATAAAGGCGTGGTATTTAAGACCTACGAAGGGCAGCTGAACCTGGGCGGCTTCCGCCAAAATGCCAGTGACGGCGTTTCCGGGAACATCTGGGAGTTCTCCGTTTGGCAAAATGAGGTTTATGAGAAGCTTCAAAACTATGAAGGCAAACAAGTCAAGCTCTACTACCGGGAAAAATATAAGGCAATGCCCTGGCAGGGGGATACGAATTACTTCATTTATCAGGTGGAGGAAGTAAAGTAACGCTTACTTGAGCAGCTTACTGGTGACTACCACCCTCTGAGCCAATACTTTTGCCAGGTTGCGCCAAATAATGGTGCGGTCTGATTCCTCTGTTAACTGGTCGATAGCGGATTCCTGAAAGAGGACGACTTCTGTATCCGGGCTGGCGGAGACAATCTTTGCAGTGCGCTTGGTATTTAGAATGTAGGCAATCTCCCCGAAGAGGTCGCCTTCTCCCAGCATCACCACTGTCTGCCCGCCAATTTCCACCCTCAGCAGGCCTTTGCGCACGTAACCGATAGCTTTGCCTGCATCATTTTCTGCAAACAACACTTCGTCCTGCCGGCAATTGACAATTATGGCATCCTTAAGGAAAGCAGCGGTACCGGCTTCGCTCAATCCTTCCGTAATGACATGGTGCCCATGGAAATCATCGTGGTCTTCCGGGTAAAAAGCGGTACCGGTTTGTAGCTCTTTGTGCTCGCGAACCAATTGATAGTACCAGTCGCAAATTTCCTGATAACGGTCAAAAGACACCCCGCGAAGCATGGGTAACAAAGGAGAGTGAATGACGGAAAGGTACTCCATATCCGGCAGTCCGATCATAGGGATTTGAAAATCGCCCCCCTCCCCCATTTGCAGCGGGCCGATGGGGCGCATCCCCAAACGCTTATAGATGGAATAATGCCCAGGGTCGCACTGCATGAGCAATGCCTGCCCTTCGGCTTTCAGGACCTCCACAAAGCAGTGGCTCAGCAGCACAGGTACAGCAGGGGTATTGAGGTAAGCGCTATCAAAAGATAAATGAGAAACCACAGCCAGCTTGGGCAGATAGCCTGTCTTCACATATCCAAACGCTTCTGCCGCCTCTTCTGCCCGGTCTACAGCATTGCTCAGCACCAGACAGGCAATGATTTTACCGCGCCGGGTATCCTGACAAGCCACGAGCTGCCCTTTTTCGGGAAGCTCGCGGGCGCTGTCGTAATTCAACAATCGCTCGCAAGCTTCCCGGTCCTGAGCTTCTGTGACAAAGAAGGCCCGGTATTTACCGATCCACAGATCCCACTGCAGTGATATGTTTTGGAGTAGCCCCATGGGGCTGAAGATAAGAAGATTTAGAACTTCAGCCCTACGCTAAACTGCAGAAAATGGGCATCTGCATTTCGGGTGCCCAGGGTATTCTCCTGATACCGGTAGCCAAAGGAGGCCACATAAGCCATATTTGGATTGACGGAGCGCTGAATACCGCCTCCGACACCGAACATAATGCCCCCATCCGTTGCCTCGTCCAAAAAGCCCAGCCCGTAGCCCAGGTCGCCGTAGAAGAAAGGCGCCCACTCGGTAAGGGTCGGATAGTACCGGACATCAGCGTAAAGCGGCACGAGCTCATAATCGCCATACCATTCCACACCTACCCCCAGACCCAGGCTCACACTGCGGTTGATGTGGTAGCCATTGACGGTGTGGATCGCAAAGTAATCTTCATCATTATTAACGGCCCGTTCGTCCCCTATTGTCCCAATACCAAAACCGTAGCCCAGGGTGGTGATATTAGTGAACCCCTCTCCATCATGGACAATGATTTTGTTCTTCAGGTTATCGTGCGGAACTTCCTCCCGGACAATACGGCGTACCTCATCCGGCGAGAAGGTGTACACATCACTCTCGGTTGTCATAATCTGCACGCCATCCGCATCCATAGGTTTGATGATGGAGCCTTTGATGACTTGTCCGTTTTTGAGGTAAATAACGTCCATTTTGTCTTGCCCGAAGGCCGCTAC
Source organism: Phaeodactylibacter xiamenensis (assembly GCF_000759025.1). Lineage (GTDB taxonomy): Bacteria > Bacteroidota > Bacteroidia > Chitinophagales > Saprospiraceae > Phaeodactylibacter > Phaeodactylibacter xiamenensis. The sequence continues at coordinate 120,793 of NZ_JPOS01000034.1, read as the reverse complement.
GGCCATCAGGGTCATAAAGCAAGTGAGCAATATCGTTCTCATGGTTGTACAGGTTTTTGATTTTGAGTGGCAGCCGGTTGTAATACGCGGCTGTCGGGTGTGATTACATGCCTGACCTGCAGCCTGCCCCCGCCATTGATGCGCAGGTAATGCTCTTCCAGGCGTTGATTGTATCGGTTATAAAAGGTCACTCGGATTTCATTAGCGCCCCGCTTCAGTGGCACCCGCTGATAATGGATTTCTGCCGGCAGGGTTTGCCAGGATCGGATGTCAGCACGCTCAGTAGCGGCGTTGACGATGCTCATTGTGGTGCCCAGGATGAGGCCGAGCGTTTCGTCATATTCCACGTCCTCTTCCTCGTCTTTATCCTCGTCTTTTGATTTTTTCTGCTCTTCGTCTCCATCGTTGTCTTCATCGCCGTCTTTCTTTTTCGTTTTGATGGAACGCAGGCCCGCCTCCACGGCCTCCTTGGCGGCCAGACGGATCAGCGCATTAGCCAGCTCCCGCCCAAAGCGGTCTCGCAGAGACTGCTCCGCTACCACATTCAGGTCTTCGAGCATTTCCATTCGCTGTATGCCACCAGGGTATTTGATATCTGCACGATAGAGCGGATACTCACGTGGGCGGAATATTGGCAGTGCCAGCCGAACAGTATTGATACCGGCAAAGCCATTGTATTCGTTATAGATGTCCTCCCCAAAATCGTACTCCATCCCCATGCTGTTATTCACGAAGCGGACTTGCGAGCGGTCGCCCCGGCGCATCACATCAAACCCGATGATATTTTCTTCCTTGACCGGCCCCTGACCATTTTCCCAAAAGAGCACAAGCGAGCCACCTTCGCCCACATCATCCTTGCAGCGTGGGCTGAGCAATCTGCGATACCGGCTGGCATCATTGGCAAACCCAAGCTGATCCGCCATACGAACGAGGTCACATTTGAGCTGTTCGGGAATTCGCACCCCCATATAGGGCTGTACTTTGCCCTCCTGAATGAAAAGTTCAGCAGCGTTGCGGTAAGCGATGAAGGCATTGTTCCACTCTCCGTTCATCTCGTAACTCAGCCCCATGGTAATGTGCCCAAGTACGTCGTCGTGGTACTTCAGTGGCTTTTCTGGTACGGCGTCATTGAGTTCCTGTAGGCGGATATTGGTGCGGCGGGCTTCCACCCGGGCCGCTGACACATCATTCAGTTGAAGGTAGTTCAGGCTTTTGAGGTAATGGACGGCAATATTCTCAAAGTACTCTGTACGATAAGGGAGTACCCGTGGGTTGCTGACTACCGCCAGGCCTTGTGATCCGATAGAAGCCCGTCTGTCCTCGATGAGCAGATCAGCCTTATTGAGGTATTCGTTGCTCTTTGCGAGATCGCCTTGCATGCGGGCCAGCGCCCCCAGCTCCAGGTAGCGAAGTACTTCGTTGCGGTCTTTTTTGTAAAACCGCTTATTTTCGATCAGCCGGGTGGCCTCTTCGACGTTGCCGGCCTCAATGCGGTCATTGTAAAGTATCCGGTAGCGCTCGAAGGAAGCACAGGAGGTAAGCCCACCGGCCAGGATAAACAGCGACAGTAGGTAAAGGTATTTCATGGGCGTCTCAGGTTGGGGCGAGAAAAAGCAGGGAAAGCAGGGGCTGATCACAAGGAGCAGCCCCCGAACTAACAGATTCAGTCCTTCTGTTAATTTTTCACAAACTTCTTAATCTTCTTATCTCCAATCCAGACCACCTCATTGGTCTCCATGTTGGTCAGGGTCATATCAATCTGGTAGTAGATGACTTTCTTGCGCTTGTAGGCGTCCATAATGGAGTTGATAGAGCCCTGCAGCATATAGTCAGCGCCAACTTCGAGCCCCCAGCTTTTCATAGTAGACTGGGAGGCGTTGTTTTGCTGATCGGCCCGCTCGCGGCGGATTTGCTCGCGCTTGGCACCGCCCTGCACGAGGCGTACCCGTCCGCTTTTGACGAAGGCTTTTTCCAATTCCTTGATAAAGACTTCCGCTTCGATATGTTCATGGGATTTGTTTTCCACCATACCAACGATGACCACGGGTTCTTCCCCGCTGTTATTGCGTTTGTGGCGCTCCAGCCAGGGTTGCCCCATAATTTCAGAGACCAGTTCGGCAGCAGTCAGGCGGGCGTCAGTGTCATTCCAGCGCCCGCTGAGGTCCACGGTCGTATCGGTTTCAATACGTTGTACCTGACGATTGCAGGAGGTGCCGAGAAGGATAGCGAAAAACAAAAGAGGGAGGAAGGGTTTCATGTAGATTGTGTTTTGGTGTAGGGTGCATGCCAGACTGGTGGATACGATCTGGCAGGCACCTGTTTCGTTTTGTTAATTTTAGAAAGTTTGGCCGGAGTTTACCAGCGGTTCCAGCCCCATGGGCGGCGTGGGGCAATAAACTGCGGCCGGCGGGCCCTTTCGAGGCGGAGCTGCCGGCGGAAATCGCGGCGTTCCTGACGACGGGCCTCTTTGATCAGAATGGGGTCGTAGGCTTCGTAGGTCTGATCCATCGTCACCCCCATAGTGTTGGCGTGGTCAGTGGGGTTTTCCGTTTGGTATGCTTTGTAAGCCAACTGTGCCCGCGGGTTCTGATCAGCAGATTGTGCGGTGAGGGTCAGCCCGAAGGCCAGGGCGAAGGATAATGCGAGCAGTTGCTTTTTCATGGCTTTTGTTTTTGATTACACTTCAAAGATAGGGGGTTTACACATACGATGCAGGGCTTTAACGGAGGGTTAACGCAAAGCCGGGCAATTTAATAGGGTACTAACAGCAGCAGGCTGAAGAATCTTAAAATTGTTTTCATTGCCGTACACTTTTAGCTCGGCAAAAAGTTCATTGAAAGTTTGGAAAGAGAGACAGAAAAAATAAGGGTTTTCTGAGATTTTAAAAATCTTTGCAGAAAACCCTTTCAAAATGCCGTTCTGCAAAGATCTAAAAAATGGTTGATAAAGCATCAATCTGAGGTTCCACAAGGCAACGCCTTGCGTCGATTAACCGTCTTATCTGGTTTATTAGGTGCCTTAATCAAAGGTGGCCGGGCATCTTTATCAGAGTTGGGCCGCCATATGGAAGACCCCACTGACCTGGAAAGTCGGGTCAAGAAGGCCAAGCGTTGGTTGCAAAATAAGTGGACCGATGTCACGGTACACTTTATACCCTACCTTCTTCCGATTCTCCACTCTCTGAGCAAGGCTGGAGAGTTAGTTCTGGCCATCGATGGCTCCTGTGTGGGCAAAGACTGCATGGCGCTGATGGTCAGTGTAATCTGGCGCAGGCGAGCCATTCCCATTTGTTGGGTAGTTCGTAAAGCTCCCAAAGGCCATTTCCCGGAACACATGCACGTGGCCATTATCGGTCAAGTGGCGATGCTTATGGACAGTATCCTGGAACAGGATTGCCGGATTTTCCTGCTGGGAGATGCCGAATTCGACGGCTGCGAGTTGCAACAGTCTTGTTTGGCTCACGGTTGGGAGTACGTGCTAAAAACGGCGAAGGATACTTTGGTAGCCGATCATCCGAACATGGAGAATGCTTCGGCTTTTGGCCATTTGGCCGCAAGTATCGGTCAAAAAAGCTTGTTCCTGCCCCAAATGTATGTGACTAAGCAAGGGTTTGGGCCAGTCAATGTCTTGTTCTGGCATGACCGGACCCGATATGACCGACCTTTGTATCTGTTGACCAGCTTGGAATATGGCCCGCAAGCCGAAACATATTACCGAAAGAGGTATCACATTGAAACCTTTTTCGGCGATATCAAATCTCGCGGATTCCACATTCATAAAACCAGGATTGAAGAGCCTCAAACCTTGTTCAATCTCTTGATCGTGGCTAGCCTGGCTTTCATCATCTGTATCTTGTTCGAGTTTGATGCCCGAACCTCAGCCCAGTTGGGTAAATTCTGCCGTAAAGACCGAATCGATAGCTTGTCCGTGTTTCAGATTGGACTGAGGGCTGTCCGATTTTATGTCAGGCATGCTATGAATCTTTCTTTCCAATTTTCAAAGAACTTCCCGTGAAATAAAAGTGTACGGCAATGAAAAATTGTTAAGATTTAACAACTGCTGAAGCGTATGGAGCATTCATTTTGTTCAATAATCCTGCGATGCCCCTATCAGAATAAAACGGGGAGTGCCTTACCTTTGCCAAATGGAGATATTAGCACATTTACCTGACCCGCCGGCTCAACGCCTGGCTATTCAAGTCAAGCCGGCAGCGGAACGCGCACTTCGGCGACAGCATCCCTGGATTTTTGAGGAAGCCATCACTAAACAAAACGCAGAAGGCGTAGCCGGCAGCCTGGCGATTATCTTTGACCGTAAAAAAGATAAATTCCTCACAGCAGGTTTGTACGACCCCCACTCCCCTATCCGGATTAAAGCCCTGCAGTTTGGCCAGCCGGCACGGATTGATGCCCTTTGGTTTTCAGGTAAAATCGAGCAAGCCTACGAACGGCGAAAGCCTCTGCTGGAAACCGATACCAACAGCTACCGCTTCCTCTACGGAGAGAATGACGGGCTGCCGGGCCTCGTAGCCGATGTATACGATCAGGTGCTGGTCCTCAAGCTTTATTCGTTTATCTGGCTGCCTTATTTAAAAATGGTACTGCCTCCCCTACTCCGTTTGAGCGAATGCACCACTGTTGTCCTCCGGCTGAGCCGCAACCTGCAGGCCCGCCCTGATCTTTGCCACGGATTGTCTGACGGCCAGGTCATTCACGGCACACTGGAAAAGGAGGAAATCCTATTTCGGGAACACGGGCTGTTGTTCTCCGCGAATGTGGTAAAGGGCCATAAAACCGGCTATTTCCTCGACCACCGGCACAACCGGAAACGCATTGGAGAATTGGCGAAAGAGAAAACCGTTCTTGACGTCTTCGCATACGCCGGAGGCTTTTCCGTACACGCTCTGGCAGGAGGCGCAACAGCCGTAACCAGCCTGGACATCAGCGCGCAAGCCCTTGAGATGGCTGCCCAAAACGTAGCCCTAAACCATTTGGGAGGCCGCCACCGGACATTGACCGGCGATGCCTTTGAGCAGATGGAGCAGTTGAGTAAAACCGGTCAGCGCTTTGATATTGTCATCGTCGACCCACCCTCTTTTGCCAAACAACGCAGTGAACGGGAGAAAGCGCTGCAGGCTTACCGTCAACTTGCTACACTGGCAGCCGGAATTGTCGCTCCGAAGGGGTTGCTCCTCCTCGCTTCCTGTTCAAGCCGCATTACCGCTCCGGAGTTCTTCGAAGCCGTACTGGAAGTGCTGGACAACCACCCCCGCCAATTCCGCGAAAGCGGGCGCACCTACCACGATACGGACCACCCCATTGGTTTCCCGGAAGGGGCCTACCTGAAAGCCATTTACCTGGAAGCGCAGCAGTAGGGCGAACATGGTCCCGAAACAGCCGTTTTACCAGAAAAGCCAATGCGACATTTTGATAACCTGGTAGAAGCGACCCAAACCCTGAAAAAAGAGGGATACGCCCACGAATTTACCCTAAAGCGCGACCGCATTTATTGCGAAGACTTAAATAAGGCATTTACCCCCGACCATTTTGAAGTAGAGCAGGTGCTCCACTTTGAAGGTGCCGACAGTAGCCCTGATACCCGCTCCACACTATTCCTCATCAAGACCGATAGTAATGATAACGGTACCCTGATCGAAGAGGATGGAATGTACGGCACCGATAACGTTTCCCCTCAACTACTGGAAAAATTTAAGCGGCATAAATAGGGTCTTCATAGCTGGGTGATGTATTTTTGATGCGCTGCTTTCCCCTCCACTTGCAGCGCATTATACATCATTCTCAAACTGAACAGATTTATGAAGAATCCACTACTCACCTCGCTGTGCATTTTCCTGCTTGCCTTCGGGCTATCCAATTGCCAGTCCGGCTCCTCAGAGGGCACTGTGGCATCTGATCAGCAGGACTCTACCGCTGTAACCACCGAAGCAGACCCAAGGCTCGATTTCGCAATTGTCCCTGGCACACGGGTAGGTCTTGTTGACCTGGCATCAGCTACTGCCGCTGATGTCTTGAAAGCTTATGGCGATCTGGCGCAGGAGGACAGCATCCACCTGGGCGAAGGTATTTTCGAGCCAGGCATTGTCCTGTTCAAAGACAGTAAAAACCGGGTGGATTTGTACTGGGATGCTGCAATGGGATCCGATCGGCCCAGCTATGTCAGCATCTATGGCAAGGACGGGCAATCTGACTGGTCCACCCCCAACGGCATCACCATTGGCACCACCCTTGAGGAAATGGAGCAACTCAATGGCAAGCCATTTGACTTTTACGGCTTTGGCTGGGACTACGGCGGCTACGTTAGTGACTGGAAGGATGGAAAACTTACCGGTCAGGGGCTGAGCATCCGTTTTGAGCCCGGTGCAGGCGGTGAGACAGCCATGGAGCTCGTTGGCGATGTTACGCTCAGCAGCGACAACCCGGCCTTGAAATCTGTAAAAGCAACGGTAAGTGAGATCACACTCAGCGATCCTTCACCCAATCTGATGGCCATGATGCAGGGCGGCTGGCGCTCTACAACCGACGAAGGGTACGAAATCATCATTGAGGGTGACCAAATCAGCCATTACAACAATCAGCGGTTGACGTATTCCTCGACGATTGAGGCGGACCCCGGCTGCCGTTCGGAAGCTTGTGCGGTGACCGGCACAGCTCCTGAAGGCTTCTGCTTTATCGAAAAAGGGGAGTTTGATGCGCAGTGCAACCTGGTCCTCGCAGCCAATGCAACCACATTGGAATACACTGCCATTGGGGCGGCTGGCGGTTCATTGGTATTTGAGCGGGTGGATTAATCTCTCAGGTGCCCTCATTGGTTCATGCACTGATGGGGGCGTTTTTTAATCCGCTACCTTCATAGAATGCATCTGGCACTGAGGTGCAAAGTGCAACAGGGCTTTTTTCCTACAGCTCCTGTTCCGGCAACTGGCTCGCAATGAAACTCAGGTAGCCTCTTTTCCCTCTTTCCTTACGCCAAAAGCGGGCGGAGCGTTGCAGATAGGTAAAAGCAGTGGCGTAGAGCATTTCCAGATACGGAATGGTTCTGCCTCCCAGTGTATATTGGTCATTTTGGAGCAAATGCTCATCTGCTCCGAACTCTTCACGGACATCAAGTGCCAGGATAATCGACTCAATCAGGGCCTGCTTGCGGGTAATCGTAGAATGAGGCTCCTCCAGCTCTGCGCCTCCGGCGAGCTTTTTGAAAAACCGCTGCAGCTGTTCGTAGACGACCTCGATGTCTTTGTCTTCCAGTTTTGGGTGATCTCTATAGGCCTTAAGTACGGCTTCTTCGATACTAAACAGGCAGGGCTGCAGGAAATCGGGGGGCATGTGAGTATTAGGCATATCGATATTTTTATACGCTAACAGTTATCATAACTGGATACAAAAATAAAGCTTATCCAGTGATATTCAATCGGAATTTGCTTTACTTTAGGATTGACAATAATCTACATTTAATCCATAATTGATCTCTCAGGCATGCAACTTTTAAAATACAACGAGTTCTCTGCGAAAGGCTTAAGCAGTAAGCTGAAAAAAGTAGAGGAAATGCTTAGAGCAGGAGACTTCAAATCAGCAGAAGTCAAAAAGATCAAACACCTCGGCTACTTCCGTGCTAAGCTTGACCGCGAGAGCCGGTTGTTATTCAAATTTGCAAAGCATCAGGGCGAAACTTACATACTGCTTTTGGAGGTTATCCCCAACCATGAATACGATAAATCCCGGTTTCTGAAAGGTGCTTCTGTTAAAGAGAACCACTTTAGCGAGGTCGCAGGCCCTGAGGATGTTGGAGAAGATGCTGTAGACCCCATACGGTATGTCAACCAGGCAAGCAAGCGGTTTCATTTACTGGATAAGGTTATTTCTTTAGATAGCGACCAGGAGGAAATTTACAATCTACCCGCACCATTGATTATCATTGGCTCGGCAGGCAGTGGCAAGACAGCCCTCACACTGGAAAAGATGAAAGGCTACCCTGGCCACGTTGCCTACGTATCGCTCTCTCCCTATCTGGTGGAGAACGCCCAGCGGATTTATGAATCCTACGGATACGAGAACCCGAAGCAGGAAATTGACTTCCTGTCCTTCCGGGAATACCTGGAGGGGATACAGATACCGGAGGGTAAAGAGCTGGACTACCGCAGTTTTGAGCGCTGGTATGAGCGTGGCCCAAGGCAACGCTTCAAATTCAAGGAGCCGTATAAGCTATTTGAGGAGTTCAAAGGTGTACTGACAGGCTCAGTGACCGATGCTGAATTTCTTAGCCGGGAGCGTTATGAAGAACTCGGTGTCAAGCAATCTATTTTCCTGGGCAGCGAGCGGAGCAAGGTGTATGATCTGTTTGAACGTTACCTGCGCTTCCTGAAGGAAGGCGGCTATTACGACAGCAACATGGTCGCCTATCAGTACATGGACCAGGTGGCCCCGAAGTACGACTTCATCATCGTAGATGAGGTGCAGGATGTTACCAATATCCAGTTGCTGCTGATTTTGAAATCGCTGAAGACCCCCGGCAACTTTTTGCTCAGCGGGGATGCCAATCAGATTGTGCACCCCAACTTTTTCTCCTGGTCAAAGATCAAAAGTTTATTCTTCAACCAGGACTTAAAGGGCAGCGCGCTGCGCATTCTCAAAACCAACTACCGCAACTCCCGGCAGGTAACCAAGCTGTCTAACGACTTGCTAAAAATCAAGAATGCCCGCTTTGGGTCCATCGACAAGGAGAGCACCTACCTGATCAACACCGTAGCGGACAAGGAAGGGAAAATCCACTTTTACCCGGATAGCGACAAGGTGCGCAAAGAGCTGAATAAGCGTACGCAAGATTCGGCCAAATTTGCGGTACTGGTCTTGGACAAGGAACAAAAGGCCCGCGTATCAAAAGATTTCAGGACGCCGCTGGTCTTTACCATTCAGGAAGCAAAAGGATTGGAGTACGAGAATATCATCCTGGTCAATTTCATCAGCGACCACGATGCCGAATTCCGCACCATTGCCAAGGGGGTGAGCGCATCCGATCTGTTGGATGAGAACCTCCGGTATTCCCGCGCCAGGGATAAAACGAATAAGGACCAGGAGGCTTACAAGTTTTACATCAACTCCCTGTATGTGGCCTTTACCCGCGCGGTTGAAAATGTGCATATCTTGGAAACCAAAACCAAAAATGAGCTGCTGCAACTCCTCGGTGTTATGGATACGGAGGAGGAAGTCAAGATTGAACAACAGGCCAGCGACGAGGAAGAGTGGCTGGAGGAAGCCCGCCGCCTTGAGCTGCAGGGCAAGTTTGAACAAGCCGAAGCAATCCGAGCGCGCCTGCGCGGCATTGAGTTTGTCGGATCAGATGAAGCGGAGCTTCTCGAAGAGCGAATATTTGACCCCGAAGCCAGCCACACAGAAAAGGATGTGGAGCGTCTATTTTTGTTTGCCCGCACCCGTCACCGCATAGATTTGGTGCAGCGGCTGCAAAAGGAATTGAATTATGGTCCGGCTAAACAGTACCTAGGTGAGTACCAGAAGGCGCAGCAGCAGTTGGCAGCCCTCGTCCGCAACAACAATCGGAAAAAGGTGGAGCGTATTATCGGCAAATTTGGCGTAGACCTGCCCGATGCAGCAGAGGGGATGACAGGGCTGATGGTTGCCGCACAGCACGGCAAGATTGATATGCTTTATTACTTCCTGGAGCAGGATGCCAACCGCAACCGACAGGATCAACTGGGACGAACTGCTCTGCAGCACCTGATTTTGGGCTACGACCGCCGTCAGCTCAATAAGTTTCTGCTGGAAACCTGGTACCCCAAGCTGGCTCCCTCAGCTGGCCAATGCCGCTACGATGGCCGCTTGTACATCATCAACCACAAAAGCATGGAGTTCTTCCTTTACAATGCGCTCAATGCTATACGCCTGGATGTCTTCGCACCCAATGACCCGCTACCCAGGCGCTGCCTGCTGATGGACGACTTCATGCAATTTATTGAAGAAATGCCATCTTCCCTACTGCCGGATTACCGCCGGAAGCGACAATATGTCAACAGCATCCTCTCCAAACATGAAGTGGGCCGGGATGACCCGTACAACCGCAAATTGTTTGTGCGCCGAAGCAGGGGGTGCTATGACGTGCTGCCGGGGGCAGAGATGACGTGGGGGTAGTAAAAATCGCCCCTACCGCACCAGCGTCACATCCCCCTGCCGCGTCCACACCCCGTCCGGTGTCTGTACCTCAATTTGATAGTAGTAGACCTCCGTAGGCTGCGGCTGACCATTGGCAGTGCCGTCCCAGCCCTGAGCGGGGTTTTCGTTGTCGTACACCTGCTGCCCCCAGCGGTTGAAGATGCGGAAGCCGACCACCCGTGCTTCGGCATTGCCGACTACATTGAAGAAATCATTCGTACCATCGCCATTAGGCGTAAAGGTATTGGGCATAGCCAGCAGGAGCTCCCCGCCCGGGACTTCCACCTCGATCTCGGCCAAACAGCCCCACTCGTCCTCAATACTGGCGTAGTAAAAGCCCGCCTGCAGGTTGGTGCGCTCCGGAGTGGTGCTGCCGTCTTCCCAAATCAGGGTGTGTGTACTGTCCGCTAAGGTAAGAGAAAGGCTTCCGTCCCCGTAGCCAAAGTCGGGCTCAGCCTCCACCTCGTACAGGGGCGGCGGGTAGTAATCCAGCATCAGGTAGACGGTGGAGTCGCAGCCGTTGGCATCGGTAAGCTGCAGGGTATAGTCACCAGCGGTTTCGAAGGACGCTCCGCCTATGTCCAGCACTTCGCCCAGGCAGAGTGTGGTATCGAAAAAGGACTCCGAAAGGGCTTTCACCGACAGTTGCAGCACCACCAGGGAATCACAACCGTCCTGGGATTGCAGTTCGGCTTCGTAGGTGCCCGCCGCACTCAGTTCCTGCCCATTGAACAGATAGTTTTCGCCCTCGCAGATGGTAGCAGAGACTGGCGTTTCAAACTCCGGCAGCACAGTAAGCTCGAGCTCCACGATACTATCGCACCCTAAAGCAGTTTGATACTCGGCCGTATAAGTGCCGGGCTCCGTCAGGGGCTGCCCGTCGAAGAAGAGCGTATCGCTTTCGCAGATGGTGGATTGGAGGCTTTCAGAAACGGCAGGCAGCACACTCAGGTCCAGCGTGATGAGGCTGTCGCAGCCGTTGCTGGCGGTGAGGGGCTCGGTGTACAGGCCGGGTTCAGTAAGGGGGGTGCCGTAGAAGTTGTAGGATTCGCCCTGGCAGATGGCGGCGCTGTCATCGGTAGACCAGGTAGGGCGCAGCTCCAGGTCCAGGCATTCCACCCGGACGCAGGAACCAACCGTAGGCGTGGTATCGCAGTACAGCCCGGCGGCACTGACCCAGGCCCCGAAGATATTGATGCTGTCGCCTGAGCAGATGCTTTCGGTTTGCGTCGGCAGAATGGTGTCGGTCTGGCTCTGTACGGTGAGCAGGCGTTCGGCTTCACATTGGGCACTATCGGTGGCGGCAATCAGGAAGCTGCTTTCGCTAAATGGTACCGGGATGCTCACTTCCGCACAGTTGCTGCCCGCGCAGATCACCTCTTCCGCTCCAGACCAGTCATACTGCACCCCTCCGGTAAGGTTTACGGAAAGGGTGTCGCCCAGGCAGGCCTGCAAAGTGTCCGGCACGCCGCCGATTTCAAAGGCCTCGAAAAAGTCCACGGATACAGCAAACGAGCGGGTGCAGACCCCATTATCGGCTTGTAGCTGATAGGTATAATCCTCCTGCACGTCCACCACCGGGCTCAGACTGTAAATATCGCTCAGGCGGCCATCGGCATTGACCCATTCGTAGGCCGTGCCTGGCTCCGCACTGACCTGTAACTGCGCCGGTGGCCCAAAACAGAAGCTTTGTACCGGATCGCCCTGCAGGGCCGGGGCAGGGAGCACCTCGACCATCACAGAGTCTATACCCGTGCACCCCAGATTATCCGTAATGCTGACGGTGTATACGGCGGAGTTATCGGGGGCGGCAAGAGCGGCCTGCTCATCGTCGATGAGCAGATTTGGGCCCGACCAAGCAAAGGCCTCGCCCAAAGAAGCGATGAGCGAGGCCGTATCGCCCTGACAAATCGTGATGTCTTCTGAAAAAATAAAGGGCTCCGGGTTGACTGTGACCTCGAAGGGGTGGCTGATGGTGCAATTGCCGGCCGTTTCCAATAGCTCGAAGTTATAGAACTGCTGGCTGTTACCTGTTTCCGGTGGATAAAATAGCGTTTGCGGGCATTGGGTACAGCTCAGCCCATCGGCATCCGACCATTGGTAGGTATAGCCCGTCAGCGGGTCGACGCCCAGCTCGGCGGATTGGTCCCAGCACAGCACAATTTCCTCTGGCTTGAGAATAGGTACGCCATTTATCGGTATCGTCAGCGTCTGACAGGCGCAGTTGGCCTCCGCTTCGAGGACCAGCAAGAGCCGGCACCAGTATTGACGGGGCAGATTAGGAAGAAAGGTGCTCAGCTGTGTGCTGCCGCCGGCCTGGCCAATGCCGTTCAGTGTTAGCATTTGCAGGAGCGAATCCGGCAGGCTCAGTGCGCCATCCCCGTCGAGGTCGAGGTATAAGGCCGCCTGAAGCGGCAGCCCGTTGGGGTCAGCAGTATTGGTAATCGTAGCTTCCAGCTGTAAGTCATTGGATAGGCTGGAAGGTGCGATAGCAGAGATGTCGGTTATTTCATAGGCCGCCTTGTCCACCGAAAGCGGCAGGTTGGCATCACCGGTGACCACCTCGATCTCGCAGGGCTGCCCCTCGCTTACGCAAATGGCGGGCACCTTGGTGGTGGTAAAGTGGCTCAGGACGGGCACGGCGCATTCGATGCCCTCCTCCGCTACGATGCTGAAGGACAGCGTCACATCCGAAGAAGGGCTGTTGATGGTCCACTTGAGCTGCCCGTCCTGCAAAACAGGCTCCGGGTGGTCGGTATTGCCCGCTGTGGAGCCCGGCACGTAGGCCATGCCCACCGGCAGGGTGACGTAGAGGTTGGCATCCGTATTGGCAGGGTACTGGAAAGTGGCATTCAGCGCCAGCGTATCCCCGCAGTTGAGGCTGCCCGAGAAGTTGACGTTGAGATTGGAGGCGTAGGGGGGCTCCACGCCTTCGATTTGGTAGCGCCCGGTGACCTTGGCTACGGTATTGGTGGGCTCTTTACAGGTCTGCTCCGCCCGCATACGATAAATGATGCGGGTACCGGAGATGAAATCGCAGTTGGTCCCGGTATCAAACTGTAGGTAGAAGCTGTTGCCCGGTGTACTGTTGACGCCCGACAGCCCCTGTTCCTGAATAAGTGGCCAGGCCGTTGCAAAATCCCAGATGAAGGTGCGCCCCTGCAGCAGCTCGGGGTCGGGTAGTGGGTAGGTTTGCCCGCTCCCCGCCGGGTATTCCACCGCGCAGGAGCCCGGCAGGATGTTCATGCCCGCCGGCAGGGTGACCTCCGCCTGCAGCTCGTAGACGGCCCCCAGCCCTGCGTTGAACAGCAGCGCCTGCGTACGCGGCATGGTATCACAGAGATCTGCGCTCAGGTCTTCCTCTTCCGCCTGCATATCGATCAGCCCAGGCGGGAAGTCGATGGTCAGAGTTTCGCTTTCCAGCGCACAGGGTTCCTGGGCCGGATCGGTAAAAGGCGAGCAGTCGAAACCGTAGTCGAGGCGGATGGTCTCCGTGCCGCAGCTGCTGGAGCGGCCGCGGAGTTGTAAGTGTAGCGTATCCGGCGTGACTACGGAGCCGAGCTGGAAGATGCCGTTGACTTCGGGGTACACTTCCCCGGTCTCCGCATTGACGACTTGGATGGAGTCGAAGACGGTGGTGGGGTAGACGGGGCGGAGGTAGAGGTTGTCGTAGGGGAGGGTGATACTATTATTATTCTCAGCTTTGACGACAAGAGGGAAGTCTAATTCAAAGTCGGCGGCGAAGGAAGTAATGCTGGATTGAGGCAATGCCAGGTCACAAATGTCAACTGCATCACGAAGTGGCCCAACAAGACCAACCTCAGCGGTGTAGGATGCCGGAAAAAAACGAGTGCCAATTGATGTCCGCTCTAAGATGACTTCAACCGGCAACATTCCATTCTGATATCCCCATTCCGCTATACAAGCGGTAAAATGGCGGTGCAGCGATAGCTGAAAGTAATAATTACTATTCACACCAACAAAAGGGAACGTCTCTGGCACATCAAAAAGCACATATTCCGCAGAATCATAGGGGTGTAAGAATACAGGAGGCGTATTGTGTTGCCTTAACTCCAGGGAATCAACCACTATGCCCGCCACCTTGGGCACCCGGAACTGAGTAGCCCGGTGAAAAGGTTTGATCTCACCAGGAAAAGGGAAAGCGAGGCGTGAGCGCAGACTGCGTCCGCCAGAGCTGGGTGAAGCCGAATGGCAATTGCCACTACGGGCACCACCTCCACCTAGCCAGTCCTGTAGTGTTACATTCGCAATTTCTACCCGTTGCGACTGGCAATTGCAGGTAGGTAATGGACGAGCTGCATCAATTGGGCTTTGTCCGAAGTAAGTACGGGTATCGTAATCGAAGGCAAACCGTATTGACGAAAATGGATATAATTGGGAGTTATTTGTTGAAGAAATATTGCTTCCAATCAAATTCAGATTAGCGTCCACCAGCTGCTGCACCACCATTTTGACAGAATCGCCCGCTGCATATTTAAACCCTTCCGGTATGGCGGGATTCAACGTCCGCAATACGGAAATAGAAAGGTCGTACAAAAAGACATCACGGGGAGACCAGAAAATACGGTCGAGGCCATTGACCTCATACCATACCGATTCAGAGGCATCAAAAAGGAGGAGGGTATTGCTTAATTCGGCAATCTTTTTTTGCTCGCCTATCATGTGGTTGACCGTTGGGCTAGTGAGCAGGCTGTTTCCGTTCAGAGTGTTCGTCACTTCAAACCCTTTGTGGCCGATTTCCAGCGTAAAGTACTCCAGCTCCGTACCGGGTACGTCTGTTTGCACTACACCATCGACGCGCAGTTCGAAAGTATCCCCGGGCGCCAGGTAGTCCAGGCGCATTTGGCTAAAGTCATAAATTCCATCTTCATCGGGCTGCCCATCGCCATCCTTATCCGGCCAGCCCAAGGTGGTGCGGACGGCCTCAAAATTATAATCAAGATAGCCAGCCAGCGTATCATAACAGACGCCTTCATAACAAGGCAGGGGGACAAGTATATCGCTGCAGGTGCGCAATTGCCCAATGCCGCTGCAGTTTTCGTCTGCTACTACTACTGCTTCCGCCACTAGACTTAAAGGATTGACGGCTCCTACCGGGCAGGGGGCCAAACAATCTGAAAAGATAATTGGAAGACAGGGTAAATTTGATGCCATACTGCAATCCAAAATCGTTGGCACGGTGAGCGTGTAAGGAGCCCAACCTGCAATGGGTAACGGATACGTCAGTTTTACTTTATTGACAATATCTGTAGTCACCTCCTGACTGACCGGCAAGACACCCGCCAGGGCAAAATCAGTGGGCTGTATAGTCAGAGAAGTGGGAAAAGCCAGCTCCACGTTCAGTTCTCCCTCTACATCATTAAGATTGATGCCACTGATCGCATAGACGATGTCTACCGGGTTGTTATTCTGCAAAACGCCGCTTATGGAAAGGGCTCCGGTGATCAAAGGGTCACCGCTTCCAGCCTCTCCCTCCCCGTCAACGAAGCGATCATCCGGCGCGGAACATTCCTTGATGTATTCGTAATCGTAGGTCCAGTTAGAAGCCGAAGAATTGCACTGTCCGGGCTCACAAATACTGGTCGTCCATGTGATGTCAAATTGCGAACCGAAACTTGGTGGCAAAGGATTGATAAAGTGCAAAGTAACGGCATGGGCTACACTATCCCCACAGGTATTCAGCAAAGGCTCGTGGTAGACGACAGAATCCAGAAAGGGACTATTTAGGCTGCCCAGCAAAATACCCCGTCCCTCGCCCGGCTGCCGGATGTTGAACACAAAATCCATCAGACCAGTGGATTGGTTATTGCGCCGGACACGAAGGGTTTGCGCTGCGGTACCGCCATCGAAACAGGTTGGCTGCTCCAGTATTTCCAAAAAACCTAACACATTCCCCTGTTCCACCACATCCACAATCTCCACCTTCGCATTCGCCCGCCGCGCCTGGCAGAAGCTGCCCCCGCAGCCCCAGCGCACCCAAAGCTCGGAGAGGGCATCGCGGGTTTCCGCAGCGCAGTCCACCACCTGTACCCGCTCTCTAATAGTGAGCTCCTCATTGAAATCGAACCAGCCATCGCCATTGCCAATTTGGGCGAAGTCCTGCGGGCCGAAGCGCAGAAGCAGGGTGTCTGCATTTTCGATGAGGGTCTCCCCATCGTTACTGCTCACCGCGATGCTGCTGACGTGGGTATCCAAAAACTCAAAACTTGAGACTCTGCCCGGGCGGGTATTGCGGACGGTAAGCGTACGGAACACCACACCGTTGAGCGTACCCTGCCAGTACAGGTTTTCGCCGTTGGTGATGAGCAGGTTGGCCGTCTCCACATTGAAGGGGTCGGAGACGAAGCCCTGACTGCCATTGGCATGTTCCAGTTCTGCGGTGATGAAAAACAGCTCCCCCGCATCAATACAAGGCAGCGCCTGACAGCTGACATCGGCTTGCAGGGTGAGGCTGAGCGTATCGCCTGCGGGCACTTCCGGCAAGGCAAAGACCGGCTCCGACAAATTTCCAATAGCATCCTCGGTGCCACCGCTAATGCTGCCGGCCTGATAGGTGATGCCGCAGGGTAGCCCAAGCGTCAGGGTGGCGTCTTGCAGCCCGCTCGCCCCTCCGGTGATGGTGTATTGGAAGGTTTGATCTTCGCAGACGTTGAGGTTGCCGGGGGGGTGGAGGTGGGCTTGCTGGGCGGTGAGGCTCAAAGAGGTGAGCAGGAAAAGGCTTAAGAAGGTGGTGTAAATTTGGGGTTGCATGGTAAAAGAAAAATTTGAATAGCCAGTTATAGTTCTCCAAGGCGAGATTAATGCATTTTGACTTGCTCTTTTTTCCGCTCGCTGCGTTGAAAAGCCTCGCCGTCCGTACGGATGCCTGCGTTTTTCGCCTTGCGAGCGAAAAAAATACCTGCGTCAACTTTGCACAAATCCTGCCTTGGAGAACTATAGATCAATTCTTACGTAGCCTAATCGCCATGTGAACATATCCCGCGACTATAAAATTTGTACAAAAATTAAAACTGGGTTTTCTAATTTTTGATCTGATGGAGTATCAATCCAGTATAAATCGGCCAATATCTATTTCTAAATCCTGGCATCGGAGATAAACATGATAGTAGATACCTTTTTCTAAGCGACCTTCAAAATCGAATTTCCTGGCTATATTTACGTTTGTATAGAAAACATACTCACTCAGAAGATCCATTCCACCGGATTGGTTATTCTTGATATTCCTATGTAGAGTGACCGGATATACAATGAAGGGCTCTCCATTATTCTTTCGAATAGAGACCTCCATATCAATCTTTTCTTCTGGTTCTATGCGGCTATTAGGAAGTGGGTAATAGTATAAATCGAATGAAATCGATTTTGGGTTTCTAGGAATGTTTTTAGAATCATGGATCGGATTATAGCCATCTATGAATACCGAATTGGCGCGTTTAAGATTTCTCAATCTATTCTGTTGAATATAATCATGAAGAGCATTTATCTCTTCAACAAAATACTCTGTCAGTGCCCTAATATTTGCTTCTAGCCTAATTATTCCCTGATTAAGTAAGTTCACTTCTCTAATAAGGCTATCCCGCTCTTCTT
Organism: Phaeodactylibacter xiamenensis; assembly: GCF_000759025.1. Lineage (GTDB taxonomy): Bacteria > Bacteroidota > Bacteroidia > Chitinophagales > Saprospiraceae > Phaeodactylibacter > Phaeodactylibacter xiamenensis. The sequence continues at coordinate 103,007 of NZ_JPOS01000034.1, read as the reverse complement.
TAAGAATCTTAAGTTGATCATCTCTGAGCTGAACTTTACCTTCGAGTTCCTTGATTTGATCTTCTTTAATCCTAAGGTCTACTTTCAATCTATAATAATCCCGCTCTAAACGACCATACCTGCTTTTAGCATTTTCATATAGCCCTTGAAGTTTGCTTTTTTCTTTTTGCAAAGCCTGGGTACTACCCTCCCAATTTTTGACGGACCTTTCCAACTCACTGATTTTATCGACATCGGCAAAGGCTAAGTCCAGTTCGTCTTTGATATCAACTTGAGCAATAGAAACCACTGAGACCAGGCCAAAAAAACAAAGAAAGAGATATCTTAAAACCATAGCATTAAAAATTTTTACCTTTTTCAAAATCATGGATAAGTAATTCCAGCATTGACCTTACCTTCCCAATCGTACGAATATCACCGTTACCTAATGCTACTCCATCTACCCCAGACAAGCGGCTTTCTAAATGCGCTATTTTGCGCAGATAATTCCTTTTTGAAATTTGATCTAGCTTAGTTGATTTTTTGATCAATTCAGGAAATGCTATTAGCCTATCCCTCAGTTCCTTTAATTCAGCAAGCTGATTTCTCCGAGCTCTGTGACTATAGTCATCTATAAAAGTCTCTATTTTCAATAATGCTTCCTGAAGTGATGCCTCATTTTTATTAGAAGAGTGGTCCTTATAAAGAAACCACCAATTACAGGCATTCGATACATAACTGTTGTAGTACCCCACAAATATAGAATCCCCTGCAAGCCCTCTTGCCGCATACCTCTTCACTGTAGATTGAATTCTCGGATTCGTTTTGACCTGACCATTCAACTGGCTAATATTCTTTTTTAAAAGTTCAATTTCTCCTTTAATTTCCGAAGCGAATTGGACTATCAACTCGTCTTCAGTCATTTTTACCTCTTTATAGCTAAGAAGTGGAAATGGACACTCTGGAGATGCCGGTAGAGGGCAGCCTAAAATGGATAGCAAAAAAAGCATAGCCAACCCTGTCTGCAATACTCGATTTTCGATCACTACATCTAACTTTAAGCATTAAGTAATAAAACTGATTTATTCCGCCATAATTCAAGGCTCCATGTAAAATGGCGCTTTTTACAACAACCTCCGCTACATCCTCACCAACCTCCAATCCTTCCCCACTAATCCGCCCGCAAATTAGGCAGCCCGCTCAAAAACGACTCCCGCCACTTGTCACTCAGCGGGATTTCCTGCGTCCCCTCCCGGTAGCGGACCATCACCCGGCCGCGGTGGTAGGCTACTACATGACGGGTATTGACGGCCCAGGAGCGGTGGGTGCGCATCAAGGCAGGGTGAGGTACCTGCTCCAGAAAACTATTAAGGCGGACAGAAAAGGCAATGACTTTAGTGTCAGTCACGATTTTCACAGCGTGCTCTTTGGCTTCTATCCAGCGAATATCGGCGACTTCCACTCGCACGTGGCGGTAATCCTGCCGCACGAAGAAGAAATCCTGGGCGGCATACAGGGCGCAGCCGCTGCCGGAGGAAGCCGGCACAGATGCTACAACAGCCGGTCGGCGGGCATAGAAAGTCGCAAAGGCCGTATCCAACGCGATCAGGAGCTGCTCAATGGGGGCAGATTTGAGGACGTACTGCACCATTGGCGCCTGCTTGGCCCGCTCTACAAACTCGCGCTTGTCGTGGCTGCTGAGGAAGAGGATGGGCAGGGGGGAAATAGTGTGCAGGGCGATGGACAGCTCGATGCCGTCGAGCGTGCTGCCATTGAGCTCAATATCCAGCAGGGCGATATCGGGGCGCTCCTTTTGGAAAAGCGCCATAGCCTCATCGCTGTTGGTGGCGTGGCCGGTAATGCGGTAGCCTTGCTGCTCCAGTTGCTCCTGCAGATTGGCGGCGATAATGTGGTCGTCTTCAACGAGTAAAATGCTTGCGGCTTTCATTTTGGCAAAGGGTTTTTTATGCGGCTTTTAAATTGAGTTCACACTCCACGCGGGTGCCTTTCTCTCCGGAAAAGGCGATGCGCCCGTTGAGCTGTTTGACCAGGTTGTGGAGCAGGAAAAGCCCCATCGACTGTTTCGTATCTACCTGGAAGTCGGCGGGCAGGCCACTACCGTTGTCGGTGTAGATGAGGCGGTAGCGGCCTGATGTTTCAGGCTGCAACGCTACATTAATTTCAGGGTTCGGCTGCTCGGCAAAGGCGTGCTTGCAGGAGTTGGTCGCCAGCTCATTGACGATGAGCCCGATGCGCATGGCGGCTTCCCCGTCCACCCGCTCAGCATCCGGTGCGTGCAGGTAGATACGCAGGGGCTGTTCCGGGCTGCCAAAGCTGCGCTGAAGAGCGGTAGTGATTTCTTCCAGATACTCGCGTATGGCGACCGTTTTCTGCCCTTCCCCATCGTGGTGGAGTCGGCTCTGCAGGACCGACATGGCCCGCAGGCGGGCATCGGCTTCTTTGACGGCCTGCTGCGCTTCGGGCTGTTCCTTCAGGCGGTTGACCTGCAGGCTCATCAGGCTGTTGGCGAAGACGAGGTTGTTCATCATGCGGTGGCGCTGCTCCCTGTGGAGGAGCTCGATCTCGGATTTCTGGGCTTGGATGCGCTGCCCCTGCAGATAGAGGAAGGTGGATAAGCCGGCCAGAGCAATTAAACCCAGCCCAAGGCCACCCAGCCCCATACGCTGATTGCGGTTGATGCTAGCCTGCAGCTCATTCTCGCGCTGCAGGGCTTGGTTTTGGAGTTCTTTTTGTTCGGTTTGGTAGCGGGTCTCGATTTCGGTGATGGCTTCGAATTTCAACCAGTTATAAAGGGAGTCGGTAGCCTCAGAATATGCGTTTATGAGCTTGCTTATTTCTTTATTCTCTTGCAAGTAAGACTCTGTCAATAGGAGAAATTTTAGAGCTTTGCTTCTATCTTCCCACATACCATTAAGGGTATCCGTTGCGGAGATAGCGTCTCTGAGGTAGGGCTGTGCCTGCTGATATTGCCCCATTTTACCTAAAATATTCCCCACAGATACTTTAGAGTTGATTAGCTCCCTGCTCATGCCCAGCTCTTGCTCTAAATCCATCGCCTGAAGGTAATAACGAAGGGCTGCACTGTCGTTACCCTCAGATATCTGCGTGTCACCTAAATTATGAAGTGTATAAGCCCTTGTGTAAGGATCGAAGTCATTTATTTTTAAAGCTTTGCTGAGGTAGAACACAGCCGAATCCGGCTCCCCAAGATTGTTGAAAATAGCTCCAAAATTGCCATACAATGGAGAAAGTCTGTACTTATTGTCGTTCGCTTCAAAGTATTGTTGAGCAAATCGTCCGTATTCCAATGCCTGTTCCCATTCGTCTAGGTCTATGTAAACAGTGTTTAAGTTAGCATAGCTTATAGCAAGGTTAGTAAAATCACTGACACGCTTTGACAAATCTACGGCTAGAAGCAATACCTTAACACCTTGTTCAGAATTACCGCCTTCATGGAGTGCTCCTCCAAGGTTGATACAGGAAGCAATAATTTGGGAAGTATCTTTACTTCTTTCCCTGTATTCCAAACCTTTTCTGTATAGCGCTATGGCTGTATCAATTTGTCCTTTATTGAAATGTACGATCCCTATGTTATTATAAAGCGTACCAATTTGCTTAGGGGACCCGTTCGGTTTAGCAAGAATCAATGCTTGATTGTAAAGAGTCAGTGCGGAGTCCATTTTACCTTCTACAAGAAAAGTATTCGCTATAGTATTTAACGCACTGGAAGCTCCTAGCTCGTCCTGACTATTAATGAGAAGCCTATAGCTGGAATCAGCGTACACCCTAGCTTTCAAAGGGTTATCATAAATATATACCCATGCAAGATCATCTAGAATTTTAGCTTTTAGTGTATCGTTATTTACAGATAAAAGTTCCTGCTTTAAACTATCCTCCTGCCCCCACACAGGCCCGTAAAACCATACCACCACTGCCCACAACAGCAGTACTTTGCAATTATTCATAACCTTGAATTTAGACCGTTAAGGATTTAGTCAACCGGGTGGATAGCGTTTCAGGTAAGTGTATTCAGCTTAATATTCGCTTAAAACTAATAAACAATGCTGAATCCTCCATTCCTGTAAGACAATTTCTGAAAATCCAGGGGCGGTTTATCCGGACAAGCTACAAAGCGCTCCACTTACCGCTGCCGCCAGGCGCGCATTATTCAGCACCAATTCGATATTGGCTTCCAGGCTGTCGCCTTTGGTCAGTTGCTCAATGCGGGAAAGCAGGAAGGGGGTGAGCGCTTTGCCAACTATATCTTGCTGCGCTGCCTCCGCAATCGCCAGGTCTATGACCCGGTCCATCTCTTCCTGCGGCATAGCGTAGGCTTCCGGAATGGGGTTGGCAATGACGGCACCGCCATGTAGCCCGAGCTGCCATTTGGTGTGCAATGCCTTCGTAATTTCCGATGCCGTTTCCATCCGGTAGTCGACCGGCAGACCACTTGTACGGGTATAAAAAGCCGGCAATTCATCCGTTTGAAAGCCCAGTACCGGCACGCCCATGGTCTCCAGGTATTCCAGCGTCAGGCGCAAATCCAGGATAGACTTGGCACCGGCACAGACCACAGCCACATTCGTCCGGGCCAGTTCCTGAAGGTCGGCGGAGATATCCATCGTTCTTTCCGCCCCCCGGTGCACCCCGCCTATGCCGCCGGTGGCAAATACCCGGATGCCCGCCAGCGCTGCAATGATCATAGTAGCAGCAACGGTGGTCGCACCATCTCCTTTCCGGGCAACCAGCACCGGTAGATCCCTGCGGCTTACTTTTGTCACCGCCGTACCTTTTTTGCCCAAATTTTCAATCTCTGCTTCGGAAAGCCCGGCCCGCAATTGTCCACCGATCACCGCTATGGTTGCGGGGACAGCACCGCTCTCCCGAACAGTGGCTTCCACGCGCAGGGCCGTTTCCACATTTTTCGGGTAGGGCATACCGTGAGAGATGATGGTGGATTCGAGGGCGACCACGGGCTGTCCATTTTGCAGGGCGGCTTTCACAACCGGCGACATGCTGACAAGCGGATTGAGCTGCATAATTTGATGTTTTACTGATCCTTAAGAGTACTATCCTGCTGTTTCGCACAATACTGAAGGTAAAGCCTTCTTCATCATCAGAGAAATAGAGTTTACTACCCTAACACCTACTGAAGTATAGCCCCTGCCCGTTCAGACTGCGGATTGAGCTGCAAAGCCCGTCTCGCCATCTGTTGTGCCTGCCCGGTATTGCCGGCCAGCGCATGGACTTCTGCCAAATCTTCAAGGAGGGTCACATTGTCCGGGCTTACCTCCAGCCCGTAATTCAGGTACTGCAGCGCCAAAGCATATTGATTTTGCTGCTTAGCCATCAACTCATACCCCGCCCGATGGTAGAACTGCGCCATTCGCTGTCCATCCTCCCGGCCATTCAGGTAGACCATATACTGATCAATGAAGTTGACATGGCGGGCACTGAGTATCTCGTAGAACCCTTCCAACAGCTGATCCAGGTCCCTGTTCTGCTGATACAGCCCACCAAGCAAACCTCCCTTACAGGTCAAAGCATCGGAATATTCCGGATAGATTTCCAGCGCCCGGTTAACGTAAGGAAGGGCTTCCTGATACGTAGCCAGTTGCTGTGCGCCCTGCTCCTGCAAGCCTCGCTGATACAGGGAATAAGCCATATAGCTGTTGGCCCGCGCACTGTTCGTTGATACTTTAATTGCAGCACGATTGAGGCTCATGGCGTCTTTCCAGGCGGGGAGGCGTTCGTAAGTTTTTCCGGCGTAAGCTAAAGCAGTAACCAGTAAAATACCAATCCCAGCTTGTTTGGCCCATTTATGCCGGCTCTGCCAGACAGGCAACCGGACAAGGAACAAATAAGCCCATAGGGTGCAAAAACCCAGGGAAGAAACGTACACAAACCGCTCGTTCATCGGAGCGCCCACTGAAATGACAATATTAGACACAATGGACAGGGTAGAAAAGTAAAACAGGATACTCCAGGCTGGAATAGATTGCTTCCGGAACGACCGGATGCCCCAGCCCAACAGTGCCAGATTGGCGGCGAGTGAAACCAGGACCCGCCAGTCCCCCCAGCTGAGAATGGGTACCTGATAAGGGTAGTAATCGTGCGTGAGCGGGTGCGGAAAAACCAATAGCTTCAGGTATTGCCCCAGGGTGTAAGTGATCGTTGCATACTTTTCGGCAAAGCCAATCCCAACAAAGGGGTCATTCATAATGCCCGAAACGACCAGACCGGGATTGTACAAATACCCCACCGCATTGACCCGGATCAGCAAATACAGCCCAAAGGACAGCAACAGGGGCAGCACACTAACAGCCGTAGTTTTGAGGCTGGCATTAGTGAATAAATAGATACTTAGCGGGATTACCGCCAGGAAGGTCACTGCGTTTTCCTTGGCCAGCAAAGCCAGCAGAAAAAGCCCGCCTGACAGCAGCAGCGCAAACCAGGACTGTTGTTTGGTATAGCGGAGGCTGAAGTACAACGTGCTAAGGGAAAGCAGCAGCACCAGAATTTCATCCCGTCCCTTGATATTCGCAACCACCTCGGTATGAATAGGATGGAGCACAAACAGCAGCGCAATCCAAAACGGCAGCCTTTCGTACCAGGCCTGCCCTTTTTTCCCCGGGATCAGGATAGCCAGCAACCGGAAGATGAGTAGCCCGGTCAGACTGTACGAAAGGACATTGATCAGGTGGCTGTTGCCCGGATTCAAACCGTATAATGCATACTCCACCGCAAAAGTGGCGATAGACAAAGGCCGGTAGCGGGCACCGGCTACCAGTTCCTGTTGCTCGCCAAGGTAGCCGGTAAAACTATCCGTTGTAAAAATATCACCGATCCCTGCCAGCCCCTTTTTCACGAAGTTGTTCTCAGACAACACCAGGACATCGTCCAGCACATAACCGAACGTACGCGTAGTGGCGTACAGTAAAAAAGGCAGGGCGAACAACAGCAGCCCGGGCAGTGCATAGCGCCGCCAAAAGCCGGAACGTTTAGCTTTGGTTTGAGCTGTCATGGGTACCTGCTTTTTCATTTTCCGTTTTGCCATAATGATCCAGATTGATACATCGCTGCTCAAAATAGCAGTTTTTTCAGAAGCTGGTATTAATGCAGAATAACCTAGCAGATGATTCTTATACGAGAAGCCACTACTGTGGTCTTAAAACCGGGTAGAACCATTAAGACTATGTTGGGATTTCACCCTTTGGGCTGCATTTGCCAAATTTTATCCTGAACTTCGTTGCTCTTCAGTCGCTTAACTCAGGCTAAGCTCCTTCATCGCGCCCCCGACGATGAATGTCGGGATCAAAGACTTGTTCAGAATAAAATTTGACTACATTCGCTCCAAAAGCGAATTCCCAACATAGTCTAAAACAACGCCTCAAAGATCTGTTTGACATAGTCCAGGGGGATATGCTCTTGCTCCAGCCTCAATTGGTACTCCTTGAGGTAGTCAAAAAATGCCTGCTCCGTTTCAGTAAGCCCGGGCAGGTGCCCCACCGGGCTCTTCGGGGCATCATGCCTGCTGAATGCCGAAAAGGTGTTCAGCGTCTCCTCATCCATCAGGAAAGGCCGGACATGAGGATGGTGGGCCCTCAACCGGGAGAGGATTTGCAGCCCGTGTGCGTCAATATCTCCCCAGTAGAACAGCTCAACTTCTGATAGCCAGGCCACTTCCGATAGCGCTCCCACCCCAAAGCCACTTCCGAAAATACCAATCGTCTCCTTTGCCTGCGGGAGCGTCAGTAAATTCATCAGGTTGGTATAGTTGGTCTTGTTTTCCAAAATGATGACCCGGCGCACTGTCAACTTCAGCTGTGCAAGTGCATCAAGGGGCAGCGCCAGATCCTGTACCCCGGAGAAGTACTGATCCGCCAGAGATACATCCATCAGCCGGAGGCGGACCATCGGCTGCCGGTATTTTAGCCCGTAGCGCTGTTCAAAATGGCGCACACCCCGAAATTGATCATTGATGCGGGACCCCGGCAGCACTTCATCCAGCAAGCTGATGAGTAGCCGTTTATGGGTTTCAATAAACTTGGTGGGGATATCCAGGGGCAGCTCCCGGATGTAATATTGCCCCGGTCTGTGCTCCTCCATGAAGTAACGGACTACTTTTAACAGCTCATTCCATTGGGTGTGATGGCTTTCCACATCAAGGGGGGAAGCGATGCACCAATCTTGCAGCCCTGGAATTACCTCGGAAACCATCGCTGCATCTGCCATGACCTGAGCATATACCTGTTCGCGCTTTAGCAGGTACAGATAATCTTCAAGGGTTGCCACATCAATACTCTGAATAAAGCGGTTGCGACCAATGCTGCGGTAGTCGCGCTCTTCCCAGCTTAGGCTCCAGCCTTTAGATTTATACGGTTGGCTGCGCTTTAGCCACTGCTCCTGTGCCGATCGTACCTGCTCAAAGTTTTCGATCCACTCCTTTGGCTTAGGCTTGCCGATGCGGCTCAGAGAGCGCGGAAAGTAATCTTCCTGCTCCAATCCGGCCCGCAACACCTTTGGCCACCACTTTTCCAGCTGCTGAAGGGCTGCTTTTTCGGTAATCATGACTTTGAAGTATTAACGGCTTGCTCCCGGGCTGCTTTCTCTGCCTGGTACTCCTCAATACTGATGTTGCGTACCATGGAAGATTGCCCTTTGGGGTTGGACACGTAGTGCACCGTCGAGATATGCTTTTCGATGACATTGATCTTTTGCAAGGGCGTCACGATAAGCAACTGCAAATTAAGCCGCTCAAACAGCTGAAGCCCGTACCTCGTACTCTCATCCGATCCGCGCCCAAAGGCTTCATCAATGACCACAAAGCGGAAGGAGCGAGAGCGGGAGCGCCCCCATTCCAGCCCAAACTGAAAGGCAATAGCAGAAGCCAGGATCGTATAGGCCAGTTTTTCCTTTTGCCCGCCGGACTTACCGGAAGAATCACTGAAATACTCATGCAGCTCGTTGGTCTCCCGGTAAAGCTCTTCGGCACCAAAGGTGTACCACTGTCTTACATCAGTCACCTTCTTTGTCCAGCGGCTATCTTCTTCCGTCCCCCCGGCGAAACGGTCGAGGAGCTTTTTGACATGCTCAAATTTCTCTTCGGTATACAGATCTTCGTCGGCCACATCTCCGTAGGTGTTGGACAGGCAGGCCCTCAGATCTTGCTTGAAGGTGCTGATATCCTCTCTGTGAACCGGCTCCTTCGAAATGCGGATGAACCGACCGGGATTGTAGTCGATCTCGCGCAGGTGCTGATTGATTTCCTCTATTTTGCGGTTAATGTCCTGTTCAAAAGTGTCGAGCTTCGACTTGAACATCAGGATGCTCTGTATGGTCTTGGTGCGCAACAGCTCCCGGAAGCGTTCTTCATGCCGTGGGATGTCATCCTTTTGCAGCCGCACATAACGCTCGCGGAACTCCTCCACAGACCGGATGTCCGCATCCACATCTATGACTTCCTCCGGAAACTGTTGCTTGAAGGTGGTCATTTGCCTGACGATGCGCTGTGCCAGCCGGCTTTCCTGATCACGGTACTTCCGGATCATCCCATTATTGCCTTCAATTTTTTCTTTAAGCTTTTGCTCCGCCTGTGCCCACGCCTCTGCAGGTGCTTCCGGGCTCAGCTCAGGCAGGTGCTTTTGCAAATGGCTGGAAGGTGCCTGTTGGGGTATCGTGACTGCCCTGCAATCGCTGAACACCCGGTGCGCCGCCTCATTGGTGACCACTGCGCCCAGTGCGCTCAGAGGGAGTGGCGGCAACCCGGTTTGGTGGAGTAATGCCGTGATTGCACCAAGCAATTTCGTGAGTTCGTTTTTCTGAACGCCTTTCTGCTCAAACTTAACGCCGACCTGAGCACTCAGCTGACTTACCGCAGCTTCCGCCTCTGTTATTTTTTCCTGCAGATGCCGCAGCTCCTCTGAGCCGGCTTCCAGGCGCTGCTGCTCTTCCCGCAGTGCCTGAATCCGTATGATCAAGGGCTTGAAATTCAGGTTTTCAAAGGAAGGGTACTCCAGCAGCCGCTCAAGTATACCCCGCTGCTTGTCCAATGCCCGTTCTGCATTGCGCAGTCGCTGATATTCGGTCTCCGCCTGAGCTAATTCCGCTTCCACTTCCCGCTGTTCCGCTTCCAGGGCCTTGATTTTCGGTTTATTGCTCCAGCCCAGGATATACTGCCGCCGGTCGTTGACATCATAGCGGTCGTCTTTGGTATGCCGCACCCGGCTGTCTTTGCTCTGCCCTTCGACGGTAAGCGCCCGGGGCGCCCGCCGGAACGCAGCCATCGTGTCGCAACAGGTATAATCGTAACGCCTGATCAGCTCCTTTTCCAACCATTCGTAAAACGGGGTATCCGCTTTGATCTGCACTTTGCGCACCAAAGAGTTGGCTTCCGGCTCGCGGCTATCCCTGTCCGGATGAGGCAGGGTGCGCAAATAGACCAGTTTCCCACCAAGATGAATGCGATCCAGATAATTGCTGACAGCTTCGTAGTGTTGGTCGGGTACCAGCAGGCTAAGGCCGAAGCCCCGTAGCTGCCGCTCGATTGCCCCCTCCCACTTAGCCTCCTCCGGGAGCACCTGTAGCAGTTCACCCGCAAAGGGCAGGTCCTCTTCCGTAAGATACAGCCCGGTGAGCAGTTTTTGCCGTAGCCTTAAATTGCGTTGCGGAATTTGCGTGGGCCTTTGTCTGAGGGATTGCAGCTCCTTGTCCAGCTCTTCCAGGCGTGCCCGGTGTTTGTCTATCCGAACAGCTAAGGGATCCCGGGCATCCTGCAGTTCTTCCAGCGTTATCAGCGCCTGCTCCCGTTGTGCTGTGAACTGATGTTTCTGTGCCATGAAACCGCCTACGTCTTCCGGCATCCCGAGTGGAAGCCCGTGCCCTTTCGGCAGGAAACGACCAAGTTCTGCGAGCCGGTCTTCATAGGTACGGGCCTGATCCTGGCGGCGCGCACGCTCTGCCCCGAGCTCTTTGATTTGCAGTTTGATTTGAGCCAGCTGCTGATTAACATTCAGGCTATCCCGGGCAGCTTTCAGGCGAGCCAGCTCCTCTTGTGCTGCCTGCTCCTGCTGCCGTAAAGCCAGCATTTCGGCCTCCAGAGTCTCCCAGTCTTGTTGCAGACGCCCCATACCCCGGATAGCTGCCTGTAGTTTTGCTTTCGCAAAATAGCCGGGGATTTCCTCCAAAAGTGCTTCCAGCTCACCAATTTTATGCAATGCTTTCCTGCGCTCGTCCGCTTCTTCAATCATAGGCTGCAGGAGATCGCGCTGCTGCCTGGCCTGCGCTACTAATCGGTGGGCCGTATTAAGATCGGCGTATTTAGCGACCAGCTCATTGATGTCCTCCTGAATATTAGTCTGCCCCAGCATCTGCTCCCGGACAAACTCCGTGAGGTTGCCTACCGATTTCATGGAGACGGTCTTGTAAAACAGCTCCAGGGCTTCGGGCTGCCGGATGCCAAAAACCTGCCGAAAGCGGTCTGCATAAGCACTGAAGCTATTGAACAGCTCGGCGCCCCGCTGTTTGCGCAACTGCTTTTTGAGCTGCCGGATATCTGTTCCAAAATTACTGAAGTCGGGGTCAATTTGCAGAGCCTGTTCAGCCAGCACGTAAAAGCGTTTGACGCTATCATCCTGCATCCAGTAAACCTGCGCCAGCGTAGCGAAATCGTTTTGCGCGGCATTGGCAAAAACAGCCAGCAGTAAGGTCAGGTGCTTGTTATCGGGCCGGAGATACACATCCCGCCCTTTGCTTGCCGCGTTGACCTTTTCATTTTTGTAAGCACCGCGCACGTAGCTCAGCAGGTTGCGCTCCCGGCTTTCAGCTCCGGCTGCCTTGTTGTAGGTGATCTTTTGCTGTGGCACCAGCAAGGTCGTGATGGCATCGACCAGTGTGGATTTTCCGGAGCCGATATCGCCAGTAAGCAGGGCATTCTGCCCGTTGGGGCTAATTTCCCAGATATGCTTGTCGAAAGTGCCCCAGTTGAGGACTTCCAGGCGGTGCAGCCGGTAACCGGACGGGGAGCTTGGTATTTCAGATGGAGATAGCATCAGGATTCTTTTTGGGCTTCAGCGTAGGCTTTGAGCTGTCCGAGAATTTCGTTCAGTTTTTCGATAGGGACGTAGGCTTTCAGGATGCGGCTCACTTCGTAGCGGTCTTCTTCCCGCACAGTCTGCAGGAAGCCAAAGCTGATCATTTTCTTGATATCAGCCCGGAGCTTGTCCTCCTGTTTGCGCTCGTTGGCGGCCGTATCATCCCAGTACAGGCGCATCATCTCGGCGATATCACTATAACGGAGCACCAGCCTGACTTCGTTGCCTTCCGACTCAAACTCGAGGAGGCGTTTACGCAAAAGTACAATAAGGAGCGTCTGTTGGTAGCTTAGCCGGCGTCGGGTCATGAGGCGGGGTTGAGGATCAGCTTCTTCTTCCTCCGGTTGCTGCCGCAAATAGGCATACCCGTCCCCCTCTTCCACGATCAGCTCCAGCCCAAGCACTTCGAAGTAAGCCCGCAGGCGCTCCCGGTACCGCAGGAGGAGGTTCCAGGCATCAAGGTGCTGCTCCCGGTACAGGATGCCCTTGAGCAAGTAGATGGCCGGCGCACGGATTTCCGCCTTTACAGTTGGTTCGCTCATTTCAAAAATAAGATTTGGGGCAGTTCCACGGCGTAAGTTTGTCCCTCGCTTTCATAAAACAACTTTTCCTGCTGCCCGGTATTGATGACAGCTTTTTGGCGGGGTTCCCACTGTGTAGCCAGCCCAAAGTAGGCCACTATCTCACTGAGCCCCTTTTCCACCGGGGCGTGGGCCACCACTTCTTTCAGGCTCACCTGCTGTTTGCCCCGCAGCATTTTCTGTATTCTGCCCTTCAGTTCCTCAGGGTCGATGTACATTTGATTGTAAAGTCCCTCTGTAAGGACTTCGACGGCATTCCCCGCTACCGGCTGATCGGAGGCCAGCTGCAGCTCATCGGCAGGCTGAAAAAGGCGGCGTTCCATCACCAGGTTCACTGCAGGCTTGCCAGCAATATCACTAAAAAAGCGCTGAGGCGGAGGCTCGTTCTTGACCTGAAGCGCCAGTTGCTCAATTTCTTCAATAACCTGCCCGGCACGGCGGTTTTCCAAAAAGGTGCGGGATGCCAAAAAACGGCGCAGTTGTTCGATAAGCCGGGTGGTGGTCCGGTCTACCCGTTCGCCAGCCTCTACCAGGAGGATTTTAAGGCGGGGCAGGACAGAGTGGTTGCGGTAGGCTTCCAGCTCGGGCTGTTCAAATAATTGCGCAGCCATTTGGTCGAGCCGGTCCTGCCGGCCCTGATCCATCAGGAACGCCCAAAAGGCAGTGAAGGTCTTGCCCTGATCCGTTTCCATGATAGCGTCCTGAGCGGAGAAAATCTCGTCCAGCACCTGCCCCCGGCTGTGCTGCCGGTTGATTTGCTCTTCCCGGGCCTTAGTGTTGAGTTGCCGGAAGTTTTCCTCAATCTGCCGGAAGTCTGCCAGCAGCTTGGCTGCCGTTTCTTCAATTAATTTGAGCTGTTCGCGCATACGGGTGGGGTCAAGGCGGCTGATCTGCCCTTCTTCCAGCTCCATGATTTCCCGGTCCAGCTCAAGGCGCTGTGCCAGCAGTTGCTCCAGGCGGTCCTGTGCATCGGTGGAGCTGCCGTAGGTGAGGTCCTGCAGCATATTGAAAAGTTGTAGCAAGCGGGACTCCGCCCCTACGAATTCCCTTTTGTCCAGCTCGGCTATCCAGACCAGCGCCTGCTCCGTGGCGGGAGTGAGCTCAAAAGTTGCCTCTGCAGCCCCAGCCTCGTAGTATTGCCGCAGGAAGCCCTCTTTGGACCAGTCTTCCAGGTATAGCCGTGAAGTGCGGGGGTAGGGTTTCCCGCCTTCCCCCGCACCTTCGTTAGCCGCAAACAGGAAATCAGACAATAGGGTATTCAGCTCCTGACTACCGTAGGCCTGCCGACGCTCTTCGCGGAAGGCACGCCACAGGAAAGCCACAATCATCGGGGCGTGTGCTTTGCGCAATAGCCGCACCGCGCTATGGTCTTCCAGTAGCCTGCTCACTTCGTCTATATTTGAAAAGCGGTCCTCCATAATTATTTCTACCCTAGCTTACTCAGCAGCCCGCCCAGCAATTTCGCTGCATTCTTAACCACCTCGGAATCTTCCACCGGAATTTTCAGGTAGGACTGCCCGGTTTGCTCGTCCTTTTCCACTATTTCATTGACTAGTTGCTGTGTGGCCTTTTCATCAGACAAAGTTTGCGAGAGCCGCCCGAGGAAGCTGAGCCCTTCTGATAACAGTCCTGCTCCGGAGGACGAAGAAGCCTGACCGGTACCCGTTGAGCCGCCCCGCTTCGGTTGAGGCGCCGCTTCCGGCTCCGGCGTTTCCTCTTCCCACCAGGCATCAAGAGCGGCCTCGGCCGGTTCCAGTTTTTCAGATGCCCCGCTGGCAGATGCTTTTTCGAGGTCTTCATCACTGCTGGGTTCGGCAACTGCGTGCTCGGGCACCTGTACGTTTTTCACGCGCTCCAGCTCCTCCATAAAGTCTTTGAACTTGCGGTCGTTCATGAAGACGCTGTCCTGTGCCGTGTCGAGCACGGCTTCTGCCAATGAAGATTTGAACTGCAGCGTCTGCACCATGCGGTGCTCTATCGTACCCTCTGCAATCAGGTTGATGACCTGCACCTGCCGCTCCTGCCCGATTCGAAAGACCCGCCCGATGCGTTGTTCCAGCACAGCCGGGTTCCAGGGCAAATCCAGATTGACCACCAGGGAGGCTTTCTGCAAATTGAGGCCTACGCCCCCGGCATCTGTAGATAAAAATACCCTGCAGGCGGAGTCTTCCCGGAAACGGTCGAGCAGTTCGCCCCGCTTGCTGCCCGGAATGCCGCCGTGCAGATAGGCAAAGGGGATTTCCCGGGCTTCCAGCTCCTGTGCGACGATGCGGGTCATGCGCTCCCACTGACTGAAGATGACGGCGCTTTCGCCTTCCTCGGCCAGGCGTTCTTCCAATATGTAAAAGAGCTCTTCAATTTTGGTGTCGTGCCGCGTCTGCTGATCGACCAGGTAGGTGCTGTTGCAAGACATGCGCATCAGGTTGAGGCAACTCAGCAGGCGGCGGCGGTCTTTTTCGTTGAGGAAGCCCATTCTCCGCCATTTAGCGACCAGCTGCGCTACGTCTGCATCGTAGCTGTTGTGCAGCTCCATTTGCCGGGGTGTCATGGGCACCAGCAGTTGTTGGTCCTGCCGGGCAGGAAGTTGCTTCAGCACCTGCCGCTTGCGCCGGCGGATCATTACATGATTGAGCTTTTTGTAGATGGCATCCAGGTTTTTGTAGCCGCGTACCACCCCGCTTTCATCCTTTACCTGATGCCGGTAGAGCAGCAGGTAGAGGGGGCCCAACAGGAATTGGTCCAGGAACTGAACGATGGAGTACAGGTCCTCCAGCTTGTTTTCCAGGGGTGTGCCGGTGAGCGCAAACCGGTAAGGTGCTTCCAGGCGTTTAACCGCCCGGGAGATTTTGGTGTCCCAGTTTTTGATGCGCTGCGCTTCATCCAGGATGACCAGGTCCGGACCGGCGGCATTCAGGTAAGGGTAATCCCGGGCGACCACGTTGTAAGTTAGGATTTTGTAAACCTGCTCATGATCATCATACTGCTCCCGCCGCTTGTGGGCAGGGCCTTCCACCACATGCGCCTGAATACCTGTGAAGCGCTTAATCTCCGAGCGCCACTGATACTTGAGGGAGGTAGGACAGATGATGAAAACACTGCCAATCCCCAACTCACGCCGGTAGAGCTCTGCCGCGGCTATGGCCTGTATGGTTTTGCCCAGCCCCATCTCATCGGCGATCAGGCAGCGCCCGGCACGGAAGGCAAAGAGCACCCCTTCTTTCTGATAAGGATACAGTTTGGCATTAACCAGCCCGTTCAGGCTTTGCTCATCCGCCGCTAAGGCATCCGCACGTTGGCCCCGCCGGGCATCTGCACGTTTCTGTATGATAAAGTCCAGGGCATCCGGATAGCACCGAAAGGAGGAAGAGACGGCCTGCGCCTGCTCCAGAAACTGGTCAAAATCCAGATAAGCATGCTCATACAGTACACCATCTTCATCGAAGTACTGCCTGGCCAGTTTGCCAAGTGCATGTGCTTCTTCTCCGCCCAGGCGAAGCCGCAAACGCCGTTCTTCTCCGTATGCCAGGTAAACTGAGCTGTACTGCCGCTCCGAAGGCGGCTTGCGGAAGTGCTGCTTGTTGCCGTAGGTGTGGTACAATTTATGCAGGGCCCATTCGATGTGCTTACAGGTGCCCAGACCATTCGTTTTGAAGTCCATGCACTCACAGAAGTTCCCGCCCGGCTCCTGCCCACGAAGGGCTATACGGTAACGGCTGTTCCGCTCCGGGTTGATGACCGTGAAGTCAGACCAAACCGGGTGCTCCCCTTCATTGACCAGCTCAAAGGTTTGCTCCGGCCCAAATTGCTTGCGCAAGCCGATTTGCCAATCCCGTAGGCTCAGCTCTTCCGGCTGCCGGTAATAGCTTATCTTTTTCTGTTTTTTCTTCTTTTGTGCCTTCTTTTTGGTCATATGCTAGCTAGCTTTAGGTTGTTTTATCTGTTGTTACATCCACAATACCGAGATTGCCTTGCCCTCGTGTGTTTTCTCCTCTCGCCGTACCCGCTCGTCCCAGGGTAGCTCCGTGGAGGGCTTGGTTTCAAAAATCATCAGATAGCCGTGCTGCTGCCCAAGCTTGTCCATGTAGCGGGCGAGCTGTCGTAAGCCATCGGATAAAGTATAGTTATCATAGTGAATTTTCAACTCGATAGGCACTACCTGGTCTTTCCAAAATACCGCCAGGTCGGTCCGCCCGTTACCGACTGCCATTTCCCGCTCAATGCGGCCACCGCCGTTCACTACCCTTTGCAGGAAGGCCATGAGCAACAATTGATGCCCGGCTTCCTTGTAAGTAAATCGCTCCAGCCAGGACTCAGAATGCCGCCGGTAAAAGTCGACGAAAGCGTCCAGCAGTTTATCCATGATCAAGCGCCCCTCCTCATCCAGGTACCAGGCTGTTTCCGAAATCTCCTCCGGAAAACTCTCTTGCAAGGGGGAGTTGAGAATGCGGGTGATGATTTCCCGGTAAATCGGATTCGCAAACCGGATGGGGCTCTTTTGCGTGATCAGCCCCAGGTCCCGACAGTAGCGGATGGAGTCATCCAGCGTGTCGAATTCCAGGGGGCTGCCTTCGATGATGCTCATTACAATTTTGCGGACCCGCTCTTCCCTGACCTTGTCAGCCAGGCTGTCTAAGTGCGTTTGCCGCTGCTCTATGAGGCGCTCTTTGGCTTCGATGACCATGTCTGGCGTGATGACCTTGCTGTGGTCATTGCGCAGCATTTTGACAACGATTTCGTTGGCCAGCGCATTGGTCAGCCAGGGTTGACCGCCAGCATATTCGTATATTTTTTCGAATACGGCATCGGAAAATTTCTGGCCGGTGTCGGCAGTATGCTGGTTTAACAAGCCTCTGACTTCTTCTCTGCTGAAAACCGGGAGGAAAAAGGATTCTGCTTTCACATTGAACGGCGAGCCCGCCCCGATTGAAGGATTGTCTGCCCGCGCCCATGTGCGGTATTCCCGAATATCCCGCAACCCCACAAGAGCGATAGATTGAGGAAATCCCTGCGGCCGGGTTTGGAAGCCATCCCGGAACTGCCGCAGCACTGCAATCAGGACATCATCATAAAGTGCGTCCACTTCGTCCACCAACAAAACCAAAGGCTGATCAAGAGCTTTACTCCAATCGCTGAGATACTGCCGGAATAACTGCGGCCCAGCTTTATAATGAGTGGGGTCAGGTGGCAATTTAGCTCCACTCAGGAAGACCTGAGCAGTTTGATAAAGTGACTGTATAAAAACCTCATTGGCATCTGAAACGGAAATACTAGGATAACCTGCTGATTCCAGAGAGCTGACAGCAGCGGTGTATTTACCTTCCCGGTTCAGCCGGTGCGCCAACTGATGCAGAAAAGTCGTTTTACCCGTTTGCCGGGGCGCATGTATAAGAAAGTATTGCTTGGCTTCTATAAGATGGTAAATCTCATCAAACATTCCCCGGAAAGGCTCCACCATATAGTGATCCTCCGGATTGCACAAGCCCGTCGTGTTGAAAAATCGTTTCATAAAAGTAAAGTTACACAATAACTGCCAGCCCCGCTTATTTACGCTGCGGCTAAATAGTTACCCGGCGTACAGCCCATTTTCGTCGTAATTCCATCCAGCTTCGCCGAGGAAAATCGAAGAATCTCCCGATTTTAACACATTTTAAGACTGTATTCGGAAAGATTCGGGTAAGAAACGGAAATTTCCGAAATCATATACTGAGGATTAGGAAAGTGCACCTCCGCTCTTGGCTAAACTCGGAACAATAGGGTCGAGCGTTACAGCAAAAACGCATCGGACAAGTTTATGCCGACACGAAATAGTCCATTTGGATACCATTTCGTCGTCGGTATAGCGCCTCCCCGACACCAACAACATCATTGTACAACCTTGCTTACAGCGGTCTCTGTGCCCCTGCAAGCTTGAAAATGGTATGCCTATGCAAGACTTACTCAACGCTGCAATGGCAGGCGTCAACCTGCCCTTTACCTTGTTGCTGGGCCTGGTGGTCCTTTACTGGCTCTCCGTCATCTTCGGAGCGGTGGACCTGAGTGCTTTCGACTTTGATATCGATGCAGAGGTGGACGTAGACGCAGACGTGGATACCGATGTGGACGCCAGCGGCATGAGCGGCTGGTTTGCCGGAGCACTGCACTTTTTCAACTTCGGGCGCGTACCCTTCATGCTGATCATCACCGTAACGGTGGTTACCGCCTGGGTACTTGCCATTTTGGGCAACCACTACCTCGGGCACTACAGCCTGGGCTATGCATTGGCTACGGCAATTCCCATCCTGTTCATCGGACTGTTTGCCGCCAAGGTGGTTACGACCCCCTTCGTGCCGCTCTTCGAGCAAATCAGCAAAGAAGCCCAGCCTATGGACTACATCGGGCAGGCCTGCGAGCTCATCCTGCCCGCCAGCTTTACGCAAATGGGACAGGCACGGGTACAGGCTGAAGACGACGAGCTGCTCATCTACGTCAAGACCGCTGCTCCGGAGCTACAGCTGCCGAGCGGCACCAAAGCCGTCGTCTCCCGGGCCGCGCCCGATGGCAGCCACTACCTCGTCCGGGCTTACCCGGAGGAGGACCCGCCGGAACGCAGCACCGTGCTGTAAAATCCGACTTTATTTTTTGACAACCCTTAAAATCGTAACATAATGATCTTACTCCAAAACCTGGCCGGCCCTCTGGGCTGGACCGTACTCGGCATTAGCCTGCTGGTGATTTTTGGCCTCATCGTCATGCTCATCAGCTGGTACAAAAAAGTGCCTCAGGGCAAAGCCATCATCCGTACCGGCGTGGGCGGCACCAAAGTCGCCATCGAAAACGGCATCATTGTGGTGCCCGGTATTCAAATGTACGAAGTGATGGACCTCAGCGTCCGCACCATCGAAATCAGCCGTATGAAAGAAGATGGCCTCATCTGCAAAGACAATATCCGCGCTGATACGAAAGTCGTCTTTTTCGTACGCATCAATAAAGAAGTAGCCGACATCAAAAAGGTCGCACAGTCTATCGGCTGTCAGCGGGCCTCCGATACGGCAACGTTGCGGGAGCTGTTCGAAGCCAAGTTTTCCGAAGCCATCAAAACGGTGGGCAAACGCTTCGACTTCGTAGAGCTCTACGACAGCCGCGAGAAATTCAACTCGGAAATTCAGAACGCCATCGGGCTCAACCTGAATGGCTACATCCTGGAGGATGCCTCCATCGACTACCTGGAGCAGACCGACATCAGCTACCTCAAGGAGAACAATATCCTGGATGCCGAGGGTATCAAGAAGATCACAGAGCTCACTGCCCAGCAAAAGGTGAAGGCCAACTTCATCCGCCGCGAGGAGGAGAAGACCATCACCGAGCAAAATGCGGAGGCGAAGGAAGCCATACTGGAATACGAGCGCCAGCTCATTGAAAAAGAAGAGCGGCAGAAGCGCGAAGTTGCCAACATCAAGGCACGGGAAGCTGCAGAGATTGCCAAGATCAATGAAGAGGAGCGACTGCGCTCCGAGATGGTCCGCATCAAGACCGAAGAAGAGCTGCAGGTTGCAGAAGAAAACCGCATGCGGCAGGTCATCGTCGCCCTGAAGAACAAGGAGCGCACCGAGGCCATTGAGCAGGAGCGCGTAGAGAAAGACCGTATGCTGGAGCGCACCGAGCGCGAGAAGATCGTCACCCTGGCGGAGATCGAGAAGCAGCGCGCGGTGGAAGAGGAGAAGAAAAACATACAAGACGTCATCCGCGACCGCATCATGGTCGAAAAGAAGGTGGTCGAGCAGGAGGAAGTCATCAAGGACACCAAGGTGCTGGCCGAGGCCGAGCGTTTACGGCAGAAGGAAGTGATTCAGGCGCAGGCCAAGGGCGAAGCGACCGTCATCGAGCAGCAGAAGCTGGCTGAAGCCGCCAAACTGGCCGCTGAAATCAACGCCGAGAAGCTCCTCATCGACGCTGAAGCGGAGAAGAATGCCGCCGAGAAAGAGGCCGAAGCCCGCAAGATTCAGGCCGAGGCGACTGCTGCCGAGGAGGCGACCATCGGATTGTCCGAAGCGCAGGTCATCGAGGCAAAGGCAAAAGCCAAAGAGCTGGAAGGCAAACTGGAAGCCAGCGTGCTGGAGCGCAAGGCACAGGCTGAAGCCATCGGCATAGAAGCCAAGGCAGAAGCACTGCGCAAGCAGGGCCGTGCTGAGGCAGAAGTGGCCGACGAGAAAGGACAAGCCGAAGCCCGCGTACTGGAGCTGAAGTTTGCGGCTGAAGCTAAGGGCATCGAGCAGAAAGCCAACGCCATGAAGGAGCTGGACGGCGTAGGCCGCGAGCACGAGGAGTTCAAGCTGCGCCTGGAGACCGAGAAGGAGATTCAATTGGCCAACATCAATGTCTCCAAGGATATCGCCAACGCACAGGCAGGTGTCTTAGGCGAGGCCATGAAGCACGCCAATATCGACATCGTCGGGGGCGAGATGCAGTTCGTCAACAGCATCCTCAATTCCGTACAGCGCGGCAAGAGCATCGACGGCTTGCTCAACAACAGCAGCCACCTGAACAGCCTGAGCCAAAACCTGCTGTCTTCCGCATCCGGCAACGGCGAGGGCCTGCTCCCCCAACTGGGCAACCTCATCCGCCGCGCCGGCCTGACGATGGACGACATCAAGGACCTGACCCTCACCGCCCTGCTGCTCCGCCTCGGCGAGCAGTCGGGCAGCGTGGAGGAGAAAAGCCTGCTCAAGCGCCTGACGGCCAAAGTGGAAGAGCTGGGGCTGGGGGCGCTTAGTGCGGGGCAATTGCTTTAGGGCGTTGCTTGGAGCAGGTTGAGGTTAAGGTCAAGGTTGAGGCGAGCGGTGGCGTGTACGCCTGGTGCGGCAGCGAGCTGCCTTTTCCCAGCGGCGATAGGCAGCTCGCTGCCGCCCCCTAGCATACATGCCGTGTATGCCTCAACCTTAACCTTGACCTCAACCTAGGCCTAGCCCCCCATTCCAAACCAACAAAACCTCAAAACAATGACGCAAACCACCACCTACGATATCATCCGCAACCGCCTGCAGCAGCAAGCTGATGAGCTGCGCAACCGGCTACAGCAGCTTAATACCGCCCGCAGGGACGTCTTCGGCGCGGTGGAGAGCGCACTGATTGCCAACGACCGCATCACGACCGGCAATTACTGTACGGCGCGCGATATCGTGGCGGTAGGCGAGCACTGCATCCTGGGCTACAACGTCCACCTCGGGCTGCGCAGCGGCATACAGCTGACGGACGTCTTCAGCATCTACCGCTTTAACGGCAAGGGGTTTGAGGAGGCCGGGCTGTCGCTCCTGCAAAAAGAGGAATTTCAGACCGACTTCCACAACCTCTACCGCTACTACAAGGAGGCTTACTTCGCGCGCTTTGCACAGCGGGGCCGCCACCTGTACATGATTTTTCACCTTAAGCCAGGCGGGACGGACTTCAAAGCCTTCAAGTGGCTGCGTACGGACGAGGGGTTGCAATATGTCGATAACCGCTCCGATCAGGAAGTACGCTTTCCCAATCAGTATGAATTCCGCTGGCAGCAGGCCGGGCGGGACGAGCAGCGCCAAGGGCGGCACCCGCATGTGTCCATCCTCGACCGGGTGTTTGTGGAAACGACCGGGGGCGACCTGACTATAAAAGTAGAGGACAATACCGATGACGGGCGCGGCATCTATACCGAGTCGGTAGAATACAAAGACCAAACCCTGGACGATGCAGAATTCGCCTACGCCGACCTCGGCCACCTCATCGCCCTGCGCATCAAGCCCTATCAGGAAGGCTACCGCTACTTTGTTTTCAATGAGAAGATGCAGAGTGTGGAGCGCGTGGCGGCACTGGCTGATTCCGGGGTGCTCCTGCCCGATCAGCAGGGCCTTATTTTTGCCAATGGCTACTACCTGCAAACGGGGGAGTACAAGCTGTTTGACCACTCTCCGACGGGGCTGCTGTTCAAAAAGCGGATTGCTTCGCCCAATGGGGAGGACTTCCTGTTTGTGTTCTACGGAGCGGACAGCGGCACCTACCTGCTGCTGCACTACAACATCATCAATCAGGAAGTCGCCACGCCTATCGTCTGCAATGGTTTCACCCTTTTCCCAAACGGAGAGCTGGCCTATTTCAAAGCCGAGGAAGAGCCCACTAAGCACCACGTGCTGCAGATTTGGCAAACGCCTTTCCTCGAAGGAGAAACGATCCCTTCCGGGCATACCGATGCCTACCTGTACAAGGTAGGTAACAAGGACATCGTGCGCGCTATGGCCGAGTGCCAGGAGATCCTCACCCTTACGGGAAAAGAGGACGCCTACGCCAATCTTTACGACGAGCTCGTCAAGCGCACCACCGATGTGCTCGACCGCTACTACTGGATCGATCAGCCGGACGCTTTCCAGCTGGATGAGCCGCTGAAAGCCTTGCGGCAAACGGCCAATACGGCCATTGAGGAATACGAGAAAAAAGTAAGCGCACAGCGGCGCGATCAGGCAGAAATGCAGCGAGTGGAAAAGGAAGCACAGGCACGCTTTGACGCCATCCGCCGCGCTTCCTTCGACCGTATTGAGGACTTCGTGGCCAACCTGGCCGGGCTGCGGGCACTGCGGGGAGATATCGCCGGGCTGCGCGAGCTGCGCTATGCCGACATGAATCAGGTGGATGCACTGGAGGAGCAAGCCCAAAAAGCACAATCGCAACTGGCAGAAGACTGTGTGGCCTTTTTGCTGGAAGAGGATGCCCTGCTCCCCTACCGCAGGCAGATTGAAGCCGAAGCCGCCCGCATTCCCCAATTGGAAACCGCCCGGCAGGCAGCGGAACTGGAAGCCGCCTTTGGTGAGATAGGCAACGCCCTGGAATTGCTCATCGAGATCGTCAGCAACCTGAAAATCGAGGATGCGACGCAGACTACCCGCATCATTGATGGCATTTCTGCCCTTTTCACGCTGCTCAATCAGCATAAAGCGGCGGTGAAGCAGCGCGGGAAGCAGTTCCGTACGCAAGAGTCCAAAGCCGAGTTCGATGCACAGCTCAAGCTGCTGGATCAGAGTATTATCAACTACCTCGACCTGGCGGATACGCCGGAGAAGTGCGACGACTACCTCACCAAGCTGATGGTACAGCTGGAAGAACTGGAGGGCAAATTCGCAGAAGTGGATGCCTTTGTCGCCGAGCTGTCCGTCAAGCGGGAGGAGGTCTACGCCGCCCTGGAGAGCCGCAAGAACAGCCTGGTGGAAGCCCGCAACAGCCGTACCGCTAATTTGGCGAAAGCCGCCGACCGCATCCTGGCCGGTATGCAAAAACGCGCCGCTGCCTTTAAGGAGGAGGCCGAGGTCAACAGCTTCTTCGCTGCCGACCTGATGGTGGAAAAAGTGCGCGGCCTCATCCGCCAACTGCAGGAGCTGGACGACAGCAACAAGGCCAATGCTGTGCAGACTCAGCTGAAAACGCTTAAGGAAGACACCCTGCGCAGCCTGCGCGACCGTAAGGAACTCTTTGAGGAAGGCGAGAACATCATCCGCCTCGGGCAGCACCGCTTCTCCGTGAATGTGCAGCCGCTGGAGCTGACCGTAGTGCAGGACGACGGGCAATTGTTGTACCACCTCACCGGGACCAACTTTTATGAGCCGATTGAGGACGAAGCGCTGTTGCACACCCAAGCCGTCTGGCAGCAAAGCCTGATTTCGGAAAACCCGGAGGTCTGCCGCAGCGAGTACCTGGCTTACCAATTGTACCGGGAGCATCCGGACTGGCCGGTCAAAACAGCGGCGCTGCTACCGCTCGTAACGAAGGCCGCCGGGCAGCGCTACTCGGAAGGCTACACCAAGGGCATCCACGATGCTGACGCTACGATTATGCTTTCCACGCTGCTGGAAATGAGCAAAGGTATCGGGCTATTGCGCTTCCCGCCCACCGTACGGGCTTGCGCCAAAAGCTGGTGGACATCCTTCGTGGAAGCCGACCGTAAGGCACTCTTCCAAAAGCAGCTTAAGAGCGCCGGCGAAATTCTGGAGCTCTTCCCCAATACCCGGGAATTTGATTACCTCATCGAGGAATTGGCAGAGGACCTGCAGGCTTTTGTGGATCACACCCGTTTGTTCCCGGCCTTCACCGTGGAGCGGGCCGCCGAGTACCTGTTCCGCGAGCTGGCGCAGGTCGACCACTTTGTCATCAGTGCAGAAGCCGGGCAGCTGTACCGGCAGTTTGTGGACCTGCTCTCCGGCAAAAAAGCCCTAAAGCGCTTCAAGCAGTCGCTCGATGCCCTGCGCGAGCGCCCCCGGGAGCGCTACCTCCTCATCCGTAAATGGGTGCATGCTTTTCTGGAGGAGCAAGAAGAAGCACAGTGGCTGCCGTATCAGGAGGAAATTGCCGCGTTGTTGTTCGCAGATGATTTTGAGAAAACACGGGTGATCGAATTGCCCACGAGCCGTCAGCTGGAGGGATTGCGGAGCGACCATCCTGTGCTGAAGGAAGGCAGGTATGAGCTCAACTTCCACGCCTTCATGGACAAGCTGGAGCGCTACTGCGGGGAAACCGTGCCCCTGTTTGAGCAATTCCAAAGCCGGAAGCGGACGATCACGGCGGAAGCGAAAGAAGCCCTGCAACTCGACAGCTTCAAGCCCCGGGTGATGAGCAGTTTTGTGCGCAACCGCCTTATTGACAAGGTGTACCTGCCCCTGTTTGGTGACAACCTCGCCAAGCAGATGGGCACGGCAGGCGAGCAGACCCGCACCGACCGCATGGGCCTGCTGCTGTTGCTGTCCCCTCCCGGCTACGGCAAGACCACGCTCATGGAGTACATCGCCAACCGCCTGGGGCTCATTTTTATGAAAATCAATGGCCCGGCGATCGGGCATCAGGTGACCTCCCTGGCACCGCAGGATGCCAATAGCATGGCTGCTGCCAAAGAGCTGGAGAAGCTGAACCTGGCCCTGGAAATGGGCGACAACGTCATGCTTTACGTAGACGACATACAGCACTGCCATCCGGAGTTCTTGCAGAAGTTCATCTCCCTCTGCGATGCGCAGCGCCGTATTGAGGGCGTGTACAAGGGCAAGGCGAAAACCTACGACTTGCGGGGCAGCCGTTTCGCTGTGGTCATGGCGGGTAACCCCTACACGGAGAGTGGCGACCGTTTCCAAATCCCGGATATGCTGGCTAACCGGGCAGATATTTACAATCTGGGCGACATCATCGGGGATTCCGCAGCAGCCTTCAAGCTCAGCTATCTGGAGAACGCCCTGACTTCCAACTCGACCCTGGCACAACTTGCCGGCAAGAGCACGAAGGATGTGCACACGCTCATTCAAAACGTGGAAACCGGGCAGCTCGAAGGGTTGGAATATGAAGGCAGCCACAGCACACAGGAGCTGGCCGATTACCGGAAGGTGCTGCAACTGCTGCTAAAAGTGCGCGATGTGGTCCTGACCGTCAATCAGGCGTACATCCGCTCCGCAGCGATGGCGGAGGACTACCGCACAGAGCCGGCTTTCAAGCTGCAAGGCTCCTACCGCAACATGAACAAGCTGGCGGAGAAAATCGCCCCCATCATGAACGAGCCGGAGCTGCGTACCCTGCTTCTCGCCCACTACGAAGGTGAAGTGCAAACGCTGACCGCAGATGCAGAGGCTAATTTCCTCAAGCTTAAGGAACTGCTCGGTTGGCTGAGCCCCGAAGAAGCGGAGCGCTGGTCGGCAATTAAAGCGGCATTCCGGAAAAAGCAGCGCTTCGGCGGGGCGGATGGCAGCGACCGCATGGCGCAGGTCATCGCTCAGATGGATGCCTTTAATGAAGGGCTGGCGGGGATACGGCAAGCCTTGGAGGCGGAGTAACTGGAAGTAAATACCTGCAAAGCAGGCAGAAAAACTGCTCTGCAAAAGAGAATGATGTAGCACTTTATCGCGGAGGCTGGCTGGAAGGTCAGTCTCCGCTTTCTATTAAATGGTTTAGCGAAAAGCAGAAGCTTTGCTGACTTTTCCCCTGAACGAAAAAAACTTCAAAAATTCAAGAGTGGTTGGGAACGCTTTCATTTCCCTTGCCGTTGACACTAACAACACTGCAACTACCTCACCATTTCTTACGGACAAAAAAGATTAAGTATTTACTTTTTATCTTTTTTACTAGTTTTTTTGCCATAAATAATCAAAATAACCACAAATGCGCCTATTGCTTTGCAATGCTATGATATGCCTTAAAACGAAAAACCAAAGTAGAAAATTTACCGGATTACTACGCTGAGTCAGAATCATACGCCAGCTCGGGCTGAACTCTTTATGCCAAAAGCCTGGAATCAAGCCCCTGACAAGGCAAGTGTAACGCTGACAACAGCCTGGATTATGCCCACAAACCAATATACAATGTACGTGACGTAAAACCCACAGTGCAAACGAATAGCAATTACCTACAAAAGAAGTACACCAAGCTTAAACAGGCTTAGGTAACGGCTCAAAAAGCCGAACCTAACTGACCTGCGATGCCTGCCCAACGGCAAGGCCACACCGGGCAGGCCTGGACTACCTATTCTTTCATTTCAAACTTACTATGATGAAAACACTATTGCTATTCGTTACGATTTTGGGGCTAGCTGCAACTGCTAATCCTTATGCATCCAACCACTTGCAATCAGAGGAGACGCTTGGAGGGAGTATTACTGTAGAAAACGTTGTAGTACTACTTACTACTACCAACGACCCGAGCGAGAATATTCTCACTATTGAGGTTTATGACGGTGCAATGGTCGTGATGTCTTTTACCGGTTGTGGAGCATCTGTTTGCAGGAATAACATCTCGCTCCTGGCTAACGGGACTTATTCCGTTGTTGTTACTACAGATGCCGGATCCTTTAGCGGAGGTATTACAAAGTAGGCCCTTTACCCTTGGCCAGCACTTGTTCGCCCCAGACCTGATCAATCAGCGGCCAGCCTTGTATCCGTTCACTGGTAAAGGGTTGGCTGTTTTGACTACAACTCAGCAAATCGTCAAAAAAGCTCATTAATCCTTGTTGTACATGTGGTGGATACTGACTGCGGGTTACGTACCCCCTAACGCTTCGGATTTGACGCTCCAAAGCTATAAACTCCTGATTTTCGAAATAAATTTTGCTCAAAACCTTATCAGAACCAATTCTCATGGCAAAATTAGAGTAGCTGGTTTTACTGTAGAGTACCGAGCGCTGAAAAATATGAATGTATTGGTGCGCGTTAGAGATATCCCCGCGATACAGCGCTGAATAAGCCAATGAAAAATGCCTGTATGCATCCCGTTCTTTCCTTGAAGCCAAGGCTACTTTATCCCAGTTCCGATTCAGAAAATCTAAAAACCAGCCTATTTCCCCAGATATCACTGCCGCACTCATGGCACCATTAATTCTAGCCAGCTGTATCGTGTGGCCGTCATTCAAATGGAGATTACGGTCCTCAAGTTGCTTAATGATTTTAACCAATTCTCCGGCAAACCGGCGGTCTTTATTGATGTTTAATCGGTCAACACAGTAATTAAATAAGGTTGCCCAATATTGTTTTTGGTAAACATTGGCTACTTCTTTATCAAAACCGTTTGGTTCCTTAGCTATTTCCAGATATTCTTCCGGAGGGCATTGGTCAAGGACTCGAACCAATTGACCAAAGTATTTAATATTTTCATCTTTTGTCTGCCCTACTATAGTTTGAATCTTCTCGCGAATATCCTCAACATTCTCTTCTTCTCCTCCGTATACTTTAATCCGATTATAGGTCTCTAAAAGAAGGCTCATTCGCATGTAATCACTAAATTTTTCCAGCGCGCTGCCCCACTTTCTCATATCTGCATACCCCAACTGAGCATTACTCCTTTCCTCTTCAGACCTAGCTTTTATCAAAATATGCTGCCCAAGTGTCTCTCCCAAGTAAGGGCCAATGATTTGTTCTTCGTGACTGTACTGCTCCTTTTCCAATTCCCGCAAATGGTAGTCGAGGTGTTTTCTAAGCCCCAGATGATCATACTTACCCGCCAACAGAATATGCCTGAGGCGGGGTTCTTTGTCCAGTGCATCCAAGAGTAGATAACGCTCCAGAGCCCGCAGTACACGGGTTTTAAATTTGTTAGCCGCCAATGGCTTCATTGCATTGGCTTCCCAGAACGCAACCTCGCCCTGTGGAAACCTGCGGTTGACGATTTCTTCTGTATACCGTTGTACCAGATCTTGGTCATTTTGTGACAGGTTATTTTCCTTCAGTTCCATTGTTGATAAAAAGCTACACCTTTCAGCCGGGCTTAGCCGTTCAAAAACCTCATATAGCTTACTTTTCCGCATAACTCCGAAATTAATAATAGAACAAAATAAAATTTAATACCCTGATAAACAAATTTTTAAATATTAATTAATTAGGAACAAATTAAAATGAAACCCTAATTTATCAGTAGCTCTACCCAGACACTTAACTGTATGTTTGGTGGAGCATTATTTAAATAATGTCTCTCAGTTGACTCCCTGATGACCGCATTGGTCATCAGGGCTACTGAAAAAATTAAATACACTCAGTTTATCCGGCAGACCAAAAATGGGAAGCCGGTTTTCTACCCTAAAAAACTAAACACACTTTCGGAAGCAGGTCGAACTTATACGGCCTGCTTTTTTATTTACCTACTTTAGACTTTAGTGTGCTTTGCAGGACTTCTAACTGCCCGTCAATACCTTTCGGCACCGGCAAGCCCAGGATTTCACAAACCAGAGGATAGACATGCACATTACGGAATGAAGGTATGGTAAGCCCCTGCCGAAATGCCGGGCCTTTGGCATAAAAAATAGCGTGCATTTCCGGAAACTCCGGGTGGAAGCCGTGCTCGCCGCCCTGAGAAAATTTCCCGCTTTTGACCAACTGAATACGGCGGCTGTTGGCCAGGTAGTAGCCATACTCCGGGTAGAGGATAAAATCGCCAAGGCGGGGGTCAGATTTATCGCTGTAGTGTGGGAATTCAGCAGTGGGATATACTTTCAGCGGCAGCCCCTCTGATTTTTCCTTCATAAAGGCTAAAGCTTCTTCCGGATCGGCACCGTCCTCCAGGTAGATATGCGCCAGGGCTCCGTTGTTGGCTACCCGGTAGCGGCTGTCTTGCAGCAGGGGATCGATGTTGACCAGTTTCTCAGGGCCGACATCAATCATGCCATGATCGGAAACCATAATGATATTCACGGGTAGCCCCGAGGCTTCCACACCGTCAAACAACTTGCCCAATGCCCAGTCCAGCTTCATCAGTGCAGCGCGAATGGCTTCATCGTCGGAAGGCCCGTGGCGGTGGCCGGCATCGTCCATATCCGAGAAGTAGAGGGTGATCATATGCGGTCGCTCTGCTTCCGGCAACTCCAGCCAGTCGAGGACCTGCTGTACCCGGTCTTCATTGGGCACACTACCGTCGTAGGGATAATAGTAACTCGGCCGCACGCCCTGAATATCGGCTTCCGAGCCCACAAAGAAAAAGCTGGCAGCCTTCATCCCGTTTTGCGCTGCATTCACCCAAAGAGGCGTTCCGTTGTACCAGCTGCCATCTTCCACGGCATCCCGGTTACTGATGCGGTAGAGCTGCGCTCTTTCCGGGTCGTAAAAGGTGTTATCGACCAGGCCGTTGTGCTCCGGTAGCAGCCCGGTGGCAATGGCGTAGTGGTTCGGGAAGGTCTTGGAAGGGAAACTTGGGATCATGGAGTACGCCTGCACGCCCTCTGCTATCAATTTGGTAATATTTGGCGGTCGGAAGCGGGCGGTATAATCCCACCGGTAGCCGTCGCAGGAGATCAGGATAACGTAGGGGTGGGCCGCCGGGACATTGTCCTTTTTCTGGGCGAAAGCCGTTAAGGCAAAATGAGCACTGAAAAACAAGAGAAGAAGTGAACGAAGCATAAGTTTCTGATTTGAGTGCGAAAATAAGAAAACCAGCTGACCAGTTTTGAGACATTTTTACCCTGGAGTTACTTGCCCCGGCCCGAAAATCCTATCTTTAAGGACAGACAACCCGACTTCCATGCAGCGCCTGTTCCAACCCGTAGACATTGCTTCCCTCATTCTGCTCCGCATCGTATTTGGCATACTGGGCTTTGCGGATGTATTCGGCACCTGGATTTACTACCACATGATGAAAGGCGCTTTTGATACGGAAGGATTTCAATTTAAGTATTACGGTTTTGAATGGGTACAGCCATTGCCGGAGCCATTCATGTCTGTACTCCTCCTCAGTATTTGTGCCTGCGCGATTCTGGTCATGCTGGGCAAGTGGTACCGCATCTCGGCGACGCTGCTTGCCTTTGGCTTCACGTACACCTATTTCCTGGAAAAGGCCCACTATCTCAACCATGGCTACCTCTTCTGCTGGATCGCTTTTCTAATGATTTTCCTCCCTGCCGACCGGCAGCTGTCGCTCGATGTTAAGCGCCCCCACCACAGTAGTCTGGGCGAACATGCCCGGGATGTTAACCAGATTGAAGAACGAAACAAAAAAGCCTTTCAGCAACGGCTGCCCTTTTTGCTCACTCGCCTGAATCGTTTGCTTTCGTAAAGCCTACAGTCCGAAAAAAGCCCTTAGCGCCAGAAACAGCAGTATGGCCCCCTGCCGCAGATAGTTGAGGCAGCCCGGCAAATACAATGGCGATATAGGCATGGATAAACACGGCTACAGAAGCACCGAGGTTGAAGCGCAATGCTGCACTGGCGCCCCGCCTCAGTTATTCGCAGGCAGCAGTTACGTTTACCATCGGGCAGCAGCATGGTGAGCATGGTCACCACACAATCCAGTAAGCTATGTGTCAGGCAGGTCATGGGAAGCAAAGGTAGAGAAAAAGGGAATGACTTTACTTTTGCCCTTGCTCGTCTATCTAATTGTAATAAGCCTGCAGCACATACATCAGACCCCATACCTGAAACTTGCATATGTCAACAATAACCATTATTTTAGTTTGAGCATCAAACGCGTTCGCTATGACTCCAAAAACCAGAATCCAGCTAGCTCAGCTTTATGGCTTTTCTACCCGTACACTTTCCAATCGCTTAAAAGCTATAGGTATTGAGCTGCCTGCCCGGCAGTTGATCAGTATCGCCAAGCAAATCGAGATTTATGCTCATCTGGGCATCCCAACCTGCTTACAGGAAGCTGAGGCGAGAAAGATTAAACCAAAGGTCTTGGCTTATTGCCGTGCAAGAGGGATAACAGATACCTGGCGTTTCTGATATTTTCCAATGATTTCCAATTAATTCAAATTGGTTCAATACTGGGGTCTTTCATTTGTTCGCGGTTTAGTCGAGCTTTGGTTTATTATTCAAATTTCTTATTTCAAATTCATCTTTTATGGATAACACTAATCTATTTTGGATCACTAGACCGCTGGACCGCTGGACCACTGGACCACTGGACCGCTATGCTAAATTATAAGTCCTCACCGTTTAAGGAAACAGTAAAAGTATTTTTTATTTGCTCTTTTGTCATTGCATTATGCCCTTACCATGCAAATTCTCAGACTGAGCCCTTTGATAGTCTGGGGTATGAGGTTGACAGCCTCGGTATGGCTGAAAGATTCGACTCATTGATGCTTAGGATTGAGGAGCAGGCTTTAAACTGCTATTCTCTTGGCGTCAGGAAGGTTGTGCCTGTCCTTTATCAAGAAGGCTTTTCCATTTACGTGCAGCTGTCTGACCTTCAAGTAAATACTGTTTTTCTAAGCCTTGATGGCTCCGAGGATCAACCTGTAGCTATTCCGCTGTCTGGTGACGGAGCTATAACTATTAGAAATTTACCTTTTGACAAAAATTATATCCTTAGCGGCTCCAACAGTTGCGGTGAGATCGTACCATTTTTAACGTTCTATACAGATGATCAGCTTCATTCCCACAAAGAGGGAATCACAGAAGTATTTTCGGAAGAAATGTTTCTGCTAGCGTCATCCTTTGCTGCTCAAGACACTTCTAACGCTCTTGCGCTTCACGAATTTATGAATAGCGAATCGAACATAGAAATACACCCTTTTGAAAAGCTAAATTTTTATCAACAATATATCATGCAGGGAGACCGCTATTCTACTCCCGTGGAAAGTGACTTGATCCCTACTGCCTTTGAAAAGCCCCAGTCAAGAAAAGACGAATGTGAGTGTTCGTTTGTTAAGCTTTCTGCATCTGCGAGCCCGACAGCTGGAACTACAGAATTAACTGGTCAAGAGTTCTTTGTGCCTGTAACTAACAATAATGGTGACAACTATTCAGAAGCAACTAATGTCAATAAATTCCATTGGTACCAAGTCAAAGGTGCTGCAAAGGAAGTTTTTGTATACACAAGTGGATGGAAAGCCGACTGCGATCAGGAGCATTCCATGTCTGCCAATCACCAAGGCGACGCACGGCCTGACATTGATGAGGCTGAGGATGTAGAATTGCTGGGAGAAGCAGGCAGCTATGGCAGGATAGCAGTATCCTTACTATGTAATAATGGAAACCAGTTACCTGAGCGGTGTGACTGCCGCAAGAAAATACTATTCGATTACGAGTACAGAAATGCTCTTACAGCACGGGCAGAGCGTCTTCGCAGCAGTGCCTTTAGTTGTAACAGAAGGCGCCAAGCGGCTGCCTATGCCGAAGATTTTGTTATCGTAACCAAGGAAACCCGACAGGCAGGCGACAACGCTGGCTCCGATAATGAAACGGTGATTATGGACTTTAACCGCTGGGCATTTGGAGCAGAATGTGGCACTGAGTTAAATCCTGAATGGCAAGAGGCTTTCAATGCTGTAATGGAAGATTTGTTTGGAAACGTAACGCTAGGAGATATTGAAAATTTCATATCGGGAGATGGGGAAGTTGGAGATATTATCAATTCTGATACAGAGTTACCTGATTTGATTGCATCAATTTCCAATTGGATTACGACTGAGCGATTCCTTGATATGCCTTGTGACACTGACACCAGATTCTATGGTGTGGATGGCAAGGAGGATTTTACTTTACACCCAAATGAGGAGCTTTGGTTTAACATAAGAACCAGTGGTATTGTGAGAGCTGAAGGTCAACGCAGCTGGCAATCAGAAGCCCGAATACAAAGCAGCTTCGCCATGACTGTACAGACTTTTCCGGGGAGTACGGAAGAGCCAAATGTATCTTGCTGTAGCGACTGGGGCGCATCTTACGCCGGTTCGACACTAATGCCCGGAGGGTCAGGTGAGCAGATTAATCTGCAATCAACGCTGGAGGAGTTTCTAAATGGCTCTCTTATGACTTTTCCAGGCTGCACGCTTTTTTCAACTCCTGATGGCGACATCAGCAATGGAGAGTTTGGCACCTGTTCCGTGCCGACTGAAAGACCAGAGTGCAGCGTGCCTGTGATAGAGAGAAGCCATGATTCCAACGGTTTGGTAAGCTTTGGTCATAATTCCATCACCGAGGTTGCTTTGCTGGATATACAGGGCAGAGTGCTACGGCAATTCAACAATCAAGGTTTTAATAACTTTGGAGAAATAGAAGCTTTTTTGCGGGAACGTATATCTAACTCAGGATATCCCACCGGAATTTATCTGGTCCGCTACCATAATGGCAATAGCGCTACCACTCAAAAGCTATTCTTCGGAGCTGGTTACTAAGGAGTCAAAATCAAAATTTTGAATGACAGCCAGCGACCGGAG
Organism: Phaeodactylibacter xiamenensis; assembly: GCF_000759025.1. Classification (GTDB taxonomy): domain Bacteria; phylum Bacteroidota; class Bacteroidia; order Chitinophagales; family Saprospiraceae; genus Phaeodactylibacter; species Phaeodactylibacter xiamenensis. The sequence continues at coordinate 68,736 of NZ_JPOS01000034.1, read as the reverse complement.
GGTCGCTGGCCTACTTAAATAACTATAGAATGAAACCAATCAATCAACTTACGCTGATACTTCTGGCAACAAGCCTGCTGCTTGCCTGCGACAAAAATAAAGAAGATGGAGCCGCCTTAGTACCCGATGGGAGGCCATGTGGAGGCGGCTATTTTTACTACACTGATGGAGAATGTGGGTGCCCGGAGCCTTATGTTCTTATTGGCGACCTGCCGGAAGAGGGTAACAACGATTACCGCACTCAAACCGGTATTTGCATTACTGTATCCAAGGGCAAAGAAATAGTCTTTTACGCCACCAGCGATTGCAAGTGCACCGCGCTAACCAATAACACCCCGGATACTTTTGCCCTAAAGTTTCCAATTATCGAAGGATCTACCGATGAAGGGCAGTTTACAGGGCGCTATGACCAATCAGGCTATTATGGCCATGAGACAGGATATGCCATAAAGCAGGAAGGCGGTGAGGAGGTCAACCTGAGCCTATACAATGTTTTCCATCAGGGAGAGCATCCGGAATGCCAATCTTATCACCCCGGTACGGTAGGGAAGATGAAATTGTTTTTTCCGGAAGGTGAGGAAAAATCAACGGGGCTGGTAATTTGGCAAACCCTGGGCAGCGACGCTACAACTTTAGACACTTGCGCTATTACTTTAATTAGAGTATCCACTTAGTGTATGTTTGGAGCAAACGAGAGTTGATAATCAAAGAGTTGTGGTTATGGCTAAATGGAAAAATGCGCGTTTGGCGGGTGTTTACATCCAGACATTTATCGTCAGGGTCAAATAAGTATTTTTCCATGACGTCCCGGTTTGACCGGGATTCACAAGGCTTTGGTTATCAGCCGAAGTGCACCTCCAAACATACACTTAGGGTTCAGCGGAAAATAAGGTCTTCATTTCAGGCGAGCTATTTTTGCACCAGACAAGGCGCGAAGAACGAGCATAGCCTAGTGGTTCATGTCGCAAATGCCTGACCCTTTAAAGTTCAGCATTTGCAAGGGCTTCAGGGGCAAAAAAACTAGCAAGTAATTCGGTCTAGTCGCACTAGCTACGTAAGTGATGAGCAACGAAGGCTGGGGTGAAAATAGCCGTATCAAATGGGGAAGTTCTTTTTCGCTGGACCCTTAGATAAACTATTGTCAGACTCACTGTTACAGGATGCCGGGTTGCTCGTTTCGCTTTATCGCTTTTTTCTAGGCTGCCATCTTCATTAGACTTGATGCGTCGGGAATTGTCTATCTTTAGGGTTGTTCAACCCGACATCCCATGCAGCGCCTGTTCCAACCTGTAGACATTGCTTCCCTCATTCTACTCCGTATCATATTTGGCATACTGGGGTTTGCGGATGTCTTCGGCACCTGGATTTACTACCACATGATGAAAGGCGCTTTTGATACGGAAGGATTTCAATTTAAGTATTACGGTTTTGAATGGGTACAGCCATTGCCGGAGCCATTCATGTCTGTACTCCTCCTCAGTATTTGTGCCTGCGCGATTCTGGTCATGCTGGGCAAGTGGTACCGCATTTCAGCCACCCTTTTTGCCTTTGGGTTTACCTACACCTATTTTCTGGAGAAAGCCCATTACCTTAATCACGGTTACCTCTTTTGCTGGATCAGTTTTCTGATGATTTTCCTGCCCGTGGACCGGCAGCTGTCGCTGGATGTCAAAAAGAACCCGGACCTCAGGTCTGATACGGTCCCCTACTGGTGCCTTTTTATCCCGCAGTTTCTCATGGGCGTAGTGTACTTTTTTGGCGGCATTGCCAAGCTCAACAGCGACTGGCTCCATGCCATCCCCCTGAAGCAGTGGATTGGGTACCGGGCCGACCATCCTTTAATCGGTTTTTTGCTGGAACAGGAGTGGATGGCCTACTTTATGGCTTATGGGGGACTGTTGCTGGACTTATTCGTGGTCTTTTTCCTGGTTTTTCGAAAGACCCGCCCATGGGCGTTTGCAGCCGTCCTGTTTTTTCATTTTATGAACCTGCTGGTGTTTAGTATCGGTATTTTCCCTTTCCTCTCCGTTACCCTGACCGCCCTCTATTTTGCGCCGGATTTCCCGCGCCGCTTCATGCGTTGGCTGGCCGACCGGTGGGACTGGCTGAAAAAACAACAAAGGGCTTGGATTTCGAGGATGCAAACCAGCACTGAAAAGATACCGTTGTGGCAAGCCGCTCCCCGCAACCGCACCGTTATCCTCAGCGGGCTTGGCGTACTGATGGCTGTCCATTTGCTATTGCCCCTGCGCCACCACCTCTACCCTGGCGATGTGGCCTGGACGGAGGAAGGGCACCGATACTCGTGGCGAATGATGCTCCGTTCTAAAATTGGTTTTGGAAAGTTCAAGGTTGTCAATCAGGATACCGGAGAAGAAACGATTGTCCGCCCCAGAGACTACCTCTCAGAGCGGCAGGAGCGCAAGCTATACACCCATCCGGATATGATCCTGCAGTTTGCCCACTTCCTGGAAAAAGAATTTGAGGCAGAAGGTCAGGAAGTCGCTGTTTATGCCAACATTCGCTGCAAGCTCAACTACCGCGACTACCACGACTACATCGATCCCGAGCAGGACCTTACGCAGTTGAAATGGTCGTTTTGGGCACCATCCGATTGGATTTTGCCGGAATAAGCCTATCTTTTTGACCAAAACGATGAACCGCAGATCCTTTTCCCGGAAAGCCCTGGCCCTTCCGCTGCTTGCGGGCAGCCCCACTTTTATGGCCCCGCACACCAAGCGCATACTCCCTAAAAGCCTGCGCCCGGGCGACACTGTCGGATTCATTACCCCCGGCAGCTACATCAGTGACGAATCGCTGGACAAGGCGGTTTCCAATATGCTTCAGCTCGGGCTGAAGGTAAAAATGGGCAAAAACATCCGCGCGAAGCACGGCTTTGTAGCCGGCACCGATCAGCAACGCCTGGATGACCTGCACATGATGTTTTCGGACCGCTCCGTTGATGCCGTGTGGTGTGCCAGAGGCGGCTATGGCTGCACCCGTCTGCTGCCTCAGATTGACTACGAGCTCATCCGCAAAAACCCCAAGATACTGATCGGTTACAGTGACATTACGGCGCTGCTCAACGCCATTTACCACAAGACGGGCCTGGTCACCTTCCATGGCCCGGTGGGCGCTTCCGAATTTTCGGGCTACACCGAAGCGCAGGTGCGAGCCGTACTGATGGAAGGGGCCGCCCCCTACCCTATCCCATTATCCGAAGGCAATGAAGCTTCTGATGATCCCCTCTATCAGCCCGAGGTCATCCGCGAAGGGCAGGCGGAGGGCGTGCTGATGGGCGGTAATCTGTCCCTGCTGGCAGCTATGGCAGGCACCGGCTATTTACCTGACCCAACCGGCGCTATTGTGTTTATGGAAGATGTTGGGGAGGCGCCCTACCGGGTGGACCGCATGCTCACCCAACTCCGGCAGGCCTGGCCCCTGAAAGCCGCCAACGGGATCGCTTTGGGGGTATTTGCTGATTGCGCCAAAGCGGAAGGCAGTGATTCGCTGACCTTGTCCGAAACCCTGAAGGAACAACTACGGCCTACTTCCACCCCAACCGCTTATGGTTTTCCGTTTGGGCACATCGACCATCAATGTACTTTCCCGGTGGGCGTACGAGCGCGGATGAATGCATCAGAGCGGGCCATCATTTTACTGGAAGCGGGCGTGCGGTAAGCACATGAAAGACCTGATAAAAATTACTTATGCTTAGTTTAGAAGACTTTGAATTTTCCGTTTCCTCTCATATCAAAGAAAGAGGATGGACCTATTTCCACCACGGTGCAGTGAAAGACCTGCAGCAGATTGGTGAAGGGCACTGGCATGCCATTGTATTTGGAAGTGCAGAATATGAGGTATCGGTTCAAATGACAGGTACAAACATTGACGCCATGCACTGCGACTGCCCCTATGATTACGGCCCGGTCTGCAAGCATCAGGTAGCCATGTTGTATGGCATCAAAGCTGCTTTGGATGCAGGACAGGGGGCTGTCACTGAAAACTCGCCGCGAGCTGCGCTGAACGCTTCAGACCAGCTGGAACGTCTAACCAATGAAGAACTCCGCGCCTTTGTAAAACACCTGATTGAGCAAGACTGGGAATTCAAAAACCGCTTCATGCTGTACTTTGCGGACTCAGGCCGTGCTACCGACATCCGGACGAATTATAAGAAAGCCGTACGTAAATTAATAGGCAATCAGGTCAGCAACCGGAAGGAGTACCGAGACCTGGCGGTGCTACTCCTCAAAGTAAAGGCGGATATTGTAAACAGCCAGCAGACCATCGAAGAACTGGCATCCATGCTGTTAGCCCGTTACCCCAGGAGGTCAGCTATGAAAGCGGAGCTGAGCACGATCTTCAAATAAGGCTGCACCATGACCATCGATCACGTAGATTCAAGTAACTCAAACACCGTATATTGAATTGAGAAAAAACACAACCTTATGTTTTCCTATATCCCCAACAACATACACTTCCGTACATCAGCGTATATAGTGTTTGCCTTTTTCTTATGCACTTTAAGCCTTCGTGCTCAGGTTGCCGGGCCGGCGCAAAAAGTCACCAACAACGTATGGGGATACACGGTTGGCCAAACGCTGGGACAGGTCACGGCAACGGCTACTGCTGACACAGCAAGCTTCAATCAGGGGCTCCTTTCAGACCCGGCTGAACGGCTACAGGGGCAATTACCGGGCGTTCAGATTTACAACCGGGGCGGCAACCCTAATGCATTGCCGCTCTTTCGGATCAGAGGATTGTCTTCCTACTCACAGCAGCAGCCTTTGCTGGTGGTAGATGGCATTGCAGGAGCTTCCTGGTATAGTCTTGATCCGGAGGATATTGCCTCCGTGACGGTGCTTCGGGATGGAGCGGCACAAGCGCTTTACGGCATACGTGCATCCAATGGTGTCATCCTGGTGCAGACCAGGGGCAGCGCATTCCGGCAGGATACCCTTACCGTAAATTATACCGGGCAGCTTGCGTTATCCACCCCCTATGAGGGCTTCCCGAGCATGGATGCGGCTACTTTCCGGCAAGCCGGGCACTGGGATTTCGGCAGCTCTACCAACTGGCTGGACGAAGTGCAACGCGATGGCTACAGTCAGGCACACAACCTGTCCATTAGCGGACTCAAGCGTGGAACCCAATTCCGGATTTCCGGGAATTTCAGGAATATTGAAGGAGTGCTACGGCATTCCGGTTTCGAACAAGCCAACCTGCGCGCTTACCTCAACCGGTCTTTCCTGAAGGATGCCCTGGATGTCAAAGTCAATGCGGCCTATACCCACCGCAACAGCCAACTGGGATTCCCGGAAGCCTTCCGCTACGCAGCTGCCTTCAACCCGACAATCCCGCTCGATGCTGCCAACGCTCCCTTCCCCTACAATACGGACCTGTTTGGGGGCTATTTTGAAACGCCCGGGCTATTTGATTCCTTCAACCCTAAAGCTATCGTGGAACAGAACTCAAATATGGGATTAGTTGAAGTCCTGCAAGCCTCCGCCCTTGCTCAATACCGGTTCAGCGACCGCTTGTCGGTGCAAGCCCGCTATGCCTATCAGGACCAATTCAATAACCAACGGGCCTTCTACAGCCCTCAGTCTCAATTTCGCGGCAGCGCCTACAGCCCCTACGAGGAAAGGCGCGGGCGGGCCGACCTGACCGATGAAAGTGCGGCGCTATCGCTTTACGAAGTCTTTGTGCATTACCAGCAACACACCGATAAGTTGGCACTGCGCCTCACCGGTGGAACGTCATACTCCAATACTGCCCGCACGTTTGACCAATTGCAGCTCTTCGGATTCACAGATGCCGGCCTGTTGTCTAACAAGGAAATCAGCGGCTACGGAGACTGGGCGGAGGGCACCTACCGCTCGGATACGGTCAGTAGTGGCTGGTCAGAGAAAGTATCTGCATTCTTCGGGCAGATGCACCTGACGGTAAAGGACCGCCTGCACACTTATGCCTCATTGCGGTATGAAGGGTCGAGCAAGTTGGGCAACGACAACAACTGGGGGTTGTTCCCGGCAGTAGGGGCTGGATACGAATTGATTAAAAGCCCGACTGCGTCAGGCCTGGAACAACTCCTGGTACGCGCCAGCTTTGGCGTTACCGGCGCCCTGCCGGACGAAGCGGGCTTGTCGCAACAACGCATTCGGACTACGGCCTACCCTAATGGTTTTGTAGACACCACCGTTATTCATGCCGCCAACCCTGATTTGGGCTGGGAGCAAAAGCAGGAATTCAATATCGGGCTGACCCTGCAGGCCGGCAAGCTAAGGGCCCAAATCGACTGGTATACCCGGACGGTCAGCGACTGGATCAGCAGCAGCTTTGTTTTTAACACCCCATACACTAATCAAAACGCTTTTCGAACGACAGGGCTGGACCTCAGCCTGCAGCTTACCCTTTGGGAGCGCCCCGGTTTTGCCTACAGTACAGGCTTGCAGGGTACCACCTACCGGTCTGTATACCAGGAAACAGGCGCTGAATCCGCTTCTCTCCTCGTTGTACCTGGCAATATTTATGGCACACCTGTTGTCGTAATGCAGAATGGCGGACAGCTGGGCGAGCTGGCAGGCCCTCAGTTCACAGGGACCGTTGATGCAGAAGGCGCTCCGGTTTTTGAAGATTTGAACGGCGATGGGGTAATCAACCGGCAGCCCGATTGGTTTGGGCAGCCGGAAAGTGACCTGACAGCATTAGGCAACGGGCTGCCCGCCCTGGACTGGGGGTGGTCCCACCGGATAAAATGGAGAAGCTGGGAGGCCCGGGCCCTGCTACGAGGTGCTTTGGGGCATAGCCTGGCCAATATGCACCGGTTGCGCTCTGAGCCCCGCCCCTCAGACGGCAGAAGTGCCTACAACTTATTCCAAAGTAACCAAGTCCTGGAAAACCTGAATGCCTATCAGTTTTCCTCTTATTACGTGGAGCGAGCGGACTTTATCAAGCTTGACCACTTTCAACTAGCTAAGACTTTTACGCCCAAAACGGGCAAGCGGGCACTTCACCTTAGGCTGTCGCTGACTGCGCGCAACATTCTACTCGCCTCCCGCTACTCCGGAGTTGACCCCGAGCCGGTAATGGAAGACCCGGGAACGACCATTTTTGGTGGCACCTTATCTTCGGAACAACGTACACCTCTGGTAGCAGGCGTTGACCGGTTGGATTATTACCTGCCTGCCCGGCAATTTGTTATTGGGCTGGAAGCGGCGTTCTAGACGAAAGCTAACCCCACATTTGCCCCACCTGCATAAGTGCCAGGAGCAGGAACAGCCCGCTAAGCCCCGCATTCAGCCTTTGGTAGAAAGCCGGGCCGGTTTGTTCAATACGACGGGCGGCCAGGGTGTAAAGCGACAGCATAGCGAAGGCGCCCACCGCTGTTCCCGCCACGTAGAAAAACCGGTAAGGCGATGCAAAGATGAGTAAATCCCGCGCCCGCAATACGGTAGTCAGGGCGAACATGCCCGGGATGTTAACCAGGTTGAATAAGGAAACAAAAAAGCCTTTCAGCAACGGCTGCCCCTTCTGCTCACTCGCCTGAATCGTTTGCTTCCGCAGAGCCTGCAGGCCGAAAAAAGCACTTAGCGCCAGAAACAACAGTACGGCCCCCTGCCGCAGATAGCTGAGGTAGGCCGGTTCGCGGGCCAGCAGCCCGGCAAAAACAATGGCGATATAGGCATGGATAAACACAGCGACTGAAGCACCAAGGTTGAAGCGCCAGGCTGCACGGGCGCCCCGACGCAGGTATTCGCGGGCAGCCGTTACGTTTACCATACCGGGCAGCAGCATGGCAAGCATGGTCACCACACAACCCAATAAGCTATGGTTCAGGTAGGTCATGAGAGGCAAAGGTAGGGAAAAAGGGCAAGGCTTTACTTTTGCCCTTGCGCTTCTATCCAATTGTAATAAGCCTGCAGCACATAAAATGCCTTCTTCTTATCCCCGGTATTGCTGATCAGCCCCTTGCGGTTCCAGCCTTCCTGATAAACAGGATGGTTGCGCTTGGGAGAGCGGAAATCGGTTAGTATCCAGGGCGTAAAGCCGGTGTAGTTGTCAGGCATCCGCTTCATCATTTTTACCTGCTCTTCGTAAAACCACTCCTGGTATTCTTCACTCCAGCGCGTCAGGGAATCTGCATGAAAGCCCCCTAAAGACCCGGCACCTGTCTCACTGATGATCAAAGGTTTGTCGTAGACGGTTTCCCACTGCGCGGTTTGGCAATAGGACGGCAGCCCCACGTACCAGCCAAGATACTCGTTGACCGAAACCACGTCAGTAGCAGCTCCCAGTGGGTCGTCAATGGTGTTCTTGTCCCGGTTGTAGTGGACCTCCAAAGCGGCAGAGATGAGCCGGGTGTCGTCCAGGCCGCGTGCCGTTTTCACCAGTTCTTTCATGAATGCCGTCCGGGTGGGCGAAACCGGCGTTTCGTTACCTACTGACCAAATAATGATACTTGGCCGGTTGCGGTCCCTTGCAATCATTTCCTGAAGCTGTGCCTGTGCTTTTTCCAGGACTTCCGGATTGCCAAAGTCTATGGTCCAGTAGACCGGGATTTCTGACCACAGCAAAATACCCAGAGAGTCTGCGGTGCGGACCATATGTTCGTTGTGCGGATAATGTGCCAGGCGTACAAAGTTGCAGTTCAGTTCCGCGGCCCATCCAAGCAGTGTCGTGGCATCTTCTTTGGAATAGGCGCGCCGAGCTTCCATCGGCATTTCCTCGTGCAGGCAAATACCGCGCAGAAAAACGGGTTTTCCATTGAGCAAAATCTGTTTGCCCTCCACGGCGATGGTACGAAAGCCAATTTGATCGTTGAGCTCGTCCTGCCCCGCGCGGATACTGATCGCATAGCGTTTGGGGTTGGCATCCGACCAAAGCTCGACTTCGGGCAACCTGAGGGAGAAAGCGGTACGCTCTCCCGCGTAGGCAATCGTCTTTTCCAGGTTCAGCTCCGGAATGGCAATGTGGACCTTTTCTCCTTTTGTTGCCCCGTTCAACTCTACCCAGCCTGCCGCCTCTGCATTTTCGGCTATCGGCCTGGCATTGGTGCCGCCGTTTTTCAATTGCAGGAAGTAATCTTCTACAAAAAAACCGGGCGTTTCAATCAGGAGCACGTCCCGGGTAATGCCGCCGTAGTTCCACCAGTCGGTATTGACGGTTGGCACGGCATCTTTGTATCGCTTGTTGTCTACTTTCACAACCAAAAGGTTGTCTTGTTCTTGCAAAACTGAATCAGGTATCTCAAACTGAAAGGGCGTAAACCCGCCGATATGGCGGCCCAGTTTCTTTCCGTTCAGGTACACCTCTGCCTGATAGTTGACCGCCCCGAAGTACAGGAACACTCGATTTTCAGCCGATTTTTTCTGGTAATCAAAGTCCTTTTTGTACCAAACAGTCCCCTCGTAGTACAGGAACTTAGGGTCCTGGGCGTTCCAATCGCCGGGGACACGCAGAGTCGCCTGATCGTCGTAGCCGTGTTCCCGCAAATCGGTACGGCTGTCTGCGGCACCGCTGTTCCAGTAGGCACCGGGGTCCCGTTCCGCCTTTTCCTTGAAGCGGTAATCGTAGAAGCCTGTTTCATAAGGGTCTATGATGTATTGCCATTCGCCATTGAGACTTAAGGTAGCGCGGGCATGTGGGTTGGTCAACAGGTTTTGGGCCTTTGCAGTGCCCAGGCTTAAGGCTAAGCATAACGAAAGTGCAATTGCTTCAGTAAAATTCATGGTTCTAATTTTTTAATAAGCTTTGCCGGCACGCCACCGAAGACCGTATTCGCCGGCACATCCTGATGGACAACTGCCCCGGCAGCCACCACTGCATTTTCGCCCACCGTCACGCCGGGCAGGATGGTAGCACCAGCCCCAATCCAGGCATTGCGTTGAATCCGGACAAGGCCGGGTACCAGTGTTTTCCGGGTAGCCACCTCCACCGGATGGTTTTCGGAAGTAAGGTTGACGCGCGGGCCAATCATCACATCGTCCTCAATGCAGATACCGCCTAAATCCAGAAAACTGCAGGCGTGGTTGATGAATACCCGCTTGCCCAGCTCGATATTCCGGCCGTAGTTGGTGTGGAAGGGCGGGAAGACGATAGTGCTTTCGTCCACGGGCACCCCGATCACCTCGCTCAGCAGCGCCCTCACCTCATCGGTATGCCTGGCGCTGTTGAGGCGGGCGAGTAATTGGAAGGTTCGGTTGACGGCATCCCGCACCTCGCTGTACATAGGGTCGGCCATAGGAATAGCTTCTCCGGAACGGAGGCCGTCCAGAATGCCTTTTTTTGGGGAGTCCTTGCGCATGCTATTTAGATGGTTTAGGTTCAAAAATGGTCATTTTATTTGTAATTCAATCCGTACCCAAACTTGTACAGTGGATCCTCGCTATCGTAAGGCACATCCGTCAGCTGATTGCGCACGGCTTCCATGGAAGAGGGTAACTCGAAAGGCAATTTACCCTGCGGGCGCGCATTGCCGAAGAGCACCTCGCATACATTCTGGTCACTGGCGCCGAAGTCCGCAATGAGTGCTTTGGAAGCCCCTGCAATGTCGGGGATGACCGCCGGGCGGTCAAGGTAAATATCAACAATAGTTGGCACTTTGCCCATCAGCTCCATCAGGCGGGCTTGCTCTTTCCCCTGGAAATTCAGATCGCCATGGTGGAAGGAAAGAGCGAAGGGGTTCTTCGTATCCGCAGGGTACCAGGGCGTGTTTAGGCGGAGAATGGCAAAGTCGGCTTCCTCCGGACTGTCCACGACCGTTGCATAGCGGGCTACTACGGAACTATCCATGCCTTCAATGTACACCTTGTGCACATTGGGCTGAAGCGGTAGCGTGCCTGCCTCGTTTTTGAGCAGGGTCATCGCCATCTGCTGGGAGACGTCGCCCAGCTTACGGTAGTCCGGCTTGCCAATGCGCTCACCTACCTGGGTTTCGTCTACAAATGGGTTATCAAACAGGCCCAGCTGGAACTTCTGCCGCAGCAATCGGCGGGCAGACTCGTCGATGCGTTCCTCGCTCAGCTTTCCGGCTTCCACCAGTTGCAGTACCAATTCCGGGCAGTTTTCTCCCCCGAACTGATCACAACCCGCGTCGATAATTTTCTGTACGCGCTCCGCTTCCGACAAGTGCTCAGCGCCCCAGGCTCGGGCCGGCCAGATCACGTCCGGTCCCATGGGCACGTCGGTCAGCAAGCCCCAATCGGTACAAACCACGCCGTCGTATTGGTATTTGTTGCGCAGCAGATCGGTGATGATGGCTTTGTTGTAAGCCATGGCCACATCCTCATCGGTCTGCCCGGTAGGAATGCCATAGTAAGGCATGATGGAAGCCGTATTCATTTTGAAAGCCGCCTCAAAGGGGATAAGGTGATAGTCAAAGTTCTCACCTGGATAAATCTGCCCCTTTTGAATGGCAAAGTGGGGGTCGAGCCCTTCCTTCTGCGGTCCGCCGCCAGGGAAGTGCTTCGTCATGCAGGCGATGCTCCGCTCATTGAGGCTTTCGCCCTGCAGCCCTTTGATATAAGCCGTGACCATACGGGCACTCAACGCTGCATCCTCTCCAAAGGTACCGCTGATGCGCGACCATCGGGGCTCCGTAGCCAGGTCAATTTGTGGGTGTAAAGCCACCCGCAGCCCCACCGCCAGATACTCCTCGCGGACGATATTGGCGAAAGCCTCCACCAATGAATCATTGCCGATAGCCGCCAGGCCCGGGGTTTCGCAAAACTGCGTAAAGCCATCGGCCGCCATAGAGAAAATGGTATTGCTGAAATGGTGCCGGGGATCGGAGGCGATGGTGACCGGAATACCTAGGCGGGATTTTTCGGCGTAAGCCTGCAGGTTGTTGTACCACACCGCCATCATTTTGGGGTCTTCCGGAATGGTCCAGACATTGAAGTGGTTCAGCTTGCCGTTGTCAATATTCTCGATCGCCGCAGGATAGCGGGCGCCCGGGCCTTTCGCTTTGTCACTTTTTTCCAAACTGCCATCCTCATTGACGCCCACGCCGGGCATGAACAGCAGCCCTGCTTTCTCCTCTACCGTCATTTGAGAAAGCAGGTCTTCCACCCGCTCCTCAATGGGGGCATTAATATCCTCGTAGGGGTCGAGATTGCCGTTTTTGTTGAGGTCCCGGAAGGTTGTGCCATCGGCTTCTGCTTTGAGGGTTGTTTTTTCCAGGGCTAGTGCGGGGATAGTCTTTTCTGACATGCCCGGTTCAGACTGACAGCCCCAAGTAGCCACTATAGACAGCAGCAGTGCGTAATTTAGGAATACTCTCATGGTTGTTGGTTAATCGTTTATAAAAATTAAGGGGACAAATTCGGTCAGATAACGCCGCCAGTTGGCCCAGGTATGCCCGCCTGCTGTTTCCAGGTAGGTATGCTCCATACCCAGTTTATCCAGTAGCTTTCGGTGTTGCTGCACCCCTTGGTACAGTATGGGAAAATCCTCCTCTCCGATAGCGATCCAGTAGAGGGCGTAGCCGTTCCCCTTCTGAGCAATCAGCTTCTCCTCCAAGCCTTGATAGACAGGCGAATCGGGCAGGCCTTCCGGATTGACATTCAGCGCAGCGGAAAACAAGCCAATATAATTGAATGTATTTGGGTAATTGAGAGAGATATATGCAGTGTGGTGCCCGCCCATCGAAAGTCCGGCTATGGCTCTGCCCTCTTTGGTGCCCAGGGTCCGGTAGTTGGATTCCACGAAGTTCATGATATCGCCGAAGGTTTGTTCAAACTGCCCATCCATGGTGTTCGGCAGCATGAAGGTAGGCTGTACAAAGCCTGCACTGCCTTTGCCCGGCGCAGCTTCCTGAGCCACATTCCCATTGGGCATCACGACGATCATCGGCTTGGCTTTTCCCGCCCCGATGAGGTTGTCCATGATCTGAGCCACCCGACCTGAACCCAGCCAGGCTTCCTCGTCCCCTCCAATGCCGTGGAGCAGGTAGAGTACGGGATAATCCCTGGTGCTGCCCTCATAGCCCGGAGGCGTGTATACCGACAGGCGGCGTTTTTTGTCATTCCCCGGGGAATCGTACCAACGGTAAGCCACACTTCCGTGCGGCACGTCTTGTACTTTGTAATGATCCGCTCTGCCACCTTCTAAAAGGAATACGTTAGAAATCGACGCCACATCACGGATTACATGAGCATTGGCCGGATCAATGGCCCGCACCCCATCGATGGTAAAGCTGTAGCGGTAAAAGCCAGGTTCCAATACCTGCGTGGTGTGGACCCAGAGACTGTCTCCCTGTTTTTGCATAAGCTGGAATGACGACGCGGACATCCAGCTTCCGCTAATGGATACTTCATTGGCCTCCGGCCCCATCAGGCGGAAGATGACCGTGCCATCTTCGTTGATTTCGGGAGAGACAATCGCTGCGCGCTGAAAAATATCCTGCTGCCCCTGCAGGCTGATGGATAGTCCAGCCAGTATTAAGCAAAGTGCTATTTTTTTCATGACTTAGTTTTTATTGCGCTGTATAAACTTCATCTGTCACCGGTTCCATCCAGTTGACGACCCCTTTTTCGGTATTGGGCACGATGTACAGCTGTTGCAAACCGGTCTCCTCGCTCGCGCCGTGCCAGTGCTTCACATTGGGCGGGCATTGTACCACATCCCCCTTGCGGAGGGTCTCCCGGGGCTGCCCTTCGATTTGGTGGTAGCCTACCCCATCGGTGATGATGAGGATTTGTCCGGCCGGATGAGTATGCCAGTTGCTTCTCGCGCCCGGCTCAAAATACACATTTCCTACGAGGGTGGTATAGGTAGAGTCCATGGGCACCAGACCGTAGTTGTAGGCATTGCCGGTGAAGAGCTCAGCCGACCCCTTTTGCCCTTTCGGGAAAATGTCATTCAGCGTATCGGAAGATTCAGGCTCGTCCGCCGGTTGTGCACAGGAAACGAGCAGGAAAGTGGTGAAGCAAAAAAACAAGATAAAAGGTCTCATAAAGCTATAATTTTGGATTCAACCAATAAGTCAGTTTCAAATTGAGGGAGCGGAATTTCGGGCTCCAGCTATTGGGGAAGTAGTTATCGTTGTAGACCAGGAATAAATCAGACAATGGGGCAAAACGCCACTGCAGGCGGGAGTTCACCCCGATATTGTCCCGCTGATTGCTGTACTGAATGGTGGTCGTCCAGAAGACGGAGCGGGAGAAGGTCACCTCTGCCCGGGGCGTGAGCAGCCAGAAGTCGGCATCCGGTATGTCGCCGGGCAGCCGGATGCGGTCGTACTGTGTATCAATGCTAAAGCTGGCGTAAGGTTGCAGGCGGTAGCCGAGCGTCAGCCCGTAGGAGGTGTAGTTGCCATTAAAAAACTGCCCCTGTGTAGTGGACAGCGTATAGGTAAAAGGGCTTGTGATATTGGAGGTATAGGTCGCCTCCAGTTGGTTGAAGTCATAGCCGGTATTGCCGGGAATAGGACTACCCGTCTTTCCCGTAGGGTTGAAATCATTGGCCAGGAAAATGAACTGATCGAAGTATCGCATCCGTAGATTGGACTGATCGCGGAACTCGATCGTGTATTCCGGGCGCCAGAGCTGATCGGTTCTTTGGTAGTCCAGGCCAGGCCGCCAAAAGGTAAGGGAAACCAGCCGCAGGACATGTTTGTTGACAATGCCGCTTCTGGGGTAGAAAGTACGCCCTCCGCCCATGCCGTACTTGATGATGTCCTTGCGGGGGATAAAGCCCAGATCGGACTGGAATCCTTCGTCTACGGACACGATGTCAGCCGTGAAATTCCAGAAGCGGTCATCGTAAGTGACGGTAGCCTGAGCGGAGAGATTGCCCTTTGTATCGTCCGGCTGCAGAGATTGATGCACGTAAAACTTCCCTGTCCAGCGGTTGTCTTTGGACGCCAGGTTGTAATCGATACCGTACACCCGGTTGTACAGCTCCTCCGGCGATTGAAATTCGTAATTCCCCACTGTTTCCCGATTGATGAAAAAGGCACCGATATTGGAACGGGCGGAGACTTTGCGCTGCAGCGCCAGCATGGTGTTATTGTTGGAAGGGATTTCATTGGGGCGGTCTTCATCGGTTTGGATACTCAGGAAGCCCAGGCGCCAGTTTTCGTCCAGTTTGCCGCTCAGGCGTGCCCCGCCGATGATACGGTTTTGGATGAGGTTGCCAGCAGTATCCCGGGCCAGTCCGATGCGGCGCGAGAAGAAGGGCGAAGCATCATTGTAGATGCTGCCATAAGAATTAAACAGGTCGCTATTATCAATAAAGAACTGACGGCGCTCGGGCAGCAGGACCTCGAAGCGGGTCAGGTTGGTGAAAATGGCATCCACTTCGACATTGGAAAAGTCCGGATTGGCTGTAATGTCCAGGTTCATGCCATTGCCAATGGACAGCTTGGCATCGCCGCCTATTTTGAGAGACACATCTGAGGTGCCCGCCGCACCATCCTGCTGTCCCAGTGTGTTGATGTAGGGAATGACCGCGAAAGGAGTACGGGATTTGCCCAGAGGCTCCTCGAATTCCAAATCGCCCATAAAAGCCAGGTTGGACAGCAACTGATTCTGTGGCACCCGCGCCCAGGCACTATGCTCCTGCGCCTGATAGTCGAACCGGTAGGCTTGAAACCGCCACCGACGCTCGCCTTCCGGGAATTTCATGGACGTCAGTGGGATGATCATTTCAGCGGTGAAGTAGCCGTCAAAGCGTTGAACCTCCGCCCGCCATTTCATATCCCAGGCGGGATTGAAGCCCCTTGATATGCCCCCTTCCGAGATCAGTACCTCCCGTTGTACACCGTAGGGCGTGACCCCAAACAGGAAAGCATTCGCCCCGTCGCTAAAGGTATCGAAGAGGACAGAGACGTTGTCGTTGCTCGCTCCGCTAAAATCGCGTTGCAGACTTGTGGCCACGTAGTTATCCGCAGCAGAAACGGCATAGATGCCCACGTAGATATTTTCATCATCGTACAGGATTTTCACCTGCGTGGATTGACGGGCGCGTACAGAATCGGAAGGAAAGTACTGCCAAAAGCCAGTGATTCGATCCGCTGTTTCCCAAACGGCCTCTTCCAATGCCCCATCCAGCGTGATGGCCTGATCAATGTGACGGACCTGCAGGGTGCCGGGGTGGTCCTGTGCAAAGCTTTTCAGGAACGCCAATACAAGCAATGAAAAAAGGAAATGCCGTTTCATAAGGCTGTACCTATTGGTTCGATAGTCCAAATGTCAGGATAAAGGGGCTTAGTGCCTTATGCTTGCCAAACGGATACTTACGAAAATCAAACAGCTGCCCCCGACCGGAATCCCGAAGGCGGCAGTTGCATGTGCTTTTTGAAGAAATTACTAAAATGAGTGACCTCCCGAAAGCCCAATGCAAAGGCAATATCTGAAATACTCCAGTCGGTATGCCGAAGCAGTACCTTAGACTCCTGCACGAGGCGCTCAGCAATCACCTCAGAGGTGGTCTTGCTCATGGTGGATTTCACGGCGCGGTTGAGGCTGTTGACATGCACATTGAGCTGTTCTGCAAATTCGGAAGGCGCGCGCAGTGCAATCTCCGGGTGCTGCTCGTCAAGGGGGAATTGCCGTTCCAGCAGCTCGGTGAATAAACGGGATATCCGGTAGGCGGCATCCACAGAATGCCGCTGTATGGAAGTGGAAGGCTCCAGCTTTAGCCCGTAGTGGATGAGGTCAAGCACGCGGTTGCGGACCACATCAAATTTGTACTTGTACACCGAATTGAACTCCTGCTCCATTTCCTCAAAAATCTGCTGCACTTCCGCGGCCTGCTCGTCCGTCAGCTCAAAGATGTGGTTGCCCCCAGGCTGGAATATCTCATAATCGGCCAGCTGATGGAAGTTATGGAAGAATGGGGTATTAAAGATGCAGTACACCCCATCGAACATCTTGTCCAGATGCTCCCATTTGTAAGGAATGAGGGGGTTGGAAAATGCCAGCGCCTGATTCTGAATTTGGTACACTTTGTCCGCATAGTACACCTGACTGTTGCCCTTGAGTAACATGACCTTATAAAAATCGCGGCGGCGGTACGGCACAGAAGTCCGCTGCCCCTCCCGGAAAGGCGCTATGTGAAAGATATTGAAATGGCCAATGCCTTCCTCCACTTCTTCCGGCAGCAGTTCGAACTTTCGCTTGTAGAATTCTTCCAGTGTCTCGATGGAGTCCATAGCATGAGCAATTTCATTGAAAAAACGGATCCAGGCGGTTTGCATCAGTAGTCATAGTTAATATTTTTTCCGGAAAAAGGAAAGCCGCGGACCAAAGCGAATGCCTGCAGCTTGTTGTTACCCGCTACAGCGCCTGCGCCGTTGGCCGGAACAGCACCTCATTGATATCGACCTCTTCAGGCTGCTCAATCGCGTAAGCTACTGCCCGGGCAAAGGGTTCAGCCGGGATCGCATAGTGTTGGTAAAAGCCCTGAATGCCCTCTGCGGAGGCTTCGTGGGTGATGTGGTTGGGCAATTCCGTATCCACAGCGCCCGGAGAAATGATGGTGGTGCGCAAGTTATATGGCTTCACCTCCTGCCGCAGCCCTTCCGAAATGGCCCGCACCGCATGCTTCGTGGCACAGTATACAGAGCCGGCAGGCGTTATCTTATGACCGGCTACGGAAGACACATTAATGATATGCCCGGATTTTTGCTGCTGCATTTGTGGCAAAACCGCAGCGATCCCGTATAACACGCCTTTGATGTTGATGTCAATCATATTATCCCACTCTTCCAGCTTCCCGCTATCAAGCGGGGACTGCTGCATCAGCCCGGCGTTATTGATGAGCACATCCACCCGGCCGAACGTATCCACTGTGGTGTCTACCAGGTGCTGCACCTGCACCTTATCCGTCACATCGGTGGTCACAGCCAGGGCATTACCGCCCTTATCGGTGATGGCTTTCGCCAAATTTTCAATTCGCGCTGAGCGCCGGGCTGCAAGTACAACGGTTGCTCCGAGCCCTGACAAATGCGTTGCCGCGGCCTCGCCGAGCCCGCTGCTTGCCCCGGTGATGATGATGACTTTTCCTTTAATATTTTCGTTCATGATATTCTCCTTTGCATTGATTTAATGCAAAGGTCAGCGAAAAGCACAGGCAGGGGCTAATGGTTTTCAAACGGATAGTTATGAAAATCAAACAGGAGCGGTTGACTTTTAATCAATTTACTTCTTGTAACTTAGCAAAGTTACGTACACGAGAAGTAAAAGCGATCCATGCAACGATTATTGGGGGTATTTTTTTGTGTAATACTTGCGATAGCCGGCACCAGCCAGCAGCCTTATACCGAGTTGTTTTTTGACCACCTCACCATCAGTGACGGTTTGTCTCATAATACAGTGCATTGCCTGCTTCAGGACCGATATGGCTATTTATGGGCAGGCACCCAGCACGGGCTTAATAAATATGATGGCTACAACTTTGAAGTTGTTCAGTCCCTCAACGAAGAGGAAGAAAACCTGGGATTGTTCGGTGCGAAAATCACTGCCTTGTATGAGGACCGCAAAGGCAATTTATGGGTGGGGACGAGTAAGAATGGCATCTACTATCGGCAGGTTCACAATGACCGATTTATCAGCCTAAATCAGGACTCTGCTTTTATATTTATTGCAGACCACGAGATTACCTCATTCCTGGAAGATCAGGAAGGCCAGATCTGGATCACAACGATTGAAGGCGGGTTGCTTCGGTACACCCCTTCAGACGGCACGACCCGCCATTATACTCAAGCCAATAGCGGACTCTCCAGCGATGTCGTTTTTGATATCAAAGAAGACAAATACGGTACAATTTGGGTCGCTACGGCCGGTGGGGGGCTCAACATACTGGGTAAAGACCATCAGTTCCAGTTGAGCCACCCCATGTTGCCCAATCATCCGAATATGAGCGGCTACCGGAAAAAGCTATTGCTGGACGATGAGCATTTATGG
This sequence comes from Phaeodactylibacter xiamenensis, assembly GCF_000759025.1. Taxonomy (GTDB): domain Bacteria; phylum Bacteroidota; class Bacteroidia; order Chitinophagales; family Saprospiraceae; genus Phaeodactylibacter; species Phaeodactylibacter xiamenensis. Next base: position 49,825 of record NZ_JPOS01000034.1, on the reverse strand, counting down.
GTAGGTACTGAAGGTACAGGCTTATACCGGATGGATATCCGGGACCGTTCCTATATTCATTTTGCCCCTGGCCTTGAAGAACGCCCACTCAGCTCTAACGGCGTGAGAGACATCTGCAAAATGCCAGATGGCACTGTTTTCATTGCCACAGATGGGGGTGGGCTTAATGTTTATAGTCCTGATACAGAAGAAATAACTGAATACAGGTATCAGGTAAAAAACAAAACGGGGCTGAACAGTGACGCGCTATATTGTATAGAAAAAGACCGGACGGGAAATATCTGGATCGGAACTTACAACGGAGGCATCAACATCTATAAACCCCGGAAAGTCTGGTTCCGGCAATTTGCACCGGGAATGACAGGCAGCAGCACCCTCTATAATCGCTCTATCCTCGCTCTGGCCCAAACCCATGACAGTGTAGTATGGATTGGCAGCGATGGGGGCGGACTCAACAGGCTTACCCCGGAGCAAAGCCAGTTTATTATACCTCCATTCAGGCACCAGGCAAATGACAAACGCTCCATTGCCGGAAATGTAGTGAAAGCGCTATTTGAGGATAGCAGAAATCAACTCTGGGTCGGCTTATTCGGAGCAGGGCTTGATCGTTATAAGCCAGAAAACCAAACCTTTGAGCATGTACTTGGACCGCCTTACAGCGTTTGGTCCATTGCAGAACGCCAAAACGGGGAATTGTGGGTGGGCACTATGGGGGAGGGTATCGTGGTGCTAGATCCGGAAACCCTTGAAAACCAATACCTTCGCCACGAGCCCGGCAATCCCCAAAGCCTGGCAGACCTCAACATCATGGCCGTTTACGCAGACCAAAGCGATCAGATATGGGTAGGCACGACCGATCAGGGGCTTGACCGCTGGGTGGAAAGCCGTAAGGAATTTGAACACTTTCGCTATAACCCTGAAGACCCCTATTCGATCAGTAATAACGCCATCCGTAGCATTTTTCAGGATAGTCAGGGTAATCTTTGGATCGGCACAGAGGGGGGAGGGCTCAACCAATGGTTGGGCAATGGCCGGTTTAAGCGGATAGGGAAAAGTCAAGGATTAGTGGCTAATAGCGTTATGGGCATTACTGAAGATGAACGGGGCATGATCTGGGTGACCACCTTTGAGGGTATCAGCCGCCTAGACCCTGAAACTATGGACATTCAAAACTTTGACTTCCGTACGCACCAGAATGCCAATCAGTTCAATCAGTCTGCCCTGCTCGCAGCAAATGACGGGCGGCTCTTCTTCGGGGGCACTAATGGGCTCAATACCATACAAACGAGCCAGTTGAATACCGAAGCTTTTGCTGGCACCATCATCCTGACCGATTTTAAAATTTTCAATCAGACGATCAAAGCCGGGCAAAAGGTAGATGGCCGGGTGATCCTGGAGCGCCCTATCGAAGAAGCAGAACACATTCAACTCAGCTATCTCGATAAATCCTTCTCATTCAGCTTCTCTGCTATTGATTATACCAACCCAATGGATTATCAATACTCATTTATCATGCAGGGCTTTGATGATCAGTGGCAGGAAACAGAAGCTGGCCAAAACCGGGTAAGCTATACCAATTTAGACCCGGGCGATTACACTTTCAAGGTAAAGTATCAGGAGCAGATGGCTTCCATTAATGTGCATATTCAACCTCCTTTTTGGCAAACCTCTTGGTTTCGCGTCTTAATAGCCCTTTCAATTATCTGCTTGGCAGCTATTGGCATTTATCTCATCCTGAAACGTAAGGAGGCTGTTCATAACAGAGCACTCCTAAGGTTGAAAAATGAGAAAATGGCGGCTGAGATAGAGGCTAAGACCTCTAAGCTTATGTTCTCAACAGTACAAATGGCTCACAAGAACGAAATTCTTACCGGCCTCAAAGATGATTTGCTAAAAGTACAGCAGCAATCGGGCGCCCCGTTGACCAGTGTGGTCAGAAAACTTGATGCCGAACTCCGCAACGAAGACCATTGGAAAGATTTTGATATCTACTTCAATCAAGTCGACCAGGACTTTTTCCAGTCCCTCCTCGCCAAGCATCCCGCACTGACCCAAAATGACTTGCGGCTGTGCTCCCTGATCCGCATCAATCTGAGCACAAAGGAAATTGCTTTTCTGCTCAATATATCGACCCGGGCAGTGGAGCAGGGCCGCTACCGGCTTAAAAAAAGGTTAGAATTGGGCAAAGAAGAGGACCTTAACAAGTATATCACCGGGTTTAAAACAACAGACTAACCCTACATCTTTGTTTTTCAGTGCATTATAAACCCTTAAAACACAGCGTTTTTGCAAGAGAATATTGCCTGTAGTAGGTTTGTCGTAGTGTAAAATTGCGGAAAATGGATAGGCTTTTGGATTATTGGGCTTCAGAAAGTGAAAAAACAAACCACGATTATGAAGCAAAATACCCTACTCTATCCATTCGTCATTTTGGTGCTATTGATGTTGGGCTCAGCCCATCTGAATGCACAAATCAGCATCAGCGGGGTCATCACGGATGCCGATTCGGGTGATCCGCTAATCGGAGCCAACGTCCTGGTTGTCGGAACAGCAAATGGCACAATTGCCGATATCAACGGAGCCTACGTGCTAGTGGTCAGCGATACCGCCAGGCAATTGCGTTTCTCTTACACCGGCTATGCTGATCAAACCATTGATATTGGTGGAAAGACCGTAATTGACATAGCCTTAACTTCAGGGGAGACATTGGAGGAAGTGGTGGTGGTTGGCTACGGCCGTCAATCCAAAGCAAAGCTGACCTCAGCGGTTTCCACTGTGGATGAAGAAACGCTAAAAAAGCTGCCGGTGGCTAATGTCAGCAATGGGCTGGAAGGCCTGGCGGCAGGCTTGTTTGTGCGTCAGGGGAGCGGAGAGCCTGGCTTTAGCGGGTCCTCTTTTGAGGTGCGCAATTTCGGTAACGCCCTGGTCATTGTAGATGGGTCTCCGGGCAATATTGACGAGCTCGCCCCCAATGAGATCGAAAGCATTACCGTTCTTAAAGATGCAGCGGCAGCCTCCGTATACGGGGTGCAAGGGGGCAACGGCGTAGTCCTTGTTACCACCCGGCGAGGCACGATGGGAAAACCCAAACTAAGCTATGACAATCAGTTTACCTTTACGTCATTTACCTCCTATCCAGACTTTCTCAATTTCGCTCAGCGCGCTACCGTGCTCAATGAAGGACTGTTGAATGCAGGGCAGGCTCCATTTTATACAGAAGACGAAGTGGAGACCTTCCGTTCGGGGTCTGATCCTATCAACTATCCCGATACAGACTGGAAAGCCCTGATGTTTAACGATTACGGCTTCCAGCAACGCCACAACCTCAACCTTAATGGTGGTAGCGAAAAAGTGCGGTACTTTGTATCTGCCAGTTTTCTGGATCAGGGCTCCAACTACACGAAAGACGTCCTCGGGTATCAGCAGTTCAACCTACGGTCAAATATCAATGCCAACATCACCGATAACCTGATCCTGGATTTCAAACTATCAGGCCGGCGCCGGCTTAATGAAGCCCCTGCCTACTCCGCATTCAATATTTTCCGGGAACTCAGCCGTGCCCTTCCAACCGATCTGGCTTACTATCCAGATGGCACCCCCGCGCGCCCCAGCTTCAGCCCCAACCATATCCTTGAAGGCATTCGCGACTTCAACGCCGGCTACTACCGGGCCCGGAACAATAATATTGATACGAAGCTGTCCCTGCAATGGGATGTCAATCAAGTGCCCGGTCTTAGCATCAAGTCTTATGGCTCCCTGGTCTACAATACCAACTTCGCCAAGGAATGGGGCAAAAGCTATGAGCTATATACCCTGAACCGTCAAACCGGCGAGTACGATGCTTTTACAGCCAGTCCGGAAGGCTCGTTCAGCGAGACGGTACTGACGCAGTCAACTAATTTTAACAACCACTACGTTGTACAGCAGTCTATTAACTATGATCAACAGTTTGGGCAGCATAGCGTTTCGGCTCTTTTACTCGGGGAGCTGCAAAATAACAGTGGACAAAACTTCTTTGGCCGGCGGCAGGATTTTCAGTCTACCCTTATTGATCAACTTTTTGCCGGATCGAATGAAAATAAGGATGCCAACGGTGGGGAGTACCGGGAGAACCGTTTGGGCCTGGTAGGTCGCCTGAGCTATGATTACAAAGCAAAATACCTGATAGAGTCGTCTTTCCGCTATGACGGTTCTTCACGTTTTGCCCCCGGCCGGGAGTGGGGTTTCTTCCCTTCAGTCTCCGCAGGCTGGCGATTATCAGAGGAAGGTTTCTTTGACGGGGCGAGAGGTGTTATTCAAAACCTCAAACTTCGTGCTTCCGTGGGTACAGCTGGTAATGATGGCACCGGAGCGTATCAATGGCTGTCCGGATTTGTCTACGATGGTTTCTTTGCCATCAACGAAACAGCCATTCCAACTATCAATAATACGGCCCTGGCCAATGAAGCCCTCACTTGGGAGACCATTACCACCTATGATGTCGGTTTCGATGCCGCTTTTCTGGACAATAGCCTAACGGTATCCTTCGATTATTTTTACCGCGACCGGACTGATGTACTGGCCTTTGCTTCTGGCAGTGTGCCCAGTACCCTTGGGGTTGGTCTGGCTGCCCAAAATTTGCACGCCTACTCCAATGAAGGCTTTGAGGTATCCCTCAATTACAATAAAAAGGTAAACCGGGACCTCACACTAGGTGCCATGCTCAACTTTTCCCGCGCCCGGGAAACGGCAGTATTCATTGACGAGGCCTTCTTTGAAGATCCCTTTATGCGGCAAAACCTGACAGTCACCGGAGGATATACCAACCTGAGAAGAGGCTATATTTCGGACGGGCTGTTCCAAACTCAGGAGGAAATTAATCAAAGCCCAATACAAGATGGCAATGAGAACAACAGCCTGCAGCCAGGAGATGTCAAATACGTAGACCTTAACGGCGACAACATTATTGATGTCCGTGACCAAAGGGTATTTGGTGATGGCGATAAGCCCGCGTTGAACTATTCCCTAAATCTATCGGCCAGCTATAAAAACTTCGATTGCTCTGTGCTGCTCACTGGTGCTGCCGGTTACGACATCTATATTGACGGAGAAGCACAAAGCCCCCTGCGAAACGGTTTCAATGGTTACACCTACCAGATGGACTACTGGACGCCCGAAAACACAGATGCAGCATATCCGCGCATTACCGATGGAGGCTTTAACGACAACAACTACCGATATTCAGATTTTTGGATGCGCGACGGCCGCCACATTCGCCTGAGGAACGTCAACTTAAGCTACTCCATTCCCAAATTACTCCTTGAAAGGCTCAGGGGGTTTGACGAAGTCCGGTTATTCGTGACCGGTCATAATTTATTGGTCCTGAAAAACTTTGACGAAGAATTTGATCCACAGATGCAATCTTCCGTAGGCTGGTACTATCCTCAGCTTCGGTCTTTCACCTGTGGAATCAATCTGACACTTTAAAACTTAGCCAAAATGAACCGCAATACTCTTCTACTCCTCCTGCTTACTTTATTTTTTGTTGGTTGCAGTGAGGATTACCTGAATCAGCCCCCACTAGACCGGATCACCGACAGCGACGTCTGGAGAGATCAGGCACTAATCGATGCTTACATCTATAAGATCTATGACGATATGCCATGGGACTACCTTAAAGACTTTGGCGGTGGTGCGGGCTGGGGTGCCCATCGTGAAATTCTTTCTGACCTGGCACGCAGTACTTATGCCTGGACTCCAGCCTCCAATACTTTCCGGCCCGGCAACTGGGGGACTGCCAACAATACCTGGCCATTGGACTGGTGGGGGTATTTTAACATCTGGAAAATCAACTACGCGCTTCAAAACATCGAAGCCGTGGGCCAGGATGTCCTCACCCCGGAAGAGCGGGACCACCGCTTAGGCGAGCTGTACTTCATGCGGGCATACTGTTATTTTGCAATGGCGAAACGCTACGGTGGCGTACCCATCATTCTGGAGCCTCAAGACCCTAATACCACCCCGGAGGAAGAATACTTCCCGGAGCGGGATACAGAACAGGCTGTATATGATCAGGTTTTGTCGGACGCACAGTTGGCATTTGAATTGCTACCCCATCGCTGGAATGGGCTGAAAGGGCGGGCTGGAAAATGGGCGGCAAAAGCACTGGAATCCCGCGCAGCACTATACGCAGGAAGCATTGCCAAATATGGCACTTATGAAATGGACGGTCTGGTAGGCCTGCCGTCCTCTGATGCCGATGCTTATTATCAGCAGGCGCTGGATGCCTCAGCGGAAATCATCAGTAACAGCGGGCATACTCTTTTCAACCAATACCCGGACCCTGCCGAAAACTACTATCGCCTGTTCGTTGATGAAACCGAAGATGAGACCATCTTTATGAAAGTCTGGCTTCCCTTTGAAAAAGGACACTCCTATGACTTCTACAATACGCCGTACAGCTATCGGGTCGACTGGGGCTCAAGCATGTCTCCTTCCAAACAACTGATGGACAGCTACGAAATGCTGAGTACCGGACTCCTGCCTGATGAGGAAGGTTCCGGGTACGACCCTCAGGCTCCATTTGACAACCGCGACCCCCGCTTCAAAGGGACGCTGCTCACCGATAACGATATCTTTCAGGGTTCCCGCATTGAGACCTGGTATGCTACTGAGAGGAATGGCGAGCTCGACACCAATACTGGCACGGGTAAAGGTAAAGATGGTATGGGGATCCACCCCGATGCCACAAAGACCGGAGCTTATGTAAGAAAATACCTGAATGATAGCTCCTCACCACTCCTCATTCAGCAATACTACTCGGGACAGGACTGCATCATCTTCCGGCTGGGAGAAATTTACCTTAATGCTGCCGAGGCAGCTATTGAGCTCGGGCTGGAGGAAGAAGCCCGGGGCTATATTGAGCCCATCCGTACGCGTGCAGGCCTGCAGCAACACCTCCGTCTGGAGCCTTACTCAGGGCTTGAACTTAGAGACCGCATCCGAAACGAAAGGAAAATCGAGCTGGCCTTCGAAGACCAGCGATACTGGGATGTGAAGCGCTGGCGTATTGCAGAGGAAGCGCTGAGTGTCCAAATTATGGGCATACGCTCCCTGCGCCACGTGGATGATCAGGGACAGGAGACCTTCACTTATGAGACCATTGTAGCCGAATCTCAAAAGATGAACTTTTTCCCACGTCATTACTACTTCCCCATCGGACAAGACCGGGTGAACAACAACCCCAAGCTCATCGAGAACCCTGGCTATTAACCGGCAGGGATAGGTTTTTGTAAACTAAAAAATAACAGCATGATCAAAGCAATAAAACTTCAATACGGGCTTCTATCACTCTTTACGCTGCTGCTTCTGTCAAGTTGCAACACCGATGAGGGCCCCGCAGCCGTCCTGCCTCCCGACAGTGAACAGGCTGCATTCTCCTATACCCCCGACCCTGAAAACCCCAATAGGCTAACTTTTACAGCTTCCCCTGAGGTAGAAACCTGGTACACGCACTGGTCATTTGGCGATAACACGGCTGCTGAAGGAATGGAAGCTACCAAGACCTACCCGCTTAGCGGCGAATATGAGGTGCGTTTCAAAATTTTCACCGATGGCGGTACAGCCCAAAGCACTCAGACCATCTCCATCGAATCGGATATCTTGGGCCCCAACCTCATCCAAAACGGTGAATTTGATGGTGATGAAGCCTGGAGCATACTCCCCATTTCAAATGGGGTAGAAGTGGCATTTGAGAATGGGGCTGTTTCTTGGTCTGGTGGTGGCTGGGGGCAGGAGGGCATCTACCAAGCCATTGAAGTGGAGGCCGATCAGGTGTACCAAATCAATATGGAGGTCACTTGCAACGGGCTAAGTGATTCCTGGTTTGAAGTGTATGCAGGGAAAACAGTGCCCACCCCAGGCAACGACTATACCGACGGCGGCATCCGGCTTGGCTTGAATACCTGGGAAGGCTGCGGTGGCGAACCGTTTGAAGGCCTATTCACGGCTTACAGCTGTAGCGGGGATGATGGTACGTTCCAATTTACTGAAGGAGGCACCGTGTACCTGGTCATCAGAGGTGGTGGGGCAGACTATGGCACCAATGGTGTGACAATAGACAACGTATCAGTACGTGCACTCTAAGCACACCTGGAAATAGTACAAAATTTATCACAAATAGCAGGCACCATAAGGCCTATGACCTACGGTGCCCCTGCCCCTACTATGCCACTACGCAACGTCTGCATTATACCGGACCCGTTAATGGCTTATTCATCAATTATCAATCAAACCAAGTAAAATGAAAAAACTAGTACTTACAGCATTCTTTTCGGCAGCACTGACTGCAGCCCTGACCGCACAGGTCAATATTACCATTGAGCTCAACACAGCCACCATTGACATGATTGACCCGGGAGGGCTTTATATAGCAGGTGGAAGCGGTTTTGGCTCGCCTGGAGACAATGAGCTAACGGATCCGGACGGGGATGGCATTTATAGCATTACCCTACAGCGGGAAGTCGGCTTTTCCAGCTTCTACACCTTTACCAATGGCAATTGCGGGGACTATAGCTGCAAGGAAAACATAGCTGGCCTGCCCTGTAGCGATCCTGCCAACTTTAATGACCGGTTCTTACCGCCTGTATCGGCAGATACTACTATTCTGGCCTGTTTTGGTACTTGTGACGGCGATGGCTCCTGTACTATTGTCACGGACTCTATCGATATAACGTTCCATCTCAATACAGAAAATATTGAGATGATTGACCCCTCGGGCGTCTTCCTGGCAGGTGGTAACAATTTCGGTTTTCCGGGCGACAATCCAATGATCGACCCCGATGGCGATGGCATTTACACCATTACCATGCGCAGGCCAAAAGGTTTTGCGAGCTACTACACCTTTACAAATGGTGCTTGTGGCGACTGGTCCTGCAAGGAAAACCTGGAGGGGCTGCCCTGTGGTGACCCCAACAGCTTCAACGATCGGTTTCTGCCAGCGACCCAATCGGATACAACCATCATGGCTTGTTTTGGCAACTGCGCAAACGATGGCTCCTGCCAGGTTACCAGTACAAATGGAGTAGCCGTGGATGAAACGCTGTTCGAGCTCTACCCAACCTTGGCCACGGGCTTCACCCAACTGGTTTTCAATGAGCGGGTCGTGTCAATGGACAAGGAAATACAGATCATTAGCGCAGCCGGGCAAATGATAGAAACCTTCGATACCCCACAACAAGCTTTCTACCAAATAAACACCACTGACTATGCCACAGGCCTGTACTATGTACGCGTCAATACAGCAACCGCTACCTATACCCGTAAATTTATCGTACAGCGATAGCACAAACTATTGAGTTGAGCTTTAGAATCAGGATGGTTATTCGCCATTTGCCACTATCGGGAATATGGCGAATAACCTCCTTTACATGCACTATTTAATTATCAGGCCTTCATAAAACTTACTTCCCAATGAATCTTAAATTAACCTCCTTTGCCCTTTGCTTTTTTTGCCTCACCCTGCTCAGCCCAATGGCCGGACAGCACCTGCTGAGGACACATGGACAAGCCATAGTCAATGAGAACCAAGACACTGTACTCCTCCGTGGCATGGGGCTCGGCGGATGGATGATACAGGAAGGATATATGTTACAAACTTCAGGTTTTGCAAATCCGCAGCATGAGATCAGAGCGGCTATCGAAGCCCTCATTGGGGAAGAACAAACCGACTTGTTTTATGAAGCATGGCTGGCCAACCACGTCCGAAAATCAGATATTGATTCTCTAAAATCCTGGGGTTTCAACTCCATCCGGTTGCCTATGCACTACAATCTATTTACGCTGCCTATTGAAGAAGAGCCAATACCCGGCGAGCAGACCTGGCTGGACAAAGGCTTTGAACTGACCGATAGTGTCATTTCATGGTGTGCTCAGAACGAGATGTACGTTATCCTCGACCTCCATGCCGCACCGGGAGGACAGGGTCAGGACGCTGCAATTAGTGACTATGACCCTACCAAACCTTCTCTTTGGGAAAGCAAAGACAACCGCGACAAAATGGTTGCGCTATGGAAAAAAATTGCCGAGCGCTATGCAGACGAACAGTGGGTAGCCGGATATGATCTCCTCAACGAGCCCAACTGGGAGCTACCAGGTAATGTACTTCTGCGGGAGCTTTACGAAGAAGCCACAGATAGTATTCGCACCGTGGATACCACTCACATGCTCATCATCGAAGGCAACTGGTGGGCCAATGATTTTACGGGCCTGACACCACCGTGGGATGACAATATCGTTTATTCCCCTCATAAGTACTGGTCCAATAATGATGTAGCCACCATGCAGTGGGTGCTGGATATCCGGAACACTTATAACGTCCCACTCTACCTTGGAGAGAGTGGAGAAAACTCCAATGTATGGTTCCGGGATGCCATCCGACTTCTGGAAGACCTGGGCATTGGCTGGGCCTGGTGGCCTATGAAAAAAATTGAATCCATTTCCGGTCCTCTTTCAGTGGTCAAAACCGAGGAATACCAATCACTGCTGGATTATTGGAACGGTAATGGCCCTGCCCCTGATCCGGCATTTGCAGCCGCCACACTTATGGAAATCACTGAAGGGCTGAAAACGGAAAACTGTATATTTCAGCAAGATGTCATTGACGCCATGTTCAGGCAGGTGCGCTCTGATGAAACGGTACCTTACCATCAGCCGCATACCATACCCGGAGTTATCCACGCCACTGACTTTGATATGGGGGTCGTTGGGGAAGCTTACTACGACAAAGTAGTTGCCAACTACCATGTATCCACCGGCAACTACACGGCCTGGAATAATGGCTGGGCTTACCGAAACGATGGCGTGGATATTGAGCCCTGCGCAGATACCCTCAATACCAATGGGTTCAACGTTGGCTTTACGGAGACGGACGAATGGATGCAGTACGAGTCAGACATTATGGAAAGCGGGGTATATGACATCCACCTTAGGGTCGCTTCCGGCGGTTCCGGTGGCAGGCTGCACTTTGCTGCCGATGGCACTGCCATCACGCCAACCAGCTTTATGCCTCCGACCGGAGGCTGGCAAAACTGGGAAACAGTTGTCATCCCCAATGTCATCCTTGATAGCAATGCCCAAAAAATCCGGCTTTATATTGATGCTGCCGGCTTCAACATCAGCAGTTTCGAATTCGTTGGCACAGCGCTTGCTCCGGCAGAGGTGCTCACTCGGTTTATGGAAGCTTCCACTGTAGATGAGTACACCATAAAAATGAACACCAACAAAGCTATGAATGAGGCACTGCCGGCTGCGCCCAGCGGTTTTGAGATACATGTAGACGGAAATAGTGTGCCCGTTGCTTCGGTGAAAATCGACCCGGACAACCATAAACAATTCCTCTTTTCGGTAGATTATCTTCTGAAATCAACAGAAGATATCCGGATATCTTACAGTGGAAGTGAGGTGATGGCTAATGATGGGGGTGCCCTCAGCCCTTTTACCCTCGAAAAAGTTAAAAACAATCTCCCATTCGTTCACCAATTGCCTGGCCGGGTCGAAGCGGAAGCTTTCCGTGTGCAGCAAGGCATCGAGCTCGAAGAAACTACCGATCAAGGGGGCGGGCAGAACATTGCCTATCTTGACCCAGGCGATTATCTAGACTACGAAGTCAATATCACTACTCCGGGAGCCTATCAGGTTAGCTACCGTACGGCATCCCAATTTGGCACCGGAGGAATGGAGCTGCAACTCATAGATACAGCAGGAAATGCTTTCGTCATTCAGAATGTAAGTTTCACACCAACGGGCGATTGGCAAAGCTGGTCTACAACTCAGCAAATGGCAGATCTCCCCACGGGGCGCTATACGCTCAGAGCACGAATCACTGCCGCTCCTTTCAACCTGAACTGGATAGAGTTCAACCTGGGGACTTCCTCGACTCAGGAAGAATCAGACGAGCTGGTAACTGTTTTCCCAAACCCTTCTGAGGGCACGTACCAGGTACAACTGAGTACACCGGAGAAACAAGCATTGCGCCTGCAGGTATACGCTACAGATGGTCAGGTCATTATAAACAGGCCTCTCCCAAAAGCAGAGCACATTGAAGAAACGATATCTCTTGGTAGGCAGCCAAGCGGTTGCTACTATTTATTAATCCGGTTTTCAGATGGCTCTGCCTGTTCAAAAAAGCTGATCAAGCTTGACTAACCAACCCAAAGGGGGGGGCTGTGGGCTCTGAATGGCTCAACGCTGCTTTTGAGGGCTGAGCCCATTTTGCAAGTCTGCGAAAAAACAGCCTCAGGAAAAGGCCCTTCTCAGCTTTTACGCCCCCCTTCAATAAGATAAAATCTAACTGATCACCAACATCAATTACAATGAAGTATGTTTTAACCATGGGGGTTGTTGTCTCCTTAAACTTAACCCTCTATTTAGGGCATCAAGAAACAAAAGATGACCATACGGCCCCTGTCTGGAAGGTGGATTTCTTTGATGACTTTGATACATTCGACCCGGAAAACTGGCAGGATCAGCGTATCTGGGTAAACAATGAAACGCACTGCTATGTCCCCGATGGAGAATTCGGCACCCGGGAGGTGAGTGATGGCACATTAAAATTAAAGGTCGTCAACATCGGAGAAAAGCGCCCCTGCGACAATTTGGACAAATATGGGAAACAGCACCCCGATACAGAGTTTGTCGCTGGCCGCATCACCTCAAAAAACCGCAAAGAATTCATTAAGGGAAGATGGACTGCCAGACTGAGGCTGTGGAGCAACGGAGAAGCCAGCATGTTCCCTGCATGGTGGATTTTGGGTGCCCAAAACAATGAGCCACCCGTTCAGGAGGAAGATGAAAAGGTTTGCTGGCCGATGACCGGATCTGGTGAAATTGATATTTTCGAACACCACGGTGACCATCAAAAGGACCACTTTACCACGGGAGCGATAAAAAGCCTGGGAGAATGTGATAAAGGAGACTGGTGGAGCATGCGCAAGGGCGTTGATGCTACGCTAAACGAATATCATGAGTATGCCGTAGAATGGGAAGGCAGTGATCTGGTCTACCGCCTGGACGGCAAAGAAGTGTACCGCAATATTGGGCAAGGCGACAACTATCCGGAGCCCATGTTTGCGATTTTGAATTATGCAAAGATTACCGATTCTCCAATGGAGGGGGAGTGGACGATGGAGGTAGATTGGGTAAAGCATGAATATAAAGATTAGCCAGGCCATTCTATTACGGAAGAGCCGCGCTGATACATTTTTAGTCTCATACACTAATTTTTTGTTCTTATGGCTGGGGCTGTATATTGGACAGCCCTACGCCATGAGGGCTTTTGTGCCCTAACGCCTTCGGAGAAGGCTAGCTGAGAGAAGCACTTCTCACAGCCATATCCAATCCAACCGCCTCATTCGCCTATGCCGCACGGGTAGCCCTAACAATACTTTTATCCAGCTTTCTGCAAAAATGATAATACCAGTTAAGCTATGCCACGAATTGACCGGGCAAGCCTGAGTAGTGACCTGTATCTCTATCGCATCCAAACCGATGATAAAAAATACTGGCTGGCAGGTTGCTTGTCCGCTGATTTGGCAGGGGCATGACCTCTGCCTGACTAAACCCCAATTTTACCAGGGAGCATGATTCCCGTCCTTAAACACCTGATGTATGGTGAGGCACAAGCTGTCTGCTATGGGCATGGCTTGTGCTTTTCTTTAGAGAGGGGCTGTCAGAAAGGACTTGGGAAAGCGGATTGGGCTGCGCCCCTTCCGAAGATGGGGCCGCCTTCGCCATTAGCTTCGGCGCCGGGACAAAGATTCAAAGCCCTCCGCAGCCTCCGCCTATCGGCGGTGGGCTGTTTGCGTTTCAGCCGCTTACGAAAGTGAACTTTCGACCTGCCTGAAATGCAAACAACCCCTTCGCTGTCGCGAAGAGGCTGTGAAGTGCTTAGAGGTTGGGAGCGGATTCGAACCGCCGTACGAGGTTTTGCAGACCTCTGCCTAGCCACTCGGCCACCCAACCGTCTACCGCTGTATTTTTAGCGGAATGCAAATATAAAGCTTTTTTCAAAAGTACCCAGCTTTTAGGCACTAATTTTATCCTTTGCTTGAGGACAATAGGAAAACGGGGGAACGGGACATAAAGTTTCCCTTCCGCTATTCTTTTTTAACGAACGAGGTAGATCTCTCCGGAACGCTCAATAAGGGTGCCGTCTGCCTGCTCGATACGGAGCTGATAGGCGTAGGCGCCGATATTTAAAGGCTCCGTACCACGCAGCCCATCCCAGCCTTGATCGTAATCCTGGGATTCAAAGACGAGCCCGCCCCAGCGGTCAAATATCCGAAGGCTGTAGGCTAATGGGGTACCGAACTGGAGGTAGGGGCGAAAGATATCGTTTACGCCATCGTTATTGGGAGAAAAGGCATTGGGGACATAGACCTTGGCAGTCTGTATTGCACAGGCAAGGTTCGAGCGGCTTTGGAGGGCTATCACCGTGTCTGTACCGACTTCAACCATGGTTTCTGCCTCCACGAAGTAGCAGGCCTGAGCCTGATCCGGGTCGCTGAGGTCTACCTCATCGGCGGTAGTCAGGGTGTTGGAGTCGAAAAAGCCCAGCTCTATCGGCGCACCAGCTTCCAATCGGAAGACCCGGTAGCCTTGAAGGGTGCCCTGCCCGTTGGTGTATGGGGTCCATTCCAGGGTGTTGATGCCGTTTTGGCCCTCTGCTTGCAGCCAAATGGTTGCAGCAGTATTGGAGGTCATCTCCACCCCACAGGCATCCGTGGTCAGCACCTGATAGGAGTAGGACTCAGTGGAAGGGTTGATACCCGCATCCGTGTATGTATTTTGATTGCTGAGTGGCAGAACCGGAGGCTGCGTAAGCAAACCGGCAAAATTGCTATTAGCACCGGCCCGCTGCAGGGTGTAGCTGTCAATGAGTGCATTATCGTTCCAAAACCATTGGAGCTGTACTTCGCCATTCATAACGGTGGCATTGGCCATCACGAGGGTTTCCACCGGGTCGTTGATCATGGCGGTGGCGCAAACCGTATTCGACCGGGCTTGCTGATCTCCATTATTTTGAATGGCAACGATGGAAAAACAATACTCACGCCCGTTCTCAGTGGTTTCGTATTGGAATTCGGTTTCAGCCCCATCCACCGTCCCGGCCAAAGCCCAGGAAGAACTATCGGCAGCTTCGAAAATCCGGTACTCTGCCACGCCGCTATTCCATCCGATGTAAGGTGTCCAGGAAAGCGTCACATTGCGGATGCAGGGGTTGTCGAAGTCACTGGCTTCCAGCAAAATGGTCGAATGGGGTGCAGCAACAATACTTTTATTGCCGCAGGGGTCAATCGATTCAATGAAGTAGGTTTCCTGCTGAGCGCCCGGGCTTGCTCCGGTATCCAGATAAGTATTGCCGGAAAAGACGGTATCGAGGACCACCGAGCCGACTCCATCTACCTCCCGGGAAATGATGTAGCCCACGACTTCCGGGGAAGGGCTCTCGCCCCAGTTGATAACCACGTTCCCATTCTCTACAGAGACAGACTGCAGTACCGCCGGGAGCGGAATAAGCGAATCGAGGGTATCAGAAGCCACCACCGGTTCTCCGGGGCAGTCGGCATTGGTTTGCAAGTAATAGTACCAGGTGCCGGCCCCGGGCGAATCGTGGTAGAAAAAATCAATGGCAAGATCTGTGACGGAGGCCAGAAGGGTGTAAGGCCCGTTCTCGTTTTGGCTGGCGTAGATTTCATAACTATTAACCGGGCCGCAGTTGACCACCGGCAGGTCCCAGCGCAGGGTATCATTGCTGACACACAAAAACTCAGGCGGAGCGATCTGCGCCGAAAGGGAGGCCCATGGGGCAAGAAAAAGGATTATCGCTAACCATCCATATTTACTGCGCTGCTCTGATTCTTTGTTCATACTGTTCTTCTAGTTCGTTCATGGGATACCGGCGTTTAAGCGCATAACTCAACGCCATGCTCCCGCCAATTTTCTTATCGTAATAAACCAGCCCTATGCCTTCCGCATAAATTTCACGGCCGCCGTATTCCTGTTCAAAAACACCTTCCTTGTCATAAGAGAGCAACTCGCGTACCTCAAAGACCACCGCATCGTGGGTTGCCCCCAGCGCCTGTACCACGGTGTCTTTCAGGTAGCGCCGGTTTTTCACCAGTGTGATCACCGCCCCACTGTCCTGCGGAGGCGCCCAGCGGATTTTATATAAAAAAACACCCGAGCCGTCTGTAACCTCAAAGGGGAAGGCACTTCCCTGCAACACCTCAACGGCTGTGCGGTTCTGCTGCCCGGAGCTATCGGCCTCTTCTTCGTACAAATAAACATCCTGTACCAGCATACCGTTGCGTACCAGCTCCTCACGCACCAACTGAAGAGGCACAAGGTCATACTCGTAGTAAGTACCGGTTAGGAACACGCCCTCCTCCTGAATAAACGACCGGTAATACCAATAGGCAGGCGTAAGGGAATCCAGGTGTACCGGCTCGTATTCATAAACCAGACCGTCCTCCAGTTCCCGCAGCGGGAAGTAGTAATCACGGATGTCTTTAGGCCCGTTTTCGCGACAGGATGACAGTCCGGTGACGAAAATGACAATAAAAAGAGCTGAAACAAATAACCTCAGATCAATCATAATATGAAAAACAGGTTTTCACCGGAAAAACCCGGAAAAAGCAAAGCTTGTCTGCTATTAATCAACGCTTTTATCAACCTATAATTATTTCATTCTGTTTATTTTGTATGTGCCAAAATGGCACGGTTAAAGGTAATGGTACGATAAATGCAGAGGAAGGACCAAGATCATCCGGCTACCCGCCCAACAGATGCTCTAAACGCCGCAAATATATTTATCTTTGCGCCACAATAAAAGACTAACATTGGAAATTTTCTCATATGTTTAATGCTATAGCAAAATCCATTAAAAAAGTGTTCGGCACCAAGCAGGAGCGAGATGTCAACACGTATATGCCTGTCGTTGAAGAGGTTAACGAGGCTTTCGAAAAGCTCTCTGGCCTCTCCAACGATGAGCTGCGGAATAAGACGCAGGAATTCCGCACCCGCATCGCCGAGCACCTGGCCGGTATCGACAAAGATATTGCGGAAGCCCGGGCCGAAGCTAACGAGGAAGAGGAACTGCATCGCAAGGAAGCGCTCTTCGGAGAACTGGACGAGCTCAGAAAAGACCGTGACAAGCACCTCGAAGAAATCCTGAAGTCGATCCTACCCGAAGCTTTTGCTGTAGTCAAGGAGACTGCCCGCCGCTTTTCAGCCTCCTCTGAAATACGGGTCACAGCTACCGAGCACGACCGGGATATTGCAGCGGACCCCAAGAAAGGCTACGTCTCCATCGAAGGAGATCAGGCGGTCTGGAAAAACAGCTGGATGGCTGCCGGTGGTGAAATCACCTGGAATATGGTGCACTATGATGTGCAGCTGATCGGTGGTATGGTCCTGCACGATGGCAAAGTCGCAGAGATGGCAACCGGTGAAGGTAAGACCCTCGTGGCTACCCTCCCGGCCTACCTCAATGGCTTGTCCGGGCAGGGCGTACACGTTATCACTGTGAATGATTACCTCGCCCGCCGTGACCAGGAATGGGTCGGCCCTATCTTCGAATTCCTGTTTCTTACCGTTGACTGTATCGATAAGTACCGCCCGCATTCCGACGAGCGTATCAAAGCGTACAAATGCGATATTACTTACGGTACCAATAATGAATTTGGCTTCGATTATCTACGGGACAATATGGTGCGCTCCATTGACGAGAAAGTGCAGGGCAAGCACCACTTCGTCATGATCGATGAGGTCGACTCTGTACTGATTGATGACGCCCGGACTCCCCTGATCATCTCCGGACCGGTCCCTCAGGGTAGCGAAGACCAGGAATATGTGAGCCTGCGCCCTTTTGTAGAAAAACTCATTGCTGCACAGCGCAAGCTGGCTACGGAGTACCTTGCCGAGGCCAAACGCTTGTTTAAAGAAGGTAAACTAGGCTACCAGGAAGGAGAAGCCGGGATGGCTCTCCTCCGCGCCTACCGCGCCCTGCCAAAGTACCGCCCACTGATCAAATTCCTGAGTGAGGATGGTGTAAAGGTAGCCATGCAAAAAGCTGAGAACTTCTACATGCAGGAGCAGTCCAAAAACATGCACCTTGTAGATGAGCCGCTCTACTTCACCATAGACGAAAAGAACCGCAACGTTGAGCTGACTGAATTCGGCGCAGAGTACCTCTCTCAGGGCACCTCTGACCCCGAATTCTTCATCATGCCAGATATAGCCACTTCTATGGTCGAAATCGATGATAATGATTCGATGACCGAAGAGGAAAAGCAGGAAGCCAAAACCAAACTTAGCCAGGATTTCTCGGTCAAGTCCAAGCGCCTGCACTCCATGAGCCAGCTGCTGAAAGCCTACACGCTCTTTGAGAAAGACCAGGAATACGTAGTCATGGACGGGCAGGTGAAAATCGTGGACGAGCAGACGGGCCGTATGATGGAAGGCCGCCGCTACTCTGACGGACTGCACCAGGCACTGGAAGCAAAGGAAAATGTAAAGATTGGTGATATCACCCAGACTTACGCCACCGTGACGCTACAGAACTACTTCCGGATGTACCACAAGCTATCTGGTATGACGGGTACAGCAGAGACGGAGGCCAGCGAGCTTTGGGAAATCTACAAGCTGGATGTGGCCGTCATTCCCACCAACAGGCCAATCGTCCGGGACGACCGGGAGGACCTGATCTTTAAGACCGCGCGGGAGAAGTTCAACGCAGTGATTGATGAGATCGTCAACCTGACGGAGCAGGGCCGCCCGGTACTGGTGGGTACGACCTCCGTGGAGGTATCCGAGGTCCTGAGCCGGATGCTGAAGCTGCGCCATATCAACCACAACGTACTGAACGCCAAGCAGCATCAGCGCGAGGCAGAAGTGGTTGCCGAAGCCGGTAAGCCAGGCAATGTCACCATTGCCACCAACATGGCCGGCCGGGGTACGGACATCAAAATCGGGCAGGAAGTAAAAGACAGTGGTGGTTTAGCTATTATTGGTACCGAGCGCCATGATTCCCGCCGGGTAGACCGGCAGTTGCGCGGTCGCGCCGGGCGTCAGGGCGACCCCGGTAGCTCACAGTTTTATGTGTCGCTGGAAGACAACCTCATGCGCCTCTTCCAGTCCGAGCGCATTGCCAAGCTAATGGACCGCATGGGCCACGAAGAGGGCGAGGTCATTCAGCACTCTATGGTGACCAAGTCTATTGAGCGGGCGCAGAAAAAGGTGGAAGAGAACAACTTCGGTATTCGTAAGCGGCTGCTGGAGTACGATGACGTAATGAACATTCAGCGGGAAGCGATCTACAAGAAACGCGACAATGCTCTTTCCGGTGAGCGCCTTTCCGTTGACGTCAATAATATGTTTGAGGGCATGCTCGAAAACCTGGTGGCTACCCACCGGGAAACGGGCGACTTTGAGAGTTTCCGCCGCGATGCTCTTGGCGTTCTGGGCATGGACCCCAAAATGGATGCCATCGACTTTAAGGAGGCACCCGAAACAGAAGTTAAGGAGCGGTTCCAACAACAATTCGATGAGTTCTACGACCGTAAGATGACTCAGATTACGGATGCACTGATGCCCTTCTTCATCGAGAAGCATGAGGAGAAGAATCAGATTAAGCGGATCGTGATCCCATTCAGTGATGGCCGGACAAAACCCATGGCTGTTACCGCAGACCTGGAATCTGCTATAACCACCAAAGGCAAATCAATCCGCCGGGACATTGAAAAAGCAGTCACTCTTGCCATTATTGACGAGCGATGGAAAGAACACCTGCGGTCTATGGATGAGCTTAAGGAATCTGTTCAGGCGGCTTCCTTTGAGCAAAAGGACCCGCTTGTGATCTACAAGATGGAGGCTTATAATTTGTTTGAGCAGCTCATCTTTGAAATCAACGAGCAGGTAACTTCTTATCTTTCAAGAGGCACCCTCATCTTTGCTGATGGCCGGACCCTTGAGCAGGCACGCGAGCAACGGACAGACCTTAGCAAAGTCAGAACCAACCGGTCTGCGGAGGAACGTGCGGCAAGGGCAGCTGCTGAGGGCGTGAGCCGCCAGCCCAAGCCTCAGACTGTGGTTCGCAACGAAAAGAAAGTAGGCAGAAACGAGCCTTGTCCCTGTGGCAGTGGCAAGAAGTACAAGCATTGCCATGGCAGATAAGCCTAGTGGTCTGTCAAGTGTTAATTTATGGGTTGAGTGGGAGCGAATTTTGAGGCTAATCAAGGCGGATGTTCCCGCGCATAGCAGCGCTACGTAAGGGGTTGTCCAACGAAGAGTAGCCTCAAAAGTCGCCGCAGGCAACCCCCTAGTTTTAGCCTTGACAGACCACTAGTTAAACCTTACTGACGAAGCCCGGAACAGCCCGCCTGATTCCGGGCTTTGTTTCATACCCTAATTCGGGTAGTTTTCTGACAAGGCAACCGGGTTTAACAATCATTCTCCGCACGAATTAGAAAGGAATGCCATCCGAAAAGGATATTTGTGATATATTGCACCGCTGAATAATTCTATCCCTGAAAGAACAAACCCTGATTACCAAGATGAACCTAAATGGTTACATTGACCATACGATCCTCAGACCTGATTGCACAATGGAAGACATTGAGCAACTGTGCCGGGAAGCCCGGCAGCATCAGTTCGCAGCTGTCTGCGTACCTCCTTTCCATGTGAAACGGGCTGCTGACCTTTGCGAAGACAGCTCCGTTGCTGTAGCTACCGTAGTTGGGTTCCCTATGGGCTATGCCTCTACTCCTTCCAAAATAGAAGAAATCAAAAGAGCAATCGATGAAGGGGTCTCCGAAATTGATGCGGTGATCAATATTTGTGCGGTGAAATCCGGCAACTGGAACTACGTCACCAATGACATCGACAGCCTGACCACAGCGACCCACCTCAAAGGCAAACAAATAAAGATTATCCTCGAAACTGCGCTGCTCACTCAGGAGGAGATCGAGCGGGTTGTTGGCATTTGCCTGGATAAAGAGGTGGAGTACCTGAAGACTTCAACCGGGTTTAATGGTGGTGGAGCTACCCTAGAGGTCGTCGAACTGCTAAAGCGCCTGGCCAACGGGAAAGCCAGGATCAAAGCTTCAGGTGGAATCCGTTCCCGCTGGGAAGCCGAGCAGTTTATTAAAGCAGGGGCGGAACGTATCGGCACATCTTCAGGAGTTGCGATCATAGGCGGGTAAAGACGGGCCGTGTTCCTCTGCACGCATCAGGGCTAACGGCACACGTAGATTTTGATGTAAGCCCGGGTCTCTGTCCATCCTGAAATCTGCGCTTAAAAAGCATAGCTTTGACCGTTCAGCTATGGCAATCGCCACTTTTAATGACTTCCCCTCGTTATAATTCCTTAATTTTAGGAACT
Source organism: Phaeodactylibacter xiamenensis (assembly GCF_000759025.1). GTDB lineage: Bacteria > Bacteroidota > Bacteroidia > Chitinophagales > Saprospiraceae > Phaeodactylibacter > Phaeodactylibacter xiamenensis. Next base: position 28,407 of record NZ_JPOS01000034.1, on the reverse strand, counting down.
TTGCATCAATTTCCCGCTATTGCGGCTTCGGAACATGCCTGCCAAAGGCATAGTCAATTGAATGATCAAAACGATTATAATGTTATTCAGAGTCCTGTTTTCCGCCTTCTTTATGATAGGATGCCTTGGCTTCGGGCAAGCCCAAAATGTCATTATTGAGGCAGATGAGCCTATTCAGCAGATGATGGACCGCTACGTAGAGCTCAACAAATCCCGAAACTTTGTACAAGGCTGGCGGGTACAAATTCTGGCTACGCCGGACCGGCAGCGCCTGGAGACGGTCAAGCAATCCTTCAAATACCGCTACCCGAATATCCCGGTAGACTGGGAGCACGCGAAGCCTTACTACAAGCTCCGGGCCGGCGCCTTTGAGTCCAAATTGGAAGCGATGCGGCTGAAGTATATCCTGCAACAAGACTACTCCGGGATTTATCTCGTTAAAGATGACAGGATCAGACCTTCAGAGCTTATTGGAAACTTTTAATCCTTTATGAACGCATACCGCAGACAACATCAGGGTAACCCGGAAAGTGTGATGATGTTTGGCCGCATTGACTGGCTGACCTTCTGTCTGTTCCTGGGGCTGGCGGTTATTGGTTGGATGATGATCTTCTCCGTAAGCTACGAGGAGTACAGGCAAGTCGGCATGGGAGGCTTCCTGAATACATCTGCCGGTAAGCAGGCCATTTGGCTGGGCATTTGCGGGCTGGTTTTCGCCTTCATCATGCTCTTTGACCATAAGTTTTGGCAAACCTTTGCCTATCCGATCTACGGATTGTCCATGCTGATGCTGGTCCTGGTCCTGATTTTTGGGACCAACATTAAAGGCGCAACCTCCTGGTTTTCTTTCGGTGGTTTTTCCCTGCAGCCTTCCGAACTGGCCAAAGTGGGCACCTGCCTGGGCGTCTCCGCATTTCTAAGTACCTACAGCACTGACCTCCGGCATCCCAAAGCACAACTGACAGCCCTTGGGCTCATCGCGCTACCGGTCTTATTGATCATGCTACAGCCTGATGCCGGTTCAGCGCTCGTTTTCACCTCCTTCCTGGTTGTATACTTCCGCGAAGGGCTGAACCCTATCTACTATATTGTAGGAATCGTCGGAGCCACGTTGCTGATTCTGGGATTCATATATCCTCCTGTACAGATCATCTTTGGCACCGTCTTGGCTGGTGCAGCGGTGCTTGCCTATTACTTCAGCAACAACCTAAGAAATTATGCGTGGGCAGCTATTGCCCTCCTGGCCATTGCAGCGTACAATCTGTCGGGGCTGGGCTATCATTTATACCTTTTGGGCGGAGCAATCCTGTTTTTCCTGGCTTCCGGTTTCATCGCTTACCAGCAGCGCAACGGCCGCATGGCTATGCTCATGGCTTTCTTTCTGATACTGGGCAGCGGGCTCGCCTTCGCTTCAAACTACGCCTTCAACTATGTGCTCAAACCGCATCAGCAGGACCGGATTAACGTCTGGCTGCAGCCCGAAAAATGCGACGAGCGGGGCTCCCTTTATAACCTGACCCAATCCAAGGCTGCCATTGGCTCCGGAGGGTTGGAAGGCAAAGGGTTTCTTAATGGCACGATGACTAAACTCAACTACGTACCGGAGCAGTCTACTGACTTCATCTTTTGTACCATAGGTGAAGAGCAGGGTTTTGTGGGCACAGCCGGTATCATTCTCCTGTATTTGCTGCTCTTGTTGCGCATAACGGTGGTTGCTGAGCGGCAAAAATCCGCTTTTGCCCGGCACTACGCCTATTGCGTTGCAGGTATTCTGTTCATCCATATTTTTATCAACATCGGCATGACCATGGGCGTGACGCCGATCATCGGTATCCCCCTGCCCCTGATTAGCAAGGGCGGCTCGTCCCTGTTGGGCTTTACCATCATGATCAGCATTCTGCTCAAGCTAGACAAACACCGTTTCCGCCACTAAACTGATTGAATTTGTTCACGTTCCAGCTGCAACATACTGACCCAAAATCTGCGGCACGGGCAGGCCGTATAGAAACTGCGCACGGCGAGATCCAAACGCCAATTTTTATGCCGGTTGGCACCCTTGGCACCGTCAAAGGAGTCCATCAACGAGAATTAGAGTCTGATATCAGGGCTCAGATCATCCTGGGCAATACGTATCATTTGTACCTGCGCCCCGGGCTGGAGATACTGGAAAATGCAGGCGGGCTGCATGGGTTTAATGGCTGGAAGCGCCCCATGCTTACCGATAGCGGTGGCTATCAGGTCTACTCCCTGAGCGCTCAGCGCAAAATAGATGAGGAAGGGGTCACTTTCCGGTCGCATATAGATGGTTCTTCCCACACTTTTACTCCGGAGCGCGCCATCGATATTCAACGCATCATTGGTGCAGACATTATCATGGCTTTCGATGAGTGCCCGCCCTACCCCTGCGACTATGAGTATGCCAAAAACTCTATGGAGCTCACCCACCGATGGCTGGACCGCTGTGTGAAGCGCATGGCAGAGACCGGGGGCAAATACGGGTACGAACAGACGCTGTTCCCCATCGTGCAGGGCAGCACTTACCCCGACCTGCGCCGCAAATCAGCAGAGACGATCGCAGCAGCAGGGCAACCGGGTAATGCCATTGGCGGTCTTTCGGTGGGCGAACCTGCGGAAGCTATGTACGAAACCACCGATCAGGTCTGCCACATTTTGCCTAAAGACAAGCCACGTTACCTGATGGGCGTGGGCACACCGGAAAACATCCTCGAATGCATCGCTCTGGGTGTGGACATGTTTGACTGTGTGCTGCCCACCCGGAATGCCCGCCACGGTATGCTCTATACTTCAGAGGGCATTATCAACATCAAGAATGCCAAATGGAAAGACGACTTCAGCCCGGTGGATGCCAGCAACCCCTGTTATGCCAGTCAGCAATACTCCAAAGCATACCTGCGGCACCTGATGCATACCAAAGAGCTCCTGGGCCCGCAAATTGCCAGCCTGCACAATCTGAGTTTCTACCTCTGGCTTGTGGGGGAAGCCCGGCAGCACATTATTGACGGCGACTTTGCGTCCTGGAAGGAGGAGATGGTTAAACGAGTGCAAAGGAGGTTATAATTTTGTTAGTAGTGCATCTAAATACTCATCCCATGCGTTACCGAAAAGAAGCGCAGCAGATGCAGCGGGAATTCCGCTCAAAAGCGCTTTTCTTTGTTGCCAAGTCAAGAACCCGGCCAGAACTATGCTAAAGAAAATCGACCTGTATCTTATTAAGAAGTTTTTGAGTACCTTCTTTTTCACGGTGCTCATCTTCACTATGATATCGGTCATTATTGACTTTAGTGAAAAAATAGAGAAATTTATCGAGAGCGAAATCACGCGCTATGAGATTTTTGTGCTCTACTACCCCGGGTTTATTATGTTTATTGCGGGGTTGCTTTGGCCGCTGTACACCCTGATTGCCGTCATTTTCTTCACCTCACGCCTCGCCTACAACTCAGAAGTCATATCCATATTCAATGCCGGGATTAGCTTTCGGCGGTTTATGCAACCCTATTTGGTTGCGGCAAGCTTTATTGCAATACTTCATCTGATAGGCAACCACTTTTTCATCCCGCTTGGCAACAAGAACCGGTTGGACGTCGAACATGCTTATATCTGGACGAATAACGATAAAGGCAAGACACAGGACGTGCATATGTTCGTAGCCCCCAACACCAAGGTTTACATCAACTACTACCGGAAGCGCGACAGCACCGCCCGGAAATTCCGGCTGGAGCACTTTGAGAATGGTGAATTGGTATCGCTCCTTAAAGCCAATACCGCTGAATGGGTTGGCCCACCTAATCAGTGGCGGCTGCGCAACTATGAAGTCCGCACTTTCAATGGCATGGCAGAGGAACTCATCCTCGGGCGGGGAGAGACCCTCGATACTGCGATCAACCTAACACCGGCTGACTTTGTGGACTATAAAGAGCAGCATATGATGATGACTTCCCGGCAACTGCTCGACTATATAGCCAAGCAGGAAGCCCGCGGAGTGGGCAATACTAAGAAGTACGAAATCGAATTTCACAGGAGGACTGCCGAGCCCTTCACTATTTTTATCCTCACCGTTATCGGCATGGCTATTGCTGCGCGTAAAGTACGGGGCGGCATTGGGCTTCATCTGGCTATGGGGGTTGGCATAGGGGCACTGTTCATTTTCTTTTCCCGCTTTGCTGTTGTATTTGCAGCCGGTCAGCTCATTCCGGTGATTGTGGGTATTTGGCTGCCCAACCTGGTCTTTGGCGCAGTTGCCATTTATTTGGTCCGAAATGCTCAAAAGTAAGGTTTAACAAAAGTTTATTTTCTGTTCAACTTTAGGGTAGGCATCGTTCTACACCAGACTTTTTCGTGCCGCTTAAAGTCCCGAATGTTGAACAAAAGTATGAAAACACGCCTGTAAGTCTCTACAAAAACCCGCTCATTTCATTTTTTACTGAAAGTTATAAAAATTTTCGAAAGTTCCTTAATCAGTGTAAAAAACTGTCTATTAGATAGTTACGAAACGAATTCGAGAATTCACGCTTCATTTTAGTGCAAAACAGGCGTCACTTTGGTATGAAATATTGTATTTTGTTTAACTATTTATTATCTTTGATTCAACAAGAGAAGAAAACTAGAACAAATAAATTAAAGTCCAATTTAGCCATGTCCACCACAGAGTTTTACAGCAACTTCGATAAAATGACGGTTCTCCTTAATTCTTTCGCTTACAATCTGACCAAAAACACGGAGGATGCGAAAGACCTTTTCCAGGAGACCGCATTCAGAGCTTTTACCAACCGGGATAAATTCCGTCCCGGAACGAATTTTAAAGCCTGGCTTTTCACCATCATGAAGAACATCTTCATCAACAACTACCGGAAAAAAGTCAAAGCCAACACGATAATGGACTCTACCGATAATATGTACTATATTAATTCGGGAAGCGTCGTTATTTCAAACAAAGCAGAATCCAACATCATGCTTAAGGAGCTTACTCAAATGATCGAAGAGCTGGACGACAGCATCAAGATTCCGTTTTTGATGCACTACCACGGTTATAAGTACCAGGAGATTGCAGAGCACCTGGAGCTTCCGCTGGGCACTGTCAAGAGCCGTATTTTCTTCGCTCGCAAAGAACTCAAAGATGTGATTGGCAAGCGTTATGAGAACCTGAGCGAGCTCCGTCAGAAGGTTCATCAGTAGGTTTTCGCGCAAGTTTAACCTGGTAATACCTGTGGCAACTTAGACATTCCGGACCTACGTATTTCCCCCTTTATCGAAAAATAAACTTTACTTTTATGCGGCAATAGAACCATCAGGCTCTATTGCCGCTACTTTTTTTACCTATGCTCAGAAGATCCACTTCAAAAGACAGTTTGTCATTTTTCACGAATCAGCTCAAGGTTTGGTTTAGCCAAAGCCACCGCCCTCTTCCGTGGAAGGGTGAAAAAGACGCCTACCTGATCTGGCTGTCCGAAATCATCCTTCAACAGACCCGGGTAGAACAGGGTCTGCCCTACTTTGAGCGTTTCCGGGAACGCTTCCCTACCGTTCATGACCTCGCTAATGCACCAGAGGATACCATCATGAAAACATGGGAAGGCCTCGGCTACTACTCCCGGGCCCGTAATCTCCACGCAGCCGCAAAGTATATTGTACACACGCTCAAGGGTAAATTCCCCAGCACCTACGAAGGAATACGGGCACTCAAAGGAGTTGGCCCTTATACCGCAGCAGCGATTGCATCCTTTGCCTACGAGCTCCCTTATGCCGTAGTTGATGGCAACGTATTCCGGGTGCTCTCCAGGTTTTGGGGCATTCAAACCCCCATTGACAGTACAGAAGGGAAAAAGCAGTTTGCCAATCTGGCAGACCGGGCACTACAGGCTTCATCCCTTGCCCCATCTCAGCACAATCAGGCTATGATGGATTTTGGCGCGATCCACTGCAAGCCTAAAGCGCCACTTTGCTCACATTGCCCTCTGAATGGCCAATGCGCCGCTTTTCAGAATAAAAAAGTCGATCAGCTCCCTGTCAAGTCCAAAAAAATCAAAAAGAAAAACCGGTATTTTCATTACCTGGTCGTGAACGCAGGCCCGCAGGTTATGCTCCGGAAAAGAACCGAAAAGGACATCTGGCGCAACCTCTATGAATTCCCGGTACTGGAGTGGCCGGAGGCTAAAGCAAGTGAACAGGAAATCCGGCGCAGCGCTCCCTGGGAGGCTTGCATTGGCGATCGGCCCGCCCGGATCGAGCAGATTTCCCCGCCTCAGCAGCAAACACTGACCCATCAAAAGATTCAGGCCGTGTTTTGGGAAATCCACCTCGAAGACGAACCACCCTCCATATCAGAATTAGCCCCTTACATTCTTGCCGATCGAAAAAACTTAAGTAATTTCGCCTTCCCAAAAATAATTGATTGGTATTTAGGTGATAATTCGCTATATTTAAAGTTGGTGTAACGAAGAGCGCCTCAAACTTCAATCCAATAGCTAAAAATGGTAAATCGCGTTATATTAATTGGCAATTTAGGTGCAGACCCGGAGGTACGCCGCCTGGAAAATGGTGCGGTCGTAGCTAAGGTGCGCCTGGCTACCAATGAAACTTACAAAGATCGTAATGGGCAGAAACAAACACTAACAGAATGGCACGATATTGTCATGTGGAGAGCCCTCGCTGAGCGTGCAGAAAAGCAACTAAAAACAGGTGCGCAGATCTACGTCGAAGGCAAGCTGACCCACCGCACCTGGCAGGACCAGGATGGCAATAACCGCAAAACCACAGAGGTAGTTGCCAACAACTTTTTAATGGTTGGTGGCAAACGTGACAACAACCCCGGCTACAATGAAGCCCCCCCCAGAAATGAGCAGGAAACAGATGGCATGCAGAAAGAAAGCAACTCTGAGTCAGTTACGGCTCAACAAACATCTGACACACCTGTCGGCAATACATCTAATGAATCTGCCAGCGGCAGCGACACCGCCGAAGATGACCTGCCATTCTAGGCAACTTCCGTTCACTAATTCCCAGCACCTTGGAATCGGAGCCCGCTAGTTTATTGTCTTTTCTGGTTCAGCATCCACTATTTCTGAGTGCCTTCAGCCCTGAATTGTTGCTGGGCGTATTTGGCATTATTTTGCTGCTCTTTTCATCAGCCCTGATTTCGGGTTCTGAAGTCGCCTTCTTTTCCTTGGGCTATAGCGATGTGAAAAAACTGGAAGACAGTAATACCGTCGCAGACCGCGCCATTATCAGCCTGAAGGAAAAACCCCGAAAGCTCTTAGCGACTATCCTGATTAGCAATAACTTCATCAATATTGCGATCGTCATCCTGTCTGACTTTGTGCTCCGTTCGGCCTTTCCGGACGAAACTTTCGATCAATGGGCAACAACTCTGCTTGGTTTGTTTACGGTCCCCACGGCTGAACAAACAGAATTCTGGGGCCGTTTGCTGAGCTTTTTGATCACGATAGCTGGCGTTACTTTCCTCCTCGTCTTGTTTGGGGAAGTGGCACCCAAGGTCTATGCCCGTATCAACAACCTGCAGCTTGCCCGGTTAATGTCCCGCCCTCTCGATATCATGATGCGGTTGTTCCATCCGGTCAGCAATATCCTGGTCCGGTCTACCAATATCATGGAAAGGCGCCTTGCCGGCGCCGGCAATGGCAACAGCCCCAGCCGGGCCGAAATCGATGAAGCCATCGAGCTAACGGTAAGCCAGGAAAAAGGGGCAGGGAGGGATATTGATATCCTGAAAAGTATTGTCAAGTTTGGTGATGTGACCGTCAAACAGATTATGCGTTCCCGGGTAGATGTCGTGGCTGTCGATTTCCGAATGGACTATAAGGAGCTCCTGGAAATTATTAAGGAGGCGGGTTACTCTCGTATCCCAGTCTATGAGAATGATTTCGACAACGTCACCGGCATCCTCTATGTGAAAGACCTGCTGGGCCACCTGGACGAACCTGCTGATTTTGAATGGCAGGAGCTGATCCGGCCGGATGTTTACTACGTGCCGGAAGCGAAGAAAATTAATGACCTGCTAAAGGAGTTCCAGGTGGAGCGTTTGCACATGGCGATCGTGGTGGACGAATACGGAGGTAGTTCCGGCATCGTTACCCTGGAAGACATCATGGAAGAGATCATCGGCGAAATCAAAGACGAGTTTGATGATGAGATCGAAGTGGTTTATAAAAAAATTGATGATTTCAATTACTTATTTGAAGGTAAGACACTGCTCAATGATGTGTGCCGCATTATCGGTATCGACACCAATACTTTTGACGAAGTAAAGGGCGAGGCGGATTCACTGGCGGGGCTAATTCTGGAAATCAAGGGATATATGCCCAAAACTGACGCAGAGATTACCCAGGGGGCATACCGTTTCAAAGTCGTGACCGTTAGCAAGCGGAGGATTGAGCAGATTTTATTGACACTTCCCAAAAATTAGATCGTCTATGTACCGGTTGAGCTTTTTTGTTTTCCTGACCCTTTTATTAGGCAGCTGCGGCGACGCCCCTGCCCCCACCCCCAAACCGAGAACATTCCCCAAAGTTGAGTATCCCGAAAAGGCTTATCAGCAATTTGATGAAGACTACTGTGCCTTCACCTTCGAGTACCCGAACTATGCTGAAGTTCAACAGGACAAAAGCTTCTTTGACGAAGCTCCTCCACACCCCTGTTGGTTCGACCTTTACTTTAAGGACTTTGATGGGCGCCTCTATTGCAGCTACGCCCCTATTGAAAGTCAGGCAGACTGGGAAGACCTGCGCAGCGATGCCTTCAACCTTGCAGACTGGCACAATAAAAAAGCCAGCTATATTGATGAGATGCTCATCCAAAAAGACAATAACGTTAGTGGTGTTCTTTTCCTTATTGAAGGGCACGCTGCTTCTCCGGCTCAGTTCTACCTTACAGACAGTACAAACCACTTCCTAAGGGCTTCGCTCTACTTCAACACAGAAGTACGCCCGGACTCTATGGCGCCAATCTACAAATTCCTGGAAACCGACCTTCTGAAGATGATCGAGACCTTTGAATGGAAAGAATAGAGAGGGCCACCTTCATTCTGCAGCCATAATACCTAATCCATACAGGACTAAACAGAAAGGGCGTGTCCATTCCTACAGGGACACGCCGTTTTCTATTCTTTACATTATTATTCTGCATATTCCCTCTTCGGGAACATCCTAATCCTCACTCACCTTCACGGCATTTTTGGTGCTTTTGCCCTTAGCGCCTGCATCGTCTTCCTCTGCAGGTTCTGCCACACCGGTGATCTTGTTTTTAATCTTCTGCTCGATTTCCAGCGCCACTTCCGGATTGTCCATCATAAACTGCTTGGCCGCCTCACGCCCCTGCGCAATTTTGGCAGTATCATAGCTGTACCAGGCGCCGCTCTTTTGGATAATATCGTGATCGACACCAAGGTCAACGACCTCGCCGACTTTAGAGATACCCTCGCCGTACATGATGTCAAACTCAGCAATCCGGAATGGGGGCGCCAGTTTGTTTTTCACCACCTTCACTTTCACGTGGTTGCCCACTACGTTACCTTCCTTGTCCTTAATGGCCGAACCCGAACGCCGGATATCCAGTCGCATGGAAGCATAGAACTTCAGGGCATTACCACCGGTAGTTGTTTCGGGGTTACCGAACATAACACCGATTTTCTCCCGAAGCTGATTGATAAAGATACAGCAACAGCCCGTACGGCCAATCGTACCTGTAAGTTTACGCATGGCCTGAGACATCAGTCTCGCCTGAAGGCCCATTTTGGAATCCCCCATTTCCCCTTCGATCTCACTGCGGGGCACCAGGGCCGCCACGGAGTCGACAACGATAATATCAATTGCACCTGAGCGGATGAGGTTTTCAGCAATCTCCAGTGCCTGCTCACCGTTGTCCGGCTGAGCGATAAGCAGGTTTTCCGTATCTACGCCCAGGGCTTTGGCATAGGTGCGGTCAAAGGCATGTTCTGCGTCGATAAATGCTGCAATCCCGCCCTGTTTCTGACACTCTGCAAGCGCATGAATAGCCAGGGTAGTTTTACCGGAAGACTCCGGCCCGTAAATTTCTACAATACGCCCGCGGGGAAATCCATTTACGCCGAGCGCAATATCGAGGCTCAAAGAGCCGGAGGGAATGGCATCTACTTCGATGACGTTGTCGTCACCGAGGCGCATGATCGAGCCCTTCCCGTAGGTTTTCTCTATCCGGTCTACTGTCAGCTGAAGCGCCTTGAGTTTAGCTTCCCGGTCCTTGTTGACATCTGCCATTTGGTGTGGTTTAATCAAGATTTTGTTTGAATGCCCAACAAAAATAAACACTTCGTTTGTAAAAAGCAAACAAACGCTACATTTTATTTAAAACTGATTGCAGGCAGGTATGCCCGCAACCACGGCTCAAGTTAGGCAAACCCGGCAGGGATTCAAAAGAGCGACGGCCTAAAATGCAGAAGCCCCTGACCGTCATTGCGATGCCAGGGGCTTCTTAAGCAGTAAATGTTCCGGCGCTCAATGCGAGCGTTCCAGGGCAGCTCTTTCACTACTATACTCCAGCACGCGCTGAAGCGATTGCTTTGAGGGGCTAAACGTCACCTTCGGCAAGGCTCGGTAAGCCGCCTTCAGCTCGCTGTATTCCTCAAATAGCCCGAAATCCCGAGTGAGTGCCTCCTCAAGGCCGAGCCGTTCTGATACCGTCACCTCACTGTAGAGGTATCTGACGAGATGGTTGGATGTAAAGCTTTGCTTCATAGAATAATTTGATGTGGTTGCGTTTAAGAAAATCACCTATAAAACTAAAGAAAGGACATTCATATTGCCCTTTTAATTTGTTTTTTTCGGTGCTGCACCACCAAAACTTTATCCTCCCGTCTGATTACCTGACCCGGTACCAGGTTTGTGTACGGTAACCCCCTGTCCAGTGCTTGCCGCGCACTTTCAATTCATCGGGCTTGCCTTCTTCAAACCAGACCGAACAGCCATACTCGTTGCCGGTCTCCGGGTCCATAATGGTACCATTCTTCCAGTAATCCTTGTAGGGCTCAAGGTCATTAACAATGACCATCCCTACCAGCTTCTTCCCTTTGCGGCTGCCTGTGCAGGCCTCGCAGACTTGGTCCTGAGGATACTGCAGTAGTTTTGTGATTTTCCCGTGGTACTCTCCGCCATCCTGGTAAATCTCCACGTGCGACTTGGCCTCGCCAGTCTCATCATCAACGGTTTTCCATATGCCGGTTGGTGTATTCTGTGCCTGAACGCTTACTACGCCAGCTAGTGTAACAAACAGTAGCAACAACAGCTGCTTCATCATCTCGCTTAAGTTTAAGTTTTGGGGTTTACCCCTTTTAATCAACCTTCACTTCGTAATCCATGCCCAGGACTTTGGGGTGCCAAAACACTTCGTCGAAGTCCGCCACGCGGTTATCTTCCACCCGGATACCTTCTTCCTCAAGCCGCTCCTGCATTAACGTTGGTGTCGGAAAATGATTGCGCCCGGTCAGCTCGCCTTTCCGGTTGACCACCCGATGGGCCGGAACGTCTTCCTCGTGGAAGCTGTTGTTTAGCGCCCAGCCGACCATACGGGCGGAGCCCAGGGCCAGGAAATCGGCAATTGCGCCATAAGTACTGACCCGCCCCCGCGGAATCTCCCGGGTCACGGCAAACACTAAAGTATAATAGGAAGGCTGTGCCATGGTTCACATTTCAATTCTATAACTTTGCACTGCGAGCCTGCTGATTAATCGCTTCAGCGAAAAGGATCGACCATTTATATTGACAAGCAACACGCATTATTAGTTTATGCTAAAGACAAAAGTAAAGGCCAGCGCCGTGACTAACCTTACTGATGCCCGTTATTTCGCCGCCTGGGAAGTGGAGTGGCTGGGCTTCAACCTCGATACCGGAGCCGCAGACTACATCCCCCCTGCCAATATGGAGGCCATCCGCGAATGGGTGGACGGCGTGAAAATACTCGGCGAATTCAACCTGCAGGCCAACGATGAAATCCTGGGCGCCGTCGATATGCTCCAGCTCGATGCCGTACAGGTGGGCATGTTCGCTGACCTGCAAACCCTCAAAGCCCTGCACAAAGCAGAAGTGCCCGTCATTCAGGAAATGGTAGTGCAGGACCTGAGCGAGCTCGATGCTATAGCCACCCAGATGAAGGCCAACGAAGACCAGGTACAGTACTTTGTGCTCGACTTTGCCAAAAACAACTTAAAATGGGCTGATATTCAGTCTAATGCACAGGGGCAACTTCAGGAACTTTGCGGAGAATTCCCTATCTTGCTAAGCGCTGACTTCCCGGCCGGGCAGGTGGAAGAGGTACTGGAAACCACTGCCGCAGCGGGCATCAGCGTACGGGGGGGCGAAGAGGAAAAAGTGGGCTATAAATCCTTTGATAAACTGGATGACCTGTTTGAGGCACTGGAGACCTTTGAGGAGTAAAATTGCCTACTGGCTTCAAAGCTTGAAAGCCCTGCTTAAAGATATTGCTTAACCTGACAGGCCGCCAGCTTTCGGTGGCCTTACAAGCCCTTTGGCTGCTTCCATAATCTCAACAAACATCCCATGAAAAAGAGCTTTCTCTTGTGGGCGATATTTCTCAGTCCCTGCCTGAATTTAACAGCGCAAAACCTTTTTTCCTGCCATGATGCAATAGTCGAAGTTTCCCTCACCGGTGATAGCTGCCAAGCCCAGGGAGTCTTAAATATTTTTAGCGTCTTAGAAGGCGACATCGCGACCCTGGCGAACAACCCGGAAATCTATCAAATAGAGATCGTCAATGACGAGAACCCTTCCAATGGGGAAATTATTGATGGGTTAGGAACGTTCATTTATGAGGTAGCTTGCCTTGACCCCAACATTTGCGGAGACTTCCCAGGGTGCTGGGCCTTTATAACTGCCGTTCCTTCCACCCCGGATATTGTATCCAATGCGGCCTTGATCTGCCCCTCAGCTAACCAGGGCAACAATACCCCAGGCGGCACTCAAGACTGCGAAATTGTCTGTGCGGGCAGCACCGTCAGTTATACGCTTTCCGACAGCTCTTTTACCCTCGTAGCCGCTCAAGTCAGCGGCAGTAGCGACTTCACCATTTTTGACAATCGTGTGGAGGTAACCTGGGAAGAGGCCGGGTTTGGGAGCCTTTCATTAATCGTCGACAGCCCGTGCGGAACAGAGCAGCAAGTTTTTACTTGTACCGAAGTATTAGAAGACCCAATCGCCGATTTCAAAACCCTGCCCGAAGCCAGTGGCGACACCCTTTTTGTCTGTCAGGGGCAATCCATACAGTTCCTCAACAACAGCCAGGCCGCCGAATCCTTCTTTTGGTCCTTTGGCGATGGGAACACCTCTGCCGGAGTGCAGCCCAGCCATCGGTACGACCTGCCGGGCACCTACACCGCTACCCTGTCGGCATTCAACGAGTGCGAATGCGTGGATGAGGACCGCCTGACCGTCGTAGTGGAAGAAGGGGAAGTGCCCATCGTAGACTGTGTGGGCACGCTCTGCGCCGGGCAAATTGGCACCTACGAGGCGGCAACCGATTGCAGCACTTACACCTGGAATATCATCGGCAACGGGACCATCATCGACGGTGGCGGCCCGCAGGATGACTTTATCAGCGTGGAATGGAACGAAGGGCCGGCAGGCACCGTGCAACTGGAAGTGAGCGACTGCCCCGATCCTGGCAGCTGCACCAGTGTCTTTGATGCCCAGGTCCCCATTCTGGATGACACCATTGCCATCAGCGGCGCAACCAATGTATGCCGGGCAGCAACCAGCGTATACAGCATCGCTCCTTACGAAGGCACCACGATGACATGGTCTGCCAGCGCTCTTGGCACCATCCTGGAAGGGCAAGGCACCAACGAAATCGTAGTGGAATGGGCCAATTTCCTGTCCAATCAGCCACAGTGGGTCGCCGTGGAGCTCGACAATTGCTACCTGGGCTGCGTGGCTGCTGATACCCTTCCGGTACGCATCACCCCCGGGCTTTTAATAGAAGCACCTTTGGAAGCTTGTGCCGGCGATACTATAGCCATTGATGCCCTGAGCATCCCCAGCGGCAGCCCCGCCCCTTCAACCTGGGTGCTCCAAAATGCCACCGGCGATACTGTTTCGGTTAACAACAGCGTTACCGGGACCTGGTCGCTCCCCCTCGACTTTACAGATGGGATCTACGAGGTGACCGCCACGCCCGAAACCGGAAGCGGGTACTGCCTGATGCAAGCCTCCGCCGTACTCAGAGTGCTGCCGGCCGTGCCAGCAATTGAGGCTATACAAGGCGCCCGGCAGATTTGCCCGGGGCGGGTTTACACTTACGAGGCAGAATCCGACCTGAACAGTGCCCGCTTTTTCTGGACCATCAACGATGGGGGGACCCTTTCCACCCGAACCGGCAACCCGGTCAATGTAAGCTTTGGCCCTACCCCACCGTACGAAATCAGCGTGCGGCAGGAAAGCGTACTAGGCTGCTCTTCTCCCGACACGCTTATTGCTTTGGATACCCTCCCGGAGCTTCAAATCAGCGGGCCGGACGAAACCTGCAATCAGGAAATCACCTCTTACAGCGTAGCGGATATCGAAGGGCTGGACTACAACTGGAGCATCAGCCCTGCCGGTGCCGGCACCATTATCAATGAAAATGGCAGTGCCGATATTATTGTCAGCTGGCACTACACCGGCTTTGCCACCCTGACGATGGAAGCCTGTGATCAGATCGCCCTCCTGCAAGTAGCCGTCTATGGCTTGCCGGAGCCGGTGGTGGACCACCCGGATGTGCTCTGCCCGGAAGAAACGGCTATGGTTCAAACCACAGCCCCTTTCGACAGCTACCTTTGGCTGGATGAAACAGGCAACATCGTTTCCCTGGACAACACCCCTGACCTTGGCCCCGGTTTTTACCGCACCGTAGTGACCGACTTTAACGGCTGTGCGGAAGACACCCTCTTTCTCATCCGCGGCTATGAAGCGCCGGAAGTCAGCATTTCCACCCCTGACCCCAATGGATTTTGCAACCTGCCGCCTTCCACCCGGCTTTACGCCACTGATACTGAAGCCGGATATACTTTTCAGTGGCTGCAGGACGGCAACCCCGTAGGAACCAACAGCGCGCAGTACACCGCGACCGACTTCGGGGCTTATCAGGTGAGTGTGACCGATCAGAACGGGTGTACAGACTTGTCCAATACCATTTCCGTACTCGGTTGCTCGGGCATTGGCGGCGGCATTTTTCCAAACAGCCCGGGCTGTGCCGGCACCATTGACCTTCAGCAAATGAGCAATGGCGACTGCAACGACCGCAGCTACGAAGCCATCGTGTCTGCCAATTATATCCCAGGCACTGCTGTATGGAATTTTGACGACCCCGGCAGCGGCCCGGGGAATATCTCCTTTGGCACCCTGCAGACCAGCCACGTGTTTTCCAGCCCCGGCTACTACCGGGTGTTTTTTGTTGGAGAATTTACGGACCCCTCCACCGGGCAGGCGACCACCTGCTCTTTCTACCGGCCGGACACGGTCTATGCGGTCGCCCATTTCAATGCCGACACCGTTTGTGCAGGCGGGCCTACGACATTCATTGACCTGTCCCGTTTTATCGACGGGGCAACGATCGACAGCTGGGCGTGGGACTTTGGCGACCCTGCCAGCCCGAACAACACTTCCAACCTGCCTGCCCCCCAACACTTGTATACCGCTCCGGGCGTATACACCGCCAGCCTGACCATCACGAGCAACGGCTGCACCTCTACCTTCAGCCGGTCGGTCACTGTCAAGGGCCTGCCCGAGGTAGCTTTCCCGCAGCCCGCCGTAAGTTGTGCCGACGAAGCCGTACAATTTGAAGCCGATGCCGGGCCTGATGTCACAGAACTTTTCTGGAGCTTCGGCGACCCGGCCAGCGCAGAAGCCAACGAAGCCGAAGGGACTATCGCCTACCACCGCTTTGAAAATCCAGGCACCTACACGGTCTCTCTGACGGCCATCGGGCGCTTTGGCTGCGACAGCACTTACGTAGCAACGGTGACCATTCTGCCCAATACCCTGAGCGGTATGATTAGCTCGAATGGCACTCAATTTTGTGCGGGGGATACGGCCGTACTTACAGCACCTCCGGGCGGCGTCTCCTGGGCGTGGAGCAATGGCCAGGCCGGGGACAGCCTGTTTGTTACCCGAACCGGTATCTACGATGTTACCGTTACCAATTCAAATGGCTGCACTTATACAACTGACCCGGTCGAACTGGCTTTCCGCCCTGCCCCCGAAGACACCATCCGGGCGGCGATCTACAACGAACTGGGCCAACTTCTAGGCTATGAATACGACACCCTGGAAGTTTGCGAGGGCACCGATGTCTTCCTGGAAACCCTGGCGAATCCTGACTACTCCTACACCTGGTCGAACGGTACCGGTGCGGTCGCCATAGAGTTCTCCGATGAACGGGGCAACTTGCTTACCGCCGGCACTTATACCTTTGACGTGACGGTAACCGAAACGGCTTCCGGTTGCATCAACATGGAAGGCCCCTTCACCGTGATTGTCAATCCGGTACCGGAAGTACAGATCAGTCAATCGCCCGGTGGTTTTGTGTGCGAAGGTACCTTGGTCACTTTCTCAGTAGACAGCCCTGCCCCTTCTCTCTCCTACCGCTGGAGCAATGGCGTTACCGGTCCCGTCATGCAAACCGATCAGCCCGGGCGCTACACCGTGACGGCCACTAACGGTTTCGGATGCGAAAGCGAAAGCAACACCCTGGAGATTGAGCCCGGCCCGGATATTTCACTGGTGCCCAATGGCTGTTACAGCCGCTGCCGCCCGGACACCCTTTGCCTGCCCGAAATCCCCGGCATCAGCACCTATCAGTGGGTATTTGAAGGCCTGCCGCTGGGAGCACCTTCCTCCACCGTCCCCGAGCTCATCGCCACCGAAAGCGGCAGTTACTGGCTGGATATGGTTGCCGAGAATGGCTGCGCTCTGTCCTCGGAACCCTTACAACTGGAACTCTTCGACGGATTAAGTCAGCTGGAAGGGCAGGTGTACATCGATGTCAACGATAATGGCATCATTGACGCAGCAGATACGCTCTACAGCGGGGCCGTCATTGACCTGTTGCAAAACAACAGCCTGCTGAACAGCCTTACAGCAATTGCCCCCAATGGTTACACCTTCCCCAATCTCCCGGCGGGCGACTATCAGCTACAGCTGGATACTACGCAGCTGCCACAGGAATTGGTGCCGGTTTACACCGAAATCGACACCACCACCTTTGGCTGTTTCCTTGCCTTCCCGGCCGACTGGCTGCTACAGGTGAATTGCACGCCTGACACCACCAACTTTAGCTTTTCGGGCTGTGACTCGGTAGTTTACGAAGGGGTAACCTATGTACAGGATACCATTCTGGAAAGTGCGCTGAGTAGTTTCTGGGGCTGTGACAGCCTGGTGCAGGTTTCTATTGACATACTACAACCCACAGCTGCCACCCTGCAGGCCAGCGCTTGCGAGAATGAAGCTTTCGATTATCAGGGCACGCTTATCCCGGCCGGTACACAGCAGGATTTTATACTTACAAATGTTGCAGGTTGTGATTCCATATTGACGGTGGTGGTGGCGACGCTGTTGCCTACGGATTCCACACTTACCCTCGCCGCTTGTGAGGGGGAAAATGTGGACTATCTGGGTACGCCGGTGCCGGCGGGAACACAACAGGACTTCATCTTTCCCAATGCCAATGGATGCGACTCCATAGTTACTGTGGTTGTTGAAACCCTACTGCCCACCGATTCTACGATCAATCTTGCCGCTTGCCAGGGCCAAAGCGCTGACTACCTCGGCACGCCGGTACCCGCAGGGACGCAGCAGGAATTCACCTTCACCAATGCCAATGGATGCGACTCTGTGGTCACGGTGGTTGTAGAAACCCTCCTACCCTCCGATTCTACGATCAATCTCGCGGCTTGTCAGGGCGAAAGCGCAGACTACCTCGGTACGCCTGTACCCGCAGGGACGCAGCAAGACTTCACCTTCACCAATATTAATGGGTGCGACTCCGTGGTCACCGTGGTCGTTGAAACCCTGTTGCCTACTGATTCCACAATCAATCTCGCGGCTTGCCAGGGCCAAAGCGCAGACTACCTCGGTACGCCTGTACCCGCAGGGACGCAGCAAGACTTCACCTTCACCAATATTAATGGGTGCGACTCCGTGGTCACCGTGGTCGTTGAAACCCTGTTGCCTACTGATTCCACAATCAATCTCGCGGCTTGCCAGGGCGAAAGTGCGGACTATCTTGGCACACCCGTGCCCGCTGGGACACAGCAAGACTTCACCTTCACCAATATTAATGGGTGCGACTCCGTGGTCACCGTGATCGTCGAAACCCTGTTGCCCACCGATTCCACGATCAATCTCGCCGCTTGCCAGGGCCAAAGCGCAGACTACCTCGGTACACCTGTACCCGCAGGGACGCAGCAAGACTTCACCTTCACCAATATTAATGGGTGCGACTCCGTGGTCACCGTGATCGTCGAAACCCTGTTGCCCACCGATTCCACAATCAATCTCGCTGCTTGCCAGGGCCAAAGCGCAGACTACCTCGGTACACCTGTACCCGCAGGGACGCAGCAAGACTTCACCTTCACCAATACCAATGGATGCGACTCCGTGGTCACCGTGATCGTCGAAACCCTGTTGCCCACCGACTCCACACTCAATCTTGCGGCTTGTCAGGGCGAAAGTGCAGACTACATCGGCACGCCTGTACCCGCAGGAACGCAACAGGAATTCACCTTCACCAATGCTAATGGATGCGACTCCGTGGTCACGGTGGTTGTAGAAACCCTGACACCCACCGATTCAACCTTGCAGGTGCAAGCCTGTTCAGGCACTAACTACTTGTACGAAGGCACAGCCATTCCGGCGGGCGAGTCTGCCAACTTCACCTTTATCAATGCCAATGGATGTGACTCCGTGGTTACAGTGGAAGTAGAGGCGGTGGAAGCTTTGGAGACCAACATCGCCCTCTCCGCTTGTGCAGGAGCAAGTGTTGATTATAACGGCACCGAGCTTCAGACCGGGCAGGATACGGTCTTTACCTTCCAAAGTGCAGCAGGCTGTGACTCCCTCGTGTTTGTGGAAGTGGGAACAGCTGACCCCAGCTTCACCACCATCAATCTCGAAGCCTGTACCGGAACGACCATTGATTTTGAAGGGCAATCCCTCAGCCCGGGCGATTCCCTGCAGCTGGAACTGACCAATAGCGAAGGGTGCGATTCTGTTGTGCTGGTGCGGGTGGAAGAACTATCTGCTCCCATGCCGATAGCAACCACAGCGCCCAGTTGCCCGGAAGGCAGTACAGGGGCATTGGTAGTTCAGGATAGCTCCCAGCAACCACTGACCTTCACCCTGCAAGGTTTCCCTACGCAGAGCGCCCCGGCATTCAGCAACCTGAGCGCTGGCGATTACAGCCTGACTGTTACCAACACCAGCAATGGTTGTACGGCTACGCTCATGGCGACCGTTGAAGCACTGCCGCCCCTACAGGCCGAACTTGACATTCAGCCCGGCGATTGCGAAACACCATCGACTACAGTAGATGCCGTGGTGCTCTCCGGCACAGAATCAGAGCTTTCCTACAACTGGAGCAATGGAGAAAGCGGCCCGATGGCGCAGTTCGATACTGCCGGTACTTACCAACTGACCCTCAGCAACGCCTGTGAGGTGCTGACGCTGAACTTCAACGTCACCGCTCCACGGGTGGACGAAGCGGCTTTCCTTTACCTGCCCACCGCATTCTCCCCCAATGAGGATGGCAATAACGATACCTTCCGGGCTTACCCGGCACCGGGCCTGGAGTGGCAGTCCTTCAACCTGATGGTTTTTGACCGCTGGGGCAATCAGCTGTTTGAAAGTACCGATCCGGCACTGGGATGGGATGGGGCGTTCAAAGGCACGCTGATGAATACCGGCCTGTATGTCTACCACCTGAAGGGGCAGGTCTTTTACTGTGGGCAGGAACTGGAGGTAGAGCGTGAAGGTGGGGTGATGTTGGTGCGGTAGTTGGGACGGAAGCACACGGGATAAATCACGCAAAGGGCGCGGAGGAAGGGTACGCAAAGACCACAGAGCGAAAGACCGCACAGGCAAACTTTGCGATCTTTGCGTGACACTTCGCGAACTTTGCGTGCCCCCCTTTGCGCGCTCTGCGTGAACCGCCCGCCACACAATTAGCCACTCCGCCAACCTCTGCGAACTTTGCGTGACACTTCGCGGGCTCTGCGTGAACCCAATCCATATCTAAGCTGACGAGCTTTGCGGACAATTGCGCCCGGTGAAAAATTACTGCCACCCGCTAATGACAGCGCCCATGAGCATAAGCGTCAGGGCCCAGTAGCCGGCGTGGATCCAGATGTACTTCCAGGGGCGGCGCTCAAATTGTGCGATGATGGCAATAATGGGCAAAGCAAAGGTAATCCCGGTCATCAGGCCATGGAAGGCACCGTGCTTGAAAGTGCGGAAGTTATCCCCGTAGTTGGTCATAAAGTCCCCGATGTACCGCATGATGTCCGAACCCTCCTCCCCGAAGCCCGGTTCATTAACCAGGATGGAGTACAGGTGTCCCTGATGCACGACCAAGAAACTTAAGGTAAGAGAGGCCAGCAGCCCAAAAACGTAAGTCAGCCCGAAGATGACCAGCATATTGCCGGTCTGTACTTGTTCTTCTGTGACGCCACTCGCCTGCATCCAGGCTTTGCCCAGTACTTTGGGGTTGTACCAAATCGCGCCAATAACCAGCGGTATGAGCGCACTTACGGCGATTGCAATCCAGTTTATTTCCATGGTGATAAGGTTTTAGTTACCCTAAAGTAAGCAAAAGGAAAAAATCCCTTCATTTTTTTTGAAAAAAGCCGGCCTCTTGCGAACTATTTCAGCGTGCAAACATTTAATGTTTAAACATCAAAATTAATCAATTATGACTTACAAGGAAAAAGCACAGGATATTTACAACATGCTCGGACAGGGCAAATTAATGGACGCTTTTGAGAAGTACTACGCAGAGGGCGTCATCATGGAAGAGCCAACGGGCAAGCGTACCGGCAAGGCTGCCTGCCGTGAATACGAGGAGCAGTTCCTCAACAACGTACAGGAGTTTCACGACCTGCAGGTACACAGCCTGACCTCAGATGAAGAAAACGGGATCACGACTGTTGAAAACATGATGGAAGTGACCTTCAAGGATGGCAACCGCGTTCAGATGGAGCAGGTGGCTGTGCAGAAATGGGAAGGTGACCAGATCGTGCACGAGCGTTTTTACTATAACGCTGGGTAGATTTTTTCTTAAGCTATACCGACGACGAAGTGGTTTGGAGTTACTGACGCTATCGGTCAGCACAGGTCCAAACCTGCTTCGTGTCGGCATTTACTGACCGAAGCGGTTTGGACCTTGCCCAAACTGCTTCGGTCATGTATAGACGCAAAGGTAATGTTTAGGGTGGCTGCCTGCTGTAGATTGTGGGCAGCCATTTTTTTATTGCTTCACCAAATAAACCCCACTCAAAATCAGCCCCATACCCAAAAAATGAATCACAGAAATCACCTCTCCGTCCAGAAAGCCCCAGGATACCGCCACCATAGGCACCAGGTAGCTGATCATGGAGGCAAATACCGGAGTGGTACGCTTGATCAGCTGGAAGAAAATCAGAGAGGCGAGCACGGTACCCATGATGCTGAGTAGTGCAACATAGCCTAACGCTTCCCAGGCACCGGCGGTGCTTTCCAGCTTGGGCAGCACATCCGTCTGAAACAGGTAGGCAAAAGCCGGTATGCCCACAATGGTAAAAGAAGTGGCACTAATGATGAGCGACTTCATCTCCTTCAGGTACTTCGCAATGGTATTGGAATTGATAGCGTAGCAGATGCAGCCGACGATTACCAGCAGCCCGTACCAGGGGTTGCCCTCCATGCCCGCCTCCCGGCTGAACAGGATGAGCGTAGCCGCTCCTGCCAGTCCGATGAGTACCCCCAACAGCTTAAGCCAGCGCGCCTTTGCCCCGAATAGCAGCACACCCAGTACCAACGTAAACAAAGGCACCAAAGAGTTGAGCACGCCCGCCATGGAACTGCTGATCTCTGTCTGAGCAATCGCGAACATAAAGGCCGGGATAGCCGTACCCGTCAGTCCCACAATGACCAGAAATGGCCAGCGCGACCAGTCCACTTTCCGGAACTGATACAGCAGGAAGGGCAGAAAGCACAGGGCCGAGATCGCCAGGCGCAGGCAGGCTACCTCCGTGCTGGAGTAGACCACCAGCCCCTTTTTGATGAGGATATAAGAACTGCCCCAAATCAGGCTCAGGGTAACGAGGATAACCCAGCTCATCAGGTCCGGCTGGCTGTCCTGTTCAACTTCTGCTTTGGGCGGAGTGGATGTTGCGTTCAAAATTTACGATCTTTGTTTTCTGATGCAGACCACTAAAAAACCAGAGCAAGGATCAAAAGTTGTAACGATGGAGGAGGAACCGCTCAAGGAAGACATGCCTACCCGCCTGCAGCACCTCAAACAGCGGGCGAAAAGCGATAAGCGGGCGAATAAAAAGTATTTCCAAAAGCTCAAAAAAAAGCCGCCCCGGCAGTTGGACGCCACCGTTGCCCAGCTGCACGATGAGGTGTTTGAAGAGACCGACTGCCTGCAATGCGCCAACTGCTGCAAGTCGGCCAGCCCCATATTCCGCGACCGCGATATTGAGCGCATCGCCAGCCATTTGAAAATGCGCCCTGCCGAATTCGTAGACCAATACCTGCACCTGGATGACGAAGGCGACTACGTCCTCAACGAAACGCCCTGCCCCTTCCTCGGCAGCGACAACTACTGCTCCATTTATGAGTACCGCCCCAAGGCCTGCGCCGAGTACCCGCACACCAACCACAAGGGCTTCCACCAGATTCTGGATTTGACGCTGAAGAATACGACG
Organism: Phaeodactylibacter xiamenensis; assembly: GCF_000759025.1. Classification (GTDB taxonomy): domain Bacteria; phylum Bacteroidota; class Bacteroidia; order Chitinophagales; family Saprospiraceae; genus Phaeodactylibacter; species Phaeodactylibacter xiamenensis. The sequence continues at coordinate 5,447 of NZ_JPOS01000034.1, read as the reverse complement.
ATCTGCCCCGCAGCTTATGAGGTGGTAAAGCGGTTGCGGGAGGTGCTGCCGGGATAACACGTTTTTCGGAAAAACAGGCGACCCTGCCCGCCCAAGCTATCTACGATTGTTTCTGGGGACCTGGAGCCTGCGCAGCTGAGTTGGCAAAGCGGTTAGAGGCACCGCCTGCCAATCACGGCCATCATTGAGCACAGCCACACCATGCCCAAAGTAGGCCACCCGGCGAAGTTTTCGACCGGTGCCCTGAAAAGTGTATCGACCTAACAATTGCCCATTATGCCGGTCAATTTCATAAAGTACCTGATCAGATCCACCAATCAGGTAAGTGGCCTCAGGGGTATGGAAAACCCGGCTCGGCGTACCGGCTATGGGCGATGACCACTGCAACTTCCCGGTGGAGGCAGCAATCGCGTACAATTTTTCATCTTCACAGGCCAGAAAAAGATTTTCACCATGCAAGGTCAGGCGTGAAGTGAGCAACCCATGGGGCAGGGTTACCCTCCATACTATTTTCTCATTTGCCAAATCAAAGGAGACGACATCCTGGCTGGCTACCCACCAGGAATACTTTCCCGCTACAACCGGTGGCAAACCAGGTCCTCGGCCTTGTTCATTATCCGGATAAATGGTATGGCGCACTGCCGCAGCTGGCTGTCCTCGCTTCCAAAGCAACAGATAGCTTTCGGTAAGACCCCGGGGCTCATAATCGATCACCGGGCTGACCAAGCCGCTATCACGCCCGTCAAAAAAAGGCACCGGCGACCGCATAAGGCAGCGGGAAGCCTTACTTACCGGGCTCACGAGCAGCAGGCTATCCCTGCCGGAATCCAGGTCAAAGCGTATCCACTCAAAGGCGGTGTCAGTCGGTGCAGCATAAGAACGGTATACGAATTGACCATCCCCGAATACGTGAGAGTCCCCTGGCCTGCTGCGCCGGCTTTGCCAAAGTATTTCCCCGGTTTTGGGTGACAGGCAAATCAGTTCCCGCCCGACCGGAAGTACCAGGTAGCGCTCGTCCAGGTAGGGCTGAAAGTTGTAGTAGACCTGCTTGAATAGCGTATCAGAAAGCGACCAGGCTTCCTCACCGCTGCGCAAATCAATCGCCTTAATGCAGGGCCCCGAATCGCAACTTGACGACAGGATGAGCAACTGCTCCCAATTCAAAGGGTAAAACTCAAAATGACCGGAACAGGGGACCACCCAGCTTTCCTGCAAGGCGGAGGAACAGCCTGACAAGCTTATCAGCAATTCCCAAACTACAATCAGGTAGCGCATAGGTTAGATATCCAATCAAACATTATTGTTTAGGCACAGCAAAAGCAGGCCCTGCTGTTCCGTCGAAAAGTTCTTGTAAAGCATGATTCAGTGTCCCCTCAGAAGACTGGCCGGACAGGGCCGTTTCCTGAAAGTGGTTGTGCTCTTCCAAATGATAAACGTGCGCTGCGCCGTCCAGCATTTGCTCAGATTTGAGTAGCAGCCCATCGTTTTCTTCCGGCAGGTAGACCGTAACGGTTTGCGTAGGCGGATCGTCCATGCAATCCTCTACACAATTGCCAAAAACGGATAAGCCCGGAAAGCCGGTAAATTGCTCCTGACAGTACTGTATGCACAGCGCCTGAGAGGCTTCCGGTAGCAGGGGGACCTCTTCAGTACCTACTTCTACAGTGCCATACTCTATCAGCCCAAACTGCCATTCGGAAGCCAGCAATTGATGAGACAGCTCGCAGCGCAGTATCCGCGCCAGCTCCTGATCGGCCTCCCGTTGTGCCTCAATATCTTCAATGATAGCGCTTCGTTCCACCACTATCCAGTCTCCAAATGCGGAAAGCACCGTACCCGGAGAGGGGGTTTCACCTCCGGCAATATCTCCTACAATCTCACCAAAAGCACTCAGCGCTCTGCCGAAGAAACCACTCACAGTACTGATCAGCCCCAGTATTTCCAGGTCTGTCTCATAGTCTTTTCTTGCCCTCTCCATGGCCTCTGCGGCACAGCTTGTGATAGGGGTACTCCACGGATTATTCGATGTTCGGGAGTCCATAAGGCTCATTAATGACAGCTCCTCCACACTGCCCCACAGTATGGCAAATGGAATTTCAGGGGGTGGTGGGTTATCATTTAAATAATTTATCTGCGAGCTGCCGTTCGCCATTTGGTTGAATGCATCAATACTAGTAGTGGAGAGGGCATTGATCCAGGTTTCAAAAATACCTAAAGCATTGCAGTCATCGCAATTTTGCATGGCCTGGACAGATTGAGCATTTTCAAGTATCAATTGGGCAGAAGTATTGTCACCGGGGTTTTCGCGGTATGTAGCCAGCTTAATTGCCGAAGAGCCCTGATTGGGCACCCCGTCAAGAATCATGGCAGACAAGCTATTGTCCCGGTTGACCAATTCCCGCAATACCAGACCACCGAAATCGTGCGCAATGCCGAGTACATTACTCCTATTGTCTAGCATGGGCTCCATCTGTATAGCAGCGGTAGGGCTTGTCGGTATATCAAAGTCCCTGACGCCTAAACTTAAGTCATATTCCTGGCTACCGGCTGAATTTGTGGAAACCAGGTCTACAAAATCGTAATTGTAAAAGTCGCGCATGGCGTTTGGGGTACCTCGCCATCCCTTGGATGTCGTGGTCGTTGCACCATCCAGCCAAATCGTATTGCGCTGCCCCATCGCCCAACCCGGAAAGAGTAGCAGCGTTAAGGCAAAAGTATTGAGTAGTTTGTTGTTCTTCATGATTATAGATTTTTCTCCAATTCAAAATTGCGAAATTGGGCGGTCTTCCAAACGCCCATGCGTACGCCATTCCGGGGGGCATCGTAGAAAGTCACAAAACGGTGAGCGGTAAGCACAGCCGGCTCCCCCGGCTCGAAGACGTATTCAGACAAGGTCTCTAATTGTCCTTCCGCATCATAATGTGCCCGTGCGCGAATGCGCTGCTGTACTTTGTCTAGATAAAAGACTGTCCGGCGGGCATCCTCAAACTCGTGGACCAGCTCGACAATATTGTTATCCTGACTATTGACGGATACCTCGAAACCTGCCTCGTCAAACCCCTCTATCATATAGTCAAATTCCTCTCCCGAGAGCATGGTGCCCTCGGATAACTCATCCGCTATGCGTTGGAAATACATAGCGGTCTCAGCCCCCTGAAAGCAATGGCTTATGATCTCGTCCTCAGCGTTGAATGATGTGCTCGCCCCTCCCTCAATTACTATGCGCTGCGGTTGGTACTTTTTTGGCATAACCGGGCCGCCAATGCGAGGTTCAGGGTAGCTGGGCATGCCCTCCAGGTCCATCCGCTGAATCTCTCCGTCTATAGTGCCATCTCTGTTTATAAACTGCTTTACACGGCTGCCTTCCACAATGGGAGAAGCCAGTGCCCGCTCGCCCGGGCTGAGCAATTCGGCATCGTCCGGGTTTTCAGGGATAAGAAAGGTAGAAACAATTACATCATAGCTTATTGCTATCGCGGCTGACTCAGGCAGCTCTGTACCTGTTTTTTTGCTGTCAGCTCCACCACTAAGGTGATCCTTTTGACAGCTTACTGCAATGCCAAGCAGAAAGGCGAGCACCAGCAGATGAGCTGTTCTCCTGCTATATTTTGAAAAATACATATATCCAAAGGTATGGTTAAATGCCGTACACAACTGTTAGAGAGGCACGCCTACGGTTCAATATTGCTTGGGCGTTAAATTGCCATGTAGCCTCTAAATCATTTAGGAATAAATTACGAAAATTCATTACACAAATATAAAAAGATAGCTTGGGACAGTTTGGGACAGTTTGGGACAGGTTAAAGTCTATCGATCTCCGCACAACTCTGCTCTAGGCAGGTTTCCTGAGAGGAGGAGGTCCAAGCACTTCATAAATCCGCTTTAAGTCTTCATGTTTAACCAAACCTGGTGCCAGCACTATACCCGCCTTATTCAGCCACCTGTACAAGGTCTTTCGGCTAATACCGTACTCTTCTGCAATTTGCTTTCTCGTCTTGGGTGGAAATCCGGTGGGTTCTGGCTTCATAAATACAGGTCTTTAAGCGTCTTCACCCTTAAATATAAAACAAAAATCTGTTTTCCAAAGCATTACATCACCGCTAGTGACCATAACTCACCCTTTGAAAGGAAGGCGGCTACGTCCTCATTGGACCACCTCATTATTGATAATAAGGCTACATCTGACAGCCAGTAACTGCATCTAAGCAGGTGCATATACCAGTAGGAAGCTTTACTCACAAGCTATCGGCTCTTTTTGCTTTAGCATTTCCGATAGGGTGTCTCCCTGCACAACCTCTGAGTCGATCGCTAAGTCTTTGACGAATTGGAGCAAATCCACCTTTGTCTGCCTGCACAGCTCATTGGTGCGGAGCATAATGGCTATTGACTTAGCGATTAGGTTTGGTGGCAGGTTGCCCTTTTGTATTTCTTGCTGTAGCAACCGCTTGATTTTCCTATCAAAGAAAATTGTTACATCTGACTGAGCAATGTGAATGAATGTGATGGTGATTGCACGCTGCATACAGGAATCTGGTGCTGGCTGTTTTACATTTATTTGAGGGAAGCCCTCTTTAGAAGCATACTCCATGATTTCAAAGAAATTATTCCTGAAAATCTCATGACGCTTTGCTTTGTCCGACAAGTAATTGGCATCTGATTTGTCGTAATTCACATGGGCCTGATCGTTGCTTAACATTTGGCAATAATTGGGCGGCTGGAGTTCTGCCATATTGCAACGACATAGGAGTAACAGCGAAAAAGCAGCAATACAATTCATCTTAGCAACCTTCATCATGCGCATTTCCTTTACAGCGTTGTAAAATTTCATTGCCGTACACTTTTATTTTACGGGAAGTTCTTTGAAAATTGGAAAGAAAGATTTAAAGCATGCCTGACATAAAATCGGACAGCCCTCAGTCCAATCTGAAACACGGACAAGCTATCGATTCGGTCTTTACGGCAGAATTTACCCAACTGGGCTGAGGTTCGGGCATCAAACTCGAACAAGATACAGATGATGAAAGCCAGGCTAGCCACGATCAAGAGATTGAACAAGGTTTGAGGCTCTTCAATCCTGGTTTTATGAATGTGGAATCCGCGAGATTTGATATCGCCGAAAAAGGTTTCAATGTGATACCTCTTTCGGTAATATGTTTCGGCTTGTGGGCCATATTCCAAGCTGGTCAACAGATACAAAGGTCGGTCATATCGGGTCCGGTCATGCCAGAACAAGACATTGACTGGCCCAAACCCTTGCTTAGTCACATACATTTGGGGCAGGAACAAGCTTTTTTGACCGATACTTGCGGCCAAATGGCCAAAAGCCGAAGCATTCTCCATGTCCGGATGATCGGCTACCAAAGTATCCTTCGCCGTTTTTAGCACGTACTCCCAACCGTGAGCCAAACAAGACTGTTGCAACTCGCAGCCGTCGAATTCGGCATCTC